>JANOHL010000092.1:0-1746 GCA_031406495.1 Sphingomonadales bacterium | reverse complement strand
ATGTTCTAAATTCAAACGAGAAGATCATGATCAAACAAATACGGTTTCAAACTCCGCGCCTGCAATTGGTAGCGGCAGATGGCGCTTTGCTGAGCGCGGCACTTGAGGGCCGCGTTGCGTTGGCTCAGCTTCTGGGAGGCGTTGTCACCGACCAATGGCCACCGGAACTCTATGACGATGATGCAATTCGATGGTCGCTCGCGGCCGAACACGAGCTGGCGGTCGATGCTGTCTGGCGTTCTTATTTTGTATTGCTGAGCAAACCCGTTCCGGTGCTGATAGGCATCTGCGGATTCAAGGGCCCACCGAGTGCGGATGGGCGCGTCGAAATCGGCTACGGCGTGCTCGACGCATATCGTCTATGCGGCTATGCCACCGAGGCTTCACAGGGTCTGATTGCGTTGGCATACCGCCATGGCGCGCGTGCGGTGGTCGCGGAGACTTTTCCCGATCTCGTTGCGTCGTTGCGGGTGATGGAGAAGTGCGGCATGCGATTGTCCGGGGAGGGCAGCGAGGCCGGCACGGTTTGCTATGCGCATACGCGCGCGCAAGCAGAAAATGAATTAAGGTGCCAGGCTCGCTTTCTAATTGGAGTTGCCGAGCGTTATTCGGATGAATGATTACATGATTGAATCGATTGCTATGACAACAGCAACTGCAACAGCAACGTCGGCAAAACTTGTCATGACGATTTTTCTGGCGCGTGTTGGTGACCGCAACCCACGCGGCATGGAGGGTGCGGCAGTGCTGGGCGCGGCACTGGCGGCGCGCGTGGGCGTGCAGGCGAAACGGCTTGGTGAACCGCAAGCGCCACTCTGCGCTGGATGGGAACGCGAGCTGCAGGCGGCGCGACCGGCGTTGTTTGCGCTGGCTGAGTCTTATGATCAATTGCTCGCGGCCGGATGCACGCCGCTGACGGTCATGGGCCGGTGTGCATCTGCACTAGCGACGCTCCCGCCAGTGGCGCGACACCGTCCCGATGCATGCATCGTCTGGTTCGATGCGCACGGCGACTCGAACACACCTGCATCGACGAAGTCGGGCTACCTGGGTGGGCTCGTTCTGGCCGGCGCGGCCGGACTTTGGGAGTCGGGACTTGGTTGCGACCTGAATCTTTCAAATATCGTTCTCGTCGGTGCCCGTGACATTGATCCCGCTGAACAGGCCCTGATCGATGCCAGCACTCTGCGGCTTGTGCCGCCTGGAGCGGACCTTGCGGCGAGACTCGCCGAAGCCGTCGGTAAGCGCGCGGTTTACGTCCATATTGATTGTGACGTGCTCGAGCCCGGACTGGTGCCGACTGAGTACAGCGTTGCGGGCGGGCTCTCGCTGGCCGACTTGCAAATGGCGTGCAAAACACTGGCAGACAATGAAGTCGTCGGTTTGGAAGTGGCGGAGTTCGAGGCGACCTGGACTGGGACGGACAAGGCCGCTTCAACTGCCGAATTGATAGAGGCGCTTTGGCCGCTGATTACCCGCCTGCACCCGACCAAATCACCTCAATAGCGAGACACTCAAAGTGGAAACGCTTGAAACCGACCGGCTCATTGTTCGAGAATAAATGGGGTCAGAATAAATGGGGTCCGAATAAATGGGGTCAGACACTCATGGCACTCGGTTAAGCCCCTGACGCCCGGAGAATAGGTGGGCTGAACACTTCTTCAGATGGTAGGCTTTTGTTGCGAAACGAAAGTCACCAACCTCAGGAGGTCAGCCCAAATGAAGGATAACAAAGTTGAGCGAGCC
>JANOHL010000032.1:0-13328 GCA_031406495.1 Sphingomonadales bacterium | reverse complement strand
CGGGAGTATTCGGCATCATCAACCTGCCAAGCACCGGCGCATGGGCGGTTATGGGCGCAAAGATGCGGCGGTTCCTGAGCGATCCGGTGCGGTTGCGGGCGTTCAATATCATCGCGGCATTGTTGCTGGTCGCGTCGCTTTATCCGATGGTCGCGGGGTTGGCTGTGGCTTGAGGTGATGCTTGCTCACAGGCAGCAATCGGGAAAGCTGCCGCTCAAGCAGATGAGCAGTAATGTCTGAAGCCGACGACATTGCGGACATTTACGCTTTGGCCGTGAGCGGTTATAAGCTGCCGCATCGAATGGGGGATTTGGGATAATGGACTTTCAGCTCTGGCTCGCTTTTGCCGTTGCCTCGCTCGTCATCGCTGTCATCCCTGGACCCGGAGTTGTTAGCATTGTCGGCTTTGCGATTAGCTCGGGTCGCAGCGTTGCGCTGGCATCAGTCGTTGGAATGGCAATTGGCAATGCGGTTGCGGTGTCACTATCGCTAGCAGGTGCTGCCGCTATCCTGGCAACTTCGGCGCTGGCTTTCACTGTTCTCAAGTGGGTTGGAGCCGCTTACTTGATCACCATCGGCTTAATCGCAATAGTCAGGAGCGGAAAGCCAGATTCTGCGGCAAAGGCAAACTCTGGAGTATCTTCTCGGGCCGCGCTTTTGACCAATGTAGTCGTCGGAACCCTGCACCCAAAGACCATTTTATTTTTTGTCGCCTTTTCCGCCCAGTTCATTCGTCAGGATTTGCCCTACCTTCCGCAAGCAATGGCTTTAGTACTGACGTTTACCCTTATCGCTGCTGTGACTGACACCCTTTATGCCCTGAGTGCTTCACGCGCGGCACAAATGCTTCGCAGCGATCGGGCGAAAATTTGGTCACAACGTGCTGGAGGCGGCGTGCTCGTGACTGCTGGGCTAGCGATGGCAGCAATGCGACGATGAATGAATGGCAGGATCAATAGGAAATGGCCCAAAACCTGCCTGTCCGGACGCCATCATAAGCGGATCAAAGCGAGTTGATCCTCATCACCTGCATGACAGAAAGTCGACGGGTGTGAACAAAATCTTCAATCTTGTTTCGACAGGCTCAAGACAGGCCTTGCAATGTAGGATTTGGTTTGAGATCGTCGTTCGACCAGTCCGCAAAGGCTGGCGCGGCTCTTTGAAATTCTGAATAATGACGAGAGGCGTCGCCTCGCAACGAACGTCGCTGCCCCCTCACAAGACTTGCTAGGCAATGAATTGCCAAGCCAAGTCTTTCTCTCCCGCGAGGGGAGAGAGGGTGTGCTCAAGGCAATCACCAACACGTTTTAGGTGAAACCTTAGTGTGACCTTAGACGCTTTCCTGCGGGTTTGAGGCAGGTGGCAATCCACCCTTACCCCGCCAGTTTCGCCGCCCTGCCCCGCCAGCTTTCGGCCAGGGTGTCCATCGCCGCTAGCTCCGCCAATCCAGCCGCAGCGCCTTCCGCTTTATGCCCGCCGCCGATCAGCAGTTTGAAGGTCCGCTCCACCGTCCATTCATGGTCCGCCGCCTCGACCTGCTCGATCCGGTCCATCACCCGAACCTCACCCTCCTCGATAACCCGAAAATAGAGCCCGCATCGCCCGGTCGTAATCACCGCCGCCGTTAGTCCACGTATCCCGAAATGATGGTCGATTTTCCAGCACGGTTGCCGCCCTTGCGCAACTTCGACCAACGCTTTGCCCACACGAAAACGGTCGCCAATTTTGACTTTTTCTTCGGTCAAACCCGATGCGCTGATATTCTCACCAAACGCCCCGGCCGCGTCGAGCAACGGGTGCGGGACCAAGCCCTTGTCGGCAAAATATGCCTGCCAGCGAGGATAATGTTCAGCCGGGTAAAGATGCACCGCCTTGTCCACCCCGCCGTGAACCGTTGGGTCAGCGACCTGGTCGCCTTCAAACCCCAATTTTCGCAGCACGACCGGGCGATCGACCGGCTCACGCGCCATCGCGCTCGTGGTTCCATCGGCACGGAACGGTTTTGGCCGACCAATCAGCAACGTATCGATCTGGGTAATTATCATGGCATCGCTTTAGCGACCAAAGCACGGTATTCCCATTGGCTTTTGCACCTCCACCCCGTAAAAGCGCGGCCAATGCAAACCAGCGATCTTCGCATTGCCCTGTTCAGCGGCAATTATAATTATGTCCGCGACGGTGCCAATCAAGCGCTCAACCGTCTCGTCGGCTATCTCCTGAGCCAAGGGGCTTCAGTCAGGGTGTATTCGCCTACCGTGGATGAACCCGCTTTTCCGCCGACAGGCGATCTGGTTAGCGTCCCTTCGTTCGCCATTCCAAACCGGCCCGAATATCGCATTCCATTTTCCCTATCCGGTCGTGTGAAACGCGATCTGGATACCTTTAGTCCCAATGTCGTCCATATCTCGAGCCCCGACCGCGTCGCACGGCAGGCGGTCAAATGGGCACGGCGGCGCACTTTGCCGGTTTTATGCTCGGTTCATACTCGTTTCGAGACCTATTTACGCTACTATAACATGTCTTTCGCAGAGCCTTTGGTGGAAGCGTGGCTGCGTAAGCTATACCGCAAATGCGACGCGCTGGTCGCCCCTTCTGAAAGTTTCGCGCAGGTTTTGCGCGAGCAGAGGATGAATTACGACATCGACATCTGGTCGCGCGGGGTTGATCGTGAGATATTCAATCCCGAGAGGCGCGATATGAATTGGCGGCGTCAGAACGGGATGGCTGATGACGTGCCGGTCATCGGGTTTCTCGGGCGACTGGTAATGGAAAAGGGATTGGACGTTTTTTCCGATGCCATCGACCATCTGAAGCGCCGCCAGGTCGCGCACAAGGTTATGGTTATCGGCGAGGGTCCGGCGCAAGGCTGGTTTGAAAGCCGCTTGCCTGATGCTGCCTTTGTCGGCTTTCAAGGCGGTACCGATCTGGGCCGCGCGGTGGCTTCCATGGATATGTTGTTCAATCCATCGGTTACAGAGACCTTTGGGAATGTGACACTGGAGGCGATGGCTTGCGCGCTTCCAGTGGTTGCGGCCAAAGCCACTGGCAGCCAAAGTCTCGTCGAAGACAAGGTTTCGGGTCGATTGATTAACCCCGGTGCCATCAACCAGTTCGCCGATGTTCTGCAAGGCTATTGCACCAACGAAACACTGCGCCGCGAGCACGGCGAAGCAGGCGAGAAACGCTCGCTGAATTACAGCTGGGATGCGATCAACCAGACGGTGGCAGACACATATCTGCGCCTGATCCGTCAACGCGCGGCGCGGTCGATGGCGACACGCTAACCAAGCTTGCGCGTAGGGCATCAACAAGACAAGGTGGCGCGATGAGCGACCTGTTTGAAGACGCCCTGCCCCCGGCCACGCAACCGCGTGCCAATGCGCCGCTCGCGGACAAGCTGCGTCCGTTGCAGTTGGGGGACGTGATCGGGCAGGAGCATCTGACCGGACCGGATGGTGCGATTGGCCGGATGGTGGCGGCGGGACGATTGTCTTCAATGATCCTTTGGGGACCGCCGGGGACCGGGAAAACTAGCATTGCGCGGCTGCTCGCGGATGCTGTGGGCATGCACTACAAGGCGATTTCGGCGGTTTTTTCTGGTGTTGCAGACCTGAAAAAGGCGTTTGCCGAAGCAGAGGTCATGGCGCGGACGGGCAAGCAAACTTTGCTCTTTGTGGACGAAATTCACCGTTTTAACCGCGCACAGCAGGATGGATTCCTGCCATTCGTCGAAAGCGGCGTGGTGACGCTAGTCGGCGCCACAACCGAAAATCCGTCGTTCGAGTTGAACGCCGCATTGCTGTCACGGACGCAAGTGATGGTACTGAACCGGCTCGACGAAACGGCGCTTTCGACATTGCTGGACCGTGCAGAGGCCGTCGAGAACCGCCCGATGCCTGTTACTGCCGACGCGCGGACAGCGCTGATCCACAGCGCCGACGGCGACGGCCGTTTCCTGCTTAATCAAGCCGAGACGCTGTTTTCGATTCACATCGAAAAACCGCTCAATCCACAAGCTATGGCCGCGCTTTTGCAGCGCCGGATGCCGGTTTACGACAAGGACCGCGAGGGCCACTACAACCTGATCTCCGCGCTACACAAGAGCCTGCGCGGCTCCGACCCGCAAGCAGCGCTCTATTGGTTGGCACGGATGTTGACCGCGGGCGAACAACCCCTCTACCTCCTCCGCCGTCTGGTCCGTTTCGCCAGCGAGGATATCGGCCTCGCCGACCCACAAGCGCTTGTGCAATGCCTTGCTGCCAAAGATGCATATGATTTTCTTGGGTCACCCGAAGGCGAGCTAGCCATCGTGCAAGCGTGCCTTTACTGCGCAACCGCGCCCAAATCCAACGCTGCCTACAACGCACAAAAATCGGCATGGAAATCGGCTAGGGATACCGGGTCGCTCATGCCGCCAGCGAACATCCTGAACGCCCCCACCAAGCTGATGAAGGATATCGGTTACGGTAAGGGCTATGCGTATGATCACGACAGAGATGACGGCTTTTCAGGAGCCAATTATTGGCCGGATGACATGCAGCCTACAGATTATTACCAGCCCGTCGAACGCGGGTTCGAAGCCAGGATAAAGGAGCGCATCGCCCATTGGAACGCGTTACGCGCGGGCCGCAAACCACTGGATTGAATCGTAAAAATTGCTGCGCAGCATTTTTGCAGCAAATATTTGCCAGAGTCTTGATTCTATGATAGTTTCCTGATGCTTCTAATGGCCTTTGCGGTCGCAAAATAGGGGGGAGCTAACATGGAGAATATGCAAATTGCGGGTTACGCATTTGATCAGGAAATATTTTTGATCTGGGCGCAAAAACTGGCCATTGCGGCCGTCATTATATTGATAACTTGGGCCTTGGCGAAAGCGGCCAAATGGACTTTTGCCAGAATGGTCGACCAGATTGCCTTGTTCAGACGCGGCACGTCGAGCGGCGAAAGCGTCGGCATGGCGTTGGGCCGTATAGTTTCACTGCTGATCTGGTTGGTCGGATTGCTGGTTGTGCTACAACAACTCGGCTTCAACAGCGTGATCACACCGGTCGAAGGACTGCTCGGCAACTTTATCGGTTATATCGATAACATCGTATTTGCCGTCGCAATCTTCTTTGTCGGGACAATTGTTGCTCGGATAGTCCGCGATTTGGCCGAAACGACCTTAACCACGATTAACCTCGACAGATGGGCCAATATGGGTGGGGTGGAAGCGGTTACCGGTAACAGCGCGATCAGCAAGACCATCGGCACGATTGCTTATGTCCTTGTAATCATCCCGTTTGCAATCGGCGCTCTCGACATCCTCGATATTGCAGCGATCACCGGACCAGCGCAAAATTTGCTGAACATGGTATTTCAGGCTGTCCCACTGATTATCGGTGCATGCATCCTGTTGGGTCTGGGTTATGTCATCTCGCGTTGGGTCAGCGGTTTGATCCGTGACTTGTTGCCCAATCTTGGTGCTGACCGAGCGATCAATGAACTTGGGCTATTGCCCGAAGGACGTACCGCATCCGGATTGATTGCAACGATTGTCACCATCGCAATCATGATCTTCTTTGCGATTGCGGCGACCAATATGCTTGGTTTCCCGCAACTGACCAACATGCTGGAAACGGTGTTGGTGCAGGCAGGTAATGTCGTGTTCGGCGCGGTTTTGATTGCATTCGGCGTGCTGGTTGCGCGCATTCTGCAAAATCTGATAGCCGATGCGACAGGGAAAGGCCTTGCGCCGAATATGGCTTATTGGCTCACGGTTTCGCTGTTTATTTTCATCGGCTTGCAGCAGATGGATATCGGCGGTCCGATCATCGAATATGCCTTCGGAGCACTGGCTGTGGGTGCAGCCGTTGCGTTTGCTCTGGCTTTCGGCCTTGGCGGACGCGATGCGGCGGCTCGGGTGTTGGAAGACATCGGAATCAACCCGCCAGCCCCAGCTAAACCGCCGGCCGCAATCACTGCCAATCTGGTGGCGCGGGCGCCGGTAAAACGGGCGCCTGTTAAAAAATCTGTGGCGAAACCTGCGGTCCGCAAGGCACCGACCAAGCGCAAATAGGCTTACTTTTCGTTATGCCAAGAGGGCGGAGGCCAGGATCAGAACCTGGCCTCCGCCCTTTTCATTTACGCCGGTCGCCTCCATAGCTCTGTAATGCCCCGCTTCTCCCGTTTTGCTTGTGTCGATTGGTCTGGAGCAAAAGGCAGTCGGCACCGCGGCATCGCGTTAGCGGCTTGCAGCAAAGGAAACGCCGCGCCGGTCTTGATCGATCCGCCCGGAAAAGCATGGTCGCGGCAGGGCATTGCCGACTGGCTGTTGTCACAAAAAGACGATTTGCTGGTAGGTTTCGATTTCAGCTTTGCGCCGCCTCGCATCAAACGCGGTGCGTATCTGCCAGGGGATGTAACACCAGACAATGCCCGCGACTTTTGGGGTTATGTCGATGCATGTTGCGACGACGAAGATCTAGGCGCGGCTTCCTTTCTCGAACAGCATCACCGCCGCCATTTCTACTTCGGTGCCGCCGATGGCCGCAAGGCCGACTATATGCACCTGCGCGCTTGCGAAGCGTACTACAATGCTAATGGAGGCGGGAAACCTTCGACTGTTTTTGACGCGATCGGCGCAGCGCAAGTAGCGAAAGCCAGCTTTGCGGGAATGCGCTTGCTACACGCAGTGAACCGGACTTTGCCAGTTTGGCCCTTCGATCCGGTGCCAGTTCGCGGACCGGTTGTAGTCGAAATTTACACGCAAATCGCCGCCCGGGCATCGGGTATTCGCAAAGGCCGCAGCAAAATCCGCGATGGTGCTGGGCTGGATATTGCATTGGCAAAGTTCGATACCGAGCCCCACAAGCCGCTTGAAAGATATACCGATCACGCAACCGACGCGATTTTGACCGCTGCATGGCTGCGCCATGTATCTGAAAATATGTCGCTTTGGGAACCAACGATGCTAAACCCCGAAATTGCCGCAACAGAAGGCTGGACCTTAGGCGTGTTTTGAGGTTAAGGGCGCGTCACGGTGCCGGCTTAGCTCAGTTGGTAGAGCACCTGATTTGTAATCAGGGGGTCACGAGTTCGAACCTTGTAGCCGGCACCATTAGAGTCAGACTCTGACATTTTGCTGATCACAACCGGCTTTGCCAACCTGTTGTTACAAAAACGCGAATGTAAAAATGGAGGCTTACCTGCCGACAAGTTTTGGCGTACGCTAACCCACATAACAACCAAATTTCGGTCGCACGAATTTTGAAACGCTCTCGGCATGTATGTCAAAGCGGTTCAGCCCGGAGGACATATGCGAGCGAGAAAAATTTTTGCTTTGTCTGCGGCAATTGGCTGTGTCTGGCCGACGCCGTTATTGGCGCAACAATCCCGTCCGAGCCAGATGGACAGCTTCCGCATCGGTTCTGGCGGGACTGCAATGTGCCAAGCGCAAAGCAAGTCCGGCGATGTTGCGGTTGTCAGCATGTTCGACCGGGCATGGACCTTGGTTTGCCGTGATGCATCGCGGCCAATAGGACAATTGTTCGCGCTACGCGGTGAGCCAGCCAACGCGGAAGCACGCATTATGCAGTCGCCCGAAATGAAGTTATCGTGCGGCGATTGGATGCCGACGGATGTCCCCGGGCTCGCAGATGTGGTCGTGGCAAAATGCGGTGCGGGCCGTTCGATCTATCGGTACCGCGCGGGCAAGGTCACTTATTATGCCCACGGATTGGATGCATATGACGGTGCGATCCGTCTTGGGCTCAGGACAATCATCGGCGATCAAATAATTCCCGAGAAGATCGAGGTCGCGACTACGGGCAGCGGCGATGCCCAGACATTTGCGCGTTCGCAGGCGGAAACACTGGATCTGCCGACCGCACTGGCCGAGGGGTATCGGCGCAACAACAGTGGAAACTTTGTCGAAGCCGCGCAATTTTTCGATACGTTGCAACAGCAAGTTCAAGACAATAGCGTAAGTCGTCCGAACGAAACCGAGACCCAGCGGATGCAACGGCTGCACGAATATGCAGTTAATCGGGCCTTGCAATTGTCCAATCTCGGCGAATTCGAGCAGGCGGATGGGCTGTTCGCGCAGGCCGCCCGGATACCGTTGACCGACCGGGTCCAGCTGCGACTGCGGCGAAACTTCGAGGCGATGCATTTTCTGAACCAGCAGCGCTTAAGCGAAGCGATTGCCGTTCTCGACCGCCCGGTTTTGCAGTTGCAGACCAATTTGTCCGGTGACCAAACAACCGTTGAAATCGGCGAGCAGGTGGCAGCCGAGATCAATGGCGGCGATACAAATCTGGCAAGGCTCGGCGTCAAACAGGAAACGTCGCTGACGCCCGATGAGCGCGCGGCGATTATCGATGCCCAGGCGCTGCAATTGAGGGGCACCATCCAGCGGCTTCAAGGTAGGCCCGACGAGGCACGATCGAGCATGCGCAGCGCGCTTGCCGATGCGGTCAAAATCCGGAACGGACGGGTGGTGTCGATTGCGCGGCTGCGCGCCCAGATCATGACCGAAATGGCGCTGACGGAAGAAGACACGGGCAATTTCACTTCAGCCCGCGCGCTGTTCGATGACGCATTGCTGTTGTTGAACACAACCTACCCCGAAACCAGCGCCGTCAACAATGTCAGGGCGCGGCTTGCGGCATTTCTGGTAAGACGCGGTAATGAGGCGGAGGCACTGGCGCTGTACCGTCAGGTAATCGCGACAGCGACCGAGAACGGTCTTGGCACGACCGGCCTGACCAACCAGCTAAAGCCCTATTTCGATTTGTTGAGCAGCGGGATCGCCAAAAATCCGGCCCTGGTTGACGACCTGTTTTTGGCATCGCAGACGCTTATCCGCCCCGGCGCTGCGGACTCGATGGAAGTGCTGTCGCGCGAGCTGTTAGCCGATAACAGCGAGGCTGCGGGACTATTCAGGCAATCGGTCACGCTTTCGCGCGATATCGAGCGCGGCCGCATAGAATTGGCGCGTTTGATACAGTTGGCGCAGCAGGACAGCGCCGCGCTGCCTCTGTTGAGCGCGCAACAGGCCGAACTCACGACGCTTGCCGAGCAGCAGACGATAACGCAGGCGTCGCTGGCGACCTATCCCCAATTCCGCGCCGTTTCCAAACAAACGCTGAGCCTCGATGAGCTTCGCGCTATCCTGACACCGGGAGAGGCTTATCTGAAACTAGCCGTGTCTGGCGACGGCGTTTATGCGGTATTTGCTGACACGAAAGGTGCAACCGGCTACCGGTTGCCGATCACAGCGGCTGAAATGAGCCGCAAGGTCAGTGATCTGCGTGCGACGATTTCCACATGGCAGAACGGGACCCCGACAACGTTCGCGTTCAATGTTGTGCTTGGCCGGGAACTATTTCTCGACCTGCTTGCTCCCGTCGCGGGTCGCTTACGGGAAACGAGCCACCTGATCTTTGAACCCGACGGTGCGATGCTGCAGCTTCCCATCAATCTGCTGATCGCCGAACAGACGGGATTGGATGCGTATCTTGCACGTTCGAAGCAACCGAGGGCCGACGAGTTCGATTTCCGCGGGATTGCCTGGCTCGGTCGCACAGCCGCCGTCAGCACATCGATATCGGCGCGCAGCTTTCGCGACGCACGTGTTGCCCCGGCGTCGAACGCGACCCGGCAGTATCTTGGATTTGGCGACAACGCCCCGGCATTTTCCCAGCTTATCAAAGCGTCAGATAATCCAGCTTCAACCTTCGACTCGCTGGACTGTAACTGGCCGCTTTCCCAGTGGAACCGGCCAATCGCGAGTACCGAATTATTTGCAGCAGCGAATGTGGTTGGGTCCGATAAATCCAGAGTCATCACGGGCCGGGCGTTCACCGACAACGCCGTCAAAACGCTCGCTGATTTGGCCGACTACCGTATTCTCCATTTTGCAACGCACGGTTTTGTAACCGCGCCGCAGGTCGGGTGCCCTGCCCGGCCATCGCTGCTGACTTCAATCGGTTCGGCTGACTCTGATGGCTTGCTTTCGTTTGCCGAAATCTTCGATCTGAAAATCGACGCCGATGTTGTGATCCTTTCGGCATGCGATACCGCAGGTCAGGCAAGCGCGTTTGTGACCCAGGAAGCCGGTCTTCGCAGTGGCGGGGGTACCGCACTCGACGGGCTGGTTCGGGCGTTCATCGGTGCCGGTGGGCGGAGCGTGATCGCGAGTCATTGGCCCGCGCCTGACGAGTTTGACGCCACCGGGCGATTAATATCGGGATTGTTTCAGGCGAAAGATGTTTCAGTTGCCGAAGCAATGCGACAGACGCAAACACAGTTGATGGACGACGCGAATACCTCCCATCCGTTTTATTGGTCGGGGTTTGCCATTGTGGGCGACGGTGCCAGAAAGTTTTTGGGTGCGTCCTAGCAGTTCTGCAACAAAACGCCGTGCATCGGATAACCGAATCACTGCGCAACGAAAGCTGGTCCGGCTCATTGTCCAGCTCGGGACGGCTCGCTTATTGCTGACGTTGGCATTGCTGTTGCTGGCGATTTTTGCCGCGCGATATAGCTGGAATGTCATCTTGGTCGGTGATGCCGAACGCGCGCTATATGATCTGCGCGAAACCTACCTCGCGCCGCAGGTTGACCAAGATGCCCGCATCGCCAAAGTTGTTTATACTGACGACACGCTGATCGAAACGCGCAAACGATCCCCGCTGGACCGCGATATGCTGGCGCGTGCGCTCACCAACATCGACGGTATGAATGCCAAGGGAATTGGCATCGATATCCTGATCGATCAGCCGCAGGATGAAGATGCTCAACTGGTCTCCGCGCTGCGGACGATGCGGACGCCGACTTTCGTCGCTTACGCCAATAGCGAGACCAACAAGGATAACATCAAGCAACGCCAGCAGGAATTTCTGGACGGATTCATCGCCCAGCTGAAGGACACAAACGCCCGCGCGACCAGCATTAGGATTGAGGCTGACATCGACAATGTCGTACGCAGCTGGCCCGCGATAAAGCCCGAATTGCCACCGATCATGGCGCGCGCGCTGGTTCCCGAAAGCCAAAGTCTGAAAGGCTATACCGGGTCGATTGCGTTCAGAACGGCGAATTCCGACGAACGCCCGTTGTTCCTGTCGCTGCCGATTGATCTGCTGGCGAACGCCGAAATTGCTCCGTCTTTTGCCGGGCAGATTAGCGGTAGATACGTACTGATCGGCGGCGACATTGTGGATGTCGATCAGTTCGAAACACCGCTTCGCCTGCAGACGGCGCAGTCGATGATCGGGCTTGATGTCCATGCCCACATGCTAGCGCAATTGCTGGACGGCAAACGTCTGTCGCGCGTTTCCGGGGTTGGGCTTTGGGCGATCGCGGTGCTCGTTGTTTTCGCAGGCGCACTGACCAGTCTTCTTGTTGGCGGTGTCAAAACCGCACTTTCAATCTTGATCCAGATGCCATTTTTCCTTGGCCTGCCGTTGGTGCTGCACCAGCAAGGCTATGATACCCAGATGCTACCCGCATTCGGATGGATGATCGGCTGGAGCGTTGCCTTTGCGGCGGTTGGCATGGCGGCGCGCGAGGTTAGTTCGGAACAAAGGCGGTTTGCGCAATCGGCGTTGGGCAAATACCTGCCGCGCGACATTGCGCAGGAGATCCTCGACGAACCCGAAAGGCTGGCCCTACACGGTGAGAAGCGCGAAATTTTTGCGGTGTTTACCGATCTCGAAGGCTTCACCAGCATGTCGCATCAGCTTGAACCGGAAATGGTCGCGACGTTGCTGAATGCCTATCTCGACAAAATGTGTTCGGTCATACTCAAATATGGCGGCACGATTGACAAATTTGTCGGCGATGCGACCGTTTCTTTCTGGGGTGCTCCTATTTCCAGACCCGACGACGGTGATCGTGCGACGCGTGCGGCCTATGAGCTTTGGCAGGTTGGCGAGGAGTTTCGTAAAGATGTTGCGCTTAGCGGTACGGTTATCGGCAGAACGCGGGTCGGACTGCATTTTGGCGAGGCGGTGATCGGTAATTTCGGCGGTGAAGGTCGCATACAATATACAGCACTTGGCGATACCATGAACACAGCCTCCCGATTGGAAAGTGCCAATAAACAGACAAAGACCGGGATGCTGGCGAGCCGCGAAGCGGTCGATCGTTCGAGCCTTGACTGGTGGCGTCCAATGGGTCGCGTTCGATTGCGCGGTCGCGCACTTCCTGTCGATGTTTACGAACCCCGCCCCGATGCGTCGCCAACCGAAACCGACGCGCTGGTGAGAATCTTTTCAGATATCGAAAACGGCGACACAAGCGCCCTGTCCCGGCTTGAAGCGTTGGCAAATGCCAATCCGGATGACGCTGCGTTGCAAAATCTGTTATATCGTCAAAATAATCTGGAATCCGGAGGATATTATGCGCTGGACTAAAAGTTATGTTACTGCCGCCATTGCGGTCGGTCTGGGATCAATCATCCCTGTCGCCACACTGAAGGCTGAACCCATTGTTATCAAATATGAAGGGCGAAACGGCGAAATTTACAAGCCGGGGAAAAAGCTCGTCCCGAATGCGAAAATCAGCCTGAAGTCAGGAGAGATATTGACGGTGCTCGATGAACGCGGGACGCGGGTATTGCGCGGGCCGGGTACGTTCAGTGCATCGAGTGCTGCCACTGCCAGCAGCGTTTCCAATACGAGCCTTGCTGCGCTGATTAAGACCAGTTCGGTACGTCGGGCCCGTACCGGCGCGGTGCGCGGCGAAGCAATGCCGACACAGCAGACAGGAAGTCCGAATTTGTGGTTTGTCGATGTCAGTAAATCGGGCAAAATCTGCGTGGCAGACTTCGCAAACTTGCAGTTGTGGCGTCCCGATGCAGAAGCGTCTCGGCAGATCGTAGCAACCAATGTTGCAACGGGCAAAAGCGCATCAACGCGGTTTGGTAAAGGCCAGACGACGGCAAAATGGCCCTCTCCGCTGAGTCCGGTCGATGGCGGCAGCTACACTTTGGGCACTGTTGACCAACAGGAAAAGACATCCGTGCGATTGGTCAAAGTAGCGATGACGGGGGAGGAACGTCTCGACACCATGGCATCGAAACTGCTCTCGCAAGGCTGCCAAATACAAGGCGAATTGCTGGCGGCAACCTTTGTGCAAGCCGATTCTACACCGATCGGCGGTGAATGAATTATTTGGGTCAGGACCTATTAAATGCGCCCTCGAGGCGTCAAAATGGCAAAGATATCGGAGGAAAATGCCCGCCGCCGATAGCCGTTCTACCGGCAAGGGCATTTTGCTTCGAGATCGAAGCCATTTTGTCGTCCGAAGGATTTGACCGATTTTGTCCATTGCTACGTTGG
>JANOHL010000058.1:0-1559 GCA_031406495.1 Sphingomonadales bacterium | reverse complement strand
CGCTGCGCTTTCGATCTGACGCTTAGTCACTTCCAGCATGGTGGGTGATTTCTTCATGAGCGAAGCAGCGGTGGTTTTTGCCCATTCGATTTGCGACGCGTCGGCTTCGCTTTCCAGCGACGCGATGATGGCAGAGACGTTGGGCTTGCCGGCGAAATGCCGCTCGATCGCACCGCGCAAGCCAGGCAGTACGCCGAGTTCGATCGGGGGGCGGGCAAATTTCTGGATGATGTCGCGCATGGCCACGATCGGCCCGGCATCCCAGTCGACCAGGCTGTCGAGCGCGTAATCGAATTCAAACGCCGATTCCGAGGCGATGTGATGGGTGGCCAGGCCGGCATAGAGGGCATCGGCGGCCTTGATCACTTGTCCGGTCAGCCCCAGATACAAACCGATGGCGCCCGGGCAGCGCGACAGGAAATAACTGCCGCCCACATCGGGGAACAAACCAATCGCCGTTTCAGGCATGGCCATCTTGGTGCGCCCGCCGACGATGCGCAGCGCCGCACCCATCGAAACACCCATGCCGCCGCCCATGACAATGCCGTCAATCCAGGCAATGTACGGCTTGCCGGTGTTGACGAGGTATTTGTGAATGATGAAATTGAGCGTGTATTCCTCGCGAAAGAACTCCCGTTCACTGTGGTCGCCACGTTTGGCCGCTTCGTAAAGCGCGCGTATATCGCCGCCGGCGCAGAACGCTTTCTCTCCCGCGCCACGGACGATGATGGCTTTGATGTTGTCGTCTTTCGCCCAGGCGGCAAGCAACTCGGTCAACGACTGGACCATGCCGTGGGAAAGCGCGTTAAGTGCTTGCGGGCGGTTCAGGGTGAGGTGGGCAATGTGGTTACGGATATCGACGAGGAGGTCGCCGTTGGAGTAAGAAGTTTGCATGTGCGATGGTGGTTGCAGGTCTCGGGACTCCTCCCTTTCCTAAAGGGAGGGGGGAGGGATTTGCGGTAGTGGAAGAATTGGCGCTCTCAATAAATCGACCACCGAGAAATCCCCCTCAATCCCCCTTTAGGAAAGGGGGAAGTGCTTCGTGTTGGGCGTTGGTACGGCGCAAGCCATCACTGATTCTTCCAATCCGGTTTGCGCTTTTCCAGAAACGCCGCAACGCCTTCAGCCTGATCCTCGTAGTCGAAGAGGTCCATGAAGCGTTCGCGTTCCAGCGAGAGTCCGGCATTGCGTGGCACACCGTTGCGGGCATTGTGAATCAGCGATTTACAGTACTCGACGGCCTTGGGGGAGAGGCCCGAGACGCGTTCCGCCATGGCCTTGGCGGCTTCGAATGACTTGCCTTTTTCCACGACCTCTTCAACCAGCCCGATGCGCAATGCCGTCTCGGCTGTGACGCGCTCGTTGGTGAGGATCATGCGCTTGGCCCAGCCTTCACCGACCAGCCAAGGCAGGTTTTGCGTGCCGCAACCGGCCGGGAGCAGTCCGACTGCAGGTTCCGGTAACGCCATCTGCGCATGCGCTTCGGCGATGCGCATATCGCAGGCCAGCGCACACTCGAGCCCGCCGCCCATGGCGTAACCGTTGATCGCGGCGATGGT
>JANOHL010000054.1:0-1621 GCA_031406495.1 Sphingomonadales bacterium | reverse complement strand
GCAACTGGTGGAAAACCCGCGCTACGACTTGCCTGGCATCGATATTTTCCACGGCGCCACCAACCTGGAAACCCACGACCTGATCCACATCGTGCTCGGCCGCGGCCTGCTCTCCAAGGACGAGGCCTTCGTGCTCGGATTCACCATGGGCAGCACCAACCGCGTGTCCTTCGCGGAGGAGAAGCTGTACACGTTTTTCGCCAAGTACCTCTATCCCGAGGGCTATCGCTTCGACGACGAGGATGTCGCGGTATTCAAGGATGCGGTACGGCTGGGTTATGTCTCTGATTGCCTGGCGCTGGGCGAGGTCGACTATCGGACCCACCTAGATCAGCCGCTCGCCGCAATTCGTCAGGCGTTGGGCATCGAAGAAGATTTGTTGCGCGCCTATTTCACGATCGAGAAGCGGCGCTATCCTGCATCGGTGGAAAGCCAGCGGCTGCTTGATTGAGGCGCGGCACCTGGTAGCAGCGACTAGCTTGCGGATTGCGAAAGGACTTGAACCACAGAGGCACAGAGAACACAGAGAAAAACTGACAAGCCGGTCTTTTCTCTGTGTTCTCTGCGCCTCTGTGGTAAATGTTTTTATCGCCACACCAAACCCGATAACACCAGCATTGGTGCGACTTTCCAGCCGCCTTTGGCCTGTGAGGCGCACCAGTGCTTGAGTTTGTCTATTGCAGATCCAGAAACTCGGCCTCAAAGTCCGCCGGCGGCAGCGGCCGTGAAAAGAAATATCCCTGATACTCGTCGCACTCCAGATCGCGCAGCACCCGGTACTGGTCTTCGCGTTCAACGCCTTCGGCGACGACATTGAGTTTCAGGCTGTGGGTCATCGCAATGATGGCGCGGATGATGGCCTCGTCATTGGGGTCGGTGCCGATATCACGTACAAACGACGAGTCGACCTTGATGGTATCGACCGGCAATTGCTTCAGGTACGAGAGCGACGAATAACCGGTGCCGAAATCGTCGATGGCGAGCCCCACACCCATCTTGCCCAGGCGGGTCAGCAACTCGGCCGTGTCGTCGATATTTTTCAGCAACATGCTTTCCGTCAGTTCCAATTCCACCACGGTCGGATCAAGGTTGGCGGATTTGGCAAATTGGGTGATCGCGCGTATCAGCCGGTCACCGTCGTACATTTGCCCGACCGACAGATTGACCGCCAACTTGAGATCGCGTCCGCTACGCTCGCGCCATACGGCGATTTGCTGGAACGCGTGTTCGATTACCCATTCGCCGATGGGCACGATCAATCCGGAATCCTCGGCAACGCCGATAAATTTATCGGGTGCGACCAGTCCGCGCCGCGGATGTTGCCATCGGATCAGCGCTTCCACACCGGTTATCTGCCCGGTCAGGAATGACACACGCGGCTGGTAATACAACAACAGTTCGTTGCGCCGCAGGGCAAGACGCAGAAAGTTCTCGATCGACAGTCGCTCCTGCGCGCGCGCGTTCATCTCATGCGAAAAGAACTGGTAGTTGTTGCGTCCCTTGGCCTTGGCGTCGTACATGCGTTTTGCCGCAGCAAACTCGAAGCCGTCGAAAACCAGATCAAGGTGCTCGACGGCAGCGAGCTCAAACCCTGGCGGGCGAAGTAAATGCATGTTGCCTG
>JANOHL010000047.1:0-1601 GCA_031406495.1 Sphingomonadales bacterium | reverse complement strand
ACTATCTCGAGGATTTGCGGAATCGCGGGAGCATGTGCCTCGCATTCGCTGACATCGACCGAGTGAGCCTTGCGACAAGCTGTGGGGCGCACTTGGTATATGGAGCACAAGTGATTTATTAGAAATGGACAGCTCTTTCTTTGGTTCCATGGCGCGGTTCCTTCGCTGGGCGTCGAAGGCCTCACCAATTATGGCTGGAGCGAACCTAAATTACCCGCCACGGTTAGCGGCAAGATCGCCGATTATCCGATCAAGGATTTCTACCTCACCAACGCCATATGCCGCGCATCGGAGACGATGCAGCGCTGCTCGGCCGAACTGGTACATGGCGAAGAGTTTTTGGAGGCGGCTGAATGACGGCTTTCTTCCAATCGCTCGGCATGTCCTACGAAGGCGCGTGGTTCACCGCGACCATCGCGGGGATATTGCTCATCGCATTGCCGCTGATGCTCGCGGTCGCGATGATCATCTACGCCGAGCGCAAATTGTGGGCCGCCTTTGCCTTGCGTCGCGGCCCCAATGTCGTCGGACCGTTCGGCTTGCTGCAATCCTTCGCCGATGGCCTCAAGGTATTCCTTCAGGAAACCATCATCCCGAGCGCTTCGAACCGCGGCCTGTTCCTGATTGCGCCGATCATCACCTTCACCGTCGCCTTGATGGCCTGGGCGGTCATTCCGTTTGCCGATGGCGTGGTGCTTTCGGACATCAATGTCGGCCTGCTCTACATCCTCGCGATCAGCAGCCTTGGCGTTTACGGCGTGGTGATTTCGGGCTGGGCTTCGAACTCCAAATATCCATTTTACTCGGCGATGCGCGCCGCCGCGCAGATGATTAGCTACGAAGTCTCGATCGGTTTCATCCTGATCTGCGTCGTCCTGTGGGCAGGTACGTTCAACATGGGCGGAATTATCGCTGCGCAAAAGAACCATATTTTCGGCATCAATGCTTTCGCGCTCAACCCGTTGCTGTTCCCCATTGCGGTGATGTTCCTGATCAGCGCGATGGCCGAAACCGCCCGCGCACCATTCGATTTGACCGAGGCCGAAAGCGAGCTGGTCGCTGGCTACCAGACCGAATATTCGAGCATGAGCTTTGCGCTCTTCTGGCTCGGCGAATATGCCAATGTGCTTTTGATGTGCGCGCTGAACGCGATCCTGTTCTGGGGCGGACATTTGCCGCCGGTCGATTGGGCACCGCTTTACATGGTGCCGGGGATCTTCTGGTTCTTTGGGAAGATATTGATGATGTTCTTCATCTTCGCCTGGGTCAAAGCCACCGTGCCGCGTTACCGCTATGACCAGTTAATGCGTCTGGGTTGGAAAGTGTTTCTGCCGATTTCGCTATTCTGGGTGTTCTTGGTGAGCGGCTATTTGATGCTCACGAGGTACGAAAGTTCAATGGAAGCGAATACCGAGACGGCTGTGCGAAACAAGGCATACGACGTTTATGAAACAACCTACTTATGCAACGATCAATTTGGAGCGGGGCAACCAGTGCCGGGCCAAATGAGCGGACAGAGAATTCGTCTTATCCATCGTAAAATGGCGGCTGACAGAGCAGTTTGGAACATCACTGCAAATGCGTCCGATGGTTCTGAAACT
>JANOHL010000015.1:0-126502 GCA_031406495.1 Sphingomonadales bacterium | reverse complement strand
GGCAGTGATTTCCATGTTGAGCGTCGCGCCGTCATCGAGGTGGCAGATGACGAGGTCGGGGTTCATGACGATGATGTCGCCCGAAACCGCGATGTCGCCAGCCTTCACTTCGCCGGGGCCGGTTGCCGAAAGCTGAAGCCGTTTCGGGCCTTCGCCTTCCATCTTCAGCGCAACCTGCTTGATGTTCAGAACGATGTCGGTGACATCTTCGCGAACGCCGGCAAGCGACGAGAATTCATGCAGCACATTCTCGATCTTGATCGAGGTGATTGCAGCCCCCTGCAACGACGAGAGCAGAACGCGGCGCAGCGCATTGCCGAGTGTCAGGCCGAAACCACGCTCAAGCGGTTCGGCAACAAAGGTCGCCTTGCGCTTGGCATCGCTGCCGCTCTTCAGTTCGAGTGCGTTGGGCTTTTTCAGTTCCTGCCAGTTCTTGATATTGACGGACATGGATATCCCCTAACTATTGGCGAAACCGGCTTTTGGTGCACCGTGCCGGTTCGCGGATAAAAGAAGGAACGACCGGCCAGCCGCTCCTGATGCGAATTTCTTAAACGCGTCTGCGCTTCGATGGACGCACGCCGTTGTGCGGGATCGAGGTCACATCGCGGATCGAGGTGATGGTGAAACCCACCGCCTGCAATGCGCGTAGAGCCGACTCGCGACCCGAACCCGGGCCCTTCACTTCGACTTCGATCGTGCGCACGCCGTGATCGGCGGCTTTCTTGCCAGCGTCTTCGGCGGCAACCTGGGCTGCGTAAGGGGTCGACTTGCGGCTGCCCTTGAAGCCCATGGTGCCAGCCGATGACCAGCTGATCGTGTTGCCTTGCGCATCGGTGATCGTGATCATCGTGTTGTTGAAGCTGGCGTTGACATGGGCAACACCTGCCGAAATATTCTTGCGCTCCCGCTTTTTAATGCGCTGTGGTTCGCGTGCCATAATGTGTGTATCCTATTCGAAATATGCGAGAAAAAGTAGTTGGGGGGTTGCCCGTTCTTACTTTTTCTTGCCCGCGATTGCCTTTGGCTTGCCCTTGCGGGTGCGCGCATTGGTATGCGTACGCTGGCCACGAACCGGAAGCCCCTTACGGTGGCGGAGGCCACGGTAGCAGGCGAGGTCCATAAGACGTTTGATGTTCATCGACACTGTCCGGCGAAGATCGCCTTCGACGGTGTGATCGGCATCAATGGTTTCGCGGATTTGCAGGACTTCGGCATCCGAAAGGTCTTGCACACGGCGGCTATGATCAAAACCCAGCTTGTCCGCGATTTCGAGCGCCTTGGTGCGACCGATTCCGTGAATGTAGGTAAGCGCAATGATCACGCGCTTGTTGGTTGGGATGTTCACCCCGGCTATACGTGCCACTAAATTCTACTCCTGCTCCACAAGGTGCCCGAGGGCCGCCTTATCTCAACGCTGATGTGTCTTCACGAAACGCACAAAACCAGCGGACGCGTGAAAGCGCTGCTGGCTGTACCAGATGTTCGGAATTAGGGGTTCTTTACGGTGAGTCGTACGAGCTGTCAAGACCATCGGGCCGACAATTCACCGAGTGGTAAACCACAATTTGATCGGTATCGGATGATTTCACACGCGCAACTCCGCCACGTAATAACTGGGCGCACCTCCGCGGTCACCATCTCCTCCATAACGGACCCGCTTGGCCTTTCCAAGGCATTGCCCGCGTCCAAAAATGGTCGGCCAAGCCACATTCCGTGGTCATCCAAAGGGGACAAGACATGCACAAAATCAACAAGGCATCGGGCGCGGTCATCGCATCGGACACGCAGGCGTCGGTCGCAGCGCTCGATCAGGCCGTGCTTACCCAGGCGCGGCTGTGCGCGAGCATATTGGAAACGGCAAGCGAATCGCAATTGCCGATGGCTGCAACGCAGAAGCTGCTGCAATCGGTGGCAGCAGGTATGAGCGGACTGGTCGCCAGCCGCACCGACATGCTGAGCGCGGTGCGGACGCTCAACATGTTGCAAATGAAAAGTAATTTGAAGGAAACGTCGTTCGGTTGCCCCGATGAATATATCCCAACCGGCGTGGACAATACAGAACCGGCAAAAGGCGACCTAACCAGCGCCTAAGCGTCGCTTACTGGACAGATAGGACCGGCGCAGCGACGCCCGTGTCCTGTCTGTTCAACCCCGACCCTTGGTTTTCGTTTTTCCGTGCACCGCATTTTCCTCGATAAAGTCGATGATCTTGCCCGCAATGTCCTTGCCCGACGCTTTCTCGATGCCCTCCAGCCCCGGAGAGCTGTTCACTTCCATGATGACCGGGCCATGATTGGAACGCAGCATATCGACGCCTGCGACGTTCAGGCCCATTGCCCGCGCCGCGCGCACGGCTGTTGATCGTTCCTCGGGGGTTATCTTGATCGCGCTGGCTGTGCCGCCACGGTGCAGGTTTGAACGGAAGTCGCCGTCGGCGCCCTGACGTTGCATTGCCGCCACAACCTTGTTGCCGATTACGAAGCAACGGATATCCGCGCCGCCCGCTTCCTTGATGAACTCCTGAACCAATATATTCACGTTCGCGCCGCGAAACGCCTCGATTACCGAACGCGCCGATTTCTCGGTTTCGCCCAAAACCACGCCGATGCCCTGCGTGCCTTCGAGCAGTTTGATGACCACCGGCGCGCCCCCGACCATTTTAATCACCTCGTCGGTCTGACGCGGATCATGCGCAAAGGCGGTAACCGGCAAGCCCAGCCCTTTTCGCGCCAGTATCTGCAACGACCGCAGCTTGTCACGCGACCGTCCAATGGCGACGCTTTCATTGAGCGGCCAGACGTTCATCATCTCGAACTGGCGCAGCACCGCGAGCCCGTAAAAGGTGACCGACGCACCGATCCGCGGAATGACCGCGTCATACTTTCCGAGCTTCTCGCCCTGATAAAACGCCTCTGGCCGGTGCGAGGTGATGTTCATCGTCACGCGCAACGTATTCAGCACGTCGATGTCGTGTCCGCGCGCCTTTGCCGCCTCCACGATCCGCTGGTGCGAATAGAGGTCGGCGTTCCGCGCCAACATCGCGATTTTCATGTACTCTAGTCCTTCCGCACCGGTTTCCCGAGAGTCCAGCGCCGCCCGCTATCGACGACGAAGCCGCGCCTTAGCGCCCGCCTGCCAATAAGCAAGGGAAAGGCCATCGACCGCCGGTTAGCGAGGGTCAACTGCCCCAGCCAGCACAATGTGCCAAAACAAAATTGCGCGGCGATGACATAGCGTTCCTGCTTCTCGCCGTTCGAACTGCGAACGATACGGCGATCGACAACGATTTCCTCATATCGTTTTGGCTTCTGTCCGGCGTTCAGCCGAAACCAGAATTCCACCCATATCTTGCCGTCGCGGATAAACGGCTTGATCCGGCTGGCGTGGATCGAAGAAGTTGCCGCGCCTGTGTCCATTTTGGCATGGACTTGCGACAAGCCGAGGCTTGGAATATCGACCATTTCGCACCAGCCGATTTCGAGCTTGGATTTGATCCGTCGCGTTTTCAGCTTTGGCACTGATTCCGGATCGTCGGCGCGCGCAGGCATTAGCGCGGTTCAGCGGCCGCTGTGGTCTCGGGGTTGTCGGAAGGCGGCGAGCTCGTTTCGACCTCGGAATCTCCCTCGTTCGGCGGCGGCGCTTCTTTAGTTTCGTCGAGCTTCTCGACATCGAGCGAAAATCCGTCTGCCTTTATTTCTTCGATGACCTTCGGCGTAAAGGGCTGGATCAGCGTCTTGAACTGCTCACCCAGCACCTTGTCGACCGCAGGCGCGATATCGGCGGTCTTGTATCGCATATGCCCGCCAACGACATAGGAGAAGCTGAGCTTGGTGCCCTTCCCATCCTTCAATGGCTCCATCGCGACTGTGAGAGTGCCCAAAACGGCCTCCGATTGCAGCGGCCCGAGCGCGCCCTGCATCCTGAGCACTTTTCCGGGCTGGGCAAATATCACGCGCATATGCTCGACGCTGCCGGTGGTTTTGGTTTTGCCGTCGGCACCCTTTTCCTGAAACAGCTCGCAAAAACAGCCACCCGCTTGCGCATCGATGTAGAAACCGTCCGAACTGCCCGACCAGCTATGCGCCTTACTCCAATAGAATTTGGGCGCAATCAGCCGCTTCCAGACGACATCGGGTTCGGCGCTGACTTCGGCGATGTGGACGACGTTAAAGCCGGTGTCGGTGGCAGTTTTGACCTCGGCCTGCGCCGGGACAGCAACGGCCGCGAGCAAGGCGGCGGGGATGAGGTGGCTTTTCATGCGGACAGGTTTAGCGAACCAACCAAGCCTCGTCACCCTGAACTTGTTTCAGGGTCTTAATTTCGGTTCGAGCTGCCAAAAAGTAAGATACTGAAACAAGTTCAGCATGACGATACAAGAGGCCTCAGCCCAATATCCGCCGAATAGCCTCGGTCACCTCGTCGATCGATCCCATGCCATCGACCCGGCTGACCAGCCCACGTTCGTCATAGATTGGCAGTATCGGCTCGGTCTTCGCGCGGTATTCGGCCATGCGGGTGCGCACGGTTTCTTCGTTGTCGTCGGGGCGGCGTTTGAACTCTGTCGAACCGCATTCGTCGCAAATGCCTACCTTTGCCGGTTGCTTGTGCCGGTCGTGGTAACCGGCATTGCATTTGGCGCAGGTGTAACGACCGGTGATCCGGTCAACCAACGCGTCTTCATCAACTTGCAGCTCGATCACATGGTCGAGCGTGCGCCCATGCGATGCCATCAATTCGTCGAGCAGTTCGGCCTGTCGTGCGGTACGCGGATAGCCATCGAAGATGATGCCGGTATCGGCACCGAGCTTGTCCATATGTTCGCCCAGAATCTGCGCCATCAGCTCGTCGGGGAACAGCTTGCCCGATTTCATGATCTCGTCAGCCATTTTGCCGACTTCGCTGCCTTCCTTGACCGCAGCACGCAATATGTCGCCGGTCGAAAGCTGGGCCATGCCATAGGTGTCGACCAGATGACTGGCCTGCGTGCCTTTGCCCGCGCCCGGCGGTCCCAAAAGGATGATGTTCATGGACGCCCTTCCCCTGTTTTAGTCGTCGGTCGCGCGCGCCCTTATCGGGCGCGTCCGCCCTTCAGCTTCGCCTTCTTCAGAAGGTCGCCATATTGGTGCGCCAACAAATGGCTCTGGATCTGCGAGATCGTGTCGATGGTGACATTGACCAGAATCAGCAAACTCGTGCCACCGATTGCAAAGAACTGCTGCTGGCCGGTCTGCGCCATGACATAATCGGGCAGCAAGCAAACCAGCGTCAGATAGGCCGCACCAAGCACAGTGATACGCGTCAGTACATAATCGAGATAGGTCTCGGTGTTCTTGCCCGGACGGATGCCGGGAATGAAGCCGCCGGCCTTTTTCAGATTTTCCGAGGTTTCTTCGGGGTTGAATACAACTGCGGTGTAAAAGAAGCAGAAGAAGACAATGCCGAGGCCGTAGAGCAGCAGATAGATCGGCTGACCGTGCGCCAGATACTGGTTGAGCGTGATGACGAAGTCACCAAACGCGCTTTCGCCGGCAACGGTATTGCCACCAAGCTGCGTGATCGTAATCGGCAACAGCAACAACGATGAAGCAAAGATCGGCGGGATAACACCGGCGGTGTTGATCTTCAGCGGCAGATGGCTGCGATCGGCCTGCATCATGCCGCGCTGCGTTGCACGCTTGGGATACTGGATAAGCACCCGCCGCTGGCCGCGCTCCATGAATACAATCAGCAAGGTCAGGATAACGAACATCGCGAGGAACCCGACAATCAGGAAGCCGCTGATCGAGCCGGTGCGTGCGCCTTCTAGCAGGTTGACGAACAAACGCGGCATTTGGGCGACGATCCCGGCCATGATAATCAGCGAAATACCGTTGCCGATACCGCGCGCAGTGATCTGCTCACCAAGCCACATCAGGAACATCGTCCCGCCGATCAAACAGATCGTGGCGACAATGCGGAACATCAGGCCCGGTTCAACGACCGCCGCGATGCCATTGGCTGCCGCGAGCGATTCAAGCCCTGCTGCCAGGAAATAGCCCTGCAGTCCGGTCAGGAAAACCGTGCCGTAGCGGGTATATTGGTTGAGTTTCTTGCGTCCGCTTTCGCCCTCTTTCTTGATCGCGGCGAGCGTCGGCGACAAGGACGCCGCCAGTTGCACCACGATAGACGCGGTGATGTAAGGCATCACACCAAGCGCGATCAGGCTCATCCGTTCGAGTGATCCACCCGAAAATGTATTGAAGATATCGAGGACGCCACCGCTGGCATTGTTCTGGTACAGCAAGGCCTGCGCAATCGGATCGACGCCCGGTAGCGGCACAAAGCTCAGCATCCGGAAAATGATCAACGCGCCAATGGTGAACCATATGCGCTTTTTAAGGTCTGTTGCTTGCCCGAACTTCGAAAAATTGATGTTCGAGGCCAGTTGATCGGCCCGAGATGCCATGATGTACTTTCCTTGTTTCCGGATTAAAGCTGCGCCGCATTAGGTGCGACCGCCTGCCCAACCCCAAAATTCTTAACTGACCCATGCAGAACCACGAGCAATGCCCAGAAGCCCCCAGAAATGCCAAGCCCCGCCAACCCATATCGGGAAGCGGGGCCGGTATGACAAGAGCCAAGTCGCTTGCTTAGCCCTCTTTCTTGGCTGCCTTTTTAGGAGCCGCTTTTTTCGGTTTCGCTGCGCCTTCCGACTTGGCCGCGTTCTTCACCGAAGATTTCTTCGCTGCTGCCTTTTCGGCTGCACCTACTTTGACGATGATTTCGACCTTGCCGCCGGCCTTTTCAACCGCTTCGACAGCAGCTTTCGAGGCACCGGCAACGACCAGATTGATCTTCGCGGTCAGTTCGCCCTTGGCGAGTAGGCGGACACCGTCTTTACCGCCACGGGCAAGCCCGGCAGCCTTCAGTGCGGCATGGTCGACCACCGCCTTGATGTCGATTTTCTTCGCATCGATGAATTTCTGGATCATGCCCAGATTCACTTCGGCATGGTCTTTGGCAAAGATGTTGTTGAAGCCACGCTTCGGGATCCGCATGTGAAGCGGCATCTGGCCACCTTCAAAGCCGTTGATCGAAACGCCCGAGCGGCTGGTCTGGCCCTTTTGGCCACGGCCGGAGGTTTTGCCCTTGCCCGAACCGATGCCACGGCCAACGCGCATACGGCGATGGCGGGCGCCTTCATTGTCTCTAAGATCGTTCAGTTTCATGTCTTGCACTCGCTTTCGCTTTAATACGCGCTGATGGGATTAGGTGAAGTTCAGGATTAGCCCTGAACTTCGACCATGTGCCGAACCGTGCGGATCATGCCGCGCACTTCGGGGGTATCTTCCAGTTCGACAACGCGGTTCATCTTGTCGAGGCCAAGGCCTTTCAAAGTGGCGCGCTGTGAAGCAGGACGACGGATCGGCGAACCGGTCTGTTTGATTTTGATTTTAGCCATGATCGATTACTCCGCAATCGCTTCGGCGTCGGCTTCGGCAGTCTTGCTGCCGCCGCGACCCAGAAGGTCGGCGATTTTCTTGCCGCGACGTTGCGCCACTGATTTCGGGCTGGTCTGTTCAACCAGCGCCGCAAAGGTAGCGCGAACCATGTTATAAGGGTTCGACGAACCGACCGATTTGGTCACAACGTCCGCAACGCCCAACGATTCAAAGACTGCACGCATCGGGCCGCCGGCGATGATGCCGGTACCGGCTGGTGCCGAACGCAACGTCACCTTGCCAGCGCCAAAACGGCCGTTGCCATCATGGTGCAATGTACGACCGTCTTTCAACGGAACGCGGACCATCGATTTCTTCGCAGCAGCAGTTGCCTTGTTGATCGCTTCGGGCACTTCGCGTGCCTTGCCCTTGCCAAAGCCTGCACGACCCTGACCATCGCCAACGACGACGAGGGCAGCAAAGCCAAAGCGCTTACCGCCCTTTACCGTTTTCGAAACGCGGTTGATGTGGACGAGCTTTTCAATCGTGCCATCGTCTTCTTCCGGTGCCGGACGACCGCCGTCACGACGGCCACGATTGCCACCGCCACGGTTGTCACCACCGCCGCTGTTACGTCCACCGCGTGCACCGCGTGGCGCGCGCGCTTCGGTTGCAGGCGCTTCAGGAGCGCCGCCGTCGGTAACGGGTGCATCTGTTGGGGTGTTTTCGTCAGCCATCATTAAAACTCCAATCCGCCTTCGCGCGCGGCATCCGCCAGCGCCTTGACGCGACCGTGGAACAGGAACCCGCCACGATCAAAAACCACGCTGGTCACGCCAGCTTTCTTCGCCGCTTCGGCAACGCGCTTGCCGACTTCGGCAGCCGCGTCGGAGGTCGAGCCGTTCTTCGCCTTCACGTCCTTGTCGATGGTCGAAGCAGACGCAAGCGTTGCACCCTTCGCATCGTCAATGATCTGCGCATAGATATGGCGACCGGTGCGGTGCACCGACAGACGCGGACGGCCAGCAACCTGAGACCGCAACTTCGAACGAACGCGCTGGCGCCGTTTCGCAAAGAGAGACAGTTTTGCCATTATTTCTTCTTCCCTTCCTTCCGGAAGATATATTCGCCGCGGTATTTGATGCCCTTGCCTTTATAAGGCTCCGGCTTCCTCCAGCGACGGATTTCGGCAGCAACCTGCCCTACCTTCTGCTTGTCGATACCCGAAATTTCCACCGTAGTGTTGTCGGGAGTCTTGATGTCGATACCTTCGGGAATCGCGAAATCGACGTCATGGCTATAGCCAAGCTGCAATTTCAGCATTTTCCCCTGGCTGTTGGCACGATAGCCAACGCCGGTGATTTCCAGCACCTTGGTAAAGCCTTCGGTCACGCCCGTGACGAGGTTCTGCACCAAAGTCCGCTGCATACCCCAAAATGCGCGTGCAGCCTTGCTATCGTTCGCAGGCATTACCGACAAGCCTTCGTCCTTCATTTCATAGGAAATGAGGTCGCTCATCGGCATTTTCAGCTCGCCCTTCGGACCCTTTACCGACAATGTGCCATCGCCCATGCTGGCGGTGACGCCAGCGGGCATTGCAACCGGCTTCTTACCAATGCGGCTCATCAGAATACCTCCGCCAGGATTTCGCCACCAACATTCTGCGCACGCGCTTCGGCGTCGGACAGGACGCCTTTTGGCGTGGATACAATGGTGATGCCAAGACCGTTGCGTATGATCGGCAGTTCTTGCGAACCCGAATAGACGCGGCGGCCGGGCTTCGACACGCGGGCAACATGCTGGATCGCAGGCTGGCCCTCGAAATATTTCAGCTCGATGCGGATGCCCTTGTGCTGGCCGCGTTGGCCAAGCACTTCTTCGCTATAGCCACGGATGTAGCCTTCGCGTTGCAGCACGTCGAGAACGCGGGTGCGCAGGCCGGAAGCAGGCGAGACTACAGAGTCTTTCTTCGCCCGCTGGCCGTTGCGGATGCGGGTGAGCATATCACCCAAAGGATCGGTCATTGCCATCTATCTTGTCCTTACCAGCTCGACTTGGTGACGCCTGGGATCAAGCCCTTATTGGCAAGATCGCGCAGTTCGATACGGCACAGCCGGAATTTGCGGTAATAGGCGCGCGGGCGCCCGGTTGTTTCGCAGCGGTTACGCACGCGGTGCGGGTTGCCGTTGCGGGGAATTTCGGCCATTTTCAGGCGCGCAATCAAACGCTCGCCATCGTCGAGCGAGGTGTCTTTCGCCATCGCCTTCAGTTTCGCATAACGACCAGCGAATTTCTTCGTCAGCTTCTTGCGACGCTCGTTTTTGTTTATGGAACTCAGTTTTGCCATTACGCCGCCGCCTTCTCTTCGGTTTCTTCTGCAGGGAAGGGGAAGCCGAACAGCTTGAGCAGTTCGCGCGCTTCGTCATCCGTGTTTGCCGAAGTGGTTACGATAACATCCATGCCGCGCACCTGATCGATGGCGTCATAGCTGATTTCTGGAAAGATGATCTGCTCTTTCAAGCCCATCGCAAAGTTGCCACGGCCATCAAAGCTTTTCGGGTTGAGGCCGCGAAAATCGCGAATGCGGGGCATTGCGATAGTTACGAGACGGTCAAGAAATTCGTACATCTGAGCACCGCGCAGCGTGACTTTCACGCCGATTGGCATGCCTTCGCGCAGCTTGAAGCCAGCAATAGATTTCTTCGCCTTGGTGATGACCGGCTTTTGGCCAGCAATCAGCGTCATCTCTTCGAGCGCCGTCGTCACCTTCTTCTTGTCCTGCGAGCCTTCGCCCACACCCATGTTGAGGGTGATCTTTTCGATCTTCGGCACAGCGAAGCGATTGGTATAACCGAATTTCTCGGTCAATCCCTTGACGACCGTGTCGTCGTAACGCTGCTTCATGCGCGGCGTGTAGTTCTTATCAGCCATTTATCGTCTCCCCGGACTTCACGGCCACGCGGACCTTCTTGCCGTCCTTGGTTTCAACCCGAACGCGTGTTGCCTTACCCGATTTCGGATCAGCCAAGGCTACGTTCGAGATGTGAAGCGGCGCTTCGAAGCGGTCGAGACCGCCTTGCGGGTTTGTCTGCGATGCCTTGCGGTGACGCACGGCAACATTGACGCCGGAAACGACGACCTTGCTGTCCTTTGGCATCACGGCAGTGACTTCGCCCGACTTGCCCTTGTCTTTACCGGCGAGGACAACAACGGTGTCGCCCTTTTTGATTTTTGCGAGTGCCATGATTACAAAACCTCCGGCGCAAGGCTGATGATTTTCATGTGCTTTTTGGCACGCAGTTCGCGAACGACCGGTCCAAAGATACGCGTGCCGATGGGTTCCTGATTGTTACCGATCAGCACCGCAGCGTTTGAATCGAAGCGGATAACCGAACCGTCTGCGCGGCGGATGTCCTTGCGGGTGCGGACGATGACGGCCTTGTGAACGTCACCCTTCTTTACCTTGCCGCGAGGCGCTGCTTCCTTGATCGACACCACGATGATGTCGCCAACGCCGGCTACGCGACGCTTGGAACCGCCAAGCACCTTGATGCACTGGACGCGTTTCGCACCGCTGTTGTCCGCAACGTCGAGATTGGATTGCATCTGAATCATGGATTAATCCTCCTTCGCTACAGTTGGGGTTGGGGCTGCGACCGGCGCTGCGGCGGCATCAGCCACCAAACGCCATGTCTTGTTCTTCGAAATCGGCGCGCACTCTTCGATGCGGACGATTGCCCCTTCCTTGACGCTGTTTGCTTCGTCATGGGCATGATATTTTTTCGAGCGGCGGATGATCTTGCCGTAAAGCGGGTGCTTCACTTTGCGCTCGACCAGAACGACAATAGTCTTGTCGCTCTTGTCGGAGACCACCGTCCCGGTGAGAATACGTTTTGGCATCGGTTGGCTCCTTATGCCGACTTAGCGGCGGCGACTTGGCGCTCGCCTTGCAGGGTTTTGATGCGGGCGATGTCGCGACGCACTTCACGGACGCGTGCCGGCTTTTCCATCTGGCCGGTAGCCGACTGGAAACGCAGGTTGAACGCTTCGCGCTTCAGCTCACCCAACTGGGTCGAAAGCTGGTCGTCGGTCTTGACGCGCAGATCTTCGGTTTTGCTCATCTTATGATGCTCCCAAATGCGACGTGTCGCCGAGACGCGCCACGACCTTGGTCTTGATTGGCAGTTTCATCGCCGCGCGCTGGAAAGCGACTGCTGCGATCGGGCCGGGTACGCCGTCCAGTTCGAACATGATACGGCCTGGCTTAACCTTGGCTGCCCAATATTCAACCGAACCCTTACCTTTACCCTGACGGACTTCGGCAGGCTTTTTGGTGACTGGCACATCCGGAAAGATACGGATCCACAAACGCCCCTGACGCTTGATGTGGCGCGTGATCGCACGGCGGGCCGCCTCGATCTGACGCGCAGTGATACGCTCAGGCTCAAGCGCCTTCAGCCCGTAAGAACCGAAGTTCAGGTCCGAACCGCCCTTGGCAAGACCGTGGATGCGGCCCTTGAACTGTTTGCGGAACTTATGTTTTTTTGGTTGCAGCATGATATCTGACCTTATCTATCAACGGCGGTCGGACTGCGGACGGACGCCGGAGGTTTGCGCCTCCATCATCAGCCGGTCGGTTGCCATCGGATCGTGACCCAGGATTTCGCCTTTGAATATCCAGCATTTGATGCCGATGATGCCATAAGCGGTAAGCGCTTCGGCTTCAGCATAGTCGACATTCGCGCGCAGCGTATGCAACGGAACGCGGCCTTCACGGTACCATTCGACGCGGGCGATTTCTGCACCGCCCAAACGGCCACCGCAGGTGATCTTGATGCCTTCGGCACCCAGACGCAGCGCCGATTGCACAGCGCGTTTCATGGCACGGCGAAATGCGATACGACGGATTAGCTGGTCGGCAACGCCTTGGGCGACGAGTTTCGCATCGACTTCTGGCTTGCGGATTTCAACGATGTTGAGGCTGACATCCGCAGTGGTGAACTGACCGATCTGCTTTTTCAGCTTTTCGATGTCAGCGCCTTTTTTGCCGATGATCACGCCGGGACGCGCTGCATAGATCGACACGCGGCAATTTTTTGCCGGACGCTCAATCACCACCTTGGAAATCGCAGCTTGCGGCAGCGTTTCAAAGATGAATTTGCGGATCTTGATATCTTCCAGCAGCATGCGGCCATATTCCGCGCCTTCGGCGTACCAGCGGCTGTCCCAAGTGCGGTTGATCTGCAGGCGAAGGCCGATTGGATTTGATTTTTGACCCATGACTTATGCCTCTTCTTCGCGTTCGCGCACAACGATGCGCAGACGGCTGAACGGTTTGACGATACGGCTCGATTTGCCACGACCGCGGGCCATGAAACGCTTCATGGTCAGCGCCTTGCCGACGCTTGCTTCCTGAACAAACAACGCATCAACATCGAGGTTGTGGTTGTTTTCAGCGTTCGCGATGGCAGATGCCAGCACCTTGCGGACTTCAGGGGCCATGCCCTTGGTCGAGAAGGTCAGAATGTTGAGCGCATCTTCAACCTTGCGGCCACGGATCAGCGCCGCAACAAGGCCAAGCTTCTGCGCAGAACCACGGATGGTGGTGCCGACAGCCAAAGCTTCCTTGTCGCCGACGCGACGGGGGGCGGATTGCTTACCCATTAGCGTTTGCCCTTCTTATCTGCGCCGTGGCCGTGATAGGTCCGCGTAGGAGCGAACTCACCCAGCTTGTGGCCAACCATGTCTTCATTCACCGAGACGGGAATGAATTTGTGGCCGTTGTAGACGCTGAACGTCAGGCCAACGAATTGTGGCAGGATCGTCGAGCGACGCGACCAGGTCTTGATCGGCGCGCGAGCGGACGTGTCCTGCGCGGTTTCTGCTTTTTTCAGCAGATAGAGGTCAACAAACGGACCTTTCCAGACGGAACGAGACATGAGTTACCTCTTCTTCTTAGCATGCCGCGAACGGATGATCATCCGGTCGGTCGACTTGTTGCTGCGAGTGCGCGCACCCTTGGTTGGCTTACCCCAAGGAGTAACCGGATGACGGCCACCCGAGGTACGGCCTTCACCACCACCATGGGGGTGATCGACCGGGTTCTTGGCAACACCGCGGGTCAGCGGGCGAATGCCGCGCCAGCGGTTACGGCCCGCCTTGGCAAGCGTGGTGTTCGAGTTGTCGGGGTTCGAAACCGCGCCAACCGTACCCATGCAGGTGCCGAGGATGTAGCGTTGCTCGCCAGAGTTCAGACGAACGATAACGCGGCCACCGTCACGACCAACGAGCTGCACATAAGTGCCTGCTGACCGTGCGATCTGGCCACCCTTGCCGGGCTTCATTTCGATATTGTGGCAGATTGTGCCAACCGGCATTTGCGACAATGGCATCGCGTTACCCGGCTTCACGTCGGTCTTTTCGCCAGCGATAATCGAATCGCCAACTGCCAGACGCTGCGGCGCAATGATGTAGGCCAGTTCGCCGTCTTCGTATTTTACGAGCGCGATGAATGCCGAACGGTTGGGGTCATATTCCAGACGCTCGACCGTTGCAGCCATATCCCATTTGCGACGCTTGAAGTCGATCAAACGATATTTCTGCTTGTGACCGCCACCGATGCCACGTGAAGTGACATGGCCTTTGTTGTTACGGCCACCGGTCTTGCTCTTGCCTTCGGTCAGCGCCTTGACGGGCTTTCCCTTGAACAGGCTCGAACGGTCAACCAGCACAAGGCCGCGACGGGCGGGGCTAGTTGGTTTGTAGCTTTTGAGTGCCATTTTCCTGCCCTTAAATACCGGTTGTCACGTCGATGCTCTGGCCTTCGGCCAAAGTGACGATCGCTTTTTTGACGTCCGAACGAGTGTAGGGCTTGCCCTTCCACCGCTTGGTTTTGCCTTTTTGCACCAGCGTGTTCACGTTCACGACCTTGACGTCGAACAACGCTTCTACAGCGGCCTTGATCTGCGGCTTGGTCGACGTGCCGGTTACCTTGAAAACAACTGCGTTGTGTTCCGAGAGCAACGTCGCTTTTTCGGTGATGTGCGGTGCGACGATCACGTCATAATGACGGACGTCGATTGCTTCTTTTTTAGCCATTGAACCGGGCCTCCAGCTTTTCGACTGCAGCGCGGGTCAGAACCAGCGTGTCGTGCTTCAAGATGTCATAGACGTTGGCACCGACCGCAGGCATCACGTTGATGCCGATGAGGTTAGCCGACGCCATGCGGAAATTTTCGCTGACGGTATCGCCATCGATAACCAGCATGGTCTTGCCGAAGCCGAGCTTGCCGATTTGACCCTGAAGCGCCTGTGTTTTGGCATCTTTCAGGTTCAGGTCTTCAAGTACGAACAGCGAACCAGCCTTTGCCTTGCTCGACAACGCCATTTTCAGACCCAGCGCGCGAACTTTCTTGTTCAACGAAGGGTTGAAGTCGCGAAGACGGGCACCGTGGGCTTTACCACCACCGATAAAGATCGGCGCGCGACGGTTACCGTGACGGGCAGTACCGCCACCCTTCTGGTTTCCGAATTTCTTGCCGGTACGGTTGACGTCGCTACGTTCGCGGGTTGCGCGAGCGGTGCCACGTGCTTTTTCACGCTGCCAGGTGACGACGCGGTGCAGAATGTCGGCACGCGGCTCAACGCCGAATACATCGTCATTCAGATCGATATCGCCCTTAGCTTTTGCGTCGAGGGTTTGAACCTTGAGTTTCATGGCTTAAGCTCCCTCGCCTTCTGGCTTGGCTTCTTCGCTTGCGTCAGACGCAGCGATCTCGGCATCCTGTTCGGCGATTTTGGTGTCTGCTTCTGCAAGCAACGCCGCTTCTTCCGCCGCAGTCGGACCGGTATCGATTTCGATGACCGCCGCTTCTTCGACCATGCCCGCAGGTGCATCCTCAGATGCCGTTTCATCGGCATTGCGACGCATCGCGCCGGGGAACGGAACACCTTCAGGCAAAGGCAGCTTCACCGCGTCACGGATTAGCATCCAGCCGTTCTTTGCGCCTGGAACCGAACCGCGGACAAAAATCAGACCACGGCCTGCGTCAGTGCGCACAACCTGCAAATTTTGCTGGGTGCGTTGACGGTCGCCCATATGGCCGGCCATCTTCTTGTTCTTGAACACCTTGCCCGGATCCTGGCGTTGGCCAGTCGAACCGTGGGCACGGTGAGAGATCGAAACGCCGTGGGTCGCACGCATACCACCGAAGCCCCAACGCTTCATGGCACCGGCAAAGCCCTTACCCTGGGTATGGCCGGTGATGTCGACAAATTGACCGGCGATGAAATGATCGGCGGTCAAATGCGCGCCAATCGGCAGCAATCCGTTTTCGTCATCAACGCGGAATTCGGCGACGCGAGCTTTTGGCTCGACCTGCGCCTTGGCGAATTCGCCACGTTGCGGTTTATTTACATTTTTCGCTTTACGGGCTCCGGCACCAAGGCGAACGGCGAAATAGCCATCCTTTTCCTCGTTGCGGGCTCCGACCACCTGGCAGCCTTCCAGCGCCAGTACGGTGACGGGAACGTGACGGCCATCTTCTTGGAAGAGGCGCATCATACCCATCTTTTTCGCGATCACGCCAGTACGCATGATCTTTGCTCCTTACAGTGCAGAGGCCCACCCGACGTTATTGCCGAGGGGGCGTACCTTCCAACCCAAATTTCAAGCATCGCCCCGTCCGGGCTGGAATCTCTCCCGAGGGAGAGAAGACGGGGGACGCGGCCCGGTGTAAAAACCGGCGGTATCCACCTCTTGTAGTCGTTCCAACCGGGGCTGGAATTACCGGCGATCTAGCGCCGGGACTATAGAGACCCCGGATCAGGTCCGGGGCTGCGCTGGCCTTAAGCCAGCTTGATTTCTACGTTCACACCGGCAGCAAGATCGAGCTTCATCAGCGCGTCTACGGTCTGTGGTGTCGGCTGCACGATATCGAGCATCCGCTTGTAAGTCCGCACCTCAAACTGCTCGCGCGACTTTTTGTCGACATGCGGGCCACGGTTGACGGTGAACTTTTCGATACGGGTAGGAAGTGGAATTGGGCCACGGATCAAGGCGCCGGTGCGGCGCGCGGTGTCAGCGATATCGCCGGTTGCCTGATCGAGGACGCGATGGTCGAATGCTTTCAGGCGGATGCGGATATTCTGCGTTTCCATGGTTTTACCAATTTTCCAAATTCTATCAATATCAAAGAGCGAAAAACAGCCAGCCCGGCTTCCATGTAGGAGCGCCGGAACGGCTGCTTTGAATTTCTTAAAACCGCCCCGCCCGACACCTGAACGAATCAGGGAAACGGGCGGGATGCGCGGCCTTTATTACTTCTGGATCGAACTGACAACCCCTGAACCGACGGTACGGCCACCTTCGCGGATTGCGAAGCGGAGACCCGGGTCCATTGCGATTGGTGCGATCAGCTTGACAGCGATGGTTACGTTATCGCCTGGCATAACCATTTCAGTGCCTTCAGGAAGGACAACTTCACCGGTTACGTCGGTGGTGCGGAAGTAGAATTGCGGACGGTAGTTCGCAAAGAACGGCGTGTGACGGCCGCCTTCATCCTTCGAAAGCACATAGATTTCAGCCGAAAACTCGGTGTGCGGCGTAACCGAACCGGGCTTGCAGAGAACCTGACCACGCTCGACTTCTTCACGGCCTACGCCGCGTACCAATGCGCCGATGTTGTCGCCTGCACGACCTTCGTCGAGCAGCTTGCGGAACATTTCAACGCCGGTAACCGTCGTTTTCTTGGTGTCCTTGATACCGACGATTTCGACTTCTTCGCCAACCTTGACGATACCCGTCTCAACGCGACCGGTAACAACCGTACCACGACCCGAGATCGAGAACACGTCTTCAACCGGCATCAGGAACGGCTTGTCGATCGGACGGTCTGGCTGAGGAATTGCTTCGTCAACAGCAGCCATAAGAGCAAGGACCGATTCCTTACCAATGGCATCGTCGCGACCTTCGAGGGCAGCAAGCGCCGAACCCCGAACGATAGGAATATCGTCACCCGGGAAATCATACTTCGAAAGAAGTTCGCGGATTTCCATTTCAACTAGCTCGAGAATTTCTTCGTCATCGACCTGATCGACCTTGTTCATGTAGACAACAAGAGCAGGAACGCCAACCTGACGGGCAAGCAGGATGTGCTCGCGGGTCTGTGGCATCGGGCCGTCGGCTGCGTTCACTACGAGGATCGCGCCGTCCATCTGGGCAGCACCGGTGATCATGTTCTTCACATAGTCAGCGTGACCCGGGCAGTCGACGTGCGCATAGTGGCGGTTCGCGGTTTCATATTCGACGTGCGCGGTCGAAATCGTGATGCCACGCTCGCGCTCTTCAGGCGCTTTGTCGATATTGGCAAAATCAACAGCAGTACCGCCATGAAGTTCAGCCATGACTTTGGTGATCGCTGCGGTCAGCGTGGTCTTGCCGTGGTCAACGTGACCGATGGTGCCGATGTTGCAATGCGGCTTTGTCCGCTCAAACTTTGCTTTTGCCATTTTATCCTACCTTTTGGTTCCAAATTGTTCTGTCTAAGGAACAGTCCGCGCGCGCCATGGCGAGGCTGGCCCTCAATGTCAAGCTTTGGCTTGCCGCAATCCGCGGTTCGCCTAGGCCAGTTTCTCTTTTATTTCAGCCGCCACATTCGCTGGAACTTCATCATAATGGTTGAAGAACATCGAATAGTTTGCCCGACCTTGCGTGAACGAGCGGAGCTGGTTCACATAGCCGAACATGTTGGCAAGCGGCACCATGGCTTCGACAACCTGTGCGTTGCCGCGGGTGTCGGTGCCCTGGATCTGTCCACGGCGTGAGTTCATGTCACCGATTACGTCACCCAGATATTCCTCAGGCGACACAACTTCAACCTTCATGATCGGTTCGAGCAGCTTGATGCCTGCCTTTTGAGCAGCTTCACGCATCCCCGCACGCCCGGCGATTTCAAACGCCAGCGCCGACGAGTCGACGTCATGGTAAGCGCCGTCATAGAGGATGATTTCGAAGTCGATAATCGGGAACCCGATGAGCGAACCCGATTCGGCGGTTTCGCGCATGCCCTTTTCAACCGACGGGATGTATTCCTTGGGAATATTACCGCCCTTGACTTCGTCCTTGAAGGTGATGCCCGTGCCACGTTCGCCCGGTTTCACCGTGAACTTGATGCGGCCAAACTGACCCGAACCACCCGACTGCTTCTTATGGGTGTAATCGACGTCGACTTCACGCGCAAGATATTCGCGGTAAGCCACCTGCGGCGCACCAACATTGGCCTCGACCTTGAATTCGCGGCGCATACGATCGACGATGATATCGAGATGTAGCTCGCCCATCCCCTTGATGATCGTCTGACCCGATTCATGGTCGGTCGAAACGCGGAACGAAGGATCTTCAGCAGACAGACGATTGAGCGCGATACCCATCTTTTCCTGGTCGGCCTTGGTCTTGGGTTCCACCGACAATTCGATAACCGGATCGGGGAATTCCATCCGCTCAAGAATGATCGGGAAACGTTCGGCGCACAATGTGTCGCCGGTGGTGGTTTCCTTCATACCGGCAAGCGCGATGATGTCGCCGGCAAATGCCTCGTCAACGTCCTTGCGTTCGTTGGCGTGCATTTCGAGCATGCGGCCGACCTTTTCTTTCTTGTCCTTCACCGAGTTCAGATAGGTGCCCTTGAGCAGCGAACCCGAATAGATGCGGATAAAGGTCAGCGAACCGACAAACGGGTCGTTCATCACCTTGAACGCCAATGCGCTGAACGGCGCATCATCGGTAGGCGGACGGCTATCGGGCTCAAGAGTATCCATGTGGACACCCTGCACGTCTTCAATGTCGAGCGGCGAAGGCAGATAATCGACCACGGCATCGAGCAAGGGCTGAACGCCCTTGTTCTTGAACGCCGAGCCGCAGCACACTGGCACGAACGACTGGTTCAGCGTGCCCTTGCGGATCAGCGCCTTCAGCGTCGCGACGTCGGGCTCGTTGCCTTCGAGATAGGATTCCATCGCGTCATCGTCCTGCTCGACGGCAAGTTCGATCAGCTCGCTGCGATATTTCGCGGCTTCGTCGGCGAGGTCGGCAGGGATTTCTTCGTAGAAGAATTCGGCACCCAGCGCTTCGTCTTTCCAGATGATCGCACGGTTTTCGACCAGATCGACCAAGCCCTTCAGGTCGGCTTCGATACCGATCGGAATATAGAGCACAGCCGGGCGCGCGCCGAGACGGTCGATGATCGACTGGACGCAATATTTGAAGTTCGCGCCGGTACGATCGAGCTTGTTGATGAAGCACATACGCGGCACGCCGTATTTGTCGGCCTGACGCCATACGGTTTCGGACTGCGGTTCAACGCCGGCAACGCCGTCGAAACACGCAACCGCACCGTCGAGCACGCGCAGCGAACGTTCGACTTCAATTGTGAAGTCGACGTGGCCGGGGGTATCGATGATGTTGATCCGGTGATCGTTCCAGAAACAGGTGGTCGCAGCCGACGTGATCGTAATCCCGCGCTCTTGCTCCTGCTCCATCCAGTCCATCGTCGCAGCACCATCATGCACTTCGCCGATTTTGTATGACTTTCCGGTATAAAACAGGATCCGCTCGGTAGTCGTGGTCTTACCGGCGTCGATATGCGCCATAATCCCAATGTTGCGATACATACTCAGTGGATGGCTGCGTGCCATGGTCTTTACTCCAAAGAATGGACCGCCGGAACGGCCCTAGGGGATTTTATTACCAGCGGTAGTGTGCAAACGCGCGGTTGGCTTCGGCCATACGGTGCGTATCTTCACGCTTCTTGACAGCGTTACCGCGGTTCGACGCGGCATCCATCAATTCGCCCGACAAACGTGCGGCCATCGTAGTTTCGCTACGGTTACGTGCAGCGGTAATCAACCAGCGGATGGCGAGTGCCTGTGCGCGTTCCGGACGAACTTCGACCGGAACCTGATAGGTCGCACCACCGACACGGCGGCTGCGGACTTCGATGCCGGGCTTTACGTTGTCGAGTGCTTCATGAAAGGTCTGCACCGGATCTTTCTTCGCGCGTTGCTCGACAGTTTCGAGTGCGCCATAAACAATACGTTCTGCGGCGGACTTTTTACCGTCCAGCATCAGGTTGTTCATGAATTTCGACAATACCAGATCACCATAACGGGGATCGGGAAGGATTACGCGTTTTTCGGGACGACGACGACGTGACATATTCTATTTCCTTATAGCTGGGCCATATTGTCGCGAGACCGCGCCGATATGGCCAAAGGGTTGCAACAGGCCGAATTACTTCGGACGCTTGGCACCATATTTGGAGCGCGATTGCTTCCGGTCCTTGACGCCTTGTGTATCGAGCACACCGCGCAGAACATGGTAGCGAACACCGGGAAGATCGCGAACACGACCGCCACGGATCAACACAACGCTGTGCTCCTGAAGGTTATGGCCTTCACCGGGGATATAGGAAATGACCTCGCGCTGGTTGGTCAGGCGAACCTTGGCAACTTTACGCAGAGCCGAGTTCGGCTTTTTCGGGGTCGTCGTATAAACGCGGGTGCAAACGCCGCGCTTCTGTGGATTTTGCTCCATCGCAGGGACCTTTGACTTGGCCTTCTGCGGGGTCCGGCCCTTGCGGACCAGCTGGTTAATCGTTGGCATATCTTCACCTTAAGAATATGTGGTTACTTTGCGCAGACGCCCGTATTTATGGTGGAGGCTCAGCCTTTAACCCACCCGGTCGAACGCACAATGTGCAGCCTATGTTGATTTCCCGTCGGTCAGGCGAGAATCGCACTTCGACCTTCAAGAAGGCGCGCCATTAGCGCCGGATGGGGGGTTGGTCAAGTCCTGTGGACCGGCAGGCATTTCTTAACCCGATCCGTATATTGCCTGCATATGATGACGGTGGGTCGCCCGTAATGCAACATTTCAGATCGATACATTATCTTCGTGCACTGGCCGCGATAATGGTCGCGACATTTCATATCTTTAGCAGTGTCGACTTCATGGTCGACGACGAGGCGCACGTCTATTGGATGAGAGGCGGCGTTGACATATTCTTTGTTATCTCGGGCTTCGTGATGGTTCGATCGACTTCGAGCAGAGATATTTCACCCGGCGAATTCATGGCCCAGAGGGTGCAACGCATAGTGCCGCTATACTGGATTGCCACGGTTGCCGCGATGATGCAGGTCCAAGGCCAATGGAGCCTGAAGCTGCATAGCCTCTTTTTCATCCCGGCAATGAACCCGAAGATTAACATGGTGCAACCAATTCTGGAGCCGGGCTGGACGCTGAACTATGAAATGTTCTTCTATCTTATCTTTTCATTGTCGCTGTTTTTGAAAGAATCCTATCGCTTTATCGCTGTTTCTACCCTTTTTGCTTTGCTATTGATTGTCGGGAAATTTGTAGAAGGCGGTGTGTTGTTCGAATTTTACTGCCGCCCGATCGTCATTGAATTTATACTGGGAATGGCAATCGCGAAATACGGCATCAGACTACCGCTGGCGGCGGTGCCTTTTGGACTTTTCATAATGTTCTTCTTGCAATCAACGGCAATGGATCGCGTTTATGCTCTGGGCATTCCGGCGATGCTCGTTGTAGCAGGAGCATTGTCTGCTGAAGATCGTTTGCCGAAATGGAAACTGGCAGATATCCTGGGATCGGCGTCCTACTCGATCTATTTGTTTCATCTCCTTGCGTTGGGCATTATCGTTCAAATCTGGCCGTATCTGGATTTTGGCAAAGAGATATTCGTCATCGCTTCTTTTGGATTCATACTGCTGATTGGCTGTGGCATATATTGGGTGCTGGAAAGACCGATCATCGGTTTTTTCTCTTCGCGCCGACACAGACACAAAGACAATTCGTTAAAGCCGGAGAGAATGGCAAGTGCGGGGCATTAGCCGTCAATATGTGGCTAGGCTCGCTCGCCCAGCACCGCATTCTCGACCCTGATCCGCCACCACAGCAGCGCCGCATTCAACAGCGAAAAAGTCAGCGCCATTGCTGGCGCGCCCAATAATAGAGGCAGCAAGGCAATCTCCACCACGACCAGCGCATAATTGGGGTGCTTGACGAACCGGTAAGGCCCTCGCTTCACCCTTGGGAAATGCGGGGCGCTGATGATGCGGGTGGTCCACCAGCGACCGATGCTGGCGAGCGTCCAAAAGCGGAAGGTTTGGGCAGCGACGAAGATGTTGAGCAGTAGCATGTCGGGGATCGGCGTCGGTTTGGCGAACAGCACAATGGCGATCAGCCAGCTGCTGTGGAGTATGATGAAAAGCGGATAATGCCGCTCGCCATATTCGCGACCGCCTTCGGCCAGCAATCGGCGGGTGTTGGCGTTCGCATAAGCGAGCTCGGCCAGCCGCTGGACGATGACGTAGCCCAGCACCACTTGCGCCCAAAGCGGCCAGTCCAGCACAGTCATGGCTTGAGAATTCCCATCGCGCCGACAAAGCCTGGGCCCAGGGCAGTCATCAGCGTTGGCTTATCAAGTGGCCCAGCCGCCAACAGCTCCTCCAACACGAACAACACCGTGGGCGAACTCATATTGCCATGCTGCCGTAAAACGCGTCGCGTCGCCGCCAGATCATCGCCGAAATATTCGGCCAGTGCATCAACCACCCGCCCGCCGCCGGGGTGGCAGGCGGGTTCGGCCATATCGGCCTTCGCCAACCCTTGCTCGCCTAAAAACGCATCGCAGACCGGCGCAAAATGGTTGTTCACGAACAGCGGAATATCACGCGCCAGCACCAGATCGAAACCGGTATCGCCGATTTCCCAGCCCATCATGTCGAGCGTATCGGGCCATACATGGCTCGCAAAAGTCGACAATTCCGGCGCGTTTTTGCCCTTTGGCCCAGCGCCCACAACCGCCGCCGCGCAACCATCGGCGAACAGCGCGAGCGCCACCATATCCTTCTTCTCGAACCGCGCATGGTCGTAGGCGATGCTGCACAATTCCAGACTGACCAGCAGAACCGGCTTGTCCGGCACTGCACGGAACAGGTCGGCCGCCACGCCAAGCCCGATCACCCCGCCCGCGCAGCCATAACCGAACAGCGGCACACAACGTGTGTCGCGGGCAAAACCCATCGTCGCGATCATCCGGCTCGGCAGGCTGGGGGTCATCGTGCCGGTGGTCGAGACGAACACGATCTGGCCGATGTCAGCAGGTGTCAGGCCTGCGCGTTTTAGAGACAGTCCCGCCGACGCTTCAAACATCTCTGCGGCAGCTTGCTCATAAACCCGCGCCCTGTCCGCCCACGACCGCTCGTCGAAATAATATTCAGGTGGCATTGCGATATGGCGCTGGTCAATTCCGGTATTGCCAAGAATCTCGGCCATGCGCGCGGGTAACGCCTTACCCTTTGCATCTGCCAAAATGGCCAGAACTTGCGTTTGCGTTATGCGGTAGGGAGGCAACGCGGTGCCGAGCGAAAGTAACCGGGGAAAGGATTGCGACATTTCCCCATCGCTACGCGTGTTTGCCGGTCAGCGCTAGACCGACTTTACCCTGCCCCACGGCCCCTTGATCGCCAGCGTCATGGTCGGCGCGTAGAAGTTCACGAACATCGTCGAACCATCGGGCGAGAAGCAGGCTCCGGCAAATTCGGTTTGGACGCGGCTTTTGGCGATCATGTAAGTTTGCCCAGCGCCGTTGACGCCGCGCAGATGGTTAGCAACGATTTCGGTATATTGATCCTCGCACACCAGCAGATGGCCGTTGGGCATCACCGCGATATTGTCGCCATAATTGTAGAACGCCGGGTTGGTCGATTCCAAGAACAGGTCGAGCATCCCGGGCGCGTCGCTCTCGCCCGGAAAACCCTCATTGACCGCTGGCTTGTAACGGAAAATCTGTCCGTATTTGGCCGCGCCGCCGCTGGTGCAGGCGAAATAAAGCTCGCCTTTTCCCCAAAAAATACCCTCGCCGCGCGCGAACAATGCCGCGCCTTTGGCCGCACCTTGTTTGCGCAGATCATCGTTCGGGCTTTCGGGATTGCTGAGCGGTATCCATTTCGCGCGGTAATTCTGGCCCTTGGCCACTTGCACACCCGACCAGTTGCGCGGATCGACGCCGGGGGCTTCGGCCAGGGCGAGCGCCTCCAACCGACCGCCCTTCGCCAGCTGCCCTTTTTCATTCGGGATGAAGCGGTAGAGCAGGCTGTCGTCGCGGTCCTCGGTCAGATAGACGATGCCAGTGCGCGGATCGACGCAGGCGGCTTCATGGTTGAAACGGCCCATCGCTTTCAGCGGCACCGGATCGACCAGACCGCGATGCGTCGCGGGCACTTCAAAGACATAGCCATGATCCTTGCCAACGCCGTCGCCGGCCTTGGTCACCGCCTCTTCGCAGGTCAGCCAGCTGCCCCACGGCGTGATTCCGCCCGAACAGTTGCGCATCGTGCCAGAGAGGCTCAGCCACTCCGCCTCGCGCTGGCCGGTTTTCATGTCGTAGATCAACGTCGTCGTGCCGCCCGGTATCGGCATCGCCGCCTTATCGGCAATGCGGTCATAGGTCCTGAAATCCTTGGGCACATCGCCGGTGAACGGGCCAAAGCGCAGATCACGTTGCGACAATTCATGGTTACGCACCAGCGCGACTTTGCCCTTGCCGACCGCGAACGCGCCCATGCCATCAGCGGCGTTCGGGACCAAATGACCGTCATCCATGATGTTGCCTAGCCGCGAAATCACGCGGTAGCTAAAGCCCTTTGGCAGATCGATCAGGTTGTCCGGATCGCGCAACAGCGGACCATATCCGCGCACCTCGTTCATGCCAGCAACCGGCGCTTGCGCGATGGCGCGCGCGGCAAGCCCTGCGAAGGCGATGCTGCCAAGGCCAAAACCGAATTGACGCCGACTAAGCGAAATGGGGCTGATTTGCATGAAGGGACTCCTGCTGGCTCGGGCGTGATATGCGACTGCACCGGAAAGATGACAATGCCGTTGCAGCTTGATAGAGCGCGGGCAAATCAAACCAAAGGCTTTTTCACCCATGACTGTACGCACCCGCCCAGTAAGAACAAGGGTGGCCCCTTCGCCCACTGGCGATCCGCATGTCGGCACCGCCTATATTGCGCTGATCAACTATTGCTTTGCCAAGAAACATGGCGGCGAATTTTTGCTGCGGATCGAGGATACCGATCAAGCGCGCTCGACTCCGCAGTCGGAGAAAATGATCCTCGACTCGCTGCGCTGGCTGGGCCTCAGCTGGGACGAAGGCCCCGATGTCGGCGGCCCGCACGGTCCCTATCGCCAGTCCGAACGCAGCGCGATTTACACCGAGCATTGCGACCGGCTGCTGGCGGACGGCCATGCGTTCAAATGCTATTGCACGAGCGAAAAGCTGACCGATATGCGGCGGCACCAGATCGCCGCGAAGCAACCGCCCAAATATGACGGCACCTGCTTAGGCTTGACCGACGCCGACCGCGCAACGCTCGATGCCGACGGCGTTCCTCATGTTGTCCGCATGAAAATCCCGACCGAAGGCAAATGTATCGTCCACGATACGCTGCGCGGCGAGATCGAGTTCGAATATGCCGTCGTCGATATGCAGGTGTTGATGAAATCAGACGGCCTGCCGACCTATCATCTGGCCAATGTCGTCGATGACCATCTGATGGGCATCACCCATGTCATGCGCGGCGAGGAATGGATTTCGTCGGCACCCAAGCATCTGCTGCTCTACCAATATTTCGGGTGGGAACCGCCGGTGCTCACCCACCTGCCGCTGCTGCGCAACGCCGACAAATCGAAGCTGTCGAAGCGCAAAAACCCGACCAGCATCCTGTTCTATCAGCGAGCGGGCTATCTGCCGCAGGCGATGCAGAATTTCCTCGGGCTCTTCATCAAATCAGCCAGTGAAGAGGATGAGAAGACTTCGCTGCAAGACCTGATCGACGGCTTCGATGTCCACAATATCTCATTGGGTGGCCCGGTGTTCGACACGTCGAAGCTCGACTGGCTCAATGGTCGTTATTTACGCGAGGAGCTGGATACCACGCAGTTCCTCGACGCCATCAAGGCATGGGCGCTGAACGACACCTACCTGACGCCAATCGCCGAGATGGCGCAGGCGCGGATTACCAAATTGTCAGACTTGGGCGGCCTCACCGCGATGTTCTTCATGAACCGTATCGAGAGCCTCACCGCCGAAGCGTTGCGCGACGGCGTCAAAATCGACCAAGACCAGCAACGCGCCGCTTACACGCTTGCGCTGCAGCAATTCGACAGCCTGATCGAATGGAACAAGGAAGGCGTCGAAACAACGCTGCGCCGTACTGCCGAGGTGCTGGAAGCGAAGCTCAAAGAGGTCATCCGTCCCTTCTACATCGCGATCACCGGTCAGCCGCAAGGCGTGCCGTTGTTCGACGCAATCGTCCATCTCGGCCGCGACATCATCCGCGAACGGCTGCGCCACGCAATGGAATTGCTCGGGCCTGCGACTAAGAAGGAGACGGAGGCGTGGAGCGCGTTGCTTGTCACTCCGGCTGCAGAATGAATGTAAAGAAGGCGGGAAGGAAAGAAGACGGGAAGTTCTATGGGAAAGCTTGAGCACGCGGATGAACTTACCGGCATAATCATCAATTGCGGCCTCTCGCTACATCTGCAAATCGGCCCTGGCCTGATCGAATCTGTTTATGAACAGGTACTTGCCGACCGCCTCAATGCGCTGGGCTTGAAAGTCGACCGACAAAAGACGGTCGACATCATAATTGATGGAAAGACCTATGCGGGAGCATTTCGCTACGATCTACTTGTCGAAGATCTTTTGCTCATAGAACTCAAATCAATCGAAAAACTCGGCCCTATCCATCTCAAGCAGACTCTAACTTACATCCGGTTGATGAACCTTCCGATCGGCCTTCTGCTGAATTTTGGCAGCGAAACGTTCAAACAAGGCATCCGCCGGATCACAAACAACCATTGGAAAGAATAATGACCTTCCCCCTTCTTTCCTTCCCGCCTTCTTTAAAAAAAGAAGTCGCGCACCATGCCTGACATTCAACTCCACGAAAGCTGGAAAGCGCCTTTGCTCCCCGAGTTCAACGCGGATTATATGGCGGCGCTTAAATCTTTCCTCACGTCCGAAAAGGCCGCAGGGAAAGCGATATACCCCAAGGGCAGAGAATGGTTCCGCGCGCTTGACCTTACTCCGCTTGATCAGGTGCGCGTCGTCATTCTGGGTCAAGATCCCTATCACGGTCCCGGCCAGGCGCATGGCCTGTGTTTCAGCGTCAAAGCCGGGGTGCGTCCGCCGCCGAGTTTGCTCAATATCTATAAGGAACTCGAAAGCGACCTCGGCCTGCCCCGCCCGCGTCACGGCTTCCTCGAACACTGGGCAGCGCAAGGCGTGCTCTTGCTCAACAGCGTTCTGACCGTCGAAGCTACGAAAGCAGCATCGCACCAGGGCAAAGGGTGGGAGCGTTTCACCGACGCCGTCATCCGCCTGATCAATAGCCGCGCCGAACCGGTCGTATTCATGCTGTGGGGTGCCTATGCGCAAAAGAAAGCCGCATTCGTCGACCAGTCCCGCCATCTCGTGCTAAAGGCCGCGCACCCCTCGCCGCTCTCCGCGCATAACGGCTTTCTGGGCTGCAAGCATTTCTCGCAGTGCAATGCCTTTCTCGAAGCCAAAGGCCTTGCGCCGATCGATTGGTCTCTGCCAGACATTGGCCCATGAAAAGCCTGCTGCGTGAACCGCTCGTCCATTTTCTGATCGCAGGCGCGGCATTATTCGCATTCAGTGACTATTATGGCGGGTTCGATGTCAGCGACCGCGAAATCACGCTCGACGAGGCGCAAGTTGCGCGGCTTGCCGACCAATGGCAGCAGACATGGCGCAGGCCGCCAAGCCCCCAAGAACTCGACGGCCTGATCCGCGATGATATCAAGGAAGAGGTGTATTTTCGCGAGGCCTTGCGGCTCGGCCTCGACGCCGATGACCCCATTATCCGCCGCCGACTGCGTACCAAGATGGAGTTTCTTGCAACCGCGCAGGTCGAAAATGCCACCCCGACCGACACCGAACTGACGCGCTATTACACCGAGCACAAGGCGCGCTACGCCGCCGACCCCGTCTATAGTTTCGATCAGCGATATTATGGCGAGGATGAAGCCGCCGCGCGCGCCGCCGTTGCCGCGCTAAACACGGGCAAGTCGCCGCCGGTGCTCCTTATCCCCCTGCCCGCCGCGATGGACAAAACACCCGCCAGTGCCATCGCCCGCGAATTTGGCGACGGTTTCGCCGAAAGCCTGCGTCCGCTACCGACCGGAAAATGGTCCGGCCCGGTGCAGTCGGGCTATGGTTGGCACGCCATTCGCATCCGCGCCACCTCCGCGCCCTCCACGCCCTCCACGCATCCGCTCGCCGAAATCGTGCAGCAAGTCACCAATGACTGGCGCGCCGATACCAAAGCAAAACGCGAGGCCGCTGCCTATCAGGCGCTGCTCGACGGCTATAGTATTCGTATCGCAAAGCCGTGATATTGCGCACGCCAGAACACCCCATTCCCGTTCGTGTCGAGCGAAGTCGAGACACCCATCCGTCGCGCCTGCGTTATGGGCCTCTCGACTTCGCTCAAGGCGAACGGATTTGAAAAAGAGTCTTCTGGTTTTCGTGGCTACAATGGCCCTCCTGCCAGCCGCCGCCAGCGCCGACGATATGCGTCCCGGATATCTCGAAGTGCGCGAAGTCGCTGCGGCTCGCTACTCCATCAACTGGAAAGCCCCGACCAAAGTGGGCAAAGTCGTACCCACGTTTCCATCCGATTGCAGAGCCACCAAAGAGCCGCAGCGCAGCTTCGAAGCCGCAGCCCTGCTGGCGCGATGGGAAATCAGCTGCACCCGCGGTCTGGCCGGACGCAGCGTGACGCTTTCGGGGTTGGAAAGCACGCCCGGCGATGCGTTGCTGCGGTATCAATCACTCTCCGGTGAGGTGCAGGCGGCGCGCCTTACACCCGATAGCCCTACCGCAACCATCGCTGCGAAACCTGACCGCTGGCAAATAGCGCGCACCTATTTCGTGACCGGCGTCGAACATATCCTTATGGGCTACGACCATTTGCTGTTCGTGTTGAGCCTGGTGCTGTTGCTCAGCGGCGCGTGGCGGGTCGCTGCTACCGTTACCGCCTTCACCATCGCCCATTCGCTTACCCTGATCGGGACGACGCTCGGATGGATCAGCCTGCGACGCGCTCCGGTGGAAGCCGCAATCGCACTTTCTATCGTGTTCCTGGCGGTCGAGATCGTCAAGCGCGATCCCGAAAACCCGCGGTTATCGGAACGCGTGCCGTGGATTATCGCCTTCCTGTTCGGCCTGCTCCACGGATTCGGCTTTGCAGGGGCGCTCGCCGAAATCGGTCTTCCGCGCGGCGAAATGCCGACTGCCTTGCTGACTTTCAACTTGGGTGTAGAGGCCGGGCAGCTCATAATCGTCGCGGCTGCCATGACTGCGCTGGCGCTGATCCGGCGTCTGGCGGTTCAGGCGTTACGACCCGTGCAAATCGGCGCGGCATATGCCATCGGTATCCTCGCCAGCGCCTGGCTTATCGAACGAATTTTGCTCGCCTGATCGACACATTGGAACAGAGATTTTCATTACGGCGTTGTCGATCGGGGGAACAATTTCCGTTCCCGCAGCTTTAATCGCGTATAATCCTCCGCTTACGGCAGATGAGGTCGTCAACGATATCCCCCGCCTGAAAAAGCTGTTACACTTCCTGTGAATTCTTTGGAGAGAGGACTTATTTCGCAACCCGGCAAGAGGTTGTTCAGATTGGGCGGGGGCTTGATAGTGAAAAGGTAGCTCGCCGATGATTAACAATAACAACACGGCTTTTGACAAAAAGGCCGCAGCCGGTTCGGCGTCGCAACTGGCGATATCCAAAATTCTCGATTTTCCGGCGACCAGCCCCACCCGCATCGCAATGATCGGCGGTTTCAGCCCGCGCAGGTGCGGCATCGCTACCTTCACCACCGACGTTCATGGATCGATACTCGAAGCATTTCCTTCTTCGTTGGTCGATATCTACGCCATGCGTTCGCCGACATGTTCGGTCGAAAATGCGCCGGAAGTGCGCGGTATCATCGAACAGGAAAACGAGGCCAGTTATGTCGCGGCAGCGCGCGCGATCGAGATCAGCCGTGCCGACATCATATGGTTGCAGCACGAGTTCGGTCTATTCGGCGGCAGCGCGGGTTCGCATATTCTGACCTTGCTGGAAGCGGTGGCGGCTCCGTTGGTGGTCACGCTGCACACAATATTGGAAACTCCAGACCCCGACCAACGCAGGGTTATAGACCGGCTGGTTTCTCGCGCATCGCGTATTGTCGTGATGTCCGAATATGGCCGCGAGATTCTTTGCCGCGTTTACCGTGCCGAGAAGCACCAAGTGGTTGTGATCGAGCACGGCGTACCCGACCGTCCTTTTGGACGCGGTACAGAATTCAAGGAACGTCTGGGACTGACCGGAAAACGGGTATTGATGACCTTTGGCCTGCTCGGACCGGGCAAGGGCATAGAAAGCGTGTTGGCGGCGCTGCCTGCGATTGTCGCGCATCATCCGGAAACGCTATATTGCATCGTCGGGGCAACGCACCCCAGCCTGATTGCCAGTCAGGGTGAGCAATATCGTGAAAAACTGATTGCACAGGCCGCCGAACTGGGAATCTCGGATAATGTTCGATGGTTCAACAGCTTTTTCGAGCTGGGGGAGCTTCTCGACCTGATCGAAGCCGCCGATATCTATGTGACACCTTATCTGAGCGCGGCGCAGTCGACCTCGGGCACTTTGTCTTATGCGGTAGCGCTCGGGAAGGCCGTTGTCTCGACGCCGTATATTCATGCCACCGAACTGCTCGGCGACGATCACGGTGTGCTTGTGCCGTTCAATGACAGCCATGCGATAGCCGGGGCAGTTACCGATTTGTTCGACAACCCGGCAAAGCTGTGGGCGTTGCAGGAACGCGCATATGCACGCGGTCGGTCGATGATCTGGCCGCATTATGCTGCGCAGTCGATGGAAGTGGCGTTGGCGGCGAAGGTCAATGCGCCGATACGCGCGACCACACTGCGTAACCGGCCACCTGCCGCAATATCATTTCACGGCATCACCCGGATCAGCGACGACACCGGCATGCTACAACATTCGGTATTTGCGATACCCGACCGCGCGCACGGCTATTGCATCGACGATAATGCGCGCGCGCTGATGCTGATGAACCGTGTTGGGTCGCACGACGCCGACAAGGCCAATCATCTGGCAAACATCTACGCGTCGTTCTTGCAGCATGCGTGGAATCCCGATGCCCGGCGCTTTCGCAATTTCATGAGTTTCGCGCGGAACTGGCTTGAAAGTGAAGGCTCCGAGGACAGCAATGGACGCACATTATGGGCGTTGGGTTCGACCGCCGCTGAAGGTCACAGCATATCGCTGAGGCGGTGGGCGCTGATATTGTTCAATGAAAGTGCGGGGATTGCGTTTGAGTTCCAAAGTCCGCGGTCATGGGCGTTTGCGGCGCTTGGCGCGCTTGAGGTTCTGAAGGTCGATGCCGACAATGATCAGGCAAAAGCGGTCGTTACGCGCGCGGTTGAGGTATTTAAACGCCGATTAGCAGACGCAACTGCAACCGACTGGCTGTGGTATGAGAGCGTCCTGGCCTACGACAATTGTCGACTGCCCGAGGCGCTGATCCGGTGCGGGCTCTATCAGGGTGACAGCGACGCGCTTGAAAAGGCGATGGCGACGCTGCGGTGGATTACCGCGCAACAGACGACGGCAGCGGGTCTGTTCCGGCCGGTCGGTTCTGAAACCTTTGGCCGCGAATATACCGACGCGCTGCCGTTTGATCAGCAGCCGGTGGAGGCATGGGCCGCCATCGACGCCGCCGATGCGGCATTCGACGCGACCGGCGACCTGTACTGGGTCGAAGAAGCCAACCGCGCCTATCAATGGTTTTTCGGAGCGAATGATCGCGGCGTAGCGATTGCCGACGCCCATAACGGCACCTGCCGCGACGGCATTATCGCGCGCGGCGTGAATGAAAACGAAGGCGCTGAATCGACGCTTGCCTTGCATCTGGCAGACTGTACCTTCCGCAATTTGCTGGCAAAAGCCCGCAAGGCCGAGATAAGAGCGGCCGACATGGAGCCCGTTAATGACATTCTGGCCTGACAGCATTGCCGATGCATGAACCAATGCAGCACGAGTTGCGTCTCCACGCCGATCCGTCGCGCGTGGTGGTGAGGCCGTTTCATCTCGCGTGGCAGGCATCGGGGGCCGATCTCGACCGCGTGCAAAAACTGGCGCGCGATATCGTTTCACTCGATTCGCGTACGATCCGCAGCGAGCTGAGCGTCGTGCTCGGCGAATTTGCCGACCGGCACTGGCAGATCGAGCAGGTGTTCGATCAGCGTTATGAGGAAATCGAACCGAAGCTTGGCCTCAACGGCACGCGGTTGCGGCGCGAAACGAAGCGGCTGATCGGCGCGTATTTTTGCCACGAATATAGTTTCGCCGCAGCGGCATTGATGAACCCCAGCGTTGTCCGCCATCCCGACCAGTCGGGGTTACAGGACGGCAGCGTGCGCATATTGCTGTCGCTGCGCGCGGTGGGTGAAGGCCATATCTCGACAATCGCGTTTCGCGAAGGGATCGTCACCGCCGACCGGGGATTGAGCTTGCTGCCCGAACCCGAGGTCGCGACCGCTGCCATGCTCAACCGCAAAAACAGCGAAAAGAGCGACGTCACTTCGGTCCACCGACAGAAAGATTCGACGATTTCGGGAACGGTGATTTTTCCGGTAACCGAGGCGCAGCGCAATGGTCTTGAAGATCTGCGGCTGGTCGAGTTCGACCATGAGGACGGCTCTGCCGAATGGATCGGCACGTACACCGCCTATAGCGGGCATTCGATTGCATCCGAGCTGCTCAGGACTTCGGATTTCCACGAGTTCGAGCTGATCCCGATTAGCGGCGCGGCGTCGCGTAACAAGGGCATGGCGCTGTTCCCGCGCAAGATCGACGGCCAATATTGCATGATCGGGCGACAGGACGGCAAGAACCTTTATTTGCTCAGGTCCGACCGTCTCGATCACTGGGAAGAGGGCACGTTGCTGGTCGAGCCGCTTCATCCTTGGGAGTTTATCCAGATCGGCAATTGCGGCGCGCCGGTGGAGTTGAATGAGGGCTGGCTGGTGCTTACCCACGGTGTCGGTGCGATGCGCAAATATTCGATCGGCGCGATTTTGCTCGACAAGGACGATCCTTCGAAGGTCATCGGTCGCACGGCTGTCCCGATATTGTCGGCGGCGGACGAGGACCGTGAGGGCTATGTCCCGAACGTCGTATACACCTGCGGTGCCATCCGTGTCGGCAGCGATTTGTTTATGCCATATGGGGTCGCCGATAGCTCGGTATGCTTCGCATTTTTCCCAATAGAACAGATATTAAGCCGGATGGTTTCGTAGTTTTATTGCAGCGAATGAGGGCCGACGGGAACCTAATTCGCGCGGCGTGGTTTTAATCGCTGTTCCACACAGCAGGAGAGCCACCATGGCCAAGAAACATTTTGTATTTGCTACCCCACTCGCCATCGCGGCTGCGCTGACCCTTGCAGGTTGCGACAGCGCAACCGAAAATGCGACAGAAGAACAGGCTGATACGGTGCGCGATAGCGCCGATGCCACCGCCGATGCGATGGAAAACAAGGCAGATACAATGGATGCGACCACCGATGGTGTGGACAGCGCAACCGAGCAGAAGATGGAAAATGAGGCTCAAGCAGTCCGCGAAAAAGGCGAAGTGAAGGCCGACGCGATGGAAGAAAAGGCCGACGCCCAGGATAAGTAAGAATAATCAGAAATGACGGATTTGAGGGACGGTCGAAGGGCCGTCCCTTTTTCGTGCGCCACGCCGCGATCCAGGCAACACGGACGCACGAAGCCGATGCAATTAGATCGTGGGAAACATATCGCGGGGAAAAAGTGGCCTGTCACAATCCATGGGGGGTTATGGGGGACGATTGGGGGGGTCCAATGCAACAGGCCTGACTAAGAAACTGCATTTGATGTCAAAGGTTCCGGCTTCGATAAAAAAACGAACATTTTTGAAGAACATTAGCCGACGGCTCCGTTTGTTATCAATTATTGGCGCAATTAACAGGCCCTGACCCTAAGCTCGCGGAACTTGCGCGCTGCATGTCCGTTCTCTAGCCGACACGGAAGGTTCACATGGCAGCGATCGGCATAATGCAGGCGGTAGGAACGATGGCAGCGATTGCTTCGGTTGTCAGCTTCTCTCCCCAAGCCTGGAAGATAATCCGCACGCGCGACGTAAAGGGGCTGTCTTCGGGCATGTACGCGCTGACCGTAGCGGCGTTTGCGCTGTGGATGACCTACGGCCTGTTGCGGGGTGACTGGGCGCTGATTGTGCCCAACACGTTATGCCTCATATTGTCTGCCTTCATCCTCATGATGATCCTGCTGCCAAAAAGTGTGCGGGACAATGTGAGCGAGACGCTTAACGACGCAATTACACCGGAAAAGACAAAATAATCATGGCAAGCTCACAACCCAGAGAAGCTTCGGATTGCACTGCATTGGTCGTCGACAACGACGAACTGGTGCGGCTTGGTACGGTGGTGATGGCCCGAGAGATCGGCTTCAGCATCAAGACCGCGCCCGATGGCCCCAGCGCGCTGGTGCTGATCGACGGTGACAAATTGCCAGATGTTTTAATTACCGATTACGACATGCCCGGCATGACGGGCGTTGAACTTGCAAAAGCGATTGCGGAACAACGTCCCGATGTCGATGTGCTTATTGTCACCGGCCACGACACGATCAATGAACAACTGCCTGATCGGTGGAAGATACTGCACAAACCGTTCACGTCGGCGACGCTGAAGGATACATTGGAAACATTCGGTATTGGTGTCCGGACCCATTAGGGTCAGGACCCGTTAAATGCGTGCGACGTCGTAAACCAGGTTGATTTCAACGCCCGTTTCCGGTGAGCTGTTGGTGGTCAGTTCACCGTTTAGCTGCCGCGCAAACGCCTCCATCAGCATCGTCCCCATCGAGCCAACGCTGGCATTTTCAAACCCGATGCCGTTATCTCTGATCGTCAATTTAGCCCGCTCGCCTGCCAAAGCCAGATTGACCCACAGGTCGCCCTTCCGGTCATCGGGAAACGCATGGCGATAGCCGTTTGTTACCGCTTCGACGATGAACAAGGTAAGCGGTATCGCCTGATCTACCGTACCGACAACATGGTCGGCGGTGCAATGCAGATCGACGGTGCGACCGTAAATTGCGGCGTCGGCGACGAGCTGCGCGCACAATTCGGGCATGATACTGTGAAAATCGATCAACCCCTGTTCGGACTGGTTGCCATGATCGTAAAGCAGGCGGTGGATCAGCGCCAGTGCGCCCATGCGCGCGCGGGTCTGGTCGAGCGCAATCTTGGCTTCATTGTCGGTGATCTGCGCAGATTGCAAAGCGATCAGGCTCATCACCATTTGCAGGTTGTTTTTGACGCGGTGATTGACCTCGCGCGCCATGCTTTTGGTGGTTGCCAATGCGCTTTCCAGATCGCGGTTTCGTTGCGAAACCGCTGCGGCCATGCTGTGCAAATCGTCGCTAAGGCTGGTGATTTCTACCGGAGCGCGGGCGAATTTTTCGGGGTTGCCGGTATAGTTGCCGCGAGTGAACTGGTTCGCCAGCTTGGCCAGCTCGCGCAGCCAATCCACGACCAACTTGTTGACCCCGATCCACACCGCGACTGACGTCAAAAGCAACGCTAATATCGGGATCAGCAGATCGGCGCGAAACTCGTTACGGGCAAACGTGCTCAGCTTCGACTGTGGTTCGGCATAGACAACATGAAGTTGCCGACCGTAAAGCGGTGCCGTCGCATAAGTCCAGCGCACGCCGGTATCATCGACGACATTTGCGGCCTTCGCCAAATGTGGCTGCACATTCACGTTCTTGAGCGACGAAGGTCCGGCAGTGACTATTATCTTGCCCCTCTCATCAGCAATGCCGGTCAAGGCTTCGTCAGACAATGACGTTTTCTGTAACGCGTCTTTCATCCAGGACAATCGGATGCCAGCGGTTATCAGTCCGTCGAATTCGCCAGTGTCTGTGAAGACCGGCTGGATCGCGAGAATAACCTGGCGCTTGGAAATAGCTCCGATTGTCGGTTTACTTACCGAAAACTGCCTGGTCTTCGAAGCGATTTTCCACCAGTCCATGTTGGCCAGACTAACCGGTTCAGTGACCGGCAGGACGCTGCATTGCACACGCCCGGCAGCGTCCGAACGGATCAGGTTGATTATCATTTCCTGGGAACCCAGCGCGCGTTCCAGCCGACCTGCGCAGTCCGGCGTCGCGTTCAGAACATCGTCGTCCCTGGCCAGCATCTGCAACCGCTGCTCCGCCATCGCAAAAGGTTCGCGCTGGACAGCAGCCGTCGCCAGCGACGCAGTGGTCAGGCTTTCCTCCACCAGGGTCTGCGCATATTGCCGGTTGATATAGCCTTGCGTGACGCTGATAAAACCAATGGGCAAAAGCGCGATCAGAACCGCCAGAAACAGCGACTGATTTAGCGTCAGATACCGCATACACTGTAACGCATCGATGTTGCCCCCAACCCCGGTATCAAATCACGCAGCATGACGACGTGGCACACCTGCTTTGCCTGATAATTGCCTGTGTTGCTCAGGCGCTTCGCCGCTTTCCAATTCTGCAGGACCATTGATCAATGCGCTCAGCGCAACCCGGCCACGCGCCAATCGGCTCTTGATCGTGCCGATCGCACAACCCATCACCTCGGCCGCCTCTTCATAAGACATGCCGTTCGCACCGATCAGCATGAGGACTTCGCGCTGTTCGACCGACAGTTTCTGCAACGCTTTCGCCACATCCTCGACATTGATGCGATCATGCTGGCTGGCGTCGACCACCAGCAAACGCTCGGCAATTTCGGGGTCCCACGACACCATCCGTGAATTTTTGCGGATGGTCGTGTAAAACTGGTTGCGCAATATCATGAACATCCATGCGCGAAAGTTCGTACCCGGTTGATAGCTGCTTCTTGCCGCCCATGCCCGCGTCATCGCATCCTGCGCCAGATCGTCGGCCAGATCGCGGTTTCCGCAAAGGCCACGCGCGAAAGATCGCAATTGCGGAATGATCGCCAACAAATCGTCGCGAAACACTTTGTCTGCCGAGGCAGACGGCGGGGACCGTTCGATTGCTGAGGTCAATTATTATCCCCGGACGATCCTATTTTCCGGTCGATATCGGCGAGGATGTCCATAAATTCCTTGGGCACTGCTTCCGATTCAACATCGTTGTGGAGCTTCCTGAGCGCTATCGCGATGAAATCGGCATTCACCTTCATACCCGAAGCTTTCGCAAGGCCGGTTTGCACTTTATTTTCCTTCCGACTTTGCGGCGTCTTCGCGGACATATGCAGCGGCTCCAATTCAATATCTTGCGCGGTGGCTTCTATCATATTCCTGGAACTCTGCACGCCCCGTTTACCCTAAAATTTCAACCGGCAGATTTGCCAATCGTCCTAATTATCTGTTAGATGGTAATAACCGCATGGGCATAAATATGTTCCGGCGCGTGGAACAAAAAATCCGCTGTGTGATTATCTCGTTTACAAGAGTGGGAACAATTATGACATTTACACATGCTGTGGCACCTGAGTTGCCGTATCTGCGCCGTTATTCCCGCGCGATTACCGGTTCTCAGCTGTTGGGTGACGCCGCCGTCAGGGAAACGCTGGAAGCGATCCTTGCCGCACCCGAAGAGTTCAACGTAGACGGCCCGGCGCGGCTCGAATTGTACCGTGTTTTTCACAGAATCTGGCAACCGATGGCAGCATCGCTTAACGGCAACGATAATATGCCCGAAATGTCCGCGCGGGCGCGTCAGGCCCTGATGCTGACTGCGGTCGAGGGTTTCAGCCTGAAAGAAGCCGGGCAGATTTTAATGGCCGAAGTCGAGGAGCTGTCTTCCGATCTGGAAACCGCGAAAATCGTGATGGCCGATTCATTGAAGTCGCAGGTGATGATTATCGAGGATGAAGCAATTATCGCGCTTCATATCCAGTCGATTGTCAAAGGCGTTGGCCATGAGGTTGTGGGTGTAGCCCGGACGCATGCCGAGGCCGTCAAAATGGCGAACGCGACAAGGCCCGAACTGGTACTTGCAGATATCAGCCTGGCCGATGGGTCGAGCGGCATCGATGCGGTGAAGGAGATACTGGAAAGTATCGACGTGCCGGTGATCTTTGTCACCGCATTCCCCGAGCGTTTGCTGACCGGCGAGCGGCCCGAGCCGACTTTCCTGATTACCAAGCCGTTCGAGCCGATCATGCTGACCGCGACAATCGCGCAGGCATTGCTCACCGACCGCGAACAAAAGGCGGCCCTTTCGCAAGAAGCCGCCTGATTTGAATTCGCGCCCTGACCCGTAACGAATGGGCGCTGAATGGCCGGGCTGAAGCATACGCTTCGGCCCGGCCTATATTTTTTACATTGCGGCTTCGGTAGTCACGCCATGTTTCAGATCACGCATCTGGTCATGGCCTTCCCTTACCGACTGATAGCAACGCTGGATCGTCGATACCGTATCTGGTGACAGGTCGGCGTCGGTGAGCGCAGCTTCGTATTTCTCCTTGATGTGATCTTCGCCGCGTTCGACCTCGGATATGATCGCCTTGTCGTCGCCGCCGGCCATCGCTTCGCGCAAATTCACAAACATCCGGTGAACACCTCCGAGTGCCGAGCCGTTGTCGCCGGGCGATCCACCGAGTGTGCGGACTTCGGCCTGCAACTCGCTGACAACGCCATCGCGTTCGTTCGCACGGTCGAGGAATATCGTGCGAAAGGTCGAACTCGACGCATCCTTTGCCGCTTCGCGGTAGCCTTCGACGCTGTCGATCGTGGTCGTAATCAGGCCGTTCAGGCAGCTGATATCATTATCCGTATTCTGCATTTTAATGCTCCTTTGGGAAAAGACCTTCTCAGACAAAGCCCGCTCAGCTGAACCCCGAAGCTACACTCGCCACCATGGCGATGATCATCAGCATCATCGATGCCAACAATATCGGCGCGGTCATGTTAAGATTGCTCGGGGTGACCACCGGCTCGATCGGCTGGATATTCTTGGTTTCAGTCACTGTGCTTCCTTCATCTGGTGAAAGAATCAATGGCCGAACGTCCGCATTGTTCCGGCGTGTTCGCGGTATCCGTCGCGGCCCGGCCACCGTCTGTCAGACACGAGAAAGCCCGGCGCGACGACCGGGCTTTCTTGTAAGTTGATGGTTAGGGTAGCGGCGTTTACCGCACCGAACCCCGACGCACGAGATTGACCACTGCCAGCAGCACAAGCGCCCCGATAAACGATACCACCAGCGACCGGATATCGAACGCGCCCTGGGTAATCGGTGCACCGCCCAGCATCGGCGTCAGAAACAGCCCGGCGATAACCGCGCCGACCAAGCCTACAACGATATTGAGGAAAATGCCCTGCTGCCCATCGGTTTTCATGACCATGCTGGCAAGCCAGCCGAGAACGCCGCCGATGATGAGTATAAGTATGATATTCATGTCTCTTCTCCTTGAAACCTATACTGCTGAACCCGCGACGAGCCGCTCTGTTCCACCATCGTTCGCGGCTGTTTCGAATTCACGTCCGGCGCGTGCTGCCGCGACATTTTCTTGGCAGAATTCCCAGTTCGCCAAAGACGTGAGAAACGCATCGATGAATTTGGGTCGGGCGTTCTGGTAATCGAGATAATAGGCATGTTCCCACAGGTCGCAGGTGAGGACCGCATGCTTGCCGTGGGTGAACGGCAGATCGGCATCGTGCGTCGTCATGATCTCAAGGCTGTCACCGTCGGCAACAACCCAGGCCCAGCCCGAACCGAAATGCGCAGTCGCTGCTTCCTTGAACTCTTTCTTGAAAGTCGCAAAACTGCCGAACGATGCGTCGAACAGCGCTTTTACATCGTCATCCGGTTCGCCGCCGCCATCGGGGCTAAGCGAGTCCCAAAAAAAACTGTGATTCCAGTGCTGCGCCGCGTTGTTGAATATCTTGTGACGGTTCTCGTCTTCGGCGGCGTGGGTCCGGATTATGATATCCGCCAATGACATTTCTGCCATCGGATTGCCTTCGATCAGCTCGTTCAATGTATCGACATATGTCTTGTGATGCTTTCCGTGATGGAAACCGAGCGTTTCAGCCGACATATGTGGGGCGAGCGCATCTTTGGCGTAGGGGAGGGAGGGAAGTTCAAACATCGCTTTCACCTTTTCGTTTCTGGCAGACCTTTGTGCGGGGTTGCGGCCATGTCTTCGAGTTCGCTTTCGGTCATGGATCTTTCCATTTCTTTGGACGCACCCTGAAGGTCTTTTTTTGGGGTCTCGCCGCGCTTTGCCGACAGCGCTGCACCTGCGGCGCGTTGCTGCTTTTTCGACTTGGCAGGCATGGCTGAACTCCTTTGGTACCGAGTCAACGCGGTACGCCGCCGATTGATCCAAAACTGGCAAGAAATTTGCCGGGAACTATCTTCGTGTCACCGCGTTTTAACGTCGTTGACCGGCAGGTACCCCTCCCACCGCCGGTCAACAACCTGCCCATATTGGAGAACGGTTTTGCCTATCTGCAGATTGGCGGAAGCCAAAAAAAACCACCGCCGTTCAACGGGCGGTGGAAGTTATTGCGGGTGGTACGTATCACCCTGAACAGGCCTGCGACAAGAAGGGTGGGACAAGCAGGCCCGATCCGATTAATCCGGTTTATGCTGTTCCGGGGTTGAACGACGGCGGGTCGCTCGCGGGGAACGACGCATCGCTGACATCATCGACTTCATCCCAGTCGTCATGATCGTCGCGCATTGCGTTACGCCCGGCTGAACGGGTCTGGTCGAAATTGTCCTCATCGGTTTCACCGTCGGCGAATGCGGCTGCATAGCCTTCGGACCATTCTGCTACCCGGCTGAACCAGCCTTTCTGGCTGGCATAATAGCCAGCGACCAACCCTGCGCCGACGACCGATGCGACGACGCCGACCCATGTCGGTATTTCGGGCATGTCAGGCATACGACGACGGTTGTTCCTGCGCGCGTGCGCGGCGCGGCTGCTTTGTGGAGATTTCGCGTGACCATTGCTGCCGTTACGACTGCGCGCGCTGGGCGAAGCGGTGCGCGCCTTGGGCTTTCTGGTCGTCTGCGTTGTGCTGCCCGTTTTGGGCGTTGCTGCGGTTGCCATGATATCCTCACTTTGGCCAAACAGGCCTTGTTATCGGGAGCTAGGCAAACGGGTCGGACCCGATAAGGTTCCACGAAAAGCAGGCAATTTTTCGATAAAGCGATTTCGGCACCGGTCAGAATGACGCGGGAGGATCGTGGCCTATCGCAACTGACTGTCCTTGCTGCGCGCGGGTTGGTGGCAGCCGAAGCTGGCGTTTTCAATATGGGCGAGCCGCCATGCGGTTTTTTCCTTCTGCGAGGGATAACGGGGGAGGTTCCGGGTTAGGCCACGCTGCTAGCCAAATCAGTCCGCCAATCGTCCTCTTGCATCAGCATCTTGAACTTCACGCTGTCGGGCGAATCGTCGAACAACTCGATCTCGCCAGGGGACGGCTTGGCGTAAGCATCACCAAGCGCCGCCATCAGGTCGCGCTTGAAGGCCGTATCGCCGTTATCGAGCTGCTTGCCCTTCGTTTCAAGCACAAGCATCCGGCGTCCATCGCCAGACAGCCGCATAAGAAAATCGGGATAGACCTTGTGCCGCCGCCATCCTTGCAGCCCCCAATTGCCTCGCGATGTTAGCCGCCACCACCATGCAATAGCGCCCGAACCGTCAAGAAACAGCGCCACCGGTTTTTCCAACGTTTCGTTCAGCTCACCGTCTTTGATATGCTCGAACAACGATAGTTGCAGATCATCATCGTTTGCGTTGCGCATCCACTTGTCATCGCCCGGTCGAAATTCAATCTCGGTCCAATCTTCCATTTCCCAATCGGTCTTGGTGCCGGTCAGCTTGAAAGCGATAACCCCGTCTGCCAATTTCTTTTCAAAGATCGCTCGCGCCTCGACATCTACTTTCGCCGCAAGTTCGACGCGCATCGAATCGAGCAGGTCTATGCGGCCCTTTGCAATTTCGGTTTCATCGATACCCCGCGCCTTCAACGTCACCACCGCCTGATCGACCAGCTTATAGCCAATCCACGGATTGGGAATCAGGCCGAGTAGCCGCCGTGCAAGATCAGGCTTGTCGATGCTGTTTGCCAAAGTTTCGCGCACAACGACCCCAACCCGTTCGATTGACCCGGCATCGGAGTAATCGAACCGAGCCGCCCGCCGTTCTGCGCCAAGATCATCGAGCGTAAGCGTAGCCGCCTTGTCATAAGTCAAAGCATCGAATTTGACTTCGCTTAGTATATCCATGTCGAAATCGAGTTCGCGAAAGCCGCCTTTGCCGTCGGCATGAGTCACGCGCGGTATCAGTATTCGTTCAGTCTTAAAGTCGGCACGTCGCTCGACCCGGCGCGTTTCGGTCGGCGTCCCTTCACCTTTAATGGACGTTTTGAGGTCACCCATGCCTTCCTGTTCAAGTCCAGTCCTTATGCTCTCGACGGCGTCCTTCACCGACAAGTCTGCACAAAAAACCCATGCGCTATTGAGGTCGTTAATGCCCGTCCGTTTGGCTTCCGGCTGCCGCAAGACACGCCCGATCATTTGAGTGAGCGCGTTTCGGGCCTGTGTTTTCGAAAGCAGAGCCAACACGTAAGCAAAGGGGCAGTCCCAACCTTCGCGCAAGGCATCCTTGGTTATAATCACCCGCACCTGACTCGTGTCACTCATCAGGTCGTTGCCAAGTTCTTTCACCGTTGCCGTCTGCCGCCGAACCCAATCCTCGGTAGGCACACCCATATCGTTCAACGCATCGACGACATCCTCGGTGTGAATATGCACGCCATCGCGCTGATCCTTGCCAGTGCGTTCGACCCGCACCAACATTATCGGACGAATGAATTGCCCGCTGCGTGCATGGTTTTCGCGGGCCTGCTTTTCCAGTTCGGCCCGTTTGTCGAGCGCAGCCTTCAACGTATCCTTCCACTGCGCCTTGTCATCGGCAACCAGCTGAATAGGCAATTTGATCATCTCTGCATCGCGCAGCCTCTTGCCGCCGATTTTGACGAGGATGTTGGAATGCTCGGCAGAAGGCGTTGCCGTTAGTTCTAACAGGAAGCGGGGGTTGAATGTGCCTAGCAGCTTACGTCGCTCGATGCTGTAAGCCGTATGTCCTTCGTCCAGAACGACAAGTGGGCGAACAATACGCAGCGTGTTGCCAAGACTTTGTATTACCCCGCCAGCATCACCGGACCCGCCAAGGTCGTAGCTTTCCAGATTCGGTACGGCGGCCCGCAATGCGGCCATGGCCGTTGCATCGTCGGCGTCGGGAAAAAAGCTGCCATAATTGCCGCTTTCCCGAAAAACTTTGAGCGCTTTCTGTTCGGAATCACCTCGCGTTTGTCGTGCTGATTGCAGCATCAGGAGCATGATCGACAATTCATTCTCCACATCAGCGGCGGTAAAGTCGTCGCCCTTTTCAAGCAGCTTGACTCGCCCGCCGCTCGCTGCCTCCAACGCCTGCCGCAACGGATGCCCCCGATCGCGCAAGGCGATGCGCGTTTGTTTGTAAATGGCTTCTGACGGGACGATCCACAGAACAAACCCGGTCATTACCTTGTCGAGGCCAGACAGCACGCGCCCGACCGCATGGCCCGCAATCAGGGTCTTGCCCGAACCCGTTGGCAATTGCAGGCAGACATGCGGCACTTGGCGGCCATAGCCATCCTCCAAATTGCGCCAATCGTGCGGCGACATTGCAATAGCTTGCTGGCGTGCTGCATTCCATGCTGCGATTGCCGGATCGCCCAGATTTGCTATTAGCTCACTGCGGGTTGGCTCTTGAACACCTGCCAATGCTTTGATTGTCGTCGCGTGATTGTCACGTGCAAACGATAGTTCATCGACAAATTTGTCGAGCGTATCGAGCGTTTCAAGCTGATATTCTTTAAGCCGCATCGACGCCGCTCACACCCTCGCTGCCATCGCCCAATATCCGGTGGATCGAATAGGGCAACTGGCAGAATGTGATGCCCAGGTCGGTCAGCCATCGTTGGCTCATCGTTTTTTGCGCGGCGAATACCAGAACCGGTTTGGCACCATCGGCCTTCGCTGCTTCGGCTATACGTTCAGCGGTTGTCAGGTCGAGCTTTGCATCGTCGCCCCGCATCCATACTGCATCGGGTTGATAAATCAGGTGCAGCCGGTAGCCGCCAGCATGGCCGACAAAGCCATCATCACCAGTCGCCTTGTCAAGCGTCTTGCCGGTTGCCGTGTAAGCGACGTAATCCGCCACTTGTTCGAACGTCGGCGGCGTGCCTTCGCCACCGAAAAAGCGTTCGAGGTCCATCGGCTCGCCAAGGTCGGAATAGGTGAAGCTGCCGCCAAGGCCAGCTTTCAGCATTTCGTCTTTTGCAGTTGGCACACCGTTGATGACCCGGCGCACGCGCTCGGCGGTCAATGTGTCTGCATAGTCCTCGGTTTCAATCAGGATGAATTTACGGTTGCCGTTATCGGCCTTGTTGAGTTCAAGCACGGCATGGGCCGTCGTTCCGGAGCCGGCAAAAGAGTCCAGCACGGTGCTATCTTGCGCGGAAAATTGCCCAACTAGATGCCGAACTAATGAAAGGGGCTTGGGATAACTGAAAGGCGAGTCATCAAAAATTTGACGTAGCAACTTGGTGCCTTCTTCAGTCCTACCAACCTTGTCTAGCCATGTGGATGTTGGTTTTCGATCTCTCTTCGCATCTTCAGGGTAGCTTTTAAGTCTCGGTGTGGTCATCTTTCTGTCTGGATAATCATCAGGCCAAATTATGTACTTTTCTTCAATTTTTCTAGCCATTGTGGGCGGATAATATCCCCATATTCTGCCTTCTGGCGGCCAATAACCACGGCCTGTCGTAGGATGTTTTAGTTCGTACCACTGATTTGGTCGCATTGCTTTTGTCATTCCGACAGTCAGCGGCATACTGGCGTAAAATCGTCCTGTGCCGTCGGGAATACTGTATTTTGTCATATCCCGATCATCACCCAACACCGCTACAGTCTGGGGATTTTTTGAGAAAGCAACGACGTACTCATGGTCCGTAGATACCCAGTCTGCTGACATGCTTGAGCCTATCCGTCGTCTCCAGACAAACGAAGACAGAGCGCCTTCGACGCCGAAAAGTTCGTTCAATATTGCAGTGAGGTTGGCAAATTCGTTCTCGTCTATTGAGATTAAGAGTACGCCATCATCGGCCAGCAGCTCCTTCAACAATTGCAACCTAGGCCACATCATTGAAAGCCATTTGTCGTGCCGCTCCATGTCTTCGGCATCGACCGTCTTGCCCAACCACTCCTTCAACTGTGGCGCGTTGACATTATCGTTATAGGCCCAGCCTTCATTGCCAGTGTTATAGGGTGGGTCGATATAGATGACGTCCACTTTGCCCGCATAACGCGGCAACAGGGCCTTTAGTGCCTCCAGATTGTCGCCGTGGATAATAAGATTGTCGTCGAGCGAGGGCGCGCTGCCCTCCGACGGAAGCGACTTGTCGGCATCGATGACAAGCTGGCGGAACGGCACCGACAGATGGTGCGAATAGACGAACGGCTTACCCTTGAAATCCAACGTCGGCACAAAATTCCCCTTTCCCCCTCACTGCCCGCTCCACCTCTACCAATCAAGCGAAGAACAGACTTGCAATGTAGGATTTGCTCTGAAAGGAGTGTGTCCGTCCGGCGGCTTCGGCCTCCAGCACCCGCTCTTTGAAACTGTCGATCCCTTACCGCCCAAGCGGCGGCCCGTGCGGCGTTCCGTGCCTCGCGTGCCTGAAATTTTCCTGTGCACCAATTTTTTGCGCGATGTGCGTTATGCGCAACAATAGAGGAGTTAGAGCATTCCACGCACCGCATCTTGGTGAGACGTTAGTGTGACCTTTCGCAGAATTCTGCGGGTTTGAGCTATACTGCTAATGTGGTTTATGCAGAACGGTGCTACCCGCGCTTTCGCTTGGGAGTTTTCGCTAAAATCACGCCCCGCGTGATTTTTTAACGCGAAAACTGGTGCCGCCTATAGGATTCGAACCTACGACCCCCGCATTACGAATGCGATGCTCTACCAACTGAGCTAAGGCGGCTTTAGAACCGGGAATGCGCATAGCCACCCGTTGCCGCAACTTCAAGCGCGGAGTTCTGCGGTGCTCCTATCCGCTGTTCAACACCCAGCCGATGTTGATCTGCCGCGCGGCCAGCGGAATATCGAGCCGGGCCTCGCTGAAATCGACCTTCTCGCCGGGCGCAAGCGTCCGCGCCTTGGCCCGCATTTTCCAGCTATAGACCGCCCGGCCGCTGGCATCCTTTAGCGTCACCAGCATTTCGGGTACGGCCTGCGTCGTCGCGGTCGGGTTGACGATGCTGCCGCTGGCGATGAAATAGGGCGTGCCGTCGTCGCGCCGGTTCATCTCCAGATTTTCGTTGAGTACGATCTTCAAATCGGGCTCACGCACCGCCATGCCAAAGCCGGTGACCGGCACCCCGAAATACCAGATGGCGGCACCCGCAGCGGCGATCAACAGGGCAAAGGCGACCGCGGCCATTGTCCACAGTTTCGCCGGATTGCGCCGCGCCTTGAACGGCGGCTCATGGGCAAAGCGGCTGGGCGGTTCGACTTCATCGAAATAGCTCGTGGCAGGCGGCGGTGCTGGTGGCGGCAATGGCGGCTCGGCAAAGACCGGGGTCGGATCCTCGTCGAAATGCGTGAACGCGGGCGCGGCGAATGGTTCGGCGGGCGGCGGAGAAGGCTCCGGTTCGGGAACCTCGGGCGGATCTTCTGCCAAGGCGGGCTCGACGTATGAAGGTTCCGGGGTGGGCGGTGGCGTGATTGGCGGTTCGGGGGCGAACTGTTCCGCCACAGGCTGTTCGGGGACTGGCTGCTCCGGCGGCGGTTGCACGGGCGCTGGCGGCGGCGGAACGGCAACCGGTGGCGCGACTATCGCCGGCGCTACTACAGACGGCGCGGGTGCAACCGGCGGCATCGCTCCGTCCTGAAACCAGCTATGCTTGCAATTGGCACAGCGAACCTGGCGGCCATCGATACCGATAGCGGCATCGGGAACGACGTAGCGGGTGCGGCAGGAGGGGCAAACGAGCAGCATCGCCAACCATAAACATCAGCAAGCCTTGCGTTGCAACCCTGCTGTCACAAAATGCTGTGGACGGCAGGTGAAGTGAGGGGCCAAAGCCGACCGGCGGCGTGGTTAATACGCTTTGCGCGGTGGCGGGGTTTGTGCCATTTGATACGCAAATGCAAAGCGTCGTGGAATTCGATAATGTGGGGCTCAGATACGGGACGGGGGCGGAGACGCTAACCGATCTTAGTTTCACGCTTTATCCGGGCAGTTTCTACTTTCTGACCGGTGCGTCGGGCGCAGGCAAGACCTCGCTTTTGAAGCTGCTTTATCTGGCGCACCGGCCCAGCCGCGGTGCTATCCGCATGTTCGGCCATGACGCGGTTACTTTGCCGCGCGAACGGTTGCCCGGCTTCCGGCGGCGGATCGGCGTGGTGTTTCAGGATTTCCGGTTGGTGCCGCATCTGTCGGCATTCGACAATATCGCGCTGCCTTTGCGGATCGCGGGGATACAGGAAAAGGATCTGAAAAGCCCGGTGACGGAGATGCTGGCGTGGATCGGCCTCACAGAACGCGCCGACGCGCGGCCCGCGACGCTATCGGGTGGAGAACAACAGCGGGTGGCGATTGCGCGCGCTGTCATCGGTAGGCCCGAGGTGTTGGTCGCCGACGAACCGACGGGCAATGTCGACCCCGATATGGCGCTGCGGTTGTTGCAACTATTTGCGGCGCTCAACCGGCTCGGCACAACCGTCGTCGTCGCCACGCACGATATCCATTTGCTGCAGGAGATCGACGGCGCGCAGATGATGCGGCTCGACAAGGGACGGCTGTCCGATCCGACCGGCTCGCTGAAACACCCGCCGCGTCCACTGGTGTTGAGAGCACAGGCCTGATGCTGCTCGATTTTGCCTTGCCGCAGCATGACCGCAAGTTGATACCCGAAGGGCGGGTGTCTGGGCCGATGCCGTGGGTCATTGCGATCATGATGTTCCTGACTTTGCTTGTTGCCGCCGCTGGCTTGACTCTTGCTGACGCGACGCAGCAGGGCGGTGACGATCTGGCGCAGCGCGCGACGTTGCAGATTATCGAGGCTGACCCGGCGGCACGGGCCGCCCAACGCGCGGCCGTTGCAAGGCAACTGCGTACTTTGCCCGGCATAAGTGAGGTGACTGCGGTGCCCGACGCGCAGGTGCGTGATATGCTGAAACCCTGGCTGGGGACGGGCGTGATCGATGCCGACATTCCGGTCCCCGCCTTGGTCGATATCCGGTTCGCAGGGGTTCCCGATGCCGCGACGCTCAAGGAACTGCAGCAGGCGCTGGCACCGCTCGCGCCCGTCACCCGCCTCGATTCTCATAGCAGCTGGATGGCTCCATTTTTTGACTTGATGTCGGCGTTGGTCTGGCTGGCGATCGCAATTCTGGTGCTTCTGCTCATCGCAACATCCGCGGTCGTGGTGCTCGCGGTGCGGAGCGCGCTCAACACCCACCGCGAAACCATCCTGATCATGCACATGATGGGTGGCACCGATGTTCAGGCCGCCCGGCTCTTCCAGCGTCGCGTTGCGCTCGACGCTTTGCTGGGCGGGGTCATCGGCTTTGGTGCCGCCGCAGTTATCATCCTGACGTTGGGCGGCAGATTCGCCGATGTCGAACCCGGATTGCTCGCGGGCGCGTCGCTACCTTGGTATGGCTGGATCGGACTAGCGCTTATTCCGCTTGCGGTAACGCTTCTGGCGATGTTTATGGCGCGCTGGACTGTGGTGTCGGCGCTCAAGAAGATGTTATGATCAGACGAATTTTATCATTTATACTAATGTTTTGGGTGCTTGGCTTTGCCTGGTTTGCACTGCTTTTGCCACAACCCGCTCGGCTCACAAAAACAGACGCTGTTGTCGTGCTGACCGGTGGCGCGCACCGCATCGACCGCGGTCTCGCCATTTTGGAAGCCGGCAAGGCCAAGCGCATGCTGATTTCAGGTGTTGACCGCGATGTTAGACCGGTCGAATTAGCCTTTCAATACCGCCGCCCGATGAAGCTGTTCGATTGCTGCATCGATTTGGGTTTCCAGTCTGTGGATACACGCTCAAACGCGCTTGAGACGGCGCGGTGGGCGGCAAAGCACAAGGTCAGAACGCTCCGACTGGTGACGCACGACTGGCATATGCGCCGTGCCCGCTTTGAACTCGACCGGGCTTTGCCCACGGGAATTACCGTCACCAATGATGCAGTTTCGACCAAGCCGCCTTTGGGTATATTGTTCACCGAGTACAACAAATATTGGCTTCGCGCGATTGCTGCGTTGATTGGCGTCTGACGCATGACGACACCATTTCGGTCTGCATTGTATATTCTGGTTTTTTTCGGCGGCTCGCTGTTTCATGCGGTCACTGCCTTCATCGGCAGCCTTGTTTCAAAACCGCTGATGCGGTGGGCAGTCCGGGGATGGAGTCGCTATCAATATTTTTGCGCGCGCTGGATACTGGGTGTCGACGTGCAAGTCGATGGTGCCTTGCTCAACCGACCGGTGCTGTATGCGATCAAGCATGAAAGCATGTTCGAAACGATCGACATGCCCCGGCAATTTACCAAGCCCTCAGTGGTTGCCAAGAAGCAATTGTTCGACATCCCGTTTTGGGGGAAAGCCGCGCTGGCGTACGGCATGATACCCGTTGATCGCGACGGCGGAGCAGCGGCGCTCCGGCAAATGCTGGCCACCTCGCGCGCGCTGCTTGCCGATGGCCGTCCGATCATCATCTTTCCTGAAGGCACGCGCGTGGTGCGGGGGCAACGCCCTCAATTGCAATCGGGTTTTGCCGGACTTTACAAAATGCTCGGCGTGCCGGTGGTGCCAGTGGCGGTGGATAGCGGCAAAGTTATGCCGCGGCAGAGCTGGCTGAAACGAAGCGGCACCATAACTTATAAAGTTGGTGAGGAAATTCCAGCCGGTCTACCGCGCGCCGATGTGGAGAAACGCGTCCATGCGGCGATCAATGCGCTGAACGATTAATGCTTGCGCCCAAAATCCGGCGCATCATCATCCTGCCCCTGCTCGACAATCGAACGACGGATGTTGCGGGTGCGGCTGAACAGCTCTTCCAGTTCCTCGCCCTTGTCCCAGCGGATGGCGCGTTGCAGCGCGGTCAGGTCTTCGGAAAAGCGTTGTAGCATTTCAAGCACTGCCTCCTTGTTCGACAAGAACACATCGCGCCACATAACCGGGTCAGACGCGGCGATACGGGTGAAATCGCGGAAGCCGCCCGCCGAATATTTGATAACTTCGGATTGCGTGACGCCCTCCAGATCGCTGGCGGTGCCGACGATGGTGTAGGCGATCAAGTGTGGCAAATGGCTGGTGACCGCGAGTACCAGATCGTGGTGGCGAGCGTCCATGATCTCGATGTCTGCCCCCAAAGCCTGCCAGAATATTTTGAGCCGCTCGACTGCTATTTCTGGCGCGCCTTCGGGCGGGGTCAGGATACACCAACGGCCCTTGAACAAAGTCGCAAAGCCGGCATCAGGCCCGCTTTTCTCGGTGCCCGCAACCGGGTGAGCGGGAATGATCGTGGCACCGGGCAACGCTGCCGCCAGCGCCTCTGCAACACTTTGCTTGCACGATCCAACATCGCTGATGATCGCGTCGCTCGGCAGATCATCGGCGATCGCTTCGCCAACCGCACCCATGACGCCCACTGGTACGCAGAGCATCACCAGATCGGCGTCGATCACAGCGCTGCCCGGCTGGTCGGTCACGTCATCGCAAAAACCAAGCTCCACCGCCCGCGCACGCACATCGACATCTGCGTCGTAGCCGGTCACCCTGACCGTCGGCATTTGCGCCTTAACCGCGCGCGCGACTGATGAACCGATCAGGCCGAGGCCAATGATGCTGATGCGGGCAAAGGGGATCATGCGCTATGCTGTTCCAGTATGTCGCGTAGAGCCGACATCACCCCGCGATTTTCTTCCTCTGTGCCGATGGTGATGCGCAGGCCATTGCCCAAACCCTGCCCAGGCAACCAGCGCACGATATAGCCCGCATCCATCAGGCCTTTATATGTAATTTCGGCGCTACAATTGCCATCGAAAATGATCATCAGGAAGTTCGCCCATGACGGCACCGCGCGGAGGCCATGGTTCGACAACGAAGCGATTTCTGCCGCCATCCAATCGCGCCACTCGGCGTTATGCGCTCGGCTGTTGGCGACAAATTCTTTGTCCGCGAGCGCGGCGATCCCCGCCGCCTGTCCAGCCGCCGTCACATTGAACGGCGCGCGTATACGGTTCAGCGTCGCAATCAGATGCGGCTGACCATATGCCCAGCCGATGCGTTCTGCGGCGAGGCCATAAATCTTGGAGAAAGTGCGGGTGATAAGAACATTGTCATGGCGACGCGCCAAATCGAACGAGGCGGGGCCGTCATCCTCCATATACTCGCCATAAGCCTGGTCGAGCACGAGGATGCAATTGGCGGGCAAGGCCGCGTGCAACCGCTCGATTTCAGCATCTACGCAATAGGTGCCGGTCGGATTGTTCGGATTGGCGAGAAACACCAGCCGCGTGGTTGGGTTCACCAGCGCGAGCAGCGCATCGATATCGGTGCCATAATCCTTGTCGGGCGCGACCACGACATTCGCCGCACATTTACGCGCTGCAATGTCATAAACCGAAAAGCCGTAACGCACGTAAATGATGTCATCGCCAGGTCCGGCATAGCCCATCGCAATCAGGTTCAGCAGTTCGTCCGAACCCGTACCGCAAACGATCTGGTCGCTCTCCAGATTATAAGCCGCACCCAATGCGTCGCGCAGCGCATTGCTGGCGGGATCGGGATAGCGTGCCAACGTAGCCTGCGCCGCGACCATCGCTTCGGTGGCATCGGGGCTGCACCCTAGCGGGTTTTCGTTCGCGGACAGTTTGATCAAAACGCGTCCGTCGTCCCCCTTCGCCTTTCCGGGGGTATAGGCGTTGATGGCATTGATCCACGGTTTGGCTTCAGGCTTGTTCATGGTCGCCGCCATAGCCGCGACATCGCCATTCGCCAATAAGCTATTGTTTCGCCGTGTCTCGCTGATATGGCGTGGCATATGCACGACGACACGCGTTTTGGCTTGGACAAAAAGACACGCCTGCTTGGGCCGGTGCGGCTCGACAGCGGGGCTGAATTCGCGCCCGTCGATTTCGCCTATGAGACCTATGGCGAACTGAACGCTGACAAATCGAACGCTATTTTGATTTGTCACGCGCTCACAATGGACCAGTATGTTGCATCGACGCACCCTGTCACGGGTAAATCCGGCTGGTGGCTCAGCATGGTCGGTCCGGACAAACCGATCGATACTTCAAAATATTGCGTGATAAGCATCAATGTGATGGGAAGTTGCATGGGGTCGTCCGGCCCGGCCAGTATCGACCCGGCAACCGGCCACCAATACGCAATGGACTTTCCGGTCATCACCATCGCCGACATGGTGCGGGCGCAAGCGATCTTGCTCGATCATCTCGGTATCGAGACATTGGCTGCCGTGGTCGGCGGGTCGATGGGTGGGATGCAGGCGCTGGCTTGGGCTTCGCTTTTCCCTGACCGCGTCCGCTCGGCCATCGTAATTGCATCGACCGCCCGCCATTCGGCGCAGAACATAGCGTTCCATGAAGTCGGTAGGCAAGCAATCATGGCCGATCCGCGCTGGCAAGGTGGCGCTTATTACGGCAGCGAACCGCCTGCGTCGGGCCTCGCGGTCGCCCGCATGGCGGCGCATATTACCTATCTGTCGGAGGCAGGCCTGACCGAGAAATTCGGCAGGCGTCTGCAGGACCGCGATGCCAAGAGCTTCGGCTTCGACGCCGATTTTCAGGTCGAAAGCTATTTGAGACATCAAGGCCTGAGCTTTGTCGACCGCTTCGATGCCAATAGTTACCTCTACATCACCCGCGCGATGGACTATTTCGATCTGACCGATGCCCATGACGGAGTGCTTGCAAAGGCATTTGCCGGAACCAAGACGCGGTTCTGCCTGATCAGCTTCGACAGCGACTGGCTGTATCCTACTGCTGAATCGCGGCGGATTGTCCATGCGCTGAATGCCGCAGGCGCAGCGGCCAGCTTTGTCGAACTTTCAAGCCCGTTCGGCCATGACAGCTTCCTGCTCGATGCACCTGAAATGAATCGCATCGTTGACGGATTCCTGCGCGCTGGAGAAAGCCGGTGAGCGTATTGAGGCCCGACTTGGCGATCATCGCGCGCAACGTGAGCGACGGGGCGCGGATATTGGATGTCGGCTGCGGCGACGGGGCGCTAATGGCGGCGCTGCGCTTCCACAAATCGGTTGATGCGCGCGGACTGGAGATCGATCCGGCCAACGTTGCCTCGGCGGTCGCGCGCGGGCTGTCGGTGGTGCAAGGCGATGCCGATACCGACCTTGCAGATTATCCGGACAACAGCTTCGATTTCGCTATCCTTAGCCAGACGTTGCAGACGACACGCCGGCCCGATCTGGTGCTCGACCATTTGCTGCGTATCGGTCGGCAGGCCTTTGTTTCCTTCCCCAATTTTGCGCAGTGGCGTATCCGCTTTGCGCATATGTTCGGCGGACGGATGCCGGTGACCGAGCAATTGCCGCACCGCTGGTACGACACCCCCAATATCCATCATGTGACCATCGATGATTTTCGCAGCCATCTGAGGGACCGCAATCTGGTGATCGAAGGGCAATGGTTCCTGTCGGGTGACAAGCCGTGCAACGGAGGCATGGCTAATTTGATGGCGCAGCATGCCGTATTTCTGCTGCGGCGGCCATAAGGTTCGTTTTCAGAAAAACTCGACTATCGGCACCGCGTCACGGCGGCGATATTGCCGGTCTTGAGACCTACGCCGCAATGTTGGCGGCTCCACCTCGACCCGCTCTGCGCTGATAATGGTAACCGTCGCTACCGCAACCCGGCTAACTGGCCGACGGGCCTCGGCATCGGCGATGGAGGCCGTCGATAGCAACAATGGCAAAAGCGCGAACATAGCCAAAAAGTAAACGCGCCATTTACCAAAGCATCAACACCAAATGACGGTCAATGCTGTCAATCGCAGCCTTGAAATCGCTTCTCTACACATTTTGTTTCGGCGCTGTGCCGATATGCGACATTACCGCTGGCAACAAAGCGTTCCGCCCGCGCGCGAAAGTCGGTTGCGCGCGTGGAACCGCTTTGCTAGGGGCGCTCTCCTACCTGTCGGGGCGTGTGCGGCCATGGCGGAATTGGTAGACGCGCAACGTTGAGGTCGTTGTGGGCGAAAGCCCGTGGAAGTTCGAGTCTTCTTGGCCGCACCAAACAGTCCTGCGTACCGCCGCGATCATTGCCGTAATCTGTTAGCTATAGTTCAATAAACTAACGACAGCACGAGCATCGAAAACAGGATGAACGAAAGCAACATCAGCCTTGTTTTGAGTGCGTCAGCGACGCCCATCTTATCCGGCAGCGTCGGCGAAACATCTTTGAACGCCGTTTGACTGACTAAGTCGCCATCGGTCTGAGAAGAATTCCGTGAGGGCGGTCTATAGAGCTGAGGATATGCTTGGTCCGGCTTTGCGAGTCTCAATCGATAAGACCCCGGCTGGAGATAGAGGCATAGGTCGCGTGACGGTCCGTGCTGCGAGTAATATGATTCGAGTGCCTTTCGCAGCCGACCCGTTTGCACTCTGGGATAGCTATCTACTTGGCTGTCAAAGCTTTCGGGTCGGCCCAACGCCTCGACGGCTATCGTATAGCTTTTTACCGTATCGCCCCGCCCGGCTAGCGTTTCTTGCAACAGCCACACGAGCAATCGGGTCATTATCGGCGAATTTTGAAATACGAGATGTTGCAGGACATGGCTTGTTTCGATGTACATGGCGTTATCGAAGCCCGTACGCAAATCCTTGCGCACCGACGATGTTCTTTGAAAACCGGCAATATCATCGTCCATTTGGCGCCCTCGGGTCATATCGCCATCGAAACTGCATGATCATGGCTGGCAGAGAAGTCGAGGCAGCGCTTGCGTCGCATGCTAAAAACGTCGTTACGAGCGATAATGAGATGGTCGTGAACAGTGATGTCCAACAGCTTGCACGCCGCCACAATCTGCTGTGTAAGGCGCACGTCTTCCGCACTCGGATCTGGCCTGCCTGAGGGATGATTGTGGACGAGTATCAATGCCGACGCATGGACGTCCAGAGCAACGCTAACCACCTCGCGCGGATGGATCTGAACTCGGTTTACTGATCCCTCCCACATAATCTGGTCGCGCAACAGGCCGTTGCCGCTATCGAGAAAAAGCACACGAAATGTTTCGCGCTTCAATGTGGCCATTTCGAACTGAAGATATTTGACGAGCGCTTGCGATGTGGCAAAGATTGGCGCCGCTAGAGCTTCCCGCCTCCACATCGAGCTCATCGCTTCGGCAAAATATTGCAGCCGACGACGGACCTCATCTGACACATCTGGAATTGACAGTTCTCGAAACTTGGCGGCGGCCAACACGCCGACAAGCGAGCCGCAGGCTTCGATCAGTTTTTTGCTGAGCACTGGCGCCATCTCACCGGCCGGGCCAGCGATCAAATCCGCCAATATCGCTAAGTCGTCGAGTTCGTTCTGTAGACCATTCGCCCCCTGATCGTTGCAATGACCAATATGAGGAGCTGTGGGTAGGCCCACAGGCCTTGTGTGACCCCCAGAGCGTAAGAAGCCAGACTTTCTCCCAGCAGCGCCGCTAACGGAGTCAGCATTGCCGTGATCTGAAATGCGGCGACGGGGAGTGGCCAAAATCTCTTACTCCGATATGCGATGAAGAGAATGACGGCGGTGACGGCTGCTTCATTGATGAGCAAAGCCACATTGGGATCGAGCCAATTTTTCCCGGCGCGCACATATAACGAAAAGGTGAAAATTGACCCTATCGTAAGCGCGCCCGCCACCAATCGTTCCTCAAACCGCCCTTTCCAAAAGACGAAACAAACGCTCGACACCAACAACAGGAGATAAATCCATTTGAACATTCAAGGACGATGTCCCGATATTGGTGTCGGCGTCAAGTCATGCGACCCTGCGAACCGGGCTTTCGTCGACTTGTTCAAGAGCAGCAAACTTCCACAGGTCGCCGGTCATGCTCGGTTTGATGCCAATCTGGTCCCGGATGCCTGCATATTGGTCATGGGCACCGATAATATGCGCGCGCGCTGCAAATAGCGCTGCCACGGCATCGCCGGTTCTAGCGATCGCATCCTGACCTACGCATGCTGAGAGCTTCGCCCTTTTTCGTGCTTGCGGTGCTGCTGCTGCCAGTTCACCTGCGCATATAAGCGCGGCATCGATTGCATCTTCCAATGCGAACAGTTTTTCAGCCACCATTTTTGCGGCCGCCAGACGGTCATTAAGCATAAGCTTTCTCCAGCCACCAGAACGCTTATTCCGGCGGACATTTTCCTGTTTGTTAGTGAGGCTTGCGCTCAGAAAATGCGCGAGATGCCTTCGGCCAGACTAATCAGCGCGCTCAAACCCAAAAGGGAGGTGAGCATGATTAGCGCGATTACCGCAGTTCGTGCCGTAGGTGTCAGCTCATTACTTCTGCTCGCCTCGAACAGAACCGAAAACCATGAAGATTTATCCACCTTGCCAAAGTCGCTTGCAAAATACTGCGCCTGCGCTTCCCGCAATTCGGAATTGCCTCCGTCGCCTGCCGGGTTCCGTTCACCAGACGACGACCTAGCTATGGACCCAAAAGGTTGCTCCGACAGTTCCGGAGATTGGTATACCAAATCTCCCCATATCTCGTTTTGACCGCCTAAACCTTTCGCGGCCACGAAAATTCGAGCGGCCTCGGATCGGGTCGAAACGCCCATAATGGCTTGAATACGCTTGATGCGCTGATCGACGGTATGATGAGAAATCCCCAACTCACGGCCGATTTCTTTTGACGACTTAAACTGTGCGACGAGTTGCAGGACGTCGATGTGGCCCGGTGATAGGCGATCGATTGCATGGACTAGATCGAAAGATGAACCCATGTCCCAACTGTATCATTTCATCTCAAAAATGCAACTTAACTTAGTTTTCTTGGAGTTCTGCTGTGTGTGCGGCGCGAATTTCATGTCCTTATTCGGGCCTGATGACGTGCCTAAAGGGTCGGCAAACGGGAGAGACGATATGCCAGCGGCAACTTATGATTTCGCTTCGATCAATGCGTCGCGCAGGCGTTGCACTTGTTCGTTGAGCGCGATCATCTCCTTTACTGAGAGCTGCGAGTTCTCAAGCAGCGATTGTGTCAGGCAGCCCACGTCGGCTCGCAGCGATTTGCCCTTGGCCGTGAGAAAGGCCTGTACCTGCCTCTCGTCCCGAGCGTTGCGCTGTCGCGAGACGAACCCTGCACTTTCCAAGCGTTTCATTAGGGGCGTGATGGTGCTGGGTTCAAGAGCCAAGCGGTCCGCGATTGCCGAGATCGTCTGGCCATCGCCTTCCCATAATGTGCTCAGCACAAGATATTGCGGATAGGTCACGCCCAACGAATCAAGCATGGGTTTATAGAGCCTGTTTATCGCTATGGTCGTCGAATAGAGCGAAAAACATAGCTGCGCGTTGAGCGGCAGCGGCTCATTTTCGGACTTTTCCATTAAAACAATCCTTTTTTAACATCATGTTATGTCGATAGTTATATATCGCGATAACTTTTATCTAGACAAGTCATAATTGTCCAGTGTAGATATTTGTTATCGCGATAAGAGATATCGCGGCAATTTTAAGAAAGGAAGATCATTATGCTTAAGTCCCACAAAATCCTCGCCGCCGCTACCTCGCTGGCTCTCACCGCAGCTCCTGCCATTGCCAAGCAAAGCACAGACGACCGCGTTAACTCTGTCGTGCTCGTCCATGGTGGTTTTGTAGACGGCTCCGGCTGGATGGATGTCTACAAGACGCTGACCAAGGATGGCTACAAGGTTACTATTGTTCAAAACCCGACCAACTCGCTGGCTGATGACGTTGCCGTCACCAAGCGCGCGATTGCCGCTGCGGACGGCAAAGTGATCCTTGTTGGCCACAGCTACGGCGGTGTTGTGATCTCCGAAGCTGGCACCGACCCGAAGGTCGCTGGCCTCGTTTACATCGCTGCGTTTGCGCCTGACAAAGGAGAATCGGTTGGATCTCTGATTGCAAATCCTGCGCCAGGCGCGCCAGTTCCGCCGATCCTTCCTCCGAAGGATGGCTATCTGTTCCTCGATAACGCCAAGTTCGCCGATGCCTTTGCAGCCGATGTACTGCCTGACCTTGCACGGTTCATGGCCGACTCACAGGTTCCCTGGGGTGTCGAAGCGTTGTCAGGTGCTGTCACGAACGCCGCTTGGCGCGTAAAACCGAGCTGGTATCTGGTAGCGAGCGAAGACAAGATGATCCCGCCGGTAGCGCAACGCGGCATGGCAGCACGTGCTGGCGCACAGGTAAAAGAAGTCGCAGGAAGCCATGCGGTCTATGTATCGAAGCCTTCAGCCGTGGCTTCAATCATTAAGGATGCGTCGCGGCAAGCCGCAAAGTAAGCCAACACAACAGTACGAAATGCGCCGGGCCTCAGTGAGGCTCGGCGTAAATTTGGTCCCTGATCGCGAAGCTTAGCGAGGCTGGACGGTCCGGAACTGTTCGGCCATCCACTCGATAACGACGTGCTATCGAGTGGATAGCTAGTGTATGCGAGTAGAGGACGTGCACCGGAAGGGCCGACCGCAGACGATCGGTCATGGCCTTCAACCAGCGAGCCGGACGCTAGGTCTGCGGCGACGCGATAGCATGGTACCTGGATCAGCCCCAGCAGGTCAACTTGAGCAGGCGGCGCCTTGGACCAAGCGACGACCACAATTCAGCTAGTGGGAAACGTATTAGGGTCTTGACCCTAGTCTTTCAACGGCATGTTAGCGCGCTGAAAGACCCTGACATAGTCGATTTCAATGCGGACCGGAAAAATTGCGTCATCGACTTCTCCGCCCATAGCGCCGCCTATGGCGAGGTTGAGCAACAGATATTGCGGCTTGTCGAATGGCCATTGCTCGACGCCTTTCCCGTTGTTGGGGTAACGGTGGAATGCCTTGCCATCCATCGCTATGCCAAGCGCTTCCGGTGTCCAGACCAACTGGTAATTGTGGAAGGCGTCACAGACGTCGGAAACCTTGATTTGGCCACCATTGCCGAAAGTTCCGGCAGTCGAGCGGTTGTGGATCGTGCCGAACACGTCGCCGGGAGTCTTCCCGACATGTTCCATGATGTCGATTTCGCCGCCGTCGGGCCATTGCGTTGTGGCACCCAGCATCCAGATCGCCGGCCATGATCCTTTGCCGCAGGGCAGTTTCGCACGGATTTCGTAAAAACCGTAGGTCCATTCGGCCTTGCCCTTGGTGATAAGCCGTGCCGATGTATAGCCTTGCCCGCCATAGTCGGCTTTGTCCGACAGCTTTTCCTTGCGGGCGGTAATGATCAGCTTGCCATCTTCGACGCGTGCATTCTCAGGACGATCAGCCGAATAATATTGGAGCTCGCTGTTATACCAGCCCGCCTTGTTGGCGTGCGTATCAAAGGTCCATTTGGCCGGGTCAGGCGCACCGTCCTTGTCGAACTCGTCCGACCAGACCAGTTCATATCCTCCCGGTGATTGAGCAATAGATGGAGAAGCGATCAGCGCCAGAGCAGCAACAACAACGCCCCTTATCATTGCACCGTCACCGTCCGGCTGGCGCGCTGGCCGTCGGGCGAGCGTGTGCGCAGATCGACTGCACCCGTAACAGCAACCGGCCCGCTATAAGCCCGCCACACGCCGCCTGCGGTGCGATATTCTACCGCAAGTCCGGGGAACTCGGCATTGGCTTCCAGCTTGCCGTCCTCCACCCGCGCGCCAGGAGGCGTGATGCGATAGGCTACGCCCAAGCCGTCGAGCAGACCGAATTGCACCGGCATGCGTCCGGCAAAGCTGCGCCAGTCGGCCAATATCGCTGCGCGATCAACACGGCGGTCATGATGAGTATAGCTCTGCCCCGGTTGATAGGCAGGTTCCCATTTCGGCTGATGCCATGCCCGTTCGGACAGCGCGATCAGGCGGGGGAAAAGCTGGTAATCGACACCCGCATCGGTGCGCGTGGTTTCGCTCCATAACTGCGCTTGAATGCCGGCAACCTTGCGCCCTGCTTCACGCAAAGTCTTGTCGTCTATGGTTGCAGGCCGCGAAAAGGTATCGCGGACCAGCGCCGCATTGGCGGGAAGATTGTCGGTCATGAAGCCGAAAACCTGGATATTGTCGACACTGCGCGACGCCCAGTCATAACCACCCTCCAGCGGGTGCGGCACATGGGGCATGTCGAGATAGCCGATATCGGGAAACGACAGCACCACGTCCCAGCCACGATTTGCCTGATCGTGCGCCTCGGCAACGCCGCCGGTGAACAATGTACCCCAGATATTGGTCTGCACTGATTTGGGCATATTGGCTGGGTTGGTGTGACCCAAACCGTCGCTCCAGCCTGCAACCTTCAAGCCCTTTTTGGCAAGATCGTTCGATACGCGCTCGATGAAATAGGCACCGAGACCTTTCGCGTCCCTGCCGGTCGATGCCATCAATGGCTTGCAGGCAGGCGACTCCGACCAGGCACCCGCTGTTTCATCGGCACCGATGTGGAAGGTCTTCAGCGGCGCACCCGCTGCCTTGTGCATTTCTGCAATCTCACCCACCGCAGTATCGAGGAAGCGATAGGTCGGCTCGATACAAACGTTCAGCGTGTTGTCGTTATAATTCTGGATACTGCGATATTCGGTGGTATCGCCCGGTTCGACCAGACGATAGGCCTCTGCGTCATTCTTCTGCCCCGCCGCCATCAGCCGGTCATAACGCACTTCCATCGACTTGATAGCGGCGCGCGAGTGGCCGGGCATATCGAGCGAAGGGATGACTTCGATCTGCCGCGCGGCTGCCGCCTTGACGATCTCTACATAGTCGGTCTGGCTGAGATAGCCGTTGACGCCGTCATTGCCTTCCGGCCCTGCGCCGAGTTGCGGCAACAGGCAGATTTTCTCAGCCGGATCATGACAGCGCTTTGAGCCGATTTCGGTGAGTTCGGGCAATGCCTTGATTTCGAGCCGCCAGCCTTCATCGTCAGCGAGATGCAAATGCAACTTATTGAGTTTATACGCTGCCATCGCTTCGATCAGCTTGAGTACTTCCGCCTTGCTGTGGAAGTTGCGTGCAAGATCGATGTGGAGACCGCGAAAGCCATAACGCGGGGCGTCTTCAACCGCCAGAGGCCTCAACTTACCCTTGTCGAACGCCGCCTGCTGCGCAAGCGACTGGAGCGCATGGCTGGCACCAGCGGCATCCGCAGCAATAATCTGGATCTCCCCTTTGCGGGTGGCGAGTTTATAGCCTTCACTCGCCAGGCCCGATTTTGCATCAACGCGAATGTTCAAGGTGGGGCCGGAACCAAGCGGCACACCTGCCTTGGCCAACGTTGCGAGACCCGCATCAATGTCCGCTTGCACCGCGCCCGTCAGCTTCAACGTCACACCCCTGGACAAGTCAATCGGCTTGCCCGAAAGCAATTTCGCTGATTTCGGTGTCGGCAGGATCGCAATGTCGGATGGCGTCGCCGCGCCGCGTTCAGCGAAGGCAGCAAAGGCACGCTCGGGCGTCTGCCACTCGGTCTTGTCCTCGGCACTGCGCGTTGCAAGCTTGGCCTCGTCGGTCAGCGGTGTGACAAAGGGGAGCCTTTCCAGCCCTGTTTCAGATTCAATGACCGAACGCGTCGCCTCAATCACCCGCGCCTGAACACCATTGGCGGCAATATAGATATTTGGCATCGGGAACGCCGCCGAATGATGCGCGCCCACACCCCATAATTTCACCTGATAGCTTTTGCCGGGCGATAGGGACGCGCGATTCTTCAGGCTCAGCTTTTGCAGGTCGCCATTGACCAACTCGTTCTTGAAAACATCGCTTTCAACCAAGGGCAGGCGGTTGACGAAGCTGTAATAGATCGAAAAATCATTTTCCCGGGCGTGAATGGGCACTTCGGACGGCATGGTGATGGTCAGCGTCGTCAGGAAACAACCGTCTACGCCTTGGGGACACCGCGCCGGATAGTTGTCGGTGATTTCATATCGCAAACCAAGATTTTGGGCGAACGCATCAAATTCGCGTTGATCCAGCGGCTGGACTGGTGACGTCGCAGTCAGGGTTGCGAAAAGCACCGGCGCTGCAGTCAGCGCACCCCAAAAACGACCCTTGTTCATAGCTCGCATCCTGCCACTTCCTCTCCTGAATCGCAAAAACCGCTTTGGATATGTATTGATACTATTTTTGTCATGACAAATTAACATGGTCAAGCCATGATATATCCAAGAAATACCGGTACAGGAGAGATTCACAGTGGCAATTGGCAAAAGCATCCGAGCGAAGTTTGGTATTTCATTGGTTATGCTCGCACTGGCGGTAAGCATTGCGCTTTCAGGTGCCCCTGCCAATGCGTCACCCGTCATGGTAGGCTATTTCCCTGCCTTCAAGGGCCTGGATGGTTCACTGGAAACCACGCCGATCGATCATTATACCCATCTCAATATCGCCTTTGCCAATCCCGACGCGACAGGCGCACTTTCCAAAAATGGCGTGATGGCGTGTATGCCCGATGGTGCAGGCAACCATGTAAGCGTGGCGACGCTGCGCGATACTGCCGCCAAATTACGGGCCAAAGGCGCAAAGGTGCTGCTGTCGGTTGCAGGCGGGGTAATCCCGTCGTGCTCGGGCGATTGGTCCGCGCTCCTAAAAAAAAGCAACCGCGATGCAATCAAGACTGGCCTGCTCGCTATCCTTGACGAAGCACATCTGGACGGAATCGACATCGATATCGAGGGCGCGTTGCTCACCAAGATCGATCGGGATGGTAATTACACGCCGTTCATCGCCGCGCTGTCAAAAGAGCTGAAGGCGAAAGGCAAATTGCTCACCGCAGCCACGGCTTCCTATGAAGGCGGCATGATCCCTGTCTCCTCCATTCCCTATTTCGATCTGATTATGCCAATGTCCTATGATGTTATCGGGCCAAGCTGGGGTCAGGCGGGGAGCGAACATTCATCCTATGAGCAAGCCGAGAGAGAAATCGACCTCTGGCTGAAACGCGGCGTCAAGCGCGAACACCTGGTATTGGGCGTACCCTTTTACGGCTATGGCTTTGGTAGCTATCAATCCGGCTACAGCTTCAGCGACATCCTAACCACCTATGGCAATGCGGCAACGGCGGGGGATGTTATCGGGGAGGCATGCGCTGGTTGCGATTATATCACCTTCAACTCGCCTGCGACGCTGACGCGCAAGGCCGAACTCGCAAAGACGCGCGCAAGCGGAATCATGGTGTGGGAAATAACGCAGGACACAGCGGACCAACTATTGGGCAAAACCATCTCTGAAACGCTAAATCCTTCAAATTGAGCCGCAGATTGGAATTGACTAGAGCATACCAATATAACATCATTGCTCCTGATTTCCGGGAGCATAGTCTGTGTCATTGATCGAGAGCGTCGGCCGTCTGCAAAAGGACGACCCCACCCCGCTCTACCTCCAACTGCAAAAAGGTTTGCGCGACGCGATTGAAAATCGCGTGGTGGTGGCCGACGCCGCCATCCCGACCGAACGCGACCTTGCCGAGGAATTCGACATCTCGCGGATCACCGTCCGCAAGGCGATTGATGGGCTGGTCAGCGAAGGCCTGCTGTCACGCAGGCGCGGTGCTGGCACATTTGTGGTTGCCCCGCGTGTAGAGAAAAGCTTCTCCAAGCTCACCTCTTTTTCGGAAGACATGATCTCGCGCGGACGGCGTCCGCACAGCGTCTGGGTCAGCAAAACCGAAGGCGCAGTGACGCCCGAAGAGGCTTTATCGCTGGGCCTTTCACCGGGCACATCGGTCTATCGTTTTCACCGTATTCGTTTTGCCGACGACCTGTCGATGGCGCTCGAATATTCAACGGTGCCGGGCTACTGCCTGACCTCTCCCGATGCAGTTGGTGCATCGCTTTATGAAGCGCTGGAGGCCGCCGGCCATTTGCCGGTTCGGGCTTTGCAGCGTTTGCGCGCGATCAACTTCACCGCCGAGCAGGCCGAAGCACTGGGCGTTGAACCGGGAGATGCGGGGCTATTTATCGAGCGGCGCGGGTTCCTTGTGGACGGGCGGACGGCGGAATATACGCAGTCTTATTATCGCGGCGATACCTATGACGTGGTCGCAGAACTCAACAGTCGCTGATCAGTTGGCACCCAGCTGCGCCAGAAATTCCATATGAGTGGAAAGATCAGCAAATCCTTCTTCATTTCGTTGCTGCAATACTGCCAGCCGCCGCGCCAATTCATCAGGCTTTAGTGTGTCCGCAATCGGGTGATAATCGGTTGGCCTGAGCCCCTGCCCGTACATGATCGCGAACCAGTTGGTCGGGCCGAAAAACTCGGTGGGATCGTTGAGGATATTGCCGGTTGATCGGAAGGCATCGAACCGGGCGGCCAGACTGTCGGGAATACCCGCCGCACGAACATCATTCCAGAAAGGCGTGTCGACACCAGACGCGAGCGCATAATGGGTGATCACGAAATCGCGCATGCGTTCATATTCGACCGTGCTTTCATTGTTGAAGGGGTCGATGATGGAGGGGTCGATTGAACCGCGCGGAAACAGGCCAAGCAAACGAATCACTCCCGTCTGGATCAGATGGATCGAAGTCGATTCCAGCGGCTCAAGAAAGCCACCCGCAAGTCCCAACGCCACCACATTCCTGTTCCAGATTTTCTTGCGATGCCCCGCTATGAAACGCAACCGATTGGGTTCCGCTAGCGGTGCGCCGTCGAGCCGGGACAAAAGCAGTTCTGCCGCCTTGTCATCATCAAGATAGCGGCTGCAATAGACATAGCCATTGCCGATGCGGTGTTGCAACGGGATGCGCCACTGCCAGCCTGCCTCCTGCGCGGTCGATCGGGTGAAGGGTGTTATGTCACCCTCTGCGCTTTCGCAAGGCAGCGCGACAGCACGGTCGCAGGGCAACCATTGCGACCAGTCGACATAGCCGCTTTTCAACGCGCCTTCGATCAACAGGCCGCGAAAGCCCGAACAATCAACGAAGAAATCGCCTACGACGCGTTCGCCAGACTTGAGTGCCAAGCCGGTGACAAAGCCGCTTTCGCTGTTCTGCGCGACATCGACAATCTCACCTTCGATGCGGTTTACGCCCCGGCCTTCGGCATGCCCGCGCAGGAACCGGGCATAGAGGCCGGCGTCAAAATGAAAGGCATGATTGACGGGACCGTGACGCATGGCGCGTCCGAATTTGTCGGCTAGCGCAGCCTTGGCTTCCAGATTGTAGATCCATGGATCGGGATCGCCGCCCTCGGACGCGTGGCGCAACCAGTGATGGTGGAAACCGACACCGCCCATATCGACACCGAAGTAGCCGAACGGGTGGAAATAACGTTTCCCCGGACCGCTCCAGTTCACGAACTCAATGCCCAGTTTGATGCTGCCCTTGGTGGCGCGCAGGAATTCCTCTTCGTCGATGCGCAGCAGCCGGTTGAACTCGCGGATTGATGGCACCGTCGCCTCGCCCACACCGACAATGCCGATGGCATCAGATTCAATCAGGGTGATCTTGTGACCGCTTCCCGCAAGTGCATGACTGAGCGCTGCTGCGCACATCCAGCCGGCTGTGCCGCCGCCGACAATGACAGTGTGTTTGATTGCGCCTTCGCTCACCCCTGCATCGCCTTGGCAAGCGCGACCTCATGGGTTCCCATCGCTGTGACCTCTGCGCGAATGCTAGCAAGTTGCGTCCGGAAGTTTGCCATCACTTCCTGTTCGGGCACTTTGTCTACCTGCGGGTCATAGGAGCGCGGCATCAGACCGTGACCAACAAATGCCGCCATCCATTCCTCTTCGCTGAAGCTTTCCTGATTATATTGCGCGATCATGCCGCGCGCAGCGAACAGGTTGATCTTGGCATCAAGCTCCGCCGACGCCAGTCGCTTGCGTGCGACATCCCAAAATGCGTCTGCGTTCCGCCGGTTCAGGACATAATGCGCCGCCTGAAAATCATTGAGCCGGGCGTGATAGGCAGCGATTTCCTCGTTATAGATGTCCGCTTCCACCATGACATCGGCGCGCACCGGGAAAAGCGAAATCAAATGCGTGACCGCGATCTGCAAGCGGTGCAAGCTGGTCGCGGCGAGCGGTTCTGGAACGGTCGCCGCCTCACCGATTGCAACAACATTGCCCACCCACGGGCGCGGTCGATGCTGTGGGGCAAGTGCGACAAAATCCGGCTCGCCGATCAGCGGAACAGCGGCAAGCGCGACAGCCTCGTCATCGCTCAACTGCGCACCGTCATACGCAACGACCACGCCCGTGCGATCTCCCAGCGGGTAGAGCGCGGACCAGCCTGCGCGGTGTGCAACGATACGGCTGTAAAGCGGCAACGAGCGCAGCGGCTGACCGGACGCGATCATGAGGTTATTACAGGTGGATATGGCGATGTCGGTCGACGGGGCCTGGTCTATTGCCGACAATATCGATGCGCCGACGCCTGTTGCATCAATGAACAAATCGCCCGCAACTGTCTGCCCATCCGCAAGCCGGATAGCCGACACACGCCTATCAACGACGACCGCTACCGGCGCATCATCTGCCGATATGGTCACGCCCAGCTTTGCCGCATGCGCCTTCAACACCGCCGCATAACCGCGCGCGTCGAGATGATAGCCATGCGCGGTTGCTGGCAGGCCTTGCTCCACGGGCAATTGCATCCGACCGTTCTTTGCCGCAACCGCATCGCGCCCGAAATCGTCATACGCTGCAGGCAACCCTGAGGTTTTTGCCTTGATCCAGAACTGCATGAAGGGCAGCGAGGCGACCGGGTGGCCGGTCGGGCCATAGCTGTGCAGGAACGCTTCTTCGCCGCCGGCAAAGCCAACATATTGCTGGCCAAGCGTGAAGGCGCCATGTCCTGCGCGCAGTACATCCGCTTCACTTATGCCGAGCAGTTGATGGAACGTCTGCAAATTGGGCAGCGAGGCGACGATATCATGCTGCGATATTGCGCTTGGCGTCTCGATCCATGTGACTTCGAGGCCAGCCTGGGCAAAGGCGCGACGCAAGGCAATCGCCGCCATTGCTGCGGCAATGCCATTCCCGACAATAACGGCCTTGCGAACGTCACTCATGCGCCAGCCGGACAATAGGCAGCGACCGTGTCGGCATGACTGGGCATCCCCGCAGCAGCCCCGGCTACCACCGCGCACAGGTCGGCCAAGCGTCCTGCCAATATCTGTTCAGGCATCATGGTCGCCATTGCATCCTGCGATGCAGGCATGATCCCCTGCCCGATAAACACCGCTTGCCAGCTTGGCGGGCCGAACAGGCCATCGCGATATTCGTGGATATGGCCACGATGGCGGAAGCGTTCGATCTTTTCAGACAAGCTGTCGGGAATGCTCATCGCCCTGCAATAGCGCCATATCTCGGCATCGTCGCGCTCGGTCGCGCGGTAATGGAGGATCAGGAAGTCGCGAACGCGGTCATATTCGACATCCATCACGCGGTTATATTCACGCTCCAGCGCCGGATCGATGTTAGCGCTGTCGGGGAGCAAGGTTAGCAAAAAGGCGACAGCCATCTGGACAAGATAGATGCTGGTGGATTCGAGCGGCTCAAGAAAACCGCCCGCCAGACCCATGGCGATCACATTGCGATTCCACGCCTTCTTCCGCTTGCACGCCTTGAAGCGAAGCCCGCGCGGATCAGCCTGCGCCGCACCATCAAGCCGGGACAGCAGCAGCGACGATGCCTCGTCATCGGATAGAAAACGGCTCGCGTAAACATAGCCATTGCCAGTGCGATGCTGCAACGGAATGCGCCATTGCCACCCCGCCTCGCGCGCCGTCGAACGCGTATAGGGCGTGAAGTCGCCTGCGCGGTCACACGGCACCGCCATCGCCCGATCACAAGGCAACCAGTTGGACCAATCCTCAATGCCTGTCTGCAATGCCTGTTCGATCAATAGGCCGCGGAAGCCCGAGCAATCGACAAATAGATCGGCCTCGATCACCTCGCCGGACACCAGCGTCACCGATGTCACTGCACCGGTTTCGGGATGCTGTTTGACCTCGGTAATCATCCCCTCAATCCGCTTCAGGCCGCGCGCTTCCGACCAACCGCGCAGATAACGCGCATAAAGGGAGGCATCGATATGATAGGCGTAGGAGAAAGCTGATTTGGGATCAGCGGTGTCTTTCGCGGGAAAGTCGAATTTATTCTGGTTGGCCGCGACAATCGGCAGGCAGTAATCGAACAGCGGCCCCGCCGTGTCGCGCGCGCGCAGCCAGTAATGGAAGAATTCGGCCTCGCCGATCGGCCGGCCGAAGTTGCCGAAGGGGTGGATATAACGGCTACCGATCTTGCCCCAGTCGACAAATTCGATGCCCAGCTTGAACGTCGCCTGGGTCGCCGCCATGAATTCGGCTTCGTCGATGCCGATATAGTCGTTGAAATCCTTCATCTGCGGCAGCGTCGCTTCACCGACGCCCACTATGCCGATTTCATCGGACTCGATGAGGCGCACGTCATAGCGCACAAGGTCTAGCTTGCTCGCGCATGCCGCTGCACACATCCAGCCGGCGGTTCCACCGCCTATGATTGCGATCCTGAAAGGCACTGTCATTGCAGTAGCTGTATCAAAAATTGCGCCGGGAACCAGCCGGTAAGTACCGGTTCCCGGCTAGGAGAGCCTAGAATGAGAACCGAACCCCGGCCTGAACGCGCCGGTCATTCTTGAACCAAGCGTTCGGTTTCAACAAACCTGTATTGTCCACCTGTTGGAACAGTACCGTGTCGGTCCCAAGCAGGTTGCTACCCTGAAGGATGAACTCGGCCCATTTTGTAAGCTTAAAGCGGGCAGAGGCATCGAGATAGCCCGTCGCTTTCTGCCAGATCGGCAAACCGACACAGCAATCGATTGAGGTAACCAGATATTTCGACCGCCAGTTGTATGCAACCCGAAGCGACACTGGCCCTTTTTCATACATACCGACGACGTTATAGCTATGTGTCGAGATACCCTCCAACGCATCGGGCTTGACCGCCGTATCGTCAAAACTGACCCCGCCGCCGGCGGTACCGCTTCCCGTTTCATTGGTCAGGTTGGTGGTTTCAACGCCATTGTTATCGACATAAGTGTAGTTTGCCTGAATGCCCAATCCATCGAACGGCCCCGGAAGGAAGTCGAAGAAGGTCTGGAAGGCGAATTCGGCACCCTTGATCTTCGCACCATCGCCATTCATCGGACCACTCACCAGCACATCGCGCGATACACCGTTGTTGTTGATATTCAGCACATAAGTGCCCGATTGGATATAATTGTTAAAGGCCTTGTAAAAAGCGGTAGCCGTGAACGAGCTGCTGCGTCCGAAATAATATTCGAGCGTGAGATCGAACTGGTCCGCCGTGATCGGTTTCAGATAGGGGTTGCCTGCCTGTCCGCGATATCTCCAATTATATCCGGTGATCGTCTGGCCGTCAGGCCCGAAGATGATATCGGGGTTGGAACGATCTGTAAGGTTGGGCGACAACCGGTTGATTGTCGTATAGTTGCGGAGGAGCCCGACATCCGGCCGCGACATTGCGCGCGCATAGGCGAAGCGCGTAACCAGCTTATCCGTCCAGTCAAGCTTCAGGTTGAAGCTTGGCAGGAAGTGGATGTGGTCCTTTTTCGCCGTTTCAGGCGCATAAGCGCCGTTGCTGAACGCAATTTCATTGGCAGTCGTCACACAACCCGCAGTTGCAGTGGGCAATCCGGTACTCGGATCGGTACCGCGCTGGCACAATAGCTGTGTGGCCGTGAACGGCGTCGGCATTGTAACAGCACCCTGAGTTTCATTGACCGTGAAGATCAGCCGCCCACCGATATTACCAGAAACGCCAACGTTGCCGATATGAGCATCAGGCCCACCATAGCGGAGCATTGCATAGCCTGCAGTCGTCCATTCGCTGAGCTTCAGAACTTCACTCTGTAGGTAGCAGCCATAATCGCCCTGGATGATTTCGCCCGTGCGATATCCAGCGTTTGAACAGATCGGGTAATAATCGCCGACGCCGATTGTCGGACGCCCAAGCGCGCTGCCCAGACCTTCGCGGCTTTCCAGCGTCTTCATGTCGAAGAACACGAAATCATTGTGATTGAGCTGGTTTCCGGCAAAAAAGTCGCCGTCAAAACTGAATGTTTCATGCGAACCAGCAGGATAAACGGGCCGGTCAATGTTGAAATAGGACTGCTGCGTATATGTCCACGTGTTGGCAATATTAGCCCAGTTATATGCGCCCCAACGCACCGTCTGATCGCGGTCGGCATAGCGCGCACCGATCTTCAGCGAGTTCAGCCAGGGCGTGTCGAATTCATATTCAACATCCGCCCGCAGCGCGAGTTCCTTGCCATTACTGTCTTCGCTATGGTCGGTGACCGCATAGTAGGAATAGTTGTTCGCGTTGGTCAGTCCGCCGGGTGACAGGTTGATGTTATCAGCCCGAAGTGGATCAATGGTGAAGGTAGGATACTTCCCCGTCGCATCAATAAGGGTGTTGGCGTAGCTCCGCGATGTCACCGACGCATTATAGTTGTGCACCTGCGAATCGACATATTGAGCGTCGAAATTCAGGTGCACGCGATCGCCGGGGTTCCATTTGAAATTGAACGCGAAATCCTGGGTATATTGTTTGTTCCGCAACGCATTTGCAGCGGTATCCAGTTGCGGCGCGCGCTGTGGATTGGTGCAGCCTTCCCACGCATAGCAGCGGTTATAAAAAGCCTGCCCGGTGGAATTGACGCCAAGCCCCAGATTGTCATTGCCTTCGCCGACATAAGCACGTGGCGCCGACCACCATCCGGATGTGAAGTTGCCTTCGTCATCGAAGGTGAAGGCAGGCTGCCCCTGCAGCGGCTGCACGACCGAACCGTCAGTGCTGACAAAATCGGTCGGCGCGCCGTATATACTGAAAGCGCTTGAATAGACCGCATGCTCTTGCCAGCTGTTTTTATATTGCGAGCGATTGTACTGGAAAGTCGCTTCCTTGCTGCCGTCGCTGGATTTCCATTGCAAGGCGAGCGCACCTCCGATGCGCTTGCGATCATAAAGATTGTCGCGCATGAAAATCCCGCTCGGGATGTAGGTTGTGCCCGGTGCGAATACGCCAGGCGCAAAGATCGCCATGCGATCATATTGGATACCTTGGCTGCCAGTCTTCACATGGCTGTAAGCCAGATTTGCCAGCACGCCGAATTCGCCAGCATCTGTTTCCCAACGCTTGCTGATCACCCCCGAAACTTCAGGAGTCATTTTGCCCGCAATATCGCCGTAATTGCCCATCGCACTGATCGAAATCAGATCGCCAGGCGAATCGAAGGGAACGCGGGTCTTCAGATTGATGGTGCCTGCAATACCGCCCTCGATCAGGTCGGCTGTCTGGTTTTTATAGGTATCGATGCCCGAAAGGAGCTCGGGCGAAATGTCCTGCCAGCTCAAGCCACGCGAACTGTTGGCGGAGAAGGTGTCACGACCGTTAAACTCGGAACGGACCTGCGGAAGGCCACGAACGATAACGCCGGAGGGTTCGGCGGAGAAGTGCGAGGTGTCGTCGGTACCCGCAAACCGCACAACGGTGACACCCGGTACGCGCTGAAGCGCTTCAGCTACTGACTTGTCGGGAAACGAACCGATGTCCTTTGCGGTAATCGAATCGATGACCGTTTCGGCATTGCGTTTATTGTTCTGAGCCGATTCGAGGTTTGCACGCTGTCCGGTGACGATAATCTCGTCTGTAGTTTCTTCCGTCGGCTCTTCCTGCGCCCACACTGGCGAAGCCAATGATGCTGACAATGCGGCAAAACATACGCCATTGCGCAGTTTTTTGCTAGTGAAAGACGGAAGCAATGCGTTGCGTCCCATATCCCCAATTCCCCTTCTTATGCCGGATTGTCCGGTCGATCCCTATACACCAATAATACCAATTCCGGCTTTGGTGCATTACCAATAGACTACAAATTTTATATCGTGTCTATAGCAAAACACGCTAAAGGTGATGAATCGATCAATTTGCGCAACATGATGAGGGGAATGCGGTATGTCAGGCACAGAAAATAACAGACTGCTGTCGCTGGATGTCCTGCGCGGGCTGACGGTGGTCGGAATGATATTGGTAAACTCAATGGCCGGAATGAAATATGGCGCAGAAGCAAACGTATTCCCGCTTTTGCTTCACGCCCATTGGGACGGCCTCACGATTGCAGATCTCGTCTTTCCCGGGTTTCTGATGATGGTAGGCGTTGCAATACCGCTGGCATTGGCACGCGCGAAGAAAACCGGATCTGGCAAAGAAAACGGTGCGATACTCGCCCGCGCAGCGCGGCTTTTTCTACTCGGCTTCCTGCTGTCCAATCTCTCCTGGTTCGCAGATCTTTCGTCGGGCGACTGGCGACTGTTCGGTGTTTTGCAGCGCATTGGTCTTGTTTATGGTGCTTGCGGGCTGCTTTTCCTCGCCTGCGGCCCGCGCGTGCGCATGGCCATCATCGTTGCAATCCTTGCGCTTTACTGGCCATTGTCACTGCTGCCATCATTGGATGGCCTTGCGATCGACATATGGGTGCGTGGGCATAATTTTATAGGCTCTGTTGACCGTGTGTTGCTCGGCGCTGGTAATCATAATTATGTGAAGGGCCCAGAGGGCTATGATCCCGAAGGATTGCTGGGCACGCTAACCGCCATTGCACATGGATTGATTGGTATTGCAATTGGCGAGTATCTGCTGAAACGCTCGACCCATTCGGCACGTAATCTCGCGTTCGTCGGCACGGCGATGCTGGCAGTAGGCGTAGCATGGGGTGTCGTGTTTCCGGTCATCAAGGACATCTGGTCCAGTCCCTTTGTCCTTGTTACCTGCGGCATCACGACGTTGGCGCTGGCCGGGCTTCATGCATGGCTCGACACACCCGGCGAACAGGGAACTGTAACACGCTGGTTTTCCCTATTCGGCGTGGCCTTTGGCATCAACGCGATTGCCGCCTATGTCATCCACCAGCTAAGCGCGCCCATGCCAACGTGGCAGGCGATGCTGATACCATTTCAGGCCCTGCGCGGCGTGCTTGGCGACGGGATTGCGTCATTCATTCCAGTTCTGCTTTATATCGCCTTCATCTGGGCATGCGTCGGATATCTGCGGCGCAAACGCTGGATCATCAAGATTTGACCATAGGAGAAGAGATATGGGAAATATCGTTCTAGCCACGTTCGCCGCGCTTGCGTTAACAACCGCATCTGTAGCTGCAGATGCGCCAACCGAAGCGTCTCCGACCGAACAGCTGCTCAACGAACCGTCGGCCAATTGGAATGTCTATGGCCCTGGGCAGACCCACAAGGGCCGCAAGGACAAGGACGTGCAAGGCGGAGGCGCGATACGAGTCATCATCCTGAACAAGCCTGCCAATCCTTGGGACGTCGGCGCATCGACCGAGATCAAGGGCGCCATCAAGAAAGGCGACAGACTGCTGCTCGCCTTTTGGGGACGACTGGTATCAGGTGGCGTCGATGGGAAGACCGAAATTCCCGCCATCGTCCAGCGGAATAGCACGCCATATGAACCGATCGTCTCAGGCAGGGTGGAACTCAATGGCGAATGGAAGCTTGTGCATATTGAAGGCACGGCCAACGCTGATTTTGCAGCAGGCGCAGCCAATGCGGCATTGTCGATCGGCACGCAAGCGCAGACAATTGACCTTGGCCCTGCCTTCATCATGGCTGTCCGGTGATGATGCCATTTGTTAATACCAATATGACATCTAAGATACCTATTGTATGATTGATCAATACATCCTATGCAATTGCGTGATTCAGCGGACCCGGCAGTTTTGCCATCAACAACCCGCGGACAAGAGCTTTTGGGGGTCGCTAAATTGATGATCGACGTGAAAACCAAGCCTGAACAGGCCAGGGTCGATCCGGAAGCGACGCTGATGCACGCAGAGGCGGCGGAGGCAGGCGCAGCAGTTGCGCGCTTCCTTGCGACCAATCGCGGAACATTGGATCGCATCGGAGCCCGATTGCGCGCCAACCCGCCCGAGGTTGTCGTCACTTGCGCACGTGGTTCTTCAGATCATGCTGCAACTTATGGGAAATATCTGATCGAAACCCTGACCGGCGTTGTCACCGCGTCGGCTGCGCCATCAATATCTTCGGTATATGCGGCGCCGTCCGCCCGCGCCGACAACCCTTCATCTCGCCTATGCATTGCGATTTCACAGTCGGGCAAAAGCCCTGACTTGTTGAGCAGCGTGCAAGCGCAACGCGACGCCGGCGCCTTTGTGATCGCCTTGGTCAATGAAGAAGGATCGCCACTCGCCGACATCGCAGACGAAGTGCTGGCCTTGAAAGCTGGCCCAGAAAAATCGGTGGCTGCGACCAAATCCTATATCACGTCTCTGGTTGGATTGGCTTCCATTGTTGCGGCATGGACCGAGGACCAAGCGGTGCACGCTGCCATTGAGGCATTGCCAGATCAATTACCCAAAGCCTTTGCGCTTGATTGGTCGGCGGCAGTTGCCCCGCTGATGGATGCAACAAATTTATTCGTTATCAGCCGTGGCTATGGCTTTGGTGTCGCGCAGGAAGCGGCACTGAAGCTCAAGGAAACATGCGGTCTCCACGCCGAATGTTTCAGCGCAGCCGAAGTCAAACACGGGCCGATGGCCATCATTGGCGAAGGATTTCCCATTCTTGCTTTTGCCGGAAGCGATGAAGCGGGCGATGATGTGCGCGAAACTGCGGCGCTGTTCGCCTCGCGTGGCGCTGTTGTCTCACTGGTCGACACGACGGGTGCCACAGACAGCTTGCCCGCAATAACAACCCAACCGGTGATCGAACCAATTCTAATGATCCAGAGCTTTTACCGGATGGCCACCTTGCTTTCCGTAGCACGAGGCTTCAATCCCGACCGTCCGCCTTTCCTAAACAAGGTGACACGGACAAAATGAAGCTGCGGGTCGCCAATGGCCGGGTTGTAACCGGATCGACCGTTGCCGAGCACGCGACGATTTCGGTCGCCAATGGTCGTATCGAGCAAATCGATACGTCCGATGATCGCGGCACTGCTGACATTGATCTTAACGGTGGATGGCTTCTGCCTGGCTTCATCGATACGCAGGTCAACGGCGGTGGTGGCGTGTTGTTCAACGATGATATCAGCGTCGAAACCATTGCGGCAATTGGTGCTGCCCATGCGCGTTTCGGCACGACCGCGTTCCTTCCGACCCTGATTAGCGATTCGCCCGATCACATCGCGGCAGCCCTTGATGCGACCGACGAAGCGATAAGGGCAAATGTTCCCGGCGTGATCGGCGTCCATATCGAAGGGCCATTCATCAACGAAGTGAAGCGCGGCATTCACGAAGCCGACAAGATCCGCCCGATAGACCAGAACATGATCGAATTGCTTTGCGCCAAACGTGCTGGCAAAGTCGTGCTGACTGTCGCACCTGAAATGGTCGATCCGCACGACATCCGTACCTTGGTCAACAATGGCGTGCTGGTCTGCGCCGGCCATTGCAATGCAACTTATGAGGAAGTACGCGCTGCTATCGACGCGGGCATGGCGGGCTTTACCCATCTATTTAATGCAATGTCACCGCTGACCCATCGCGCACCCGGTGCGGTTGGTGCGGCGCTGGACTCGCCAGATACTTATTGCGGCCTTATCGTCGATAACGCGCATCTTCACCCCGCAACCGTACGCATTGCCGTAGCGGCCAAGGGTCGCGGTCGAATCATGCTGGTAACCGATGCCATGCCCAGCGTCGGCACAGACCAGTCCGCGTTCATCCTGCAGGGTAAGCGCATCGAAGTGCATGATGGCGTGTGTACTTATGAAGACGGCACATTGGCGGGCTCAGACCTCGACATGGCGACCGCCTTCAGCAACACCGTTGCCATAACGGGGCTTTCGCCTGCTGACGTTACCGCAATGTCTAGCATGTCGGCGGCAGCGTTTTTGGGGCTTTCGGCGACTTATGGGACGTTGGAGGCAGGAAAACACGCAGACTGGGTCTGGCTCGATCGCGATTTGCGTCCGCGTGGCACATGGATTGGTGGAGTCCGGCAGAACGGTACAAATGTCGATAACGTCGCCGCTGCTGCCGCATAGATGTTATTGAGGGGAAGCAGGCTTGGCCGATTTGATTATCACCGCTCCGGTTAAGGGCTGGGCCGCGCCGCTGGAGGAAGTACCAGATCTCGTTTTTGCTGACCGCATGATGGGGGACGGTGTTGCCATTCACCCCACCGGTTCGACTATCCACGCACCTTGCGATGGCACCGTCATCGCCATCCATGCCGCGCGCCACGCTGTCACTCTTCGCAGCGAGGAAGGTGCCGAAATTCTGATCCACACCGGACTTGATACCGTCGCGCTTGGGGGCGAAGGATTCAAGGCATTGGTGACCGACGGCGCAACAGTATCGCGCGGAGACCCGCTTATCGAGTTCGATATTGACACGGTCGCGCAACGAGCGCGCAGTCTTGTCACGCCCGTCATCATTACCAACGCCGATGACTTCCAGATTGTGAAGCGGACAACCGGCCAGATGGTCGGCGTTGGCGAAGCATTGATGACGGTCAAAGCCATTGGGGCAGGCCAGCGCATCTGGGTGAGCGATGACGCGGCGGTCCTGAGCCGCTCGGCCATAGTTCCGCTGGTCCATGGCATTCACGCGCGCCCCGCTGCGCGGCTTGGCGAATGCGCCCGTAACTTCGAGGCCGAAGTTGAGATTGTCAAAGGTGACAAGCGAGCGAATGTCCGCAGCGCCGTGAGCCTCATGGGCCTCGGCGTAAAGATGGGCGACCAAATCACCATCGAAGGCCGGGGCAATGACGCCCGGGCAGCCATAGAAGCTGTGGGCGATTTGCTGACCAGCGGAATGGGTGAAACCGGGGCCGAAACCGCGCGCTCACCAGAGGCCATTATCGCGTCAGATGTCCCTGAAGGCACGCTCGCCGGCGTAACCGCGTCGTCGGGCATCGCGATCGGCAAGACGGCTTGGCTGGCGGTCGCCTCTGTTGCAGTTGATCGCGACGGCAAGGGAATAGCGGAAGAAAACTCAAGCCTGTCTGCGGCGCTCAGCAAAGTTCGCCAAAGCATCGCCAATGCTTCTGCGAAGGGCAACGACGCACAACGCAATATATTGGAAGCCCATCTTGCATTTCTCGACGATGCTGATTTGCTGGCCACCGCGCACAAGCATGTTGGCGAGGGCCGTAGCGCCGCTTTTGCATGGCTGTCGGCAATTGGTGACCAGATCGCGATTTTGCAAAATTCAGGCAATGCGCGGATGGCTGAACGCAGCGATGATCTGAAGGATCTGGAACAGCAAGTTTTGCTCGCGTTGACTGGCGGCGAAGCGCCGATACAAAACTTCGCACCCGACACCATCTTGCTCGCCGAAGATTTGCTGCCATCGCAGATCATCGCGCTCGATCTTCAGAATGTGAAAGGAATTGCCCTCGCTCATGGCGGGCCGACATCGCATGTCGCAATATTGGCAGCCTCAATGAATGTCCCGTCGCTTGCTGCGATGGGTGATGCGCTGAAGTCGGTTGCGGCTGGATCGATGGTTGTTCTCGACGCGGACGCTGGCCTATTGCACGTTAATCCGGATGACTGCCACATGGCAGCGCATCGCGCACGCCTCGCGCAAGCCAGCGAACGCGAGGCCGACGCGCTCAAGACTGCACAAAACAACTGTCACAGCGCGGATGGCACGCGGATCGAGATTTTTGCAAACCTTGGATCAATTCAAGATGCGCGGCTAGCATCGGAACTCGGTGCAGAAGGGTCTGGCCTGCTACGCACCGAATTCCTGTTTATGGGCCGCGCCTCCGCGCCCGATGAAGATGAGCAGCTGACAAGTTATCAGGGCATTGCAGACGCGATGGAAGGCAAACCCATCATCGTTCGCCTGCTTGACATAGGAGGCGATAAGCCCGCGCCTTATCTGAACCTTGGAGCCGAGAAAAATCCGGTACTGGGTTTGCGCGGCATTCGCGTTGGTCTTGCCCATCCGGAACTGCTGGAAAGCCAGATTCGCGCCATCCTGCGCGTCCAACCACTTGGCCAGTGCCGCATCATGGTTCCGATGATCGCCAGCCTGTCCGAACTGCGGCCCGTGCAGGCGGTGGTTGAAAAGGTACGGACGGACCTTGGAATAACCGATGCAATCAAAGTCGGCGTGATGATCGAAACGCCGGCCGCCGCTGCCACGGCTGACCTCATAGCAACAGAGGCTGATTTCCTGTCGGTCGGTACCAACGACCTGACTCAATATGCGCTTGCCATGGATCGCGAAAACCCCTCGGTGGCAGGCGGTATCGATGCGCTGCATCCCGCCGTGCTACGCCTGATCGCGCAATCCTGCAAAGGCGGCGCGCAGCATGAACGGCAGGTTGGCGTGTGCGGCGGGCTTGCGTCCGATCCGCTCGGAATTCCGTTGCTCATCGGTCTCGGCGTCACCGAATTGTCGGTGACCGCTGCGTTCGTACCGAAAGCCAAGGCAATGGTGCGGCAGCTCAACATACCCGCCTGCGCCAAACTTGCCGAGCAAGCGATGCGCTTGTCATCAGCAGCGGATATTCGCCTGCTGGTTCGAAAATTCATTGAGGAGCTGAACTGATGCGCAACGCCATCGAAACACTCCAACCACTGGGCCGTGCGCTCATGCTGCCCATTGCGGTCCTGCCGGTTGCGGCGCTTTTGCTGCGGCTGGGTCAGCCCGATCTGCTCAACATCGAATTTGTCAGCGCGGCAGGCGATGCCATCTTTGCGCATCTTGGCCTGCTGTTCGCCATTGGCGTTGCAACTGGTTTTGCCAAGGATGGCAATGGTGCGGCGGCGCTGGCCGGGGTTGTGTGCTTCCTGATCGCGGCCAAGGGCATTACCGTATTCATTGATGTGCCGCCAGATGCGCTGAAGAATGTTACCGGCGATGCCGTCGCGATGGCGTCCACCGCTTATAAAAACGTGGCTCTGGCGAGGCTCACGGTGCCCATCGGTATCATATCTGGCATTATCGGCGGCAAATTCTATAATCGCTTCTCCGGCGTCCAACTGCCCGAATATCTGGCATTCTTCAGCGGTCGCCGCTTTGTGCCAATTGCCGCTGGTGTCGCAGGGCTGGTGCTAGCTGCCGTAATCGGTCTGGGCTATGAATATATCAGTGACGGAATGGACAGCGCCAGCCGCGCGATTGTCGGCGCAGGTGGATTCGGGTTATTCGTATTTGGCGTGCTCAACAGGTTGCTACTGGTTACCGGCCTGCATCACATCATCAACAATGTCGTCTGGTTCGTCGTCGGCGATTACCAAGGCTCGACAGGCGACCTGCGCCGCTTCTTCGCAGGCGATCCGACGGCAGGAGCGTTCATGTCGGGCTTCTTCCCGGTCATGATGTTCGGTTTGCCCGCCGCCTGCCTTGCCATGTATCATGAGGCGCGTAGCGACCGGAAGAAGGCTGTCGGTGGCATGTTATTCAGCCTCGCGCTCACGAGCTTCCTGACGGGCGTTACTGAACCCATCGAGTTCACCTTCATGTTCCTCGCGCCGCTGCTTTACGTAATCCATGCGGTGCTGACCGGCATTGCCATGGCGTTGATGAGCGTGCTTGGCGTACACCTTGGCTTCGGCTTTTCCGCTGGCCTATTCGACTATGTGCTTAACTATGGTCAGGCAACAAAGCCATGGATGCTGTTGCCCGTCGGCGTTGTCTACGCCGGGATCTATTACGGCCTGTTCCGCTTCGTTATCCGCCGGTTCAATCTAAAAACACCAGGCCGCGAAGATGAAGCTGTTCCTGAATCAAGTAGCGCAACGAGCAGCGCTACTGGTCGCGGTCCGGCCTTTGTCGAAGCGCTGGGTGGTGCGGCCAATCTACAATCCATCGACGCCTGCACAACACGACTGCGGCTAGTAGTGGTCGATCACGGCAGGATTGACGAAACGAAACTGAAAATACTCGGCTCGCGCGGTTTAATAAAACCGTCGGCAAAGACGGTTCAGGTCGTTTTGGGGCCTATTGCCGATTCTGTTGCTATGGACATCCGTGAGGCAATGGAACAGCCGGTATCCGCTGTTCAAGATGTCGCGACCGAAGAAGCTGAGCACGACATCCGCTTGCCACTCGCGTTGACGGAAATGCTGGGCGGTCTGCACAACATTCGCAAAGCCTCGCAACTTCACGGCAGGATCAGGGTCGAACTGGTGGACGCCGAGCTGGCCGACCGGCAATCAGTCGACAAGGCGGGTGGCCGGGATTTGGTCATACTGAACGACAATGTCGTTCACGTGCTGGTTGCGCCTTAAAGAGCCTTCCGCTTTGGAGCCTGGGCCCGCCTTGCGGATTTGTCATATTCCTTATGCCAACCCTATGAGCTTGGTTTCAGGTAAGGTCACAATATCCAATCAAGCGAAATCCAGAATTTATCCGTATCCGCAGCAAACATGTCCGCCCGATAATGGGCATAACGCGCAGATAAAGTGTACCGCTTCAGCTTGGCACTTGCGAGAATGTCTATTTCATTGCCGTAATGCATATCCATCCGGTCACTGTCGAAGCGGTGGTAGGTAGCCGAAAGCCGCAGTACTTCAATCGGACCAGCCTTTTTCCAGCTGCCCCCGATCGTCCCATACAGATCACGCAAGCCGTTGGGTGGAGTGGTAGCGAACTTGCCCGCCCATCCCTGAAATTTGAACAGTGAAGCCAACGGCGTCTGCAAACTGGTGAGAGCGATACCCTTATCGGCGCCTAGCACCTCATAGCCGACTGTGCCTGACACTCCACTGGAGGTAAGCGTCGCCTCGCCCAACCAATAGTCGACTTTATAGTCATTTGGATTGCGATGATAATCGCTTTGGCGCGCCCAACTGGCGAGATAATCCAGCTTGGCCGTCTTGCTTAGGTTGATGCTTCCAGCGAGGCGCACGCCATAAGTCTGGCTGGAAAGGCGAAAACCCTGAACCGCTGCCTCATCCTGATCGACAAGATACGCAAAGCCCGTCAACGTGCCTATCGGTGTGTTGTGGCCAAGCTGCGCAAAGACATTGTCGCCGCTGACCGATTGCTGGCGCGCGCCCGTGCTGTCTATTCCGTTGATGGTCCGGTCGCTCCACGCATAGCTTATGTCCGCTGTCAGCCCGTTTTTGCCCGCATGCCTGATCCTTACCGCGTCGAATGTTTGCTGGTTCTGGCGAAAGTTGGACGAGCCGACGAAGCGTTCGTCGGCAAGCTCCAATGTCTGTCGCCCAGCGGTCACTGAAGTGACGCTATTGGCGTAGCGGACATACAAGCGATTTAGCTCAACGTTTTGTGGATCAATGATATTCGGGTAGTTTGTTTTGCCGTTGGTGCCGCTATTGTAATTTTCGATAAATGCGAGCGTCCCCTCGCCTTCGATTACGGCTGACCATTTGCCAGATGACATTTGCAGACCTGAGCGCAGGCGAGCGGTGAACGCATTGGCGTCGTTAATGAAATCGGTCTGGTCGACAGACTCATAACGTACTCTGGCATCAACTAACGGCTTGAGATCAATGGTCTGAGCCTGAGCTACACTGCTCCACAATGCCGCTGCCCCGATGGGCAGCGACGTCAACAATGTCCGCTTCATAGCGTCCTCCCGATCTAGGCCGCTATCACGGAGGCGCCTTTGAGCGCCCCCAGTTCACCAGACTCGCGGGCTTTTCGACCGTAGACTAGTTCGAAGAGCGGGCTGGCCATCATTGTGGTAACAATCGCCATCAACACGAGCATCGAGAAAAGCGTTGGACCGATTATTCCTTTTTGAAGACCGATGTTAATTATGATCAATTCCATCAGGCCGCGCGAGTTCATCAACGCGCCGATGCCAAGGGCGGTGCGGTTGTCTTCTCCAGCCACTCTAGCTGCCGCATAACAGGCCCCGAACTTGGCGAGAATCGATGCTGCCAAAATGCCGAGCGCTATCAGTAACAGCGGCACCGTGTTTACCATGTCCATGCGCGTGTTAAGGCCTGAATAGGTGAAGAACATCGGCAGTAATAGCACAACGGCCAACGGCTCGACCTTCCGCTTGAGCTCCTCTACGAACAGCCCCCGTGGCATCACCACGCCGAGAATAAAGCCGCCAAAAATTGCGTGGATACCGACTGCGTCCATGATGAATGCGGACAGACAGAACAGGGCGAGCGTTATGCCAAGTATGGTCGTGCTCATTTCACCTTCGCGTTCGACGATGCGTCCGAGCGGACTAAGCAGTTTACGACCGAAGAGGACGATGAACAGCGCATAGGCAATCCCGCCACCAATGGCGAGCACGGCAACTCCGGACCCTCCTCCAAAGGTCGCCAGTACGACCGCCAGGACACACCAGGACACAGCATCGTCAAATGCCCCCGCGGTCAACGATAGGGTGCCCAGCGATGTGTTGCTAAGACCGCGTTCGTTGATGATCCGCGCAAGCATCGGGAAGGCCGTCAACGCTATGCATGCCCCCATGAAAAGCGTCGCGTTGAACCGAGTTATACCGGCTGTGAAGAGACCTGGTACCGTCAAAAGAAATGGCGTGATAACGATGGCAATGAGGAACGGCACTATGATGCCCGCCAATGAAACGCCCATAGCGCTCTTTGCCTTGGATCGAAAATGGTCGAGCTGCAAAGTCGTCCCGACCATGAACATATAGAGTCCGACACCCAATTGCGCACCGGAATACAGCACATTTTTCGTTGGCGCGGCAAAAACCGCTGCTTGTGCGCCGGGTAAGAACAGACCGAATAAGGACGGGCCTAAAATGACACCAGCGATCATCTCCCCCACGACTTGGGGCTGTCCCAGAAACTTCTGTCCCAGCTTTCCAACTACGCGACAGGTGATGATTATGATCGCGAGTTGCAGGAAGAAATGTACGCTAAAATCGCTGGGCGTAAAACTGTTCGCAACGGCCTCGATGGCAGGCCCATGGGGATCAAGCACCCCCGTTATTGTTTTGATGGTGCTATCGACAAATTCAGACAACATGATTTCCCCCTCCTCAACTAGACTCGCTTCATCACAAGCCACGAATGACCCGTTGTGGAACGCAAAATAGAACTCTCGGCAACCGAATAACCGCCGACCTGAGCCAATTATCATCACATTTTTGCGTATTGCGATTTTTTGTTGCGTATACAGCACAATATAGTAACGTTACTACATGTTAGCGTTCACAACAATTGGTCGTGGAGAGGCATATGAAGCTAATAGGTAGTCGTGAATTCAATCAGGATGTGACCCAAGCGAAGCGATTGGCATACGCCGAACCTGTGTTCATTACAGATCGTGGTCGCCCGACCCATGTCCTGATGAGCATCGGCGCGTTCCGCCGGATGACCGGCCAAACCGAAACTATTGTCGATCTTCTGGCTATGCCCGAAATGCCAGATGTAGAAATCGACTTTCAATCCGCGTCCAGAGCTTGGCAACGTGATGAGAGTCTGGACTGATGTATCTGCTCGACACTGCAATCTTGCTTGAGCTGCGCAAAGCAAAGTCCGGTCAGACAGATCACGGCCTTTCCACATGGGCAGGCAGCGTGGCAGCACAACATCTGTTCATTTCTGTGCTGACGCTCATAGAGCTGCGCAACACAGCGACACGATTGGAGCGAAAGGACAAAAACGCTGGATTGGCCCTGTGTGTCTGGATCGACAAACAGCTGACGCACGCATTTGAGGGCCGCATCTTACCTGTTGATGAGAGCGTCGTCGCCACGCTCGGTCTTCTGCCAACAATGGATATGCGCGACGGCCTGATAGCAGCGACAGCCAAGCAACATGGCCTAACCATCGTAACGCGGAAAACTGCTTCGTTCAAAGCCAGCCGGGTGAAGTTGCTCAATCCTTGGGGCTATGAGGCCAACGAAAGCGAACTAGAGAGTGACTGGCGACAAGCCGCACGATCTAGACCGATCTGGTTGAGGAACCTGTTTGTCCGAGCCTAAGAAGCAAAACGTCGGCTGCTGGCCGCGTTTATCTCTCCAATCAAATTCCGATGAGCGGGAAGGTCCAGCGCAGCTCGCTCGCCAAATTTCCTGATCTTAGCAAAAGTCTTTTCGGCGGCCTTCACATTCGGATAGTCACTGCGGCCGGGAGTAAGGTCGGTCTTAAACCCCATGCCGTAAAGTATATATTGATAGTTGAAGAAGGCGAAAGATTCGACATCTAATGTGAAATCGAAACGCCCGGGCGGACGATAACGCCACTGCTCGAGAAGGTCAGCCAGCCGAGCGGGAATTGAGGCTGGGTCTGCATTTTCGCGCCAAAAAGGTTCGGGGCGCTGACTCAAGCAATAATGCAGCTTCAGGAAATTGACGATGTTTTCGTAGCGCGCGGTCATCAGCTCATTAAAGCGGCGTGCAGGTGCATCGACAGGGCCATTGTGGGGGAACAGCTCGGCGATCATAGCTATTGCAGCTTCGATAAGAACCAGCCCGGTCGATTCAAGCGGTTCTAGAAACCCGCCCGATAGCCCGACTGCCACACAGTTCTTGACCCATTGCTGCTCGCGATAGCCTGCTTCAAATGGAATCTTGCGCGATGATATTTCAAACTCCGCGTTCCCAACGTAGGAGCGCAGAATGGCTTCAGCGCGATCATCGCTGATATGGTCGCTTGAATAAACACATCCAACGCCTCGTGCCTCGTTGAGTCCGATATCCCAGGTCCAGCCCGCCTCATGCGCGGTAGCGATGGTGTAGCTCTCCAATGGAGCGTCCGGGCGGGCATAGGGAATTTTGCAAGTCAGCGCACGGTTCGTGAAAAGCGTGTTACGGACCGATTTGAACGGAACCTTCATTGCTCTTGCAATTAGTTCTGCCCGGAACCCCGTACAGTCTATGAAGAGCGTGGCGCTCATCGTGCCATGGTTCTGCGTGGCAACATGTTCAATCGATCCCTTTTGATCGATCAGGACATCGGTTATTTTATCCTCGACATGGCGAACGCCGAGCTCCCTGGCGCGCTCGGCCAATACCTGCCCCATTTGCACCGCGTCGAAATGATATGCATAATTTAGCGGCCCTTCATAATCGCCCTCATGTGACCGCTTCGGCCCGCGTTTTTGTTCCGCGACGCGGTTTTGGAATGTGACTGCCTCGGCAAAGGGCGGCCTGTTTTCTTCAGCCTGCAACAACCAATAAGGAACAAGACTGGTGCCTTCGGTATAAAAGGGGGCCTCAAAGGGGTGGAAATAGTGATTGTGAACACCGGCTTCAGGTGCCCTCATCCAGTCAGTAAAACGAACACCTTGTTTGAAAGTCGCAGACGCCTCTCGAATAAACCGCATCTCATCGATGCCCAAGAATTGAAGCGTTGTTCGAATAGTAGGGAAGGCTCCTTCGCCCACACCAATGATACCTATTTCGGGCGATTCAATTAAGGTAATTTCAATCCGTCCGCTCTCCGACAGGTCGAGCGCTTTTGCCAAATAGGCAGCAGTAAGCCATCCTGCCGTGCCTCCGCCGATGATCAATATGCTGCGAGTTTGGGTCATGCGGTCATATATAACGAGGCGGATAAATGCCGCACGGCATTTTATTCAGTACAAATTTCCACGGTGATTTTTTTCGCGAGTTCAACGACCGAAATATTGATCGCGTCGAGGCCAACACCCATACCGATATTACGTTAAGCTACCGCGCAGTGATCCAAGCCTGAAGATTGCAGGCTACGTAACCAATCTTGAAGACAAGGTCGAGCGCGACGACATTTATCTGACACCGGGTTTCATAGGTATCAGCGCGACGACGGCTTACACTAAGCTGCGGACCTTCGGAGTGCGCCTCGATTATAACTTCTGAGAATAGCTGGGACCGCGGGAGCATCTTCGCGGTCTCGTCCATCACAGCGACCGCGGCAGCCAATATGTCTCGATCAAATACACCGAACGGCTCGCCGAAGCGGGCATCGAGCCATCAGTCGGGAGCGTTGGTGACAGCTATGACAACGCCTTGGCAGAAACGATCAATGGCCTCTATAATGCAGAGGTGATCCACAGATGTGGCCCGTGGCGATCCTTCGAGGCTGTCGAGTTCGCAACTCTGGAATGGGTCGACTGGTTCAATCACAGGCGGTTGTTAGAGCCAATAGGCAATATCCCGCCTGCCGAAGCTGAAGAAAGATACTACGCCATGCTAGACGACATCCCCATAGCCGCGTAACTTAAATCAAATGGCCTCCGACAATCCCGGGGCGGTTCATCTGCTCGATTCGGAGGAAATGAGTTCACGGCTTAGTCTCTGCGTCGCTCGCTTGCGCTTCTTCCACTAGCCCAATCACCTCACCGATCAGGAATTGCATAGCCGTTTTTGCGCCTTGAGAATCGCCTGAGCGAACCGCATCGAAAACCGCGCCGTGGTCGGGAAGGCTCGCAGTGCGGTTCTTGAAGCGGTTGGTGAACTGGATTGACGTCCTCAGCGCTGTATCGATCAGTTGTTCGAACTGCAGAAAAAACGGATTGCCAGAAGCCCGCAATATCGCAGTGTGAAACGCGACATCGGCATCAAGCGCGTCATCCTCGCCAGCTTCGGCGGCAGCCATGCGGGCGAGGCCTTGTTCGATTCCCGCGATCTGGCTGCGATCCGGGTTGGCGGCGGCTAGTGAGGCGGCGACAGGTTCGATTGCAATACGCAACTCGGTGAACTGCCGCAGTAGATCGAGCGAGAATTTACGTTCGAGCAACCAACGCATCACGTCAGGGTCGAGCAGATTCCATTGAGCGACCGGGGTCACCACAGTGCCAACCCGGGGACGCGCGCTGACCAGCCCTTTGGCTGACAGCATCTTCACCGCTTCACGCGTAACGGACCGGCTTACACCGTGCTGTTCGGCCAAATCTGCTTCGGTCGGAAACGGGCTGTCTGCATAAGCCCCCGACACGATAGCGCGACCAAGCGCCTCTTGCAGGCCATAAGTTAGGTTATGCCCGATCATCGTGATTTCTTACCTTGGTCATTCGCCATCTCCTATGGCCGAGCTTGCAAAGGCGCAAGTTTTAGCCCCATGCAGCAACGATCGACAGCGCGCGCTTCGCAATATCGGCAACATCGCGACCAGGCCGGTAAAGCGAACCACCTATGCCGACGCCGGTTGCCCCTGTCTTGCGCCATTGTCCGGCATTTTCGGACGAAACACCGCCGACAGCATAGACGGCCATATCGACCGGCAATATCTCTCGCAGCGCCGCGAAATGGGACATGCCGCCTGTGGTGGCAGGAAAGAGTTTAAGCGCGCTTGCGCCCGCACCGATGGCTGCAAAGGCTTCGGTCGGCGTCAGGAACCCCGGAAAACTTAGCATACCGGTCGCACGCGTCGCCGCTATCACCTCTATATTGCTATCGGGTGAGACGACAAAGCCCCCGCCTGCATCGTGAACGGCATTTACTTGCGCAATATCCAGCACTGTACCCGCCCCGCACAAAATGTTGTGACCATGCCGCCGCGCCAGTAAGCCAATCGACGTCAACGGATCAGGCGAGTTCAACGGCACCTCTATTGCACCAATTCCTGCATCCACCAACGCATCGGCAACAGGCAGGATTTCGTCCGGGCTTATGCCACGCAATATTGCAATAATGGGCGGCAGGCTCGTCACGGCATTTCCTCCAAAAGCATCAGGCCCGAAATAGCTGCGGTTTCGCCATCGATCAATTGCGCCGCTCTATCCCAATGGGCAAGTGCGCGAACATAATAGCCGCTTAGCACATCATCTCCGATCAGCACGATTTGTCTGTCAGAAAACAGCGCCTGTCCGGCCTCAATCTCTGCCCCGATCAACAAGCCCGATACGAAACCGGCAGCCCATGCCGCTGCCTTCCCACCACGTAACTGCTGGCTACGCGCTTCGAACAACAAGGGCAGAAGCTGTACTGCGCCGTGTTGCTTGATACGTCCCACGCCGTCGTCGAATCCCGCCGGATCAATATCGACAGCGTCGCCAATCAGCATGCTATGCTGCCTAAGGAGCGCAAAAACCTCACCGGTAGGCGCGGTAGTGAAACGAGTAATGCCGCCCCCATCAACCTCAACCCATTTGCTATGCGTCCCCGGCGTAATTGCCAGCATATCTGCCAATGTCGGGTCGAGTCTTAGAGCACCAAAAATCTGTGTCTCCTCGCCGCGCATGACATCGGGCGCGCCAAGCGCATTGACGCAGGTAAGCCCCGCAGCGATGCGGATTCGATCTCCCACATCCACGCGCGCAGCACTCCACGATACCGCATCGACCGGGCAACCGGCATAGGCAACTTCGTGCAATCCATCGCGCGAACCAGCCATTCCGCATAAGATAATGTGCGCCTTGGGCCAATCGGCCGTCAACAAGGTCAGAGTCTCACGAAAAGGCCTGCTGCGGTCGCTGATACCCGGCCCGTCGCGCCGGCCGGCAACGATACCATCGCGAACAAGCCATAGTCGCAACCGGCTACCGCCCCAATCGCCCAGAATTGCTCCGGTCACGGGATAGCGGCTTCAAAGGGCGAAATCGGTACGCCATCTGGCCCGAACAGATTGGTGATCGGGCTGTCGGCCCAGAGGTAACGGATATATCGAACATCATTTCCCGCCTCAACTGCGATGCTATTGGCATCGGTTTTGCGTGCTGCGGCGAAGCGGCATTTGCCTTGTATCTCGCATGCCTCAAAACCGATGGGCAGGTCATTGCCCACGACGTTGAGAGCGCGGTCGAAGTGCAGGATTACCTGTCCGCCATCACGGCGCACTTGCGGAAGCGGAGCTTTGCCGCGCCCGTCTATCGCCAATGCCAAGCGGTGGCCGACATCCCTTTTGTTGGTGGGATGGATGTCATAGGGATCGCCAATATCAATCGTGACCGCCATCCCGGCGTTGGAATCCGCTGCCACGACACGGCGTTGCGCTTCGCGCAATTCTGCCCAGACCGATTCCGCTGGAGCGGAGCGCAATGGTCCGAAATTGGCCAATTGCGCCATCGCAAAAGACTGTGTCGAGAAGCGCTTGCGCCATTCTGCCATCATTGCCGGGAGCAGTCTGGCATAACCAGCCGCATCGCTGACATTGGATTCACCCTGATACCAGGCGATACCAGCGAGCGGAAATTCGCCAATCGGCGCGATCATGCCGTTGAATAGAGTCGTCAGCCCGCTGCCACCGATCCACGGGACATAAGGAGGAGCACCGGCTTCGCTCAGCGATGCGCCCCGGACAAATTGCCATGGGCCATCAATCGGCACGGTCTTGCCATCAGCCAGCACCAGCGCACGCGGCTCGGTTCCCCACATCCCGCCGCCACCGCCAGTGTCGATTACGCGGACTTCGATAGTGTTCGAACCAGCATGGAGTAGCCCCGGTTTTACCGCGTAGCTACGCAGCGTATCCCAACCCATTGTCGAGCCGACTATCTGGCCATTGACGAGGGTCTGGTCGATATCATCAACGCGGCCAACCGATAAGCTACGCGCTGCTTTGGCTTGGTCTGCGGTTAGCGTGACTGTGGTCCGAAAAATGCCGGTGCCATCAAACATGGCGAGATCAGGATTGCCCCAGCTTTCCCAGAAATGCGTGATATCTGCCGGTTGCGGTGCCTGCAGCTTTGCAGCCGATTTGCCGAGATATCCGACCAGCGTTTCGCCCCATAGTCTATCGGCTGCCGCGGTATCACGGGCGCGCAGTTCGAGCAGCGACAGCCCTTTGTCGTATCCACCAACGGCCTTCAGTGTTTGGGGTGGCATCCAGTCCTGAATCACCGAACCGCCCCATGATGCTGCGATCAGCCCGACCGGAACCCTGCGGTTTTGCTGCAATTCTGCACCCATAAAATAGCAGGCAGCGGAGAAGTCAGGAGTCGTATCGGGTGCGGAAACGGCCCATTTTGCGGGGCTCGCGAATTGCGTTTGTGGAGTGATACTGCTTTGGCGCGGCACGTTGAACAGGCGCAGGTCAACATTGGCGCTTTGCGCGATGAAGACATCGGCGTTGGTTGCGTGGCGCAGGGTGAATTCCATATTCGACTGGCCGGAGCACAGGAAAACGTCGCCAAACCGGATGTTCGCGAAAGTGACGCCTAACGTGCCTTTGGAAGTCACCGCCAACTTATGGGGTCCGCCCGCAGCATGGCCGGGAAGCTGGGCTTTCCAGTGACCCGTTTCATCGGCGATCGCGGAAATTGGCAGTTCGGCATCGATTTGCACCTGGATGTTTGCACCGGGCTGCGCGCTGCCCGTTATGGGAATGCTTTTGCCGCGCTGCAAAACCATATTATCAGAGAAAATCGGCGCGATACTAAGGGGTGCATCGGCAAAAGCGGGCGTGGCGGACAGCGCCAACATCGAGACGGCGGCACGCGCAACATATCCCGACATCTTCATAATTTGCCCTCTCGCCTTATCGTTATGTTAGCGCTATCATAGACCCACTAATCCACCGCTGCAAGCATGTGCTAGCATAGCAGACGGGACAATGCAGGAGAGGGAGAGAAGCCATGATTTCACGCCGTTCGCTGATGGCAAGTGCCGCCACCATAGCAACACTTGCTCCCGTCACGCGCGCGCTTGGCAAACCGGCGCAAGGGCCAGTGACCGCCGATTGGGCCTCGCTTGCCGCGCATTTCAAAAGCCCGGAGTGGTTTCGCGATGCGAAACTTGGCCTGTGGTCGCATTGGGGGCCGCAGTGCGTTCCCGAACGGGGTGACTGGTATGGCCGGAAAATGTATATTCAGGGCGATCCCTATTATGAGCATCATGTTCGCACCTATGGCCACCCGAGCGAATTCGGCTTCATGGAATTCAACAATATGTGGCAAGCCGACAAGTGGCAGCCGGAAGAGCTTGTCGCCAGATATAAGGCGGCAGGTGCCAAATATATAGTGTCGATGGCCAACCATCATGACAATCTCGACATGTTCGCCAGCAGCCATCACGAATGGAATACACTGCGTGTTGGGCCAAAGCGCGACATTGTTGGCACATGGGAGAAGGCGGTGCGCAAGGCGGGACTGCGCTTTGGCGTTTCCAATCACAGTTCGCATGCTTGGCACTGGTGGCAGACCGCTTATGGCTATGACGCCGAAGGGCCAAAAGCTGGCGTTCGCTACGATGCCTTTCGCCTAACTAAAGCCGATGGTGCAGGTAAATGGTGGGCAGGGCTTGACCCGCAAAAGCTCTATACCGGCCCGTCGATGGTGGTGCCCGACGGCATCAACAGCATCGCTGCAATGAATGACTGGCACGGCGAACATGACAGGCAATGGCTCGAAACAATACCGCCGAATAATCCGGACTTTGCAAGTAACTGGCTATTACGGCAGATGGAGCTGGCCGAAAAATACCGGCCCGACCTTATCTATATGGACAATTATGGTCTGCCACTCGAACAGTACGGGCTTACCGCTGCCGCGCATTATTATAATCAATCCATAGCCAAGACGGGGCGCGTCGATGTCGTACTGACCGGTAAAAAGCTGTCCGCCGAGCAGCGGCTGGCGCTCACTGATGATGTCGAGCGCGGCTTTGTCGATGGCATCCGCGCCGAACCATGGCAGACCTGCACCTGTATCGGCGACTGGCATTATGACCGCGTACTATATGAGCGCAAAGGCTATAAAAGCGCCAAACAGGTCATGCAGCGGTTGATGGATATCGTTTCCAAAAATGGCAATCTCCTTCTCTCTATCCCTCAACGCGGCGATGGCAGCATCGATGACGAGGAAGAGAAAATCCTCGACGGCATGGCGCGCTGGATGAAGATCAACAGCGAGGCCGTCTTTGCCAGCCGCCCTTGGCACCGCTTTGGCGAAGGTCCGACCAAGGCCGTCGAAGGCATGCAGAGCGAAGGAAAGGCAGCAGCCTTCACCGCCGCCGATATCCGTTTCACCACGCGCAAGGGAAAGCTTTATGCCGCCATGCTCGACTGGCCCGAAGGCGCAAGCAGCATCGCGTCATTAGGCAAGGCCGCATTACCGCATGCCAAGATCGGCAAGGTCATTTTGCTGGGCCACGGAGCGCTGAAATTCAGCCAGGATGCGGCGGGGCTGCACTTCAATTTGCCACCCGCAAAGTCCGGCGCCTTTGTTCCGGTTATCAGGATTGAGGGTGCAGGGCTTGTCTGAGACTAGGTAGTGTTGACATTCGAGATCTCGAACGTGCTGGTGACCTGCGACTCATTGGAACCCATGTTCCAACTTTCCCGAGGTCGAAAAGTCTGCTATCCTGACCGGATAACAGACCGACCTGGGAGGCTCCGATAACCAACGATGCGCTGCACCGTCCGCTCTACGCGGCGGAAGTCCTCGCCAGTGCGCTGAATCTCGGTGGCGACCGGCCGCTGCTGCACCGGCTCGACGGGCCGACGCTCTCGATCGGCGAGATGCGTGACCAGACCAGCCGCTACATGCAGGCGCTGCAAAGCGTCGGTATCAAGCAGGGCGCGCGCGTCTCGCTGATCGCGCCCAACCGGCCCGAATGCCTGCACGTCACCCACGCGCTGCAACTGCTCGCCGCGCTCTACGTGCCGATGCACCCGCTCTCGGCATTGGCCGACCATCTCGCAGTGATCCGCGACGCCGAAGTCGCCGTCCTCGTGTTCGACGCCGCGCTGTTTTCCGAGCGCGCGGCCGACATCGCCCGCGAGGTTCCCGGCCTGCGCCTGCTGGCGATCGGCGAGAGTCCGCTCGGGGACAACATCCATGACCTGGCGGCGAGCTTTACGCCCGGGAAGCTGGAAACGCCGCCGGTCGACGGACACGACGTCACCCGGCTCGGCTATTCGGGCGGCACCACGGGCAAGCCCAAGGCGATCCCGAGCTGCCAGCGCTCGGGGGCGCTGTGCGGCGTGCACATGCAGGCGGTCTGGGAATGGCCGCAGCGGCTCGACATCCTGTCCTGCGCGCCGCTGACCCATGCCGGCGGGGCGATGTTCACCCCTGCGCTGCTGCGCGGCGGCACGTTCCTGGTCCTGCCGCGCTTCGATCCGGTGCAGGTGCTGGAAACGATCCAGGAGCGGCGGATCACCTGCATGATGCTGGTGCCGACGATGATCTATGCGCTGCTCGACCATCCGCGCTTCGACGAATTCGACCTGTCGAGCCTCGAAACCGTGTTCTACGGCGCCTCGGCGATCATCCCGGCGCGGCTGCAGGAAGCGATCCGGCGGATCGGCCCGGTCTTCGCGCAGTTCTACGGCCAGGCCGAGGCACCGATGGTGCTGACCTACATGCGCAAGGCCGATCATGATCCCGACGATCTCCAGCGCCTCGCATCATGCGGGCTGCCAAGTCCATTCGTCCGGTTGGAACTGCATGACGCCGAGGGCAACCCCGTGCCCGACGGCGAGCCGGGCGAGATCGTCGTCCAGGGCGATCTTGTGATGGACGGCTACCGCGACGCCGAGCTGACCGCCGAAGCCTTCCGCGGCGGCTGGCTGCACACCGGCGACGTCGCGGTGCGCGATCCGGGCGGCTTCCTGCGGATCGTCGACCGCACCAAGGACATGATCGTCAGCGGCGGCTTCAACATCTATCCGCGCGAGATCGAGGACATCATCGCCGAGCATCCGGCGGTGAGCCAGGTCGCGGTGATCGGCGTGCCGCACGACAAGTGGGGCGAGGCGGTGAAGGCCTTCGTCGTGCTGCGGCCCGGCATGGCCGCGCTACCCGCCGACCTCATCGCGCCGGTGGCGGCGCGCAAGGGTTCGTACCAGGCTCCCAAGGAAGTGGAATTCCTCGAAGCGATCCCGCAGACGCCCGTCGGCAAGCCCGACAAGAAGGCGCTGCGGGCGCTGGCGGCGGCGACCTGAGGTCTCGCCATCAGGGAGCGTCGGACGTTAGTTGGCTTCATGCCTAATTTTCAATTACATGAATTTGACTGAGAATATGGGCGCTTATTCGCTCTAGGTAGTGTTGACATTGGGTTGAACGGATCAGCCTCTGGCGCGATAGGACAAAGACCGGAAGGTAACCGCCCCTGAACCCGACGCAAATAAAGCGGGCCGCAAGCTCATAAATCCGTCGGCCATATTGTGATTATAGCCGGATACCTCATAGGACACGACGGTGCGCCACGGCCTCCCGATGGCGCTGATGAGGAAGGTGACGACATTTTCGTCATTGACCATACGCATCGACAGGGTGCGGCCAACCGCTGGCCCCGGCGGCGGATAGCTTTGTTCCTGACCGACCTTATAAGTATGAAGCTCGTCCGCTTCGGCACCGATACCGCAGAATAGTTTTTTATCATAAAACAGCAGCAAGCCGCCTTGGCTTGAACCCGTCAGTTCAATGTCGATCGTCACTTCATATGACCGGTCCCCTGCGATAAACGCAAAGGGAGAGGAAGAAGCGGGGCCCGTTCCTTGCGCCGCCAGAGTCAGCGCACCATCGACAATGCGCGCTCTTTCGAGATAACCATCCGACGGCGCGAAATAAGCCAAACGCGAACCGAAATCATCTTTTCGAAACGGACCGGACAAAGCAAGGCCGGTGACTTCGCTGCCGCCCTTCGGCATGGGCAAAGGACGCGCGAGATCCCCACCGGTCGCCCTCGGCCAGCCGTCGTCATCCCATATAAAGGGCTCCAACAGCATCTGCCTGCCCAGCGTGCGAAAGTCGTTCTCATAACCATGATAAACGAACCACCAGTCTCCCGATGGCCCCTGCACAGGCGTAGCGTGGCCGCGCGACCACCATGGCTCGTCCTTGCTGGCGGTACGAACGACGGGGTTATGCGGACAGTTTTCCCAGGGGCCATTGATGGAGCGGGAACGTGCGGCAATCACCATATGGCTCGTGGGCGGTCCTGCGGTTCCGCCTTGTCCACAGAACAGGTAAAACCAGCCGTCGCGACGAAGCACCTTGGGGCCTTCCAACGCGATTGCCTCGATGACCCAATCATCGGGAATGGGCCAGCCATCGTAGACGTGTTCGACAGGCCCTTCACGCCGTAGCCCGTCGTCACTGATCCTCACGCGCGCGCCGCCGTTCAGGAACAGATATCGTTTTCCATCTTCGCCAACAGCATGGCCAGGATCGATAGAGCCGTTGATATCCATGTCGACCGGTTCGCTCCATGGCCCCCTCATGCTATCGGCATGAATAACGAACGTCTTGGTTGGCATTCCCGACCCGGCAAATTCAGGATCATCAGCATTGAAGATCGGGATATAGATGAAATAGCGACCGTCATGCTTGGCAATGTCCAATGCCCAGACGGACCCCAACGGCTTGGTCAACGCCGGCCCGATCGGCGTCCAGTTCACCAGATCGCGTGAATGCCAGATGACAATACCGGGATAGTAATAGAATGACGAAAAGGTCGCATAATAGTCGCCACCATCCTTCAGGATATTGGGATCGGGCCGATCCCCCGACAGTACCGGATTGAGGTAGAATCCATCGCCCAAATCTGCTCGTCGCTGATCCTCTATTCCTGCGCGCCAGCTTGGCGATTCAGGCGCGCAATGCGCCACAGCATCTTTGGCGGCAACGCGAGACGGAACCAATATCGCTCCGGCGGTAGCAGCCCCGATTTTGAAAGTATCGCGCCTTGAATGCCGCTTCACTGCCAAGGCCTCGTCACCGTGACTGCCTTGCCAGAATAAGCAATTGGTGCCGACAGGCCATCGGTGCCATCGACCCCGCTGCCGTCCTTCATCCAGCGGACGAATATCTGCCGGGTGGCGACTATGTTCTTGTAAGCACCCTGACGGTCGGTGATGGTCAGCGTTCCCGCCGCGTCGTCATAAGTAAAGCCGATGCGGGAGAATTTGCCCTTTTCAAACTGGTGCGACTTGCCGTCATCTTCGTAGAGCGAGAAGCTGCCATCGGCGCCGGTATAGACGAGGATTGTCAGCGGCGCATCGGGCTTTTCATCGGTATATTGCATCACCGGCCCGGTGGGGATGATGCTGCCTGCTTTCACATAGACGGGGATGGTTTCGGCTGGCGCATTGGTCTTGACGGTCTGGCCGCCTTTCGCCCGTTTGCCGCTGTCGAAATTATACCAGTCGGTTCCCGCGGGCAGATAGACGTCGCGGCTGCGCGCCTTATTCTCGGTCACCGGCGTTACCAGCAGCGACGGGCCGAACAGATATTGGTCACCGATATTGCGGACCTTTGCATCGCTTGCAAAATCCATCACCAGCCCGCGCATCATGCTGCCATCCTTCTGGTTGGTATCAGCAGCCAGCGTGTAGATATAAGGCATCAACCGATAGCGCAGTTCGGTATAACGGATCATCGCCTTTCGCATCGCCGAACCTTCGGGCGCAATATTGTAGATTTCGCGATAGGGCGCTTCGCCATGGCTGCGGAACAGCGGTGAGAAAGCGCCAAACTGGAACCAGCGCAGGTTCATCTCACGCCATTCGTCGATATGCTTGGGGTCTTGGCTAGTGAAGCGATCTTCCAGCGCAAAACCGCCAATGTCGTGCGACCAGTTAGGAATGCCGGTCATCGAAAAGTTGATGCCCGCCGGAATTTGTTCGCGGAAATCATCCCAGCGCGACGCAACATCGCCCGACCAGATAGCCGAGCCTGTCCGCTGAATACCGCCATAGCCCGAACGGGTCAGGATGAAGGGCCGGACATCCGGCGTGAACGCGCGCTGGCCTTCATAGACATTGGTTGCATGCGGCACGGCAAAGCTGTTGTAAAACTCCCCGCCCGGACCGCGCGCGGTCGGTCCCATGATCCATGCGCGTTCTTCGGGTGACAGGTTCGAATGCATATCGGGTTCGCTGGCGTCCAGCCACCAGCCATCGACGCCCAATACGGCCAGACGTTCCTTCATCTGCCGCCAGAAAATCGCTTTGCCCTTGGGATTGTAAGGGTCGTAATCGGTATTGAGATAACCTGGGCCAACCCAGTCCTTATTCCCCATATCGATGTTGCGCGTATAGACTGCGCCCGCCGCTGCCAGTTCCTTATATGTGTCCGTGGTCGGATAAAATTTCGGCCAGACAGAAATCATGAAATTGGCATTCATGCCGTGCAGTTCGTTGACCATCTTCTTGGGATCAGGCCATTTTTCTGGAACGAAACGATGGCTACCCCAGTCATCATCACGCCAATAGCGCCAGTCGAGCACGATATTGTCGAGCGGGATTTTCATATCGCGATAGGTCTTCACGACATCTGTCAGTTCCTTCTGCGTGTCATAACGCTGGCGGCTCTGCCAGAAACCATAAGCCCATTTGGGCAGCATCGATGCCTTGCCCGTCAACTTGCGATAGCCGGAAATGACCCCATCCATGTCCTTGTCGGCAACGACATAATAATCGATTGCCTGCGCCAATTCGGATGTCAGCGTCAGCGAATGGCGATCCGCCTCTGGCAACGGATCGCTGTGATGCAATGACAGATAACCGGCATTGGGTTCCCATTCGATGCGGATGTCGACAGGCTTGCCTGCGGTCATCGCCAAATCGAAATTATGATACCAGGGATGCCAGTTTTGACGCCAGCGATCCATCACCAGCTTGCCGTCCGCGTAGAGCTTGAAATAGCTGGAGCCATAAAGCTTGAACCGGTGCAGCCCGGTCTTGTCCGGGGTCATCTTGCCTGACCATTCGACCCGCTGTGTCTGCACGGCATTGCCTGCGGTGTTTTGCCCGCCAGCTGCCGCAACGGTCTGGGCCTTGGCGGCTTCGGGCCATTTTTTCAGGTCCCGGATATGTTGATAGTTGATCGTCTCTTCGCTCTGCGCGACGGCGAGCTTCGTTCCCAGATAATAACGCGCATCCCAGCCGGGCCGGCCATCCTTACCTTCGATCTTGAGCGTATCGCCAGTGTCACCTGCCAGCGCATAGGGCTTTGGGTTACCAAAACGGCTGATGCCATTATTATCCCACAGCACACCGTAATTGCGCGTCGAAACCACAAAGGGCACGGCCACGACGAAATTATACTGGGCAAGTTCGACATCCTCGCCATTATAGTTCATCTGCCCGTTCTGGTGCTGGCCGAGGCCGTAAAAGCCTTCGTCGGTGCCCTTGTTAAACTGTTGCGTGACGCGCACGAACGGCTTGCCTTCGGCTTGCGTTGCGGCGAATTTTCCGCTGGCTTCTTCGGTCAGGATCGAAGCACCGCTTGCGTCCTTGAACGATATATTGCCATCGGCCAGCCGGATCGACGCCGACAATTTGGGTGTATTCAACGTGACGACACCGTCGGCTTCACCCACCTGAAAGCCGGACTTGGCCGGAGCAGCGATAACCTGGATGCTTTCCGGCAGTTTGGGGTCAGCCTTGTCGCTTTCGATGACGCGGATCAGGCCATCGCCATAGACTTTCAGCTCGACCTTTTTCTCAGGTCCGCTCGTTGGTGTGACGACAAGGCCGCTTTCGGTTTTCCGCCAACCGTCAGCTGCATAAGCGACGCCCGATAAAGGTAGCGCCAACGCAGTTCCAAGCAGCAAATGGGCGATTTTCATATGTCTCTCCGGATTTGATATTGAGGTCAGCGATAGCTGGCGAGCGTCACGCGCAGCACCTGTTGTGCCGATGTAAAATTGAGGCCGTAGTCAGTCTGGTCGCCATTCCACAGCCGGTCGAAAACCCATTTTCCATTTTCATAATGGCCTTCCTCAACGCGGTTGAAGAGCATCTTGTCAGCGCCCGGATTAGTCAGGCCAAAGTCGATACGGGCGTGGAAACCGGTGACCAGATATTCATCGGGGCCAAGCTGCGCCACGGCAAGGCCGCCCGACGGCCATTCATTGCCCTTGGGTGCATCGACGCCGAACTGCGGACGACCGAAAGTGACGGTCGCGGTATATTTGCCGAGCTGTATCACCTGCTTGTGCTCGGCAGCGGGGTCGGTCGGTTCGGATACGCCCCAGACTTTGCCCTGCGATGCGGCCTTCGCCCAGACGCGCTGCATCGGAGCGAACAGTTGATAGTTGCGGGCAAAGACAGAAATCGTCTCTTCATCAATCCGCGATGCACCCAGCGGGAAGTTTACATAGCCGGTACGGTCCATGCCGAACGGTGAAAAGCCGATGCCATTGCGCCCGATAGTTGAAAAGAAATAGCGCGCATAATGCCGTGCGTTGCCGGTTTCCGCGACGAACAGCGGATTGTCCTTGCGGGTATAGTGATCCAGAAAGCCCATATAGGCCTTGTGATCGGGGTTATAGATATCGGGTGATACCCAATCGATGTTGGGAGCCGAGGCCTTCCACACATCAATCACCATATGTGACGGCCCGCCAGAGGCAAATGTGTTCGGATCCTGATAGGTGAACGGGTCGCCTTGCAAAGCAGCATTGGCATACATGGGTAGCGGCTTCACTGCCTTCCCGGCGGCTGCGACCTTGTCGATGTAAGACGCCACCGCCCAGCTATGGAAATACAGCTCCGCCTCGCGTCCGAACAGCTGTGACCAGCTGCCCGCACCCTTGCCGAATTGTTTGCGCACCGCTTCGGGCACCGGACCTGCAAATGCCTTATTGGCAGCAGGACTGTGATCGCGGGCGCTGCCATAATTACCGGCTTCATTCTGCACTTGCACGGTGATGACGGTGTTCTGCGGGTCAGCTTCTTTGATATGCTCCATCAAGGCAACGAACGCCTTGGTGTCGGCCTTCAACGTGCTCTCGGCAAAGGGCGACAGCGCATAATGCACCTGTCCCTTGGCATCGAGCATGCGCGGGAAGCGTTTGTTGTCCAATTTCACCCAAGCTGGCGCGTAATTGGGGCTGGTGTTCTTCCACGTGGCGAACCACAGCAATATCAGACGTTTGTCATGCTCGCGGGCTTCCGTGAGCAGCTGGTCGAGGAAGGAGAAATCAAACTGCCCTTCTTTGGGCTCGATCTGCTCCCATGCGATCGGCACTTGCACGGTGTTGGCTTGCAGCTCGTCCATCACCGGCCACACCTTGGGTAGCATCGAAGGCCAGGCACTGCTGTTATTGACCTGCGCGCCGAGCACGAGGAAAGGCTCGCTGTCGACAATCAGCGCATGCTTGCCGTCCCGGGTTTCAAGGCGTGGAATGTCGGCCGCTTGCGCCTGCGCAGACGAGAATGACGACTGTAACAGCGACGCCGCAAGCGCGAGGCCAAGGCTAAAGGACTTCATCGATTTCCTTCCCGAACGAAACAGCAGGCGCACGGCAATGCGCGTCGATAAAAGCGGATTGTGTCGGCATATTCTGTGCTGTCCGCGCGATTACGCCGCGCATCCCCGTCAGAACTTTGTCAAGTTCGCTCGGCTGGATATTGTCGGTCAACGGGTCATAATCCAGAGGATTAATACCCTGCCCAAGCAACACCGCAAGCCAACTCGAATCCTGGAAAATATCGAGGTCGCGGGCAATCAGGCGGCCATTACGCCGGAACATCTCAACCTTTTCGGACAGGCTGTCAGGGATATCCATCGTCCGGCAGTAATTCCAGAACGGCGTGTCATCGCGCTCGGTCGCGTTATAATGCAGGACGAGGAAATCGCGGATACGTTCAAATTCGTTGACGCCCTGCCGGTTATATTCTGCCTCGACTGCGGGGTCGAAATCATTGCCCGGAAACCAGGATAGCAATTTGGTGATACCGGACTGGATCAGGTGGATACTGGTCGATTCCAGCGGTTCCAGAAAACCCGAAGCGAGACCAAGTGCGACACAATTTTTGTGCCAGAACTTCTCGCGCCTGCCGGTTGTAAAGCGCAACTGGCGCGGATCATCAAGCGGATCGCTATCGAGATTGCCGAGCAATAGGCGCCGCGCCTCGTCGTCATCCATATAGGCGCTCGAATAAACCATGCCGTTGCCAGTCCGGTGCTGCAACGGAATGCGCCATTGCCAGCCCGCACCCCATGCGGTCGCACGGGTGTAAGGCGTTGTTTCTGGCACCTTGACACTCGGCACGGCCATCGCGCGGTCGCAGGGCAGCCATTGCGACCAGTCCTGATAACCCACGCCCAATGCGTCACCGATCAAAAGCCCGCGAAAACCGGTGCAGTCGATAAACAGTTCGCCCGCTATTTTCCCGCCATCATCCAGCGTCAGCGATTGAATGTGGCCGCTCTCGCCATCGAGATTGACCCGCGCGATTTTGCCTTCTCGTCTTATGACGCCGCGTTGCTCGGCAAGGCCGCGCAGATATTTAGCATAAAGCGCCGCATCGAAATGATAGGCATAGGAGAAGGTCGAAAACACCGAATTAGGATTGCCGTCGGGCCGCTGGAATTTACCAAGCCGCGCCGCTGCAGTCGTCAGTGAATAGGCATCGAACGGCGTCGCATCCCCTAGCGCGCGAGCACGCAGCCAATGCTGGTGAAAAGGCGCTATCCCAAAATCATCGCCATAACGGCCAAAGGGGTGAATGTAGCGATGGCCCTGTTTCGTCCAGTTGACGAACTCGATACCCAGTTTGAATGTCGCCTGCGTCGCACGAACGAATTCATTATCGTCGATACCGAGGATTCGGTTGAACAATTGGATTGGCGGGATCGTTGCCTCGCCAACGCCGACAATCCCGATTTCTTCGGACTCGACCAATGTAATCGAGCAGCGCTGCGCCGCTAGCACCGTCGACAACGCCGCTGCCGCCATCCACCCGGCGCTACCGCCGCCAGCGATGACGATGGACCGGATATTATGTTGAGGCGCTTCGGTCATGCCGCATCCTTCATTTTGCAAAAACGGGCGATATAGGCCTCGTGACTCGGCATAGCTTCTGCCGCTGCCGCCATCTTCTGCCGCCGCCGTTCAAGACCCAGTTTCAACCGTTCGGGTTCAATCAGGTCGACAAGCGGGTCATAGCGATTGGGCAATATGCCGTTGCCCATGAAGACGGCGACCCAACTTGGTTCCTGATAGGATTCATCGGTCTGGAAAGCGACACGACCACAGCTTTTCCAGACGTCGATCTTATGCGCCAGGCTGTCGGGGATATCCATGTTACGGCAATAATTCCACAAAGGTTCATCGCGCTGCGACGGGCTGTAATGCAAGATCAGGAAGTCGCGGATCCGTTCGAATTCATTGGCGGTGACGCGGTTATATTCGTCGACCATCACGGGATCGAAATTCTTGTCCGGGAACATCTCGATCAGCCGTGCGATGGCAGTCTGGATCAGCTGGATACTGGTTGATTCCAGCGGCTCCATGAAACCGCCCGCCAGCCCGATGGCTACGCAATTCTTGTTCCAGAATTTCTTGCGACGTCCGGTGACGAATTTCAGCACGCGCGTGTCGGCCAAAGGCTCGCCCTTCACATTGGCAAGCAATGTATCGCGTGCAGGATCATCCTCAATGAAGGCGCTTGAATAGACATAGCCATTGCCTTCGCGGTGCTGCAGCGGAATACGCCACTGCCAGCCGGCCTCTTGCGCCGATGAAACGGTGAAAGGCGTTGGCGGACCATCGCGGGTGGTCGGCACGACCACCGCACGGTTGCACGGCAGCCAATGCGTCCATTCTTCATATCCGGTCTTGAGCGCCTGTTCGATAAGCAGCCCGTAAAAGCCCGAACAGTCGATGAAGAAATCTGCCTCCAGCACCCGGCCATCGGCGAGTGTGATCGACTTGATATTGCCGTTTTCGCCGTCAAGTGCGGTTTCAACGACACGTCCCTCGACACGGGTAACGCCGCGCGTTTCGCTATAGCCCCGCAAATAACGGGCGTAGAGCGAGGCGTCGAAGTGGAAAGCGTAACGGAAAAACGCAGCCTCCGCTTTCGGGTCTGGGCTTGGCTGGCCAAATCGGCCGCGCCGTCCGACAGCATAAGGAAATGAATAATCGTCGATGGGCGTCATATCGCCCATCTGCCGTAGCTTCAGCCAGTGATGGTGAGGGGATACACCCTCAATAGTGTCGCCATAATCGCCAAAGCCGTGGAAATGGACGTTGCCCATTTTGCCCCAGTCGCGAAATTCGATCCCCAGTTTGAACGAGCCATTGGTTGCGGCCACAAATTCATTCTCGTCAATGCCGAGAACACCGTTGAAATGCTGCATCAACGGCACGGTCGCTTCGCCGACACCGACAATGCCAATTTCTTCGGATTCGACGAGCGTTACCGAACAGGTTTGCAGGTCAAGAAAGCGTGACAATATGCTCGCGCTCATCCAACCAGCAGTTCCGCCGCCAACGACGATGATTGATTTGATGGATTGGTCAGACATGGATTGGGTCAGGACCTATTAAATACGCAACTGAGGCGTCAAAATGGCAAAGATATCGGACGTAAATGCCTGCCGGACTTAGTGGTTCTAAGTTCAAGGGAATTTATGTTCGAGATCGAAGCCATTTTGTCGTCCCTTCGGGATTTGACCGATTTTGTCCATTGCTGCGTTGGCAAAGCTTGAAATATATTCATATTCCATCGCCTTGCCGTCTTGCACTGAACAAAATCGCTTCAAACCTCAGATGCGTATTCAATAGGTTCTGACCCTAGCCTAACAACTCCCATCGGCTTGCCCAAGCAGGAAGAAAACGGGCAGCCGATGTTGACCGGCTGCCCATAGTCGTCGGTAACCTATCAGAACCTGCTACGAACAAGGAATGCAATACGGCGATCCGTATCGGTCCAGCTGTAGCGCGGATGCAATTGCGACCCACCGACATCGAGGAACGACCGGCTGTTCAGCAGGTTCGTTCCTTGGACACCGACCTTGATATTGTCGGTAACCGAAACGAGTAGCGATGCGTCGAGCTGGCCGAAATCTTCATACCAGACCGGCGCGTTGATATTCGCTGCCGATGTGGTCAGCAAATATTCCGAACGCCAGTTATATGCGAGACGGGCTGAAATGCCGTATTTTTCATACATTGCGGCGATATTGTAGCTGTATTTCGACAGCCCTTCCAACGGCAATGTCTGATCCGCAGCGTTGTTTGTCTGGTTAGGATCAAGCGTGTTGATCGCGGTATTGGCACCACCATTGCTATCAACATAGGTGAAGTTCGCCTGCAGACCCAGGCCTGACAACGGCCCCGGCAGGAAGTCGAAGAACTGCTGATACGCAAGCTCGAGGCCCTTAACCGAACCCTTCTCGCCATTAATGCTGCGGGTAACGTCAAATGTTACCGTTGTGCCATTGCTGGTATAGGTTTCGGGCGAATTGCCTGAGAAGATATAGTCCTTGATGTCCTTGTAGAACAGCGCCAGCGTCAAGCTGTTGCTGCGACCGAAATACCATTCAGCGCTCAAATCGAACTGTGTCGACATCGTCGGTTTCAGAAATGGGTTACCGCCCGTTCCGGTCCGCGGATTGGTAATACTCGGTGTAAAGCCGTTGGCTTGGAACGAGAAACCAAGCGTGTTGTAAGGTACCATTTGCGCAAAGCTCGGGCGAACCATTGCCTTGCCTGCGGCAAATCGTATCTGCACATCGTCCGTCGCATAATAACGCAGGTTCAGCGTCGGCAACACATTCGTATATTTGTTGTTAAACTGATAATTCCCCAACGTGCCACCTGCCCCGATAAAAGCGGTCGCCTCTGCAAGTGCCGCACAAGCCGCCGCGCCATTAGCGGCAACGCAGGCTGGCACCGTCAAAGCATTTTGCAATGGGCTCAGCGTCAACAGGCCCACGGCGCGATTGTCGGTTTCGACAACGCGAACGCCGATATTGCCGTCGAACGTGCCCGCACCTACCGTCGGCGTACCAAAGCGCAACAATGCGTAAGCCGCCTTGGTATCTTCATGCTGACGGCTAATGCCGCCCGAAACGTTGTCGCCACCCGGGCGTGCCGAATCATAGCTTGCCTCGGTAAGTGGCGACCAGCCCCAACCCGATGTCTCCGTGCTACGCAGATAGCTATAGCTATTCTGCGAATTCGCCAGCAGGTCAGCGGTCGGGAACCAACCAACGCCGGGCATATTCACATTGCCGCGGAAGAAGTTGTTAAAGTTATATTGCTCCGATTGGTTGGGCAGACCCGCATTGGCCGGCGAACCAGTTTCGTCCAGATAAACCGGCGCGCCGCCGCCGCTGCCCCAGAATTGCTGGCTAAGCAGACCCCAGTTGTAGCCGGTCTGACGTGTAATCGCTTCTTTCTGCGTGGCGCGCACTCCGAAACGGAATGATTTCAGGAAGCTGTCATCATCAAAATCATATTCAAGGTCAGCACGTTGCGCCCAAGATCCGGCGGTATTGCGTTCGATATGGTCCATCGCTGCCGCCCACCAGTAATTGGACTTGTCGCCAAGCGAGGCACCGTTTTCAGTAACCGTGACATTGGGCGTATCGCCGCCCGTCTCCCATGAAAGGGTTGGGCGCTGGGCGTTGAAAGATCCGGGCGCAACACCGAATTCGGTGAAGGCAGTCATACTGTAAATATCGGCCTTCGATGAAACGCGCTGAACATCGGCACTTACAGCCCAATGGTCATCGATATCATATTGCCATTTGATCGAATAATCCTGCGTCACTTTCTTTTGGTCAGTGAGGCGGGTATCCAGATCGAAATTTTCAAATGGCGAAGTGCCGCTGATCAGGACACCATCGTCATCATATTCATAGCTGGGGTTGTCGTTCGGCAGATCGTAAACGCCATGCGCATGTTCGACATCACGCGGCGTTGCTTTTGCGTAGAGCGCTTCGAAGGTGAAGGTCATTTCCGGAATCGGGCGCAACTGCAACACGGCGTCGAATGACGTTCGCTTTTGCTCCCATTCGATCCGGCGCCAGCCGAGCGATGAAGGGATGAAATTCCCGGTTGGTATCAGGATGACATTGCCGTTCCCATCCAACACGGGGTTACCGGCTCCATCCAGTTGCGCTGTGGTCTGCGGTTGATAACGGCCCAGTTGGACTGCGTCTGTAGCATTGCCGATATTGCCAATACTGCCGGACAGCAACAATCCAACTTCGCCGCCGCCTAGATCCCATTTGTTGCTGTAAAGCAAGTTACCGGAATAAAAACCCTTCTTGCGGAGGTCGGCATAGTTATAGTCACCTGATGCAGCGATAACCTGACCTTTTTCCTCCAGCGGCTTGCGGGTGCGCAGGTTGACGAGGCCGCCAACGCCGCCTTCGATCATATCTGCCGACGGGTTCTTGTAAACATCGACGCCGGCCAATAGATCTGCTGAAACATCTTCGAAACTTAGACCGCGACCGTTGCTAGCCGAGAAAATGTCGCGGCCGTTGGTTTCCGAACGAACCCAGGAAAGGCCGCGAATGAATATGCCGCCACCTTCTGCCGCAAGACGGGCAGGGTCGCGCGCTTCGTTGGTGCGCTGCAGAGTAACGCCGGGAATACGCTGAAGCGCCTCCGACACGCTGCGGTCGGGAAGTGCGCCGATGTCCTGCGCAGTAATTGAATCGACAATCTGCTCAGCATTTTTCTTAATATTGCGAGCCTCTGTCGCCGAAGCGCGAAGGCCGGTAACGATGATCGCCTCTTCTTCTTCCTCAGCAGCAGGGACGTCTTGTGCCATCGCAGGCATTGCCAAAAACGCCGATGCCAGTGCGCAAGCAGACGCACCATTGAGCAAAAATTGCCCGAACGAACCGTGCGATCCTGCGGTGGATTTGCCCGATTGGGATTTGAATGTAAACTTGGCCATCATGTCCTCCCCTTGTGCGCTTCTGCGCGACCATATAGCGGCTCGTGAGGACCGGGGCCTTAATTAGCCCGGATGACGCCCTCTCCAGCAACCGATCGATTATCCATGATCATATGCAAAATGCATAATTCCGATCATAATTTCGACTCTCGATGTTAGCGCTATCATTCATGATTGAAGCTGTAAATCAAAATTGTCATATAAATGGAACTTTTCCCCATGATGCGGCATTTTTGCCGCACTCGAAGCAAGATCATGGCGCTACTTCGATCACAATCTTCAGGTCGCAAGCGAGGGCTTCGCCCGGTTGCAAAATGCGCAGGCCATTGTCGGCCACTGACGGACGGTTGATCGCGTCCGGCATGTGGCTGACCGGCTCTGCACAAAAATAGGGTTCGCCCGGCGGCATGTAGATATGCAGCCAGCGCATTTCCGGTCCCGCATTCACGGCAATGGTTGGTATGCCCTTTTGAAAGACGCGAAAGGCAGCATCATCGATTTCAAAACAATGGTCGATTAACGTCGCGCTTTGCGGCGGTGCTGGCTTGTCCCAGCTTCCTAATGTGCCGATTGCTCCACGAGCAACCGGCAAGCAATCGTCACCGATCAACCACGGGTGACCGAGTTGCACCTGCAGCCGGGTATCAGCATCGCGATTGAAATAGGGGTGGAAGCCCAGCCCCGCTGGCATATCTTCGTCGGCAAGATTGTTGATCGTCAAACTGATCAGGCAGCCATCATCCGATAAGCGGAAATCCTGCCTTGCGACAAACGGCCAAGGCCAGGCTGCGCCGCCTTCATGCCGATGCTCAATTGAAAGCGAATCGCCGGTTTGAACAGTTGCCGTCCAAGGCGACTGCCACCCGGTGCCGTGCAGGACATGCGGATGGTCGCCGAAATTGTGGGGCAGCCGGTGTGTGCGTCCGTCCCATTCAAACGCACCAAAAGCGATGCGGTTGGCAAAGGGGACAAGCGGGAAGCACGCGGTTTGCAACGGATCGGTTACACCGTCCGGCGTCGGTCGCAATATGTCGCGACCACGCCATTTGAGGCTCGCAACCGAACCACCGAGCGAAGGAAGCAGATGGGCTTCCCACTCCCCGGCTTCAATCGAAAAACCGGTCAGCCCGTCATCTCCTCAAGCTCACGGCCACGGGTTTCGTTGACCAGCGCACGCACGAAGAAGAAGGAGACGAACGCGCTAAGCGCATAGAAGCCGTAAGTCACTGGCAGCCCGATATTGACGGCGAGCCATGGGAAGCTGACCGAAATCGCGAAATTGGCGATCCATTGCGCAAAGCCCGCAACTGCAAGACCGGAACCGCGGATCTGGTTCGGGAACATTTCACCCAGCATCACCCACATCACCGGACCCCAGCTGATATTGAAAGCAATCACATAGGCGAGCGCAGAGACCAATGCGACCTTGCCGGTGACGGGATCAAGCTGGAGTGCGCCATCGACCATCGCGGCCTGCGAGAAGCAATAGGCCATGATCGCCAAGGTCACCGCCATGCCGACCGAACCCCATAAAAGGAGCGGTTTGCGTCCGATCTTGTCGATCGTGAAGATAGTGAACAGGCAGGCACCGATCGACAATGCGCCCGACAAAATGTTGATCAGCAGCGAGTCGGATTCGCTGAAGCCCACCGATTGCCACAGCACTGCGCCATAATAGAAAACGATGTTGATGCCGACGAACTGCTGGAACACAGCAAGCCCGATGCCTGCCCAGACAATCGGGCGCAGCTTGCCGCTGGCCTTGTCGATCAGATCCGAAAGGCGTGGGCGATGGTCGGCATCGAGCGACGCCCGTATTTCTGCAACTTTGGTGCGCGCATGATCCGCTCCGAACAGTCTCGAGAGCACTGCCTCTGCATCCGCATCGCGGCCCTTAAGCACGAGAAAGCGCGGGCTTTCCGGAATGAGGAACAAGGCAAGAAGATAGATTGCCGCCGGAATGACCTGCATCCAGAACATCCAGCGCCACGCGGGCAGCCCCAGCCAGAAGGGGTTGGTCGACGCTCCAGCAATCTGCGCGAGATAATAATTGGCGACAAATGCGCCAGTCAGGCCGCCGATGATCATCACCTGCTGCACGCTCGAAAGACGGCCGCGCACATTGGCCGGGACGACTTCGCTGATATAGACTGGGGCCAATACGCTGGCCGCACCCACACCGAAGCCGCCAACGATGCGCGCGATGATGAATACCCAAGCCGAATCCGCCGCGCCCGCGCCAACGGCGCTCAAGATGAAAAGCACAGCAGCTATCATCATAACATTGCGGCGTCCGATGCTGTCGGCCAGCCTTCCGGCCACAAACGCACCAATGGCGCAGCCGATCAGGATCGATCCTACGGTAAGACCGGTGCCGAGGCTCGACAGTGCAAACGCTGATTCAAGCCCCTTTTGCGTGCCGTTGATGACGCCGCTGTCATAGCCGAACATGAACCCGCCAATCGTCGCCACGGCAACGATCATCGCAATCAGACCTCTATTGGCCTGCGCGCCCGCTTCTGTCATTTTTCTCTCTCCCTCTCACCCATTTAGCGGCTTAGATGCCGTATCTTATCTCAAATCCTGCAAGCCCGGGCACTTGTACCCGGAAAGAAAATAGCCCGCCAGCCAGCGGCTGTGCCTTCAACGCGGTTGCATCCAGTTGCTGTGCTGCTGTGGTCGCAAAGGCAGTCTGCCTGTCCGCCCCGCCAAAAGCGAGCTTGGTAATATTGGCAACGGGAAATTTCACCGTATCGACCAACTTGCCATCGGGTGCGTAACGCCGCACAGCCCATCCGGCGTAAAGGCCGATCCAAACATGACCATCGATATCAACGCTGGGGCCATCGGGATAGCCCGCGCCATCCTCGATCTCGACGAAAAGCCGCTGCGCGCTCAACTGGCCATCGTTATCGACATCATAGGCCCAGATTTTGCGCGCCAGTGTGTCGACAAAATAGCCGATGCGGCCATCGGGACTGAACGCCGGACCGTTTGTGATTTCACAACCAAGGCCGCGCGGACGGGCGACACCATCATCATCGAGCCGGTAAAATTGTCCGGTGCTGGCGGTCTCGCCGTCGTCCATAGACCCGAACCACAGATGCCCGGTCGGATCGACCACCGCATCGTTCAGACGGTTGGACGGGGTATCGGTCTCAATAGCGTAAAGCAGCGAGAAGCCGTTTGTCTTGGCATCAAGACGAAACAGTCCGCCCTGCATACCGACGATGAATTGGCCGTCTGCACTGGGTAGGACAAAGCCCGTTTGAGCAGGCGCGTCGAAAGATGTTTTTTTGTCGGCGACCGGGTCGATCCGGTGCAGCTGGCAGCCCTTGATATCGGTGAACCACAAAGCCTTTTCGCGCGCAACCCAAACCGGCCCTTCGCCAAGCAGCGCACCAAGGGGCCAGATGCAATCCACGATTTAACGCCAGCCTGCGTCGACAAAATAACTGTGTCCGGTACACATCCGTGCATCTTCGGAAGCAAGGAACAATGCCATTGCCGTGACATCGCCCGGCAGCACGCGTTCTTTCAGGCATTGCTGCCCCAACATCCGCGCTTCTTCCGCTTCATCATGCCATAAAGCCATTTGGCGCGGGGTCCGGATACCGCCGGGGATAATTGTATTCACGCGGATGCCATGTCCGCCAAGGTCGCGTGCCATTGCCCGTGTCATCCCCTCAATTCCCGCCTTTGCCGTTTCATACAGCGTAATATCGGGAAGCGCGAGATGCCACGCAATCGAACCCAGATTGACGACGACACCCTGTCCTGCCTTTTTCATGCCGCCAATCACCGACTGGGTGCAGAAAAACACATGCCGCAAATTCACCGCCATCCGGTCGTCCCAATAAGCGGGCGTCACATCTTCAATCTGGTGGCGGTCATCATTGGCGGCATTGTTCACCAAAATGTCGATGCCGCCCCACAGGGTTTCGATCTCGGATATGACAGCCTGGCTCGCCTCAACATCCGCCAAATTCTGCGTCCGGAAAATCGGCGCATGTTCTGACGAGGAGAGCCGCGCTGCAAGCTCCTCGGAAGCATCGCGCTCAATGTCGATAAACGCAACTTGTGCGCCTTGCTTGACAAAGCTCTCGACAATGACCTCGCCAATGCCGCTGCCGCCGCCTGTGACAAGCACACGCTTGTCCTTGAGCGAAGGGTAGCTCGCATCCCAAATCCGGGCGCCCCGGTGTGGCAAATCAGCTTCCGACATAGCAGGTCTTCATTTGAGTGTAGAATTCAACGGCGGCGAAACCCTGTTCGCGCGGACCGTAGCTCGATCCCTTGGTACCACCGAATGGCACATGATAATCGACACCAGCGGTGGGCAAGTTGACCATCACCATGCCTGCTTTGATCCGCTTGCGGAAATCGCGGGCATGCACCAGCGACGTTGTGCAAATGCCGGCGGACAATCCGAAATCGCCGCGGTTGGCAAAGTCGAGCGCCTCTTCATAATCATTGGCAACGACAAGACTGGCGACGGGCCCGAACACTTCCTCAACATTGATCCGCATATCGATCGAGGTGTCGGATATGACGGTGGGACGCATATAGTAACCGGGCGTTGCAGCGGTGACTGCATCGCCGCCCGCCGTCACCTTGCCGCCCTGGTCTCTGGCAATGCCGACATAGCGCAAATTCTGTTCAAGCTGGTCGGCGCTGACCGCCGGACCGATTTGCGTATCGGGAGACAGCGCATCGCCGACACGCAGGGCGTCTGCACGTTCAGCCAATAGCCGCGCAAATTCGGCATAGATGCCCTTGGTGACGATGATCCGGCTCGACGCAGTGCAGCGCTGGCCGGTCGCAAAAAATGCTCCATCAAGCGCGCAGGCCACAGCCTTTTCAAGATCGGTATCATCGAGCACGACCAGCGGATTTTTGCCGCCCATTTCGAGCTGCACCCGTGCTTGTCGCGCAACGGCAGTGTTGGCGACTTGCGCGCCGACGCCTTGCGATCCGGTGAAGGATACCGCCGCCACATCACGATGTGCTGCAATCGCCGCACCGACCCGGCCCGGACCAAGTACCAAATTGAATACACCGGCAGGCGCGCCGCAAGCGACCAGCGCCTCGTCGATAATCTTGCCCAGTGCATGCGCGATGGCAGGGGTGGGCCCGGCAGGTTTCAGCACAACCGTATTACCGAAAGCGAGTGCCGGTGCGCTTTTCCACGCAGGGATCGCAATCGGGAAATTCCACGGCGTGATCAGCCCGATAACACCCAGTGCCTCGCGATGGGTCGTGACATCAAGACCGGGGCGCGTCGATTCGAGTGCTTGCCCGTGACGGCGCAATGCCTCGCCAGAGAAATAGCGAAATATACGCGCCGCACGCAGCACCTCGCCGGTACCTTCTGGCAACGTCTTGCCTTCCTCGCGCGATAGAAGCCTACCCAGTTCATCCTTGCGGGCAAAAATGATCTGACTCACCCGGTCGAGCACATCGGAGCGCAATTCGGGCGATGCTGAAGCCCAAGCAGGTTGCGCCGCCTTGGCAGCCGCAACCGCCGCATCGACATCAACTGCATCACCGTCTGCATAGCGCGCCACGATGTCATTTGTATCGGACGGGTTGATGCTGTCATGAACGGGATCGGTCGCTATTTCTGCACCGCCGATCAGATGGCCAAGACTGTCTGTCACGCGGCAATATCCTTTTGTTTTTCAGAAGAGAGGAGCCCGCGCGCAGCGAGATTGCCCATGAACTCGGCGATACCCATCGTCCATTGCGACGCATCGGCACAGTAAGTGACGCGGTTGACCAACATGCCAAGCAGCGGGTTCGAGATGGAAACGACGTCGCCGGTCTTATGCGTGAAACCGCTACCAGCCACATCGCGGTCCTGTACCGGCGCGAACAACGTACCGAGGAACAGCGCGAAGCCGTCTGGATAGCGATGATCGCTCATCGTCTGCTTAACGAGGTCGAGCGGATCGCGGCTGATCTGGTTCATCGAGCTGGAGCCCGACAGGCGGAAGCCATCTTCACCCTCTATGGTCAGTTCGATAACGATATTACGGACATCGTCCATCGAGAAACCGCTATCGAATAGGCGGATGAAAGGACCGATGGCGCAGGACGCGTTGTTGTCCTTGCCCTTGCCGAGCAGCAATGCGCTACGCCCTTCAAAGTCGCGCAGATTAACATCATTGCCAAGGGCCGCGCCAACCACTTTGCCTTTGGAATTTACCGCCAGCACGATTTCCGGTTCGGGATTGTTCCAGTCGGAATCGGCGCGCACGCCGATGTCTGAATGTGTGCCGACGGAAGACAGCACCGGCGCCTTGGTGAACACTTCAGCGTCGGGACCAATCGCAACTTCGAGATATTGCGACCACAGGCCCTCCTCGATCAGCGCCGCCTTCAATGTCGCTGCCTCTGCCGATCCGGGGCGTACCGAGCGGATGTCCGCACCAATCCGTTCACGTAGCGTTTCACGCAAGGCATTGGCGCGTCCAGCATCGCCGCCTGCCCTTTCCTCGATCACCCGCTCAACCGCCGATTCGGCAAAGGTCACACCGCACGCCTTGATGCATTGCAGATCGAACGGCGAAAGCAGCGGACGCGCAAGGTCGGCGACCCCGCCGATATCAATGCCGCCCGATGCGTCGGCGGGGTTTTCGCGTTCAAGCAATAGCGAGACAGTTGGCGCGACGCGGCTCATATCCAGCACGCGACCATGCACAACGAAAACAGGTGTAGGGCCTTCGGGCAGCATCAAGCGCCCGGCGAGCGTTGCATTGTCCGCTGCTTGCGGAAGATGGCTTGAATCAAGCCAACCCATGCGTAAAATCCTTCCCTCTCCCCGAGCGCCGACATTGCGGCCATGCTCAAATGATAGCGCTAACATTTAGCAAACCAACTTGTTTGTCAAGCGCTATGGGATTGCCAGAATCTAGGGTCCAGACCCCTTAAGAATGCGACTGAGGTTTGAAGCGATTTTGTTCAGTGCGAGGCGGCAAGGCGGAGGCTTAGTGGTTCTAAGTCGAGCTTTGCCAACGCAGCAATGGACAAAATCGGTCAAATCCCGAAGGGACGACAAAATGGCTTCGATCTCAAACATAAATACCCTTGGAAGCAGAATGACTGCTCCCGGCGGGCATTTACGTCCGATATCTTCGCCATTTTTTCGCCTCAGCCGTATTCTTAAGGGGTCTGGACCCTAGCGGGGAATCAGCTTTTGCGCTTTTTCACCGTCGCGCTCGAACCTCTGCGAACAAGGACATATTGCATTTCCTCATAATGCGGGTCGGTCCGCTGCTCCTGACGCACAGAGCGGATATGGCGCGCAAGCAAATCAACCGCAGTGCGCGCCATCGCGGCAATCGGTTGCCGGATTGTGGTCAGTTCCGGATAGACGGTGACGGCAAGCGGCGTGTCGTCAAATCCGACCACGCTGATGTCCTTGGGCACATCCAACGCCAGCCGGTGCGCCATTGCGCAGGCCGCAGCAGCCATATCGTCGTTACTGGCGAAGATGGCGGTCGGCCGATCTGGGCTGATCAATATCGCTTCGGCCGCCGCCAGCCCTGACTGATATGTGAAATAGCCTTGCTCGGCGCGCATCTTGGCAGGGTCCAATCCTGCATCGCGGATCGCGCCGACAAAGCCTTCATGCCGCAATCCGCTTGCAGTCTGGTTCGGATGGCCCTTGATAAATGCTATGTTGCGATGGCCAAGTTCGACCAAGTGCGTCGTCATTTCATACGCAGCGGCATAATCGTCGATGCCGACCGACATGCGGCCATTGCCCGACGTTCCGGCCGCGATCAAAATGAAAGGAATATTGGCGGCATCCAATTGGTCGCGTGCCGATTGTGATTCGCAAAGCGGCGGCGGCAGGATGACACCATCGACACCCGCCGCCAGCAATTTGCCGATAGCTTTTTCGACGCCATCGGCATCATCGCAGCGCTCGACCACCACTTGCCCGCTGACTTTGCCGGATTGTTCAAGCACCCCGAGCAGTAGTTCGCTCAGATAGGCCGAAGACGGGTTGTCATACAGCAAACCGATTCGCACCGTGTCCGCAGATGCCAGTGAGCGCGCCGCGAAATTGGGTGAATAGTTCAGCTCGCGGATTGCGGCCTGCACCTTTTCGCGGGTTTCGCTGCGGACATTTTCGCCGTCATTGATGACACGCGAAACGGTCATCGGCGAGACAGCAGCCAGCCGGGCGACATCGGCAATAGTCGCCATGCCGCGCCCCTTGCGACTTCCCTTTTCGCTGCCCCCGATTTTTCCGTTCATACCCCCATGAATAGGCATTTCGCGCGACGCGGCAAGCCATGACTGTTGCACTTCGGAAAAGTGCGTCCTAAACAGCGGCCAAATTTATCATATAAATGGAGGGGTGGAATATGAGCTTGGGAGCGCTCGATCTTGGAATCGTGATTGTCTATTTGATAGGCATATTTGGCCTGGCACAATGGGTCAGCCGCGAGAAAGACGGCAAGGCAAAGGATAGCTCCGACTATTTCCTCGCCTCCAAGAATCTCCCTTGGTGGGCCATCGGAGCGTCGCTGATTGCTGCCAATATTTCTGCCGAACAAATCGTCGGAATGTCAGGCTCGGGCTATGCCATCGGGCTTGCCATTGCGTCCTATGAATGGATGGCCGCGCTCACCTTGCTGATCGTCGGCAAATATTTCCTGCCGATTTTTCTCAAGAACGAGATCTACACGATGCCGCAGTTTCTTGAGCAGCGGTACGGCAACAATATCCGCACATTGATGGCAGTGTTCTGGCTTGCACTTTATGTTTTTGTGAACCTGACGTCGATCATCTGGCTCGGCTCAATCGCCGTCAACAAAGTCGCCGGTGTCGATCAGGATGTCGCGCTGTTCGGACTGGGCGCATTCGCTTTGGTCTATCAGCTTTATGGTGGCCTCAAAGCCGTCGCGCTCACCGACATTGTGCAGGTGACATTGCTCGTGCTCGGCGGCCTCACCATCTCCGGCCTGACCTTGAGCGAAATCGGCGGCGATGCCGGTATCATGGGTGGTTTCACGCGCCTTACGACCGAGCTCCCCGGCAAGTTCGACATGATCCTGACGCCCGACAATCCGTTCTACAAGGACCTGCCGGGGCTGTCCGTGCTGATCGGTGGCATGTGGATTGCCAACCTGTCTTATTGGGGTTTCAACCAGTATATCATCCAGCGTGCGCTTGCCGCGAAAAACCTTGCAGAAGCGCAAAAGGGTGTGGTGTTTGCGGCATTTCTGAAGCTGCTGATGCCGGTCATTGTCGTGTTGCCGGGAATTGCCGCCGTCATCCTTGCACCCGATCTGGCAAAGCCCGACGAAGCCTATCCGACAATGATGAAGCTGTTGCCCGCCGGCCTGCTCGGCCTTGTCTTTGCCGCACTGACGGCGGCCGTGATCGCCTCCACCGCATCGAAAATCAACTCCATCGCCACGATCTTCACGCTTGATCTCTATGCCAAATACAGGACCGTCGACAGCAACGCCGAAGACGAAGCAGGGCGCGCCGCCAATGAGAAACACCTTGTGTTCGTCGGGCGTATTGTGGCGGCGGTAGCAACCATCATCGCGCTGCTGACAGCACGCCCGTTGCTCGGCGGGTCGGATCAGGCATTCCAGTTCATTCAGGAATTCTCCGGCTTTTTCACACCCGGTATCACCGTCATCTTCCTGCTCGGCCTGTTCTGGAAACGCGCGAGTGAGGCGGGGGCAATCGGCGCGGCACTGGCTTCGGTGGCTCTGTCCTATCTGTTCAAGACGCTGACACCCGGCCTGCCGTTCATGGACAGGATGGGGTTGGTATTCCTAGCCTCGCTGGCGCTCGCAATCATCCTGTCGATTGTCATCCCGCAAGCAACCGGCCGCGACCGGATCAGCATGGATGGCGTAAACTATCGCACAACAAGCGGGTTCAATATTGCTTCTGTCGCGGTGGTCGCGATCCTGATCGCGCTTTACGCAACTTGGTGGTGAACGGCTTTATTCCGGACAATTGCTGGCATTGGGATCGGATACGACCCGCGCATCGGCAATGCTCATCGTGAATGGTCCGCTCGCGGTAATTTGTAGCGGTGCGGCAACCTTCTTCATTCCCGGATTGACCGTAGCAAAGCATTTGAGCTGCATCGTTGCGGTGCGCCATTCGCCGGTCTCGCCGTGGAACAGCTTTGCTGTAGACAACCCCTTGCCGCCTGCAACATCGGGTATGGCCAGTTCGACCGTACCGGTTGGAGCCATGTCGACACGATAGGTAATGCGCAGCGACAGGTCGGCATTGGTTTCGCGCGACCAATCCATAATAGGGCCAGTGATAGCGAAAGCTGCGGGTGCCTTGCCAGTCCAGCTAACGCGTATCGCCCCTTCCTGTTGTGTAGCGGAATCGACAGGTGCTGTGGTGACGCCTGCGCCAAGACTCTTCGTGAACGGAGCAGGCGTATTGCCGCGAGCAAAGAAAACAGACTGGTTCGACAGGCTGGCATCGACACCCGATACTTCATTCAGCACACCGATATCGGAAGCCGCGCTTTTGTAAGTGAGGCCATAGCCATAAGCGAACAACGGATCATAGTCCGGTGAGCCCGGATTGAGCACAAATTGCCCCGCTGTCTTCGGCCAGCTAAAGCTCAGCCTGCCCTGAAAATCATAACGCGCCTTGCCTGCATTATTGCCGACAAGCACATCGGCAATGCCGCCGCCTTCGCTGCCCGGCAGCCATGCTGCAACGAATGCGTCCGATGCGTTGATTTCCGGATTGACCCAGAGCGGACGACCCGAAAGGAAGACCGAAACGGTCGGAATGCCCGCCGCCTTCAGCTTCTTCAAAGTCGCCAATGCCTGCTTGTCGCCGGGTTCGAATTCGAGCGTGCGGATATCGCCGCGCATTTCTGCATAAGGAGCTTCACCAAAAACAACGATAGCGACATCAGGCTTCGTCGAGAAACTGCCATCTGCGCTATAGCTTGCCTTACCGCCTTCCTTGGCGAGTGCTTCCTTCAGCCCTTCCCAGATGGTCTGCGCATTGGGATAGTCGCTGCGCTTGTTGCCATCACCCTGCCAGCTCAAAGTCCAGCCGCCCGATTGCGGTGCCATATCATCAGCCGCGGCGCCTGCGACGAGCACATTCGCGCTGCCCTTGATTGGCAACACGCTTCCTTGGTTTTTGAGCAACACCAGCGATTTGCGCACCGCATCACGCGCCACTGCACGATGGTCAGGCGCAGCCATCAGGTCAGCCCTGCCTTCATAGGGGCGCGCCGCATCGAACAGGCCCAGCTTGAACTTCACCCGCAATATCCGCCGTACGGCATCGTCGATGCGCGCGATCGGAATCGTACCGTCCTTCGCCTGCGCGAGCGTGTTGTCGTAAAGGCCTTTCCACGTATCGGGCGCCATCACCATGTCGACCCCGGCGTTAAACGCGCGCGCACAATTGGTGTTGGTGCAACCATCGACCTGCCCATGCCCGTTCCAGTCGCTGACAACGAAACCGTCAAAGCCCATCTTGCCCTTGAGCACATCGGTCAGCATCGACTTGTTGCCGTGCATCTTTTCGCCATTCCAGCTGTTATACGACGCCATCACCGTCATCACGCCGGAGTTGATTGCCGATACGTAACCTTGCGCGTGCGTTGCGATCAGCGTCTTTTCATCAATCGCCGTGTCGCCCTGATCGATACCATCGGTGGTGCCGCCATCGCCGAGGAAATGCTTGGCCGATGCGGCGACATAACCATTTTGAATGTTGCCACTGGCAGCCTTGCCTTGCAGCCCGTCGATCAACGCCTTGGCATAGGCTTTGGAAATGTCGGGCTTTTCAGAATAACCTTCATAGGTGCGGCCCCAGCGGTCATTTTGAGGCACAGCCAAAGTTGGCCCGAACGCCCAATCAATACCCGCTGCTGCGGTTTCGAGCGCCGTTACGCGGCCGATGCGTTCGAGCATTGCTGGGTCATTGGCTGCACCCAACCCGATATTGTGCGGGAACAAGATTGCTCCAACAATATTGCTGTTGCCGTGCACTGCATCGATGCCAAAGATATTGGGAATGGTGACATAGCCCGCGCGCTTCTCCATGGAGACGTCACGAAACGCTTTGGCCGATGCGGCCCAAGGCCCAAGCGGCGAACGGTCGGGCGCGCCCAATGGCGGTGAACTGCCACCGGCAAGGATGCTTCCCAATGGATAGGTCCGGAGGTCTTCCGGCTTGATCGCACCCACATCGGCCTGAATCATCTGACCGACTTTTTGCTCCAGCGATAATTTCGCGAGCAGTGCATCGATTTTCTTTTCGGTTTTAGGATCGATCAGCCCAACGCTTTTTGCCGCTGGCCATAATTCCGGATGCGCTGTGGACGCAGGAGAATCCTGTCCCAAAGCAGCGGTGCCAGCCCAACCCATCGTCAGCATCGTACCCGCCAGCATCGCGCTTTGCATCGAACGCAGAACCTTCATTCACTCTCTCCTCGACCGGGACAATTTGTTGCCCATTCCAATTATCATACAAATATCTTATGTGAGCGCTATCATAATGTGAGGATGCCCATGTCAATTCGTCTCAAAGCGCTCTTTGCAACGCTTTTCATGCTTTGCGCAACTATGGCCGGTAGTGCCCTTCATGCCAAGGACGAAGCAGCGCCCTATCGCTGGCGTGACGTAAAAGTCGGCGGCGGAGGATTCTCGCCCGGTATTATATTCAGCCGCGCTGAAAAAGGCCTGGCCTACCTGCGCACAGATATCGGCGGTGCCTATCGCTGGGACGCAAAAGCGGGCGTGTGGATTCCACTGCAAGACCATGAGGCTGAGAGCAATTATTTCGGAATCGAGAGCATCGCCGCCGACCCGCGTAACGCTGATATCGTCTATATGGCGGTCGGCATGTACAAGACAGGCCCCGCCGCGATGTTGAAATCGGTGGACCGCGGGGCAAGCTGGACGAACGTGAAAATGCCGATCAAGATGGGCGGAAATGAGCCGGGTCGTGGATTGGGTGAGCGACTGGCGATAGACCCCAACAATAGTTCCATTCTCTATTTCGGGTCGCGGCATGATGGTTTGTGGCGGAGCGTGGATGCAGGCGCGAGCTGGAACAAAGCTGCTGCGTTCCCCTATTCAGGCAAAGCGCTTCCGACCCAGCAATGGGATAGCAATGCCGGGATCAGTTTCGTGCTGTTCGATCCCGCCAGTGCAAAAGACGGAAAGTCTGCAACGATCTACGCCGCTGTCGGCGATCAGGGCGCGCAACATCTTTACCGGTCGCTAGATGGCGGTGAAAACTGGTCGGCTGTTCCAGGCGAACCGCAGCAAGGGGGCTTGCTGCCGGTAAAGGCCGACATCTCGGACGACGGGCAATTGTTCGTAACCTATGCAAACTGGATGGGGCCAAACGGCGTTACCAAGGGTGCGGTTTGGCGCTTTGCGAAAGGTGTATGGGCCGACATTACCCCGCAAAAAGGAGCGAGCGCGCCCGATGGCGGCTATATGGGTATCAGTCTGGCGCACAGCGATCCCGGCACGATTGCGGTGGCAACGATGAATCGCCACAATCCCGTCGACACTATTTGGCTGTCCCGTGATTGGGGGCAAAGCTGGATCGATGCAGGTGCCGAAAGCACACGCGATGTGTCAAAAACACCATTCCTGAAATTCGATGGTCCGGATGCAGATTTTGGGCATTGGATGTCAGGGCTTGCCATTGATCCGTTCGAGGCGTCACGCATCGCTTACACTACCGGTGCGACGATCTATGCGACATCCGACTGGCAGTCACGCCACTGGCAACCTTGGACAGAAGGAGTAGAGGAAACTGCCATCGTCGCAATGGTTAGCCCGACAGAAGGCGCACATCTGATTTCCGGTTTTGGTGACATCGCCGGTTTCGTGCATGATGACCTGAGCGCATCCCCTCCATATATGCATCTCACGCCGCATCTCGTGACGACAACCAATCTCGATTATGGCGGGCGAGCACCGCAACATGTAGTGCGCAGCGGTCGTCGCCATCAGGGACAGGTGCTGACTGCCACGCTGGCACTGTCGAAGGATGGCGGGCGTCATTGGGAACCGATCCTGCTTCCCGCTTATACCGAAGTCGGTGAGAGCGACCCCAAACGGCATGACCTGACCGACAACCCGGCGATTACTATTTCAGCCGATGGCAAGGTGATGGCTGTTGCGACGCCGACGCCATTATTTTCAAGCGACGGCGGCGTGCAGTGGACGTCAGGTCTAGGCGCTCCGCGCAATACACGACCCGTAGCCGACAAGGTCGATCCGCGACGGTTCTACATGATTGATTTCGAAGAACGGGCGCTGTTTGCGAGCATTGACGCGGGCCAGACATTTCGCCGCCTTGGACCATTGCCTGACGATTTATGGAAAGCTCGAACGTACAATGTTGAAACCCCTTGGCCGCTGGTGGCATCGCCCTTCGCGGCAGGCGATTTGTGGATCAATATTGGCGGCGTCCTGCATCGCAGTAGCAATGGCGGGAAGTCGTTCAAACCGCAGAGCCGTGGCGACCTCGACATCAAATATTTTGCGCTGGGCAAGGCCGCGCCGGGATCAGAATATCCCGCAATCTTTGCTTTTGGAGCGAAGGGCGGCGTTACCGGCATCTGGCGCTCGGACGATGGGGGCAGACAATGGCTACGTGTTAATGACGGTCAGCATCAATGGGGCAATCGTGTTCGCTTGGTCGAAGGCGACCCGCGTATCTTTGGTCGCGTTTATGTCGGCACCGATGGTCGCGGAATCTTGTATGGTGACCCTGTTCAGTAACAGAAGGGTTCGGTTACATGCATCGGGGCGTGGCCGATGGCGGAAAGCGCAAGCTCCAGTGGTTTGAGCTGAAAGTCGCTTGTTCGTCGGTCAAGCAGCTCGGCAAAATGCCGGTATAATGCAGGATATTCATCTGCGGATTCGACCACCTGTTCAACATCGTCAATCGACAGGCGCGACCCGCCTTGGCTCAACTTGAGTATATGTGCATCGTCCGTTGTTATCGCGATATCCCAGCGCTCGCCGTCAGGCTCAAGGAAATCTAGGTCGAGCGTGATGCCGCCAGAAACGGCATCCGCCTCCAACGTCACGGTGCCCGATATCGGCATCGCGCAATTAGACGGACGCGCCAGATCGGCACCGGTAACGCTGATTGTTCCAGGAACCAGAGACGTCAGTATCGACAAGGCGTTGATGGCAGGGTCGAAAACGCCAAGCCCGCCTTGCTGCCAGATCCAGTTCTGACCGGGGTGCCATTTGCGGACATCTTCACGCCAGACGATGTCCACCCGAGATATGCGTCGCCCAGCAAGCCATTTTGCGGCGGGGGCAACTGCGGGTGCAAATCGCGAATGCCAAGCTGCAAACAACAACCGATCGTCCGCCATCCGTTCGAGCGCAAGCGCCTCCGCCATATCGGCACAGGGCGGCTTTTCCAGCAACAGGTCAAGGCCCGCGCGTAATGCTTGCTTCGCAACCTCGTAGCGATATTGCGGCGGTGTGCAGATCGCGCCGCAATCGACCGCCAACCCGCTCGCCAATAGCGCATCCAGAGTCGGGAAATGCGGAACTCCCGCAATCGGCGTGGCCTGTGGATCGACGGTCGCCGTCAGTTCGAAACCGTCATCGGCGGTTATTGCAGGAACATGCTGATCACGGGCGATTTTACCGCAACCGACGATCGCAATCCGCGTTGCCCTATTAGTCATATTTCCGACAATTCCATTTTATGTGATTTATATTATTATTGAACATCTGGCCCATATTCGGCAAGGGGGTCATCTATCATCGCCGTCACAGGGTAAAGTATCTATATGAAATCGTCATCGCTCCGTTCGCGCAAATGGTTCGATAATCCGGACAATCCGGACATGACCGCGCTCTATCTGGAGCGTTACCTGAACTATGGCCTGACGCTTGAAGAACTGCAGTCGGGTAAGCCGATCATCGGCATTGCACAGACCGGCAGCGATCTTTCGCCCTGTAACCGCCATCATATCGAACTCGCCAAAAGGGTCCGCGAAGGCATCCGCACAGCAGGCGGTATCGCCATCGAATTTCCTGTGCATCCGATACAGGAAACCGGCAAGCGCCCGACCGCTGGCCTCGACCGCAACCTTGCCTATCTAGGCCTGGTCGAGTTGCTTTACGGTTATCCGCTCGACGGTGTTGTTCTCACCATCGGTTGCGACAAGACCACGCCCGCCTGCCTGATGGCCGCAGCCACGGTCAACATTCCTGCCATTGCGTTATCGGTCGGCCCGATGCTCAATGGCTGGTTCAAGGGTGAGCGCACTGGCTCCGGCACAATCATCTGGAAGGCACGCCAGATGATGGCGGCTGGCGAACTCGATTATGACGGCTTCATCAAGCTCGTTGCATCATCCGCACCTTCGGTCGGTTATTGCAACACCATGGGCACGGCGACGACGATGAACAGCCTTGCCGAGGCGCTGGGTATGCAGCTGCCCGGTTCTGCCGCGATCCCTGCTCCGCATCGCGAGCGCGCACAGATATCCTACGCCACGGGCCTTCGCATCGTGGACATGGTGCATGAGGATTTGAAACCATCAGACATCATGACGCGCGACGCGTTCCTGAACGCCATTGCCGTCAATTCGGCCATTGGCGGATCGACCAACGCGCCGATTCATCTCGCCGCTATTGCCCGGCATATGGGTGTGGAACTTAGCCTTCAGGATTGGGAATCGCATGGCCATGAAGTACCGTTGCTGGTCAATTTACAGCCAGCCGGTGAATATCTGGGCGAAGATTTTCACCGCGCCGGCGGTGTGCCTGTGGTTGTTAAGCAACTCATGGATGCGGGCCTGATCCTTGAAAGCGCCCTGACGGCCAATGGTAAGAGCATCGGCGATAATTGTCGCGATGCACTTTGCGAAGACGAAGACGTGATTCGTCCCTTCGCCAAGCCGCTGATGAATGACGCCGGCTTCATCGTAATGGGCGGCAATTTGTTCGACAACGCGATCATGAAGACGAGCGTTATCGACGCCGACTTCCGCGCGCGTTACCTGTCCAATCCGGCAGATCCCAATGCGTTCGAGGGCAATGCCATCGTTTTCGACGGTCCTGAAGATTTTCACCACCGCATCGATACAGACGATAGCGGCATTGACGAGCATTCAATCTTGTTCATGCGCGGCGCCGGCCCCATCGGCCACCCGGGCGCCGCTGAAGTCGTCAATATGCGTCCACCCGCGCAGCTCATCAAACGCGGTATTGCCTCACTTCCCTGTATTGGCGACGGGCGGCAATCAGGGACGTCAGGGTCGCCATCTATTCTCAATGCTTCGCCCGAAGCAGCGGCTGGCGGCAATCTTGCCTTGCTGGAAAGTGGAGATCGGGTGCGCGTCGATCTTGTCAAAAGGCGTGTCGACATGCTGATATCGCCAGAAGAAATTGCCCGCCGCCGTGATGCACTGAATGCCGAGGGCGGCTATCGCTACCCGGCTTCACAGACACCTTGGCAAGCGATGCAAAGAGCCGATGTCGGTCAACTAGACAGCGGGGCAGTGCTGGAAAGCGCAGTCGAGCATCAGCGGATCGGCCAAAAATATGGAGTGCCGAGGAACAATCACTAGGAAGGGTTCTGTCAGAGTAAATTGACCCCTGTTTGGGCTGACGAAATTGCTGTGCGAAGAGCCAGGCCGATGATCCGTTTCGGTATCCTCCGTTCGCAATCAACATGTCATTTTTAGGAATCCATCGGGCGCCGACACGGCGTCAGGGTAGAGCATCTTGGTCATGGATTTTTTCAATCGCTGCAATAGCTGTAGATGACAGGCCATGATTGCCATGTGCTGTAATCATCGCCTTCATCCGCGGATCCCAATATAGCTGGATATGTTCTGCGACTGCCGCAGCAGGATCTGGATCGTTCGCGAGATTAGCGGCAATCTGATTGGCCATCATAACAAGTTTATCGGTCGTGTTCATTCGGCAGGAACTTCCTGCTCAATGCGCCGCGATTTAACGGACAGCGCCTCATAACCCTCCTGCCAGTCTGTCGGGCCGTTCGACGCGCTGATCTGCACCGCCGTCACCTTATATTCCGGACAGTTGGTGGCCCAGTCGCTATACTCGGTGGTCACAACATTGGCCTGCGTCGCCGGGTGGTGGAATGTGGTGTAGACAACACCAGGTGCGACCCGGTCGGTTACGGTGGCACGCAAGGTTGTCTCACCCGAACGCGACGCCAGTTTCACCCAGTCGCCGGTCTTGACCCCGCGATCCTCAGCATCGACGGGGTGGATTTCGAGCAGGTCTTCGGGATGCCAGGCGACATTTTCGGTACGCCGCGTCTGGGCCCCGACATTATAGTGGCTCAGGATGCGCCCGGTGGTCAGCAACAGCGGGAACCGCGGGCCGGTCTTTTCATCGGTCGGCACATAATCGGTGACCACGAACTTGCCCTTGCCGCGCACGAACCCATCGACATGCATGATCGGCGAACCATCTGGTGCAGCATCGTTCACCGGCCATTGTAGCGAGCCTGCTTCGTCCAACCGCTCAAAGCTGACACCGGCAAAGCTCGGCGTCAGCCGCGCAACCTCATCCATGATTTCGGAAGGATGCGCGTAGTTCCAGTCCAGCCCCATCGCTTGCGCCAGCCGCTGTGTGACTTCCCAATCCTCAAGACCATTCATCGGAGTCATCACCTTCCTGACCAGCTGGATGCGCCGTTCGGCATTGGTGAAGGTGCCGTTCTTCTCCAGGAAGGTCGAACCGGGAAAGAAGATATGCGCGTAATTGGCGGTTTCGTTGAGGAACAGGTCGTGGACGATCACGCATTCCATCGCCGCCAGCCCTGCCGAGACATGCTTGGTGTCGGGGTCGGATTGCAATATATCCTCGCCCTGACAATAAAGCGCCTTGAACACACCGTCGGTCGCGGCATCGAGCATATTGGTGATACGCAAGCCCGGTTCGGGATCGAGCGTCACGCCCCATTCGCCCTCGAATAAGCGACGCGTCTCGCCATCGGAGATATGCCGGTAGCCCGACAGTTCGTGCGGGAAGCTGCCCATGTCGCACGCACCCTGCACATTGTTCTGACCCCTCAAGGGGTTCACGCCGACACCGCGCCGTCCGATATTGCCGGTCGCCATCGCCAGATTTGCAATC
>JANOHL010000011.1:0-2735 GCA_031406495.1 Sphingomonadales bacterium | reverse complement strand
CATAATTTTTATATCCTTGTTTTGAGCTATTGTAGAATGAAGGGTTGATTTATTGTAGATTATTTTTCAATATACACTTGTCCTTCTTTCATGGTTTTGGTTTTTCGCTCATACTTTTACTTGGGATTTCCTGCCCTCTTTGTTGTTTGGGGCATCTGCCGTGGGCATAGCTCGCTGGCAAGGAGGCGAAACGACTTGGCTTGTAAAAGTAGGTTTGATGTCTTTTTCTTATCTGGTTTGGACCGTAATCGGTTTTACGGCAGGGATGGGGTTCGCTGCAATAATTGCTGCAGCCATGGCTTTCATTCCAATTCTGATAGTTACAACCGTTTGGATTGTAGCTCCGTGGTCGCGGGTATCACGCAATGGCTGACACCGCACACATCCCCGACGAAGCTGAAACCCGCGCCAAATGGGGCGGGTTTGCCTTCACGCCAGCGACCAGGAAGCTCGCCGACATCTATATCGGTCGCTACCCCGCTGGGCGGCAGCAATCCGCCGTGATGGCGCTGCTCGACCTTGCCCAGCGGCAGGTGGGTGAGGAAACGCATACGCAGGGCTGGTTGCCGGTGCCGGTGATCGAATATGTCGCTGGCTACCTCGGCATGCCCTATATGCGCGCTTATGAGGTTGCGACCTTCTACACCATGTACAACCTTGCGCCGGTGGGCCGTTTCCATGTGCAAGTGTGCGGCACGACGCCGTGCATGTTGCGCGGGTCCGACGATATCATGGCGGCGTGCAAGAACCGCGGCCTTGTCAAAGGCGCGACCACGCCCGACGGTCTGTTCACGCTGACCGAGGTTGAGTGCATGGGCAATTGCTCCTCCGCGCCGATGGTGCAGATCAACGACGATAATTACGAAGACCTCGATTACGACAGCATGACCGCGATCCTCGGCGACCTTGCCGACGGCAAGCAGCCAAAGATCGGCACGCAATTGCCGGGGCGGCATACGGTCGAACCTTATGGCGGGCCGACGAGCCTGCAGGCGATGGTTGACAAGAACCATGACTATCGGGGGGAATGGTGATGTTCGGCTATTTCTCCATAGAATTTTCACGCAGAGGCGCAGAGGGCGCAGAGAATAAAACCTGTTCTAACTCTGCGATCTCAGCGCCTCTGCGTGAACATATTAAAGCCCTTCGGGAGAGCGCAATTGGCTGAGTGGCTGCCCATCATCGGCGTTGTGGTCGCTGCGTTCGTCGCGTGGAAACTACTGACCGGTATCATCAAGCTCGCTGTCATCGGCTTACTGATCCTCGGCGGCGCATGGTTCATGCTGGGAGGCCTGACATGAGCCTTCAGGACAAAGACCGCATTTTCACCAATCTCTACGGCTATCAGGATTTCGGACTGAAAGCGTCGCAAGCGCGTGGAGATTGGGACAAGACCGCCGACCTGATGAAGGTCGGGCAGGACGCGATTATCGAGGAGGTCAAAGCCTCGGGCCTGCGCGGGCGCGGGGGTGCTGGATTTCCGACGGGGATGAAGTGGAGCTTCATGCCCAAGGCACCGACGCCTGAACGCCCCAATTTCCTTGTCATCAACGCCGATGAATCCGAACCCGGCAGCTGCAAGGACCGCGAGATCATCCGTCACGATCCGCACAAGCTGATCGAAGGCGCATTGCTCGCCGGCTTCGCGATGCGCGCGCGCGCGGCCTATATCTACATTCGCGGCGAATATATTTTCGAGGCGAAGGTTCTCGAAAAGGCAGTCGCCGAGGCCTATTCGGCGGGACTGCTCGGCAAGAATGCCGCGAAATCGGGCTATGATTTCGATGTCTTTGTCCACCGCGGCGCAGGCGCATATATCTGCGGCGAAGAAACCGCGATGATCGAAAGCCTTGAAGGCAAAAAGGGCCAACCGCGCCTGAAACCGCCATTTCCGGCGGGGGCTGGTCTTTATGGCTGCCCGACCACGGTCAACAATGTCGAGAGCATTGCGGTGGTGCCGACGATATTGCGGCGCGGCGCTGCATGGTTCAAAAGTTTCGGGCGCGAGAATAACGCAGGCACCAAGCTGTTCCAGATTTCGGGCCATGTCGAAAAGCCCTGCGTGGTCGAGGAAGCAATGAGCATTCCGTTCCGCGAGCTGATCGAGAAGCATTGCGGCGGCATCCGCGGCGGGTGGGACAATCTGCTCGCGGTCATCCCCGGCGGGTCGTCGGTGCCTTTGGTTCCGGGCGCGATGATGATGGACGTGCCGATGGATTTCGACGGCTGCAAGGAAGTCGGCTCTGGCCTTGGCACTGCCGCCGTCATCGTCATGGATAAATCCACCGACATCGTCCGCGCGATTTCGCGATTGAGCTATTTCTACAAGCACGAAAGCTGCGGCCAGTGCACGCCGTGCCGCGAAGGCACAGGCTGGATGTGGCGCGTGATGGAACGCCTGCGCGAAGGCAATGCCGACATGTCGGAAATCGACACCCTGTATGAAGTGACCAAACAGGTGGAAGGCCACACCATCTGCGCGCTGGGCGATGCGGCGGCATGGCCGATCCAGGGGCTGATCAAGCATTTCCGGCCGGAGCTTGAGCAGCGGATAGCGGAGCGCGGCGGGATGTTGGAGGCGGCGGAATGAAGTTGCCGTCTATTGTTCTGGTAGCCTTTGCCATGGTCGCATCCTTATTGGTCGCTCCGGCCCACGCGAATAGTCAGTGGGAGGCAAAACAAGCAGCCCATGCGCGGAAAGTGATGCATGAATTTGCGACGTGCGTCGTTGAAAG
>JANOHL010000087.1:0-2013 GCA_031406495.1 Sphingomonadales bacterium | reverse complement strand
GGTTCCTGCGTCATCCGCTTCTCGCCCGATGGTCAGATCGACCGCATTATCGAGGTGCCTGGCGTGAGCCGGGTTTCCTGTCCGGCCTTCGGTGGCGACGACATGAAGACGCTCTACCTCACCACGGCGCGCGAGAATATGACCCCCGAGGAACTGGAGCGCGAGCCGACCGCCGGCAGCGTCTATTCCATCCGCGTCGATGTCCCGGGCATCGCCGAACCGTTCCTCAAACTCTGAGTTCCTTGTGACCACACCCGCCCTCGGCGTCTGCTACTACCCCGAACACTGGCCGGTTGAGCGCTGGGAGGACGACGCCCGTCGCATGGCCGAGGTGGGCATCGCCTATGTGCGCATCGGCGAGTTCGCCTGGTCGCGCCTCGAGCCGACGCCCGGTAGCCTGACCTTCGATTGGCTCGGCCAGTCCATGGACATCCTGGGCAAGCACGGCCTCAAGGTCATCCTCGGCACCCCCACCGCCACACCGCCGCGCTGGATGGTCGATAAGCACCCCGACATGCTGGGCGTCGACGCCGACGGAAAGGTCCGCGGCTTCGGCTCGCGCCGCCACTATTGCTTCTCCCACCTCGGCTATCGCGAGGAATGCGCCCGCATCACCCACCTATTGGCAGACCGCTTCGGCCAACACCCGGCCCTCGCCGGCTGGCAGACCGACAATGAATATGGCTGCCACGGCACCACCTATTCCTATTCCGAGGCGGCAAAACTGGGTTTTCGCGCCTGGCTCCAAGTCCGGTACAAGACAGTCGAAGCCCTCAACGACGCCTGGGGCAACATCTTCTGGTCGATGGAGTATAATCGCTTCGACCAGATCGAACTGCCGGCCCTTACGGTCACCGAGGTCAATCCCAACGCTGCGCTCGATTTCCGCCGCTATTCGTCCGATCAGGTCGCCGCCTTCAACAAGGTCCAGTTCGACATCATGAAAGCGGCCCGGCCCGACCTGCCGGTGATCCACAATTTCATGGGCCGCTACACCGAGTTCGACCATTTTGACGTCGCCAAGACCCTCGATGTCGCCAGCTGGGATTCCTACCCGCTGGGCCATCTCGATGTCAGTTCGGAGTCCGACGAGATCAAGGCGCAATACATGCGCCAGGGCGAGCCCGACGCGCAGGGGCTGCAGCACGATATCTACCGCGCCGTCGGCCGCGGCCGCTGGTGGATCATGGAGCAGCAGCCCGGCCCGGTGAACTGGGCGAGCTATAATCCCGACCCCCTGCCCGGCATGGCCCGCCTGTGGGCGTGGGAGGCCTTTGCGCATGGCGCCGAGGTGGTCTCGTATTTCCGCTGGCGGCAATATCATTCAGCGCAGGAGCAGATGCATGCGGGCCTGCTCCGTCCCGACAGCGAACCCGCCCCCGCCTATTTCGAGGCCAAGCAGGTTGCCGAGGAGATCGCCGCCACAGGCATCTCTGGCACGGCCCGCAAGGCCCGCGTCGCCATCGTATATGACTACGAAAGCGAATGGGCCTGGCAGATCCAGCCGCAGGCCAGGGGCTTTTCCCACCATTCCCATGTCCGCGCCGCTTACATCCCGTTCCGCAAGCGCGGCCTCGACGTCGATATTCTCGGCAAGGACACCGACGACTTCGCCGGCTACGACATCGTCATCATCCCGGCGCTCTTTGCCTGGACCGAAGCGCTGCGGACCGCCATTGCCAATTTTGAGGGCCAGTTGCTGATCGGGCCGCGTTCCGGCTCCAAGACCGGCAATTTCACCATTCCCGATGCGCTGGCGCCCAACCTGCCGCGCAACCTTCTTGACGCCAAGGTCACCCGCGTCGACTCCACCAATCCGTCCCGCGTCGTGCCGGTCAAGGGTGGCGGCGCCGTCAGCCACTGGCGCGAGCGGCTCGAAACCCGGGCCGAGACGATTTTTGAGGACGAGGAGGAGTTTCCGGTCCTCGTGGCCCAGGGCAAGCTCTACTACCTCGCCGCCAGCGGCGACCGGTCGCTTATGCAGCGCATCGCCGACTACCTGATCGATGAAGC
>JANOHL010000082.1:0-2114 GCA_031406495.1 Sphingomonadales bacterium | reverse complement strand
AACCCCGCGACCTACACCGGCGCCTTCACCAACATCCGCGACTGGTTCGCGCAGCTCCCCGAAAGCGCGGCGCGCGGTTACAAGCCCGGCCGTTTCAGCTTCAACGTCAAGGGCGGCCGCTGCGAAACCTGCTCGGGCGACGGCCTTATCAAGATCGAAATGCACTTCCTGCCCGACGTCTATGTCACCTGCGAGGAATGCAACGGCAAACGCTACAACCGCGAAACGCTCGAGGTCAAATGGAAGGGCCTGAGCATCGCAGACGTGCTCGACATGACGGTCGAGGACGCGGTCGAGGTCTTCAAGGCCGTCCCCCCGATCCGCGACAAGATGGCGATGCTGGTCGAGGTCGGGCTTGGCTATGTCAAGGTCGGGCAGCAGGCAACGACGCTGTCGGGCGGCGAAGCGCAACGCGTCAAACTCGCCAAGGAACTCAGCCGCCGCTCCACCGGCCAGACGCTCTACATATTGGACGAGCCCACCACCGGGTTGCATTTCGAGGACGTCCGCAAATTATTGGAAGTCCTCCACCGCCTGGTCGAACAGGGCAACAGCGTGGTGGTGATCGAGCATAATCTCGACGTCATCAAGACGGCGGACTGGGTGATTGACCTCGGGCCGGAAGGCGGCGTCAAGGGCGGGGAGATTGTGGCGGAGGGGACTCCGGAACAGGTCGCCAAGGAGCCGAAGTCGTATACCGGGCATTATTTGGCGCCGATGTTGGCGAAGGCGAAGTAGGATTTTTGGTTCACGCCGAGGCGCAGAGAACGCAGAGGCTTTACTACACCGTCATCCTGAACTCGTTTCAGGATCTTAATTCTGAGCGACGGAGAAAAGTAAGATGCTGAAACAAGTTCAGCATGACGGAAATAGAAAACAAGGAAGCTCCTCTCCTTTGGGAGAGGGTTGCGAAGAGTTGGCGCCATAGCTTTAGCGAAGGCGGTTAGTCGAAGCTGGGTGAGGGGTTCTGCCCTGTCAGTCGCGCACCACACCAAAGCCCCGCTACCGGCAAAGCCAAGCGCAATTGGTTTCACGCAAAGGCGCAAAGATAAAATAGGGATGCAAAGGGTTTTCAGTTCACCGCCTCGCGACAAACCGGGTACCCCGCTGTCACGGCATACAAGAAAAATCTCCCCCGCAACAGCGTCGAGCAATGCAAGGAAAGTAAAAAGGCGCTGCTCAAAGCGATCAAGGATTTGGGCGTTAAGTGGTGAAAACTTTAAAGAATTGATATCTTTTGTCTCAGCATCACTCTTAGTTAAATAATGCAAGCCAGCTATTTTCATGGAGAATCAGAATGACAAGCAAGCAAGTGGTCGTCGAGGGCGGAGGCGAAAATCTTTACAAAATAGTCGAATATAACGGTACGTTCACGGCATACAAAATCCACGTCCGTCTTTTGTTTAACAATGAAACTAGGATAGGAAGCGCCAAAAATATGAATGATGCTATTTCACTTATTCGCTCTCATTCTGGTCGCGCGATAAAGAGTATATCATAGCTTTAGGCTCGAAACCCTAAAGATTGCAAATTTTGTCTTGAATTATCAAACTGCACCCGGTTAACTTGATGCGTATCCTGGCGCTGTCATACGAACGCTCGCCCCTGCGGACTCGAACCAAGTTCGCCACTGTTCACGTAGCTGATCTGTTTGGAGCCGACTGTTTCTGGCGTTACCTAATTCGTGATATTCAACTTTTACTCGGTCAAGGATTCTTGGCGGAGGGGGCTTTAGCTTCAGTTCTTTCGTCCAGTAAATTCCAGACTCCAATCCGTCCGAAAACAAAATCAATGTCTTAGTTTCGCCCTGCCAATGCAGCACTGGATCACTTGCTGCACGAACAATTTGTTGGGTTATGGGCGAGGTTTCAGAATCTGCCAATGATTGAAGGCGACTGTCAAGCTCCTTGAGAGCTACTTCGAATCCGTCGTAGGCTTGCTCAACAAAACGGGGGGATTCGTCTAGTCGAGCGTCTTTTCCTCGTCCCGGAAGGCAATGACTGAATACCGGTTTCAACGGGATAGCAATTTGATCGCCAAAAGGTACAACTAAAACTTGGCTAAAACGCGGTAGTTTATTCACAGTATCTCGAATGGCTGTGACCACATGCTCG
>JANOHL010000076.1:0-14895 GCA_031406495.1 Sphingomonadales bacterium | reverse complement strand
CGGCCCGCCTTCGCTTGCCCAGCTAAAGACGAAGCTGTCGCCCGCCTGCATGTGCGCCTTCACTTCCTGGCCGCTATGCGGGGCGAGCGTGATGGTGAGCGTATCCTCGCGCAGTGCCGGGGTCTTGGCGATCGTCTCCTTCGACGGTGTGGTCGAGGCCGCAGGCGCGCCCGCGGCCTGCGGCGTTTCAGCGCCTGCAGTCTTGGCCATTGCTGTCAACCCCATCGCCTCTCCGACGCCGGTCGGGTCGATTCCCGCTTCGGCGGGCAGCACGAACAGCGTCAGCACGACGCCCGCGATCAGGGCTGCCGCAGCGCTCGCCTTGGCTAGCGTGCGCGGGGGCGCTTGCAAGGTAGTTATCTCGGTCGTCATGGTCAGGTCCCTTGCGCGTAATAGCCGCCCAACTGATATCCGATCAGCACAAAGCCGGCGGCCATCAGCGCCGTGTTGGTGACAAGCGCTGTTCGCTTGAAGCTGTCGCTCAGTCGCCAAAAGTTCATCAGGAGGAGGATCAGGCCGAGCGCCAGGAACTGCCCGATCTCGACCCCAACGTTGAAACTGATCAGGTTGGGGATCATCCCGTCTTTGGACAGCGTCAGCTCCTGCAGCTTGGTCGCCAGGCCAAATCCGTGGAAGAAGCCGAAGATCAGCACCGCTGCCTTCTGGTTGGGAGTGAAGCCCAGCAGGGGCTTGAACGCACCCATATTATCGAGCGCCTTGTAAACCACAGACAGGCCGATGATCGCGTCGATGATATAGGGATTGGCGCGGGTATCGGTGATGACGCCGAGCATCAGCGTCGTGCTGTGGCCTATGGCGAAGAGCGTGACGTAAGCGGCCACGTCTTTCAGCCGGAAGAGGAAGAAAATCACTCCGACGAGGAACAGCAGATGATCGTAGCCGGTCACCATGTGCTTGGCGCCGAGGTAGATGTAGGGGATGATGTTAACCCCCGCGCTGCCTTCGATGAAGGCCTTGTCGTCCTCGTCAACACCGTGGGCGAATGCCGTGGTTGTGTCACCGAATGCAAGCCAGCCCAGCAGGAGCGCGGGGACCAACCAGCGTTCGGCGAGCGCGCGAAGCCGGGTGGCGTGGCAGAGGAGCGAAGCCGTTAACATCCCACGCTCGTCTCAGCGCACAGTGAAATTGACGAAGGTGCGGACTCGGCTGGCGGTGTTCACCAGCGAGACTGTCACCCCGGCCCCAGCCGGAACCCGCAAGCCGCGCGCGTCGAAGCGGTTGCCCGGCCCCGCAACCAAGGGCGTATCGGTCTTCCGGCCGCGAGTGTTGACGGTCAGCTTGCCAGTCATGCCCGATGCGGCCAACGGCTCGTCCTCTTCGGTGAGATAGACCGAAACACCGCCTGGACCGCGAACAAGCTCGACGACGATTTCACCCGACATCGCAACCATGCCGCCGTGCTGCGGCCGCATGCTGCCGTGGGCCAGGGCGACCGAACCGAACGAGAGCGCCATTGTAGCGAGAGCGATCTTGAACTGGAATGCAAGGGTCATTTTGTACTCTCCTAATTGGAATATCGGATGCGAATGCTCACTCCGGCAGGTGCGGCAGCGTAAAGCTCAGCGTCGCGCGATATTCGATGCGGTCATACTTCGTCGGCTGGTCGGAAGGTCCGAACAGGATTGCGCCGATCACGTTATGCCCTTGATTGCGGACGTTGATGGTAACGGTCCCGTCGGCAGATGTCTTGGCGGGCGTCTGGTCGGGGTCGTTAACGAAGTCGTGGAACACTGCCGCATCGGCCACGGGCTTGCCCCGGTAGAGCACCCGCAGCTTGATCGGGTCGCCGATCTTCTGCGGAATGGCGTCTTCGACCGGGATGATCTGCAAAGTCTGGTCGGGGAAGGCGGGCAGGCCTTTGACTGAAGCGCCTTCGATATGCACCGCGTATTTCATCGTGCGCTCGGCAAAGGTGGCGTTGGGCACCTCATCCCGGCCCTTCTTATGCCATTCACCGTCGGGCGTCTTGGTCCACATACCATAGTCCATCCATGCAGTCGCCGCCGTTATCGGCGCCTCGCTGTCAACCACCACGACCGGGCCCGACGCGCGCAGTGTTGTGGGCACCTTCTTCCATTCGGCGTCGTATCCAGTTGGATCCTTGACCAGCGGCAGGCGCTTGACGATGTCGAGATCGTCGGCACCCACGCCATAGATGAGCGCAAGCTGGGTGCCGCGCTCAGCGAACCAGATGGCGTGGGCCTGGGCAGTGGCGCCGAATGCGAGCGAGGCGATCCCGCCGGCGACGGTCAGGCTGGTGGCAAACAGTCGGAAGGTAAAATTCATTGTCGGAGACTCCTCATCGCGAACTATTGGAAGCTTAGCTCGTGCGATCAGCCGATTCTTTCGAATTGATGCATCAGAGCGGCAGCATTCGTGCGCTAGCGTGGGATTCGCAGCATGGATCGGAACGTGATCGTCAACTGCTGTCGGCGACCTCGCTCTAAAAATCTGCGACCTTCCCCCAGGCTGAGGACCGGAAGCGGTCCGGGTGATATGGTCGCGGATCGACAATTGCGGTATCGCCGCTAACGATGTCGGCAATCAAATGGCCTGCACCAGGACCGATGCCGAAACCATGACCGCTAAAACCGGCGGCAAGAACCAAGCCAGGCAGGTGGGCCGTCTCGCCGATTCCCGGGACGCCGTCAGGAGTGCTGTCAACATACCCTGCCCAAGCCCCCGTGATCATTCGATCCTTCAAAGCTGGAACAAGATCTATAGCGCGTTGATGGGTCTTGCGGACAATCCGCCGATCTGGTGCCGGATCAAGAATACGCATTCTCTCCATTGGGGTCGGCTCATCCATGGACCAGTGGGATAACCCCTCACGACCCGACCAGAGGCTGGATGGCGAACCCGGAGCAAGTTTGCGCCAGCGCCGCAAGAACATTGGCAGAAACTGTGGAGAAAAGCGCAGAAATTGCGGTGTCGGATCGACGCGCCCGCTTCCGCTGATCGAAAGTGTATGCCCGCCATTTTCCCGGCGAGTCATGGAAATACCCGGGGTGTGCAGAGCATCGGGAACCTCGCCTGCTCCCGCAGATACTGCGAGTACCGTCTGACGGATCGTGGCCTGTGGAAAGCGGATGCCATACTGATTGCAAAAGGATGACGCCCAGGCCCCGCCGGCCAATACCGCGATCTTGGTGCGAATCGTTCCGTGTTCCGTCACAACCGAGGAAAGCCTGCCACCCTCTGTCTCGACGCCGCGCGCGGCGCAGCGCTGATGCACCGTTCCGCCAAGACGCATGATCGCGCGCGCAACTGCTGGTGCCGCAAGAGAGGGATCCGCAGTGCCGTCGGTCGGTGAAAACACACCACCTTTCCATGATCTTCCGGTCGCACGTCCATGATGTGCCGTATCGACCGAGGTCAACGTCCTGGTATCGACGCCCACACCGCGCGCGAACTCCCCCCAGCGGTGCCAGCCGGCCAGTTCCTCCTCGTCGTCGCTTAGGTAGAGCAGCCCGCAGCGCCGAAACCCCGTGTCCTCTCCAGTTTCGGCCGTGAACTGTTCCCACAGATCCAAAGCTTTTGTCGCCATTGGAAGTTCGCGAGCATCGCGGTTCTGTTGTCTGCACCATCCCCAGTTACGGCTTGATTGCTCCGCACCGATTAGCCCTTTTTCGATCAGAGCAACTTTCATACCGCGCTTGGCCAAGTAATAAGCCGTGAACGTGCCAATAATTCCGCCGCCTATGATCACCACGTCGGCGGATGTTGGTAGCTCTGGCGTCGATTCCACCAGTGTCAGCGGTGCAGGCATTACAAAAATCTCCAGTCGACAAGGGCAAGTGCACCGCACGCAAAGGGCATATTCCGAATGCGTGCAGCAGCGGTGCGGTTTCTCTGGGCCAATCGCGGAATAATACCGCTTAGAGGTATTTTAGCCACCAAAGGTCCTTGCGCCGCTTTTTGAGGTTCGAGAACCAGCGGGTCGGCAAAATCGCTCACTCGGCTGTCCATGCTTTTCTCCGTTCGATTGATGCCCGGTTGGCTCAGGAAGACTCGCTGGAGGGGACGGAGGCGATTGCGTCTACTTCCACTAAGTAGCCGTAATGCAGCTCGGGGACCGGTACGACTGTGCGGGCAGGACGCGCGTTGGGTAGCATGTCTGCATAGATGCGGTTGAAAGTAGGCCAGTTGTCGACGCCGACAATATAGGCAGTCACCCGGCACAAGTTGGCAGGCTTACCACCGGCAGCCTCCAGAATCGCCAGCATGTTGGCAACAGCGAGCCGTGCCTGGGCCTCGAAGGTATCATCGGCAAGTGCTTGCCCATCCGGGCGGATCGGAAGCTGCCCCGAAATGTAGACGGTGCCTCCCGCGCGCATGGCCTGCGAATAATGACCTGCAGGTTTAGGAGCGGCTTCGGTTAAAACCGGGTGCATATCCTTGTTCATCACCACCCTCCGAAACGGGCCCATTCGCCCTCGACAATATCCGAAGCGCCCTGAACGACATGATAGCTGCGATGCTGTGCCGCAGTCGCGCAAGCATGATTGGGCAGGATTCGCACCCGATCACCGATGCTGAGATCCGGGAGTGTGGCTCCCGACCCGGGGCGAACGGCGATGATGCCATGTTCTTGGTTGGCATCCGCCACGATGAGGTCGCACAACAACGTGCCGTTGGCGTCACAGACGAAGCCGTAGCCCTGGTTAACTTCTTGCTTTGCCGTCCCGCGATCCTGCGACATAGCCATCCAGCCGGCGTCGATCAGAATCCAGCCCTTTTCCCTCTGGTGCCCGATCACGGTTGCCAGCACCGAAAGGGCAATGTCGTCAACGCGGCAAACACCGATGCCCGCCATGACGAGATCGAAGAAGACGAAGACACCGGCGCGCACTTCGGTCACGCCGGTCAGATCAGCGGCGTGATGCGCAGTTGGCGTCGAGCCGACGCTCACAACCGGGCAAGGCAGGCCGGCATTCCGCAGGATCGTGGCGGCGTCGACGACTCCCCGGCGTTCTTCTTCGGCGCATTGCCGGAAAGCATCGGCACCTTTTGCGGTGTAGCTGCCACCTGCATGGGTCAAGACTCCGCGCAGTTCGCCGCCTTGGGTAAGCGCCTCGCCGATTTCGACCAGCTGCTGCGCGTCGTTTGGCAAGACGCCGGCGCGATGGCCGTCGCAATCGATTTCAATAAGCGCCGGGATAGCCTCGCCGATTTCGCGCGATGCGGCCGCGACCGCCTGTGCCTGCTCGACTGTGTCGAGAACGACGGCGAGGTCTACGCCCTGCTTCCGTAGCTCGATGACCTTGGCCAGCTTGGCGGGAGCGATCCCGACTGCATAGATAATGTCGCGCACGCCGGCCGCAGCGAAACACTCGGCTTCCTTGAGGGTGGAGACCGTTGCGGGTCCTTGCGGTGAAGTCATGACACGGCGCGCGACCTCAACCGATTTGCCGGTCTTGAGATGGGGACGCAGTGTCACATCGAATGGCGCGAGCGCGCTGCGCAAACGAGCAATGTTGCGATCCATCCGCTCCGTGTCGAGAATGAGGCAGGGCGTTTCAAGGTCGCCCAGTCGCGTGATCGGGCTCACTTGCTGCACCTGGTTTAGGGTCTCTGTCTCAAGCACGATATGGTCCTTATTGAATGTTCACAGGTAGGTCGCGATCGCGGCGATCCTTTTACAATTGAAGCACCGCGCCAACAGGGCACGCTGACTTAAACGTCCCGTACTCATGTTGGAAAATAGCCCAGGACGGCCTTGGTCTCGAGGTATTCCTCAAGCCCGAATACACCATATTCGCGTCCGTTGCCGGATTGCTTGTAGCCACCAAAGGCCGCATGCCCGTCCCAGGGCGGATGATTGATATGGACTTGTCCCGCACGAATATTTGCCGCGAATCTGCGCGCACGTTCGAGGTCGTTCGATTGGACATGCGAGCCCAGTCCGTATATCGTGTCATTGGCGATGCGGAGCGCTTCCTCTTCGCTGCCATAGGGGATCAGGCAAAGTACCGGCCCAAATATCTCCTCCTGGGCGATGCGCATTTCCGAGCGCACGTCGGAGAAGATGGTAGGCCGGGCGAAATAGCCCTGCGCAATGTCATTCGGCCGGCCGGGTCCTCCGCAGATAAGCTTAGCGCCCTCAGCGATGCCGACATCGATCATTTCCTGGACTCGCTGAAACTGTGCGAGATTGGCCACCGGGCCAAGGACTGTGTCCGCAGAAAGGGGATCACCCACGGTCATCTCGGCGGCAGCACCTGCGGCGAGCCGCTCCACCTCCACCAGTCGGTCCGCAGGAACCAGCATCCGCGTCGGTGCGCTGCAGGACTGCCCGACATTGCGAAATGCGGTCGCGACGCCCAGTGGTACGACCCGCGCAAAATCCGCGTCGTCGAGCAGCACGTTTGGCGATTTTCCGCCCAGTTCCTGGGTAACGCGCTTCACTGTCGATGCCGCCGCCTGAGCAACCAGAACGCCGGCCCGTGTGGATCCGGTGATTGAAATCATATCGACGTCGGGGTGGTTGGCAAGTGCTGCGCCGACATCCGGCCCGGTGCCGCTGACGAGATTGAAAACACCGGCGGGCGTCCCGGCATCATGGATGATCTGGGCGAACAACTGGGCGCTGAACGGCGAGAGCTCACTGGGTTTCAGGACCATAGTGCAGCCCGCCGCGAGCGCGGGAGCAACCTTGGCAGCAACTTGATAGGCGGGCCAGTTCCACGGGGTGATCAGCCCGCATACCCCGATCGCCTCTTTGACAATCGCGGTCGTGCCCTGCCGCTTGAGGAACGGGTAGCTGCCCAGCGCCTCAATCGCCGCGCGAAAGTGTGCGATTGCGAAAGGTACCTGCGACGCACGGGAAAAGCTGATTGCCGATCCCATCTCATGTGTAATCGCCTGCGCCAATTCTTCGGACCTAGCTCCCATTAACGCAAGTATCCGCTCCAGGAGGGCGATGCGGTCGGCAGGGGCGGTGGTGGAAAAGGAGGGAAATGCGCTGCGGGCTGCTGCGACGGCAAGCTCTACGTCATCTGCGGCGCCCGCGACGACACTGCCGATTACCTGCTCCGTCACTGGACTTACAATAGGGATCAACCGGTCCGGCGACGCTGCCAAAATCCAGTCGCCGCCAACGTAAATCCGATCAAGAGTTTGGGTCTTCATTTGTCAGCCCTTTAACGTGAAGGTCGGCAACATGCCGTCGCCCGAGGCGGATGCGGGCGTCGTGGCGCTCATGACCGCCGAACGAAGCGACAGGGTGGATCAAGTGGTCGCGGTCGATCTCGATGAGCGAGCGGTTGGAGCTGAGGGTTTGCTCTTGTGTCGAGAGGCTGGGCATGACCGCAGATTAGGCATCGGGCGAAGGCTGTTGCGCCGAATTTGTGGACGATCCGGGTAGGTGCGAAGCATCTTTAGGGGCCTTGGCGGCATTTTGTGCTGCGTGGTTGACCTCACCCGTAGCGTGGTTGTGCCCGGCTGCGCCATGATTATGCCCTTGCCCCAATTTCAGGATGCTTTGGCCAGTGCGGAAGTGCTTTCGTCTTCCGCAGGTTTAAAGGTCCAAAACAGCAAGAGCGCATTGATGGTCGGTCGTTGCTTGAAAGCCTTTGGCAGTTTTGATGCACACGATTCCCCGACCTTCGACGGTTTGGACCGCTTCTTCGGGCAATGCGATCAACGCGTTATCGCCGCCGCCACGCGGTTTGATGCGGGCGCGGAGGCCTTAGCCCGGGGTAAGGCCGCCAAGCCGCGGCGTCAGAACAATGGCGCCGTCTTGCCGTCAGGATCAAGGCTGGGCGTCGCCAAACGGACCACAGCGGTCACGGTTTCACCACCCAAAAGCTCGATAACCGCCGTATCGCCCAGCTTTACGCGGCGCGCGTCGGCGGCAAGTATGCGCCCGCCATGCGGTTGCCGTGTCACCCTGCGCGCGCGCCAGTGTGGCGACGATGATGGCAAGCAGCGCGATCAGGGGAATACTGCTCAACACAGGCTCAGCTCTCTGCCGTGCGAACGCTTGCGCAACTCGTTTCCAAGCGGCGTTCGCGATGGCCGTCGCTTGGGCAGCATCGACTGGCGGAATTAACTCGCCAGTTTGGGCGTCGAATAGCTTGATACCTCTGGAAGTCGTCACGCCGGCAACGGCTCGACTGCCCATCATGTGCTAGTTGATCGCTTTGACCGGCGCTCCGGCGCTTGCACTAATCCGGGCCGGGTAGGCAACGCGGGTTCCTGTCGGGATGACCATTACCACCTCACGGTTAACCAGATGTTCGCCGCGCACCTTGTCGATGGGCAGAAAGCTCATCAACACGCCGCTGGCGAACCAGATCAACAGCTGCGCACCAATAATTTGTGGGCGCGACTTGCGAGCGGGTGCAATCGGTGGCGTCTGCTGCTCAGAACCAGAACCTTATGCCAGCGACAAAATTCACCACACCGGCGTCCTCTCCAGCGATGCGGGCAAAACGGGCGGTGTCACCAACCTTCTTTGCCCATTCAACGCCAACATAAGGCGCGAATTCGCGTTTGATTTCGTAGCGAAGCCGCAAGCCAAGCTCAAGATCGGATAGACCCGAACCTACACCGTTTGCGGCCACATCTTGCGCTGCAAAGTTCAACTCTGCGCGCGGCTGGAGAATGAGCTTTTGGGTAATCCGCTGGTCGTAAGAACCTTCGAACCGCGCCAGAACATCGCCTTTGTCCGACAGAAAGAGTTGTGTGCCAACATCAAACCAATAAGGCGCGATGCCCTCAATCCCAATCACGGCATATCCCCGCGAAGGATCAGGCTTCACATCGTAGCGGACGCCTGCCTCAAGATTGAAATAAGGAGAAATCGCGCGCCCATAAAGCAATTGGAACTCGGCTTGCTCGGCAGAACCGCCAAACGATCCTTCGCCTTCGGCTTTGATGACCAAACGGTTGATGTCGCCACCAAACCAGCCTTCGCCCTCCCAGCGGTAGCCATCCGCACCTTTACGCGCCTGATATTCGGCAAGGTTGAACAGGATCATCGAATTGCTGAGGCCGCCATGCTCGTGGCGTAAGGCCTCGCGGGCCTGAGCCATCGTCGCCGGATCGAACAGCGCATCGGCGGCGTGGTCAGATGGCGGCGCGGGCGCGGGCGTCGATCCAATTTCTTCCCCTGCTTCCATTTCTTGTGCGGGCATATCATGCCCCGCATGGGGATCGGTTGCGACCGGGTCCGGTTTGGGTGCTAGTTTGGGGGCGGCCTTTGTCGCAGGTTTTGCGGCGGGCTTCACGACCGGTTTAGGTGCTGGCTTAGGTGGCACCGCCATGCCCGGCATCCCGCTATGGTCCATTTGCGCCGCAGCGGGCGCGGAAAGGCCAAGCGCAATGGCGACTGGGATCAACGCTTTCATGCCGCGTCCTCATCATGACGCACCGTGACAACGCGGAACATCCCTGAGTGCATGTGAAGCAGCATATGACAATGAAACGCCCAATCACCGGGGGCGTCGGCAGTCAGGTCAAACGAGACTTTGCTACCGGGAAGCACATTCACGGTATGCTTGACCGGATGATGACCGGGATTGCCCGTCACCACTTCAAAGAAATGGCCGTGCAAATGGATCGGGTGCGGCATCATCGTATCGTTGATCAGGTTCACCCGGACACGTTCGTTGTGCCGGAACGGTATCGGGTCTGCGCCGTCGCTATATTTGACGCCGTCGAACGACCACATATAGCGTTCCATATTCGCAGTCAGATGGAGATCAATTTCACGCGAAGGTTTGCGTTTATCTAGGTTGGGCGCGAACGATTTGAGATCCTTGTAGGTCAGGACGCGGTGATCGACCTTTTCAAGTCCGGTCGGGCGTTCACCTGTTCGGTCCATCGGCATAGGCGACAATGTAGCGACACCCGGCCCCATTTTGACCTGCGGCGCGACCAAGGGGTCGCGCATCTTCATCGACCCCATATCATGCCCCATCGCCGAGTGATCCATACCCGCCATGTCGCCGCTCACCTTGTCATTCCCGGCGGCCATTTCCATATCGCCCATCCCCATATCTTTCATAGTAAGTAGCGGACGTTCGCGGATGGCCGGAATAGGCGCAATCATTCCCATGCGGGGGGCAAGTGTCGCCCGACACTGGCCTGACCGGTCTATGGCTTCGGCAATGAATCCATAAGCCAGATCGTCTTTCGGTTCGACAATCACATCATAGGTTTCGGCGACAGCGATCTGGAACTCGTCGGTCTCGACCGGCTGCACGGCTTGGCCGTCGGCGTGAACCACTGTCATCGGCAGGCCGGGAATACGCACGTTGAAATTGGACATGGCTGATGCGTTGATAATGCGCAGCCGGACGCGCTCACCCGGCGTGAACAGCCCGGTCCAATTCTCCAGCGAACCATGGCCGTTGACAAGATACGTGTAGGTCGAACCCGTCACATCCGAAATATCGGTCGGGTCCATGCGCATCTGTCCCCACATCCGGCGGTCGGCAGCGGATTGATCCTTGCCCGCAAGCTGTCCGGCCAACGTTTGCTTCTGCATGTTGAAGTAGCCAGCCATCTTCTTGTTCTTTTGAAAAATCTTGTGCGCGTGCATGAAGCTCCAGTCGGACAGCACAATCACATGCTCGCGGTCGTAGGCAACCGGATCAATACCTGCCGGATCAATCACAATCGCGCCGTAAAGCCCCGTCGCTTCCTGCATCCCCGAATGGCTGTGATACCAATAGGTACCGGACTGGCGAACGGGGAATTCATAGACAAACGTCTGTTTGGGTTTGATACCGGGAAAGCTGATCCCCGGCACACCGTCCATCTGGAATGGCAGTAACAGGCCATGCCAATGGATAGACGTGTCTTCACCAAGCGTGTTGGTGACAGCGAGGCGGACACTCTGCCCTTCCTTCAACCGGATGATCGGTGCTGGCAGGGTGCCGTTGACGGTGATGGCATGGCCGGACTTTCCCCCAGTCTTGAATTTACTATGTCCAATGCTGAGGGCAATATCTTCGCCCGACAAAGTGCCGGGCGTTCCTGCTATGCCATGTGTGCCGCTCGCCGCCCATGCTGGGAACAGGGGCGCGAGCATTAAGCCGCCGCTAGCAAAAGCTGCACCGCGCAACAGGTTTCGGCGATCAACGGGAGCTATCAGGTTCATAAGGCGTCCATTATTTGGTTCTGACCATGATACGCAGGCTACCCGCTAATCCCTCAATAATTCGGTTAGTCGACCGCGCGCACGGTAGAGCCGCGTTTCAACGGCCTTTTCGCTAATCCCCAACACCTGCGCGGCCTCTGCCTGTGTCAGCCCTTCAATGGCCCGCAAAACCAGCGGTTCGCGGATGGACTGCGGAAGTGTCGCAATCTCTGCCAGGGCGCGCGCAAGCTCGGCCCGGTCGGCAATCTGCTGATCGGCGGAAAAAGAGTCGTCAGCAATCGTTGAAGCTGCCTCGATAGGCAGCGCAAAGGAAAAGAACCGCCGCACTGCACGCCGCCGCGCCCAATCGCGGCATTTGTTGATAGCAATGCGTGAAATCCAGGTTTTGAAAGCCCGTTCGCCGTCATAGCTTTTAAGCGCAGCAAAGGCTGACACAAAGGCCTCCTGTGTAACGTCAACAGCGGCATCGCTGTCGCCAATCGTTCCGCGCACAAGCCGGAATACCGGCTCACGGTAACGATCCAACAATGCGGTATAGGCGGATTGCCTTCCACCTAGCGCCAGCGCCGCTAATTCGCCGTCCGAACAGTCGTCCAGCGCGAGCGTCATTTTTGATCGGCAGTCAGTGCCTTGACCACGCCTGCATCAAATTTCGCTACCTGATCGGGCCGCAACAGCGCGCGCATTGCAAAGATATGCTCAAGCGTCTCTTTTTGCAGTTGGCCCATGACGATGTGCGACCGGTCAACAGCGGCTGACACCTTAGCGCCGTAACCATGTTCGCTCTCAATCGCCGCTGCCAGCTTGGCATTGTCGGCACGCATTTCGAGTTCGAGCGCTTGTTTGCGGATGGCAAACTGCTTTTCGAGAGCATTGAGCTTGGCATGTTGGGTAGTATCAAGATCAAGGCCGTTATGCAGGAGGGCATGCAGTTCATTTTCAGGTGGGGGCGGCGGAGCAACAAGCAAGCGACCCGCAAACACTCCACCAAGAGCTGCCAGAAAAACGATGATTGCGATCAATACTGTCCGTCGCGATCCACTCATTCGCCGCTGTCCAGCAATGTGGACGGTGCAAGCGCTGCCGGTGCACCGAAAGGCGACAAGTTGGGCGCGGCCTCGGCCCGCGTACCGGGAACAACCGCGCCCGCGAGACCCATTCCCAACGCTGCGACAACAGCTAACCCTATCATCCCCCCAGAAAGCGGGCCTGCACTGGCCCGACGTTCGGCGATCTGCGATAACACCGCATTATCTATCACCATGAGGCGCGGCGGCAATGGTGCCGCGCGTAGTCCATCAAGCATCTCGTCAAGGCCGCTCATTCCCATATCTCCAGACTTCATGTCCCTATATACGCGGGATCGCAGCAAAACCCTCAACAGATTTGATATGAGGGTTGATGTGGCGGGATGCGTATTAGACTTTGAACACTCTGTTTGGAGAACCCTGATGATAAAGTTTCGCCGCTTATTTGCCGCCCCCGTTCTTGCCGCACTCGCTTTTTCTGGCGCGGCCCACGCCCATACCAAGCTCGTTAAGTCCACGCCTGCGGCTAACGCGGTCGTTGCCAAGCCAAGCAAAATCATTCTCACCTTCAATGAGAAGCTGGTTGCCAAATTTGCCACCACGACACTGACCATGACCGGAATGCCGGGCATGGCTGACCATGCACCGATGAAAATCAGCGGGTTCACTTCGGTGATGAGCAAGGACGGAAAGACCATGACACTCCTGATGAAACGCGCTTTGGCTGCTGGCACATACAACCTTAAATGGGCTGCTGCCGGAGCAGACGCGCACCGGATGGAAGGCAGCTTCACCTTTACCGTTAAGTAAGGGCGTGACCGACCAACTGAACATCGGCATCCGGTTTGCGCTTTATGTGAACCTGATGCTATTGTTCGGATTGCCATTGTTCGGGCTATATGCCTTGAACGGTATGGAGCGCCCCCAAAATGCAATTCTACCGCTTCGCGCCCTGACCGGCTGGCTTTCGGCTTCGGGGATCACACTCTCGTTGCTCAGCATAATCGCGATGACCGCTTCGATGGCAGGCGTTTCGTTAGATGAGGTTGATCGGGCTTCTGTGAGCATGATGATTTTCGAGACACCTATGGGGAACGCATGGGTATTGCGGGTGCTTGCATTACTGTCGACGCTCGCCGCCGCATGTTTGGTGCGAGGGAGCAAAGGCCATCTGTGGTTGGGGCTTGCGGCTGGCGGATCGGCGACAGCACTGGCTTCGCTTGCATGGACGGGACACGGCGCCGCGAGTGAAGGTGCCGACGGAACGGTGCAGCTCGTCGCCGATATCATCCATCTGCTCGGCGCAGGAGCATGGCTTGGTGCGCTCGCCGGCCTTGCGATCATGCTGTTTCGCGGTGCAGGCACATGGAACGAAGGGCATTTAAGGCTGACGCATCGCTTACTCGAAGGCTTTTCGGTTACGGGAACGGTCATCGTCACGCTGGTTGCCGCGTCGGGGCTGGTGAATAGCTGGATGCTGGTCGGTCCGAAAAATATACTGACGCTCCATACGACACTCTACGGCCAATTGCTTCTCAGCAAGCTCCTATTGTTTGGAATCATGCTAGCTCTGGCCGCCACAAACCGGTTCAAACTGACCCCGGCATTCGACCGCGCGTTGCAAAGCGGAGGAACATCCGAGATCGTTAGCAAGTTTCGCAAGAGCCTCGCTCTTGAGCTGGGCATCGCCATTATCATTCTTGGCCTCGTCGGATGGCTCGGAACGCTCGAACCGCCCATGTCGATTTGATGTGCCAAGGAAGCGCCGGTTGCGGGCGCGCCTTGATGTCGCTCGCGAGAAAGCCAAGAAATGTCTCAATGGCAAGGTCTTGATCAATATCAGCACAACACGCCGTGACGACGTCATCGCTCACGCTGAACGCGACGCGCTCACCATAATCGACGACCTGCGCTTTACGCACAGCCTTGGGAACAATGGCCTGACTCTTGGCCGTTATAGTACTGACCTCCTCGATGGTGATGCTCATGCAGCTCTCCATTCGAGACTCGATGCAAGGAATAATTGTGTCTTTATCAAGCTAGAGGTTGTGTGCGGCGGTGGGGTTGCCACCTCGATATTTTAACTCCAGAACGAACAAAAGCCCCGATCTTTCGACCGAGGCTTTTGTTAAATTCTTGTAATTGCGATCTTTAGTTGGTTGCGGGAGTAGGATTTGAACCTACGACCTTCAGGTTATGAGCCTGACGAGCTACCGGGCTGCTCCATCCCGCGCCACCAACAGATCGATGTCGAAACATGCGATCAAAAACGAAAAAAGGCGGACACCATCGATATCTCGACAGCGGTCCGCCTTTTGAACTGTGAATGGGTTTTCCAAAATCTCTAAATCATGAGCGCCGGCTGCAATGCCTGGCGACGACCTACTCTTCCAACGCTTAAGCGGTAGTACCATCGGCGCAGTTTGGTTTCACGGCCGAGTTCGGGATGGGATCGGGTGGGTCACAAACGCTATGGTCACCAAGCAATGTAGCAGGCGCTCATAAAATATGAGTTTTGGTTTTAAATCGATAATCCGTGCAGACTGTATTTCTAATTATCCGCCATCAGCAGACATACCTAGAACCGTAAACGGCCCAGATCTGTCATTGATGGTGGGACTTCAAGCGCGAAAAGAGTAATTAGGATTGGTTAGCTCCACGCATTACTGCGCTTCCACACCCAACCTATCAACGTAGTGGTCTACTACGACTCGATGAAATCTAATCTCGAGGGAG
>JANOHL010000043.1:0-16012 GCA_031406495.1 Sphingomonadales bacterium | reverse complement strand
AACCCCTCCTCTAAAGAGGAGGGGCTTAGGTCACGTCCGAACTGTATCATACCACCGATTCCCATATTTTCGGTTCTAACAACTCACCCTTTAACCCCAGCCACGGGCGTGGTTTTAAAATAATGGTCGAAACCCGCAATCAAAGGGCGCCCCGCTGCAATTGATGCCTGCACTGCTGGCAGCTTCAACGATGCAGCATGGTGATTGGCGTCGACCCATATTTCGGTGATCCAGATGGCGTCTGCATCCACCTGATCTTCAGCGATGACATAAGACAAACAACCGGGCATCTCGCCGGTGCCTTTCGCCAGAATTGCCACAAGGTCGGCGCGCTTACCGGGCAGCGTTTTCATTTGCCCGATGAGACCAAATAGCGGCCCGCTCGCTTCTTCCATTTTGCTGCCTCCCAAATTCATCGCGAAAGCAGGGGTCATTACAACTCCGCCCAGCATCCCGACCAAAGTTCGCCGCGAAAGTGACATGCCGGTCAATTCGCCGTGGCCAACGGCTTGACCAGATCGAACGACACGCGGAACAACCGCCCCGGTCTTGCCAATTCATAGACCAACGCCTGCCCCGGCTCGATCTCGAACGCCCAGACATTGGTGTTCGATACCTCACGTCCATCCTTCGTAAACATCGCCTTCGAATATTCATCGACCGGAAATTCCTGCCGCGATGGGGTTCCGGCATTCGCAGTATCGCCGCCATATTGTGAGATCGGGTCTTCTGTCCCGTCCTTCAGCATATGGCGATGCTTCAGCCGCAATCCGCTGTCGGTGCGCGTGATGATCCATGTGCGTGAACGGTCTTCGCCGACGTCGAACGCGATGCGGATTTCAGTGTCCGAACATTCGCGTGCATGTGCCCGCAAATCAGCTTTGGCAAAATCGGCATCGCTGTCGTTGCCGCTGGTCAGCTTGCCGCCAAAGCTTTTGCCGCAGAGCGTTGAAAGCCTGTCGAAGAACGCATCAGCGGGTAACGGCGTTTCCTTTGCTACCGATACGCAAGACGTAAGCGCAAAAGCTGCCAAGAATATCAGTTTTCTCATGCCGCCTCCAATAGCCGTTCTGCTTGTGCTCTTGCCTCGTCGGTGACCTCCGCACCCGACAGCATCCGCGCGATTTCCTGCCGCCGTCCTTCAGCATCGAGCGCGACGACGCCGGTGCGGGTGACCGTGCCTTCGCTCGACTTGGCAATGAAATAATGAACCGCACCCTTGGCGGCAACCTGTGGGGAATGGGTGACGGCGAGCAGCTGTTTGCCCGCAAGTGTTCCGTTGCCATTGGCGAGCCGCGCCAGTCGTTCGCCGATTGCCGATGCCACCGCGCCACCGACGCCGCGATCGATTTCGTCGAAGATAATTGTCGCCGCTCCGCCTTCTTCGGCGAGCGCGACCTTCAGCGCGAGGATGAAGCGCGACAGTTCGCCGCCCGACGCAATCTTGGTCAGCGGCGCGAACGGCGCGCCGGGGTTCGTAGAGATCAGGAACTCCGCGCGGTCCATGCCGTTTTCGCTCCAGCGTTCCTCGGGCAGCGTTTCGATGTTAGTGCGGAATTGCGCAGCGTCGAGCTTCAACGGCACGAGCTCTCCCGCCACCGCCTTGTCGAGCCGCGTCGCCGCATCGATTCGCGCCGCGCTTAACGCCTCACCCGCCGCACGGTAAGCCGCCGCCTTCACCGCAACCTCGGCCTCCAGCTTGGCCAGCCCCTCGCCGCCCGCCTGAATCGCGTCGAGCCTTGCCGCGAGTTCTGCGGTCAGCGCGACGATTGCATCGGGCGCAACATTATGTTTACGCGCCAATGCCCGCAATTCGAATAACCGTACCTCGATTTCGTCCAGCCGCGCCGGTTCGAATTCCAGCGCGCGCGCCGCCGCGTTCAATTTATCCTCGGCCTCGCTCGCCTCGATCACCGCGCGGTCGAGCGAGGTCAGCGCGTCGGCCAACATCGGGTGCGCATCGGCCAGCCGGTCGAGCCGCCGCGCAGCTCCGCGGATCAGCGCGATGCCGCTTTTCGGGCCGTCGAAGCTTTCGAGCACCGCTTTCAGATCATCGGCAACGCGTTCACCCTTTTGCATGTCGGAACGTTCGCCTGCGAGCTGTTCTTCCTCGCCCGGTTGCGGGTTGAACGCCTGCAGTTCGGCGACCGCATGTTCCAGCCATTCGCGGTCGCGCGCGGCGTTCTCGATACTTTCGCGGGCTACATCGAGCCGTGCCTTTGCCTCGTGCCAAGCCGCAAAACTGGCGGCGACCCCGGAGGTATCGCACCGCCCGAACGTATCGAGCAGAGCCCGGTGCCCACGAGGATTGAGCAAACCCCTGTCATCATGCTGGCCGTGGATTTCGACCAGACACGCCCCGACATCGCGCAGCAATGCCGCCGAACAGGGCTGGTCATTGATGAACGCCTTGCTGCCGCCATCGGCCTTGACCGACCGCCGGATCAGCAACGGCTCGCTCGCATCGATTTCTATGTCATTCCGCCCAAGCAGCGTGACCACATTGGCAGGTGCATCGAAACTCGCGGTCACCTGCGCCTTGTCGGACCCATTGCGCACCAGCCCGCTGTCCGCGCGCGCGCCGAGCGCCAGCCCGAGCGCGTCGAGCAATATCGACTTGCCCGCCCCGGTCTCGCCCGTAAGCACGCCGAGCCCGCCTGTAAATTCAAGATCAAGCGCCTCGATCAGCACCACATCGCGGATCGAAAGCCCCGTTAGCATCGCATCACGCCGTCGGCGCGTGCTTTTGCATCAATTCGTAAGCGCGCTCGTACCATTTGCTGCCCGGATAGTTCGCGCCCAGCACCGCTGCGGATTTCTTCGCCTCGGCAGGCACACCCATCGCCAGATAGCTTTCGGTCAGGCGGAACAAAGCTTCCGGCGCGTGCGTCGTGGTGTCGTATTTATCGACCACCTCGCGGAAGCGAAGCGACGACGCCAGCCACAACGCGCGGCGTTGGTAGAACCGGCCAATCTCCATTTCCTTGCCCGCCAGATGGTCATTCACCAGGTCGATCTTGAGAGTCGCGTCCGAGGCATAGCGCGTGTTCGGATAGCGCCTTTGCACCTCGCCGAGCGCCGCCAGCGCCTGCTGCGTAATCTTCTGGTCGCGGGTTACGTCGCTGATCTGCTCGTAATAAGCGAGCGCGATCAGGTAATAAGCGTAAGGCGCGTCCTTGTTACCCGGATGGATCGACAGGAACCGCCGCGACGCCGCGACCGATTCGTTATATTTCTGCGCCATATAGTAACTGAACGCGCTCATCAGCTGCGCACGCCTGGCCCATGGCGAATAGGGATGCTGGCGCTCGACCTCATCGAAGAGCGCGGCCGCGACCCCATATTGCTTGTTGTCGAGCTTGTCCTTGGCCGCATTATACAGCGTGTTGACGTCGCGCGCGACATAACGCGTGTTGCTGCCCGGCTTGGCATCGCCGCCGCCGAGCCCAAGTGCTGCACATCCGGAAAGCATCGAAGTCGCAAGCAATGCCGCGACGGGAACAAGGATTTTTCTATTCATGGGGATGTCCTTAGATACTCTTGCGCGCGCCGCCAAGAGTTTTGACGGACGCAATTGCCGGTATCTATGCGAAGCCCACCTGTATGCGCGATTAATGCCCGCCAAAGCGCCTTGGTCCCGCTCAGTCCGCGTCGCGCAGGAAGTCGGGCAACGGCTCATCCTTCAACCGCCGCGCGCGAATAATCGCAGCGACCTTGCGCTTGATATCGTCCTTCACGTCCGCAAGTTCGGGTATGCGGTAATGACGGTGCGGCCCCCTCGCCTCGCGCTTTACCTGTCGCCGGTGGAGCCCCATGACCTGAATCGCCTGATCGACCGACATCGACGGCATCGGCGCGTCGGGTTCGACCGCGACAGCCTCCAGCATGTTGCAGCCATTTTCGAGCAAGGCCATTTCGAGCCGCGCATAACCGATCTCCACAGCCTCGTCCCAACGTTGTTCGAAACTCGGCCATTTGCGCCGCCGGTAATAAGCCGATTGTTTGGTCAGCCCCACTTCCTTGCACGCCGCGGTAACATTGCACGTCGCCGCAAGCGTACGCAGAAAACGAGCCTCGATCCGCGGGGTCCATTGCCCGAGCCGCGCGCGTGCCACCTGCACCAGCCGATTGTTGACCCCGCGCAAGACCAGTTCCTCGCCATCGATGTCTTCCCAGCCCTCCTCCGGTACTTGCGAAGCCGCCGCCAGCCGTGCGGCAGCGCTGGCGATGCAGGCATCCATCTCCGCCCGGAAAGCCGGATCAGCCGCTTGCTGCTGGACCACCCAAGACCGCGAAACCCGCGCACGTTCGGCAGAGATCGTCTGGTTGCCTGTCTCCGCTAGCGCCGTGAAGAAAGCTTGCTTGCGGCGTTGGGATGTCTTCGCACTCATATGTCCTCCTCTCATCAAGTGAGGACAAAGTGATTAGGCAGGATCGGGGTTTGTAGGAAAGCGGAAAAATCATCCCCCACCGCCACCTATCCGTTCGTGTCGAGCCCTTCGGCTGGCTTGCAGCCGCTCAGGATAAACTTGGCCAAAGGCCAAGACGAGACACCCATCAGTCACGCACAACCTAACGGTGTCTCGACCGGGCTCGACACGAACGGGACGGGAGTGTTGTTGAACAATCTCTTCGTGCCCTTCGTGTCTTCGTGTGAGATTATTTTGGTTCGCACAAAGGCACGAAGGCACGAAGATGCTGCAAAGCTCAATAAATGGTACCGCCACACCTTTCTGACCAAATTTGCCCAACCCGCAAAAATGTGTTACACAGTACATCGCAACAAACACCACCAAGGCACACGCTATGTCCGAATCCACCTTCACCTTCCGCGTTGATGAAGACCTGAAATCCGCCTTCAACGCCGCCGCCAAAGGCAACGACCGCACCGCCGCGCAGGTATTGCGAGAGGCAATGCGCGAATATGTCGCCGTTGAAGCACCACCGACGCCTGAATATATCGAATGGTTGCGCAAGAAGGTGGAGAAGTCACGCGCACAGATTGCGGCGGGAGATTATTACACCAATGAGGAAATGAAGGAGCGCATGGCGGCGCACCGTGCAAAATGGTTCGCCGAACATGGCAGCGATAAAGCTGCGTGAGGTTGATCTGGACCCCGGCATCCGAAACCGACCGCATCAACATATTCACTCACATCGCAGCAGATAATCCGTCTGCGGCCTATGCACTCGAACAAATAATAGAAGACCGCGCCGACCAGTTGCTGGACTTCCCCGAAATGGGTCGTCCGGGATTATTGGCAGACACCCGCGAGCTAACCGTACATCCCAATTACCGGCTGGTTTATGAGCTGGTCGGGGATGATGTGCATGTATTGAATGTGGTGCATGCGCGGCGGGATTGGGCGGAGGGTTAGCTCCACAGCCTACCGACCTTGAACAAGATCACTGAGTAAACTACTCCACAACATCATCATCGTCGGACCATTTGGCTTGGTAACGAGACCGGAACCACAACCCGACAAATATAGCTCCTGGAACATAGGTGATTCCTGCGGTCCATACAAACGGACCACCGTCCGCGTTACCAAAGCCAGCAAGCACGGCTGCGATCAGCAACGCCAAGCCGGAGGTTTTGATCGCTCTGTGATCAGGCTCATCGCTTTTAAACAGGAAAGACTCTAAAATAAAAGACAGCAAGAGTATCGCAATGGCGCCTCCTACCAACTGACCGGTCAAAGCCATAATAGTTCCCCTTAAGCTCGGCACTTGCCAAACGCATTTCTCAAGTTATTCGTAAATACGGGGGACCGAAATGGAAAGTCATTTTGACGAAGCGCTACCACCGTCCGGCAACTATTTTTCGCGGCATTGGCGAGGCCAACTATCCTTGCCAATCTCTTATTGGGTCAACAGCGTACTCATTGCTGGGCTTACACCAGTCCTGCTTAGCTACATAGTCGCGTTCACGGAACAACACGGCGCGTCGATACAGTTCGTTTCTGCTATTATCATGGTAGTATTGTTATCTACCATTTTACTATCGATCTGGTGCGTTGTTGGTACGTGGAGATCCGCTGACCACCACGAAGAGCGCGGCGGCACCAGCTTCTGGGCGCATGTAGCAAAATTCCTGATGTTTGTCGGAGCCATTCGTTTATTATTTCAAATTGTAAATCTAGGGCCTTTTACGCTGGAAACAACGCAACTGGCGTTTGGAAGCGATCCAATGGGCGGACCTGCGCGGATTGCTGTTGTCGGCAATAATTTGACATTGGTTGGCCCGTTAACGTTGGGAACCGCCGATAGATTTCAGAAGGCATTGCAAATGCATCCTGATGTCAGGGAGGTCACTCTGACTTCGATAGGTGGGAGACTTGCTGAGGCCGCTGAGATATCAAAAATGGTCGCGGCACAGCAGATGAAGACGATAGCGGACAAGGAATGCTCGTCAGCATGCACAATGGTTTTGGTATCCGGAATCGACAGGTCGGTGATGCCGGGAACTAACGTCGGGTTTCATAGCCCAAGCTATCCTGGCCTTGGGCCGATTGATATCAACGCATCGGCATCGCTTATGGCTGATAGCTACCGAGCCGCTGGCATTTCGGACAGCTTTGTAGACGAGGCTTTGGCAGTAGACGCCTCGACAATATGGTATCCGAACGAGTCAGAACTTTTTGACGCAGGCGTGCTTAATTTCATGAATCCGAAGCGGATAGAGTTGGCGCATCAGTATGAGAAAATGAACTACAAAGGAAAATTTCCTCGGAGGATCGATAACCTGACCGTGTTAGAAGCAGTCGCTGTTGATGGAATCGACATTACCTACTCGTACAAGGTCGAAATAGCCTCAGGCCAAATTTCACCCGTCAAAGCCAAAGCAGCTCTACTTCCTGACGTTAAAAAACGTTTATGCGCAACAAGCCTAATCCCCGAAATGATCGCTTCGGGGGCGCGTTATAATTTTGTTTATAGAAATCTAAATGGCGGTACTTTGACTGAATTTTCTATTGATCGTTGTTGAGATATTCACTCGCCTATTAGGGTGATATTTTACTAAATCACGGGACCTGCCCCCGCCGCCTTGCCCAGCGCCTCTTGCGCCCAACTGTTCAGGCTCTTGCCCGCAAGCTTTGCTGCAATCGCCGCTTGCGCGTGCAGTTCTGGCGATACGCGGAACATCAGCTTGCCCGAATAGGGTTTGTCCGGCTGCTTGCCGACCTTACTGCAGGTTTCCAGATAATCGTCCACCGCCTCATGAAAGGCGGCGATCAGGTCGTCGACGGTATCGGCATGAAAGCCGACGCCATCCTCTATTCCGGCGACGCGACCAAAGAAAATGCGGTCCTCTGCGTCAAATTCGACGCGCGCCTTATAGCCTTTGTAACTGAGTGTGTCGCTCATAGCTGACATTTCGCATAATATTGGACGTGGTGCCAGATTGTTTCACACGAAGACACGAAGAGGTTTCGAGCAACAAACCCGTCCCGTTCGTGTCGAGCCCAGTCGAGACACCGTGAGGTCGTGCTTGCCTTATGGGTGTCTCGACTTGGCCAAAGGCCAAGTTTATCCTGAGCGGCTGCAAGCCAGCCGAAGGGCTCGACACGAACGGATGGGGGAAGCGCTTCGGTCTTCTTATCTTATTTTTCTTCGTGCCTTCGTGTGAACCAGATTGCACAAACTCTCCACGCAAACACAGGGTGACATGCAACGCTCGCCGCTGCACCACAACGAAAAAGGGGCCGCCGAAGCGACCCCTTTTCCTCTCCAAACTTGTTGGTGTAGCCGGACAGGCCCCACCCCAAACCGCTCACCTCTGGTGGCCTGCGGCTCCCCCTAAAGGAGAGGGGCTTAAGTGGAATTAATCCTTCAAAAACGCCGGGATATGGTCGGGGTTGCCGCCATTGCCGCCTTCGTTTCCGCCTTCTGAACGCTCAGGACGTGGGCCACGGTCGCTGCGGCCTTCGCCGCCGCCATCACGGCGTGGTCCACGGTCACCGCCGCCATCTCTACGGGGTCCACGGTCGCCACGGCCTTCGCCGCGTCCACCGCCGCCGCCGCCGCCATCACGGCGAGGTCCACGGTCGGGACGATCACCGCGTGGTCGTTCTTCGCGTGGGGGGCGTGTGTCTTCCAGCTCGGCGCCGGTTTCCTGATCGACGACGCGCATCGACAGGCGAACCTTGCCGCGCTGGTCGATTTCGAGGACCTTGACCTTTACTTCCTGACCTTCGGTTAGGACGTCGCTGACCTTTTCAACGCGTTCGTTCTGGATTTCGGAGACGTGCACGAGGCCGTCCTTGCCACCCATGAAGTTCACGAACGCACCGAAATCGACCATGTTGACGACCTTGCCGTCATAGACCTTGCCGACTTCTGCTTCTTCGACGATTCCGCTGATCCATTTGCGGGCGGCTTCGATTTGTGCAGGGTCGCTCGACGAAATCTTGATCAGGCCTTCATCATCGATGTCGACCTTTGCGCCGGTGGTGGCGACGATTTCGCGGATAACCTTGCCGCCGGTGCCGATGATGTCGCGGATCTTCGCTTTGTCGATCTGCATCGTTTCGATACGCGGGGCGTGGGCGCTGAGTTCGCCGCGTGCTTCGCCGAGTGCCTTCGCCATTTCACCAAGGATATGCGCGCGGCCTTCCTTGGCCTGGTTCAGAGCAGCTTCAAAGATTTCGCGGGTGATACCGGCAATCTTGATGTCCATCTGCATCGTGGTGATGCCTTGCGACGTGCCAGCAACCTTGAAATCCATGTCGCCGAGATGGTCTTCGTCACCAAGAATGTCGCTAAGGATTGCGAAATCCTTGCCTTCGAGGATGAGGCCCATCGCGATGCCCGACACAGGCCGTTTGATGGGGACGCCAGCGTCCATCATCGCGAGGCTGCCACCGCAAACCGACGCCATCGACGACGAGCCGTTCGACTCGGTGATGTCGCTGGTCAGGCGGATGGTGTAGGGGAAATCGTCCTTGGCAGGGAGCACAGGGTGCAGCGCACGCCATGCCAGCTTGCCGTGGCCGACTTCGCGGCGTCCGGGGGCACCGAAGCGGCCGACTTCGCCGACGCTGTAGGGCGGGAAGTTATAGTGCAGCATGAAGTTCTGGTAGCTGAGGCCGTTCAAGCCATCGACCATCTGCTCTGACTCTTTGGTGCCGAGCGTACAGGTCGCGATGGTTTGGGTTTCGCCGCGGGTGAACAGCGCCGAACCGTGGCTTCGCGGCAGGAAGTGGGTTTCTGCAACGATTGGACGGATTTGCGTGGTGCTGCGGCCGTCGATGCGGGTGCCGTCTTTCAGGATGGCACCGCGGACGATTTCTGCCTCGAGCTTCTTGACGAGCTTGCCTGCGGCCATCTGGTCCTGTGCGGATGCGTCGGCGAAGGCAGCTTTGGCGGCGGCGCGGGCTTCGTTGAGCGCGTTGCTGCGGGCCGATTTGTCGGTGAGCTTGTAGGCCGCGGCAATGTCCTTGCCGATGAGCTTTTTGAGCTTGTCCTTCGCGGCGCTGAGATCAGCCTGTTCGGCCATCGCCCAAGGTTCCTTGGCAGCCTGTTCGGCGAGCTTGACGATAGCCTTGACGACTTCCTTACACGCGTCGTGAGCAAACAATACAGCGCCGAGCATGATTTCTTCCGAAAGCTCGTTGGCTTCGGATTCGACCATCATCACCGCGTCATAAGTCGCGGCAACCACCAGATCGAGATCGCCTTCGGCAACCTGCTCATCGGTCGGGTTCAGGATATATTCGCCGTTCAGATAACCGACGCGCGCGGCACCGATGGGGCCCATGAACGGAACACCGCTGATGGTCATCGCAGCAGATGCCGCGACCAACGCAAGAATATCCGGCTCATTATGGCCATCATAGCTCAAAACTTGAGCTATCGCATTAATTTCATTGTAGAAACCCTCTGGAAAAAGCGGTCTCATCGGCCGATCAATCAGGCGCGAAACCAGCGTTTCCTTTTCGGTTGCGCCGCGTTCGCGCTTGAAAAAGCCACCGGGAATACGGCCAGCGGCAGAATATTTTTCCTGATAGTGAACAGTCAGCGGGAAGAAATCCTGGCCTTCCTTCACCGACTTTGCAGCGGTAACCGCGCAAAGCACAACAGTTTCGCCAAGCGACGCCATGACAGCACCGTCGGCTTGACGGGCAACCTTGCCCGTTTCGAGTGTCAGGGTTTGTCCGCCCCACTCGATTGATACAGTTTTCGTGTTAAACATCTTATTTCCTTGTGCCCGCCCGCCCAATGCGATGCGGGGCCTCTAATGTGCGGATAATCCGATCCGCGAACGGTTGGGGCGCTTTAGCGGCCCCTATGGCGGTCCAGCCTCATTGCCGGACGACCCCATATGCAAAAAGCGGCCCCGTTTGAGGCCGCTTCGCTATATTATTTACGAAGACCGAGCTTCGCGATGAGGGCAGCATAACGCTCCCCGTCAATTTTCTTCAGATAATCCAGAAGCGAACGACGCTTGTTCACCATCATCAGCAGACCACGACGCGAATGATTGTCCTTGTGATGGTCTTTGAAGTGACTGGTCAAAGCGTTGATGCGGTCGGTCAGAATTGCAACTTGCACTTCGGGCGATCCGGTATCGTTTGCTTCGCGAGCATGTTCTTTAATAACTTCGGCTTTGCGTTCAGCAGTAATCGTCATGTTTTTCCTTCGAACATCATGGAGTTATAAGTTAAAACCACGGACGGTTCTTAATCCCCCGTCGATTTGCTCCACCAGCGCAACAGGCCGCAAATCTGCGCCCCTCGCCCAATGTAGCCCATCTTTCATGGCAATCCCGGTCAAGACGCGACCCTCACGGATCGCCCTTGCCTGTTCCGGGGAGAGATCAAGAGCCGGGATGTCGACCAGCCCTGCCTCCATCGGCAAGATAATGTCTTCTTGGGCCGCGCCTTGGCCGAACGCGTTGAGTTTGTCCAGCGAAATCGCGTTTTCTAAGGTGAATGGGCCGGCTCGCGTGCGGCGAAGCATGGTCACATGGCCGACTGTGCCGACGGCATGGGCAATGTCGCGGGCAAGACTGCGGATATAGGTGCCTTTGGATACGTCGGCAGTGAGCATTATTTCATCCACAACCTCCTCCGCGCCTCCGCGCCTCCGCGTGAGAATATTTTGTTCACGCGGAGACGCGGAGACGCGGAGAGAGTAAACCATCACCGTCCGCGCCTTCATCTCAACTTCTTCGCCAGCTCTAGCGCGGTCATAGGCGCGTTTGCCGTCAATCTTGATCGCTGAATAGGCAGGGGGAATTTGTTCTATCGGGCCGGTGAAGCGCGGCAATACCACCGCGATTTCAGCAAGCATTGGCCGATGGTCGGATGTCGCAACCACCTCACCTTCCGCGTCCAGCCCACTGGTTTCGATGCCGAAGGCGATTGTGAAGTCATAGGTCTTGGACGCATCCAGCATCCGTCCACACAGCTTGGTTGCCTCACCCAAAGCAATCGGCAGCACACCGGTCGCCAGCGGATCAAGAGTCCCGCCATGCCCGACCTTGATTTTGCCAAAACCAGCCTCACGCAAATTTCGTTTCACTGCAGCGACTGCCTGCGTCGAACCAAGCCCTATCGGTTTATCGAGAATGATCCATCCGTGGATCGGTATACCTTTTGAATTCTGTGAAATGCGAGTCATTTTGCCTTGGATTTGGCAGCTCTAGCTTCGGCGGCACGCGCTCGCTTTTCGGCCGCACGCGCCTTAAGCCGCGCCTTGATTTCCTTTTTTGACGGCGGGCGATCCGCCGTAACAATCGAAGATAGCGCGCATGGATAACCTTCCACAATAAGCATGGTCGATCTGTCGAAGCGCGTAGAGCCTCTCGTGTCATAACCCAGACCGAAAGCACGTCCTAGGCCCGGGCATGGACCCCGTATTGTAGCATAATACCAGCGTTTCCGAAAATCCTGTAACCAAACACCCTCGTCTCCATCGGGAGTAAAATTATATAGCGGCTGGGCCAATTTAATCTCGACTTCAGTCTCGACGCCGAGCGCTGGCCAACTATGAGACGGGCTTTCGTTTGGTTGCGCGTGCGCCAAGCTGGCGGACGAGAGGCAGCATACTGCTAAGAATAGATTTCGCACTTTTGCGCCTCCTTGATTGCATCAGGTAGCTCTTAGCGACTTACCCGACGCGCTTCCATGAAATGTTTGCGGCACATCGCGACATAGCGGTCATTGCCGCCGATTTCAGTCTGCGCGCCATCGATGACTGCCTTGCCATATGAATCGACACGGAGGTTCATTGAGGATTTTCGTCCGCAGTGGCAGACGGCCTTTAGTTCGATCAGATTGTCGGCAAGTCCCAAAAGCGTCGTCGATCCGGGGAACAATTCGCCCGCAAAATCGGTCCTCAGACCATAACACAGCACCGGGATGTTAGCCTCATCGGTAATCCGCGCCAAATCGAGCACCTGCCGCTTCGACAAAAACTGCGCCTCATCCACCAATACGCAGGCCAGCGGGCGAGTGGCGTGCTCGGCGGTGATGGCGGCCCACATATCAGTCTCGGGCGCAAATTTATGCGCCTCGGCCTGCAATCCAATCCGCGATGTTACAACACCGGCGTCGTAGCGATTATCAAGCGCGGCGGTCCAAAGCATAGTCTCCATACCGCGCTCACGGTAGTTGAAATCGGCTTGCAGCAAAGTGGTCGACTTGCCTGCATTCATCGAGGAATAGTAGAAATAGAGCTTCGCCATCAGTCGCCTGCGCCGGTCAAATCCTGTTTAATCTTCGGCGCGCTTAACAAGCTTTCGATATGCGTAGCCTGGTCGAAGCTGTCGTCGGCGAGAAACTTCAGCTTCGCCGCATATTTCATGCTCACCCGCGACGCGACTTCCTTTTGGAAGAATGCGGTGTTGGTGCGCAGTGCCTTTAGCACGACTTCCTCATTCGCGCCGAGCAGCGGTTTGATGAACGCAGTGGCGTGGCGCAGGTCGGGAGACATCCGCACTTCGGTGACGCTCACGCTATGGCTGGTCAGGACATCGTCATGCACCTCCCCGCGCGCGAGCAATTCGGACAATATATGCCGAAACTGTTCGCCCACGCGCAGCAAGCGAACCGAGCGACCTTCGGGGCCAGTTTCGTTATGTTTGGCCATTATCCGAACACCATTATCCGGGCACTCGAGGTTGATCGAGCCAGCAATTCGCCATTCTCGTCGAATAATTCCGCTTCGAGAAACGCAATTGAGCGACCACGGCTTACAACTCGGCCCTTGCCGATAACGCGACCCGGCATCACCGGTTTCACAAAACTGACATTGATATCGATTGACGCTGGAACTTCCTTGCCACCCGTCATGCTGACCAACGCAGGACCCATTGTGTCATCCAGCATGGCAGCAACAAAACCACCTTGCACCGTCCCGCGAGGATTGAGCATCTGCGCAGTTGGGTGAAAGGCAATTTCAATCCGGCCTTCGTCGGGATATTCGGCAATGAGTTCCCAGCCCAACAACTCCGCACAAGGCGGCGCCGGGAATTTCGTGAAGAAGCTTTCAGCCATCAATCAGTCCCAATTTACAACGTCCGTTCACGCTCCTCGACCTCGAAGACTTCCAGCGTATCGCCTGCCTTGATGTCGTTGGTATCAGTCAACACCACGCCACATTCAAGCCCGGCGCGGACTTCATCGACATTGTCTTTGAAGCGGCGGAGCGATGCGATCGTGGTTTTCGATACGATAACGTCGTCGCGGGTAAGGCGTGTATGCAGGCCCTTTTTGATAACTCCCTCGGTAACCAGCAAACCAGCAGCCTTATCGCGCTTGCCCGACTTGAACACGTCCTTGATTTCTGCACGGCCAACAACGGTTTCGATGATTTCTGGCCCCAGCTCGCCCGCCATTTCCTTGGCGATGTCTGCAGTCAGGTGATAGATTACGTCGAAATATTTCAGACGCACCCGGTCACGCTTGGCCAGTGCCGCCGCCTTGGTATTGGGCCGCACGTTGAACCCGATCAGCGGCGCATCGGAAGCCGCCGCCAACAGCATGTCGGATTCGGTGATACCGCCCACGCCTGCCGACAAAATGCGAACCTTGATTTCGTCGGTCGACAGATTGTTGAGCGCGGTAACGATCGCTTCGACCGAACCTTGCACGTCGCCCTTGATAACCACGGGATATTCCATCGCGCGGCTTGCGGACAGATTGTCGAACAGATTTTCCAGATTTGGCGCTTCTTGCGTCGTCCGTGCCTTGGTCGATTGCTCGGCACGATATAGCGCAACTTCACGCGCACGGGCTTCGCTTTCAACCACGGTCAGCACGTCGCCTGCAGACGGCACGCCCGACAGGCCGAGCACTTCGACCGGCATCGCCGGACCAGCTTCGCTGACCTGCTGCCCCTTGTCGTTGACGAGCGCACGTACCTTACCGCTTTGCGAACCAACCACGAAGATATCGCCACGCTTCAACGTGCCGCGTTTGACGAGCACAGTCGCAACCGCACCGCGACCCTTGTCGAGCTGCGCTTCGACCACAACAGCTTCTGCTGCGCGATCAGGGTTGGATTTCAACTCCATCACTTCCGCCTGCAGGGCCAATTTGTCGAGCAGCGTATCAAGCCCCGTTTTCTTTAGCGCAGAAACTTCAACATCCTGCACTTCGCCGCCCATCGCCTCGACAACGACTTCGTGTTCCAGCAAACGCTCACGCACCTTCTGCGCGTTGGCACCGTCCTTATCGATTTTGTTGATCGCAACGATCATCGGAACGCCAGCGGCCTTTGAATGCTTGATCGCTTCAATCGTCTGCGGCATCAGACCGTCATCTGCTGCAACCACCAGAATGACAATATCAGTCACCGACGCGCCGCGTTGGCGCATCTGGGTAAAGGCTTCGTGGCCCGGTGTATCAAGGAAGGTGATCAGCGAACCGTCCTTTGTCTTCACCTGATAGGCGCCGATATGCTGGGTGATGCCGCCCGCTTCGCCCGACACCACATTGGCACCGCGCAACGCATCGAGCAGGCTGGTCTTGCCGTGGTCGACATGGCCCATCACCGTTACGACCGGCGGGCGAGCTTTGAGTGTTTCGACCGCATCAACGTCGTCGTCATGCAGAATATCGACATCTGCATCGGACACGCGAATGATGTTGTGGCCAAACTCCTCGATGACCAGTTCGGCGGTATCTTGGTCGATAGTATCGGTGCTGGCGACCGGCGAGCCTAGACGGAACAATGCCTTGACCAGATCGGAGACCTTTTCGGCCATGCGGTTCGCGAGTTCCTGAACGGTGATTGTTTCGGGAACAATCACATCACGCTCTTGCTTTGGCTGAACCTCGTGGCGACCGCCATGCGAGCGTTTTTCCTTTTCACGCGCACGTTTCAGTGCGGCGAGCGAACGCGCACGTGCGCCTTCGTCACCTTCCAGTGCACGGGTAACCGTCAACTTGCCCGCTTGACGACGATCGTCGCCACGATCACGCGCAGGACGATTTGGTGTCTTTTTGACTTCTTCGCGCTCACGCTCCGGACGCTTGGGTGCCTCTACCGGCGTAAAACGGCGTGGTGCGGGCGCAGCGCCGTCGGTGTCTGCGGTTGCGTCGACCACCGGCACTTCTTCGACAACCGGAGCGGGGGCTGACACAGGGGCCTCAGCTGTGGCTTCGTCCTTGCTGCTTTCTGCAGCGCGGCGGCGTTCGTCTTCGGCGGCCTTGGCGCGCTGTTCGACTTCTCGGCGGCTGCTTTCTTCAAGCATGGCCAGACGCGCTTCTTCGGCTTCACGCAGCAGTTTTGCCTGCCGCTCCTGGCGCGACAGCATGTCATTCGCCACAGGACGCGCTGCAGGTGCGGGTGCTGCTACGGGGGCGGGAGGTGGCGGCGGTGGAGGAGGCGCAACTTCGACCTCTGGCTCGGCAGTGTAGCCTGGCTTACCCACAAGCTTACGCCGCTTCACCTCGACCACCACCTTGTTGGTGCGGCCGTGGCTGAAGGTCTGTTTGACTTCGCCGGATTCGACCGAGCGGCTCAAGGTGAGCGGCTTGCGCGTCAATGTCGGCTTATTATT
>JANOHL010000036.1:0-9464 GCA_031406495.1 Sphingomonadales bacterium | reverse complement strand
CATGGAATATGCGGCGCTTCTAGGGATTTGCGCCGCAAGCCGCAAGTGCCGAGACGCGCTTTTTTCCGCCATTTTACGCTTTATTTGAGCGCGCCCGCCAGCAACTTGTGGAGCTTGCTGTGCAAGATGTCATTTGCCGCTAAAACTTGGGCATCGGCAATGTGCGGGCTGCGACCGCGATAGTCGGTGACAAAGCCGCCCGCCTCGCGCACCAGCAGGCATCCGGCGGCAGTATCCCAAGGCGACAAACCGCTTTCCCAGAAACCGTCATAGCGGCCAGCGGCGAGCCATGCGAGATCGAGGCTGGCGGCACCGAAACGGCGGATACCGGCAACTTCGGGGCCAATGGCGCCGTAAACCTTGCCCCATTCGTCGAAATCGCCATGCCCTTTATAGGGCGTGCCGGTAGCGATCAACGCTTCATTGAGCTGACGCCGCGCCGAGACCCGCAACCGCTTGTGACCAAGATATGCGCCTTTGCCGCGCTCCGCCCAAAAGCTTTCGTCGGTGATCGGGTTATAGACGATTCCGGCAAAGATATCGCCCCAGCCCGAACCATCGGGTTTAGGGTCTTGCACCGCGATCGAGATCGCAAAATGCGGAATGCCGTGCAGGAAGTTGGTGGTGCCATCAAGCGGATCGACAATGAAACGCGGCTTGCCAGGCGTTCCTTCGATCTCGCCGCCTTCTTCCATCAGGAAACCCCAATCGGGCCGCGCATTTTCGAGCTCGTGGAAAATCGTGTCTTCAGATTTTTGATCGGCCTTCGACACAAAATCCGCCGGTCCCTTTTGCGAAACCTGCAGATGCTCGATTTCGCCAAAGTCACGGCGCAACTTGCCACCCGCCTTACGCGCGGCTTTTTCCATAATAGTCAACAGGCCGGTAAGAGCTGGCATCAATCGGCCTTCTTCACATATTCCCGGGCATAGACATCGACCACGATCCGCGTGCCAGCCCCGATAAACGGCGGCACCATGACGCGCACGCCATTGTCGAGAATGGCTGGTTTGTAGCTCGAAGAAGCGGTCTGCCCTTTGACGACAGCGTCGGCCTCCACGATCATCGCTTCGATCTGGTCGGGCAAAGCGACCGAAAGCGCCTCGTCATCATACATTTCCATGACGACATCCATGCCGTCTTGAAGGAACGCCGCCGCATCGCCGAGCAAGTCGCTCGGCAAAGTCACCTGATCATAGGTCTCCTTGTCCATGAACACGAGATTTTCGCCCTCTGCATACAAGAATTGAAAATCTTTTTGGTCGAGACGAACACGCTCCACGCTTTCAGCTGAACGGAAACGGATGTTGTTTTTGCGACCATCACGCAGGTTTTTTAGCTCAACCTGCATATACGCGCCGCCCTTGCCCGGCTGCGTATGCGCGGTTTTAACGACACGCCACAACCCGCCATCATATTCAAGGATGTTACCCGGCTTGATTTCAACCGCGTTGATTTTCATCAGGAAGACTCGCTAACAAGTGGAAAGAGCAAGCGCGCCAAAGCGTGCTGTTGGTGGCGGCCTTTAGCGGCGACAACCGCGTTAGGCAAGGACCGCGTTAAACGCCTTCACTGCTTCAGCCGGACCTTTGGGATGCTCCCACACCGCGCTGCTCACCGCAATGAAATCTGCACCGGCATCGATGATCGGCTTGGCGTTGTCGGGCGTAATGCCACCAATCGCCACGCATGGTATTTCCATCACCCGCGCCCATTTCTCGACCGTGTCGAGTTCGGCGACATGCTCAACCTCTTTGGTACTGGTCGGATAGAACGCACCAAAGGCAACATAATCGGCGCCAACCTCTGCGGCCTCCATCGCCAGATGACGGCTGTTGTGGCATGTGACGCCGATCTGGAATGCCTTGCCCAATTCCGCCCGCGCATCGGCAACATCGCCGTCGGATTGGCCAAGATGTACACCGTCCGCGTTTAGGCGCTTTGCCAGCGGAACGCTGTCATTGACGATAAACGCCACGTCATGCGCCCGGCAGATTGCCTGCAATGGTTCGGCAAGCGCTGCCGCCTCATGCTGGTCGACACCCTTGACCCGAAACTGGAACGCCGCAACCGGGCCAGCGGCCAACGCAGCCTCAAGTTGTCCTGGAAAATCGCCGCCTACATTAAGCGGCGAAACGAGGTAAAGCTGACAAGGGGGAGTGATCATGCGGTGTTCATAGCGACGTCGATAACCCGCTGCAATTGATGAGGAGTCGATCGATGAGAATGTTTTTTATGCCTGTCATGGTAATCGCCTTGTCGGCGTGCGTAACGGCGACACAAGCCGATGCGGATAGCAGTAGCGTCCGGCTTGGCCAGACCGCATATATCAACGGCCCGCGTGTCCGGCCTGTGGCGGTGTTGGAAGACAGTCGCTGTCCGATGAACGCGCGCTGCATCTGGGCAGGGCGCGTGCGATTGAAGATGCTATGGGTCAAGCCGACAGGCGATCAGGAGTTCGAGCTGACTCTAGGCGAACAGAAACCGCTGGCCGACGGTGCGATCACCCTGACTTCGGTGAGGCCTGAAAAGACCATCGAAGGCAAGGCTACGTCCGCCGATTATCGCTTTTCGTTCGATTTTCAGGGCGGGATTTAGCGGACTGCCGCCAGCACAAAGCCATCCCATTTCTTTGCGCCCACCGTCTGGATCGCGGTGGCATCGATGCGCGGTTCATTGGCCAGCATCTCAAACAATGCTCTGGTACCGATAATTCGTTCATCGTCACTGTCCGTCTCTAGCACGCCGCCTTCGCGGACGACGTTATCGACGATAATTGTCGCTCCCGACCGCGACAAGCGGATTGCTTCTTGCAAGTATATCGTGTTGCTAGGCTTATCCGCGTCGATGAAAACGAAATCGAACGGGGCTTCGTCGGTCATCGCCGCAAGACTTTCAGTGGCAGGCCCAACGCGAATATCCACACGACGGGCAACCCCTGCCCGTTCCAGATTCTCTCGCGCTACGGCAGCATGGTGCGCTTCCAGTTCCAACGTCACCAATAGCCCGCACTCGGGAAGAGCACGTGCCAGCCAGATCGTCGAGTAACCACCCAAGGTTCCCACTTCGAGTATCCGCTTCGCTCCCGCCATTTTGGCAAGGAGATGCAACATCTTGCCCTGCGTTGCCGACACATCGATCGGCGGCAAGCCCTGTTTTTCGTTGTTGCGCAGCGCAGCAGTCAGAGTGTCATCCTCACCGATCAGATGTCCGATGATATAGTCGTCAACCTCTTGCCCTTGCGCGGCTTCCACGGTGGCTATTACGCGACCGAAGCCGCGTGAATTTCTTCGATTGCGCCGCCAAGCGATCCATCGAATTCTTCGTCGCTCATCTGGTGGCGCAAATCTTCGAGTAAAGCCCGGCTAAAACTTGCGATCATCCCTCGGTTTTTTGCCAATTCCGCGCAGGCGTCTGCGCGCGAGAAACCGCCCGACAATGCCACGACACGCAGCACGCGCGGATGATCGACCAACGGCGCGTACAAATTGGCTTGAGCAGGAATAGATAGCTTGAGCATGACCTGCTTGTCTTCGGGCATCGCATCAAGCGCTTTGGTAAGTTCGATGAGCAGAATCGCATCGCACTCCGCGCGCTCGGCGCTCTTGATGTTTATTTCAGGCTCGATCATCGGCATCAGGCCGTGACCCAGTATCTGGTTGGCAACCTCGAATTGTTGCTTCACAATCGCCGCGATACCGCTTTTTGAAGCTAGATTGATGACGGAGCGCTTCTTGGTGCCGAATACACCCTTCGCTTTTGCGCGCACAAGCAACGTATCCAGATCGGGCATCGGTTTCATCAACTGGACACCGTCGGATTCGTCTTCCAGGCCCTTGTCGACCTTCAGAAACGGTACAACACCGCGTTCCCACAAGGCAGTCGGCACTGGCTTACCGTCGGCTTCGCCGTCCATCGTGCGTTCGAACAGGATCGCGCCGATTACCTTTTCGCCGTTGAAGCAAGGCGCCGTAATGATGCGTGTCCGCATATCGTGGATCAGCGCGAACATTTCCTCGTCATTTGTGTAAGCATCTTCGTCGATTCCATAGCCCTTCAATGCCTTGGGTGTCGAACCGCCGCTCTGGTCGAGCGCGGCGATAAAACCCTGTCCAGTTGCCATTTGCTGCATCATTTTTGGGTCACTCATTCATTCGTCCTTCTGGCTTCGGTTTGGCGCATACGTATGCAACGCGAGATTAAGAAAAAGCCGGACAATCATACTGCCCGGCTCATGATCAGTTTGGGTTTTGCAATGCCTCCACGCCCGGCAGTGGCTTGCCTTCCATCCATTCGAGGAACGCACCGCCTGCAGTCGAGATAAAGCTGAAATCCTCCGTGACACCGGCATGAGCCAATGCGGCAACGGTGTCGCCCCCACCTGCCACCGATATGAGCGAACCCTCCTTGGTCAACGCCGCTGCGGTTTTAGCCAAAGCGACCGTTGCCGCATCAAATGGCTCCATCTCGAACGCTCCCATCGGGCCGTTCCACACCAAGGTTCGGCAATTTTTCAGCACATCTGCGAGCGCCTCGACCGCGGCTGGCCCGACATCGAGAATCATTTCGTCTGCTGCAACTTCATGCACGTTAATCGTGCGAACCGGAGGATTCGCGCGAAATTCGCGGGATGTCACAACATCGTACGGCAAATGAACGGTGCACCCGGCCTTGTCCGCTGCATCCAGTATGGAGTTGGCGGTGTCGGCGAGGTCGTGTTCGCACAGCGATTTGCCAACATCAACGCCGCGCGCCGCCAGAAAGGTATTGGCCATGCCGCCGCCGATAATCAGATGATCGACTTTGGTTACCAAATTGGTCAGCACATTGAGCTTGGAAGAAACCTTGGCACCGCCAACGACAGCCGCAACAGGATGCTCGGGATTGCCGAGCGCTGCTTCGAGCGCCTTCAATTCGGCTTCCATTGAACGACCGGCATAAGCAGGCAGCAGGCGCGCGAGACCCTCGGTACTCATATGCGCACGGTGCGCAGCGGAAAAGGCGTCGTTGACGTAGAAATCGCCATTGGCGGCGACAGCCTTGGCCAATTCGGGATCATTTTTCTCTTCACCCGGCCAAAAGCGCGTGTTTTCCAGCAATGCGATATCGCCATTCGCCAATATCCCGACCGATTGCGTCACCACATCGCCGGTAATCTCAGGCACGAACATGATTTCGCGGCCCAGCACTTCTTGCAGAGCATCGAGTACCATCGAAACCGACATTTCGCTGTGCTTGGCACCCTTGGGCCGCCCGAAATGCGCCAATAGCAAGACTATCGCACCCTTGTCAGCCAATTCAAGAACGGTCGGCAAAAGCGCGCGGAGCCGGGTTTCGTCGGTCACCCGCCCGTCAGCCATCGGCACATTGAGATCGACGCGCACCAACGCGCGTTTGCCGGTTATGTCGCCCAGATCGTCAAGGGTTTTGAAAGCCAAATCGCGCGCTCCTTAAAGCAATCCGGCCATCACGCCTGCGGTATCGACCATGCGGTTCGAAAAGCCCCATTCATTGTCGTACCAGCTTACCACGCGAACAAGCTTGCCTTCGAGAACAATCGTTTCAAGGCTGTCGATAGTGGAGCTATGCGCGTCGTGGTTGTAGTCGATAGATACCAAAGGCTCGTCTGAGTAGGCCAAAACGCCCTTCAAAGCGCCTTCTGAGGCGGCTTTTAGCGCAGCGTTGATTTCTTCCTTGGTCGTGTCGCGTGAAGGCGTGAAGGTGAGATCAACCAAGCTGACATTCGGCGTCGGTACGCGGATCGAGGAACCGTCAAGCTTACCGTTCAGTTCGGGCAAAACCAGACCAACGGCGCGCGCAGCGCCTGTAGTGGTCGGTATCATGGACATCGCGGCTGCACGCGCACGGCGCATATCGGGGTGAATCTGATCGAGTATCTTCTGGTCGTTGGTGTAGCTGTGGATCGTGGTCATAAATCCGCGCTCGATGCCGACGGCCTCGTGGCAAATCTTGGCCAGCGGGGCCAGGCAGTTGGTGGTGCAAGACGCGTTGGACACAACGATATGATCGCTCGTGAGCGTTTCGTGGTTGACGCCAAAGACAACGGTATTGTCTACGCCGCTCGCTGGCGCAGAGATCAAGACCCGCTTCGCACCGGCGGTCAAATGCGCTGAGCCTGCATCCTTCGAGGCAAAGAAACCCGTACATTCCAGCGCAATATCGACGCCCATCGCTGCGTGCGGCAACTTCGCCGGATCACGCTCGGCGGTCACGGCAATACGCTTGCCATTCACCACCATTGCATCGCCATCGGCATGAACCTCTCCATGGAAAGCACCATGAACGCTATCCCGCTTGAACAACAAAGCATTGGACTTCGCGTCTGCCAGATCGTTGATCGCCACCAGCTCAAGGTCATGGTCAGTGCGTTCAAGTATCGCACGTGCGACTAATCGACCGATGCGGCCAAATCCGTTGATTGCTACTTTGACGGTCATGCGTTGCTCCTTGAAGAATTTAGCCGAGTGCGGCGAGGATTTTGGGGACAATCTTGTCTGCGGAAAAGCCGAAATGCTCCATCAGCACCTTGCCGGGTGCGGATGCACCGAAACGGTCGATGCCGATACGCAGGCCGTCGTTTCCGGTGATTTCGGACCAGCCAAAGGTGGTGCCAGCCTCTATAGATACGTGCAGGCAGCCATCTTCGGGCAGGATGTCGTTACGATAGGCAGAATCCTGCGCCTGAAAGCGCGATACGCTCGGCATCGATACCACATCGGCGCCGATACCCTTGCCTTCGAGTTGCGCGGCAACCTCGGTTGCAAGCGAAACTTCGGAGCCTGTGGCGATCAGAACCACTTTGCGCGCGGCCTGCGCCGAAACGAGCTTGTAAGCACCTTTTGCCGACAGGTTGACGTCAACCGACGTGCGAACCATCGCCAAATCTTGCCGCGAGAGCGCCAAAACCGACGGGCCTTCTGTCCGCGACAAAGCGAGCTGCCAGCATTCGGCGACCTCAATGGCATCGCAGGGTCGAAAAAGTTCCAGATTGGGGATCATCCGCAGGCTCTGCAGATGCTCGATCGGCTGGTGCGTGGGGCCGTCTTCGCCCTGCCCTATGCTGTCATGGGTGAGCACATAAATGACGCGCGCACCCTGCAACGCCGATAACCGGATAGCAGGCCGCGCATAATCCGAGAAGATCAGGAAAGTACCGCCAAAAGGAATGATCCCGCCGTGCAACGCCATCCCGTTCATCGCTGCAGCCATGCCGAATTCGCGAATCCCGTAGTAAATGTACCGACCAGAATAATCATTTTTAGTCAGCGCATTGGTCGATGATGTTTTGGTGTTGTTTGAACCTGTCAAATCGGCAGACCCACCGATCATCTCCGGAAATGCTTCGGTTAACGGCCCAAGCGCCATTTCCGAAGACTTGCGCGTCGCTGCTTTTGTCTGGTCGACAGCCAACTGTTCCAGGTACTCGGTCATCGCAGATGCCGGATCGATAACACCCGACATACGACGTTCAAATTCTGTTTTGTTCGAACTAGTTGAAAGTCGCTCTTTCCATTGTCCGTGATACTTTTTGCCTTGGCTACCCAAAGTGCGCCAAGCGGCCATAATGTCATCGGGAATTTCGAAAGGTTTGCTGTCCCAGCCCAATTCGGAACGGGTAGCCGCCACCTCTTCGTCACCCAACGGAGAGCCGTGGACCTTCGAACTACCCTGCTTGTTAGGCGCACCATAACCTATGATTGTGCGGCAGGCGACCAGCGACGGTCGATCGTCCGCAACCGCTTCAGCCAGCGCCTTGCGGATATCAGCAAAGTCATGCCCGTCGCAGCTAACGACATGCCAGCCCGTCGCGCGGTAACGCGCCAATATGTCTTCGCTCGATGACAAATCCACCGCACCATCAATGGTGATCCGGTTGTCGTCCCACAACACATTGAGCCGTCCTAGCTGTAAATGCCCAGCCAAACCGATGGCTTCATGATTGATGCCTTCCATCAGGCAACCATCGCCCGCAACCACCCACGTTTTGTGGTCGACGAGCTCGTCGCCGAAAATCGCGTTCAGATGCCGTTCGGCAATCGCCATGCCAACTGCCGTTGCCAGCCCCTGCCCCAACGGACCGGTGGTCGTTTCAATGCCCTCAAGCTCAAAATTTTCTGGATGGCCCGCGCAAGGGCTGTTTAGTTGGCGGAAATTGCGAATATCGTCCAACGTCGGGCGCGCATAGCCAGTCAGATGGAGTGTCGCATAAGCCAACATCGAACCATGCCCTGCGGAAAGCACAAAACGGTCACGGTCGGGCCATTTCGGATCGGCAGGATCATATTTCAGGAAATCGGAATAAAGAACGGTCGCGACGTCTGCCATACCCATCGGCATACCCGGATGGCCGCTATTGGCTGCCTGCACGGCGTCCATAGCCAGCGCCCGGATTGCATTGGCCATCTGCCGTTCGCTGACAGTCATCATCTATTCCCCAAAGATTTGCCCAAATCGTCGATCAGCAGCGGTCGCCGCCAACAGGGCCGATGACCGCACGAGTCGCCGGTTGGCACCCTTTGCTGGCAGGAGCGTTCATCGTCAAGGGACTGGGAGTCCTTTTCAGCCAACGACCCGCCAGTTTGCTATATTGTGACAGATTTGCACTCGGCTCCGAATCTGCTATCCAGTCTGATATCGGGGAGGCAAGCCATGGCGCAGCAACAACTAATCATGGCAATCGGTCGTATCGAGCGAGCGCTTTCCCGCCTTGAACTGGTTCCAGCGAAATCGCTGGCTGACCAAAGCGACTCCGAGCTTTCTGCGCGCCACGAACGACTAAAGGCCGAAACCAGCGCAGCCATCGTTGATATCGACAGGATTTTGGCCGGGAGCGCAAACTGATGGCTGAAGTCCGCCTCATGATCGCCGGCCGCGAATATATTGTCACCTGCCAGGACGGCGAGGAACAGCGGCTACAAAGCCTCGGTGCGATGGTTGACGATATGGCGCGGCAAGCAGGTGGCCCGACCGGCGGGTTGAATGAAAGCCGTCTTCTGCTGTTTTCTGCACTTTTGCTTGCCGACAAGTTGTACGACAACGGCGGTGCTCCGACTACGGCTGCGGCCGAAGCACCGGATCCGGCAGTCGGCCAAGCCGCCGAAACGCTTGAGAAACTGGCTGAGCGGCTTGAGGCACTTGAGGCGGTCCCGTCGGTGCAGCTGCGCACAGGTCACGGCGAAGAGCACGCCGAACATGACGGTCAGCACGGCCGGGGGCAGGCGTCGGGTGCCCTGGTCCCGGACCATGATCACCGACACCACCGGCTCGTCGGGATCCGGGGTCGGCGACAGCGGGGCGTTGCCCTCGGGCACGAAGGTGGCCTCGGAGGTCTGGACCTGGATCACGACGTAGTGGGGCGGGTTGAGCACCGTCAGCGCGTTGGTGACCCGGTTGGTGACCCGGTCGACGATCGAGTCGCTCTCCCGGTCGGGCTTGCCGCCGGC
>JANOHL010000113.1:0-1736 GCA_031406495.1 Sphingomonadales bacterium | reverse complement strand
GACCCGCATTTCAAGACCGCGATCTCCGACCTCGAGGTCGAGACCCGCGAAGTGCAGGGTCATATGTGGCACTTCAAATATCCGCTCGCAGGCGGCGAAACCTACAATTATGTCGAGCGCGACGCCGACGGCAATGTGCTGTTCGAGGAGACGCGCGACTATATCGCCATCGCCACCACGCGCCCCGAAACGATGCTCGGCGACGGCGCGGTCGCGGTCCATCCCGGCGATGAACGCTACAAAGCAATCGTTGGCAAGCTTTGCGAAATCCCTGTCGGCCCCAAGGAACATCGCCGCCTGATCCCGATCATCACCGACGAATATCCCGACCCCGATTTCGGCTCGGGCGCGGTGAAGATCACCGGCGCGCACGACCAGAACGACTATGGTGTGGCGCAGCGAAACGGCATCCCGATGTATCGCCTGATGGACGAGGTTGCCGCAATGCGCGCGGATGGCACGGACTACGCCAAAGCCGCCGAGCAGGCCAAGGCGATAGCCAGCGGCGCGCAGTGGACCGCCGCCGAAATCGATGCGTTGAACCTGGTCCCCGAAGCCTATCGCGGCCTCGACCGCTACGAAGCGCGCAAACGGGTCGTCGCCGACATCGACGCCGACGGGCTGATGATCAATGTCGAGGACAAGACCATCCAGCAGCCATTTGGCGACCGCTCAGGCGTCGTGATCGAGCCGATGCTGACCGACCAATGGTATGTCGATGCGAAGACGCTGGCGGCTCCCGCCATCGAAGCAGTGCGATCTGGCGCGATCGATATCGTGCCCAAGTCGTGGGAAAAGACCTATTTCAACTGGATGGAGAATATCCAGCCCTGGTGCGTGTCGCGGCAGTTGTGGTGGGGGCATCGGATACCGGCTTGGTATTTCGATAACCCGATCCTCGATCCGGATAACAAGCTGCCGCCGACCTACGAAAGAAGGTATGTGGTTGCGGCTACCGAGGATGAAGCACTCGAGGCGATTTGGCAGATCATCAAAGAGGATGGTTCCGGCTGGTGGCCTGACGTGTGCGAAGGACCGGCTGAAATAGAGCGCGCATATCATCAACCTGATTGTGTGCCTGTTTGGCGTGACGAAGACGTCCTCGACACATGGTTTTCCTCCGCGCTCTGGCCTTTCGGTACGCTGGGCTGGCCTGAGGCTCAAGACCAAGATCAACCAAACCCGTTCGTGTCGAGCGCAGTCGAGACACCCATCGGTGGCGCACAACCACACGGTGTCTCTACGATGCTCGACACGAACGGAGAGGGGAAAAACACCGTTCGCCCTGAGCCTGTCGAAGGGCAGGTTGCGCAGGACGGCGGTGCTTCGACAGGCTCAGCACGAACGGATTTGGGGGTAACTCCCGCCTCCAAGCTCCAACGCCACTATCCCAACGACGTCCTCGTCTCGGGCTTCGACATATTGTTCTTCTGGGACGCCCGCATGGCGATGCAGGGCATTCACTTCATGAAGGAAGTGCCGTGGAAGACGCTCTATCTCCACGGCCTCGTCCGCGCCGCCGATGGCAGCAAGATGTCGAAGTCGAAGGGCAACACCGTCGATCCATTGGGCCTGATCGACCAGTACGGCGCCGACGCCTTGCGCTTCTTCATGGCGGCGATGGAGAGCCAGGGCCGCGACATCAAGATGGATGAAAGCCGCGTCGCCGGTTACCGCAATTTCGCGACCAAGCTATGGAACGCGGCTCGCTTCGCGCAATCGAACGGCATCGGCGG
>JANOHL010000052.1:0-30614 GCA_031406495.1 Sphingomonadales bacterium | reverse complement strand
CACATGGATTATCGTGCGGTCTGGCTTGCTCGAGCGCCTGTCAGCAAAGCTCGAAAAGCGCAAATGGGCGTTGCGCACCTGGCTGGTCTGCGCAATCTACTTTGCCGTTTCCTGGCTGATCATGCTGCCCTGGACCATTTACGAACAATATTGGTTCGAGAAAAGCTATGGCCGGACCAGTCAATCCTTTGGCGACTATTTGATGCAGGGTGCGATTGGAATGATCATTTCCGGCGTGCTCGGCGGTCTGTTTTTTCTGGGAATCTATGCGCTGATCCGCAAGGCAGGCAAGCGCTGGTGGTTGTGGTCCGGGGGGCTCGCGGCCTTTGCAATTTCGACGATGATGCTCATAACGCCGATTGTTATCGATCCCATTTTCAACGAATATAAACCGGTCCCCGATGGGCCTGTGCGCACCGCGCTCCTGAAAATGGCGGATGATGCCGACATTCCCCACGACCGGCTTTTCCTGTTCGATGGTTCGCGCCAGTCGAACAACTTTACTGCCAATGTTTCAGGGGTATTAGGTACCGCGCGGATTGCGATTTCCGATGTGGCGATGAAGCAGGCTTCGCTGGACGAGGTGAAGGCTGTGACAGGCCATGAAGTCGGACATTATGTCGCGGGCCATATCTGGCGGATCGTAGGCCTGTTTTCGGGGCTGGCGATTGCCGGCTTCTTCCTTGCCGACCGGCTGTTTCCGTTTTTCGCAAGATCGTTTGGCAGTCAGGCCAGCGTTGGAAATCCCACCGGGTTGCCGGTCTTGATTTTCGTCGTGTCGCTGTTCATGCTGTTTGCGCAACCGGCGATAAACGCGATGATCCGGCAAGGCGAGCGTGACGCCGACAATTACTCCCTGCGAACCGCAAATCTCCCCGATGCACTGGCAACCGCGCTCGTGAAAACTGCTGAATATCGCTATCCTCGGCCATCAGCGCTGCAGGAGGTGCTGTTTTACACTCACCCTTCGGTGGAATGGCGCGTGCGCAATGCGATGGAGTGGAAAGCGAAACAGTTGAGGAAATCGGGAGCGCGCTAGCTCGCCGCTTTCTTCTCCAGCCGGAATTTATGAAGCAACGGCTCGGTATAGCCATTAGACTGGCTTACCCCTTCGAAGACCAGCGCGAGCGCCGCCTGCATCGCGATGCTGTCGGGGGTGAGCTTGCGATAGAGCGGATCGCTCGCGTTTTGCGCATCGACCTTCGCGGCCATCTTGGTCAGCGCGGCATCGACCTGTGCCTCGGTCGCAATGCCATGGAGCAGCCAGTTGGCGATATGCTGCGAGGAAATGCGCAAGGTTGCGCGGTCTTCCATCAACCCCACATCATGGATGTCTGGAACCTTCGAGCAGCCGACGCCCTGGTCGATCCACCGCACGACATAGCCGAGTATGCCCTGGGCGTTGTTTTCCAGCTCTTGGGTTACTTCCTCATCCGACCAATTATGGCCGACTGGCGCAACCGGGATCGTGAGCAGGGCATTCAGACTCTCCTCCCGTTCGCGTCGAGTATCGTCGAGGCGCCCCTCGGTGCTGCCCGGTGTCTCGACTGGGCTCGACACGAACGGATTTGAAACGTTGATTTCAGCCTGCCGCGCGAACACGTCGAACTGGTGATAGTGCATCACATGCAGTGTAGCCGCAGTCGGCGAAGGCACCCATGCGGTGTTTGCGCCTGCCTTTGGATGGCCGATTTTCTGCGCCATCATATCGGCCATCATGTCGGGCGCGGCCCACATGCCCTTGCCGATTTGCGCCTTGCCCGACAGCCCGCAAGCGAGGCCGATCTGGACGTTGCGCGCTTCATAAGCCTGTATCCACGATGACGCCTTCATCTCCGCCTTGCGGATCATAGGTCCGGCGTGCATCGCGGTGTGCATTTCGTCGCCGGTGCGGTCGAGGAAGCCGGTGTTGATAAACACGATCCGGTCCTTCACCGCATGGATGCACGCGGCGAGATTGGCGGAAGTGCGGCGCTCCTCGTCCATCACGCCGACCTTGAGAGTGTGGCGTGCAAGGCCGAGCACATCTTCGACCGCGTCGAACAAATCGTTGGTGAAGGCCGCTTCTTCCGGTCCGTGCATCTTCGGCTTCACGATATAGATCGAACCCACCCGGCTGTTGCGGAGGGTGCCGAGACCCTTCAGGTCATGCAGCGCGCACAGTGAGGTGAATAGCGCGTCGAGTATGCCCTCGGGCGCTTCGGAGCCATCGGCGAGCAGAACTGCAGGATTGGTCATCAAATGCCCGACATTGCGGACGAACATCAGGCTGCGGCCCGGTAGATTGAGGCTGCTGCCGTCCGGCGCTGCATAGCTGCGGTCGCCATCAAGCGCGCGGGTCATTGTTCGCCCGCCTTTCTCGAACGAGGCGACCAAGTCGCCGCGCATCAGACCCAGCCAATTGGTGTATGCTGCAACCTTGTCCTCGGCATCGACAGCCGCGACCGAGTCTTCGAGGTCGATAATGGTCGTCAGCGCAGCTTCCAGGATGATATCGGATATGCCCGATGGATCGGTTTTCCCTATCGGGTGATCGCCGTCAAACACCACTTCGATATGAAGGCCGTGATTGCGAAACAGCCGCCCCTTTTCGCTTTTGCCGACATACTGCTCCGGATTGAGTATTGCGATTCCGGCTGACGGATTGCCAAGATCGGCCCATGATCCCTGTTCAAGTGGCACAGCAGAATCGAGAAATAGCTTGGCCGCTTTGACCACCGCAGCGCCGCGCTCCGCATCGTAACCACCGGGCTTGGCAGGCGGCGAATCGAGCACGTCGGTGCCGTAAAGTGCATCATAAAGGCTGCCCCAACGCGCGTTCGCGGCGTTCAGAACGAAACGGTCGTTTAGGCTCGGCACCACTAGCTGCGGCCCGGCCATTGTCGCGATTTCGGCATCGACATTCTGCGTGCCGATGGCAAACGGTGCGGGTTCTGGAACCAGATAGCCGATCTCACGCAAGAAGGCCTGATACATCGCCATATCAGTGATCGGCCCCGGATTGGCCTTATGCCAGGCATCGATCTTTGCTTGAATTTCGTCGCGTTTGGCGAGCAGGTTGCGGTTCACCGGCACAAAGCGGGTCAGAATATCCGCCAGACCTTGCCAAAGCTGGTCGACTCCGATTCCGGTCCCGGCAAGCGCGCGGACCTCGACAAAATGCGCAAGCTCTTCTGCAACTTGCAGCCCGGCGCGGGTAACATATTGAGTCATGAATTGGCTCCAGTGAAATATGGCGCCCGGGGAGAGTTATGTTGTTCCGGTTCCACTAGCGACAGATGAACACTGGCAAAAGCAAAATCTTTGGCTAGGAACTTTTCACGCGGCAATGCTATTAACGCACCATGCAGCTGCAGAAACATTTGGTGGACAAGCCGTGGGGCCGAACCGACATTCCCGCCGCTTTTGGAGATATGGCTGGCAAGCAGATCGGAGAAATCTGGTATGAGCATGACAGCCCTGAACCGTTTCCGTTGCTCGTCAAATGGCTTTTCACGTCGGACAAACTCTCGATTCAAGTGCACCCGAACGATGCGCAAGCGGCGGAGCGGGGCATGCCATCGGGAAAGGAAGAATGCTGGTATATCGTTCACGCCGAACCCGGCGCAGTTTTGGGCATAGGCACAACGCGCCCGCTTTCCGATGTGGAATTGCGCGCCGCATCGCTCTCCGGCGAAATCGAACAGCTGATGGACTGGAAGCCGGTCAAGGCAGGCGACTATTTCTACATTCCGGCGGGCACGGTGCACGCGATTGGTGCCGGGATTACTTTGGTCGAGGTCCAGCAATATGCAGACATCACCTACCGTCTTTACGACTATGGGCGGCTCGATAAAGGGGCGGTGCGTGAGCTGCATTTGGATGACGGCGTGGCGGTTTCTGTGGCGCGACCTTATGCCGACGCGCGATCGGGGCATGTCAGGGGTTATAAGCAGTTGGTTGACGGGCCTCATTTCCAGCTATGGTTTGTGGATGACGCCGCAGCTTTGGCTAAACTGCCCACGAATAAGCAGCGTTGGATCACGCCGACCCAAGGCGAAGTGCGGGTGGGTGAAGACAAAGCAACTGTGGGCGAATGTGTGCTAGCAGAAGCTGGTGCAGCTATTTTTTTAGACACGGACGCGCAGATTCTGTTGGCCGCTTGATCGCTATCCGGATGCCATTTCGCCGCCGCCAAAAATTAATGTCGAATTCATGACGAAATATTATTGTAAAGAAACATGTGTGCTTTTAGAAGCGCGCACAATTCGATAATTATACGACCTCCCACATAATGGACCAGGTGGAGTGGACAGACAAAATGGAAGATAGGCATATCATCGCCTACACGCTTGCCGTGTTGATGGTTGTATTTCTTGGCGTATTTGTGGTGCGTCATACGGCCAACCGTCGCAAGTTCAAGATACGTCAATCAGGTCGTGGCAAAAACGAATATAGCGTTCCAGCAGAGTAATCTATCGCCTTGGCGGCGACAATGCGTCCTGCGTCAGATATTGGCCGATCTTTCTGCTATCTGCGGTTGCCACGTCAGGCCGGATATTTTTCCGCCATCCATTTGAGCGATTCCACGCACAATTCCTCTAGCACGCTCTCGTCAATATCGGACAATCGCTTGATATAGAGACAGGACTTTCCGGTCTTGTGCTTACCCAGCCTGGCCATCAGGTCGCTATATCCGGTGAAGCCGTTTGTAATATACAGAACGGTATTGCCCTTACGCGGGCTAAAGCCGATGCGCGCCATATCTCCTTCGTGCCCGCTGTCATATTTATAATGATATTGGCCAAAACCGATGATGCTCGGCCCCCACATTTTAGGCTTATGTCCGGACAGCCGCTCCATCATCGCTGAGATCTTATGCGCGTCGGCGCGCTGCTTTTCATCAGCAACTGCTTCAATGAATGTGGTTACATCTACTGCAGTTGGCTTGGTCTTGATGCCTGCTTTTGCCATGGTCCCCGAGTCTCCTCATTCACCAGCTTATCGCCTTGCAGCAAGCCGTCCAGACTGTTAGGCGCGCTGGCATTCTAACACTGCCCCGATGGAATCACCCATGAAAGATAATATCAAAAAAGTTGTCCTCGCCTATTCGGGCGGCCTCGACACCAGCGTCATTTTGAAATGGCTGCAGGTCGAATATGGCTGCGAGGTTGTGACCTTCACCGCCGATCTGGGGCAGGGTGAGGAGCTGGAGCCAGCGCGGGCGAAAGCCGTGCTGATGGGCATTCCCGAACATAACATCTATATCGACGATGTTCGCGAGGAATTTGTCCGCGACTTCGTGTTCCCGATGATGCGTGCCAATGCGCGCTATGAGGGCGATTATCTTCTCGGGACCTCGATTGCGAGGCCGCTCATTTCCAAACGCCTTGTCGAGATTGCGCGTGAAACCGGAGCGGACGCGATTGCCCATGGCGCCACCGGCAAAGGCAATGATCAGGTACGGTTCGAACTGAGCGCCTATGCTCTGAACCCGGACATCAAGGTCATCGCGCCGTGGCGCGAGTGGGACCTGACCAGCCGCACGCGGCTGATCGAATGGGCCGAGCAGCACCAGATTCCGGTGCCCAAGGACAAGCGCGGCGAAAGCCCGTTTTCGACCGACGCAAATTTGCTGCACACTTCGTCGGAGGGCAAAGTGCTCGAAAATCCGTGGGATGAAACGCCGGACTATGTCTATTCGCGCACGGTCAATCCGGAGGATGCACCCGACACGCCCGAATATATCACCATCGATTTTGACAAGGGCGATGGTGTCGCGCTTAACGGCGAAGCGATGTCGCCAGCGACCTTGCTGACCGCGCTCAACGAGCTTGGCCGTAAGCATGGCATTGGCCGTCTCGACCTTGTCGAAAACCGCTATGTCGGCATGAAATCGCGCGGCATGTATGAAACGCCCGGCGGCGAAATTTACGCGCGCGCGCATCGCGGGATTGAGAGCATCACGCTCGATCGGGGTGCAGCGCATCTCAAAGACGAGCTGATGCCGAAATATGCCGAGATGATTTACAACGGCTTCTGGTTCTCGCCGGAACGCGAGATGTTGCAGGCAGCGATTGATCACAGCCAAACGCATGTGTCAGGGACGGTGCGGTTGAAGCTTTACAAGGGGTTGGCGTCGGTCGTTGGCCGCAAGTCGCCGAACAGCCTGTATTCGGAAAAGGTCGTTACCTTTGAGGATGACGCCGGTGCCTATGACCAGAAGGATGCAGAAGGCTTTATCAAGCTGAATGCACTTCGTTTGCGGTTGTTGGGACAGCGTAAAGGCTGATAGGAAGCGCCAATGGATTGGCCGCTTTTCAATATCTGCCTGCTGACGTTGGTCATTCACCTGATTGGCGCGTTGGCTTATGCCGCGCGCATCGCCGGGGTGCGAACACATAAAATAGCGTTGTCCTTTGCGCTGTTCAACGTGCTGGTACTGGTGTCGCGGACGTCGAACAGTTTTTTGGGGCCGTTTCTTGCCAAGCGCATCGAGAATGGCATCGTCAACGGCAATGGCGAACGGTTGCTTTGGGATTTGCGGATCGTGCTGTTTTCGGCAACTATCGCGACGGTTTTAGGTGCGTTGGCGGTGCCGACCGTTCAACGTTGGTTTTCCGCCGCTATTGGTGAATTTCACAAGCATCGTTCGGTGGCGAAATTGCTGTTCAGTGCGTTTACGCCGGCGGGCAGGCGGGTTGTGGCCAAATCGATAACCCTGCCAAGGCGTACCCATGCCAAGACGATGGCCAAGCCCACTGTCTTGTCGTGGCGAGTGATTGCGATGAATGTTGTGGCTCAGGCACTCTTGACCGTCGGGGTTACCGCGTCGCTTTATGCCGGCTATCTCTATCCAGAGTTTCGCGTAACGGCATCGCAATTATCTGCAGTGGTCAACGGATTTGCCACGATATTATTGTTCGTGTTGATTGACCCGCAATTGTCGGTGATGACCGATGATGTGGTCGAGGGCCGTGTCAGCGAAGCCGATTATCGGCGCACTATCGTCTGGTTGTCGATGAGCCGTGTTGGTGGAACCTTGCTCGCACAAGCGCTGCTTTTGCCGTCGGCGTGGCTGATTGTATGGGTCGCGATGCGGGTCTGAATTGCCCGTTTCTTAACCATTTCCCGCTAGTAAAACCGGGTGAAAACTCGCGCCTTCAAAGCCGCCGATCCACGGCCTGCGTCCGCTGTCAGCGTTGCTGTCGGCCTCAGCGGACTGTTCGGATTGGTTCTTGCGGTGATGATTGCCCGCAACTTTGGCAGTATCGGCGTGGCGTTGGGTTTCCCGGGTTGGCCAGCACTTGCCGACGGCCCTTATTCCGCGATGTTCGCGCTGGTTTTTTGCGGGTTACCGATGGTGCTGTGGTCGCTCTTCGTCGATAAGGTCCACCGCCGACCATCGACGGGCATCGACTGGTCGTTGAAACGGCCGGTTGCTGATGTGCTCGACACCAGCATCGTCAAGATTGCTGGGCTATGGGCGACATGGGCAGGGATTGCCGCGATCTATGCGTTGTGCCGTTGGTACTGGGCACCGCCTTATGATTTTTCGATGGCGATGCTGACTGCCGCTGCGATTCCGCTCATTATCCTTTCGGTGCCGTATGTCGCGTGGCTCGACCGCTACCTCGTGAACACGCGCGACGGCGCGTGGCATATGGGCGCATGGATTGCGGGGCGCGGTGATTGGGACAAGGACGAAATCTTCCACCACTTGCGCGCATGGGCGGTGAAGGGCTTTTTTTTGGCGTTCATGATCTCGATTGTGCCGGGCGGTTTCCGCGATATCGTCAATATGAATTTTGCCGAAGTCGTGACCAATCCCGTCTGGCTGGCGAACGGGCTAATCACCGCGATGTTCCTCGTCGATGTCCAGTTTGCCACTGTTGGCTATATGCTGACGATGAAGCCGCTCGACGCGCATATCCGCACCGCCAACCCGTATCTGGCTGGCTGGGTTGCGGCGTTGATGTGCTATCCGCCGTTTATTATGATGAACAACGGCGGGCCGCTCGATTATCATATCGGCACCAGTGATTGGGCTTACTGGTTCGCCGGTCAAACCACACTCCTATGGCTTTGGGGCGCTGCGCTGGTAGTTCTAACCGGCATTTATGCCTTGGCAACGGTGGCTTTCGGGTTGCGTTTCTCCAACCTGACGCACCGTGGAGTACTGACGCACGGTCCATATGCCTGGAGCAAGCACCCGGCCTATCTAAGCAAGAATATTTATTGGTGGCTGGCGACTATGCCGTTCCTCGTCACTACAGGCAGCACCGCCGATATGATCCGCAACAGTGCGATACTCGCTCTGGTCAGCGGCATATATTGCTGGCGCGCGAAGACCGAAGAGAAGCACTTGATGGCCGATCCAGCCTATGCCGAATATGCGGCGTGGATGGTGCGCAATGCTATGGTGCCGCGCTTTTTTGCGGCACTGCGCGGCCTTGCGGGCAACCGTCTGCGCCGGTCTCACGAAGTTCAGCCTGCGGAATGAACCCCCTCTCCCCTTGAGGGAGAGGGGGTTATGCTTTAGCCGCCCAATTAAATCTGATACTCTCCTCTTGAGGATAGAGGAGAATCGATATGCACGATCTGGTCATTCGCGGCGGCACCATTATCGATGGTACCGGCGGAGCGCCTCTCGCGGCGGACGTCGCCATTGACGGCGGGCTGATAACGGCAATCGGCCATATTTCCACGCACGGCCGTGAGGAAATCGATGCGAGCGGCAAAATCGTCGCACCGGGCTTTGTCGATATCCACACCCATTATGATGGTCAGGCGACGTGGGACAGCGAGATGGCGCCGTCGAGCTGGCACGGCGTTACTACCGTTGTCATGGGCAATTGCGGCGTCGGCTTTGCGCCCGCCAAAAAGGACAAGCATGACTGGCTCATCGGCCTGATGGAGGGGGTTGAGGATATCCCCGGCACCGCGCTGGCTGAGGGAATGACCTGGGACTGGGAGACTTTCCCTGAATATATGGACGCGCTCGAACGCCTGCCGCGCACCATCGATGTCGCAACCCACGTTCCGCACGGGGCGGTCCGGGCCTACGTAATGGGTGAGCGCGGGGCGAATAATGAAGCTCCTACCGACGCCGACATCGCAGAGATGTCACGCATCGTCGAGGAAGGCCTGCGCGCGGGGGCTCTCGGCTTTTCGACTTCACGGACGGTGCTGCACAAATCGGTCGACGGCGTGCTGGTCCCCGGCACCACCGCGACCGAGGAAGAGCTGATCGGCATCGGTCGGGCAATGGGCCGCGTCGGCCACGGCGTCTTCGAGATGGCGAGCGATCTGAAACGCGACTGGAACGAATTCGACTGGATGGGCAAATTGAGCCGCGAGACCGGATTGCCGGTGACTTTTGCAGCACTGCAGTCGATCGCCAAAGAGCTGCCGCTTGACGAGCAGATCGCGACTATGCGTGTCGAAAACGCCAGGGGCGCGAACATCGTTGCGCAGATTGCGCTGCGCGGCACCGGCATTATCATGGCTTGGCAGGGGACGGTTCACCCGTTCCGCTTCAAGCCAGCGTGGATGGAAATCGAGAACCTGTCGTGGGATGAGCAACTCGCGCGCTTGCAAGACCCAGCCTTCAAGGCACGGATGCTCGCTGAAGACAATGTCTGGCCAGAATCCGACGTTATCGACTTGCTACATATCGTCGCGGGCGGTTGGTTCATCCAGTTCGAGATGGACCCCGATTTCGATTATGAGCCGACACCGTCCGCTTCGATTCAGGCGCGCGCGACGGCAGCAGGGGTAACGGGTGCGGAATATGCTTACGACCTGCTGATGAAGGACGATGGTCGCGGCTTCATTTACTTCCCGATCCTCAATTATGCCGACGGCAATCTCGATTTTCTCCACGCGCTGCAGAGCAGCGACGATTGCGTCAATTCGCTGTCCGACGGCGGCGCGCATTGCGGGACGATCTGCGACGCGGCGTCGCCGACCTTTATGCTGCAGCACTGGGTCCGCGACCGAAAAGGCGCACGGATCGCGCTCGAGCAAGCGATCAAACGGCAATGCCACGATACCGCGCGGCTTTACGGCTTGAACGACCGCGGCGTGTTGAAGCCGGGCTATCTGGCCGATGTCAACGTGATCGATATGGACGCGTTGAAGCTGGGCAAGCCATGGCTGGCGTTCGACCTGCCAGCGGGCGGCAAGCGGTTGCTGCAAAAGGCTAGTGGTTATGTTGCGACGGTGAAATCGGGCGTAGTGACGTTCCGCGATGGCGAGATGACCGGCGCGCTGCCTGGTGCGGTTATCCGTGGCCCACAAAGCGTGATGATGGCGGAGGCGGCGGAGTAGCTAGCTCGACCAAAGTAGTACTTTGGTCGAAACTTGTCACACCCGCATCGGCATCAAGACATACAGCGCTGCGGACTTATCATTCTCGCGGATCAGCGTCGGTGCGCTGGCATCGGCGAGGTGCAACTCCACCACATCGCCTTCGATCTCGCTCAATATATCCATCAAATAGCGCGCATTGAAGCCGATTTCGAAGCCGTCGCTGCTATACTGCCCGGATACTTCTTCCGCCGCCGTGCCGTTTTCGGGGCTGGTCACCGACAGAGTGATCTTGTCCTTGTCGAGCGCCATTTTGACTGCGCGGGTTTTCTCGGTGGCGATGGTGGCGACGCGGTCGACGCCTTGCGAAAACGCCTTGGGATCGATGCGCAGCAGCTTGTCGTTGCCGGTCGGGATGACACGGCTGTAATCGGGGAAGGTGCCGTCGATCAGCTTCGATGTCAGGATCGCGCTGTCGAAGGTGAAGCGGATTTTCGACGCCGACAGATCGACCTGGATCGTCTGGCCGCCACTTTCGTCGAGCAGCTTGCGCACTTCGGCCACGCATTTGCGCGGCACAATGATGTCGGGCATGCCTTCGGCACCCGCCGGACGCGGCAAGGTGATGCGCGCCAGACGGTGGCCGTCGGTGGCGGCGGCCTTCAACACCGGCTCGGGGTCTTCGGACACGTGCAGGAAGATGCCGTTGAGGTAGTAGCGTGTTTCTTCGGTCGAAATCGCAAACCGCGTCTTGTCGATAATCTGGATTAGCGAGGCCGCAGGAATTTCGAACGATGTCGGCAGGTCACCCTCGGCAATCATCGGGAAGTCATCGCGCGGCAGCGTGGCAAGGCTGAACCGCGCGCGTCCGGCATTGACCGCCATCCGGCCATCGGCGGCATGGAGTTGCACCTGGCTACCGTCGGGCAGTTTGCGCGCAATTTCGAACAAGGTATGTGCGGAAACGGTGGTTGCGCCTGCAACTTCGACATCGGCGGAAAAGGTCTCGACGATCTGCAAATCGAGATCGGTCGCGGTCAGTTTGATCGCACCGCCATCGCTTGCTTCGATCAGGACGTTGGACAGGATCGGAATGGTATTGCGCCGCTCCACCACCGACTGGACGTGGCTCAGGCTTTTCAGCAGGGTCGCGCGCTCGATTGTGGCTCTCATATTTTCGATCTATCCTGTCTTTTGCCGCACGACCGCGCGGTCCACCCTCAACAAAATCGCCGGTTTCCGGCAATTCTTCCTTACCCATAATGTCCACAAGGGCAAGCCGATAGCTTTTGCCATGTGCAATAAGCTGTGGAATAAGCGTGACGATGATCGGGACCGGGGGAAAAAGGCTGTTTATCGCGCGTCACGGCGAGACCGTGTTCAATGCGGTCGGTCGGATGCAGGGCATGGACGCACACACGCCGCTGACGCGCGAAGGGTGCGAGCAGGCGGTGGCTATGGGGCAGGCGCTGGCAAGGCATGTCGGCGATCCAGCGTTGCTAAGACTGGTGGCATCGCCAAGCGGGCGGACATTGCAGACCTTGGCGCTGGTTGCGGGTGAAATCGGCGTCGATTGGCATGGTCATGAGGCCGACCGCCGCCTGCGCGAGATCGATGTGGGGACATGGGAAGGGCGCTATTACCGCGACATCGCACCCGATATCTCTACGCTTGTCGATATGGAGCATAAACTGTTCATCCGGACTGCGCCGGGTGGCGAGGACTATCCAGCGGTTGCGGCGCGGTTGCGTGAATGGCTGGGCGAACAGGATTTTGCGCGCGACACGCTGGTGATCAGCCACGGCATGACCGCGCGCGTGTTGCGCGGGCTGTTGCTGGGCTTACCCGATTTGGCAGGCTTCGGCGCGCCGGTCGCGCCGTCCTTGGCGCAAGGCAGCATGGTGATGATCTGCGACGGGGTTGAGGAACTGGTCATCGACGGTGCAGGCGCGGGGGAGCGGGCGTGATCATTGCCCGTTCTGAATCAGTAATTTTTTTCCGTTCGTGTCGAGCGCAGTCGAGACACCCATCGGTAATGCGTGCCTTATGGGCATCTCGACTTCGCTCGATGCGAACGGGATTTTTAGGAATTTTTGTTTTGGGCCTTGTCGCCACTCCCCTCATCGCCAAAGACCGCCTCGGCGTATACCAAAGCTGGGCAGCCTTCCGCGACCCCGAAACCCCGCGTTGCTATGCCATCGCCGCACCCGAAGAAACCGTCGGTACAGCGACCCAAAAAGCCTATCTCTCCATCGGCTTCTGGCCCAAACGCGGCGTCAGCCATCAAATCTACGTCCGCCTGTCACGCGAACGCTCCGCCAACAGCGTCATTACCTTGAGCGTCGGAGGCCGCCGTTTCCGCCTGACGGGCGATGGCAGCAGCGGCTGGGCCACCGACCGCCGCATGGACTTGGGCGTCATTGCCGCCATGCGCTCCGCCACCTCGCTCAGCGTTGAGAGCATAGGCCGCAATGGGCGTTCGATTGTCGATGCCTATGCGCTGCGCGGCGCACCAAGCGCGATTGATGCGGCGGCGTTGGGGTGTGTTGGAATGTAGCCTTACCGGTCTGGCGCCGTCCAATGCGCGGGCGGCACGTTCCGACGTCTGAGACGGAGCGCAAGGCCGACTGCTACGCCAACCCCGATCGCGATGCTCAAATCGACAATCACGGTCAGCAACAAGGTCAGTACCAACAACAACCTGTCCTCCATCGGCTCCGAGAAATAGCCACGCCATTTATGCGGCTCACTCATATTATACGCGGTCAGAATAAGGATCGCGGCGAGCGCAGGCATCGCGAGATATCCGGCTATCCAGCCGACCGTCATGACCACCAGCAAAATGACGAACGCATGGATGATACCGGCAACCGGCGTTTGCCCGCCGGCGCGGACATTGGTTGCGGTGCGGGCGATGGCACCCGTTGCGGGTAGCCCACCAAACAGCGCAGAGCCTGTATTGGCGATGCCCTGCGCCAATATTTCGGCATTGGAGCGGTGCTTGCTGTCGATCATCCGGTCAGCCACCATTGCCGAGAGTAGCGATTCTACCCCTGCTAGAAACGCGATGATGAGCGCGGAGGGCAGGAGCTCGACCAACCTCTCGGCTGATACCGCAGGCAGTTTTGGCCAAGGCAGATGGTCGGGTAATGCCCCGTAGCGCGAAAAAATCGTATCGACGGGAAGGGCGAAGATGCCAACCAAGGCCGAAGTGATCGTCACTGCCAGTATCAGCCCGGGAAATTTCGGCGCCAGTCGCCGCAAGACGATGATGCCAATCATTGTAAGCGCAGCGATGCCAATCGCGTAAAGATTTATGCCGCCGCGCGCCGCCCACAACACCGGTAGTTTTTCGATAAAATCGGCGGGGACCGATGCGATATCCAGCCCCAGAAAGTCCTTTAACTGGCTGGTCGCGATGATGATGGCGATGCCGATCGTGAATCCGTTGATCACCGCTTCGGGGATATAAACGATGAGGTTTCCGGCGCGAAGTAACCCGGCGATGAGTAAGATAATGCCCGCCATCAATGTGGCCAGGACCAGCCCGTCATAGCCATATTCCGCGATTATCCCGAACACGACGACGATGAATGCGCCGGTGGGGCCACCAATTTGCACGCGGCTGCCACCAAAAATTGAAATCAGAAACCCCGCAACAATTGCGGTAACCAGACCCTTGGCGGGATCAGCACCCGATGCAATTGCGATGGCAATGCTTAGCGGCAATGCCACCATTGCGACCGTGATTCCCGCGATCAAATCGGCCAGAAATAGCGCGCTTGTATATTCGGGTAAGGTGCTGAGTATTTTGGGCTTCACGATATTAGCGTAATTCCTCCGCCCGGCGGTTACAATATCCAAGTGCATTTTGGTCGGCATCGCCTTATAGGCCCGGCCACCATGCAAATCCCCGGCCATATTGACCCCGTCACCATTCCGCGCGCCATTACTCCGCGCAGCGATGGGCGTATTGACTTGATCGGCCTCAGCCATTTGCAAATCCGGCAACTATTCCTTGAATCGCAGCTCGATGAAAAGGCCGCCAAGCTACGGTCGAAGCAGGTGTTTCACTGGATTTATCACCGCGGCGTCACCAGTTTCGACGCAATGACCGATATTGCCAAGACGATGCGACCCTGGCTCGCAGACCGCTTTGTCATTGGCCGTCCGGAGGTGGTGCAGGCTCAGGTTTCGACCGATGGCACGCGCAAATGGTTGCTGCGCGCTGACGACGCGCAAGAATATGAGATGGTGTTCATCCCGGATGCCGACCGCGGGACGCTGTGTGTGTCGTCGCAGGTCGGCTGCACCCTCAATTGCCGGTTCTGCCATACTGGCACGATGCGGCTGGTGCGTAATCTGACGCCGGGCGAGATTGTCGGACAGGTGATGCTGGCGCGCGACGCTTTGGGCGAGTGGCCCAAGGGGAATATGGCGGTCGCCAATGACGACGACATCGATGACGAGGATGACGACACCGGCCATTATACCGCCGACGGTCGGATGCTCACGAACATCGTAATGATGGGGATGGGCGAGCCGCTGTATAATTTCGACCATGTTCGTGACGCGTTGAAGGTGGTGATGGACGGTGACGGTCTCGCGCTATCTCGCCGCCGCATAACGCTGTCGACCAGCGGCGTGGTGCCGATGATGGAGCGGGCGGGCGCCGAAATTGGCGTCAATCTCGCGGTTTCGCTGCACGCAGTGACCAAGGAAGTCCGCGACGAGATCGTCCCGATCAACCGCAAGTACGGCATCGACGAGTTGCTGCGTGCCTGCGCCGAATATCCCGGCACCAGCAACGCGCGGCGGATCACGTTCGAATATGTGATGTTGAAGGACAAGAATGACAGCGACGAAGACGCGCTCGAACTGGTGCGGCTGATCCGGCAATATAAGCTGCCCGCAAAGGTCAACCTGATCCCGTTCAACCCGTGGCCCGGCAGCGATTATGAATGTTCGACGCCCGAACGCATCAAGGCGTTCTCAAAGCTGATATTTCAAGCGGGCATCAGCGCGCCTGTGCGGACCCCCAGAGGCCGCGATATCATGGCGGCCTGCGGGCAGTTGAAATCCTCAAGCGAGAAGAAGAGCCGCGCCGAATTGGACCGGCTGGCGGAGGAAAAACAAGCGGCGTTAGGTTGAAATATGGATGCGCTCAAACTACCAGCACAAAATCCCCATAAGCGCCCAGCGCTCCATCGTGCGTCAGGAGGGTCATGCCTTCATGCTGCGCGGTAGCGATCAGGAAGCGGTCGAAGGGGTCGCCGTGCAGGGCGGGCAAATCATCCACTGCCGCCGCGTGGATTGGCTGGATTGGTAAAGGTTCTATCAATGCCCGCTCCAGTTCGCGCAAAAATGCTTTGCCGGAAAGCGGCATGTCATCGGGCCGCCCCTTGCGCAGCGCCCACTTAATCGCAACTTCCCATACCGAGATTGCACTGACATCCACAGACAATGCTTCGTTATCCATCATTTCGATCGCGCGCTCTGGCAGTCGCGGGTCGGCAGTCAGCCGCCACAACACGATATGGGTGTCGAGGAGAAGCCTCAATCCTTGTTGCTTTGAAACAGCGCCTCAATCTCGGGATTTAGCGCATCGATATTGGCAGGAACGGTAAATTTGCCCTTCGCCAGCCCCCACTTGATTTGCGACTTTTGGGCGAGGGGAACTAGCCGCGCCGCAGGCACACCATTTTGCGCGATGATGACCTCCGCCGCACTTCCCGACTTGATGGCCGCCACCAGTCGCGAAAGATGCGTCTTGGCTTGATGGATATTGACGGTCTGCATTGATCGGACTTAGTCCAACTTAGTCTAGATGTCAAATCCATTGCAAACGTTTCCTACAATAATGTTCCTATGTTGTTCTTGCAATGTAGGATTTGCTCTGGTCCAAACTTGTAATGGAAACGAATCACTCCCTCATCTCACCCCGCGATGCTGCTACCGACGCTGTTGCATCCTTCACCCCCGCTGATCTGCGTCCGCGCATGGACGGCTGGACGCCCGAGCGACAAAGGCTGTTCTGCGAGACGCTTGCCGATTGCGGGCTGGTGCGTGAGGCGGCGGCGGCTGTCGGGATGTCGGCGCAGTCGGCTTATCAGCTACGCAGGCGAGCCGCTGGCCGGGCGTTTGCGATGGCATGGGACGCGGCACTTTATCTCGCGCGTCAGCGGTTGATCGATATGGCCATCGAACGCGCGGTCGATGGCAATCTGGAAACGATCACCAAGGACGGCGAAGTGCTGGGCGAAAAGAGCAAGAAAGATGTCCGGCATTTGCTGGCGACCATCACCAAACTCGAAACCAGCCAGATCGGCAACCAAATGGCGCGCACAGTGGCGGATGAGTTCGAGGAATTTCTCGATTGCATGGAGACCGATGCCAATCGTGCTTTTGCGCTTCCTGCAAATGTCGAAGATGAGGCAGCAAGCCCCGAGATCCACCAAAGCCAGATCGCCGAATTTCTGGGCGCGCGCGAACCTGTTGACCATTTTAGCGCCTGCAAGCATGAGGAAGCGATCGACCGCCTGTCACGCGGCCGCACTTATGCGCGTTGCGATCCGCTCGAACGCATAGCCGGGGGCTTTATCCCGGAATCGTTCGATGACTGGGACGATATCATGAAGTGGGAGGCGGATGACCGGGCATCAGGCGGGGTTACGCCGATCGATCAGGCACTGGGCGAGGCGTCACGCGGTGCGCAGTAACTGTAAACTTGTGTCAACTTCCGGGCGGGCAGTTGTCCCCGCATGGACATCAAACGAATATCGCCACCGACTGCATCCCCGTCAGCATCGGCTGGCCATCGCTGTTCCATGCGGTCATATATTGGCTGCTCGCGCCATTTGCTGCATGATGTGTTTCGCTTTCGAGATACCACCAGCCGTCCTTGGTCGCGGGCGCGTCGGTCAGCATGTTGATCTGCCAGTTCATCGAGCTGACCATGCCCTTTTCGGTCATCAGGCCCATGGCGGACGGAGGGAGCGCGTCACCGATGCAGATGAGTTCGGCGATATGATCGAGGCCTTCGTGCTCGGTAAATCGGTGCCAGCTTGCCAACCGCGCAGTCGCCATTCCCAGCTCGAGCCGTTTTTCGGGATATTGCATATGCCCGGTGAAATATTCGGATGAGCCGCTGCGGGTGCCTTCTGCTGTGGGAATCGGCGGAAATTCGGGGTGAACCAAGCCTTCGTAATCGAGATGGCTATGGCGACGGTTCATGAAGATGAAGGTGCAGCTCAGGCCGACGCCATCTGCGCCAGCAATCTCGGCTTTTACAAACGCGGTGTTCTTGCCACGCCGCAAGACCGTGGCGGTTACCTCGACCTCACCCGACAGCGGCCCGACAAAGGCAATCTGCGCCGATTGCAGCGGCGGCAGGTCGCCATCGGCAAGCTTTGCTGCCTGATAGGCGAGCACCGAACTCAATCCGCCAAAGGCGGTGCGCCCCTGATGCCAGCTAGCCGGAATATTGATGCGGTGGGTGTTGGAGCCAGCTTGAAGCTGGTCAAGGAGCGTTGCGAGATTCATGCGGTCGGGCTTAGCGACGATAAACCGCGCCCGCAAGCCACGCTCATTTCTGGCTTGCAAGCCTTGACGGGGCGTGTTTCTTGGGCGCAGCGCACATCTGGAAGGGAGCTGGTAATTTACGATTGGGTCAACATCTTTTTGCAAAACGGCTATGCAATTCCCCCCGATACGATTTCGGCGAATTTGCTGGTTCGGATATTGCGCGCTGCAGTGGCCGAAGGTGCAAATCGTGCCGCGCTGCTTGATGCGATCAGAATAGACGAAGCGCGGCTTCGCAATCCGCTCAATCGCCTGTCGGCGCATCTGGTGCTGCGGATATTCGCCGCGCTGGAACGGCATTTCAACGATCCTGCTATCACGCTCCGGATCGGTGAAAAGGCATCGATGCAGAATTTTTCGGATCTGGGATTTGCGACGCGGATGTCGACCAATCTCAGCACGGTGATTGAGGCCAACATCCGTATACAAATCATGCGGCAGAGTATGTTTCAGACTGTATTTGAACCTGCGGCAAAACCACCAGTACTGCGGTGGCTGGTACATCCTGACAATGTTGAGACGTATGCATCTTTTGTCGAGTTTTCTGTCGCTACCTATGCGCGGCTTGCGCGGCAGGTTCTAGGTGAGCCACCGTTGTTGCGTCGCGTCGAGTTCCAGCATGCGGCCCGGTTTGATCCGACAAGATATGAGCAGGTGTTTGGCTGTCCGGTTCATTTCTCAATGCCCCAAACGCGGATGGAACTGGCCGCGCGCCAACTGTTCCGTCCATCACCCCATGCCAATGCAGTTTTACTCCAAGCTGCAAGCAAAAGATATTTGCAACCGGCGGAGTGGATGGCGCAGGGCTTGCGATACACTGCTCATAGTTATTTCTATCTTTCCAACGGAGTCGATAAGTCGCCACCAACGCTGGAAAAAATGGCGTCGTCATTTGGCATGACGGAACGCAGCTTGCGCCGCAATCTGGTCAACGAAGGACATCCGTTTCGTGAACTGCTTGATCGAGTGAGGCAGGATTTGTGCGCGCTCTACTTTATCGAGAACAAACGCTCGCTCGGTGAAATTGCGTTACTGCTCGGGTACAGCGACCTGAGTGCCTTTACCCGCGCTTATAAACGTTGGTACGGGATGCCGCCGAGCAAGGCTTGAACATCATTGGGAGGAAAATGGTGGGCGTAGCAAGGATTGAACTTGCGACCCCTGCGATGTCAACACAGTGCTCTACCACTGAGCTATACGCCCACGCTGCGGCAGCCTCTAGCGACCGCCCGCCATTCATTCAAGCCTATTTCAGTTCGCCATAGCTTTCTTTGGCAAACAGCCGTTCGACCTCAAGCACCAGATCGCGAAGGTGGAACGGTTTGGACAGGACTTTGGCGTTCGGCATCGACTGGCCAGCGCGGAGCGCAACACCGGAAAATCCGGTGATGAACATTACTTCGGTGCCGGGCGATACCTTGCTGCAATGGCGCGCAAGCTCGATACCGTCCATTTCGGGCATCACGATATCGGTGAGCAGCAAGTCGAAATGCTCACTCTCCAAAAACGGTACCGCTTCGGTACCGCGATCGACAGCGACAACTTCGTAGCCAGACTTTTCAAGCGCGCGCGTCAGATATTCGCGCATCGCCTTTTCATCTTCTGCGAGCAAGATACGGGTCATTTGCATTCCTAGATCAACATCTTTGCATTCGTCGCGACACCACGAGAATGCGTCGGGCAGTGTTTAGCACCAGACATTTAATTTTTTCCACCAAATCCGAAAATTTCTGTCATGAAAGGATAAGGGCACGCTTGTTTGCAGATGGAGCGGAAGACGGGAATGCGCGCGGCAGAATATCAGGGATTTGCGGTACATAATGTAGCCCCGCTCAACATTCCCGTGCTGGTGTCCGTCCCGCATGCCGGGCGTGATTACCCTGAAGAGATATTTGCTTCGTTGCGCTTGCCACCGGCATCGTTGCTGCGGTTGGAGGATCGTTATGCCGACCTGTTGACTCGCGATCTTGTGTCGGATGGTGCGCCAACCATCATCGCGCACCGCGCGCGCGCGTGGATCGACCTCAACCGCGACGAGCGCGACGTAGACATCGAGATGGTCAGTGGCCAAAACGGTCATGATTATCCGACCCCTAGTGCGAAACAGCGAGGCGGGCTTGGTCTGATACCACGTCGTCTGGCGGGCGAGGGCGATATATGGCAACGGCAGTTGACGATGGCCGAGTTGGACGCGCGTATTTCCGATTGTCACCGCCCTTATCACGCGATGGTCGCGCAAACATTGTCGGCAATGCGCGACAAATTCGGGGTTGCCATCCTGCTCGACCTTCACAGCATGCCGCCGATCCGCGACAGGCTGGCTGATTCGATACCGCAATTCGTTATCGGTGACCGTTTCGGTCGAAGCGCCTCTGCGCGATTCGCAGAATTGCTGAGCGCTCAAATCCGGACGCGCGGATATGGAGTGGCGCTGAACCATCCCTATTCCGGCGATTATATTTTGCGGCGCCATGCAGCGGTCGGTCGCAACATCCATGCGCTGCAAATCGAGGTCGATCGGTCGCTTTATCTCGACTCGGAGCTGCGCGAACCAAGCGCGGGGGTGACAAAAATTGCCCGGCTGGTGGCGGATCTCGTCACAACGCTTGTCGATGAGGTGCTGGGCTATCCAACGCTGATAGCCGCCGAATAACTGCAACTGCGCATAAAAAACCACCCCGAAAACATGTTTTCGGGGTGGCCTAGGTTCAGGGAGCGGTGCCGCCTGACGGCACCATGAGGACGGAAAAGGGAGGGGAGATTTCCGTCCTGTCACTGGAATGGGGACTGGCGCGCTGGAAATCAATAGCGGTTTGAAAATTTTGTTCGAGCACGCGGCAGATTGTGAAAGAATTGCGGGCAACCGCATTTTGCAACAGCCGATTATCTTCTATTGCTAATGAGAATTATTCGTAATAGTCCTTTGTCAGGAGGTCGCATGACGATACAGAAACAATTCTCTACTAAGCCGACAATGCTGATGGATATCGACTCGCACGATGCAAGGATGATCCTTGCGGCGCGGAGTTTCTGCATATTGCGCAGCGCGCGCCAAGACCCGATGCCGCGACTACAGGGCTATCTGTTGTCGGCAGGGTTGGCGATGCGGTTTGCCTTGTTGATGGACGTGGTTCAGCAGATTTGGCCAGAACCATTTGGTATCCATCGTCCCTGCTGCCCAAATGCCAGCATAGACGAAGCTTTGCTGAGCCGCGCGCTACAATATGCAAGGGCAGACGCGCGCCTGGCGTTCGATACTTTGCTCCGCGAAATGCTCGGCAATGAGGCGCGCGACTTGCTTTATGTCCGCGCTCGCCTGCTCTATCGGTAGGGCGACTGCGGAAACATGCGTCGCAAGGGCATGCCTGGCTTACCGACGCCCGATAGATCAGGTGGCCGGCAGTTCCGTCACCAATGGCACCTTGCCTTGTTGGACCTGAATGGCAAATATGTCGCGCATCAGTTGAAGCGAGAACAGGTGCGCATAGATCAGCGGCAATATGCCATTCTGCGCGATCTTGCGCAGCGCGTCGCCGCGTAGCTCGCGCAATTTTTCTTCATCGACCATCTTGAAGCCGCGATAGACAAAAGGTTTCTCCTGACCTTCTTGCTGGATCGAAACTTCGCCGTCCATTAACAGGTCGAGCTTCACCAGCTCTTCGATAAAGCCGTAAGTTTGCGAACCTGCAGTTTCAAAATCTTCACAGAATTTCAATATATTCTGTGTGTTTTCGCTTGGCTTACCGTCTTCGAACAGCGCCGTGCCCTCATCGAATTCACCCAGCGCGCCAGCCGTCGGATCGAAGCACAGCGAAAGCTCGTCGTTATCGGGACGCAGTTTCGCCAGCAGGAATGGATAGCGGCGGACATAAGCTGGCACGTAAACCGGCTTCATGAACATGCCTTCGTCGTCCATGAAGGTATTCACGCCTTCATTCATGCCCATTAAAACCAGCGGCACAGGCTGCTCGGCGGCGGAAAAGATGATCGGGTAATGCCGTGACGCCGGAATGAACTCTTCGATCGTCAGCGGGATGGCGTGCTGGCCATCCATAAATTTGGCGTTTTCAAGCCCCTTGCTCTTCCATGTTGCATGATCGTTGCTGTTGAGCGGAACAAGGTCGTTATACAAAAGCGGCAAATTGGCTGCCTGTGGGGCGCTGGCCATGGGGGAACTCCATATTTGAAAGTGTATTTAAAGGTTGCGCGGGCCTTAGGCAAACCGGCGCGTCTAGGCAAGCGGAACAAGTTTGCCCGGGTTCATAATGCCAAGCGGATCGAAGGCTGCCTTGATGGCGCGCAGCGCGCTCATCCGCGCCGGGTCGGCGAGGCGGGCAAATTCGGCGACTTTGGCTTGTCCGATGCCATGTTCTGCCGACAATGATCCACCATAAGCATGCACGCGGTCGTATATATGGCTAGTGATCGCGGCACCGTCGCCGCGATACCATTCTGCAACATCGACTCTCGCGGGAGCTTTGACGTGAAAATGGATGTTGCCGTCGCCTAAATGGCCAAAGGCAACGGTTTGCGTGCCGGGATAGCGCGCTTCTATTTTGGACGATTCGGTGGCGATGAAGCGGGCCATATCGGCCACGGGGACGCTGATATCATGCTGCAACGCCGGGCCTTCCGCCCGTTCGGCTTCGGCAATAGAATCGCGAATTTTCCAGAAGGCTTCGGCCTGGGTTTCGCTGGCGGCCAACACCGCATCTTGCGCGAGACCGGCGTTGATTGCCTCGGTCAGCAGGCTGGTTGCCAAATCTGCGGGGCTTGATTGCGATCTGTCGTCTTGCAAAATCTCGATGAGCACATGCCAAGCATGGCGGCCGTCCAGCGGCGCGCGGGTTCCGTCGATATGGCGCAGGACGGCATCCAAGGCGCGATCTGGCAATATTTCAAAGCCTTCCAGCCGCTCGCTGGCTCGTGCCTGTATGAACAGTAGCAGCTTATATGCGGCATCAGGGCCGTCGATTCCTGCCCAAACAACACCGCGATCGATCAAAGCGGGTACCGTTTGCAAGACCGCGCCGGTTACAACCCCGATGGTTCCTTCTGCACCGATCAACAGATGTTTCAGATCGTAACCGCGATTGTCTTTTTTCAGCGGCGTCATGCCATCGAACACTGATCCGTCGGGTAGCACAGCCTCAATCCCAGCAACCAGTTGTCGCATCGTGCCATGCCGGATGACTTGCGTGCCACCCGCGTTGGTCGAGATCAGGCCGCCCACGGTTGCCGAACCCTTACCGCCCAGCGTCAGCGGAAAGCGGCGGCCCTTCTCTGCAACCGCACCGTGGAGATTTTGCAGGATGACGCCTGCCTCGCACCGCACCAGTCCGCTGTCTGCATCGATGCTTTGAATATGGTTCATCCGGCGCAACGAAAGAATGAGCTGGTCGCCGCTGGTATCGGGGGTCGCACCCGCGACCATGCCGCTGTTGCCGCCTTGCGGGACCAACGCAATCCTATGTTCCGACGCAATTTTAACGATAGCAGCAACTTCTGCAGTATTGGCCGGTGACAGCAGCGCAGCCGAATTGCCGGTGTAGCGCCCGCGCCAATCGGTCAACCAGGGCGCGATTGCTGCGGCGTCATCAATATAGCCTTTTGGGCCCAGCAAATGCCTTAATTCTGTAAGAACATCAGGGTTAAGCACAGCTTCATCCAAAGAGTTGACACTGAAGGGCTGGTATTCAATTAATGCCCCGTTCAACCCTATCGACTAAAGGCTCACAAACATCAACTTGTCACCGGATCGATTCTTGCACGCAGCTTTGGCCCTATTGCTATCAGCGGTCGCATTGACGGCACTTTCGCAAACCGCTTGGGGTCAAATTGAAGCATCCGATTCCGCTTACTTGTTACGCCGAATCGTCGATTTTCGCGACAGTGTTTTCCAGGTCCGCGTCGAACAGCGCATCATCATCCGGGTGCCGCGCCATAGCCCGGGCGTCGGCAATATGAGCAGTCGTGTCACGGCAAAGGCCGCGCCGGTGCGCTACAAGGAAGAAAAGGCGGGCAAATGTTTGCTGATGGATAGGCTGGTGGGGTCACGGCCCGGCACAAAAGAGAGTCTCGATCTGGTGACGCGTGAGGGTGCTATGATACGCGCATATCTGGGCGATGGTTGTCTTGCGCGTGAATTTTATGCCGGTGCCTATATGGAGCGACCGCTGGACGGTAAATTGTGCGTTGACCGCGACTTGCTGCACGCGCGCACGGGCGCCAAGTGTGAGGTCGACAAGTTCCGGCTGCTTATTCCGCAATCGCGATAACGCGATAAGCGGCAATCCGCCAAATTCCTTGACATTTGCAGAGCAAAACGTCAAAGCGCGCGCGAGCAAGGGTATCGCCAGTCGAAACACCTTGCGCACTATTTTTCCGGAAAAAATTTATGCGTTTTGCCGACATCGGCCTGTCTGATGAATTATTACGAGCCGTAACCGAGGCTGGTTACGACGTGCCCACGCCGATTCAGGCGCAGGCTATCCCTTCGGTGCTGATGATGAAGGACATCATCGGCATCGCCCAAACCGGCACAGGCAAGACCGCGTCGTTCGTGCTGCCGATGATCGACATCCTTGCCGGCTCGCGTGCCCGCGCCCGGATGCCGCGCAGTTTGATCCTCGAACCGACCCGCGAACTGGCGGCACAGGTAGCTGAAAATTTCGAGAAATATGGGCGTTATCACAAGCTTTCGATGGCGCTGCTCATCGGCGGCGTGCAGATGGGCGATCAGGTCAAGGCGCTGGAAAAGGGCGTTGACGTCTTGATCGCGACACCGGGGCGGTTGATGGATTTGTTCGAGCGCGGCAAGATTCTCCTCAACGGCTGCGAACTGCTGGTGATCGACGAGGCCGATCGGATGCTCGACATGGGCTTCATCCCCGACATCGAAACCATCTGCACCAAATTACCTGCCAACCGGCAAACCCTGCTGTTCTCAGCAACGATGCCGCCGCCAATCAAGAAGCTGGCTGACCGTTTCCTGACCAACCCGAAATATATCGAGGTCGCGCGGCCCGCGTCGTCGAACCTCAACATCGAACAGTTTCTGGTCGATGTGTCGCCTGCAAAGAAGCGCGACGTTTTGTGCGATTTGCTGCGTCAGGAAGAGGTCGCAACCGGCATCATTTTCTGCAACCGCAAGACGACGGTGCGCGAACTGAACAAGAGCCTGCGCCAGAAAGGGTTCCGCTCGGGCGAAATTCACGGGGATATCGATCAGGCAACCCGGACCAGAGAGCTCGATGCGTTCAAGTCCGGCGAGATTAACCTGCTGGTGGCATCCGACGTCGCCGCGCGCGGGCTTGATGTCAAAGGCGTCAGCCACGTGTTCAACTTCGATGCGCCTTGGCACCCCGACGACTATGTCCACCGCATCGGCCGCACCGGCCGGGCGGGTGCCAAGGGCAAGGCGTTCACCTTTGTCACCAAGGCCGACGAAGAAGCGATCGACAGCATCGAAAAGCTGATCGGCGTGAAGATTACGCGCGTTGGCAAGACAGCGGCACCTGCGCCCGAAAAGGCTGCGCCCCAAGAAGCTGAGCGCGAAGAGCGTCGGCCAGCAGCACCGAAGCGCGAGCGCGCCGCAAAGGTGGCGACGCCGAAGCCCGAAGCTGCAGCGGCGGTCGAACCCAAACCAGTGCGCGCCAAGTCCGCGCAGAAAACTGAGCCCAAACAGAAGCCCGACGACGACTCCGGTGACGACGGCTGGAATGGCCCCATGCCGGGCTTTCTGGGTGTCGGGTTCGGCAGCTAAGCTTTTCAACTGCAGACAATAAAAAAGGGGCCCGCAATCGCAGGCCCCTTTTTTGTGTCCGGTATTTGGTGACTTAGAACTTGCCGCGCAAGGTAATGCCATAGGTCCGCGGTTCGGCAAGGAATTGCGAGAATATCTGGCGACCACCGGGATATTGCGGATCGACAAACGGCGCAGAGGTCGTGCCAGCCTGGAATGGCGCGTTGAACGCCACCTGAGCATAATCCTCATTGAAGATATTCTGGCCCCACAGTTCAAGCGACCACGCCTCATCCGGACCGCGCAGACCGACGCGCGCGTTGAACACGGCAAATCCATCCTGTTCCTTTTGCGGGAACAGGTCGGAACCGGTGTTATAGTCGCTGGTCATACGACCATCGATGTAGAACAGGCCCGAAAGACCGCCGCTGCCGATTTCAGGAGTCCATGTCACGCTTGTGGTTGCGACCAGTTCGGGCGCATTTGACAGATTGTCGCCAGGCAATTTGCGCAGCGCAGGGTCGAGTGCAGCGCCCAATTTGTTGCCAATCAGGTCGCTCCGATATTTGGTGCGAGCATAGGTCAGGCCCGCACCGATGCGGAAGTTACGCGCCGGAGCCAGCGAAGCTTCCAGCTCGACGCCCTGCGTCCGGACGCCATAGCTCACATCATCTACCGCACATGTGCCGGTCGCGACGCTGAGATCGGTGTCCGCAGCGGGGCCGCCAACCAGATCGCTGCAACCATTGACCGTCTGCACCAGGAAGACCGTACCGTTGAAGGTGTTCAGCTGGAAGTTGCTGAAGTCGGAACGGAAGGCGGAAACGCTCAGGCTGAACGGACCAGTCGAATATTTCGCCCCCAGTTCATAGCTGTCGACCAGCTCGGGGTCGAACTGCAGATTGCCGACCAGCGCCTGCGCGCCGCCCGGTGTCGCCGAGAACGGGAAGATCGGGGACTTCAACGCCGAGCGATCGAGGTTGAAACCGCCTGCCTTGTAGCCGCGGGCAAAGCTGGTGTAGAGCAGCAGGTCTTCGACCGGCTTCCACGACAGGATGGCAGTTCCGGTAAACTCATCCTCACTGCGGCTGTCATTGATCGACACACCGTTGAGCTCAGCAGTCGAATTGCCCTGACAGCCAAGACCGATCAATGCCCCTGCAAGCGCGCGCGCGGTTGCAGTGGTAAGCGGGTTGGTCAGATCGTCGAGCACACGCGCCTGAATCGTAGTGCAGGTCGTGTTGTCATTGCCGAAGGTCGCGTTGAACTTTTTCTTGTCGCTGGTGTAGCGAAGCCCCAGCGTCAGATTGAGCGTGTCGGTGATGTGCACGATATTATGCGTGAACAGCGCCCAGTTGGTATCCTTCTGGAAATATCGGTCGTTCGTTGTGCCACGGTTGTTCAGGCCATCGAGCGCGGTGAAGGCGGCAACAATATCCACACCGGAAATAGGACCAGACGCCCCTGCGATGGTGGCAGGACCAACGCCCGGAGCGACGCATGAAGGGCTGGTCGGCGAATAGAGACCGGCAAGGCCGCCACCCGAAATGATCCGGCATGTGGCAAAGCGGCCATATTGATTGCCGAACCGCAGATTGTCACGAACAGTCAGTTTCTCATTGGCGTAAAAGCCACCGATCAGCCAGTCGAGCGTGCCGTTGAATGCTTCACCCTGCAGGCGTAATTCCTGGGTAAAGGTGTGGAACTGACGATAGGCATTATCGTCCACACCGCGATATAGGATATCGACCGTGCCATAATCGGTGTCCGACGCCTGGTTTGAACGATATTGGCGATAGCCGGTGATTGAGGTCAGTGTCGCATTGCCGAAATCATAATCGATCTGGCCCGAAAAGCCATAATCCTTGGTTTCGCCGAGATAGCTACGGCCGGGACTTACCGAAATATTACGCGCATAGCCTTGGTTGAACGCGCCAAGATTTTGGCCGAGATCGCGCAGCACGTTGATGATATTGTTACCGTTCGTCTGCAATGGCGCCAACGGCGTCGACGGATTGTTCAGATTGCCGATGAACTGGTTGACGGTGCCATCGACATAAGTGGCCGCGCAGCATTTTTCCTGGCGATAGGTATAATCGGCGATCAGCCGGACCGAAAGCGCGTCGCTCGGTTCAAAGAGCAATTGTCCGCGAAGGAAATAACGGTCACGGTCATTCACGTCGGTGCCGTTGGTGGTGTCGCGATAGAAACCGTCACGCTTTACATAGACCCCGTCCACGCGGAAGGCCAACTGCTCCGTGATCGGCCCGGTGAAACTGCTCGCGGCGCGCATGAATTCATAATTGCCATAGGTCAGTTCGCCGCTGCCGCCGAAGGTGAAGCTTGGCTTTTTCGAATAGATGCTGATCAGACCGGCCGAAGAGTTACGGCCACCGAGCGTCCCTTGCGGCCCACGCTGCACCTCGACCCGGTCGATTTCGCCCAATTCGTTGAGGCCGATGCCCGAGCGCGAACGATAGACACCGTCGATAAATACCGGAACCGAGCTTTCGAGGCCCGGATTGTCGCCGACCGTGCCGATGCCGCGGATACGCGCCGAGCCGTTGGCTTCGCTGCCGGTCGAAGAAACGAGGAGCGACGGTGCAACCTGGTTCAATTGCCGAATGTCGTTGGCACCGCTGTTCTGAAGCGTTTCGGCATTAACGGCGGAAATTGCGACCGGAACATCCGAGAGAAGCTGCGTCCGTCCTTGCGCGGTGACGACGATTTCTTCGTCTTCATTTTCTTCAACGGCTGTTTCGGGTTCCGCGTCCTGCGCATAGGATATGCCGGGAACGGCGAGCGCAATGCATGCGGCAGACAGCTTGAGCAATTGGCCAAAGCTCGGGTTACGATGCAACATAGTTCATCCCTCCTGATTATGATTATTTGTGAGCAAGCTAGACTCAATAGTTACGATTGTCACCGCGAGAAGTGACGGTTTCCCGTCGAAAAATCACACAGTGCGGCTATTGTGCAACATTTGGCATATTTACGCTACGGCAAGCTTGCCGAGCCATCGTCGCAAATGAAGGTAAATGATGGACATATTTCAATGGTAGGTGCCGATGATTTCTGTGGGCCTTATAGCTTAACCAGCATCTTGCCGGTGTTGGCACCGCTGAACAGGCCGCGAAAAGCATCGGTTGCTCGTTCGATGCCGTCCATCGTGGTCTCGCGTGCTTTGGCCTCACCAGATGTCATGCACGTGCCATTATCGTGTCTCTCCATCGTTCGGCTTTTCGTCACTGGCGGTTTTTCCGCTTTTGTAAACAGGGCGTCCACCAACCCAGGTTTCGCTGACAATCGCCTTGCGGATTTCTCTGGGCGACGCCAGCAATGGATCGACATCAACCAGTATAAAGTCGGCGCGGTGCCCGGGGGTGAGCGACCCGACCTTGTCCTCGGCGAATGCGGCGAATGCGGCACCCGTGGTAAAGCCAGCCAGCGCCTGCTCGCGTGTCACCCGTTCCTCGGGGAGCCAGCCGCCGAACGGTTGACCATTGGTGTCTTCGCGGGTCATCGCGGTAGCAAGGCCGGCGAACGGATCGGGCGATTCAACCGGCGTATCCGAGCCAAAAGCGAGCTTGCCCCCGGCTTTCAAAACCGAGTTCCAAGCATACGCGCCTTTCAACCGGTCCGGTCCCAATCGCGCCTCGGCCATCGTGCGGTCGGATGTCTGGTGCACCGGCTGCATTGACGAGATGATACCATTTCGGCCGAGACGAGGCAGGTCGGCGGGGTCGACAACCTGCACATGTTCGATCCGCCAGCGCCGGTCTTTAGGATAGGTTTCTGCGAGTTCTTCAACCGCACCGATGACCTCTGCGTTGGAGGCGTCGCCGATGGCGTGGACAGCCGTCTGGAAACCATCCATGGAGGCGCGCACCATCAGGTTGCGGATTTCGGCGCTTGCCAAAAATTGCAGGCCGGTTTGGCCGGGTGCGTCGGTGTAGGGCTTTTTCAGCCAGGCGCCACGACTGCCCAAGGCACCGTCAAGATAGAGCTTCACGCCGCCCAGGCGGAGCTTGTCATCATAGAGCCAAGGCGTCGGGCGCGGTCCGGCAATCGCTACCATATTGTCGATGCCACCAGCATAGCCAAAAATCCGGATCGACAGCCAGCCATCGTCGCCAGCGCGCCGGTAGCTTTGCCAATCCTCGATACTGGTACCCATATCGGCAATCGCTGTGATGCCTTGTGAGAGCAATTTCTTCTGCGCTTCCGCCAATGCCAAATCGCGCTCTGCCGGGCGTGGTACGGGGACGAATTTGCCGACCAGTCCACTTGCCGCGTCAACAAAAATACCGCTGGGCTTGCCACCCGCCAATTCAATCCGTCCACCGGGTGGGGATTTAGAGGCAGCCGTCACGCCAGCAATTTCCATCGCTTTGCTATTGGCCCAACCGGCATGACCATCGACCCGCTCAAGCCAGACTGGACGGTCACTGACCGCTGCATCCAGATCGGCGGCGGTTGGAAAGCGCCCCAGGCCCCATTTTTCCTGATTCCACCCGCTGCCGATTACCCAGCGGCGGTCGGGATACTTTGCAGCATAGGCCTTGATCGCGGCTTGTGCTTCGGCAAGGCTGTTGGTCTCCGACAGGTCGAGCGTCAATTGCTGGAAGCCCAGCGCCATGACATGGCCATGTGCATCAATCAGCCCCGGCAACATCGTTGCGCCGCGCCCGTCATGACGGAAGTCGAGTTGCTTGGGCAGCTTGTCCTTCTTGGTCATCAGTTCGGTGACTTTGCCGTCCTTGCTGATCAGCATCGCAGTAAAGCGGATGACCTTGCCGTCTTTGTCGAGCGTGATGCCGTTGACATTTTCGACGAGACCATCGGCTAGAGCGGGCGTTGAAAGCGCCAATGCGGCGAGTGCGACAAAGAGAGACAAGCCCCTCCCCTTCAGGGGAGGGGTTGGGGGTGGGGCCTTGCCGTCGAGCGCGGTGTTTGCGGATAGCCCCCACCTCAACCCAGTGGAGGGACCAGTCCGGGG
>JANOHL010000042.1:0-5280 GCA_031406495.1 Sphingomonadales bacterium | reverse complement strand
AGCGGCAAATGACATCTTGCACAGCAAGCTCCACAAGTTGCTGGCGGGCGCGCTCAAATAAAGCGTAAAATGGCGGAAAAAAGCGCGTCTCGGCACTTGCGGCTTGCGGCGCAAATCCCTAGAAGCGCCGCATATTCCATGGGTTTGGGCGAGTCTGTTTGTGACTGATTTATCGCAATATCTGCCGATATTATTGTTCCTCATCGTGGCGCTGGGGCTGTCGAGCCTGTTCGTGTTCCTCCCGATGGGTGTTTCGCGGCTGACCGGCGCGCATCAGCCGACCGAAGCGAAGCTCACCGAATATGAATGCGGCTTTCCCGCCTTCGAGGATTCGCGCAGCCAGTTCGACGTGCGTTTCTACCTCGTCGCCATCCTGTTCATCATCTTCGATCTCGAAGCCGCGTTCCTGTTTCCGTGGGCGGTCAGTCTTGGTGAAACGGGTTGGGTTGGCTGGGGCACGATGATGCTGTTCCTGTTCGAATTGGTCATCGGTTTTATCTACGCTTGGAAGGTTGGAGCACTCGAATGGGAGTAATTGCAAAGACTCCGACCGCGCCCGACGCCGATTTCTTGCACGATATCGACAGCGAAGTCAGCGACAAGGGCTTCGTCGTGACTTCGACCGAAGACCTGTTCAACTGGGCGCGCACGGGTTCGCTCTGGCCGATGACCTTCGGGCTTGCCTGCTGTGCGGTTGAGATGATCCACGGCTATATGCCGCGTTACGATTTCGAACGCTTCGGCATCGCCCCGCGCGCATCACCGCGCCAGTCGGACGTGATGATCGTCGCCGGAACTCTGTGCAACAAGATGGCGCCGGCACTGCGCAAGGTTTACGACCAGATGTCCGAACCGAAATATGTGATTTCGATGGGCAGCTGCGCCAATGGCGGCGGCTATTATCATTATAGCTATAGCGTCGTGCGCGGTTGCGACCGGATTGTGCCGGTGGATATTTACGTGCCGGGTTGTCCGCCGACTGCCGAGGCCTTGCTTTACGGTATCATGCAGTTGCAACGCAAAATCCGGCGCGTGGGGACGATAGAGCGGTGAAAATCACTTTTTCTTCTTCGTGTCTTCGCGTCTTCGCGCGAAATAATATTTTGCTCACGCAAAGACGCGAAGGCGCGAAGGGTCATGCTTTATGAGTCATTCTGCTCCCTTGATCGTTAAGCCAAAAGGCACCGTTGCTGCTATTAAGAAGGCGCTGGGCAAGGACTTGGTTGCTGTCGAAGAAGCGTATGGTGAAGTCGCGCTGCATGTGAAGCGCGACAAGCTGGTTGGCTGTATGGTGCAATTGCGCGATACGTGTGATTATCAGCAGTTGATGGAAATTGCCGGTGTCGATTGGCCGGACCGCGAGCCGCGTTTCGAGGTGGTTTATTGCCTGCTAAGCCTCACCAAAAACCACCGTATCCGCGTCCATGTGACCGCGAATGAAGATACGCCGGTGCCTTCGGTGACCGAGATTTGGCCCGTGGCCGGTTGGCTCGAACGCGAAGTGTTCGACATGTACGGAGTGCTGTTTTCGGGCAACGAAGACCTGCGCCGGATCCTGACCGATTATGGCTTTACCGGCCACCCGCAGCGCAAGGATTTCCCGCTGACCGGCTATGTCGAGCTGCGTTATTCGGAAGAAGAAAAGCGCGTGAAATATGAACCCGTGCAACTGGCGCAGGATTTCCGTTCGTTCGATTTCATGTCGCCTTGGGAGGGCGCGGACTACATTCTGCCCGGCGACGAGAAGGGAGCAAGCAAATGAGCGAAGCTCTTAAAATTATTTCGCGCGGAGGCGCAGAGAAAGCAGAGCGCGCAGAGGGGCGCAAACTTTGGTGCTCCGGACTCTCTGCGGCCTCTGCTTTCTCTGCGCCTCCGCGCGAAACCAATTCTGCCCTTCGGGCGGGAGCATTGCTATGAACCTCCAGCCCGATCTCGCCCCGACCACCGGCGACGACGTTATCCAGAATTACACGATCAACTTCGGCCCGCAACATCCGGCGGCGCACGGCGTACTGCGGCTTGTGATGGAGCTCGACGGCGAGATCGTTGAACGGCTCGACCCGCATATCGGCCTGTTGCATCGCGGCACTGAAAAGCTGATCGAGTATAAGACCTATTTGCAAGCCTTGCCCTATTTCGACCGGCTCGATTACGCCTCGCCGCTGTCGATGGAGCACTCTTACGTGCTCGCCATCGAGAAACTGCTGAACCTCGAAGTGCCGCTGCGTGCGCAATATTTGCGGGTGCTGTTCGCCGAGATGACTCGCATTTCGAACCATATGCTCAACATCGCGCACCACATCCTTGACGTCGGCGCGATGACGCCGGGGTTGTGGCTGTACGAGGCGCGCGAAGATTGCATGGGCTTTTTTGAGCGTGCGAGCGGGGCGCGGATGCACACCGCGTGGTTCCGTCCCGGTGGCGTGCATCAGGATGTGCCGCTGAAACTCTTGACTGATATCGGCGAGTGGCTCGACGACCGTTTGCCGCGCTTGTTTGAGGACGCGATGGCGCTGGTGGTCGACAATCGCATTTTCAAACAACGCAATGTCGATATCGCGATTGTCTCCAAAGAAGACTCGATCAAATGGGGCTTTTCCGGCCCGATGATACGCGCGGCCGGTATCCCGTGGGATATCCGCAAATCGCAGCCTTATGATGTTTACGCCAAGATGGATTTCGACATCCCCGTCGGCACGCGCGGCGATTGCTACGACCGCTTCATGGTCCGCGTCGAGGAAGTCCGCCAATCCGCACGCATCATGAAGCAATGTCTGCTGGAAATGCCCGAAGGCCCGGTGTGCAGCGACGACCGCAAGATCGTACCGCCCAAACGCGCCGAGATGAAGCAGTCGATGGAAGCTTTGATCCACCATTTCAAGCTCTACACCGAAGGCTTCAAGGTCCCCGCGGGCAGCGTCTATGTCGCGACCGAAAGCCCCAAGGGCGAATTTGGCGTTTATCTGGTGAGCGACGGCACCAACAAGCCCTATCGCTGCAAAATCCGCCCGACCGCGTTCTCGCATTTGCAGGCAATGGATTTCATGTCGCGCGGACACATGCTGGCGGACACCACAGCGATCTTGGGCGCGCTCGATATCGTGTTTGGGGAGTGCGACCGGTGACGCTTATTGTTTCTTTTGTTGCTGTCCTTTTTGTGGTGCTAATCATTGGAGGGATAGCCTTCTTTTTTGCGAGCAAGCTATACCCAAACAGCTCACCAAGAGTTGCAGCGTTTGCGCTCACGATTGGTTTTGCAATCGCAAGATATAGCGGCGAAGGAACCACCTTTGCCGATGGGTTTGTCGCCGTTGGTAGCTTGATCGGTGCTATCGTTGGTTTTGTAATTCTTTGGTATTTGCTGTTCCAGCGCAAGGCCGGTCAAAATGGCTGAAACCGCACACATCCCCGACGAAGCCGAAGTCCGCGCCAAATGGGGCGGCTTTGCCTTTGCGCCTGCCACCAAGGCAAAAGCTGACATCTATATTGGCCGCTACCCCGCAGGGCGGCAGCAGTCCGCTGTGATGGCGCTGCTCGATCTGGCGCAGCGGCAGGTGGGTGAGGAAACGCACACGCAGGGCTGGCTGCCGGTGCCGGTGATTGAATATGTCGCCGCGCAACTCGGTATGCCCTATATGCGCGCCTATGAGGTTGCGACTTTCTACACCATGTACAACCTCGCGCCCGTCGGCCGTTTCCATGTGCAGGTGTGCGGTACGACGCCGTGCATGTTGCGCGGGAGCGACGATATCATGGCGGCGTGCAAGAACCGCGGCCTGGTCAAAGGGGCGACCACACCCGACGGCCTGTTCACGCTGACCGAGGTCGAGTGCATGGGCAATTGCTCGTCCGCACCGATGGTCCAGATCAACGACGATAATTACGAAGACCTCGATTATGACAGCATGGCGGGCATCCTGAACGACCTGTCCGAAGGCAAGCAGCCGAAGATCGGCACGCAATTGCCGGGGCGGCACACGGTTGAGCCTTATGGCGGGCCGACGACGTTGCAGGCGATGGTTGAGAAGAACCATGACTATCGGGGGGAGTGGTGATGGCTGTTTATCCCTCGCGCTTGCACGAAATAGTGGTTTCGCGCAGAGGCGCAGAGGTTCGCAGAGTTCGCAGAGATGCTGTCTCTCTGCGGTCTCTGCTTCCTCTGCGCCTCTGCGCGAAACAATTTATTTCCCTTCGGGAGAGCGTAATTGGCTGATTGGCTCCCTATTATCGGCGTAGTGGTCGCTGCCTTCGTGGCGTGGAAGTTGTTGACCGGCATCATCAAGCTGGCGGTTATCGGCCTGCTGATCGCAGGCGGCGCATGGTTTTTGCTTGGAGGGCTTGGCTGATGCTCCACGATAAAGACCGCATCTTCACCAACCTCTACGGCTATCAGGATTTCGGCCTGAAAGCCGCGCAGAAGCGTGGCGATTGGGACAAGACTAAGGCGCTGATGGCGGTCGGCCAGGACGCCATTATCGAGGAGATCAAAGCATCCGGCCTGCGCGGTCGTGGTGGCGCTGGCTTCCCGACAGGACTGAAGTGGAGCTTCATGCCGAAAACGCCGTCGCCCGAACGACCCAATTTCCTCGTCATCAACGCCGATGAATCCGAACCCGGCTCTTGCAAAGACCGCGAGATCATCCGCCATGATCCGCACAAGCTGATCGAAGGTGCGCTGCTCGCCGGTTACGCCATGCGCGCGCGCGCCGCTTATATCTACATTCGCGGTGAATATATTTTTGAAGCCAAGGTTCTCGAAAAGGCAGTAGCCGAGGCGTATTCGGCGGGGTTTCTTGGCAAGAATGCCGCCAAGTCGGGCTATGATTTCGATGTCTTCGTCCACCGTGGCGCCGGCGCTTATATCTGCGGCGAAGAAACCGCGATGATCGAAAGTCTAGAAGGAAAAAAAGGCCAGCCACGCCTGAAACCGCCATTCCCGGCAGGGGCAGGGCTGTATGGTTGCCCGACCACGGTCAACAATGTTGAGAGCATCGCGGTTGTGCCGACCATATTGCGGCGTGGTGCTGCGTGGTTCTCGTCCTTCGGGCGCGAGGGCAATAAAGGCACGAAGCTCTTCCAGATTTCGGGCCATGTCGAAAAGCCCTGCGTCGTCGAAGAAGAAATGAGCAATCCGTTCCTCGAGCTGATCGAAAAGCATTGCGGCGGCATAAGAGGCGGGTGGGACAATTTGCTCGCGGTCATCCCCGGCGGATCGTCGGTGCCATTGGTGCCTGCCGCGATGATGATGGACGTGCCGATGGATTTCGACGGCTGCAAGGA
>JANOHL010000023.1:0-32463 GCA_031406495.1 Sphingomonadales bacterium | reverse complement strand
TCAAGCTCGGCATCGAATTTTCCGGCTGGCGGAGCGAAGGCCACAGCTACATGCACGCCTTCGGCACGGTCGGCCGCCAGCTGGGGGTGCTGCCGTTCCGCCATTTCTGGGCGCGGGGCCGCGCGCTCGGTCTGGCCAAGGACCTGTCCCATTATTCCGCCAACGAGATCGCCGCGCGCGCCGGGCGGATGGATACCAAGGCATCGGGACCGGGCATCGCCGAGGTGCCTTACGCCTATCATTTCGATGCCGGGCTCTATGCACAATTCCTGCGAAAATATGCGGAAAGTCGCGGCGTTTCGCGAACAGAAGGCCAAGTCGTTGACGTGTCGCTGGACGGAGAGAGCGGGTTTATTTCGTCAGTCAAACTGACGTCGGGTGAGGAAATCGACGGCGAATTATTCATCGACTGCTCGGGCTTTCGCGGGCTACTGATCGAGCAGGCGCTTGAGAGCGGCTATGACGACTGGTCGAACTTTCTGCCATGCGACCGCGCGCTCGCGGTGCCTTGTGCATCTGCCGATCCGCTGACACCGTTTACCCGCTCGACCGCGCGCGACGCGGGGTGGCAATGGCGCATCCCGCTACAACACCGCACCGGCAATGGTTACGTCTATTGCAGCAGCTTCATCAGCGATGCCGATGCCGCCGACACGTTGATGGCCAATCTCGACGGTCAAGCTCTGGCCGAACCAAGGCCGCTGCGTTTTGTTACCGGTAAGCGTAAACAGGTATGGAAGAAAAACTGCGTCGCGCTTGGGCTTGCCAGCGGTTTTCTCGAACCGCTCGAATCGACGAGCATTCATCTGATTCAGTCCTGCATTGCACGGCTTTTGACGTTCTTTCCGACCACAGGCTTCGATCAGGCCGACATTGACGAATTCAACCGGCAAACCGATTTCGATTTCACCTCGATCCGCGATTTCATCATTCTGCACTACAATGCGCAGAACCGGCAAGGTGCGTTTTGGAAGCAATGCCGGGAGATGGCGATACCCGACAGCCTTGCGAACAAGATCGCGCTGTTCAAGGCAAATGGTCGCATATCGCGTCATAATGAAGAGCTTTTTACCGAACTTGGCTGGTTGCAGGTGATGTGGGGCCAGGGCCTGCACCCCGTCGGATATCACCCGCTTGCCGACCAGCTGAGCCCTGCACAACTGGCCGAATTCATGGATCTGGCGCGCAAGCACGCCGCCCATGTTGCGACGCAGATGCCGCTGCATAAAGATTACATCGCCGCCAACTGTGCGGCTCCTCCCCTCGACAGACAAAGAGCGATGCCATGAAACCCAAATCGATCCTGCTCGCCGCCACTTTGCTGGCGTCCGCGCTTTCAACGCCGGTAGCGGCGCAAAATTACCGCGACCGGTTGCCCGAGGATGAGGTCATCTATTTCATGCTGCCCGACCGCTTCGAAAACGGCGACGTCAAGAACGACAAGGGCGGCATCAAGGGCGACCGGCTGAAAACCGGCTTCGATCTCGCCCACAAAGGCTTCTATCAGGGCGGCGATCTGAAGGGCCTTACACAGCGGCTCGATTATCTCGAAAAGCTTGGCGTCACCGCGATCTGGGTCGGCCCGATCTTCAAGAACAAGCCGGTGCAGGGGCCGCCGGGCAATGAATCGTCGGGCTATCACGGCTACTGGATCACCGATTTCACCAGCGTCGATCCTCATCTCGGCACCGATGCCGATTTCAAGGCACTGGTCGATGCGGCGCATGCCAAGGGCATGAAAGTCTATATGGACATCATTGCCAACCACACCGCCGATGTTATCAAATACCGCGAATGTGTGCCCGACAAGAACTGCCCTTATCGCAGCCGGGCCGACTACCCGTACAGCGCCAATGGGATCAACAAGGGTTTCGAGGGCGACGCAGTGCAAACACCCGAGAATTTTGCACGGCTTACCGATCCGAATTATGCTTACACGCCCTATCTGCCTAAGGGCGAGGAGAAGGTGAAAACCCCCGCCTGGCTCAACGATCCGACGCTCTACCACAATCGCGGCGATTCCAATTTCTATGCCGAGGATTCGCAGCATGGCGATTTTGCCGGACTCGACGACCTGATGACCGAAAATCCGCGTGTCATCGAGGGAATGATCGACATTTTCGGCGGCTGGATCGACCGTTACGGGATCGACGGCTTCCGCATCGATACTGCACAGCACGTAAATCCTGAATTCTGGGTCGCCTTTGCGCCAGCGATGCAGGCACGCGCAGCGGCGCGCGGTATTCCGAATTTCCACATCTTCGGCGAAGTATTCACCGGCGACCTCGATCCGGCACGGCTGGCGACGCACACGCGCACTTCGAAACTACCCTCGGTGCTCGATTTCGCCTTTGCCCGTGCGGTCATCGACACTGCTGGCGGCACTTCGCCGACCGAGCATCTGCGCCGGCTCTTTTTTGCCGATCCAATTTACGAAGGCGGCGAAGCGGGTGCGATGCGGCTGCCGACGTTCCTCGGCAACCACGACGCTGGACGTTTCGCTACGTTTGTGCGCCGCAATAATCCCAAAGCCGATGACGCCGAAGTGCTGAAGCGCGTCGATCTCGGTCACGCGATGCTGCTGACGCTGCGCGGGGTGCCGACGATCTATTCGGGTGATGAACAGGGTTTTGTCGGTGACGGCGGCGATCAGGATGCGCGCGAAACGCTGTTTGCGAGCAAGGTTGCGTCTTACAATGACAACGCGCTGATCGGCACGAAAAAGACCACCGCAACGGCTAGCTTCGACGAAAACCACCCGTTGTTCCGGACGATCGCCAAGCTGGCAAAACTACGCAAGGAAACACCCGCGCTGCGCCGCGGACGCCAATTGGTCCGTGCATTTTCCGACAAGCCGGGGCTATTTGCGATTTCGCGCATCGACCCCGAAAGCGGGCGTGAAGTGCTGCTCGCCTTCAACACCGCAGCGACGCCAATTACGGCGCAGGTTCTGGTCGAAACCCGCTCCAATATGTTCAGCACGCTTGCAGGATCATGCGCACCTGCGTCATCGGCACCGGGCAGTGTCACCGTTTCGTTGCCCGCCTTTGGCTATGCGATTTGCGCGAGCGAAAAATGAACGAGCCAGCTATCCAGACCAAACCCGAACAAGTGCGCCCATGGTGGCGCGGGGCGACGATCTATCAGGTCTATCCGCGCAGCTTTGCCGACAGCAACGGCGACGGTATCGGCGATCTTCCGGGTATCACCGGCAAGCTGGATTACATCGCCTCGCTTGGGGTCGATGCCGTCTGGCTATCGCCATTTTTCACGTCACCGATGAAAGATTTCGGCTACGACGTTGCCGACTATTGCGGCGTCGATCCGATTTTCGGGACACTCGCTGATTTTGACGATCTGGTGGCCAAAGCACACAGTGTTGGGCTGAAGCTCCTGATCGACCAGGTCTATTCGCACACATCGGATTTGCATGCATGGTTCGCGGAGAGCCGCGTGACCAAGGATAACGCGAAGTCGGACTGGTATGTCTGGGCCGACCCGCAGGCAGATGGAACGCCGCCCAATAATTGGCAGTCGGTATTCGGTGGCCCTGCATGGACATGGGATGCGCGGCGGGGCCAATATTACATGCACAATTTCCTCAGCAGCCAGCCACAGATGAATGTTCACAACGCGCAAGTGCAAGACGCGTTGCTCGGCGTCGCCAAATTCTGGCTTGATCGCGGCGTCGACGGCTTCCGCATCGATGCGATCAACTTTGCGATGCATGATCCCGATTTGAAGGACAACCCGCCTGCCCCGGCTGGCAACGGCATCCGCACGCGACCATTCGACTTCCAGCTAAAAGTCCACAATCAATCGCACCCCGATATTCCGCTTTTCATAAAGCGGATCAGGGCTCTCACCGACAGCTACCCTGACAGGTTCACCGTTGCCGAAGTCGGCGGAAACGAACCCGACCGCGAGATGAAGGCGTTTACCGCCGACGACAGCCATTTCAACAGCGCCTACAGTTTCAACTTCCTCTACGCCGAGCAACTGACACCTGCATTGGTCCGGGAAGCCTTGGAAGCATGGCCCGATAAAGACGGTGTCGGTTGGCCGACATGGGCATTTTCCAATCATGATGCGCCACGCTGGATCAGCCGCTGGGCGCCCGCTGAAGCGCGCGACGCCTATGCACGGATGGTGATGATGCTATTCGCCAGCCTGCGCGGCAATGTCATATTGTGGCAGGGCGAGGAGCTCGGCCTGACGCAGGTCGATATCCCGTTCGAGAAGCTGCAAGACCCCGAAGCGATTGCGAACTGGCCGCTGACGCTTAGTCGTGACGGTACACGCACCCCGATGCCATGGGCTGCTTCTGAACAAAATTGCGGCTTCAGCCACGCCGAGCCATGGTTGCCGCTGGGCGATGACCATGCAGCCATGGCTGTCGATCGGCAGAATATCGATACCGCATCACTGCTGTCGCTCACGCGCGAATTACTTGCTTTCCGGGGTGCGCATGACGCTATGCTCGTCGGTGATTTGACCATCATCGAAGCCAAGAACGATTTGATTGTTTACGAACGACACAGCGCCAGCGAGCATTTGATATGCGCGTTCAACATGAGCGCGTCCCCATTAGAATGGCAGCCGTCGCAGCCCGATCGCTGGCGGATAGTCAAACAAGTCAACCACGAAAGCGGATGGGCACTCGGCCCTTATGGCGCATGGATTGCCGAACGGATTGCTTGAGGAGATAGATTGATGTCACGTTTTTTTTGGGCGATTGTCGGATGGTTTCTGATCGCGGCAGCCACGCCATTACACGCCGAAACGGTGGCCCAGGCATCATCGCCCAACAATAGCCTCTCGGTATCGATTGAAATAACCGGTGAAGGTCGCCCCGGCTATCGCATCCTACGCAACGGAAAGGAACTCATAGGTGAATCGCGCGTTGGTTTCATATTCACCGATGCGCCAAAGCTCGACCGCAATATGGCGGTGGTTGCAAAAGAGACCGCGAAGTTCGACGATAGTTGGGAACAACCATGGGGTGAATGGAAATCGATCCGAAATTATTACAATGAATTGCTCGTTTCTTTTCAGGAAAAGTCTGGAGCGAAGCGGATATTGAATGCCCGTTTTCGTATCTATGACGACGGCGTCGGTTTTCGCCTTGAAGTTCCCGCGCAACCCAATTTGAAGACCGCGAATATTCAGGAAGAACTGACGCAGTTCAATGTGATCGGCGATGCAACCGCGTGGTGGGTGCCAGCACTCGAACATAATCGAGAGGAATATATCTACAACACCACGCCGCTGAAGGAAGTCGGACTCGCGCAAACGCCGTTGACGATCAAGACCGCCGACGGCACGCATATCGCGTTCCACGAAGCGGCACTGGTCGATTATTCGGCGATGAACATTCAAAAGGTCGAGCGCGGGTTGCTGAAAGCTGTACTGACGCCGTCTGGTTCGGGCCCGAAGGTTGTCCGCACCCTGCCCTTCGCCACACCGTGGCGAACGCTGCAGATTGCGGACAACGCCGCCGGACTTTATCACTCAAAGCTGATCCTCAACCTTAACGAGCCGAACAAGCTCGGCGATGTATCGTGGGTAAAACCCCGCAAATATATGGGCATCTGGTGGGGTATGCATCTCGATACGCAAAGCTGGGCGTCGGGGCCGAAGCACGGTGCAACCACAGTCTATGCCAAGAAAATGATCGATTTTGCGTCGAAACACGGCTTTACCGGACTTCTGGTCGAAGGCTGGAATCTGGGCTGGGATAGCGACTGGTTTGCGAATGGCGACGAGTTCAGTTTCACCAAGGCCTATCCCGATTTCGACATCAAGGCGATCACCGACTACGGACGTAAAAAGGGCGTCGTCCTGATCGGCCACCACGAGACATCTGCCAATGCAGCGCATTATGAGAGCCAAATGGAGGATGGTTTCAAACTCTATCAACGTCTCGGTATCGATAGCGTAAAGACCGGCTATGTCTCCGACGCAGGCGGTTTCCGGGTCAAACAACCCGATGGCAGCATCGCATTCGACTGGCACGAAGGCCAGGCATCAGCGGTGCATCATCTGAAGGTCGTCGAGACCGCTGCCAAATATAAGGTCGCGGTCAATCCGCACGAGCCGATCAAGGATACCGGCCTGCGTCGTACCTACCCGAACTGGATCAGCCGCGAGGGCGCACGCGGAATGGAATATAACGCGTGGGCCGAACCCAAGAACCCGCCCGAGCATGAGGCTATCCTGACCTTCACCCGGATGCTCGCCGGGCCGATGGATTTCACCCCCGGCGTACTCAGCCTGAAAGGTCGCGGCAACAGCGACATATTATCGACCGAGGCGAAGCAACTGGCCTATTATGTGGTGCTCTATTCACCCATCCAGATGGCCGCCGATCTGCCCGAAAATTACGAAAAGCACATGGCATCATTCCAGTTCATCAAGGACGTCGCGGTCGATTGGGATGATACCCGCGTGCTCGCCGCAGAAATCGGCGATTATGTCGCGATTGCGCGCAAAGCGAAAGGAACCGGCGAATGGTTTCTCGGCGCGATGGGCGATGAGGAAGCACGCAACGTCTCGGTTAAACTCGACTTCCTCGAACCCGGCAAGACCTACACCGCGCAAATTTACCGCGACGGTGACGACGCCGATTACCGCACCGAAAAACGCCACTCGATGATCATCGAGAAACGCAGTGTAAAGGCGGGCGAAACGATGCAGCTAAAAATGGCACCCGGCGGTGGTCAGGCCATTCGCTTTGTCGAAGGCAGCCCCGGGTGATCGACCGCCGCGGCCAGATCGCGTCGGCAGGCGCGGCAGGAGCCTGGGCCGCGCGGATGGAAGATGTGCTCGGTTGGCTGCTAAGCGACTGGAAATGACCGAAGGCACACACCGGTTCGTAATATTGGGCGGCGGCACCGCTGGATGGATGGCGGCCTGCCTGATCGCCAGGCACTGGCCGCAGCACCGCGTCACCGTCATCGAATCGCCCGACATCGGCATCATCGGCGTCGGCGAAGGCTCGACGCCCCAACTGAGGGCGTTCTTCGCGACGCTCGGGCTTGCCGAAGCCGAATGGATGCCGCACTGCAACGCTACCTACAAGGCAGGGATCAGCTTTCACGGCTGGTCGCAGCGCGCCGGTTTCGAGCGCTATTTTCATCCGTTCCAAACGCAGATCGACCAGTTCACGGAAAGCCAGTTCGTCTTCCACACCCGCGCCAGACGAACCGGCCGCGACGTGTGGGCGCACCCCGACCGCTTCTTCTTGCCGACAAAGATAGCCGCAAAGCGCCTCTCCCCCGTTGCGGCGGAGAATTTTCCGTTCGACATCGGCTACGGTTATCATTTCGACGCAGTACTGGTGGGACAATTCCTGCGTGACCATGCGACCACGAAACTGGGCGTTATTCATCTTGCGCGAACGGTCAATGACGTGCTGCTCGACGACAACGGCAATGTGCAGACCTTGCAGGTCGAAGGCGGCGAACAGATTGCCGGTGACTTCTTCTTCGATTGCAGCGGGTTTCGAAGCAGCATCATCCAGAAAGCACTCGCCGAACCGTTCCGGCCCTTTGCCGAAAATCTGTTCAACGACCGCGCGGTCGCGATGCCCACGCCGAATGACGAGGGCGACATCCGCAGCGAAACCCGCGCCACCGCATTTTCCGCCGGATGGGCGTGGAAGATCCCGCTGACCAACCGCACCGGCAACGGCTATGTCTACTCGTCGCGCTATATCGACCCCGACGCCGCCGAGACCGAACTGCGCACGCATCTGGGGTTGCTCGATAGTGACACCCCTGCCCGTCATTTGCAGATGAATGTCGGCAGGGTAGAGCGCAGCTGGGTCAAAAACTGCCTCGCGGTCGGACTGTCGCAGGGCTTCATCGAACCGCTTGAGGCAACCGCGCTGCACATCGTCCAGGCCACGACCGAGGGCTTTATCGACGCATACGAAAAAGGCGGCATGACCTCCACGCACGCCGACGCGTTCAACGACACGATCGCCCGACGCTATGACGGTATTCGCGATTATATCGTCGCGCATTACCGAATGAACCAGCGCAAGGACTCCGATTACTGGCGCGACAACGCCGCCAACACCAACCTTTCGGACAATCTGAAGGCGGTGATGACCGCGTGGTTTACCGGTGCCGATCTGGCCGAAAAAATCGCAAAGCTCGACATCGGGCGCTACTATAGCTCGCTGTCGTGGCACTGTCTGTTCGCGGGATACGGTACGTTCCCGGCGGACGAGAAAATGCGCGCGCCCGAAGCCGACTTGCCCGTCACCGACATGGCGACAATCGACACGTTCATCACCCGCTGCGCGCAGAATTTTCAGCCGCACGGCGCGCAACTGGCTAAGCTATTGGACAAGGCCGCGCCTTAGCACTAGGCGATCACGCGACATGCAACTGCACAATTTCGACATCGACGGCTTCCTGCGCGATTACTGGCAGAAGAAACCGCTGCTCATCAAAAATCCTTGGGGGACGTGGGAAAATCCGCTCGGACCCGATGAGCTTGCAGGGCTCGCCTGCGAGGAAGAAGTGGAATCGCGGCTAATCGAGCAGACCATCGAAACATGGAGTGTCGAAAACGGTCCCTTTCCCGAAACGCGCTTTGGCGAGCTCGACCCTAAACAATGGACGCTGCTCGTGCAGGCGGTCGATCATTATGTGCCGGAAGTTGCGGCGCTGATCGAACCTTTCCGCTTCATCCCCAACTGGCGGATCGACGATGTGATGGTGAGCCTCGCTCCGGATGAGGGCGGCGTAGGGCCACATTTCGACCAATATGACGTGTTCCTCATTCAAGGTCTGGGCAAACGCCGCTGGCAAATCGGCGCGACCTGCGACGCCGAAACCGCATTATTGCCCAACGACGATTTGCGCCTGCTAGCAAACTTCGAAGCTTTGCAAGAATGGGTGCTGGAACCCGGCGACATCCTATACGTCCCGCCCCGCGTTGCGCATAACGGTGTCGCGGTCGGCGATGACTGCATGACCTATTCGATAGGCTTCCGCGCGCCGTCACGTGGTGAGCTTATAGGGCATTATGTCGATGATCTGCTGGAAGCTTTGCCGGACGATGATCGCTACAGTGACCCCGATTTGCTGGCCCAGAAAAACCCCGGCGAAATTTCCCCGGACGCCATCTCCGTGCTCCACGCGATGATCACCGAAAAACTCGATGACCGCGCCGCTTTCGCGCGCTGGTTCGGTGGGTATAACAGCACCCAAAAATATCCCGATATCGACTGGCAGCCGGAAGAGCCTATCGAAATCAACAAATTGCGCCAACGCCTCACGGACAGTGAGCCGCTATCCCGCAATCCGGCCAGCCGCTTTTCGTTTATCCGGCAGGATGCGGACGCGGTGCTGCTATTTGTCGATGGAGAGTGTTTCAAGTGCGCTGGCGAAACCGCCGCATTCGCCGAAAACCTCTGCGCGCAAGATCGCGTTGCAGTCGATCCGGAATTGACAAAATCGGATGCAGCGATGGCCCTAATCGCGCAGCTTATCAATCAAGGCAGCGTGGCTTTCGAATGCTAGGATTGAGGGAACGGTGTAGAAGCCCCCATTCCCCGTCATGCTGAACTTGTTTCAGCATCTTACTTTTTGACCGCCGCAGAGTAAGACCCTGAAACAAGTTCAGGGTGACGGTCGTTGTTGGGAGATATGAGTGCGCACAAGACTAAGCATCTGCGCCAAAAAAGCGCGCTACGCGTTCGAAGCAGACGCGCTGCTAATCGCCCAGCGCGCCAACGTCCCCTTGCGACCCTATCGCTGCGACCGCTGCCAGCAATTTCATCTGACCAGCCGAACAAAGGGCAAGCGCGTGATGCGGCCCGCAGATTGATTCGTATCCGAAGGGAATATTCCACCAAGCTCCGCCGGATTTTCTCCAGCAGAGCTCAGGATCAAATAGCCGATAAACTTATGCGTAGCTGACTTTAACGGTGGCTTTCCGCTGACGCCGCACCGCAGCACCGATAGCACCAAAGCCAATCAACATGAGCGCCCATGTCGCCGGTTCAGGAACTGCGCCCGCGAGATTCGCATTTGTTCTAAACTGCAGTGTGTAAGTATCGTCGGCGGTGGAGAACCCGCCAACTGTCTGAACCAAACCATTTGCAATAACAGCTGTTCCGCCGGCAAGTGGAGTGAGCGGACCAAGCTCTCCATTGAGAAACGGCGTGCTGAAGGAGCTACTTCCGGACGTTCCGGTCACGGCCCAAGTGTGCAGCAAATTACCGCCACCATCGAAAATATTGAACCCAAGATTTAGATTTGCCAGCAACGTCTGGCTATTGAACAGGCCATAGCCGCCAGTATATTGAGCACCAACATTAGCATTCTGAATAACGGTGCCATTCTGACTTGTTATGCCGCGCAAGGTCTGCGTTGGCGAATCATAGTCCCAAAGAAATATCATTTCAGCGGCACTGGCAGTACCCGAAAATGAGAGCGTTGCGATGCCGACGGAAGTTAATAGAAGTTTTTTCATATCATGCCCCTGCTTTATACAATGAGTAAAACCGACATTCCGCCGAATTCAACAGACGCCCTAAAAAAGAATTAACATTGTGTAAACAGGCAAATAACCAGGTCGAAATCGCTTGTATCAGTTTGGCACGAAAGATAGCTCCATTCTTACGCTCCTCAGCTGCCAATGTTAGAGCGTCCTTTTCCAGCATATAGATTTTCGTGTTAGGATCGCAACGCTTCGATCACCCAACGCCGATCCCAACCAGAACCTCCCGCCACTCCCCCAGCGCCATCCCTTCAACCGACCACTCCCCAATCCCCCACCGCACCAGCCTGAGTGTCGGATGCCCGACCGCCGCCGTCATCCGGCGCACCTGCCGGTTTCGGCCTTCGCGGATGGTGAGTTGCAACCAGCAGTCGGGCACGCTTTGCCGCAAGCGGATTGGCGGGTCGCGGGGCCATAAAGCCGGGTCGGCCATCCGCTCCGCTTCCGCAGGCAACGTCAGCCCATCCTTCAATCGCACGCCTTGCCGCAGCAACGCCAGCGCATCCTCGCCCACATCGCCCTCGACCTGCACCAGATAGGTCTTCGGCATCTTGAACTTCGGGTCGGCAATCCGCGCCTGCAACCGGCCGTCGTCGGTCAAGAGCATCAGCCCCTCGCTATCCATATCGAGCCGCCCGGCCGGATAGACTCCGGGAACGTCGATATAATCCGACAGCGTCGGGCGCGGCGATCCGGCTGTCCCCACGTCGGTAAATTGCGGCAACACGCCATATGGTTTGTTGAACAGGATAAGGCGGGGCATGGACTTTCGAACTCTCTGCGGAATGCGAGCGTTATCGCAAGCCAACGAAGAGCGCAAAGTGCATGTCAATGTCGGCCATTTCAACGCTCAGGGCAGCCTGCCACCATATCGCATGATTTTATCCATTCCGCGCACATATCCGGCCCGTGGCGAATATTGTGACCTGTAAGCGGATCGCGGGGATTGTGGGGTTGGTGCATATTGGTTCTCCTTTAGAATTATAATAACCAATATGGAATGTTGTAGGAAAGCGGTTTTTGCGGTAGTGCGGATATGACCGCACTCGCCGTCTCACAAAGGAACCCCCATGATACCTTTCGTCACCCTGTCAGACAAACGCGGTCAAAAAATCTCCGTCAATCCCGAAATCGTCCAGTTCGTGAGGCTCGCCGACAACACGGATGATGAATGCCTGATCGTCTTCGGCAAAGACCAACTCCTCCGCGTTCGCGGCTCGCTTGAAGAAGTGACGGAGATTTTGCGGAAGGCGTGAGTTTGATTGGGGTGTGCTGTCGCAGCAATTTTATCATTAGCGTTCTGTAAACCAGAATGATTTAACGCCTGTTTCCCATGAACCAGATTTTGTTCTTCTTCTCCCTTGGCGTGTGTTGACGACGATGGCTGTCACGCGACTATTCAAGAGCTTCCCCGGCATGTCCTCAGCCGATGGTTCGGGCTATGGGTCCGTCGAGGTCATCACGCCGGGCGATATCAAGCGTCGCCTCGAAGTACTCGATGATTTCGAGCAGGCCGGCATCGGCTGGCTTTGGGCAACCGATGCAGAGGCACGCCTCATCTACATTTCGGAAAATGCCGCCGAAAAGCTCAACCAGCCGATCGAGGAACTGCTGGCCCAGCCGCTGATCAAATTGTTCGAAACCGATGCAGCCAATCCGGGCGAACGATCAGACCGTCCGCTCAATTTTCAACTGACCGCGCGGAACAAGATTGTCGATCAGACCGTCCGCTTTGCCCTTGGCTCACCGCAGGATGAAGGGCGCCAGACATGGTGGTCGATCTCGGGCCATCCGAAGTTCGACAGATCCGGCAACTTTCAAGGTTATCGCGGCAGCGCGAAAGACATTACGGTCGAATATCAACGCAAACTTGTGGACTCGCGGCTTGCCGAATTTGACTCGCTGACGGGGCTGGCCAACCGCCACCGGATGGACAAGAGGCTGGAAAGCATCCTCGCCGCCTATAAATCTGCCAAGCGCAGCTGTACGCTGGTGATGCTCGACCTCGACCGGTTCAAGCATGTCAATGACACGTTGGGCCACCCGGCGGGTGACGACTTGCTGCAACAGGTCGCACGGCGGCTCGAACGCGTGGTGGGTAGCCGCGGCGATATCGGACGGCTGGGCGGCGACGAATTCCAGATTATTTTGCCTGACCTGGACGACCGCGGAAAACTGGGCGAACTTGCCAGCAAGATCATCCAGATCATATCGCAACCTTATAATATAGACGACAAGCGCGCGACCATTGGCACCTCCATCGGGATCGCCATCGCGCCCTATGATGGCATCGAAAAGCATGACGTAATCCGCAATGCCGACCTCGCGCTTTACGCTGCCAAAAACGGCGGACGCGGGCAGTTTCGCTTCTATTCGGCCGATCTGAAGGACGAGGCTGCGGAACGTCGCGTGCTTGAAGAGGGGCTGCGCGACGCGTTACAGAACGAGTTGCTCGAACTCCATTATCAGCCCGTCGTCCGAACCGCAGATAACATGGTCGTCACATTCGAAGCACTGATGCGCTGGGAACATCCCGAACGCGGCATCATCGGCCCCGATGTCTTTGTGCCGATTGCCGAAGAGTCTGACCTCATCAACCAGATTGGCGCATGGGCATTGAATCGCGCGTGCAAGGACGCAATGCTGTGGCCAAAATCGGTACGCGTCGCGGTTAATGTATCTGCGGCGCAATTTGTCCATTCCGACCTTATCGAGATCGTCACAGATGCACTCGAAACGTCGGGACTTGAGGCGAACCGGCTGGAGCTGGAGCTCACCGAAAGCGTGTTCATGGGCGATGGGGACACCATCGACGACATATTCCGCGCGCTTAAAGAACTGGGTGTCAGGCTCGCACTCGACGATTTCGGCACCGGCTATTCCTCGCTCAGCTATCTGCGTTCCGCACCTTTCGACAAGATCAAGGTCGACCGCACCTTCGTCGACAGCTGCACCGATAAAGACCATAACAGCGCCAAGATTATCGCCGCTATCATCGGCCTGTCCGACGCGTTGGGCATGGAAACCACGGTCGAGGGTGTCGAAGCATTCGATCAGCTTGACGTCGTTGTATCCATGGGCGCGCGTTTCATCCAGGGGTGGATCTATTCGAAGGCTTTGACACAGGAAACGGTTGTCGAGCGCATGAAGTCAGGCGAATTCCGTATCGAACCGGATGGCCCGCAACTCCACCGTCAGGAACGCCGTTCGGTGTTCCGCCGCATCGGCGTGATCCACGACGACCATCGTTACGATGCGCTGATGCGCAACCTGTCGAAAACCGGCGCGCTGATCGACGGCCTGCTTGGTGTCCCCGAAGGCACCGGATTGGTGCTTGATCTGAGCGGCGGTCAATTGGCCATATGTACCGTTAGCCGCTCAGAGGGCGCGATGATTGCGGTCGAATTTGAAACAGCCCTGGTGAGCGACGGCGCCGGCGGCCTGTGCACCCGCCACCGCGTATCGCCTTACGCACTCGCCGCCGCAGGCGTGCCGCTGGAGGCCTTGCCCAAGGGCAACTACCCGCTGCTGGTGGGCAGCGACGGCCCGAAAAGCAAACCGCAATTCATGCAGGTCGCCGCCGGATCGGGCGGCGCGATGGAGTTTGTGGAGTAGGCCCAAGTTCCGGCTGCGGGCGCTAGCCCCTACTCCCGTTCTCTGGCCCGACAATCCCGTCACGCCCCTCTGCCGCCGCCTGTAGATCGACCACACCCAGCAGCTGCAACTCCTGAAGTGACTGTGGCGGCCAATTCGGCGGCAATGGCTGGTGACAGCACATGCACTGTACCCCCTCCTCGGCCATCGATTCCAGCCGCGCCCGCAACCGCGCGATCGCTTCGTGATATTTGCGCTTCTCCTCGACCGGGTCGGCGCCGAGCACTTTGCCGCCATAGGGCGAAAAGCGGATATGCTGCTTCCATTCGGCCAGCGTCAATATCTCTTCGCGCGGAAGTTCGGCCAGATCCTTGTGCGCAAACGCCCCCGCCCCACCCGCCATATCGCCGCGCTTGATGAGCAGCGCCAGCAAAGCGGAATCGGGCTGAACCCGCCGTTCATATTCCTCGCCATTGCGATAGATGATCGTCTCGCGCCCATGCACCGCGCGGCTATAAGCCAGCGCCACCAGCCCCTCGCCCGCGCGCGACAGCGCATCATCCCACGCCGCCGCAAATTCCGGATTGATCCGTTTCAGCCGGTAGGCAGATGTGTTCGAGCTGCCCGCAACGCGGCACGCGTCGCGCACGCAACCGGTATGCGCGAGCACATCGAGAAACCGCTGCGTCTTTTCGGCGGTCCAGCCGTCATGGCGGACGCGCAGGCCCGGAATAAGCGGATTCTTGTCGCGCGCTGCCCGCGCTTGTGCGTCTTCCAGCTCCTTCGCCCGCGCCCGGCCCCAGGCACTGGTTCTATGCGATGTCGGCATGTCAAATTTCCATATGGTGAATCATATCTCATATAATAACCTATATGGAATGCTGTAGGAAAGCACTTTTCATCCTCCCTAAAACAAAGTTTTGGGGAGGTGGCAGGCGCGAAGCGACTGACGGAGGGGCCTGTGTGCCGTCGCTGCCCTCCGCCACGCCGCCGCCGCCGCCATCAAGCCGTCACCCTGAACTCGTTTCAGGGCCTTACTTTTTCTGCGCCCTAGCAGTTGTAAAAGTAAGATGCTGAAACAAGTTCAGCATGACCCAACGGATCAGGTATTTGCTAACGAGACGTCGCCCGCTCCCCTACTTTCCTCCTTCCGTCACCCTGAACTCGTTTCAGGGTCTTACTTTTTTGGCGGCGGTGGCTTAGGGCTGCTATCAAGACCCTGAAACAAGTTCAGGGTGACGGTCGGTTTGTAACCTGCAGGGGGAGGATTGAAATGACACGCCGCCTCGACTTTCAGCCTTGCGTTTACATCATGGGCAGCTTCAACGATCAGGCGCTGTATATCGGCGTCACCTCGGACCTGATGAAGCGCATCGGGCAGCATCGTGACGGGTATTTCGACGGCCACACCAAGAAATACAAAACCAGCCGACTGGTGCTGTTCGAGGTGTTCGGCACAATGGAAGCGGCCATTGCGCGCGAGAAGCAGTTGAAAAACTGGCACCGGCAGTGGAAGATCAATCATGTGACGGCGAGCAATCCCCATTGGCGCGATCTGGCGGAGGATTTGGGCTTTCCGCCGTTGCCGGTTTATTGAGGGGGCCTTTCAGCACCGCTCCCGTCACCCCGGACCACCCAACCCGTCATGCTGAACTATCCAATACCGTCATGCTGAACTTGTTTCAGCATCTTACTTTCTCCACTGAGGGGGCAGGAAAAAAGTAAGACCCTGAAACAAGTTCAGGGTGACGACCAGCATGTGGGACGGCTCACTTTTGCTCTGGCAGATAAGGCCCTCTTGCCCCCTGCCCCCCTCTACGCTAAGGCGCGCGAGTCAATCGAATCTCCCGCTTTCGCGCTGGTTTGACGCAGGTTCCGGGCTGCAACAAGGCACCGTTCCAACCGTCATCCCCAAACCGGCTGAAAGTACCACTTTCAGACGAGGTATTTTATGACCGCCATTGGACTAGACAGCTTACAGACCCGCACCACCCTTAAAGTGGGCACCCAATCGGTGGATTTCTTCTCGCTCCGCAAGGTCGCCGAGAAACTGGGCGATGTGTCTCGCCTCCCCTTTTCGATGAAGGTGCTGCTCGAAAATCTGCTGCGGTTTGAGGATGGTGGGTTTACCGTGGCCGTTCAGGACATTCAGGCGCTGATCGACTGGCAGGCCGACCCCAAATCCACCCGCGAAATCCAGTATCGCCCTGCCCGCGTTCTGCTTCAGGATTTTACTGGCGTGCCTTGCGTCGTCGATCTGGCGGCGATGCGCGATGCGATGAACAAGCTGGGCGGCGATCCTGAGAAGATCAATCCGCTGGTCCCCGTCCACCTTGTTATCGACCACTCGGTCATGGTCGACGAATTCGGCCACCCGAAGGCCGCCGAACAGAATGTCGAGATCGAATATCAGCGCAATGCCGAGCGTTACGACTTCCTGAAGTGGGGTTCGAAATCGCTCAACAACTTTAAAGCTGTGCCCCCCGGCACCGGCATTTGCCATCAGGTCAATCTGGAACATATTGCGCAAGCGGTGTGGACGAGCGTTGCGCCTGACGGCGTGACCATCGCCTATCCCGACACCTGCGTTGGCACCGATAGCCATACTACGATGATCAATGGCCTCGGCGTACTCGGCTGGGGCGTCGGCGGGATTGAGGCCGAGGCCGCGATGTTGGGGCAGCCGGTGTCGATGCTGATTCCGCAGGTCGTTGGCTTCAAACTGACCGGCGAGCTGGCCGAGGGGATTACCGCGACCGACCTCGTGCTGACCGCGACGCAGATGTTGCGTGCGCGCGGTGTGGTTGGCAGTTTTGTCGAATATTACGGGCCGGGTCTGGATTCGCTTTCGCTCGCCGACCGCGCGACCTTGGCCAACATGGCGCCCGAATATGGCGCGACCTGCGGCTTTTTCGGCATCGATGACAAGACGCTCGATTATATGCGGCTGACCGGGCGCGACGAGACGCAGATCGAGCTGGTCGAGGCCTATTCGAAGGAGCAAGGGCTGTGGCGGTTTGCCGACGCGGCGGACCCTGTGTTCACCGACACGCTCTCGCTCGATATGGGCAGCGTGGTGCCTTCGCTTGCCGGACCGAAACGCCCGCAGGACAAGGTTGCGCTCAATATGGTCGATGACGTGTTCAACGGCGAGCTGTCGAGTGTGTACAAGCATGACGGTTTCAAGCGCGTCGCGGTTGAGGGCAAGACGCACGACATTGGCGACGGCGACGTGGTGATCGCGGCGATAACGAGCTGCACCAATACGTCGAACCCGAGCGTGCTGGTGGCCGCCGGATTGGTCGCGAAGAAGGCCAATGCTTATGGGTTGCGTCCGAAGCCTTGGGTGAAGACTTCGCTCGCACCGGGTTCGCAGGTCGTGACCGATTATCTGGTGAAGGCGGGATTGCAGGAGCATCTCGACGCGATCGGGTTCAATCTGGTCGGCTATGGCTGCACCACCTGCATCGGCAATTCGGGGCCGCTTGCGCCGCCGATTTCCGAGGCGATTAATGGCAATGATATTGTCGCGGCGTCGGTGCTGTCGGGCAACCGCAACTTCGAAGGCCGCGTTTCGCCCGATGTTCGCGCGAACTTTCTGGCCTCTCCGCCGCTGGTTGTAGCCTATGCCTTGAAGGGAACGGTGACCGAAAACTTCACGACTACGCCGATTGGGCAGGCGACCAACGGCAGCGACGTGTATCTGCGCGACATCTGGCCGAGCAATCAGGAGGTTCATGACGTGATGACCGCAAACATCGACCGCTCGATGTTCACTGCGCGTTATGCGAAGGTCTATGAGGGCGACGCGCATTGGCAGAAGATCCAGGTCGAGGGTTCGGACACCTATCAGTGGCGCGCTGGCTCCACATATGTCGCAAATCCGCCCTATTTCGAGGGGATGAGCATGACCCCGGCGCCGGTGATGGATATCATCGAAGCCAAGCCGCTGGCGATATTGGGCGACAGCATCACCACCGACCATATTTCACCTGCCGGGAGCATCAAAGCGGACTCGCCAGCCGGAACTTTCCTTCTAGAACATCAGGTTAGCAAGGCAGACTTCAATTCATACGGAGCCCGCCGCGGCCACCACGAAGTCATGATGCGCGGCACCTTTGCGAACATCCGCATCAAAAACGAGATGGTCCCCGGAATAGAAGGCGGCATGTCGCGCTATGGCAAAGAGACCATGCCCATCTACGACGCCGCGATGCGCCACAAGGCCGACGGCACGCCTTTGGTGGTAATTGCTGGCAAGGAATATGGCACTGGCTCCAGCCGCGATTGGGCAGCAAAAGGCACCAATTTGCTGGGCGTTCGCGCGGTCATCGTCGAAAGCTTCGAACGCATCCACCGCTCCAACCTGGTCGGCATGGGCGTGTTGCCATTGCAGTTCATGGAAGGCGAAAGCCGCACGACTTTGGGTCTAACCGGCGACGACAGCTTCACCATCACCAGCGTATCAATGCTCCAACCGCGCCAAACCGTGACGGTCATGGTCACCCGTAAGGACGGCAGCACCTTCAATTTCGACACGCTATGCCGCATCGACACCGCGAACGAGGTCGAATATTTCATGAACGGCGGCATCCTGCAGTATGTGTTGAGGAAGCTGGCGGCCTAATCCGCCGCCCGCGCGAGGATGGATTGCGCCGCCTTCAAATGCGGCGCGTCGATCATTTTTCCGGCCAGTTGCAACGTACCCGCATGTGGATTGGCGGCGAATGCATCAACCACCGATTGTGCATGCGCGACCTGCTTGGAAGTCGGCGTAAATCCCGCGTTGATGATCGCGACCTGTGTCGGATGGATCGCGAGCATGCCGGTAAAACCATCACGCGCGGCCCGCGCGACATAAGCCGTTAATGCATCTTCGTCGTTGATCGCCGGAAAGACGGTATCGATGGCAGGAGCCCCGGCAGCATGAGCGGCGAAGAGCGTCAGACTGCGCGCGATTTCATATGGCGACGTATAGCTCCCGTCCTCTTCTCGTGCAGTCACCGCACCGACGGCGGCAGGCAAATCCTCCGCCCCCCAGCTTACCCCCGCAAGATAATGTGATACCTCGCGCAAGGTGCCGAGGTCAAAAATCGCTCCCGGCGTTTCCGTCGCAATCGGCAACACCGGCGGGCAATCGCCATCCGGCGTATCTGCCACCGCCGCAGCCTCTGCGCGGAGCCAGTTGACCGATCGCGCGCCCTCTGCTTTGGGCAGGACAATCGCGTCGGGCAAATAGGGCAATATCGACGCGAGGTCGTCATGCGTCATATGGCTGTCCTGCGGATTGACGCGAACGAAGCAGGGCACACCCAGCCGGTCGCCCGACAGCCAGTCCGCCACCGCCTCACGCGCCGCCAACTTGTTGTCCAGCGTCACCGAATCCTCCAGATCGAGGATGATTGCGTCGGCCCCGCTCGTGGCGGCTTTGGCGAAACGGTCGGGACGGTCACCAGGGACAAACAGGAGCGAGCGCAGTTTCATACTTGTGACCTTTTCAATAAAGCCGCACGCTCGCATTGGCATACCACCTCGTCGCGTTGATTGAGGCATGCGTGGAGGAATGTCACTACCCCGGCAGCGGGTCGCGATTGGCTTTCTTTGAGGCCGATCACCTCGGTTTCCGCCCGCAACGTATCGCCAAGAAACACCGGCTTTGGCATGACCAGCTTATCATAGCCCAGGTTGGCGACCAACGTGCCCAATGTTGTATCGCCGACCGACAGGCCAACCATCAGGCTAAATGTGAAAGTGCCGTTGACCAAAATTTGCCCGAACTCGCTAGCCTTCGCGGCCTCAACGTCGATATGCAGCGGCTGCGGATTGTGCGTCATTACCGAGAACAACAGATTGTCGGTCTCGGTCACGGTGCGGCGGATTTCGTGGACAATCCGGTCGCCAATCTGCCATTCGTTGAAAAAGCGCCCTGCCATTATGTGCTCCACGTCGCCGGTATATTAGCGACATTCGCGCATTGCGCGACAGAATCAAGCAAAACGCGCTGACATCTCCAACATTGCCATTGCCGCCAGAGCCGCCTCGCCGCCCTTGTCCTTCTGCTTAGGGTCAGCACGGACAATGGCTTGTTCTTCATTCTCGACGGTCAATATGCCGTTGCCGATGACGATGCCGTCCATGGTCAGCGCCATAATTCCGCGCGCGCTTTCGCCTGCGACGATTTCGAAATGATAGGTTTCGCCACGGATCACCACGCCGATCGCAACAAAGCCGTCATAACGTCCGCTCTCCGCTGCCATCGCGATGGTGCCCGGAATTTCGAGCGCGCCAGGAACGGTGATGACTTCCACTTGGTGGCCAGCATCCTTCAGCGCAGCCCTGGCTCCGGCCACCAACATGTCGTTCAAATGGTCGTAAAACCGCGCTTCGACGATTAGGAATTTTGCCATATTTTAAGCCTCCGATATCGGGCGCTCGCCCACGACTTGCAGGCCATAGCCTTCAAGGCCGACCACATTGCGGTGTGAATTCGAAAGCAGGATCATGTCATGCACACCCAAATCCGCCAGGATTTGTGCGCCGATGCCGTAGTCGCGCAGATCGCCGCTTTCGGGCTTCTCGCCGCCAATCTCGTTCTGCAGCTTTTCGGGGCTGTTGCTCATCAGGATAACCAGAACGCCCGCGCCTTCCTCGCCAATCGCCGCCATTGAGCGCTGCAGCGTACGTTTGCGCGGGCCGCTTTGTCCCAATACATCGGCGAACATGGAGATCGCGTGCATGCGGACGAGCGTTGGCTTGTCGGGGTCGACATGGCCTTTTTGCAGCACGATGTTGGTCGCGCCATCGACCTTGCTGCGATAAGACATGGCACGCCATTCGCCGCCATAATCGGACTGGAAACTGCTCTCCGTGACCTTCTCGACCAGATGGTCGTGGCGCATGCGATATTCGATGAGATCGCGGATCGTGCCCATCTTCAGATTGTGCATCCGCGCGAAGGCGACGAGGTCATCCATCCGCGCCATGGTGCCGTCATCCTTCATGATCTCGCAGATCACGCTCGACGGATTGAGTCCGGCCAGCCGCGAAATATCAACGCCTGCTTCGGTATGCCCTGCGCGCACCAGCACACCGCCATCCCGCGCGATCAGCGGGAAGACATGGCCGGGGGTGACGATATCATCCTTGCCCTTGGCCGCGTCGGTCGCGACCGAAACGGTGCGCGCGCGGTCGGCGGCGCTGATACCGGTGGTCACGCCTTCACGCGCCTCTATCGAGGTGGTGAACGCCGTCTCGTGCCGCGTGCCATTGGCCCTGCTCATCAGCTCAAGGCCCAGCTGCTCGGTGCGCTCGTGGGTCAGCGTCAGACAGATCAGGCCCCTACCATGCGTCGCCATGAAGTTGATCGCATCGGGGGTTGCCATCTGCGCGGGGATGATCAGGTCGCCCTCGTTTTCGCGGTCCTCGTCATCGACCAGGATGTACATCCGGCCGTTGCGCGCTTCCTCGATAATCTCCTCAATCGGCACCAGGGAGGGGGTGTCGTCATTCGCGAACAGATAGCTTTCAAGCTTCCTCAGCGTGTCCGCGGTCGGGTTCCAGTCGGGCTGATCGAGGTCGCGCAGCGTGTTGGCGTGAAGCCCGGCGGCGCGAGCCAGACCGGAGCGGGATAGGCCACCGTCGTTGACGAGGCTGCGGAGTTTGGAGATTAGTTGCGTGCTCATGATTCGCTTATTTTCACATTATAATGTGATTGTCAAAGAGTAAAATCACATAGCTATGACAGTCCAAGATGGTCAATCAGCTAAGGTCTCACTAAAGTCACACCTGAACCGTTTCAGCGAATTGCTTCCGACTGGGTATTTGGCATTGCAATGTGCCGCGAGCGTAAAATCGGCGCTCGGTAGTATTTCAAAACAAGTCATATATCTGTTGTGACAGCGAATTTCCTACATTGAAAGCCCCTTATGGTCCGCCTATGCAAGTGGTCAGAGGAGACGGGAAATGGCATCGACAGTCTGGGTCAACAAACGCGATCTAACCGAGACTTCGGTGCATGAAGAAACCCTGCCGCCGCTTGGCGATGGTGAGGTCCGGCTGCGCATCGAAAGCTTCTCGGTCACCGCGAACAACATCACCTACGCGGTGATTGGCGACATGTTCGGCTACTGGAATTTCTTCCCGCCCCTCCAAAACGAGCAAGCGGGCGATTATGGAGTGGTGCCGATGTGGGGCCACGCCGTGGTCGAGGAATCGCGCTGCCCCGACATCGCGGTCGGTGAGCGCGTTTACGGCTACCTACCGATGGGCACGCATCTCGATGTGCTGCCCGGCAAGGTCACACCCAGCGGCTTCACCGACATGGCGGCACACCGGCAACCGATGAGCCCGATCTACAACCAGTATAGCCGCCTGAACGCCGACCCCGAGCATGATCCAGCAAAAGAGGCCGAGCGGATGCTGTTCGGGCCATTGTTCAAAACGGGCTTCCTGATCGAAGCAATGTTCCGCCGCGAGGCGTGGTTCGGCGCGCAGAATTTGATCTTGACCAGCGCATCATCGAAAACCGCAATGGGCCTCGCCAGCGTCGCCAAGGACCTTTCGCCTGCGGTTAAGCGCACCGGTCTGACTTCGGCGGGCAATATCGATTTCGTACGCGGCACCGGGCTGTATGACGAGGTGCTTAGCTACGATGATGTCGGCAAGCTGCCGCTGATAGATTCCGTGTCGGTCGATTTCGCAGGCAATTCTACTTTGTTGCGCAACATCCACGAGAAGCTGGGCGACCATTTGAAATATAGCTGCCTCGTCGGCGCCACGCATGTCGATGCGCGCGGACTTGGCGGCGGCGGCGATCTGCCTGGACCAAAGCCAGTCCTGTTCTTCGCCCCCGACCATGCCGTCGCGACGGTGCAGGAACTCGGCCCGAAAGGCTTTGGCGAGGCGGTCGCGGTGAGCTGGAAAATCTTCCTCGGTGCCGTCAATGGCGTGGTGGAGGTCGACGAACGCGAGGGCATAGCAGCCGCCATCCCCGCCTTCACCGACACGCTTCAGGGCAAGGCTGATCCGGCGGTAGGGATAATTATTAGGCCGTCATTGAAATAGTGTGCCCGGAATTTAACACAGTTATCCGTCTCCTCTTCGAATGTTTGCTAATGGCGCAAGCATTTGGGCAGCTTGAAATGACGCCTTGACCAAATCCGTCTGACTGCTGAGCGGCTTATCCATATCGCAAGATGGAATCGATAGACTCAATGCGGCCGATTTCCCCCTAGGCAATACCCGGATACCATTCGGCCAAGAGGGATCGCGCAACGCAGCCAAATCAGACGCGGATGTCCTTTCGAACTCCAAGTCCATATAACTCTGATCATTTTTGTGGTTGAGTGTTACGCCCTTTGGGAAGTCACCACACTTAAATCTAATCCAATTCGACTTCGCTCCTTTGGGTCCCGGCTTTGCCATCACAAACAATGGGTATTGTTCCTGCATCATCTGCCAGTAGGCCATATGAAAAGCTGTTTTTCCAGCATGAGTTTTCATGGTGTAACCGCGTCGACCCTGCTCAATAGCCTCACTCATAATCGCACTGCGCCAACGAGCACGAGGGTCATTTTTTACGCCATACCAGTCGCGAATAGCCTCATAGGGTACGGTGTGTTCATAGGCCGAATTGTCCGGGAGACCATCGAGATAGATTTGCGGCGCACATATCGCGGTAACAAATCGGTCGCAACGACCAGCCTCTTGAGACCGTTGGCCACGGAGATGATAGCGAATATCCTGTTCGCTTTGCGGAGGTGCACCGACTTTGTTCTCGACTAATATGGCTATGCGTTCCCCTCGCACACATACACGTAGGAGAAGGTCAGTCTCACCATCCTGATCATTTAACGAATGCCAAGCGCCATCAAATTTCGCCGACGATTCTATGCCAACCAACGAAGCGAACCATGTTGCGAAGACTGGATCAACGTGAAATTCCTCCATCAACAGAAGGTCAATGTCTCTTTCTGCAACCGATTGAAGGTAATTACCAAAATCGGATTTGGCTAAATCCAGCAACTGAGTCAACTTAAGCCGCCTTCGCCGCAGGCGCTCCACGCAGAAGCCCTTCGGTGCTCAAATCTTCATCCACATCAGGCCAGTGGATGCCATAACCGCCGCCACATTTTTCCCAATGTGCACGTTGTTCATGGGTGGCGTTCGCCAAACGTGGATACCAAGCAAGCGGCGCGGAGATTGTTCGGCCGTCCATCAGATCGACAATCAGGCTATGCTCGTCGAAGCGCACGTCGAGCACGCGCTCGTCGGTCACTTTAGCCGAAATATTCATGCCACATCTCCAGAAACATCGCACGCTGTTCGCTTACCATATCAATTATGCCAGAAATCTCGTGCGCGCGAAAGCCCCGGCTTTTTGCCACCTCCAAACTGTCCAGCCAGACTTTGATTGTTGCATCGCCTTTATCGACATGGACATGTGGTGGCTCGTTGGGCTCGTGGCTGTAGAAATAGAAGCGGAAGCCGTTGAGGCGAAAGATCGTTGACATTAAGTCAGCCTCATTTAATAGCCGGAAGGCGCTGCAATTGGGTTTCTAACACCCTCACTCATCCTTAAACACCCGCCCATCCTTCATCACGAAACGCACCGACTTAAGCGTCGTGATATCCGCCGTCGGATCACCCAACACCGCAATCAAATCCGCCGCCTTGCCTAGTTCCAGCGAACCGACTTCTTTCTCAATCCCGAGCAACGTCGCGGCGTTCATCGTTGCTGCCTGAATGGCGGCGTTGGCGGGCATTCCGTGTTTGACCATCAGCTCGAATTCGTCTGCATTCCTGCCGTGCTTCGAAACACCGGCATCGGTGCCGAAGGCGATCTTGACGCCTGCCGGATAGGCTTTGGCGAGGCTCTTGCCGGTCACTTCGATGCGCCATTTGACCTTCGCCAGCACCGCGGGCGGATAGGCGTTGGGATCAGCCGCGAGCCGTTCAATATAGCCGTTTACCGTGGACAGTGTCGGTACATAATAGGCACCCGATTGCTTGAACAATTTGATGCTGGCGTCATCGAGCATTGTGCCGTGCTCGATTGAGTCCGCGCCTGCCGCCAGCGCCGCGTTGATACCGTCCTCGCCGTGCGCGTGGACTGCCATTTTCTTGCCGTAGAGGTGCGCGGTATCGACCAGCGCCTTGACCTCGTCATCGAACAGCTGACGCCCAAGCCCCGCGCCGATGCGGCTGTTGACGCCGCCCGTGGTCGCGATCTTGATGACATCGACGCCGCGCCGGATTTGCTTGCGCACCGCCTGACGACAGCTTTCAACGCCATCGCACAGATTTTCCTGGCCGACGCTGCCGTGCAGGTCTTCCGATAGCGAAAGCGTCGCATCCATATGACCGCTGGTCGTCGAGATCGAACGCCCCGCGTCGATTATGCGCGGCCCCGGCAATTCACCCGCTGCCACCGCATCGCGCAGCGCCAATGTCGCGCCCGAACTGTCGCCGAGATTGCGAACGGTGGTAAAGCCCGCCATCAATGTCTTTTTCGCGTTGCCTGCCGCGCGGTATGCGGCGCGCGCCGGACTGTCGGTCACGCTCTCGATCAGACCGGCATTGCCGCCTGCGTCGGACTCCAAATGGACGTGGCTGTCGATCAGGCCGGGGAGGACGAACTTGTCTTTCAGGTCGATGATGGTTGCACCGGCTGGCCCCGCCTGATGGCCGGACAGTATCTCGGCGACCTTGCCATTCCGGACTATGACGGTCGAAGGCCCACGCGGTTTTGAACCGGGTTTATCGAGAAGCTGCCCGGCGTGGATGACTGTAACCGGCTCAACGGTTTGCGCCGCAAGCGGAACGCTGGCCAACGCCAGAGTGGCGATGGAAACGAATGCCAGTTTCTTCATATCAAAACACTCCCCTGTCTTGCCTGCGCCGCACTCCCGGCGCTGGCGGGTCTTGTGGTGGTCCGGCAAAGCATTGCGCCAACGCCATCCATTGATGCGCGACATCGCCGCTGACTTCAAGCGATGTGTCGGCAATGTTGCGGCATTGGGTGACGACCTGGCAGAATTGGGTGGCGGTACCTTCGATCATGCCGCTCTCGGACGGATCGCCATATTCCCAAAGCGCGCCCGATGGCGCAATCAGCCGCAATTGCGGCATCGGACCCGGCGGTTCCTGCCGCCGGTTCTTGAAGGTCCAGCCATAGGTGTTGACCCCCAGCCGGACGATATTGCCGATCCTGTCACCGTCCACGCGTTCCTGCCCAAGGACATCATAGATCGCCTGCCCATGCGCCCATGTCTCCATCAGTCGGGCGGTTATCGAACTTCGCACGCTCATATCCGGTCCGACCCATTTCACACGAGTGTGTGAGTCGGCCTGGCCAAAATGTTGCGCGACGATTTGGAAGCTCGCACGCCACGCGTCGCAAAGCGCCTTGCCCGCCAAGCCGCCCAGATAAGCCTCTTCAAAATCAGGAAGTTTTCCGCTGCGCACGCCAGCGGACATCCGCGCCATGAAGTCGGCAAAGGCAGGTTCGTCGGTCAGCGAAAGATCGGCGGCAATGTTCCAGACATGCAGGTGGCGCAGGATGTTGTCGATCGTCCAGCCTTTGAACAAAGTCGGCGTTTCAAACGCGGCGTCGTCGATCGGGGAGAGCAAAGCGTGGAGTGCTTCGCTTTCGTCGAGAAAGTCTTGTGCTTGCTGCATGTGTTTCGCTCCTCTCCTCACTCGTCACCCTGAACTCGTTTCAGGGTCTTACTTCTCCGGCGCTGCAGAAAAAGTAAGATGCTGAAACACATTCAGCATGACGGCAGTTTTAATCAATCACCCCATAAACCCGAACATATGCCCTGCAAACTCCTCCATGCCTCAGGTGATACCGCGAAGTCAGTGAAGCGCAAGCGGTGCCTATCGTTTCGCCCAATAGGCAAAGACCACGCGCTGCAACTGACTGATATAGGCCTTCGCCTCCGGCCCGGTCCACGCGCCATGATAATCGGTCCGGCCCGTCCACCACCCCTGCCCCGGCAGCCCGTCGCCTTCGCGGACCACAAGCACCGCAAGCGCGGGAGCGCCCTCGGCGTTGCTCCGCCGGTCGACCTCGTCCAGCGTTTTGCAAACCGCACGCATTTTGGGGCGGGTGAAGCGGAAGCCGAGGATGAGGAGAAGTTCCGAGTAACTGACCGAACGGCCTTCGCGTGCCGCAGTTTCGAGGATGGCCCTGATCCGCGCGACATCGTGCAGAGCGGATAGATCGGCGTTTTGGTCGCTCAGAAAATCTTCGAGGATTGGGTCCATGGCCAGAGCATTTGCGCCGGAGCAAGTGATTCAGGATACTATTTTGATGTGCGGTTCGCTTGTGACTTTGGCTTCGACCGATTTGCCGAGGCCTACAAAAATCGTATCGACAATACGCGCCAGCTTCGCCTCTTTAAGCTTACCGGTGCCGATATAGACAATGGCTTCGGGATTGGTGTAGCACTGCATCATCTGGTTGATGAGCGACACCGCCTCGTCGATCGACAGCCCTTGAAAATATCCCTGCTCCATCGCTTCGGCGACAATCAACGCCAGATAATGGTCGCCCAGATCGACATAGCCGCGAACCACCTCGAAATTCTGGTTGCCGATTTCAAGGTAGCTTTTGAGCAAATCCGGGTCGGCTTCATATTGCTCTACCATCAACGCGAAACGGCGGGCGAAGAACGCAACCATCTTGTCGCGCGCAGAAACGTCGGAGGCTGTGACTTCCTCCATGATCCGTATTTTTTCGGAAAACCATTTTTCGGCCACCGCCTCCAGCAAGGCCTCTTTGCTGTCGAAAAAGCGGTACAAATTGGAGGGCGACATGCCCGCAGCCGCCGCAAGATCGGTCATCGAAATATCGGCTGATCCGCGCTTGCGGACCAGGTCATCGACGACCTCCAGAAGGTCTAGTCTACCTGCTTCGAGATCGGTTTGGGGTCGCGCCATACCGGCTCCTGTATTAGAGGGTTATAACAGTTCTGTGATATATGAAGGATATCTTCAGTTTTCAATGCTGTCGAATGCAAAACTGCCCTGGTCGGTTGCAAAGTCCTGAATGCCATCCTCGCCCACCAGCCCCGACAGTGTGAGGCCTAGCAAACGCACGCCCAACGGGGCGGGCAATATCTGGTCGAGCAACTGGTGGCCCAGTTGCGCAAATTCGGTCTTTTCGGTCAAAATATGGTCAATCGTGCGTGACCTTGTGACGGTCTTGAAATCCGAAAAGCGCGCCTTCAGCACCAGTGTCTTGCCGCGCGCCTGATAGCGTTCGATCCGTTCCCAGACAATCTCGATAATTTCGTCTATTGCTTCGCGCAGTTCAGTCTCGCTGCGTTTGTCGTCAAAATAAGTGAGCTCTCCACCCAACGACTTGCGGATGCTGTTGGCGTTTACCGGCCGGTCATCGATACCCCGCGCTGCCTGATAAAGATAACCGCCCCAGCTGCCGAAATGCGCCGCCAGCCAAGCCTCTTCCTTCTCGCGCAAATCTGCGCCGGTGATGATGCCCAGCTTTGCCATTTTTTCCGCAGTGCGCGGGCCGACGCCGTGGAAGCGGCGGACCGGAAGACCCGCGACAAATTCCGCGCCCTGTTCGGGCAAAATGACGCATAGGCCGTCGGGCTTGTTCTGGTCGCTGGCGAGCTTTGCAATGAACTTGTTGTAGCTGACCCCCGCACTGGCGGTCAGGCCGGTTTCCTCGGCAATCGCGGCGCGGATGGCCTTGGCAACCTTGATCGCCGAACCGATGCCCTGTTTGTCTTGCGTGACGTCGAGATACGCCTCGTCGAGCGACAGCGGCTGGATCAGGTCGGTGTGGCGGGCAAATATCTCGCGAATTTGCCGCGAAACTATTTTGTACGCCTCAAAGCGCGGTTTGACAAAAATCAGGTCCGGGCATTGCCGCTGTGCGGTGATCGACGGCATCGCCGACCTTACGCCAAAGGCACGCGCTTCATAGCTTGCTGCCGCGACAACTCCGCGTTTGGAGGAACCACCCACCGCCACCGGCTTTCCGCGCAGGTCAGGATTATCGCGCTGCTCGACGCTGGCGTAGAATGCATCCATATCGACATGGATGATTTTGCGGATGAGTGGGTTGTCGCCGTTTTCTGACACGGCGGTATCATTAAAGCTTATGTCGCTTCAATTGAAGCCGAAACGGGCGGGATCAGCTTATCCAGCTTATCCTCCCTATTTCGCAGAAATGGGGAGGATAGAAACCTAAATCCCAACCGCCATCCGCAGCGCCTTGCGGTCGAGTTTTCCGATCATCGTTTTGGGCAGCGCATCGAGAACCACAACCGATTCCACTCGCTCATGCTTGCCCATTTGCGGATTGAGCCACGCGGTAAGCGTATCGCCATCATCGACAGCTCCATCGTTCAAAGTCACATAGGCGCGCGGACGCTCGCCCAGATAGGCATCGGGCACCCCGATCACCAGCGCCTCTTTGACCGCCGGATGTTTGTAGAGGATGTCCTCGATCTGGCTGGGAAAGACTTTGAAACCGCCGACCGCAATCATGTCCTTCAGCCGGTCAACGATGAAAATGAAACCCTCTTCGTCGATCGTCGCGACGTCGCCGGTTCGCAGATAGTCGCCCACAAATACCTCGGCATCGGCATCGGGCTGGTTCCAATAGCCGCGCATGACTTGCGGGCCGGAAAATACCAACTCGCCAGGTTCGCCGTCGGGCGCAGGCTTGGTCGGATCTTCCTTGTCGAGCAGCTTGACATCGGTGCCGGGGATAGGCTGGCCGATGCTGCCCAGTTTGTTCAACCCCGCATAAGGGTTGCACGACACCACGCCCGAGCTTTCAGTGAGGCCATAGCCTTCGATGACTACCGCACCACTGACTTTCTCAAACCTGGCCTTGAGTTCCGCCGCTAACGGCGCGCCGCCCGAAATACATGCGCGTAACGAAGTAAAGTTTGTCTTGGCAATGTCAGGGCAATCGAGCAACGCCTGATACATCGTTGGCACACCTGGCAGCGATGTTACATGCGTCCGGTTGATTGCCGCCAGAGCCGCCTTCGCCTCGAATCGCGGCAGCATGATGATTTCACCGCCATTGTGGATCGTGCGGTTGAGCACGGTCGCGTTGGCGAAGACGTGGAAGAACGGCAAAACCCCCAATATCCGGTCATCGCTTGGCCCATCGGGCTTGTTAAAACGCGATTCGGGATCGAGCATATTGATCTGTCGCGCGTTGGCGGTGATGTTCTGATGGCTAAGCATCGCGCCCTTGGGTGTGCCGGTGGTGCCGCCAGTATATTGCAGTTGGGCGATGTCTTTTTCCGGCGTGCAATCACGCGTTGCATACGCTCCATCGTTGGATAACAGGTCAGCATAAGCGGTGATCCGCCTATCGTTGGGAACGGCCGCGATGTCTTTGCGTTTGAACAGGCGGTAGGCCCAGCTTTTGGCACGCGGCAATGCCTCGGCGACACTGCCGACGACCAGTTCTTTTAGGCTCGAATTGTCGAGTACCTTGATCGCGGTCGGGAGCAATGCCGCTGCGGACACGGTAAACAAGATCGTCGTGCCGCTGTCGGCAACCTGATGCGTGAGTTCATCGACAGTATATAGCGGCGAGAAATTGACGACCGTCGCCCCTGCCGCCAGCGCGCCGTAATAGGCCGCGATATAATGTGGCACGTTGGGCAGAAACAAGCCGATATGGTCGCCTTTGCCGACGCCCTTGTCCTGCAACCCCTTTGCAACGCGGCGGACGGCGGATGCCATTTCTGCATAGCTGTATTTCCGTCCCATGAAGTCTGCGAGCGCCGCCTTGCCCATTCTGTCTGCCGAGGCAAAGAACATATCGTGCAACGCCATCGGAGCGAAATGCTGGTCCCATTTCGATGGGTGCAGATAGTTTGTGGCCCAAGGCATATTCATGGCGTCAGCTTGCTATATTATTTCGAACTATACCAGCCCACGCCGTCGCGAACTTCAACGGTCGCCCGGCCAGCGCGTTCAAGATAACGCAGATGTGCCATCGCTTCGCCGGTGGCGAGGCCGTAGATGCTGTCGTCGATCGGGCGACCGAACAGCAAGCCGAAAGTATCGACCCCGCGCATTTCCTTGGTCCGAAGCGCTGCTTCCAGCTTGTCGAGCTGCTCGTGATGGCCCTCGGCCAGCCGGTCGAGCCGCGCATGGATGCCCTTGAACGGAAATCCGTGCGCGGGCAGCACCAGCATATCCTCTGGCAACGCGGTTCTGAATTTGGCAATCGATGCCAGCCATTCGGCGAGCGGATCGGCGTCGGGTTCGCTGTCCATGATCGACACGTTGGACGTGATGCGCGGCAAAATCTGATCGCCCGCAATAATCACGCCATTCTGATGATCGACCATGCACGCATGTTCGGGCGTATGTCCGCCGCCCGTCATAATCTGCCAATCACGATTTCCCACGCGCACCGTTGCGCCATCGTCCAGCCGGTGATGGCCGCTGGGCAGGCGAGAGACAGCACGGGCAAAATTGCCCCATCCGCCGTTGCGCATCTTCTCGATGCGCTCTTCGTCATAGCCGTAAAATTTACGACGGCGCAGGATATCCTCGGGCGGATGTTCCAACTGCTCATTCACCAACAACCGGGTCAGCAACCATTCGGTGCGGTTCATCCACACCGAAACCTTGAACTTGTTGGCGAGCCAACCGGCGCAGCCGACATGGTCGGGGTGGAAATGGGTAACAAAAATCCGCGTCAGTTGCCGCTCCGACAGCGCGCCTGCAAACATCGATTTCCAGTAGTCGACGACATCGGGCAGGAACAGACCGGTGTCGGCAATCGCATAGCCCTTGCCGGCGCCATTGCCCTCTGGCGCATCGTCGTCGAGCAGCCACAAATTGATATGGCTGAGGGTGCCCGGCACCGGCATCCGCGTCCAGCCGAGATCGGGTGCGAGTCTGTAAATCTCGCCGTAACCCGGCGCGTGGTCGCCGAGCGGATAGGTAAGCCCCTTATGCTCCTTCGCCTCGAACCCGTGATCAACGAGCGACATGTCATAAGCAGGAGGAGCATTGGTGGCCATCCGCTGGTCGTGCCTTAACCAAGCGGTTAAGGCAATGGTGACGTTAGGAAAGGTTGTTTCGCAATCCCCTCTCCCGTTGGGAGAGGACACGCAGCCCTAGCCGAAAGCTTTGGCGAAGTTGCGTCACCAGGTTTTTGCCGAATTTGTGCTTCGTCATTCGATCAGAGTTTCCGCTTCAATTTCCACTTTCCACTCTGGCCGTATGAATCCCGAAACAATCAATGTTGTGGTAGCTGGCCTGGCGCCGCCAAACCAGCGACCATGAACAGCCGCGACTGCTTGAAAATCTGCTCGATCGGTCAGGTAGATACAA
>JANOHL010000122.1:0-10516 GCA_031406495.1 Sphingomonadales bacterium | reverse complement strand
GGAACGTCCGCTTTTGTTGCCCAATCGGGATAAGCGGACGTTCATGTAGACGGCATCAACCGCAGAGTCCGAGACAATGTTGCCATTGAGCGGCGCGGACGGATTTCTCCAGCTCGGGCAGTCGGCCGTCGGAAAAATTGATACGGAACGCAAAGGCATCTGCTGCCTTGCCGTCCACGTGCAGCGCCAGAGCGCGCGTTACCAGCTCATCGGCCTTGGCCAGGGCGGGATCAATCGATCCCACTAACGCCACGATTGCCAAACCAAACTGGCCGGCATGCATTCCAAAAGTTGTCACCGATAATTCCCCAAAACCTGTATGTTTCATCCCGATTGATGCGGCGACATAAGGAAAGTGGTGAGAATTGGCCCGTTACAAACTACGTTAGGATGATGACAAAAATTGTTAGAAATGTTGCAGCAATGCGTTATGCCGCGATCGGCAGGAGTTCGTCCGGCTACGATAAAATGGTCTACAAAGAGCGACTTTGGTCGAGCACCTATTCGCCAATATAAAGGGCTGGCGCCACATCCACACACGCTAGGACCGCTACACACACCTTTAGTCAGCTATCGCAATCGCCGCTACGTCATCTTCTGGCTGAGAGTAATAAGCCCTGATCCATGGCTCTATCAACATCCATAGCGGATGCGATAATTTACGATCCAAGAATTGATTATGTTACGGGCGTTTCCCAAACACTCACCATGTTGTTCGAAGCTGAACGTACGCGCTGGTCCTGCCATGACGTATCGTCCGCGGGAGGCCGTCGCTCAGCCTCCCGCATATTTTACTGTCAATCGATGCAGCGCTCAAAACTCGCCCGCGATACCGGCTCGAACCGCTGTGCTCTTGCCGCCGCCATAAGAAACGCCAGCGGTTATCGCGAACGGATTTTCGCTATCAACGCGGTGCGCGATCGATGCGCCAATCGCCTGCTCACCGCGGAAATTAGCAACGTTTAGCGTATAGCTGGTCTTGCCGGGCTCTGACGGCATCGGCGCATCGGTAATGGCAACGGCAGCCGCAGTGCCACGACGCGCGTCGCGGCGATCACGATCGGTGATCTCAAACAGCGCGTTGATTTGTGCGCCCTGCAGAGTGGTTAGCGCCTGCAGCGCCGGAACTGCACCCATGCTGAGCGTTTCGAGAGCCGTCAGGCGCGTATTTTGCGTCGTGTTGAGCACCTGTATAGCCGCGATTTGCGTATCTTGCAGATTGTTCTGCGCGACAACAGTATTTAACTGACCTACATTGACCGCATCGGTTGCCACTGTGCCTGCGGCAACATTGGTCAAAGCCCGTTCGTTACCCGCACTGCCGACGGAAACGGTGTTATCGCGGTCTGCGATGGAATTGAATCCCAATGCGACGGCACGTGTCGCCGTCGCTTGTGCACCTGAGCCAAGCGAAACCGAGCGATCCGAAGCGCCGGCGAAATTGCCGACCGCAACGCTATAATCACCCGATGCAACGGCTCCGCCGCCCATCGCAGAAGCGCTAACGCCCAAAGCATTTGCACCGGAACCTACCGCTGTTGTTGACGAGTTGGTGGCGCGTGCGTTGGTACCGATGCTAACCGCATTGAAAGCAGTTGCATCGGAGTTACCAAGCGCAAGACTCTGGCTCCCCGTTGCATTGGAGCCTGAGCCAATCGCTTGTGCACCGTTGGTTGCGTTTGCAAGCGCACCGAGGGCCAGCGCACCTGCACCCGATCCGGTCGAATTAAAGCCGAGCGCCATGCTATTGGTACCTGTGGCCTCAGCCGAGTTGCCCAATGCGATGGCGCTTTGGCCAACTGCCTGATTGAGATTACCTATAGCTACAGCCCCATCGCCTGTGGCGGTGTTGTCCGCACCAATGGCGACGGCCCCTGTACCCGTTGCGACATTGGGATCGCCAATCGCGACCGCGCCGTTACCAGTCGCTGTCTGGCCGCTGCCTAACGCTACTGCGCCCGTGCCGTTCGCCGTGCTACCAGCGTTTTGCAAACTATCTGCGCCGGTTCCGGCAACGACAGCGCCACCCCCGCCAGCGACCGATGCAATCGCCGCATCAAGCTGATCCTTGTTGACCGCGTCGGTGCCAAGGACACCGGTAGCAACATTCGCGATGATACGTTCTGCGCCGGCTGTGCCTACTGATACGGTATTGGCGCGGTCTGCAGCCGAATTCGCACCCAGTGCAACCGAATTGGTCGCAGCTGCGCTGGTGGAACTGTTTCGGCCTAATGCAATGGATTCGGCTCCGTCAGCGACGGTGCCATTACCTATGGCAATGGCAAATTCCGCATTGGCATTTGCGCTGAACCCCAAAGCCATTGAATTGGCGGCAATCGCGTTCGAGTTTGCGCCAAAAACCGTGGTTGACGATGCAGAAGCCGTGGATCCTTGGCCGACTGCAGTTGAACTGACACCGTCAGCAGTTGTGAGATGACCTATGGCTATTGCCCCTCTTTGGGCGGCATTGCTCGCACCGCCAATGGCAATGGCTTCTGAGCCCGTCGCAGTCGGAAGTACGTCCGACGAATTCACTTCGATATAGATGTTGTCGATGGCAGCGTTGAGTTGACCCAGATTGACAGCGTCATGATTGTTGACGCCATCTGCAACGGCAACAATCTGCCGGTAAATACCTGCAGATTCTACACCGACGGATACCGTATCGGGGCGATCTGCAAACGAACTGTAACCTAATGCTACCGAGTTTGCCGCTGCTGTTTCAGCAAAAGCGCCCAGCGCTGTTGTCATATTTCCGTCGGCCCGTGCTTGAGCACCAACTGCGGTACCGCCACTATGCGCGGGATCGGCAGACGAGGCCGAATTTGTACCACATTCGGTTGAGGAGCTTTGAGGGCCATTGTTACATTCGGGGGTTGCGTCAGCCTGTGCAGCATTGGGCAAGGCAACGGCTGCCAAAAGCGCGAGTGGCGCGGTGGCGGTAAAAAATCTGGTATAATTACGCATGTTCTTGTTTCCCTGTTATCGAGCCGGTTACAGCCCATTTGGTTGAATGATCGACCTTGGGTGGCGTATGTTTTCCCACGCCTGCCCCATTGCGAAGTCCGCCCCAAAGGCGTGCAATCACGCTTGCCAAACAGTTCAGATGCCCCCGCGAGGAAATCAAAATGCCAGGCATGATGTTAGACGGAAGCCAGCTTTCAAACCGGACATTCCAACTGAAAATAATTTCGTCGACGCAACTGATGAGATTATTGCAGCACCGCAAAATCAGCACCCGCCGCTTTTATTGCTCTCTTTTTCCGCGCTGTAATAATAGGCATATGCATCGCGATAGGCGCTGCCTTCGGTGCGGACCAGGCCGACCAGTTTGCCGCCGGGCACCATCTGGAACATGCCGTTCAATTGCGTGCCATCGGCTTGCTGGAGCATGTCGATCTTCAGCACGCGGCCATCGACCACGCCCTGGAATTTACCTTGTTGAAATTCATAGCAACCGCTTACGCCGCCATCGTCGTCGTTCAGATTGATCCGGCCCCAGCCGCTCGCACCTTCATAGCGGCCGTTCAGATCAGGCATCGTCGCTTCCTGCGTTAGTTGCTTGCCGTAGCCGTGAAAGCCGGTGAAGCCCTGATAATCATCGCCGTGGTTTTTGAGGATGGTCAGCCGGACCCAGCGGGCGTTTGGCCGTTCCTCGGGTTTGAACGAAAACGACTGGCCGTTCTTGGCCATTTTTAAATTGCCGATCAAAACTTCGGTATAGCCGCCGCCAGCACCCGTTTCCGATACTTCGACGACAAACTCGCTGGGCGCCTTTTGGTCGCGGTTTAGCCCTGCGGTATCGAACGATATGCGGTGGAGTTCGATCAGCTCGGCCAGTTCGAACACGAATACGGCTTCACCGGCCTCGCCGGTCCAGTCGGTGGCGGCCGAGCCGTCGATCAGGTTCAGTGGGCTCGCCTCCATCTGGGTCATCGACGAATCGGCGGGCGCTTTGACTATCCACGTGCCCGACGCGAACGAAAACAGATCTGGCGATCCGACTTCTTTGGAGGCGGCGCTCGCCGACATTGCGGTCGCGGTCATGATCGAAAGCAGAAACGCCTTGCGTGCTGTTGAGATTATTTTCATCGTTTATCTCCCTCATTGGCCATCACCTGCGATAGGCCTCAACACACAAGACGGAATGGTTTGGGAAAACCGGACACATGCCCGCGAATTTTATTCGGTTGCAAAACCAACGCGTTCCAACCTAGCCCGTGTAAGGGAATGGTGGGAGAGACGAGTCATGCAGGGGGTCGATGAAAAAGAGTGGCGCGAGGTTCAGTCGCTGTTCGAAGAGTTGATCGACCTACCACAAGACGAACAAACCCGCCGCCTGACAAAGTCAAAATATCCGGCGCATGTCGTGAAGCAGGCGACTGCCCTGCTTGCGGCATCGCGGGGCGACGGCATATTGGATATGGCCGCGCCGTCAATGGACAATCGGCCTGCGTCCACACGATACACTTCGCTGGCCCAGGGTCAGGAAGTCGGCGGCTTCACAATAGAAAAGCTGATCGGTCGCGGCGGCATGGGCGAGGTCTATCTTGCGCGGCGGACTTCAGCAGATTTTGAGCAACTGGTTGCATTGAAACTATTACGCGCCGAGGCCGCAGATCGCGGCGATGCGTTTATGCGGGAGCGCCGGTTGCTAGCGCGGCTCGAACATTCCGGCATTTCTCGGCTGATCGATGCCGGGATCGCGCCCGACGGCAGGCCCTACATGGCGATGGAGTATATCGACGGGCAGCCAATCGATGCTTGGTGTCGTGAACGTGCCGCCGATCTCGACGTGCGGCTCGACCTGTTCGGTAATATTTGTGATGCGGTGTCCTATGCGCACGGGAAGCTGATTGTTCACCGCGACATCAAGCCGTCGAACATCATGATCGACGAGGAAGGCAAGGCACGGCTGCTCGATTTCGGTATCGCCAAATTGCTCGACGACACGGCCATGGTCCCGGCAACCACGCAAGCGATGCTGACCCCCGATTATGCAGCGCCCGAACAGCTCGATGGCGAAGAACCTGCGGTTGCCGCCGACGTTTATGCACTGGGCGTGCTGTTGTACGAATTGGTTAGCGGCAAGGGGCCGTGGCGGCGTGATGGTGCGTCGGTCCCGGCAATCATCCGCCGTGTATTATACGAAGACCCAGAACTGCCAAGCCGCGCCGCCGCGCAAAATGCGGGCGTCGTTCCAGCGGGGCGGATTGTCGGCGACCTTGACGCCATCATCATGAAGGCAATGCGCCGCAACCCGGCGGAACGCTATGCCAGCGTTGCCGACCTTGCAGCCGACGTCGAACGCCACCAGCAGCTAAAGCCCGTCCTCGCTCGCGATGGTTCGACCCGTTACATGCTTGGTCGTTTCATCAGGCGTTATCGCTGGACAGTGGCAGCGAGCGCTGCGGCGCTGGCGGTTTTGCTGGTAGGTGCGGGCGGCATCGCGTGGCAGGCGCGTCAGACCGCGATTGAGCGCGATAACGCCTTCGCCGAGGCCCGTCGCATCGACGCGGCCAATCAGGCTTTCATGGGCATGTTTCAGGATGCCAGCGACGGATCGCGGTTTGAAACAACGACCGTGCGAGAGATGATCGACGGCACCCGGGAGCGACTTATCGGTTCGTTGCAACCCGGATCGCCGGACGCCGCAGCCACGATTATTGCGCTGGCCGATCTCTATCTGATTGCATCGGCCAATGACGATGCGAGATCGCTTCTTACAGAGGCGCTGGCGAAAGGCTTTGGACGCTCAAACTCCGTCGACCTTGCCCGCCTGAAGCTCCAGCTTAGCACCGTCGAAATGCGGGGCAACAATCCTGCCAGTGCGCGTCGGCTGCTGGGGGAAGCGCGCGGGGTCTGGCTTTCAAACCCAGACAAGTTTTTGCGGGAAACGATCATTGCCGCAGACGTCGAGTCGACGATCTTATGGAATGAAGGCCGACGCAACGAGGCCATTGCGTTGTTGACGCGCAATATGGCTGGCGCCGAAAAGGCCAATATTGCTTATGACCGCGATCTTGTCTGGTATTATCACAAGCTATCGAAATATCTCGTCGAACAGGATCGGCTCGAAGAAGCAGATTCGGTAATTCGTCGCGGGCTTAGAATCCTCGCCAGTCGCAATGAGGCGGGGACAAATGCAGCGCTTTTGTTGCGCCGGTTTCAGGCTGATATCGCGGGACAAAACGGCAATGATGTCGTCGCTGCGCAGATGTTGAACGCGTTAATCGTGGACCGGCGAAATTTGCATGGTCCCTCGCTCGCGCTTGCCGTCGACCTGCTCAAGCTTGGGCGCCTGTATACAAAGATCGGCAGGCCAGCCGCAGCGCTGCCGTTACTGGCCGAAGCCGCGCCGATGTCGGCCCGTTATTTCGGCAGCAAGAGCGATCCGACATTTCAGATAGCCCTGGCCCGGGTCGATGCGCACGCCTATCTGTCACAGCCGGTCGAAGGAAACGCGATTCTTGGCGAGGCCGAGGCGTATGCGCGCGGCAAAGGGATGGGCAGTCTGGATTATGGCACTTATCTGCGTTCACGCGCCGTCCTGCATATAGCCGAAGGAAATTATGACGCGAGCGAAGCCGACCTCAATAAGGCGGATGCCATTTTTTCTGCGAAGGGCACCGAGGGCGATAAATATAAGCCCGCTGCAAAAAAAATCCGTGATCGGCTGAACCAAACACGCAAGGGCGCCGGTCAGGCCGCTTCTTCCATCTCATGATGGATCCATGCCCGCGCCTGTACCCACCAGCGGCGAACGGTGCGGTCGGTGACGCCAAGCACCTCGGCGGTCTCGCTTTCGTTCATACCTGCAAAAAAGCGGCAATCGACGACCTTAGCGAGATTGGGGTCGAGCTGAGACAATGCGCCAAGGGCATCGCCCAGCCGCACGACCTGCGCATCTTCTGGCACCGCAGCGGCGAGTGAATCGAGGCTTTGCGTATAGCTATAGGTCGGTGCATCGCGCTTCGACGCCATCCGAGCGCGGGCGGCATCGATCAATATGTGCCGGATCGCGGTCGCGGCGCATCCCAGAAAATGCGACTGGCTTTCCCAACCCTCACGCTTGCGCAGCTTCACATAGGCTTCGTTGATAAGCGCAGTCGGCTGCAAGGTCTGCGGCGATCCGGCGCGATAATGCTCACGCCGCGCTATGGCCCGCAGTTCTCCATAGAGCTTTTCGATGAGCGCGTCGGTGGGGCCTGAATATTTTGTTTCAGGCGGCATGTCCGGTTCGATGGCGTTTCTCCGTCTAACCCTTTGCCGGACATTCCGACGCCCGATTTATGAAGTGGTGGCGGGGTTAAGGCAAGGGAAAACAGCGCGTAACGAGCGGGCCTTCCGCCGTCGCATGGAGGGAATTGGTAATGAATAGCCGGATGATAATGCTTGCCGCTGCTGCGCCGATGGCGCTGACGGTCGGAATGCTGGTGCCCGACGCGGTCGTTGCTGCAGAAACGGCAACTGCCCGGCCAGTACCCAAAATCCGGATTCCCACTTCCCCGGCCCAGATCGAAAATACGCCGCGCATTCGCCCGCCGGTTACCGAAGCCGAAGAAGAGGCGCCTGCGCCGGAAGATGAAGCGGTTAAGGTGGATGCAGCCGAAGCCGCGCCGACACGGCGCATACGGATCGGCAACAATATGCCGCGCATCGATACCTCTACGCCAGTAGAAGTCGAGAACCAGCCACGCATCCGCATTGCAACGCCGGTGGAGGCGGAGCCCGCAACGGAAGAAACCGCGCCGCGTATCCGAACGCGCGTCGGCACACCGCGCATCGACACATCCGCTCCTGCCGAAATCGAAAACAAGCCGCGCGTTCGCACCCGCGTTGCGACGCCAAGCGATGACGATGTTTCGCCCGAAGATGCTCCCTCCACGCCACGGGCCCGCGATCCGATCCGCCGACTGCCCACGCAGATCGATAATTCGGACCCGGACTCGACGCCGAAACCGATGCCACCACAGCGCATCCCGTCAACACCCCCGCGAACGCGCACAGCAGCAAGCGATGGAAGCCCTGCCATCGGTCCGGCCAGCTATATTGGCAGCAACAAGGCGGGCGCTGTCATCCTGAAGCCCGGAACCCATCAGCAGATCGTCAGCAAATTGCCAGCAACGCGCGCGCTTGATTTTTCATCGTTAGCCGCAAATCCAGTCATGACCCTTGGCGGCACCATGTTCGATTTCAAGCCGATGTTCGACAACCCGAAATCGCTGCAGAATGTCGGCAAGCGGTTAAATGCCATGCCGCAACTTGTCGAGGTGCTCGACAGTCCGACGATGTCCGGCCTGCAGCTCAAGCAGGGCCTGGTTGTCAGAACAGCGCTTTCATATCGCCTGAAACTTGGTGCATGCACCACCGCAGCAAACCAGGCATTGCTTACCAACGCCGGCATTTCCTGTTTCACTTATAGATCTCAAGCAGCGCGCGAAGCTGCCTTTTCGACACCGGGATCGGTCGAATATGTCGAAAATCCGGGCAAGCGCGCCACCGCTTTGGCAAATGCGCGCGCGCAATCGCAGATCAACGCTGCGGACATCCAGAAAAATGTCGATAGCTTTCGTGCCTCGCTGAATGATCCGACAGAACGAGCAAAGCTGACCGATGCCCTTGGCGATGTCGAAATTACCCGCCTAGAAAAACTCGACGATACGGCGCTTGCGGGCGAGTTGGTCAATTCACACGAAACGGATATCGAAGAGGTCGCTTTCATCCCGATTCTGGAACCGGTATCCCAGTCCGATGCGTGGTTGCTGCAAGCTAAAAAGGCTATGGCCGAAGCGCAGTTGAAACGACTGGCAGCCGCCGATGCCCAGCTTGCGGGCGCGACCGAAGCTACATCCTATGAGATCGGCGAGTTTCAGTATCTGGCGGGCTTTACGCTGGGTAGCGCGCATGAATGGCGGCAGGGAATACGCACGACCATCAGCTGGTGCCTAGTCGGTTGCAAAAAGACCTATTTTGCCGAGGTCTGGGCAGGCTTCAACTATGGCTTCGGCATGCGCTTTCCGATGAAATTCGGTGGAACTTACCGCTACGAGCCTGGAGCCTATGCCAAAGGCAAGGCCTATCTCGATACGACGCTTGTTACGGTCAACGGCAATGCCGATGATTACCGCAGCGCCGGGTTGGCAGAGGACAAGATTTTTGCCGGTCAGGAATTTGTGGCTCAATTCGGTGCCAGCGCGGGCGTTCATGCCAATCTGCCACTGATCGGCGGGATCGGTCCATTTGAATTCAAACCCGAGATCAAACTGACCGATTATTTGCCAGCACCGTTCACCGGCGGGAATCTGACGCCACCGATGCCGGGACCTTCGGGGCCCGCCGCCGACCTGACGCTTGACCAAATCGACCTGTTGGGAGAGCGCGCAAATCTGGGAATCGTAGCCGCAAAGGTACATCCGGCAGTCCTGATAGAGCTTACATCCGACGGTATGGGTCTTGCTATGAAAGGCACGAATGGGAATGCCCTGTCGGCCGAGTTGAATGGAGGAGACAAGACGGTGGAACTGCCGATGGATGAAGGCCAGATCAGCAGCTTCACCGTTGGAGAGCCCAAATATAATATCGGTTTTGCCCTGACGCCGGGACTGAAGGCGCGTTTGTCGATCAATCTTGCGGTCTGGGGCGCGCATGTCGACTGGCCGATATGGTTTCCGTCGGCAACGATACAAATCCCATCGGGCGGCGTCGACTTCGGTTGCCATGAAGGTACGATTTGCTCGCGCAGTTTCAATCTTTCGCCCGACGGCGCGGTCAGCCGGTTTACGCAGGATTTGAAAAAATGGGGGCTCGATTATGATAGCTACTGGCTCAAGCGGTGCTTCGACGAAATTTGCACGACAAGCGTCAAACTGAAACGGTTCGATACGATCGAATTGGCGCTATCCCAAGCGACGTTCTTTTCGCAGGTCGATACCAAGCCGGTTTCGGTTCAATTGGCCGATGCCGGTAAGGCTGCAGAAAAATATGTAGCTGCCAGCGTTTCGCGAAAAGCGCAAAAGTCGTCTGACACCTCAGCCGCGATGAGCAGCGTTGCGCTCGCTTATTACACGCCCCAATGTAAAGATTCGCAGTGTGTGGACAATGTCGCTGCACTCGCCACGCAAATGGGCCCGACTGCAGCGGAAGCCACAAAGCTCGATCCGTCCATGGACGCGCAAACCATCAACAAGATGGTAAACAAGGAATTCGGCCCCAAATTTGTGGCTGAAGTCGACGCATCGAAAGTTCGTGCTCAAATGAAGAATGCGAAATCGGTGCAGGACCAGGTCGATCGGGCGGGCGGCAAAACACCCAAATTGTAACGCAGAAACTGAGCAGAAACGTTGAAAATGGAGGCAATTATGAAAATTCATATTGGATTGATCGCTACCTGCGGTGCGGCCCTCTTGCTGACCGCTTGCGGAAGCGCTGGCGACGCTGCTGGCGGTGGCAATAGCGGCACCGACGATACCAAGGTCGCACGCGGGGGCTGGGGTGCTACCGACGCCTGCGCGCT
>JANOHL010000038.1:0-1530 GCA_031406495.1 Sphingomonadales bacterium | reverse complement strand
GCTCGCGCATCTTGTCAAAGGCTGAATAAACGCGCTGGCGCTCGGCCTCGGTGTCTTCGGCAACGGTATGTTCGATGCGGACATTGGGCTGGTGGAAAATTGCGACGCCAGCCGCTGCCCCTTTGACCAAAGGCAAGCCGGTCAGGACGATTGTCCCGGTTTCGGCGGTTCCCGCCCCATACAGGTCGTCGATCAGGTCGGCATTGGCGATCAGCTCGGATAGCACCATCGCCACCGTCTGCAGCGCCTCGATCTCGATTTCTTCATATTTGCGGGGCTCGACATGCTGGACGGCGAGTACGCCGACCGCGCGTTCGGAGCGGACGATGGGGACACCGGCAAAGCTGTGAAAACGTTCCTCGCCGGTTTCGGGCACATAACGGAAATTGGGGTGTGTGGCGGCTTCGTCGAGGTTTAGCGTCTCGACATTTTCGGCAATCGTGCCGACCAGCCCTTCGCCGTAACCGAGCCGCGTCACATGCACCGCCGCTTCATTCAGCCCGCGCGTCGCGAACAGTTCGAATGCACCGTCGCGCAGCAGGTAGATCGAGCAGACCTCGCTCGACAGCGCCTCGCCAATGATGTTGACAACACGGTTCAACTTGCCCTGCGCATGGTTTTTCGACGCCATGACTTCGTGCAGGCCGGTCAATATGTTACGGGCAGATTGGGTCGCGCTTTCCATGCTCTCCGCCTAGCAGACGGCGCAGTCCAGCGCGATACCCTTAATCTCGTGGTTTACGAATTCAGCCTACCTAAATCAGGCTGGAAGCGCGTCGTGATTCATGACATCTTTGAGGTGGAGCTTTTGCTTCTTGAGCGAATGGATGAGCGTGGTGTCGGGGAATGGCCGATTTTCTTCACGGTCCAGTTTGGTTTCCAGTTCGGCATGCTTGTTCTGCAGTGCGGACATGTGGCTGTTGTTCACCATATTCTCCTTGTTGTGAGACTCGACGACCTAGAATCCAGAGTTAATCACGAAACATTGACAATGTCTCCACCCAATTTTCGTCTTGTCGGACTGAGCAAACCGCTAGCAGCTGGACGCGGTTATTTTGGCGATGACTTGTTAATCCAAAACGCGCTACGACGTGGCATGAACGACGAAGGTTACCAGCAGCTGCTCGAACAATTGCGCATCGAACACCGCGATCTCGACGATGCCATCGACGCGTTGCGTGCAAAAATGGTGGTCGACCAGTTGCAGATAGCGCGGCTGAAGAAAAAGAAGCTGTCATTGAAAGACCGCATCATGCGGCTTGAGGATCAGCTGGTCCCCGATATTATTGCGTAAGCCTAGCTGTCGGAAATCAGCGGACTGACCTTGCCCCCAAGCGAACGGCGACCGTCCATCGTCGCCTGCGTCAGTTCGGACTGGCCCGATTTGAGCTGGCTCGGCGTGAGGCCGGTGAACGCCTTTATCTCGCGGATCAGGTGCGACTGGTCGTAAAAGGCAAGCGCCATCCCGGTATCGTCGAGGCTGTCGCCATGGGCCAGCGCCTGCGCCGCACGCAGCGCGCGGTATTTGCG
>JANOHL010000073.1:0-2578 GCA_031406495.1 Sphingomonadales bacterium | reverse complement strand
GTTACGCGCGCGGCGTCCTCGCGGGTGAATGAGGTGGAGGGGGCGCAGATTCCGATTTTCATTCAACGCCTTCTCTATCCGCCCCATCCGTTCGCATCGAGCATAGTCGAGATGCCGTGAGGCCATGCGCGACCGATGGGTGTCTCGACTGGGCTCGACACGAACGGTGAGGGTGTTGCCAAAACTCTCCCCACCCAATAACCGCCCCCCATGCACAAAAACAAATCCTATTTCTTCTGCGGCATCGGCGGATCTGGCATGCTGCCGCTGGCCAATATATTGCGAGAGAGCGGCGCAACCGTAGCGGGTTCGGACCGCGCGCTTGATCAAGGGCGGCTCGCGCCAAAATTCGAATGGCTGCAAAGCCTGGGCATCGACCTGTTCCCGCAGGACGGCAGCGGCCTGACCAGCGACGACCAGATATTGATCGCCTCCGCCGCGATCGAGGATAGCGTCCCCGATATCGCCAAGGCCAACGCATTGGGTTGCCAACGCATGACCCGCGCCGAATTGCTTGCGGAACTGTTCAACGCCGCGCCGCGCAGCATTGCGGTCGGCGGCACCAGCGGCAAATCTACGGTCACAGGCATGATCGGCTGGATTTTGACCGAGGCTGGACTCGACCCGACGATCATGAACGGCGCGGTGATGAAGAATTTTGTCGCCGATGACGCCCCCTTCGCCAGCGCGCGGGTGGGCCAGGGGGACGTGTTCGTCTCCGAGGTCGATGAAAGCGACGGCTCGATTGCCTTGTTCGCGCCCGAAGTCGCGGTGCTCAACAATGTCAGCCTCGATCATAAGAGCCTCGAGGAATTGCGCCAGTTGTTCGGTGATTTTGCAAAGGGCGCAAAATGCTGCGTCTGGAATGCGGATGATGCTGAAACGATTGCGCTTATTCATTCAATAAGCCCCTCCTCTTTAGAGGAGGGGGAAGGGGTGGTGGCCGAGCGAAGCGAGGGTCCGAGCTCGATGCCGGAGCGGTCTGCTTCGCAGCCCGCAACCACCCCCAACCCCTCCTTTGAAAAGGAGGGGCTTAAGTCCTTTAGTTTCGGCTTCACCGACAACGCCGATGTCCACGCCTCCCACATCACCGATCTTCCCCTCGGCAGCCGCTTCACGCTCACCGCAGGCGGCGAAACCCACCCCGTCATCCTCCAAGTCCCCGGCCGCCACAATATCGCCAACGCACTCGCCGCCATCGCCGCCGCGCTCGCCAACGGCGTGTCGCTGGTCGAGGCGGTGCGGGGCATCGAGGGCTTCACCGGCCTCGCCCGCCGCTTCGACATAGTCGGCACCGTGAACAACATCACCGTCATCGACGATTTCGGCCACAACCCCGAAAAGGTCGCGGCGACGCTCGACACGCTAAAGCCCTTTCCGGGCCGCATCATCGCCTTCTTCCAGCCGCACGGCTATGGCCCGCTGCGCGTGATGGGCAAGGAACTGGCCGAGGTCTTCGCCGCCAAGCTCGACGCCAACGACCGCCTGTTCCTGTGCGACCCCGTCTATTTCGGCGGCACCGTGGACAAGAGCATCGGTTCGGACAGCGTAGTCGCCGCCGTCAACGCCGCAGCCACAGTCCCCGCCCAGCACCTCCCAACCCGCGAAGCCTGCGGCCAAGCCATGACCGACCTGGCCCGCCCGGGCGACCGGATAGTGATAATGGGGGCGAGGGACGATACGTTGAGCGGGTTTGCCAGCGGGTTGTTAGATCAACTGGCAAAGGATGCCACCGAAGGCTAACAAACTAAGCCAGTTAGGGTTGCCAGACTTCTATCTGGCCATTTGCTGATACACCAACGGCGATCATTTGAGACCGCCAATCTACCAAAATCAAATCATTCGACTTATTCAGCTTCATAAATGCTTCCGTCAGTAACTGATCGCCCCCGTTGAGTGAAGCTGCCAGCACCATTATTCCGCCGCTGTCGGCAGTCCCGTACAAATCGAATCCCGTTCCCATTTGTAAGGAGAACCCGTTCCTAATGCGACCAAGTATATTCGAGCTTACAAACACTACCGGTGCCTTGTCAGCTTGAACACCAAAGATCGTTTCTAGGGACTTTATTGCGTCGTCGCCGTTCACCAGCACCTGCGGTTGGATTTTCCGGACATAGACTTTTTTCCAACCGGATTTAACCCGGTGCACAGCTTCAAAAGCTTTGAATTCCGTCAACTTTGCTTGAATTTCGGCGAGGCGGATTTTTGGGAAAAATTCTACTTGCCGCCAATCGTCTTCGTGAAGCATGAGGTCTGCATCGGTGAGATTGCCCGATTGCGGGCTTGTCTGAGGCGCATCATCAGCGATAGTTGGTATAGAAAAGAGTATGTCTTTGGGGTCAATCGTCTTTTCTTCCGCATTTGCCGTGCTCGAAAACCCGACTGAAGCTAGGACACTCAACATGAATCGCGGCAGCCGCATCTAAACCCCCTAGTTGATTTGCTTGTGGTGACAGCTAACATTGGAGCTAGTCGTTGTAATGTGTTTTGTTCCAGACGTGGCATCACCTTGGGTTCGGCGTGCCAAACCCCTTGCATTTCCCCCAAATCCCACCTAAGCGCCCCACTTCGCTCAGGC
>JANOHL010000072.1:0-57872 GCA_031406495.1 Sphingomonadales bacterium | reverse complement strand
GGATCGGAGATCATCTCATTCCACTGCGCGACCCAGCCCACCGTGCGTGAAAGTGCAAACAGCACGGTGAACATTTCGGTGGGGAAACCGATCGCCGACAGGATGATGCCCGAATAGAAATCGACATTGGGAAACAGCTTTTTCTCAATGAAATAGGGATCGTTGAGCGCCATTTCCTCCAGCTGCAGCGCGACATCGAAGATCGGATCCTTGACCTTCAGTTCTGCCAGCACTTCACGAACCGTTTTTTGCATGACGGTCGCGCGTGGATCATAATTTTTGTACACGCGGTGGCCAAAGCCCATCAGGCGGAACGGATCGTTTTTGTCTTTCGCGCGCTCGATATAATGCGGAATTTTGTCAGGCGTACCGATTTCGCGCAGCATGTTGAGCGCTGCTTCGTTGGCCCCGCCGTGCGCTGGACCCCAGAGACAAGCGATTCCCGCCGCCATACAGGCGAACGGATTGGCACCTGACGAACCGGCCAAACGCACCGTCGATGTCGATGCATTTTGTTCGTGGTCGGCGTGGAGAATGAAAATCCGGTCCAGCGCTTTCTCGATTACCGGATTGACGACATATTCCTCAGCCGGAACGCCGAACATCATTTTCAGGAAATTGCCGGTGTAGGACAGCCGGTTGTCTGGATAAACGAACGGCTGCCCGATCGAATATTTATACGCCATGGCCGCGATTGTCGGCATTTTGGCGATCAGCCGGTGGCTCGAAATGACGCGATGCTTGGGATCGCTGATATCGGTGGAATCGTGATAAAAGGCACTCAGCGCACCGACCACGCCACACATGATTGCCATCGGGTGCGCATCGCGCCGAAACCCGCGGTAGAACGTCGATAATTGCTCGTGCAGCATGGTGTGGCGTGAAATCGTGTAGCTGAACTCTTCCAGCTGCGCCTTTGACGGCAGCTCGCCGTTCAGCAGCAGATAGGACACCTCCATGAAGCTCGAATCTTCTGATAACTGCTCAATCGAATAGCCGCGGTGAAGTAGGATGCCCTCATCGCCGTCGATGAAAGAAATCGCCGATTCACAGCTGGCTGTCGATGTAAAACCCGGATCGAAGGTGAAATGGTCAGCAGCGCCGTATAATTTGCGAATATCGAGGACATCGGGGCCTTCGGTGCCCTTCATTATCGGCAAATCATAGCTATGATTACCGATTGTCAGCGTTGCGTTGCCATTGGCCATATTCATGCTCCATCACTCGTCGCCCGACTGGTCGGGTTGGCCCTGGGCAGGGCGGGTTATACCTTATCACAGCGAGGGCCAAATCCGCCGGTTTCGACTGCTTGGACCATCTCGAGTGCTCTGCGTCCTGGGGAGAGAACGGGCATTATCTTGCAACCGCCAATGCTGACAAACGCGCCAATCGTCAAGGCAAACAATCATTGCAACACAGCGTGATATTGGGCACTTGCTGAAATATGCTCGTTTTCCAGAGAAAGGCGGTTTTTCAAGGCTTTGATGCCTGGAAATCTGTGCTGCGGGGCAAGGCTCGGGGTTGGCTCGGCCGTCTGGAGCGATGGCTTGATGTCGAAAAGGACCATCTGCCATTATGGATTCCTGTCGGATTGGGCGTCGGCATTGCTGTTTGGCAGTATTTTGGCGATGATTCCGTCGTCGCGACGGCGATATTCTGCCTTGCGATCCTGCTGTTCGGGATATGGCTCGGCGGGCAATATCGTCTGTCGGCGATCGCAAAAGGCATCGCCACAACCGTGCTCATCGGATTTGCGGCTATCGCGCTGAAATCCGCATTTATTGCGGCACCGGTGCTGCCAAAGATCTGGATTGGCGAATTTTACGCCCGGATTAGCAAAGTTGAGACGCTATCTGCGCGCGAGGTCGTAAGGCTACAGCTGGAAACCGGCGGCCATAGCGGCTTACCGCCCGCCGTCCGCGTCAACCTGACGGTTGAACAATATCGCGAAGAATTCGAGCCCGGCGCAGTCATCCGCCTTCGCGCACGACTCATGCCGCCTGCGGGACCGGCATTGCCCGGCGGTTACGATTTTGCGCGGCGAGCCTGGTTTCAGGGGATCGGTGCGACGGGCTCGGCTTTGGGCGACGTAGCCTTGCATCAGCCTTCTGCCTATGTTCCGCTGTTTGGGAACACCAGAATCCGGCTAACCGAACATATCCTGGATAATATGCCGCCCGCCAGCGGCGCAATCGGGGCCGCACTTGTTACCGGCGATCAAGGGCACATAACCGAGGCAGACGCGCAAGCCATGCGCGATAGCGGTTTGGCGCATTTGCTGTCGATCAGCGGACTGCACGTTACTGCGGTTGTCGGCTTTGTTTTCTTGCTGGTTAGTCGCTCTTTGGCGCTGTTCCCGTTTCTGGCATTGCGGGTGGCGGTGCCATTGATTGCGGCTTCGGCGGCGGCGTTGGCAGCAGTCGCTTACACGCTATTGGCGGGCGCCGAGGTGCCGACGGTCCGGTCTTGCATTGCCGCGTTGCTGGTGCTCGCGGCGCTGGCGTTGGGACGCGATGCGTTGACCCTGCGATTGGTTGCGTTCGGCGCATCGATTGTTCTGCTATTTTGGCCCGAAGCGATGGCGGGGCCGAGTTTTCAGCTAAGCTTTGCCGCCGTCGCAACGATCGTCATTCTGCACGATCTGCCATGGATGAAACGGCTGACTGAGCGGCGCGAGGAGGCATTAGTCATCCGCTTGTTACGCGGTGTCGCATCGTTGGTGGTCACCGGCATCGCTATCGAACTGATCCTCGCACCTATTGCGCTCTATCATTTCCATAAAACCGGCCTTTATGGCGCTGCCGCAAATGTTGTGGCGATTCCGCTGACCACGTTTTTCATCATGCCGCTTGAGGCGATCGCTTTGCTTTTCGACGCAGTGGGGCTGGGTGGGCCGTTTTGGTGGCTGGCAGGACAGGGGGTTTCGCTGATTCTGGCAATCGCGCACAAAGTCAGCAGCTTGCCCGGAGCTGTATCGATGCTGCCTTCAATGCCAGATTGGGGGTTTGCAGCGATTATCACGGGCGGGCTGATGGGTGGGCTGTTACGTTCGCGCGCGCGGTTGCTCGGATTATTGCCTTTCTCCATTGGCCTCATCGCCATGATTACAGCGCCTCGCCCTGATTTGCTGGTGACCGGGGACGGCAAGCATTTGGCGTTAGTTGGCCGCTCAGGTGAGATCGCATTATTGCGCAGCGGCGCGGGCGACTACGTCCGGGATATGCTGCTTGAGAATGCTGGCACCAACAGCAAGCCAATCGCAATAGAAGATTGGCCGGGGGTGGAATGTTCGCCAGATATCTGTGTGTTCGATATCCAGCGTGACGGCAGGAGATGGACAGTGCTCGCCACCCGCACCCGTTATCAAATACCCTCGATGGAAATGGCAGCGGCGTGCAGACGCGTTGATATCGTGGTCAGCGAGCGCTGGTTGCCATGGAACTGCAAGCCGCGCTGGATAAAGGCCGACCGCAACCTGCTGGAACAAAACGGCGGGCTCGCATTCTATTTATCCCAGGCGCGGGTTGATAGCGTGTATGCGGGCAGCGGCCACAAGCCTTGGGTTAGAGCCGGGCGAACTGTGGAGGCCCGGGCGAACAAGATTCAGTGATAACGGCGTAACAAGCCGGCCAATTTACCCTGAACTTCGACTTCGTGCGCAGCATAATATTGCGGTTCATGCGTGCTGTTGGCGGGGTCGAGACGGATCTGCTGGCCTTCGCGACGCAGATATTTGAGCGTCGCTTCTTCGCCGCGCACCAACGCAACGACGATTTCGCCATCGCGTGCGGTATTGGCCTTTTTGATCAGCGCATAATCGCCATCCAGGATACCGGCCTCGCACATCGAATCGCCGGATACTTCGAGCGCATAATGCTCGCCCGCGCCCAACAGTGCCATCGGAACCGACAATGACGTCTGCCCCTCCAACGCCTCGATCGGCACACCGGCAGCGATCCGTCCGTGCATTGGAATTTCGATCACGTCATTCGCCGCAACCGGTAGATGCACCTGCGCAGATTTGCTTGCGACAGCAGGCGTCAGCTTGACGACATTTACATCGCGCGCGCCGCCGCCCTCAGGCATTTTCACGACTTCAAGCGCCCGCGCCCGGTTGGCCAAACGCCGAATAAACCCGCGTTCCTCCAGAGCCCCGATCAAACGGTGCACACCCGATTTGCTCTTCAAATCAAGCGCGTCTTTCATTTCCTCAAAAGACGGAGAAACCCCGCTCGCTTCAAGGCGTTCATGAATGAAACGGAGCAACTCATTCTGTTTGGCGGTTAGCATGGCTTTGATCCTATGCGATTGAACATAGGTGGAACGATTAGGAAACAAATAGGGTTAAGTCAAGCCATAGTGTTCCGGATTTTTTACAACGCCAGATATTGTGCTTCATCGCCTGCGTTTAGTGGTGGTGCATTGGCTTCGCGTATCAACAGTGCATTCGCTTCGGTCAGCGGTTTGACCATGCCGCTATCCTGTTTCGAAAATGGCATAATTTCATTGCCTTCGACGCGCGCGCGAAGATATTCGGCACGGATACCTCCACAGGGCATCGCGGTTGAAATGCGGCCGATCTGCGTTGTCGATAGTGGCGATGTGCTTCCTGCCAAATGACGGACGATCGGCAACAAAAACAGAAACGCGGTTACGAACGCCGACGACGGATTGCCGGGTAATCCCAGCACCAATGTTTGGCCGATTCGTCCCGCCATCATTGGCTTTCCGGGCCGCATGGCGACACGCCAGAAATCGATTTCCGCGCCCGCAGCAACCAAGGCCGCCTGCACCAGATCATGGTCGCCAACCGACGCGCCGCCGCTGGTTACAACGATATCGTAATCGGCTGAATCGGCAAATGCAGCCGTCAATTTGGTCAAATCGTCTGCGACAATCCCGGCATCGTGCGCAGCGCACGGCAAAGATTTGAGCATCGCCGCCAGCATCACATTATTCGACGAAGGGATGTGTGCCACATCGCAAGGTTCGCCGGGTGGCATCAGTTCATCGCCCGACGCGATTATCTTGATTTTCGGCACCCCGCCAACTGCAAGCTGTCCAAACCCGCCCATCGCCGCCGCTGCGACGGCACCCGGTGTCAGCAGTCTGCCGTGAGCAAGCAGTTTATCCCCCTGTCGAAAATCGCCGCCGGCGCGCCTGATATGCCTGCCGACGGTGCCCGGACCTTCGCCGACCAGCAAAAGCCGGTCGCCTTCGACGCTTGCGTCCTCTTGGACCAATATCGTGTCGGCGCCGTCTGGGAGATGTGCGCCGGTGAAGATACGCACGGCTTGTTTGGCGGCTATCGTTCCGGAATAAGGCCTGCCGGCGGCGCTCTCGCCGATGATAGTGACCGGCCCCGGGAGATCGGCAAAGCGGATGGCATAGCCGTCCATTGCCGACAGATCGGCGGCGGGCTGGCTGCGCCCGGCGACAATGTCAGTCGTGAGATAGCGCCCGGCGGCTTGGTCGAGCGGTACAATCTGCGAATGCAGCGGCGAAGCCAGCGCCAGCAATCGCGCCTGTGCCTCGGCAACCGGTATCATTCCGGCCGCCGCCAATCGCCCGACTTGCCGCCTGTTTTCGACAGCAATTGCACGCCGCCAATGACCATCGCCTTATCCAACGCCTTTGCCATGTCGTAGATTGTGAGCAGTGCGATGGAGACCGCTGTCATCGCTTCCATCTCGACTCCGGTTTGACCGGTTAGCCGAACCGACGCGGTGACACGGACGCCATCAGCCTCGAAAGCAAAATCGACCGAGACTTTGGATAGCATCAGCGGGTGGCAAAGCGGTATCAGCTCGGCGGTTTTCTTTGCAGCCATAATCCCGGCGATCCGCGCGGTGGCAAGAACATCGCCCTTTTGGGCGCTCCCCTCCTTGATCGCGGTCAGGGCGTCGGTGGACATCGTAATCCGACCTTCGGCAACCGCTTCGCGGACGGTGTCGATCTTGGCAGACACATCGACCATATGCGCCGCGCCGCTTTCGTCGAGATGGGTGAGTTTGGTCATGAGGGCTTATTGCCTCGGGCGGAACGCGAAGTCGAGAGATTGCGCTATTTTGGTTTCACACGAAGACACAAAGACATGAAGAAGATTTTTTCGGCGAAGCCAATCTCAAATTATTTCGTAGCTCAAAATTCAAACTGGCTTCGGTTGAGTGCGCTGCGCGCATTTTCCTCTTCTTTGTGCCTTCGTGTCTTTGTGTGAGCAAAATAATCCTGCGCAAGACGCCTAACTCTAAGCTCCGTTAAGAAGCATACGCGTCGCCGCCTCGACATCGTCTTGCCGCATCAGGCTTTCGCCAACAAGGAATGTCCGCACGCCCGAGGCGCCCATGCGCTGACAATCCGCATGGGTCGAAATCCCGCTTTCGCAGACCAGCAGAACGTCGTCAGGAACCATCGCCGCCAATCGCTCGGTCGTGGCCAGATCGACCTCGAAGGTCTTCAAATTGCGGTTGTTGACGCCGATCAGCTTTGACTTGAGGTGGCTCAGCACCCGCTCCATCTCCGCCTCGTCATGCACCTCGACCAGCACGTCCAGCCCTTCGGCCAGCGCTGCATCCTCGATTTCCGCCATCGCGGCATCTTCAAGTGCCGCGAGTATGATCAAAATCGCATCCGCGCCCATCGCCCGCGCCTCGGCGCATTGCCACGGATCGACCATGAAATCCTTGCGGATGACGGGCAAGTCACACGCCGCGCGCGCAGCGACCAGATAATCCTCATGCCCCTGAAAGTAGGGCGCATCGGTCAACACTGAAAGACAAGCCGCTCCGCCCGCCTGATAGGCGCGGGCATGAGCAGGCGGATCGAAATCAGGGCGGATCAGGCCCTTCGATGGGCTGGCCTTCTTAATCTCGGCGATGAGTGCAAAGTCGGTAGCAGCCTTGGCCCGCAACGCTGCCTCGAACCCACGCACGGGCGACGGCGTCGGCCAGTGCGAGAGGCCAAGCGGCTTGCGCGCGGCAACTTCAAGACGCTTGGTGGCGCAGATTTCGGCGAGTTTGTCGGTCATTGTCATAACTCAGTCTTTAGATTTTCTGATTGCGAGAGCACCCGCACTGAGAAAGGCTCCCAGCCCTGGGAAGCCTAATGCAGCGCAAAAGGTCAAAAGCAGGCTCGAAGCGGCAAATGGAATAGGATCATGGCGCAACGTCTCGTATGCTCTGACAGCATATTGCGCGCAAGATGCTGCTAGTCCTTCTCCATCTACCCACGCAAAATCCGGTCGCTCAGCTGCGTCGAGTAGAGCGCCCAAATTTTTGTGCAGTTCACGAAGCGCGTCAATTGCTTCTTGTCGTTCGTCTAGATTAGGACCGCCGTTATGTCCTGAGTGTTGTAAACCCTCAATCAAGCTATCGACGGCGGCGAGCGCTGAAGGTGCAAGCTGTTTGAACGCGATCACGCGTTCTTTCAAATTCGGTATTCCATTCCAGCGCGAGGCATTAAATTCGGAGAGATTTTCCCCAACCGGAGCTGCTGCGGCGTCGCCATTAAATGTAACGTACTCCCCATCTATAGTAATTGGCTCGCCGTCGATTGTAACAGCATCTTCGGGGGTTTCACTGTCCACCTTCTTGTCGAATGCGCCAATCGCGCCTGCTAGGCTTTTCAATCGTGACCCAAGCTCATCCTCAGACACTGCTGCCGAATCATAGTAAATGTAGAAGCTTGTGCTGCCTCCGGCGGCTTGAACATTTTGAACGCCACCCAGTAGTCTAGATTCTCTGGAAAAATGATCTTTTTTGGACTGTTCCCAGCCGCTAACATTCACCGATATCCGGTTTTCTTTCCCTGTTGAAAGATCGAGCGTTTCAGACATAGAGCATCCCTACAACTTGAAAATAGTGCTGCAAGAATTCAATCTGATCGCTCCTCAATACCCCACCCAAAACTTAAGAAGAGCCTTCGCAAGTCCCTTGTCGATGTGCAAATCTAAGGTGCCGGAGCCGAAACAAGCCAACTCGCCACAATTCTCTCATAATCGACATAGGGAATATTTGCCGGGTCAAACTCAAGTTCCGCCGCCAATGCCGGTAAATCATCGCAAAAATTCGTATAAATCCCCGCCACCCGATTTGCGCTTGGTAGTTGACGGCGAGAGACATTGGCAAGCCAGTCTCGTGTTTCGCACAACGCGCGTATAGGGTCGCCGCCGTGCTCATGGATATCGACACCCGCCAGATCCGAAATGAATCTCTGATATCGATATTGCTCGATATCCATCACTAACAGCCTTTTCAGCTTCTGCTCTTTGCCGCCATAACGCTTGGCCCCGAGAAAAATTCCAAGTTCCAGCGGCATGTTGAAGCGGGGAAGGTGGTGGACAGGGTCAAGCTCTGTTCGCGAAATATCGTGGATGCCATAACGGCATTCGTTAATTAGGTTATAGAGCTTATCAATTCGCGTCTGGCCGCCATCGTCGAGTTCCCGCGCGGAACGGGCGCGAAAACCACAAGCAAAAATCGTAAAGATAAGCGCGCGAAAGGTGGGCGTGTAATCACCGTCAAAAGGGCAATTGATGAAGACGTCATCCGGGGAAATACGGATGCCAGGCAAGGACTATTTCTTTTTGCCGCTGACGTTCCTGACTGCGGAATTCGCTTCCCGGATGGAAATCGTTGCTCCCTTACTCGTGGCAGGAAGCAGCACAAATCGACCAGAGGCAGCGCTACGGCCTAGGACCGCGCTGCTGCTCGACTTTGATGCTTTCCTTTTGACGGATTCGGATGCCATGCTTGTCATGAGTTAGATATGCCTACTCGGTGCGTGCGATGCAAGTGTTTCTCAATACCCTACCCAACACCCCGACAATGCCTTCGCCAGCCCCTTGTCGATGGCTTCAGCGGCGCTCACTTATACGCGATCCAGCAATTGAGCAGTGCGTTGGCGAGGCCTTTGTCGATGGCTTCGGCGGCTTCTTCGACGCCTTCGGGCATCGTCTGGACCACGCCTGCCACCAACAACGCCTCCGCCGCGTTGAACAGCACTGCATCGCGGTACGCGCCGCGCTCGCCCTGCAATAACTTGCGTAATTCCTGCGCGTTATGCTGGGCGTCTCCGCCCCAGATAGCCGCAACAGGATAAGTGGGAAGTCCGGCGTCGGCGGCACTGGTTCGCTGCATGCGAATGCCTTCGGGTTCGACCACCGCAACCTCATTACCGCCGGCGAGCGACAGTTCGTCGAGCCCTTCGTCGCCCGAAATAATGCGCGAATGTTCGGTGCCCAGATGGTGCAAAGCCTCGGCATAAACCGGCACATAGGCAGGCCGTGCTATACCGATAAGCTGCCGCTTCACCCGTGCCGGATTGGCGAGCGGCCCCATCAGGTTGAATATCGTGCGCTGGCCGATTTTCTGGCGGATCGGCTGTATGCGTTTCATCGCCGGATGATGGTTGGCCGCGAACAGGAAACAAATGCCCAAATCCTTAAGCGTCTCTTCCGCCTTCGCGCCCGCCATCTCCATGTCGAGGCCCAGCACTTCCAGCGTGTCGGCGGCACCTGCTTTCGAGGAAGCCGCACGATTTCCATGCTTTGCGACCGGAACCTCGCAGGCCGCGACAACAATCGCCACGGCTGTCGAAACATTGAGCGTATGATGCCCATCACCCCCGGTGCCGCAGACGTCGATTGCTCCTGCAGGGGCGTCGATCGGGATCAGCCGTTCGCGCAGCGCCTCGGCGGCGGCGGCGATTTCGACCATAGTCTCGCCGCGTAATGTGAGTGCGACCAGAAACGCCTCTATCTCTTCCTCGGAGGCGCGCGCGTCGAGGATATCGGCAAAGGCCTGCGCCGCTTCATCATGATCGAACAGATGCTGCGGATCGGGGAGGGGGCCAAATATGCTCATGCCGCTAACCTGCCGTCACCCTGAACTTGTTTCAGGGTCTTAATTCTGGAGGGTGAAAAGTAAGATGCTGAAACAAGTTCAGCATGACGGGTCAATGGCAAAGTCATTTCCGTTCCCTCACCTTCATACCCGCCAGCGCCATGAAGTTGGCCAGCATCGCATGGCCATGTTCGGTGGCGATGCTTTCGGGATGGAACTGCACACCGTGGATGGGAAGGCTGACGTGGCGGAAACCCATGACATGACCGTCATCGCTGATCGCGTTAACGATGAGGTCGACCGGAATGTCCTCGACAATCAGCGAGTGATAGCGCGTCGCGGTGAACGGCGAAGGGAGACCTTCGAATAGCCCACTGCCGTCATGCGTCACCGGCGAGGTTTTGCCGTGCATCAACCCGCCACGAGCCACGGTCCCGCCGAAATGCTGACCGATCGATTGGTGACCAAGACAGACGCCAAGCAATGGCTTGCCCGCATCGGCGCAAGCAGCGACCAGATCGAGGCTGACGCCCGCCTCATCGGGCGTGCGCGGCCCCGGTGAAATCAGGAACGCCTGCGCCCCAGACGAAATTGCCTGACCCGCCGAAATTGCGTCGTTACGGACGACATCGACCTCTGCTCCCAGTTCCATCAAATAATGGACTAGGTTCCAGGTGAAGCTGTCGTAATTGTCGATGACAAGGATCATGCGCTGCGCCCTAGCGGCTTTGTTTGGCTGGGGGAAGGGCGCTATTGCGCCATTAGTTTTGCCAAATCATCCTTCCAGAATTTCGCCCATGTATGCGTTCCGTGTCCCTTTGTTTCTGGGCTGGCCTGCATCAGGATGAATCTGGTTGTCGGCAGGCGCTTCACGGCCTGTTCGGTGATGCCGAAACCTGACGGATTGATAAAGTCGTCCGACGAGTTGATCCATAATGTCGGCGCAGTAATCTTTTCGAGCAGCGGCCATGGATTGTAGTTTCGCGAGGAATCGAGCTGGTAGATGACGTCATTTGCGTCGCTGCGTGTAGCTATGCGTGCGAACGCCTCGTCAGTATATTTTTCAGCTGCTTCTCGCGTTGGATATTGTGTTTGCAGTGCGAGCGGATTGGCTCCGGCAATCATATTGAGCGACGCCGCTGTGCGCAAACCGGAAAGCGGCGGTGATGTGTAATTGCCCCCGTTCCATACCGGGTCTGCTTTGATCGCATCCATTGATAGCTTCCGCCACATCCGGTTTTGACCCGCAATCTCAACCGGCAAACAAGCAAAAGGTGCTAGTCTCTCGACCGCCTCAGGCCGTATTGTGCCCCAAACAAAGGCGTGCATGCAGCCCATTGAGGTGCCCAGTATCAGCTTCAGTTTCTTGATGCCCAACTTCTCGGCCACCAGCCGGTATTGCGCGTTGACCATATCGTCATAATCGTATTTCGGAAACGCCATTTTCAGGCCGTCGCTCGGCTTTGAAGAACCGCCATGGCCGATATTGTCGGGCAGAATCACGAAATATTTGGAGGTATCCAGCACTTGGCCGGGGCCAAAAAGCTCATCCGCAAACTGCGGTTGGAAGAACTGCTTGCCGGTACCGCCAGTGCCGTGGAGGATCATCACGGCATTGGTGATGCTGCCATCCTTGGCGCGTATGGGCTTGCCCAAGGTGGTATAGTGGATTTTGAGTTCGGGCAACTTCTCGCCGCTGCCAAAAGTGAAGTCTTTGAAGACGGCGTCGACCTCCGTTGGCCCAGCGATCTGCGCTTGGGCCGGGTTAGAGAAAGCCGTCACGGCGGCCAGCAAAGCGAGGGTGAATTTGCGCATCGCGATATGCTAGACGGGCTAGCGGTCAGGTCAAGCTATTGCCCAAACCCAGCCTCTCCGGCGACCTTAACCGCCTCGCGCGCGGCAGCAATCAGCGCGCCCGCTTTCGCCATGCACTCGGCCTGTTCATAGGCCGGGTCGCTGTCTGCAACGATACCAGCGCCTGCCTGCACATGCATCACGCCGTCCTTGACCACAGCCGTGCGTAACACGATGCAGCTATCCATATCGCCATTGGGTGAGAAATAGCCGACGCCGCCGGCATAGGCGCCGCGGGTTTCGGACTCGAGCTCTGCAATGATTTCACACGCGCGGACTTTGGGGGCACCCGATACGGTACCAGCGGGGAATCCAGCGAACAGCGCGTCGATGGCGTCCTTGTCGTCGGCCAGTTCGCCGACAACGTTGGAGACTATGTGCATCACATGGCTGTAAAATTCGACCATATAGCTATCGGTCACGGTCACGCTGCCGCCCTTTGCCACGCGCCCGACGTCGTTGCGGCCGAGGTCGAGCAACATCAGATGCTCGGCGCATTCCTTTGGGTCGGCGAGCAGCGAGGCACGGTTTTCGGCGTCTTCTATGGCTGTCTTGCCGCGCGGGCGGGTACCTGCGATCGGGCGGATCGTGACTTCGCCGCCGCGTGCGCGGACAAGGATTTCGGGAGACGATCCGACAATCGCGAAACCGGGCAGGTCAAGGAAATAGAGGAAGGGCGAGGGGTTGATCCGGCGGAGCGCACGGTAGAGATCGACCGGTGGCAGCGTGAACGGCGCTGTAAAGCGTTGGGCGATTACGACCTGGAAGATATCGCCTGCCTCGATGTAACGTTTCGCCTTGCCCACCATTTCGCCGTAGCGGCCTTCGGGCAGGACGGGATTGAGCTGAAGTGAAGCCGGATCGATATCGGTAACCGGCTTGGCGAGAGTCGGACGCGGCCCGTTTAGTAGCCTTTCAGTCTCATCAAGCCGTTCGTTGGCCAGTTCGACCGCGCGTGCATCTTGTTCGCCAGTCCAAACCGGTGCGACCAGGAACATCTCGTCCTTCAATCGGTCGAATACCAATATTACCGTGGGCCGAACAAACAGCATGTCGGGCAGTTCAAGCTCCGACTGCGGCGCGCGCGGGAGCGTTTCGACCAATCCGACGGTTTCATAACCGAAATAACCGACCAGACACGCCAACGCGGGCGGAAGTTCTGGTGGCACATCCATCCGGCAGCGTTTGGCAAGCGCCCGCAAAGCGTCCAAGGCGGAGAGGGATTCGACCGCAAAAGCATCACGGTCGGTCAACCAGTGCGCATTTATCTCAGCGGTGCGGCCCTGCGCGCGAAACACCATATCTGGCGCAATCCCGATCAGGCTATGCCGCCCACGGGTTTCGCCACTTTCGACCGATTCAAGAATGAAATCGCCGCGCTCGGCGACAAATAGCTTTAGTGCAGCGGATACCGGAGTTTCGGTATCCGCAATGCGACGTCTCCAAACAAGTGTTGGTTTAGTTGCCGTCACGGCTAGTCAGGCGCTTGCGCAATTCGGCGATGCCGTCCTCGTTTTTCTGAACGCCAACGTCTTTTGCCGCTGCGGCAATGAGTTGTGCCGCATATTCCTGCTGCAATATGCCCGACATTTCAAGCTTGCGGGCCTTGAGCAGGTCAGCATTGCCGCTGGCATCGCCTTTGATCACTTCGTTCAGATACACGACAAACCAGCCACCGTTTTGCGGCGCTTGCAGCATTTTGGCGGTGCCCTTTTTCATCGCGAACATTAGCGACAGCGGCGGCGAAATCGATTTGCCTTCCTGATTGAGCTCGGCGCGCGTCCCGGAAAGTGATTGGACTGCCGGCAGGGAGATGGCGAGCGATGCAAGCGCTTCAGACATCGCTTTGCCGCCATCTATGGCTTTTCGTACCTGATCGGCCGCAAGTCGCGCCTTTTTTGCGCCCTCGGCCAACGCCCATTGTTGCTGCACTATCGGGCGAACCGACGCCAGCGGCGGAGGGGTTGCTTCCTCGAAATCGGCAACCGACACCATTGCAAAACGCTTGCCCGGTACGACCTCGATCAACTGCGCTTCGCCGTCCGTTTCCATTTCGAAAGCTGCAGGTAGGATGACCTGCATTTCGGGGATAGGCTTATAAGCCGGGTTGGCAGTGTTCTGGCCATTGGCGAGCAGCTTGGGCGATGTTTCTACCGTCAACCCGTTCGATTTGGCAACGTCGGCAATCGTGCTGCCGTCGGCGAATGCGTCTTCTATTTCGGCGGTCAGGTCGGCTAGCATTTCCTCGCTGCGCGTCGCGGTTAGCGCGGTCTCGATTTCGGCACGAACCGACGCCAGCGGTCGTGCACCCACCTGTTTTACGCCATCGACGCGGGCAACTACCCAACCCAGCTTACCGCGGGCGGGAGTAGCCAAACCACCCCGTTCAGCCGCGAATACCGCGTCGGCGACCTGCTTGGAGGCAGCCGAGGTCAGCGTGGCGCGTGTGGCACCGGAAGTGGTCGTGACCGAAAGACCAAGCTCAGATGCAACCGTCGGCAAGGACTGGCCCTTGGAAACTTTATCTACCACCGATTTTGCTGCGGCTTCGGTAGGCACGATAATCTGGCTGATGTCGCGGGTTTGCGATGCGGCATATTGCGCTGCATTGGCCTTGTAGAAAGCGGCAATATCGGCTTCGTTGGGTTTCGCTTTTGCAGAGACGACGTCGGCATCGAACAGCGCATAGCTGATCGCGCGTTTTTCAGGAATCGTGAACTTGGCCGCATTGGTACGGTAATATTGCGCCAAGACGGTTTCGCTTGGCGCGCTCGTCGGGAAGTAAGCAGCCGATGGAATAACCGCCACCTGACCACTGCGTTTTTCGAGTTCCAGCGAAGCATAGGGCAAAACAAGGCTGTCGGGTGCGGCGGGGCCGCTCGCGGCGGCAGGCAATATCTGTTGTGCATAGAGGTTCTGCGCCAAATCATCGCGGACCATTTTTTCGGTCAGCCCGATTTGCTGCAGAAAGCCTAGAAACGCCTCATTGCTATATTTGCCGTCAAGGCCCCTGGCGGCAGGGATTTTCAGAATTTCGGAATCTACCAAGCGCTTGCTAACGGCGACGCCATATTTGTCTCCGAATACCATCAATCCGAAACGGTTGATCATCTGTTCCAATGTGGAATCCAGTCCGCCGCCCTCAACGAAACGCGCCATGTCGAGCGTCGGGTTGTCTTTGCGTTCGGCCTTTAACCGTGTGTCCATCGCATCATTGAATTCGCCAAGCGCGATCTTCTTGTTGCCAACGCTCGCGATGTTCCCGCCGCTAAGACCACCAAAGCTGTTCGAACCGGTAACGTCACCCAACGCAAAAGCGACGGCAATCATCGCGATGAAGGCCAGCGCAATGACCGCACCCCAGCGCGAATTAATGAGCGAGCGAATAAAGGTGATCATGGATCAACAGGTCCTGTATTTTGAAACGGCTTTGCAGTTTGGCAGTCGCTTTAGGCGGCAAGGTTCTTGCAATCAAGCGGGTAAGCAAGCATTCGCCACGGCTTGAACATCGCAGCCATTACGGAATGGATTCGCGGGAGCACGGGGACGAAGATGCGTAAATTGGTTGTTGGTAACTGGAAGATGAACGGCGTATCGGCGGATCTGCCGGAAATCGCGGCGATTGCTGAAGCTGCCAGCGGTTATAACGGCGTCGATGCAGGGCTTTGCTTGCCTGCGACGCTTGTTCACCGCGCAGCATCATCCTTACCGAACTTCGATATCGGAGGTCAGGATTGCGATATGGCGCAATCGGGCGCACACACGGGCTGTGTTTCGGCAACGATGCTTATCGATGCTGGCGCGCGGATGACCATCGTTGGCCACAGCGAACGCCGGGCGGCACAGCATGAAACAGATGCAGATATATCTGCCAAAGCCACCGCCGCGCATACCGCTGGTCTACGCGTGATCCTATGTGTCGGAGAAAGCTTGCAACAACGCGACGCGGGGCAGGCGCTGGAGATTGTCCTTGGTCAATTGGAAAAATCGCTGCCCGACAATAGCGACGGCACTTGGTTGAGCGTAGCCTATGAACCGATATGGGCAATCGGCACCGGTCGAATTCCCGAAAACACCGATGTCGCGCAAATGCATGCGGCGATTCGGGCAAAACTCATGTCCCTCTTTGGGGACACCGGAAAAGCCATTCGCATCCTGTACGGCGGGTCGATGAACGGAGACAATGCCGCGATGTTGTTGTCCATAACTGATGTCGATGGTGGGCTGATCGGCGGCGCAAGCCTTACCGCAGCCAAATTCGAGCCCATACTCGCGGCTGCCGCAAATTCGGGCGAATAGCTTGAAGATTGATATACCAGTCGCTATGTGGGCCGCATAACGCGCCCTTGGGCCATTTTATTTTTGAAGGTTTCTCATGGGTCTGTTCCATTTTCTCATCGTCGTTCAGGGCATTGTCGCCGCTGCATTGGTAGGCGTCATCTTGATGCAGCGATCCGAAGGCGGCGGGCTCGGCATGGGTGGCAGTCCGTCGGGTTTGATGTCCGCGCGCGGAGCAGCCGATTTCATGACGCGCGCCACTACCATATTGGCGACATTGTTTATCGGCCTGGCCGTTGCGCTTGCCTTTGTCGCAGCGCAGCAAGGCGGCTCTGACGGTATCGACGATACTTTGAAGCGCACCGCAGCACCTGCGGGCGGCGTGACGCAAACCGCACCCGCTGCCTCCGTTCCGGCTCCTGCCAACCCTCCACAAGCTGGTGAAGAAGCGCCGGCGACCGATACGGTACCGCTCGACAAATAAGGGCTTGCGAACGGAACCTTTCGTTCTTTTGCACAAAATTATTTCGCTTCGATAGATTCGCGCGCTTGTCATTTGGGGCAAATGCGGTTTAGGCCTTTTCTCCCATGGCGCGGTTCATTTTTATCACCGGCGGCGTGGTCTCCTCGCTTGGCAAAGGTCTTATGGCAGCATCGCTCGCTGCTTTGTTGCAAGCGCGCGGATATCGTGTGCGTATCAGGAAATTCGATCCTTATCTGAATGTCGATCCAGGCACGATGTCGCCTTATCAGCACGGTGAAGTCTATGTGACCGACGATGGTGCGGAGACCGACCTCGATCTTGGTCACTACGAACGATTTACCGGCGTTTCGGCCAAGCAATCGGACAATGTGACGTCGGGCCGGATTTACCAGCAGATTATCCAGCGCGAACGCCGCGGCGACTATCTCGGCGCGACCGTCCAGGTGATTCCGCACGTTACCGACGCTATCAAAGAATTTGCGCTGGCCGACACCGACGATGTCGATTTCGTACTTTGCGAAATCGGCGGCACTGTGGGCGATATCGAATCATTGCCGTTCATCGAAGCCATCCGGCAGTTGCGGAATGATTTGGGGCGCGAACGGACGTTGTCTGTGCACGTGACGTTGGTGCCCTATATTGCAGCAGCCGGCGAACTGAAGACCAAGCCGACGCAGCACAGCGTACGCGAGTTGACCTCACTCGGTATTCAACCCGATGTCTTACTGTGCCGCTGCGAACATCCGTTACCCGAGACCGAACGCGCAAAGATTGCGGCGTTCTGCAACGTCCGCAAGGAAGCCGTAATCCCGGCGCTCGATGCCGAGAGCATTTATGCGGTACCGCTGCAATATCATAATGAAGGCCTCGACAGCGAAGTGCTGCGTGCCTTTGGCATCACCGACGCCAAAGAGCCCGACATGGCGCGCTGGTATGACATCATGGACCGCTATCACAATCCCGAGGGCGAAGTGACGATCGGCGTGGTCGGCAAATATGTCGGTCTGCAAGACGCGTATAAGTCGCTGCACGAGGCGCTGATCCATGGCGGTATGGCGAACCGTGTCAAGGTCAACATCAAATGGCTCGATGCCGAGTTGTTCGAGAATGAGGATGAACTGGCTTCAAAGCTGGAACCGATGAATGCAATATTGGTGCCCGGTGGTTTCGGCGAACGCGGTTCCGAAGGCAAGATCGCGAGTGTTAAATTTGCGCGCGAGCAGAATGTGCCGTTTTTCGGCATCTGTTTGGGCATGCAAATGGCGTGCATCGAAGCCGCGCGGAACACAGCTGGAATCGCCAGTGCCTCGACCACAGAATTCGGCGAAACCAGCGAGCCGATTGTCGGGCTAATTACCGAATGGATGACTGCGGAGGGGCTGCAACAGCGTAAAGCTGGTGGTGATTTGGGCGGAACGATGCGGCTTGGGGCTTATGACGCGAGGCTTGACGGCAACAGCCATGTGTCCACAATCTACGGCGCTACGGAGATTTCGGAACGTCACAGGCATCGTTATGAGGTGAACGCGCATTATGTTCCGGCGCTCGAAGCAGGCGGGCTGAATTTCTCGGGAATGTCGCCTGACGGTGCGCTGCCGGAAATCGTTGAGCGCCCCGATCACCCCTGGTTCATTGGGGTGCAGTTCCATCCAGAACTGAAATCACGCCCATTTGCGCCACATCCGCTGTTCGCAAGCTTTGTAGAGGCGGCTGTCAAGCAAAGCCGGTTGGTCTAAAACGGCACATCTGCGCAAGAGCGCCACGCTTGTCTGTTTCATTGTAGTCGGCGGTTGATTATTCTGTTAATTTGCGGTTCATGTAGCCATCGACCCATTTGCGACCCGGGTTAATGATGCATGAGGGGGCACGCTATGGTGCCCGGGGCGGCTGGGTGCTCCTGCCGCCCCGAACTCCCATTGACCTTAAGCGGCTTTGCCGCCCTTTTTCCCAGCTTTTTGAGCGTCGCCATCATGTTCGATGATGGTCGGCCCGGCCTGTCCACCGATCGCAATCTTGCGCGGTTTCAGAGCCTCCGGCACCTCGCGTACAAGTTCGATAATGAGCAGGCCATCGGCCATATCGGCGGCGGTTACATGGATATGATCGGCCAATTGGAACCGGCGCTCGAAATTGCGGTTGGCGATGCCCATGTGCAGGAAATCACGATTATCGTTACTTTCAGCATCCTTGCTGCCCGCGACGACCAGCGTGTTCTGCTGTGCGGTGATTTCGATCTCCTCGGGTTTGAAGCCGGCGACGGCAACGGTCACCTTATATTCGTTCTCGCCGGTGCGTTCGATGTTGAATGGCGGATAATTCTCGTTCTGCGTGGCTCGGCCCGAGCTTTCGAGCAACTCGAACAGCCGGTCGAAACCGACGGTGTTGCGGCGATAAGGGGTAAAATCAAAACGGTGCATTACAAATTCTCCTGTATGAGCAATCTGGTTCTGTGCCGGACCCGCATATGCAGCGTCCGGCGGTTGGTTTTTTGGAGCCGTTTCCGGCCTCCGTTCACAAAGATGGTATTTGCGCCACAAAATGCAAGGGGGCCAAAAAACAAGACCGCCCGGAAATATCCGAACGGTCTCGCTTTGCAGCTTTGCTAGCGCATAGTCTCAGTCCTCTACCGGTCCCCACCGGCGGGTCTGATTTTCCCCCTGAACCCTCGGCCACGTGGCGGTCGACGAATTCGCAGTTCTTAATCACCCCATGACGTCGTCTTTGCAATCAGAAGCGGCTTCGCCTTAACGCTTTTTCAAATCCTGTTGCACAGACGCAACAATGCTTGCCAGCGCGAACGCCCGCAACTAATAGCGCAGACATGCCAAAAGCCACGAATTCGCAGCCGTAATGATCCTGTCACGATACGAACGGATGGTCGCCAAACGCTATCTTTTGCCTGGAAAGGGTGAGGGGTTCATTTTCCTGGTCGCTAGCATCAGCCTGGTCGCGGTTGCGCTCGGCGTTGCGGCGCTGATCATCGTGATGAGCGTGATGAACGGCTTTCGTGCCGAGTTGTTTGACAAGATTGTCGGCCTCAACGGCCATGCGGTGATTCAGGGCTATGGCGGGCGGCTCGATAACTGGCAGCAGATTTTGGCCGACACCAAGAAAACCCCGGGCGTTACCGACGCGACGGCGCTCATTGAACAGCCGTTGCTAGCCACGTTCAATGGCCGTTTCGAGGCGATCTTGATGCGCGGGATGAGCGTGAAGGACATCCGCCGCAACGAAACGCTTAAAGGCAAAACCATCGCGGGCAGCATCGACAGCCTGAGCGCGGGCAGCGGACGGATAGCGATGGGCTCGCGCCTCGCGCAAAATCTGGGCGCGCAGGTCGGGCAGATGGTTACCATCACCAATCCGCAAGGCCGCGCTACGCCGTTCGGCACAGTCCCGCGCGAAATTTCCTATGAGGTCGCGGCGATTTTCGAAATCGGCGTGTATGATTATGACAAGGCGTTCGTCATCATGCCGATGGAGGACGCGCAGACGCTGATGTTGCTCGGCGATCAGATCGGGATGATCGAGATCAAGACCGAAGACCCCGACCGCGTGAACGAGATATTGCGTCCGCTGCTCCCCAAGATCGATGACAAAGGCCTGATCGTCGATTGGAGGAGCATGAACGCATCATTGTTCGAGGCGCTGGCGGTCGAACGGGTAGCGATGTTCGTCGTGCTGTCGATTATCGTGCTGGTTGCCGTGTTCAACATATTGTCTTCGCTGATCATGCTCGTGCGCGCAAAAACGCGCGACATCGCGATCCTCCGCACGATGGGGGCGTCGCGGCAGTCGCTGCTCAAGATATTCATGACGGTAGGCGTCTTGATCGGCTCGGCAGGGATTGTAGCGGGCATGGCTCTCGGCTTTATCTTCCTCTATTTTCGGCAGTCTGTGGTCAATGCGATCCAGTTTGTGACCGGGCAGAACCTGTGGGACCCCTCGATCCGTTTCCTGACCGAGCTACCGTCGAAGACCGACCCGTTCGAGGTGCTGGCGATATGCGGGCTTGCGTTGCTGTTCAGCTTCCTCGCGACGCTTTACCCGGCTCTTAAAGCCGCGAGTACCGATCCGGTGCAGGTGCTGCGTTATGAGTAATATCGTCGAACTCACCGACGTCCGTCGCGCATTCGTGCAGGGTGATGTCACCATCCATGTGCTGCGCGGTGTCAACCTGACGGTGGCCAAGGGCGAGATGGTCGCGCTTCTCGGCCCGTCAGGTTCGGGCAAATCGACTTTGCTGCAAGCCGTCGGCTTACTCGAAGGCGGATTTTCCGGGTCGATCAAGATCGACGGCGAGGAAGCCAGCGCGTCGAGCGTAGACCGCCACACTGAAATCCGGCGCGAGAAACTGGGCTTTGTTTATCAGTTCCACCATTTGTTGCCTGACTTCGATGCGATCGAGAATGTCATTCTACCACAGATGATTGCGGGGCTTAGTTTAGAAGATGCCAGCGAACGCGCCACCGCTTTGCTCGGCAAGCTCGGGTTGGCAGAACGGCTCCACCACCGCCCGTCAAAGCTGTCGGGCGGTGAACAACAACGCGTCGCCGTCGCCCGCGCGCTCGCCAACCGGCCCAAGCTGGTGCTGGCGGATGAGCCCACGGGCAATCTCGATGAAAAGACTGCCGATGTCGTCTTGGCCGAATTTATGGCATTAGTGCGCGATGAGGGTTCATCGGCGCTGGTTGCGACGCATAATGAGCGGATGGCGGCAAAGATGGACCGTGTGGTTCGGTTGCATGATGGTGTGCTGACCAATATTTGAAGGAGGACAAGATGAGCGTATTTGATTTCACCGCAGCCCTACCCGGCGGCAAAAGCCAAGACCTTGCCGATTACAAAGGCAAAGTCCTGCTCGTCGTCAACACCGCATCCAAATGCGGATTCACGCCGCAATATAAGGGGCTTGAAGCGCTGCACCGCAAATATGCAGAGCAAGGCTTCGAGGTGCTGGCCTTCCCCTGCAACCAGTTCGGCGCGCAGGAACCGGGCGACGAGGAAGAAATCAAGAATTTCTGCTCGCTGACCTATGACGTAACCTTCCCCTTGATGGCAAAGGTCGATGTCAACGGCGACAATGCAGACCCGCTCTGGGCCTATATGAAGCAACAGCAAGCGGGCCTGATGGGATCGCGCGGGATCAAATGGAATTTCACCAAGTTTCTGGTCGATAAAACGGGCAGGGTGGTCGCAAGACACGGTCCGCAAGTGAAACCCGAAGCGTTGGCGAAGGATATCGAGAAGCTGTTGGCACAAAGTTAGGGCGGGATGGCGCGACTAACGCCTATCGCCCGGAGGTTGCGGCGGGAGAAAACCGACGCCGAGGCGCGATTATGGCGTTACGTCAAGAACCGCCAATTGGCAGGTGCCAAATTCCGTTTCCAATCTCCTTTATGTGGTCACGTTGCCGACTTTCTGTGCGAGGATGCCAAGTTGGTGGTCGAACTTGATGGTAGGCAGCATGGAGAAATGCAGCAGGCAGACGCCGAACGGACTGCAAAAATGGAGGCCGCTGGATATACCATCATCCGGTTCTGGAACAACGATGTGCTTCAAAACACCGAAGGCGTGTTGATGGAAATCGAGACAATGTTGGGAATAGCACGGAATTGAGGGCGGACTCCCTCTCCCATAGGGAGAGGATATGAAGCCTTAGCAGCTTGCTGCTTAGGCGAAGTTGGTGAGGGGTTGTGCGCTATCGACAGGGCAAAACCCCTCACCCAGCTACGACTAGCAAGCAAGCTTGCAAGTCTGCGCAACCCTCTCCCTGTGGGAGAGGGAAGACTGCTCGCTTGTCCACAGTAAATGGCCTCGCGCAGTTGCAGAATCATCGTTGCTTCCGTTAGTCTGTCCACATGGCCTACGTCCCCTTCGTCCCACTGCGCGTATTCTCCGCATACACCATGCTGGAAGGCGCGATTGAGCCGAAGGAAATCGGCGATTCGGCAAAAAAACTCGGTTTTCCGGCGATTGCGATCTGCGACCGTAACGGTCTCTACGGCGTGATGCCCTTTCAGGACGCGGCCAAGGCCAAAGGCGTGCAGCCGATTATCGGGATGCTGCTCGGTATCCGCCGGCCCGATCGTGGTGACGGCAGTTTTACCCGCGACTGGCTGGCGGTTTATGCGCAGGATGCGGGCGGTTATGACAATTTGTGCCGTCTGGCGTCGATGGCGCATCTCGACCGGCCAGAGGAACTCGACGCGCATGTGACGCTGGATCAGCTTGTGGGCAAGACCGACGGGCTGATCGCGCTTACCGCTGGCGGCGAGGGGGCTTTGGCGCGGTTGGCGGCGGCGGGGCAGCATGATGCCGCGGCGACCTATCTCGACACTCTGCAATCGCTGTTTCCCGAGCGTCTCTATATCGAACTCAGCCGTCGCGGCGATTCCACCGAGGAAGCGGCGGAAAATGCGCTGATCGACTTGGCCTATGCCCGCAACCTGCCGCTGGTTGCGACCAACCCCGCCTTTTACGCCGAACCCGATTTCTTCGACGCGCATGATGCGATGCTGTGCATCGCCGACGGTGAATATGTCGAGAATGACGACCGCCGCAAGAGCAGCCGCGAGACGTGGATTAAGACGGGCAAGCAGATGGGCGAGATATTTGCCGATCTGCCCGAGGCGTTGAAGAACACGTTGGTGGTCGCGCAGCGATGCGCGGCGTTGGCGCCGAAACGCGATCCTATCCTGCCCAGCCTTGCCGGTGACCGTGGCGCCGAGGACCAGCAATTGCGCGACGATGCGCTGGCGGGCTTGCAAAAACGGCTCGAAATTGCTGGCATCACCGACGCCGACCAGCGGCAGATATATTATGACCGACTGACTTTCGAGGCCGATGTCATCACCTCAATGGGTTTTTCCGGTTACTTCCTGATCGTTGCCGATTTCATCAAATGGGCGAAGGAGCAGGATATCGCCGTGGGGCCGGGGCGCGGGTCGGGCGCGGGGTCGCTGGTCGCGTGGTCGCTGACGATTACCGATCTCGACCCGATCAAATTGGGGCTTTTGTTCGAACGCTTCCTCAATCCGGACCGTGTGTCGATGCCCGATTTCGATATCGACTTCTGTGAAACGCGGCGCGGCGAGGTGATCCGCTACGTCCAGAAGAAATACGGCACGCGTCAGGTGGCGCAGATCATGACCTTCGGAAAGCTGAAGGCGCGTGCAGTTTTACGCGATACAGGGCGCGTTCTGCAGATGAGCTATGGTCAGGTTGACCGGCTGTGCAAGCAGGTGCCGAACCATCCGGTCGACCCGTGGGATCTGAAACGTGCGCTGGGCGGGGTCGCCGAATTGCGCGACGAATATCGCCGCGACGAGCAGGTCAAACGGCTGTTCGACCTTGCGATGAAGCTGGAAGGCTTGCCACGTCACAGCTCGACCCATGCTGCGGGTGTGGTGATTGGCGACCGCGATTTGTCCGAGCTGGCGCCGCTCTACCGCGACCCTAGGTCTGACATTCCGGTGACGCAGTTCGACATGAAATATGTCGAGAGCGCCGGTTTGGTGAAGTTCGACTTTTTGGGCCTGAAAACGCTTTCGGTGCTGCAAAAAGGCGCGCAGATGCTGGCCTAGCGTGGGGTGAAGGTCAATCTCGATCTGCTGCCGCATGATGATCCGGTGGTCTATGAATTGCTGCAACGCGGTGACACGGTGGGCGTGTTCCAGCTCGAATCCGAAGGGATGCGGCGTACGCTGGCGGCGGTTAAGCCGACAAATTTCGGCGACATTATCGCGCTCGTTTCGCTCTACCGTCCGGGGCCGATGGACAATATCCCGATGTTCGGGCGGCGCAAGAACGGCGAGGAAATTATCGAATATCCGCACCCGTTGCTTGAAGGCGTGCTCGCCGAGACCTACGGGATTTTTGTCTATCAGGAACAGGTGATGCAGGCCGCTCAGATCCTCGCTGGGTACAGCCTTGGCGAAGCAGATTTGCTGCGCCGCGCGATGGGCAAGAAGATACAGAAGGAAATGGACGACCAGCGCGAACGCTTTGTCAGCGGATGTGCTGCGCACCAGATTCCGCCCAACCGCGCCAATGAATTGTTCGACTTGATCGACAAATTTGCCGGCTATGGTTTCAACAAGAGCCACGCGGCTGCCTATGCGGTGTTGGCCTATCAAACCGCATGGTTAAAGGTGCATCATCCGGAAGAATTTTTCGCCGCATCGATGTGTTTCGACATGCACCAGACCGACAAATTGGGCATTTTCATCGACGACATGCGGCGTCTGGATGTCACCTGCCTGCCGCCAGATGTGAACCGCAGCGAGGCGGAATATGTCGTCGAGGGCGACGGCGAGGGCGGCTTTGCTGTGCGCTATGCGCTGGGCGGGATCAAGAATGTCGGTGAGAAGGCGATGGAGGTATTGGTCGAAGAGCGCGAGGCGGGTGGCGCGTTTGCCAGCCTCGACGACTTCGCCAACCGTGCTGACCCGGCACAACTGAACCGGCGCAGTCTGGAAAATCTGGCGGCGGCGGGGGCGTTCGATGCGATCGAGCCTAACCGCGCGGCGGTGCATGCTGCAGCGGAAACCTTGCTTGCGGCGGCGCAGTCCGCGCGGGATTCGCGTGAAAGCGGGCAGGGTGGCCTGTTCGGCGAGGCTGGCTCCGACATGGCTAAACTCCGCATCGACCAGGACGCGATCTGGTCTTTGGGCGAACAAATGAACCGCGAGAAGGAGGCATTCGGTTTCTACTTCTCGGCGCATCCGGTATCGCAATTTGCCGCCGTTGCCACCAGCCACGGCGCGAAAACCAATGTCGAATTGCTCGAAAGCGGACCGATTCCAGAGGGTGTGCGGCGTGCCGGCACGATGGCGGCTTTGATCGAAGGCGTGCGCTGGCGCGAATCGCGCAAGGGCAAGCGCTTCATGATCGCCGATTTTTCTGACACAAGCGGGCAATTCTCGGTGCGCTGCTTCGACGAGGCGGTCGGGGTGCAGTTGACCGAATGGGCGAAGGAGGCCGAATGCCTGCTGCTCGGGGTCGAGATGGATATGCGCGCGGGCGACGAGGTGCCGAGCTTTACCGTCAAAAGCGCAAAGCTGCTGAGCAGTCTGGTCAGCGTGACGCGGCTCAAGATGCAGCTGGACGTAACCAGCGAAACTGCGGTGCGCGAACTCGCACAACTGGTCGAGCCGCTGCACGGCGGCAAGAGCGAGCTGGTTATCAAGACGCGCGCCGACGATGGCCGCTGGGCGCATATCGTGCTCGGGCGGCGGTTCCAGCTCGATGCGGCGCTGCTCGACAAGGTGAAGGCAATTGACGGCGTCGGCAATGTAGAGCTTGCGCCACTGGCCCCTGTTTTGGCATTGGTGCATTAACACCAAGACAATCGGGGAGAGAGCGATGTTGGGCGGGATGCAGGATTGGGACCTTCGGGTCACCCATTTGATCGACTATGCCGAGCGCGAACATGGCACCCGCGAAATCGTCACGCGCTGGTCGGATGGCAGCATCGAGCGCAGCAATTGGGCGGGGGTCGCGGGCGAGGCGCGGCGTTTGGCGCAGGCTTTTGCAGGGTTCGGCCTGCAACCCGGGGACCGCATCGCGACCTTCGCGATGAACCACCACCGCCACCTCGCCGCATGGTATGGCGCGATCGGTTTTGGCGGGGTGATCCACACCGTCAATATCCGGCTGTTCGACGAAGACCTGATCTACATCATGAACCACGCCGAAGACAAAGTGCTGATGTACGACGCCGCGTTTCAGCCGATTATCGACAGGTTGAAACCATTTTTGAAGACCGTCGAGCATTATATCATCTTCGACCATGACAGTAGCTACAAGGCGCTGATCGCGGCGCAGGACGGCGATTATGAGTGGGCCACGGGCGACGAGCGCGACCCGTGCATGCTCTGCTATACCAGCGGCACCACGGGTAACCCCAAAGGCGTGCTCTACCAGCACCGCTCGACCATGCTGCACGCGATGGCCGAGATCGCGCCCGCGATTTTCGATCTTAGCCCGCAGGCGGCTTTGCTGCCTATCGTACCGATGTTTCATGCCGCCAGTTGGGGGCTTCCGTTTGCAGGTGCCGCCGCGGGCGTGAAGTTTGTATTTTCGACCACCAACGAAGCGCCGATCTTGCACAGACTGATGCTGGACGAGGGGATCACCCACTCGGCGGGCGTGCCGACGGTGTGGCTGGCGATGTTCGCGCATCTCGATGCGGAGGCGGCGGCAGGGCGAGAGGCGGGGTTGGGCAAACTGCGGCTCGTCACCATCGGCGGGTCGGCTGCGCCGCGTGCTATGATCGAACGGCTGATGAAGGCTGGCGTCCGCGTCAGCCACGCCTGGGGGATGACAGAAACCTCACCAATCGGCACGATGGGCGCGCCGACGCCTAACTGGGACGAGCTGACGCTCGACGAGCAGATCGATGTCGTGTGCAAACAGGGCCGCGTACCGTTTGGGGTCGAATTGCGCACCATGGATGAGGCGGGCAACGAACTGCCGCGCGATGGCAAAAGCTCTGGTGCCTTGCAGATTCGCGGGCCGTGGGTGATCAAGCGTTATTTCAAGGCGGAGGCCGATGCGGTCGATGCTGACCAATGGTTCGACACCGGCGACGTCTCGATCCTGCACCCCGACGGCACGATGCAGATTACCGACCGCGTCAAGGACGTGATCAAATCGGGCGGCGAATGGATCAGCTCGGTCGAACTGGAAAATGCAGCCGTCGGTTGCCCGGGTGTTGCCGAGGCGGGCGCTATTGGCATCGCGCATCCGAAATGGGATGAACGGCCTGTGCTGATCGTGGTGAAGAAGCCCGGTGCCGAGGTTAGCGAGGCCGATGTGAAGGCTTGGCTGGCCGACCGGATCGCCAAATGGTGGATGCCCGACCGCGTGCTGTTTGTGGACCAACTGCCGCATACCGGGACGGGGAAGATTCAGAAGGTGGCGCTGCGTGCGCAGTTCAAGGATTTCAAGCTAGAGGGGTGAGTTTGCCGGGACCGTCCCGTGCAGAGCCTAAAACAACGACATCTGCCCATCCAGATTCGGCGGCACGAACAGGTCACTGCGCACGCTCCATTTAGACCCGACCAGCCCGTTCTTGCGCTTGGCGATCTGCATCCGTGTCCGGATCAGCGCTGCCCAAGCGCCTTGCCCGCGCATCCGGCTGAAATACTCGGAATCATTATCCTTGCCGCCGCGCATGTCGCGGATGATGTTCATCACCTTGTCGGCACGGTCGGGGTAATGGAGGTCGAGCCAGTCGCGGAACAGGTCCGCCAATTCGTGCGGCAAACGTACTGGTATCCATGACACGTTCGAAGCGCCATGTTCGGCCGCAGCCTCGACAATCGCCTCGATCTCGTGGTCAGTGATCGCGGGGATGATGGGTGCGATGTTGACGTGGACATAGACACCCGCATCGGCAAGCTTACGCACCGCATCCAAACGTTTGGCGGGAGCCGACGCTCGCGGTTCCAGTATTCCGGCAAGCTTCGGGTCGAGCGACGTTACTGACAATGCCACGCCGGTCAGCCCCAGCTTCGCCAGCTCGACCAGCAAGTCGATATCCTCGCACACCCGCGCCGATTTGGTGGTGATCACAATCGGATGCCTGATCTCAAGGCACAGCTGCAATATCGCGCGCGTTATCCGGTAGGTGCGCTCGATTGGCTGATACGGGTCGGTATTGGTGCCAATCGCGATCGGCGCGGGCATGTATCCGGGCTTGGCCAAAGTCTTGCGCAAGACCGCTGCGGCGTTGGGTTTGGCGAACAATTTGCTTTCGAAATCCAGCCCCGGCGACAAGTCATGATAGGCATGGCTCGGCCGCGCATAACAATAGACACAGCCATGCTCGCACCCGCGATAGGCATTGACCGACCGGTCAAAGGGCAAATCGGGCGAGGCATTGAAGCTGAGGATCGACTTCGGATATTCCTCGGTTACCGTAGTCCGCAAACGCGGCAGCGGACCATCGTGCAATTCGCGTTCATCCAACCAATCCCCATCCGCCTCCCGCGCCTTCAAATTGAACCGCGTCGGCGTAGCGTTAGCAGGCGCGCCGCGACCGGATGTTAGGGCAGGGTAGGGTGATTTCGACACCGATTGGGTGTAGCACGGCTATTGGAACATATAAAGAACAAAAATGAGCTATCTTCCTCTCCATTAACGGGAGAGGATATGAAGACTGGGGGGTTTATCGGCTAGTCGAAATTGGAGAGGCTGCGCGATGCCCGGCATCGCGCGGAGCATTGCTCCGCTGCCGCTCTCTAAGACTTGCTAAGCGGTAAGCCCGCTAAGCCAAGTCTTTTCTCTCCCTCAAGGGAAGAGAAGCTTTTTCTTGCCTTCCTCCCCATCCCCAAGCCATTCCCAACACGGCTCCTGCGGATCGAACGGCTCGACATCCTCCATCCATCCGCCATGCGGTTCAAAGTTGCCTTGCCAGAGCGGGTCATTCTTGCCCTGCGTGATAAAACTCTCACCCAAATCATGCACCCCGCCGCCATATTCGCGTTTGCGCGCGGCGCAGGCCGCCAAAGTAGCGGCAATCTCGGCTTCGGCCTCTGCATCGAGAGTAACCCCCGAAAACTGCTCAATCATCGCTGCCGCGCGTTCTGGCTTGGCGCTGTCCCCCGCTTTGGGGTTGGCGGCCGACACGGTCATGGTCGTTGCCTCAGTTTCCGCCATCACTACTCCGTTCGTGTCGAGCCCAGTCGAGACACCAAGCTGCGCGCCCGACTGATCGGCATCTCGACTATGCTCGATGCGAACGGGGTTGGGAGGGCCGCCTTCGCGCGCCGCGACCGCCGCCTTGGTGCGGAAATAACTGACGGTAACGCGCTTGCCCTGATCGTCTTGGCCATATTGGCGCAGCAGGAACATCAGCAGGCTGTTCGAAAATTTGCGTTTATAACCTTTCAGTTCGCCGCGTACCCAGACGGGTTCCAGCTCCCCCTCGACCGCGCGTTCGAAGGCGATGTCCTTCAAAAAGGCAACGCCGAAATCGAGCGCAGCCTCCCACGCTCGGCGAAATTCGTCTGCATCGGGGCGGGTCCGAAGCTGGTAGCAACTGACCTTCGACATGTTGACCGCCAATGCTGCCTGCCGGACGCTCGCGGTTTCGGCCAGCACCTGGATAAAGGCGCGTTGGCGCGCAGGTGTCCAGCCCGCATGCGTTCTGATCGCAACGGGTTTGAAGTCAGTCACTTCGACGGGAAGCGCCGGTTTTTCGGGAAGGGAGGATGTTTGTGTCATTTTTGTAGACTAACCGATATGGTTCTAAATGTCAAGAACAAAAAAAGAACGGATGCTGTTTTTCGTTAATTGTCAGGTAATAATATTGCGGGCAAAAGCATGTAAGTTTTTTGACAATTCAAACGTCGGTCCTTAGGCTACCGACGGAGGGTAACACTCGTTGAGCAGCAACATCGATACGTCGGAGCTTCAGCTTTTTGCTGAAAACGTACCCGCTTTATGCTGGATGGCGAGCGCAAAGGGCGCGATATTCTGGTTCAACCGGCGGTGGCATGAATATTGCGGCTCGACGCCGGAGCAAATGGCCGGCGGCGGGTGGCAATCGGTGCACGACCCGTTGGCACTTCCGCAAATCATGGAGCGGTGGGAAAGTGCGTTTGCCGCGGGCGAAGCCTTTGAAATGACGATGTCCTTGAAAGGCGCAGATGGCGTTTTCAGGACATTCCTGACCCAGATCGAACCCGCACGCGATGTTGATGGTAATGTCGTCCGCTGGATCGGAATGCACACCGACATAACCGCGCAGGTCGATGCCGAATCAAAGCTGAAGGCGGCGAACAGCCAGATGCAGGCGCTGTCATCCTATCGTCACGCGGTTCTCGGCCAATTGGCCGAAGGCATCATCATCACCGATGCGGGCGGGCGGATTGTTTTTGTCAATGAAGCGGCAAACACGCTGCACGGCGTAGCAAAGCTCAATGTCGAGCCGGACGAATATTCGGACACCTATAGCCTGTTTACGGAAAGCGGCAAGCCGCATCCGACAGAAACCCTCCCGCTGACTCGCGCCGCATTGAATGAAGAAACCGTGATCGGCGCACGCTGGCTGATCCGCCGCCCCGACGGCACCGAAGTCCTGGCGATCGGCAATGCCCAACCGGTTTATGCCGACAACGGCACAAAGATCGGCGCGGTCTTGACTATCCAGGACGATACGCAGCGTTACGGCATCGAAAAGGCGCTGGCAGAAGCGCTTACAGCGAAAGAAGCCCTGCTTTACGAGGTCAACCACCGCGTCAAAAACAGCCTTCAGATCGTTACCGCATTGTTGATGCTGCAATCCGACAGCGCCAGTTCGCCCGAGTTGAAACAAAGCCTGAAAGAGGCATGTTCGCGCGTCGATATCGTTGCCAATCTCCACCGCCGCCTCTATTCCGGCGGCCAACATACAAGCGTCGATTTGGCTCGATATATTCAGGAGTTCGCTGCTGAAACCGTCGACGCCTTTGCCGCACCCGGAACGGTCGATCTGCAATTCGGCGATATGGCGAGGGTCGATCTGGAAATGGACCACGCCGTTCCGCTGGCGCTGATTATTGGTGAACTCCTCACCAACGCGATCAAATATGCATTCGACGGCAAAGGGCAGAACGAAATCACTGTCGCGATTTCGACGAACGAGAATCAGGTGCGGATTTTGGTCAGCGATAACGGCAAGGGATTGCCCCCAGGCTTCGATGTTGCGGCGACAAGCGGCTTCGGAATGATGATCGTCGGCGCGCTACTGCAGCAATTGTCGGGGAAGCTCGAGCAGGCGGAGCAAAGTCGCGGGACGGGTTTTGTCGTGAGCTTCCCTAAACCGGCTTGAGCGCTAGGGTCAGGCAGCAAAATGCCGTCTTTTTCCCTTTTTTCCTTATTATCTTTTATGAAACAAAAATCCCGCCATCGGCGGATTACGCAAGCCGTTAAACCTCGCGCAACCTAGGCATCAATTCGACGAAATTGCACGGGCGATGGCGGCTGTCGAGCTGGTGGATCAGTATCCCGTCCCAACCGTCCTTCACCGCCCCGTTCGAACCGGGCAGCGCGAAGATATATGTCCCGCGCGCCAACACCGCACAAGCGCGCGACTGAATGGTGGAGGTGCCGATGCTGTTGAAGCTGATCCAGCGGAAAAGCTCGCCGAAACCGGGGATATCCTTGGTCTTTACGCGGTCGAGTGCCTCGGGGGTGACGTCGCGTCCGGTGAGGCCGGTGCCGCCGGTGGAAATCACGCAATCGATGCGTTCGTCATCAACCCAATTATGCAGCCTTGCCGTAATGAGCGCGGTATCGTCGCGCAATACCGCGCGTTCGATGATGTGGTGGCCTGCCGCCTCAATGCGTTCGGCCAATATATTGCCGCTGGTGTCGTCTTCTGCCGTGCGCGTGTCGGACACCGTCAGCAGCGCGATATTTACGGGCTTGAAAGCGCGGGTTTCATCGAGCGGCAATGTTGCCTCCTGCTGATGGGCTGCGGCGAACCGCGATGCTGCCATTTTCGTTCGGAAAACGTGGCCATAAATATTGCGCGAGGCCGTTCATGCTGCCCGATTTTTTGTTCTGCCGCATCTCGTATATCCAGTAATTTCTGAGGATAATCGACACATATCCGCGCGTTTCCCAATAGGGGATCGATTCGATGAACAGCAATGGATCGCCATTGTCGCGGATTTCGTTGTTCCAGCGTGCGACTGGCGTCGGTCCGGCATTATAGGCGGCGATGACCTTGGGCAACAGCCCGCCGGTTGCGGGCATATCGCGCAGTCTTTCGAGATAGGACTGGCCATATTCGAGGTTGACCGTTGGCCGGTCAAGGTCGGATGCCGCCAGATATGCGCCGTGCGCGCGCGCCATGTCTTGCGCGGTGCCGGGGCGAACCTGCATCAATCCGCGTGCGCCTGCGCTGCTGATTACATCGGTACGGAAACCCGATTCTTGCAAAGTGTGCGCCAAAACCAGCGAGGGATCGACGCGCCAGCCACCCGTTGGCTGCCAGTTTGGCGTCGGATAGCGCGCCATTGCATCGCTGCTACCCCGCGAAGGACCATAATGCCCCATCCAATATTGGGTGGAAGCGAGGTTCAGCGATCCCGCAAGTTGCGCCAGATTGGCATGCTGGCTGGCGTCGCCGATTTTTGCCTGGAAGCGTAGCGCTTCGTCGGCGAGCTTATTTTCACCGATTTCGACTAGGCTAACCGCGAGCTGAGCGTTTTCTTGGGTGCGGAGTGCATTCCAGTCGAGCTTTGCCACCTTGGCGGCTTTGCGCGCAATCGGTTCCATGCCCAATGCTTCGCTGGCGAGTAATCCGTAAAATGTTTCAGGGAGTTGTGCGGCATTCTGCAGACGCGGTTGCACCTGCTGCGGCTGCTTTGCTGCCATTGCCGCGCGTGCGCTCCAGAACAGGCTTGCGGCTTTCAGGTCGTCGCCTGCCGCGTTGCGTGATACGTGATCGAAGGCTTCGAAGGCCGCCGCATAATCTTTCAACCGCCACGATGCGAGCGCGTAAACCCAATGGCTTTGCGTACCCCATTCGCCGCCGGCAAGGCGGGCAATCCCGGCAAGCCGCTTGGCCGACGTGTCGTCATTTTCGATATAATAGGACCATGCCACACGGTAACGCAGCTCGGTCAGCGCATTGTCGAACAGATAGGCCGCCTTGCTGTCGAGCAGTGCCTCGGCGGAGCGCGGATCGTCATTCTTGATAAATGCCTGAACTTCGCCGCGCAGCCCTTCGTCGGCTGCGTTCTTCGGCAGATCGCGCTTGGGCGCGCCACCGAGATAGGCAAAGCGGCGGATACCGGGCCGATCGGGCAGGACATCGGCGCCACGTTTGCGCGCCATTGTTTCGAGCTGCTCGGCTTGCGGCAGATAAGGAGCGACGTTGAGCAAAGCCTGCAACTGCGCGGCTTCGACCTTCGGACTGTTCGGCGCGAGATAGAGTTCCGCCCGCGCCATCGCCGCCATCGGCCCCAGGGGAGCACGGTCGATCAGCCTTACCGCCTCATCCCATTTCTGGGTGCGAATTGCGGCGTAAATATCTGAAAATGATTGTTTTTCTGACTTGCTCAATATGGTCGGCGCGACCTGCGACGGAATCGAGCGAAAATCGTCGCTGCTATTGGCGTTTGCCGCAGAAACCGGCGCTAAAATAAAGGCGGACGCGATCCAGAAAGCAGCTTTCATCAAATGTCCTTTTTCACGAACATCTGCAAATCTTTCCAAGCTTGCGCCTTCATTTGAGGCCGCGCAAGCAAGGTTCGCGGATGGAACGTTGTCAACGCTGCCTTTTTGCCGCCAATATAGTTAATATTCTGCAAATTATGGCGCGCTTCCATCAATTCCATACCCAAAAGTGCGCGGCAAGCCGACGAGCCGAGAATGATGATATTTTGCGGGTCGACCAGATTGATCTGATGCCGCACAAAATCAGCCAGTTCGGGTAAGTCAGCGTCAGGCAATTCGGCCGTTGCCGGGATCGTCGTCGCTAGCGCGGTCCAGTAACAATCGGCCAAATCTATGCCTATCGCGGCCATCATCCGTTCGAGCAGCTTGCCCGTCGCGCCGCTGCCCAGCTTTCCCGTCGCCAATTCATCATCTTCCGGCAAATCCGAAACCAACATCAGCTTGGCATTTGCCGGGCCAACCGGCGCAACCGGACGATTGCTGAACCTATTGCCCGGCAAAGGCGCGCCGCCTACGATCATGTCCCGCAAACTCTCGATATCTTGCGGCCATTCGAGCTTCCGTTCGATGGGCAACTCGGGCTGCGGCGTTGGTTTGACAGACGGTGGAGCAACCCCCTCGGGCTTTGCATCAAAAACCAGCCAATCGACGGCGTCATCGCCGACAACCGTATCGACGCCAGCAAGCTCCCACCAGCCGTTCAGCGATTCAACCATTTTGGATGCGGCAAACTGCCCCTGTTCGTCCATATTCTCTTTCAGTCACCGGTTGACGGCGGGGTCAATTGCTTGGCATGGCATTTTCTGCCAGCTGTTCGTTTCGCAGGATGGCCCGATTGTCAGATGGGGTAAAGGACAAAGACGATGAGTGAACGGGAATCGATGCCATATGACGTCGTGATTGTCGGCGCGGGCCCAGCAGGCCTTTCCGCTGCGATCCGCATCAAACAGAAATCGGCCGACACCACCGTTTGCATCTTGGAAAAAGGTTCCGAAGTCGGAGCGCATATATTGTCCGGCGCGGTTATCGATCCAAAAGGTTTGGATGAACTGATCCCCGAATGGCGCGATCAAGGCTGCCCGATGGCCGAAGTGTCGGTGACCGACAACCAGCATTGGGTGATGTCGAAGACCGGAAAATTCAACGTGCCGCATTTTCTGACACCCGGCTTCATGCACAATAAGGGCACTTACACCGGTTCACTCGGCAATTTGTGTCGCTGGCTTGCGGGACAGGCGGAAAATCTCGGGGTCGAGATATTTCCAGGATTTGCCGCCGCTGAAATTCTGTACAACGACGACGGTTCGGTAAAGGGCGTGGCCACCGGAGACATGGGAGTCGCACGTGATGGCAGCCACAAGGCCGACTATATGCCGGGCATGGAACTCCACGCGAAATATACGTTCTTTGCCGAGGGCGTGCGCGGCCATCTGACAAAATTACTCAAGCCGCAGTTCAATCTGGAAAAGAACAGCGAGCCACAGGTTTACGGTATCGGCATCAAGGAATTGTGGGATATCCCGGCCGAACAGCATTCGCCCGGACGCGTCATCCACAGCCAAGGCTGGCCGCTGACCGATGCCAATGGTGGTGCATTCCTTTATCATCAGGCTAACCATCAGGTCGCGTTGGGCTTCGTCGTCTGGCTCAATTATGCCAACCCTTATTTATCGCCGTTCGAGGAAATGCAGCGTTGGAAAACGCATCCGGAGATCAAGAAAATCCTGGCGGGCGGCAGGCGCGTCTCCTACGGCGCAAGGGCGATCAGCGATGGCGGGTTCCAATCTGTGCCCAAACTGGCTTTTCCCGGCGGCGCGCTGATCGGTTGTACCGCTGGCTTCCTCAATGTGCCGCGGATCAAGGGAACGCACACCGCGATGAAATCGGGTATGCTGGCCGCAGACGCTGCTATCGAGGCACTGGCCGCTGGTCGCAAGCATGATGAACTGACGGCATACCAGACCGGCTACGAGAATAGCTGGATTTACACGGAATTGCGGACGGTGCGCAACATCCTGCCCTTGGTCGAAAAATATGGCAATTTCTGGGGCACGATGCTTTCGGGGGTTAATATGTGGCTTGAAAGCTTCGGGATCCGCATGCCCTTTACTATGAAGCATCATCCCGATCACAAAGCGCTCAAGAAGAAGGTAGCTGTTGCTCCGGTCGAATACCCAAAGCCCGATGGCGTGTTCAGCTTTGACCGGCTTTCATCGGTGTTCCTGTCGAACACCAACCATGCCGAAGACCAGCCCGTGCATTTGCAGGTAAAAGACCCGGCACTGCAACTTAGCAGCGAGTTTATGGCATTTGCCGGGCCATCGGCACGTTATTGCCCGGCGGGTGTTTACGAGTGGATCGAGGAAGAAGGCCGCGAACCGCGCTACCAGATCAACGCCCAGAATTGCGTGCATTGCAAGACGTGCGATATCAAAGACCCCAACCAGAATATCAACTGGGTAACTCCGGAGGGTGGCGGTGGGCCGAACTATCCGAATATGTAAACTCGCGCTTGCGGCGGCAAGCTTGGCTGCGGCACCATCCGCAGTCGCGAAAACAACCGATCCGGTCGATCGTTATGCCGCAGCACGGCTCGCGGAGATCGGCAATCTCGACGGGGATGCGCTGAAGGGCTATATCAAACTTTACAGCGACGCACCCGAAAGCGCCGTGCTGGCCGACCGCATATTTGACAGCGCTATTCGTACTGGCGACATGGCAGCAGCGCTTCGGGCCGTGCGGGCGCAGGAACTGCGCGGCGAAGTGTCAGGAGAAGCGCCGCTGTTATTGTTCGCCGACGCGTTTCGTCAGAAAAACTGGCCGATGGCAATGCTCGCCGCCGACGAGTTGCCTACGCGCGGCAATCTTGGTTTTATGGCCCCGATTTTGCGGAGCTGGCTAAATGTTGCCCAAGGGAAAGCTCATGATCTTGCGATAGTCGATCCACAGACCGACACGCTTTTTGCCTATTATTCGAATGACCAGCGCATCTATCTTGAGCTGGCATCAGGCGAATATGCCAAGGCAAGACTGGGTTTGCGCGGCATTGCGGCGACTGGCGGCGACTACGTACGCGACCTGATGCTGCGCGCTGCACCCGTTTTTGCCGCGCAAGGTGACGATATGTTTGCCGATGCGCTCATTGGAACCGGGATAGGTGCCGACAGGCTGGCAGTCGCAACACTTCCGATCGATAAAAAGCGCAAAGCCAAGGTGTTGGCAAACGAAGGACTGTCAGCGTTGCACGTCAGGGTAGCGTCTGCACTGTTGGAGCAAAACGCCAACGATCAAGCGCTCGTATTGGCGAGGATTGCTTTTTGGTACGCGCCCGACAGCGAACCCGCGAAGCTAGTGCTCGCTAATGCGTTGAGTGCGCATGGCCTCAAAAGGCACGCCACATTGATAACGGAGAGCATTCCGCAAACATCTTTATATTGGCCGCAGGCGATTCAACAGCGTGTCGGCAAATTGGAGCCGAGCGAGGCGGTGGCGGTGGCGCGAGACGCTTCGCAGCGTTGGCCTAAATCGCCCACTCTCGCTTTGCTGGCGGCGCAATCGCAAGAAGCCGCAGGTGATCTGGTGGGAGCGGCCGATAGCTACCGCACAATCCTTGAGGATGCCGTCAAAGCTGGCGCTTCCCCACGCCTGCGCGCGTATTACCAACTGCTGCTCGCCTCGGCTCTCGACAATTCCGGGAATTGGGAGGCCGCGCGCGCCGAACTGGACGCGGCATTAGTCATCGACCCCAACAATGCCCAGATTCTAAATTATCTGGGCTATTCATTGCTCGAACGAAATCAGGATATATCGCGCGCGACGGCAATGATCCGCAATGCGTTCGAGATTGCGCCAGATTCTGTGGCAATCATGGATTCGATGGGATGGGCCTATTTCCAAACGGGGGATTACGCCCAATCGATTCCACTTCTGGAAAGAGCGGCTAAGGCATCGGGCAACGATTTGGCGATCAATGAGCATTTGGGTGACTCATATTGGCGCAGCGGTCGGCTGCGCGATGCGCGCTACGCCTGGCGGGTTGCGTCGCAGGCGGCGGACGGAGACGCAGCAGCGCGGCTTGTCGGTAAAATCGACATCGGACTGTCCCAACCCTAATGTCGACACTCGCCGAAACCGCTTACGCCAAGATCAATTTGGCGCTCCATATCTGCGGACGAAGGCCGGATGGTTATCACGATATAGAGACGCTGTTCGCATTTGTTGATGCAGGCGATAGGTTGACGGCGAGCGACGCCGAAGACGTGACGCTTTCAATCACAGGGCCGTTCGGTGCCGATCTGGAAGGCGATGACGGTAACCTTGTCGTGCGCGCGGCCAATCTTCTGCGTCGGCATTTTGGCGTGCAATCGGGCGCAAAGCTGATGTTGGAGAAAAACCTGCCAGTGTCGTCGGGTATTGGTGGCGGATCGGCCGATGCGGCAGCGGCGGCGCGGTTGCTGAACAAGCTATGGCGACTGGAAGTCAACGAGGCCGAACTTGCGGCGCTGCTTGCGCCACTGGGGGCAGATATTCCAGCCTGCATCGGGAGCAGGACGGTGATCGGAAGGGGGACCGGAACGGATTTGCAGCCGGTTGCAGCGGATGAGCTAGTCGGCATGCCGGTTTTGCTCGTCAATCCGCTGAAGCCCGTTGCGACCGCTGCCGTCTTTTCGCGATGGGACGGTATTGATCGGGGTGCGCTGGAAGATGGAAGCGCAATGTCGATAATGATTCACGGCCGCAATGACCTTGAACCGATGGCGATTTCCATCTGCCCTGACATTGCTGATATATTGAGAGCACTACGAAACACCACCCCGCTTGTGGCGCAGATGTCAGGGTCGGGGGCTACGTGCTTTGCGCTTTATCAAAGCGTCAACGCGAGAGATGAGGCCAAAGCCACGATGCGTGCCGAATATTGGACACTTGCAGGCATCTTGCGTTGAGCGAACTTCCTTATCGCATTTTAGGCGACCCCAAACCGGATCGCATTCTGATCATTGGCGACCATGCGTCCAACCACGTGCCGAACGATGTTAAGCTCGGGATAGAGCCAGGATTGCTTGTAGATCACATCGCTTGGGATATTGGCGTGGCGGCAGTTGCCGAGCGTATCGTGGCGCAGGCCGGTTTTTCAGCTTTTCTCGGCAATGTTTCGCGGCTCGTGGTTGATTTGAACCGCTATGCCGATGAGCCTGGGGTCATCCCCGACCATAGTGATGGGATAGATATCGCCGCCAACAGGCTGGATGACGACGCGCGGGCGAACAGGCTCAAATCGCATTATCATCCTTATCATGACCGTTTGTCGGATATACTGGCCGAGCAGCGCCCCGCCTTGATACTTTCGCTACATAGCTTCACTCCATCGCTGCAATCGCGACCTGACGAGAAAAGACCATGGGAAATCGGTGTTCTCTACAACGACCATGAGACGGGGTCGAAACTCGCGGTTGGCTTTTTGGAAAGCCATGGATTGATCGTTGGCGACCAGCTTCCATATTCGGGCAAGCTGTTGAACGCGACGATGAATCGGCATGCAGAAGGCAATGATATCCCCTATGTCGGCATCGAGATGCGGCAGGACATGGTGATTGATGCCGAAGGTCAAGCAAGATTCGCCCAAATACTGACCGATATGTGCCACTTTGTTTCGGAAAAGCTTGGCTTGAAGCGGCAAAACCCATAGAGGCTGCCGCGTATATTGGAGTTCAGTTATGCCGCATGTTTTCGACAAGTCCAAATTGCCCAGCCGCCACGTTTCGGTTGGCCCAGAGCGCGCGCCGCACCGGAGCTATTATTATGCAATGGGCCTTACCGAGGAAGAAATTGCGCGACCATTTGTCGGCGTGGTTTCGGCCGGGAACGACAGCGCCCCGTGCAACACGACGCTCGATCATCAAGCCGATATCGCGCGCAAGGGCGTCGAGGCAGGTGGCGGCATGCCGCGCCGGTTCAACACGATTACGGTCACCGACGGCATTGCTATGGGCCATCAGGGGATGAAATCCTCGCTGGTATCGCGCGAAGTTATTGCTGATTCGGTCGAGCTTTCGGTGCGTGGGCATTGCTATGACGCACTCGTAGGCTTTGCGGGTTGCGACAAGTCATTGCCGGGCATGATGATGGCGATGCTAAGGCTGAATGTGCCGTCGATCTTCGTCTATGGCGGCTCGATTCTTCCAGGGCGGTATCAAGACCGTGACGTCACTGTCGTTGATGTGTTCGAAATCGTTGGGAAATATGCGGCAGGGGCCTGCCCGATTTCTGAAGTCCATGCGCTGGAAAAGGTCGCATGCCCCGGGCACGGCGCTTGCGGAGGGCAATATACCGCGAATACAATGGCATGCGTGGCGGAGGCAATCGGGTTGTCCTTGCCCAATTCGAACATGGCCCCCGCACCCTACACCACGCGCGACCAGATTGCGCATGCGGCGGGCTTTCAAGTGATGGAATTGCTGGCGCGTAACTTGAGACCGCGCGATATCTGCACGCGTGAAGCGTTTGAAAATGCAGCGCGTATTGTCGCCGCAACCGGTGGCTCGACCAACGGTGCGTTGCATCTGCCCGCGATGGCGCATGAAGCGGGTATTGAGATGGACCTGTTCGATGTCGCCGAAATCTTCAAAACCACGCCGTACATGGCCGACCTGAAACCGGGCGGGAATTATGTCGCAAAGGATATGTATGAGGCGGGCGGTGTCTACATGTTGATGAAGTCATTGCTCGGCGAAGGCTTGCTCCACGGCAATTGCATGACGGTAACCGGCAAGACGCTTGCAGAGAATATCGACGAGATCACCTGGAACCCCGATCAGAAGGTCATACACGCCGCCACAGCGCCTTTGTCGCCTACCGGCGGCGTGGTTGGCCTGCGCGGTTCGCTCGCGCCTGATGGCGCCATTGTGAAGGTCGCTGGCATGCACAGGCTGGAGTTTACCGGCCCTGCTCAGGTCTTCGACTGCGAAGAGGATGCCTTTGCCGCGGTTGAGGCTCGCGCGATCAAGGAAGGTTCGGTTGTCGTCATTCGCTATGAAGGACCAAAAGGCGGCCCCGGTATGCGCGAAATGCTTTCTACAACGGCCGCGCTGTACGGTCTCGGCATGGGCGAGAAGGTTGCGTTGATTACCGACGGGCGCTTCTCTGGCGCTACACGCGGTTTTTGCATCGGCCATGTCGGCCCGGAGGCTGCAGAAGGTGGACCGATCGCGCTTGTCGAGGAAGGCGATGAAATCAGCATCAACGCCGAAACCGGAATGATTGACCTCAATGTTGCCACCGAAGTACTTGAAGAACGACGTAAAGCTTGGAAACCGCGACTGACCGATTATGGGGCGGGCGCATTATGGCGCTATGCACAGAATGTCGGGCCTGCCTATAAAGGCGCTGTCACGCATCCCGGAGCGCTAGCCGAACGTCATGTCTATGCCGATATCTAGGCCGCTTCTAATATTAGTCGCTACGCTGAGCCTTGGAGCGTGCGGCAAAAATGATGCCGAAGCGCTGAAGGATGCCGAAAACGCAGCGGCAGAAGAAGCGGCGCTGGACGGCAAGATTGAATGTGCGTTGGCAGGTTCTGTCAGTTTCGAGCGGACATGCACCACTGAAAGAATTGCTGGCGCTGACAGCCAAATCTTGGTCATTCGCCACGCCGATGGCGGTTTTCGGCGGTTCAGGATATTGACCGATGGCCGCGGACTTGCGCCAGCCGACGGGTTTGACGAAACCAAAATCAGCCTGATTGAAAACGGCATGATCGAGGTTAGCTCGGGCGACGACAAATACCGCCTGCCAGCGCAAATCAAGGGCGGGGAATCGGAACTGTCCAAAGACGGCGGTTGATTGCGAGGCCCCGCACGGGCATGGGGCTGCGATGACCGAGACCAATGAGATTATCCGCGTCGCGGCGCGCGGCGATGGCGTGACTGCCGATGGCCGTTATGTCGCGCTGGCAGCTCCCGGCGATTTGCTGGACCCGTCGGGCGGGCTGATCCACGGCCCGAACCACGCAACGCCGCCATGTCGGCATTTTCCGATATGCGGCGGCTGTCAATTGCAGCATCTGGATGAGGACAGTCTTCGCAGCTTTATCACCGACCGCGTGACCCATGCGTTGGCGACGCAGCAGGTCGAAGCCGAAGAGATCATGCCGGTACACCTTTCACCGCCTGCCGCCCGCAGGCGCGTTGCAGTACGTTCGGCATGGGTCGGAACGCAGTTTCAGCTAGGTTTTAGCACTGAAAAAAGTCACCGAATCATCGACTTGCAACAATGTGACGTCATGGCGCCGGAGATATTCGCGCTGATCGAACCTTTGCGAAAATTCCTCAACCCACTGATCGAGCGCCGCCGCGATGTGCAGATAAAAATGGCAGTCGTTGACCAAGGCATTGATGTACTCATCGAAAACTGGATCGCGCGTAACCTGTCCGACCACGAGGCTTTGTCGGAGTTTGCGCAGAAACATGGGCTCGCCCGGCTATCGTTGGACGAAGGCTATGGCCCGGTCTCCTTTTGGGAGCCTGAGCCGGTGACGGTGACGCTCGGCGGGGTACCGGTGGCCTATCCGCCGTACAGTTTCCTTCAGGCCACGCCTGATGGCGAGGCTGCGCTGGTAGCGGCGGCAAGGACGATTGTTGGCGATGCGAAGACGGTAGCGGACCTGTTTGCAGGGCTGGGCACCTTTGCGCTGTCATTGGCGGAGGGGCGCAAGTTCTATGCTGCTGAAGCCGACCGTGAGCCGATTATGGCGCTGAAAACCGCAGCGGGGCGGGCAGGGCTGGCGATATTCGGCGATCACCGCGATCTGTTTCGCAGGCCGCTGACTGCCGACGAGCTGAACAAATTCGAAGCAGTCATTCTAGATCCGCCGCGCGCAGGTGCCAAGGAACAGGTTACGCAGCTAGCGGCTTCGGTGGTACAAAACATCGCATATGTCAGTTGTAATCCCGCTAGCTTTGCCCGCGATGCCAAAACCCTGGTCGCCGCTGGATACAGGTTGCAGCGGGTGTGGCCCGTTGGCCAGTTCCGCTGGTCAACCCATATCGAGCTTGTCGGCCATTTCAGCCGTTAAGCGTGTGGCAGATTGCCGCCAAACGCTGTCATGGCTGCGTGAACGGTGAGCATTATCAAGGCAATGCTGGCCAGTACGAATATGCCAAACCGGATCACAACGCGGTTGACCAGCGCCTGAAACAGGCTGTGGATGATCCGCAAAATGACATAAGCCCACGCAATCTGGGCGTTGAAGCCATCGCCGGCGCCCATAAAGGCGAGCGAAAGAGCGGCTGCATAAAATACCGTAGGTTGTTCGTGCAAATGATTGTAATTATGAGCAACCCATTGCACTTTGCCGGGCAATATGTCGTCGAGCGAACGTCCTGTGGAACCGACCATGTTGGGCATGTCGAGGTCTTTGACCTTTTGCATCGCCGGGATGCGAGTGATGTACATCCAAAGCCACATCACCATCGTCCATGCGGCAAGCACCGTAACCGGTTGTAAAATATCGCTATGCATGTGCTATCCCCTAGATTGTTACGATAACCGCGTGCGCCGCGAGAACCAGCAGGCAGATCGTTGCCAGCGCGAAGACACTGAACCGCACCATCACGACGTTCACCAGCGACTGATATAGCGAGTGGATGATCCGCAGGATCGTATATCCCCAGGCGAATGACACCATCAGCGGCGTACTCGCCCCTGCAACCGCGATTATCAGCACCGCCGCGTAAAAAATCGTCGGCTGTTCCATCAAATGCGCATAATTATGCGATTTCCAATTCACATTGGCCGGTAGCACGCCCTCCAGATCCTGCCCGCGACCACCCGGAGGTGCCGCTTTCAAATCGATGCCCGATTTGAAAATCGCCGGAAAGCGCGTGCCCGCCATCCACAAAAGCATAACCAGCGACCACACAACCAAAACGGCTGCGGGTGCCAAAATTGACGTATCCATGAAAAAGACCCTCCCTGTCTGTTACGACAGGAAGGGTGCGTCAGCTTTTGTAAATTGTCAAATGCAACTTATTGTTTTGAAACAAGCGATTTGCGCGGCGAAATACCGGCATCATTGGCGGCCAGCCTGGCATATAATGTGGCCATCGGTTCGTCTTCAACGGCTATCGTATCGGTTTCGCCAAAGCCGTTAAACTCGGTCCGCATCGCGCACCCATAAGCGCCGAGCATGCCGATCTCGATATAGTCGCCCGCACTGATGTCGTCGGGCAGGACAAACGGACCCGCCATGTGGTCCATATCGTCGCAGGTGGGGCCGTAGAAGCTGAACTCGGCTTGCCTGGTGCCGATAGATGTCTCCGACCGCTGCAGCGCTACAGGGAAGCGCCAGCCGATATGCGCGGCATCGAACAACGACCCATAAGCGCCGTCGTTGATGAATAACTCGCTGCCGCGGCGTTTTTCCACGCGAACAAGAAGCGATGCATACTCGGCGCACAATGCACGACCCGGCTCGCACCACAGTTCAGCCGAATAGCTAATAGGCAGGTCTTCGAAGCACTCATGGATCACTTGGAAATAGCCTTCGAGCGCGGGTGGCTCCATCCCCGGATAAACCGAGGGGAAGCCGCCGCCGACGTCGACGATATCGACGGTCACCGATGCTTCGACGATTGCCGCGCGGACATGCTCCATCGCCTCGGCATAAGCCTGCGGGGTCATGGCCTGACTGCCAACATGGAAGCAAATTCCCAAGCTGTCTGCGACTTGGCGGGTTGCTACCAGCAGATCGGCCACTTCCGATGGATCAGCACCGAATTTGGCCGCAAGGCTTAGCTTGGCATGCTCCGAGGACACGCGGATGCGCACGCAGAGTTCGAGATCGGTCGCATTGCCGGTGGCGCGAACGATCTTGTCCAGTTCTTCATGGCTATCGAGGCTGAAGGTGCGCACGCCGTGATTGTGGTAAGCCTGCGATATCGCGCGCTCCGACTTTACCGGATGCATGAAGCACAGCTTGGCGTCGGGTAGAAATTTGTTCACCAGCCGTACTTCGCCAAGCGAAGCCACGTCATAATGCGTGATACCAGCGTCCCACAGGAGCTCGAGCAAAGCAGGCGAAGGATTGGCCTTCACCGCATAGAGCGATTTGCCCGAAAACTTCTCGACAAAGAAGCGGGCGGCACGCGTCGCGGCGTGCGGGCGAAGGAGCGTGATAGGTTCGTCCGGGCGGAGGGCGCGGACTACAGCCAGTGCGTCAGGATATTCGTGCAACTCAAGGGACCCCCAAAAAAATAACGGTAAAACAACAAGGCTGCCTTGCGGTTATTGGAAGTCCCCCTGGGGCAGCGGAGGAGCGCATTATGAAAAGCAGGGGGGTTTGTAAAGCGATTCGTGCGGTTTTTTAGCTGAGCCGGTCGCGAAACTCGGTCCAGTCGAATTGCCGCACGCAGCGCAACTCGTCGGTATCGCTGTTCCAAAGCCAAATCGAGGGCAGGGGGACGCCGTTGAATGTGTTGGTCTTCACCATCGAATAATGCGCTTGGTCAAGGAATGCGAACCGAGCGCCAGGTTCGGCGGCGAGGGGCAGTCGATAATCGCCGATGATATCGCCTGCGAGGCATGAAGGACCGCCGAGACGCACTGGTGGACCATCTTCACGCTCGCCGAGCATCGCGGGGCGGTAGGGTGCCTCGATGACGTCAGGCATATGGCAAGTGGCGCTGATGTCGGTGATCCCGACGGCCATCCCGTTGTCGAACACATCGAGTAATTCGCCAACCAAGATGCCCGCATCTAGCGCAATTGCTTCGCCGGGCTCAAGATACACTTCGCAACCGGTTTCGGCGCGAACCTGTTTGATAAATTCGACGAGTTCATCGCGTTGGTAATCGGCACGGGTGATATGATGGCCACCGCCGAAGTTCAGCCAGTCTAGCTGTGCAAAATATGGCGCGATCTTTGGTTTGAGCGATTCCCATGTCCGAGCGAGCGGTGCGAAATCCTGCTCGCATAAGGTGTGGAAATGCAGGCCGGAAACGCCTTCCAAATGCTCTGGCTTCAATTGGCTAACTGGAAAACCAAGTCGCGAACCGGGCGAGCAAGGGTCGTATTTGGCGACCTCGCCCTCGGCGTGTTCGGGGTTGATGCGCAAGCCGACATCGGTGGTCTCATTCAGGAACGAGGCAAAACGTGCGTGTTGGCCCGGACTATTAAAAATGAGATGGTCCGAAATTTCGACAATTTCTGCCATATCGGCGGCCTTATAACCTGCACAATAGGTCGCAATTTCGCCCTTGTAATGATCCCGCGCCAACCGCGCTTCCCACAGGCCGCTGGTGCACACGCCATCGAGATAATCGCCGACCACATCGGCCAGGCTCCACATCGAAAAAGCCTTGAGCGCGGACAAAACCTTCGCCCCCGACCGCGCCTTTACATCAGCCAAGATCGAAAGGTTCCGCCTTATTGCAACCTCATCCACGACAAAGGCGGGTGAGGGGACTCGGTTCAGGTCAAATCGGGCAAAAGCCCCGGGATCGCCAGCTTTGGTTTCCATATTCACCGTCCAAAATATTGTTTCGCGCAGAGGCGCAGAGATTCGCAGAGGCCGCAGAGACTCATTCTGGTTTGTGGTCGTTGACCATCCTTCGAATGCCTTCCTTCATCGTTGCGCCCGAGAAATTCAGAAGGAGCCCAACGGGCTGTTTCAGGATTCGGAGATAGGTGAGCAATTGCTTGGCGTGTGCTTTGCTAAGCTGCTCGACCGCTTTGATTTCCAGTACGAGTCGATCTTCGACCAAAATATCGATCCTGAAGGCGGTCTCAAAGGACTGGCCGTCGAAGACTAAGGGCACAGGCACCTGCTTCGCCACTTTCAATCCTCTCGCTTCCAGTCGGCCGGCCAAGATCGTTTCATATACGATCTCGAACAGCCCTGGCCCAAGTTCACGATGAATGGCGATAGCTTCATCGACAACGATAGCACTAATCTCATCAATCTGCATCATTGCCCCTCTGCGGCCTCTGCTTCCTCCGCGCCTCTGCGCGAAACAAAAAACCTCAAAACGCCAGCGGCCCGTCCAGTTCCTTCACCTGCCAAGGCAAGCCATGTGCGTTCAGCATATCCATGAAAGGATCGGGGTCGAACTGCTCGATATTGAACACGCCCGCGCCCGACCATTTGCCGCTCAGCAGCATTGCCGCGCCGATCATTGCGGGCACGCCGGTGGTGTAGCTCACCGCCTGATTACCGGTTTCGGCGTAAGCGTCTTCATGGTCGCAGATATTGTAGATGTAGAGCGTCTTCTCTTTGCCATCCTTGCCAAGGCCGGTGGCAATATCACCGATATTGGTTTTGCCCTTGGTCGTGGGACCAAGCGAGGCGGGTTCGGGCAATACGGCCTTCAAAAACTGCAACGGAATGATTTCGCGTCCTTCATACATGACCGGATCGATCCGCGTCATGCCAACATTCTGTAGCACAGTAAGGTGCTGGATATACGCATCACCAAAGGTCATCCAGAACCGGATGCGCTTGATTTCGGGCAGGTGGGTTTTGAGGCTTTCGATTTCCTCATGGTACATCATGTACATGTTCTTGGGGCCGACTTCTTCGAAATCGAACTGTTGCTTGACCGACATCGGCGGGGTTTCGACCCAGTCGCCATTTTCCCAATGGCGGGCGATTGCGGTCACTTCGCGGATATTGATTTCGGGATTGAAGTTGGTGGCAAAGGCCTGGCCGTGATCGCCGCCATTGCAATCAAGAATGTCGAGCGTGTCGATACGGTCGAAATGATGCTTTTTGAGGTAGGTCGCAAATACGCTGGTTACCCCGGGGTCAAAGCCCGAGCCCAAAAGCGCGGTCAGACCTGCGGCTTTAAACCGCTCCTGATAAGCCCATTGCCAGTGATATTCGAACTTGGCGACGTCCAGCGGTTCATAATTGGCGGTGTCCATATAGTTGACGCCCGCAGCAAGGCAGGCGTCCATGATGTTGAGGTCTTGATACGGCAGCGCCAGATTGACGACCAATTCGGGCTTGATCTCGTTCAGCAATTTAGTGGTCGCTACCACGTCATCGGCATCCAGTTGATAGGTGTCGATTGCCACGCCGGTGCGCTCTTTGACAGACGCAGCGATGGCGTCGCATTTCGACTTGGTGCGGCTCGCAAGGCTGATGTGCGAGAATATATCGGCATTCGTCGCCATCTTGTGGACCGCAACCGAACCAACGCCGCCTGCGCCGATTACCAAAACCCTGCTCATCTGATACTTCCTCTCGACAGAGATTCGCCAAGCGACGGCATATAGGGACCTTTTATGACAGGACAAGAATTGCTGAACCCCAACCGCACACCAACGCGCGACGGGGTGTTGCGGGCCGCGGCAAAAATCGCTGAACTATTGCCATCAACGCCCTTGTTGCCTCTGGAGGTCGATGGCCGCACGATCTGGTGTAAGGCAGAGATGCTACAGCCCATTGGATCGTTCAAGATACGCGGTGCTTGGCACCGTATCAGTGACCTGAGCGAGGCGGAGCGTGCAAAAGGCGTGGTCGGGGTTTCGAGCGGCAACCATGCGCAGGGCGTGGCTTGGGCTGCAAAGCGGTTGGGGATATCAGCGGTGATCGTGATGCCTTCCAACGCGCCACGCGCGAAAATCGACGCAACGATAGCGTTGGGTGCCGAGGTGGTGTTCTACGACCGCGCAACCGAGTCGCGCGATGAGATAGCCGCCGAGCTTGTCGAGCAAACCGGCGGAACGCTCGTGCATGCCTTTGCTAACCCGTGGGTCATTGAGGGGCAGGGGACAGCTGGCATCGAAATTGCGGCGCAGATGGCGGAACGCGGCCTGTCCGGGCCGACCCAGATCGTCGCCTGTTGTGGGGGCGGCGGATTGGCTTCAGGGCTTTCGCTAGCCTGCCCGGACGCCGCCATCACGATCGTTGAACCTGAAGGCTGGGATGATATCATCAGGTCGCTTGAGGCAGACGAAATATTGTCGGTCGCAGACCTGAACTTTCTAACCGCGTGCGACGCTTTGCAGACGCCGCAAACATTCCCCATCAATTTCGAAATACTGCGCGCACGCGGTGTTAAAACGGCAACGGTCACCCATGAAGAAGTGGCGGCCGCCATGTGGGTCGCTTTTGAAAAACTCCATCTGGTTGTCGAACCGGGTGGTGCGGTTGCGCTCGCGGCGGTGCTGGCCGGAAAAGTTGAGCTCGACGATGCCACTGCTATTACGCTGTCCGGCGGTAACGTCGATTGGGCGACCTACGCCAACATGCTTGGCACAAAACCGTAACGCAGTTTTCACAGACGAGTCACAGCCGAATACTAAATCCGTCCCCAACTAATCAGGGGACTAAAATTGAACATCGCAAAGAATCGCAAAATCAGTGATGCCGTTGTCCGCGAAGGCGGCGAGGGCAAGCAAAAGCTGCTCGACCGCGCATTCGCCTTTGCCTTCAAGGGCCTTGTCTATGCGCAGATATGGGAGGACCCGGTTGTTGATATGGAAGCGCTGGCAATTCAGCCCGGCAACCGTGTGGCGACAATTGCGAGCGGCGGGTGCAATGTCCTGTCTTATCTGACCGCTGATCCCGGTGAAATTGTCGCAGTTGACCTGAACACGGCGCATGTCGCGTTAAACAAGCTCAAAACGACCGCGCTCAAAAATTTACCGGATTATTCTTCATTCCGGCGCTTCTTTGCCGATGCCGATACCCCGACCAACGTTCGGACCTACAAAGCCCATGTCCGTCCACATCTCGACGAGACCAGCCTGCTTTATTGGGAAGGCCGCGACTTGATGGGTCGCAGGCGGATCAACGGTTTTGCCAAAGGCGTTTACAAGCGCGGTCTGCTCGGCGGCTTTATCGGCATTGCGCATATCCTGGCGAAAATGCACCGCATCGATCCACGCGCGTTGCTGGCGGCCAACAATATGGAGGAACAGCGCGAGATATTCGACCGCAAGCTCGCGCCGATGTTCGACCGCTGGTTCGTACGCTGGCTGACATCGCAGCCTGCGTCGCTTTTTGGCTTGGGTATTCCGCCTGCGCAGTTCGATGCGCTGGCCGGCGAACAGAAAATGGCTGATGTGTTGCGTGCGCGGCTGGAAAAGCTTGCCTGCGGGTTTGACCTGAAAGACAATTATTTTGCGTGGCAGGCCTTTGGCCGTGGTTATGGCAAGGGCACGGACATGCCATTGCCGCCCTATCTGCAGCAGCAGAATTACGATGCAATCAAGGCCCGGGCTGACCGGATCAGCATGCGCCACGCCAATCTGACCGATATGCTGTCGGCGTCCGACGCGAGCAGTTTTGACCGCTATATCTTGCTCGATGCGCAGGACTGGATGGATGACGAGCAACTCAACGCGTTATGGGGCGAAATAACCCGCACCGCCCGCCCCGGTTCGCGTGTCCTGTTCCGCACCGCGGCTGAACCGAGCCTGCTCCCAGGAAGGGTGGACGCGGTATTGCTCGATCGCTGGGATTATCGTGCATCAGAGTCGCTTGACTACACCAAACGCGATCGTTCGGCGATTTATGGCGGCGTGCACCTGTACATCTTGAAGGACTGAGGCGGTGCAAGCGGTTGCCGAAAACCATGCCGACCTGATGGATAATGTCTATCGCGGGCAAAGGCACATTTACGATCTTACGCGCAAATATTACCTGCTGGGCCGTGATCGTTTGATCCGGGAGATGGATGTGCCCGATGGTGGCACTGTTCTGGAAATCGGCTGCGGTACAGGGCGTAATCTGGCGGTGATCGGTAAGGTTTGGCCGGATTGCCGGTTATTCGGCCTCGATATTTCCGACGAGATGCTGAAATCGGCGGCGAATAATCTGGGGCGGGCACAAATGAATGATCGCGCGAGTCTTGCGCAGGGCGACGCCGCGAGTTTTGACGCCATGGGTATATTTGGTCGAGCGCGTTTCGACCGGATTGTATTCTCCTATACGCTGTCGATGATCCCTGATTGGCAGGGCGCGTTGCGTCAGGTGTTGCCGTTGCTATCGACGCAGGGCAGCATTCATATCGTCGATTTTGGCATGCAGGAGGCTATGCCCGGTTGGTTCCGGATCATGTTACTTGCGTGGCTGCGGCAATTCCATGTGGAGCCGCGCGCTGGCCTTGCGGAATATGCCGGGCAGTTCGCCAAAGACAATTGGAAGTCTTGCGCCACGTCCATGCTTAATCGCAACTACGCCCAAATCATCGTGATCGGCTGATCGATCTTGTGCCTCCCGTAATCCGGTTGCATAACTTTGATTCCAACCGGAACTGGAGACATTCCATGCGTAAAGCTTTGCTACTTTCTGCCGCGATTTCTGTCTTGGCACTCAGCGCCTGCAAAAAGGCCGAGGAGGCACCGGCCGCCGACGCGACCGAAAGTGTTGCGGTTCCGGAAGAAGCTATGCCCGAAACCGTCGATGGTGCTGCCTGGGCTGGAAAGTGGACGGGACCAGAAGGTCTTTATGTGAGCATTACGCCGGGTACCGACGGCAAAATTACGCTCGAAATGCAATCCGACCTAGACACCAAGGGAAGCTATGACGGCACGGCAACGGCTGAGGGCATAAGCTTCAAGCGCGGCGACGAAACGTTGACGCTCAAGAAATCAACAGGCGATGAAACCGGATTGAAGTATCTGGCGGGAAAGAAAGACTGCCTGATGGTCAAAAGCGGCGAAGGCTATTGCCGCGATTGATTGGGATGGCGGTCTTTACGCCGCCATTTCTTCGCGCATCTCCATCCGGTCCCAGATTTCGCTGAGCGCATCGGTCAGTTCACGCATCATCGCTTCGGTATGCTGCGGACCCGGCGTAAAGCGCAGACGTTCGGTGCCGCGTGGGACGGTGGGGTAATTGATAGGTTGCACATAGACGCCATATTCGGCGAGCAATATATCACTGATTTTCTTAGCCTTTATCGGATCGCCCACCATTAACGGAACTATGTGCGTTTCGCTCGCCAGCACTGGCAGACCGGCATCGGCGAGCATCGATTTGAGCATCGCGGCATGTGCCTGCTGTGCATTACGTTCTTCGCTGGACGCTTTCAGATGTTTCACCGACGCCAATACGCCCGCGACCAATACCGGCGATAGGCTGGTCGTAAAGATGAAGCCCGGCGCATAGGAACGGATCACATCGACGATTTTCTTTTCGGCCGCGATATAGCCGCCCATCACGCCAAATGCCTTGCCAAGCGTGCCTTCGATAATCGTCACGCGGTCGGCCACACCGTCGCGCTCGGTAATCCCGCCGCCGCGTTCGCCGTACATGCCGACGGCATGGACTTCGTCGCAGTAAGTGAGCGCGTTATATTTGTCTGCAAGGTCGCAAATCGCCGCAATTGGCGCGACGTCGCCGTCCATCGAATAGACGCTTTCGAACGCGATCAATTTGGCCGCATCAGGGTCGCTATCCGCGAGCAATTCCTCAAGATGCGCCAGATCATTGTGCCGGAACACACGCTTTTCGCAACCTGAATTGCGGATACCCGCGATCATCGAGGCGTGGTTCAACTCGTCGGAGTAAATGATGCAACTCGGCAACAACTTGGCAAGCGTTGCCAAGGTCGCCTCATTCGAAACATAACCCGAAGTGAACAGCAACGCGCCGTTCTTACCGTGCAGATCGGCCAGCTCTTCTTCCAGTTCGACGTGATAATGCGTGTTGCCACCGATGTTGCGCGTACCGCCCGAGCCCGCGCCGACATCGTGCAATGCTTCTTCCATCGCGGCGATGACCTTGGGATGTTGCCCCATGCACAGATAATCGTTCGAGCACCACACCGTGATCGGCTTCGGCCCATTATGTCCGGCAAAACAGCGGGCGTTGGGATAAGCACCCTTGTTGCGCAGGATATCGATGAACACACGGTAGCGCCCCTCGGCGTGCAGCCGGTCAATCGCCTTATCGAAGATCAGGTCGTAATTCACGGCAACTCAGCCCCGCTCAATCAATCCGCTTTCCCGTAGCCGCGCCAATAAGCGGCTTGAAACCAAAAATCCAGCGCGAACGGTTCGCAATAAGCGTTAAAGCTGGACGAGGTCGGTGAAGTCCATGGGTGCCAGTGATGCGCGGTAGAGTTCCAGGCTGGCCAGGTTGCCGGTAGTAACAAAAGTGCCAGTGGGTGGTTCGGACGGCCATTCTTGCCCAACGGTTAGATGCGAAATCCGCCTCGCAATCCCAGCGGCGCCATCGACAAACCTGATATCCCCGCCCGCCGCTTCAGCAAGTTCATCCTGAATCAGCGGAAAATGGGTGCAGCCCAATATCACGACGTCGAGTTGCGCGCCGCCCGGTTGCGACGTCAATCCAGTCAGCGCCTCCGCATAAACCGCCGTATCGACTGCCTCTCCGCGCATCTTCGCCTCCGCTGCGTGTACCAGCTCGGGCGCGGCGTGGCGCAGCAGCGTGATGCCGCCCGCAAACTCGGTCTCAAGCCGGTCCACATAAGGCTGACGGATGGTCGCGGCTGTACCGAGCAAACCGATTACCCCGCTTTTGGTCATCTCCGAAGCTGGCTTGATGGCCGGCACCGTGCCCACCACAGGCACGTCGAGCGCTGCCCGGACATGGCTGAGCGCGATCGTGCACGCGGTATTGCAGGCAATGGTTACCAGCCTTGGCCGAAACCGCTCGACCAGACGACCAAGCAACGCCGGCACACGAGCGGCAATCTCGGCTTCGCTTTTGGTGCCATAAGGCAGCCCCGCATAGTCGGCGGCATAAACCAGCGGCGCATTCGGCAGCGCCGCCTGGACCGCGCGGACGACCGACATGCCGCCAATACCCGAATCGAAAAACAATAATGGCGCGTTCGCGTCGATAGCAGGCGGAGGAGACATGGCCCGCTGTTATCGGTGCCTCCAAGATGAAGCAAGCGACTTGAGAACAAATGACAAACGCGATACTCAAGGCGAACGTAACAGGGATTCGTATCATGACCGCCTTTTGGGTAACGTCGGTGTCCGCTTTGCTGCTCGGCTATTTGCTGGGGTCGATACCTTTTGGCCTGGTTCTGACCAAGTTGGCCGGTGGCGGTGACATCCGCGATATCGGTTCGGGCAATATCGGCGCGACCAATGTTTTGCGTTCGGGGCGCAAAGGGCTGGCAGCACTCACGTTGCTGCTTGATTTGCTCAAAGGTTTCGCGGCCGTCTGGCTGACGGCGCGGTTTTTACCGGGCGCTGAAGTATTTGCGGCAGCTGGCGCGTTTTTCGGCCATCTCTATCCGGCCTGGTTGAACTTTAAGGGCGGGAAGGGCGTTGCAACCTATGCGGGGATCATGTTTGGTCTGTTCTGGCAAGGCGGCGTAGTTTACGCGGTCGCGTGGATTGGCGGGTTGTTGATCTTTCGGATTTCCTCGGTCGCCGGATTGCTTGCTGCATTGATGGCTCCGATTGCGGCTGCCTATTTCGGTCATTATGAACTGGTAGCGTTGCTTGTCGCTTGCACCCTGATCGTGTTCTGGAAACACCGCGAAAATATAGAGCGGCTGATCGATGGCACCGAACCGCGCATCGGGCGCAGCAAGAACTGATCCGGAAACATGGTGGCCAGTACAGACCAGTTTGCGCGCCTGCGCCTTATCCGCTCGCCCAATATCGGGCCGGTAACCTATCGACAGCTTATCGAACGGTTTGGCAGCGCGACGAAAGCGTTGGAGGCGCTGCCCGACCTTGTCATGCGCGGCGGAGGCAAAGGCGCGGTTTTGGCTGACAAGCGCACAATTGAACAAGAAATCGAGGCGACACAAAAATTTGGTGCCCGCTATTTGTTTCTCGGCGATGCCGATTATCCCGAATTGCTTGGCCACCTCGATAATGCCCCCGCTGCGATCATGGTCCGCGGCGATATTGCGCTTTTGCAGCGCAATCCCGTGGCGATTGTTGGCGCACGCAATGCCTCTGCCGGTGCCTGTCGTTTTGCACGAACGCTTGCCTATGAATTGGGGCAAGGCGGTTTTGCTGTTGTGTCGGGACTGGCGCGAGGCATCGACACCGCAGCACATGCGGGATCGATCGACAGCGGTACCATCGGGGTTATCGCAGGCGGTATCGACATCGCCTATCCGCCGGAAAACCGCGAATTGCAGGATGCAATTGCTGAGCGCGGTTTGCTGATTGCCGAAATGCCACCCGGCACCGAACCGCGCGCGCGGCATTTCCCTTATCGCAACCGGATCATCGCGGGGCTGTCATTGGGCACCGTTGTGATCGAGGCCGCACCCAAATCGGGTTCGCTGATAACCGCGCGTTTGGCTGCAGAAGCTGGACGCGAAGTCATGGCAATTCCCGGCTCGCCGCTAGACCCTCGCTCGCATGGATGCAATCAACTGATCCGCGAAGGCGCAACGTTGGTGCAGAATGCCGCCGAGATTGCAGAGCTGCTCCGCCCGATGGATGACCGTTTGGTGCGCAGCGCTGCGCCGAGGACGCAGATGCCCTTTGTCATGGCTGATAGTAGCGATGGTGATCGGGGCGCTGTGACCAATCTCATGGGTATGACCTATGTCTCGGTTGATGAACTGGTGCGGCAGTCCGGCTCGAACCAGTCGGTTGTGCAGATGGTTTTGCTCGAACTGGAACTAGCCGGAAAGCTGGAGCGTGGTGCGGGTGGAAAGGTTCGTTTGACACCGTGAGTTTTCCTGCTTGACGCACCCCCATTTCACCCCCCAGCCTATGCGCATACGCGAGAGATTTTAGAAAAGTTTATTAAATCATGCAATTAGTCATCGTTGAATCACCTGCAAAAGCCAAGACAATCGAGAAATATTTGGGGCCTGGTTTCAAGGTGCTGGCGTCATACGGCCATGTCCGTGACTTGCCGCCCAAGGACGGCTCGGTTGACCCAGATAATGGTTTTGCCATGCTCTGGGATAATTATGCCGACAAGGCCAAGCAGCTAAAGGCTATCACCGATGAGGCGAAAAAGGCCGACGGCCTGATCCTCGCGACCGACCCTGACCGTGAGGGTGAAGCGATCAGTTGGCATGTGCAGGAAGTACTTGCCAAGAAAAAAGCGTTACCAAAGAATGTGCAACGCGTCACTTTTAATGCCATTACTAAAGCAGCAGTTTTGGAAGCAATGGCCAAACCGCGCGAGTTGGATATCGATCTGATCGACGCATATCGTGCGCGTCGCGCGCTTGATTATCTTGTCGGATTTACGCTTTCCCCCGTTCTATGGCGCAAGCTGCCTGGTGCGAAATCGGCGGGTCGCGTGCAATCCGTTGCGTTGCGTTTGATTGTCGAACGCGAGCGCGAGATCGAGGCGTTCCTCGCGCAAGAATATTGGTCGGTAAAGGCCAATATGGAGCATAAGGGTCAGAAGTTCGAAGCGCGGTTGTTGCGTTATCTCGGCGAAAAACACGACAAAATGGACCTCAAGACCGAGGCCCAGGCGGAAGCGGCACGGTCGGCGGTAGAGGCAGGCACATTTCGCGTCGATAGCGTCGAGACCAAGCCGGTCACCCGCAACCCACAGCCGCCGTTCACGACGTCAACGCTGCAGCAGGAAGCCGCGCGCAAGCTCGGTTTTTCGGCGAGCCACACGATGCGGATCGCGCAAGGTCTCTACGAGGATGGCGCGATTACCTACATGCGTACCGACGGCGTCCAGATGGATCACAGCGCCATTTCGGCTGCGCGCATGTCGATTACCGACCGTTATGACAGTGGATATCTTCCCGAGAAACCCCGCGTCTATCAAACCAAAGCGAAAAACGCGCAGGAAGCGCATGAAGCCATTCGCCCTACCGACTTTTCACGCGACAAGAACGGGTCGGGGGATCATGGCCGATTGTACGAACTGATCTACAAACGCGCGATGGCAAGCCAGATGGCGTCGGCTCGGTTGGAACGCACCACCGTCGATCTGGTCGACGGCACCGGCCAGACCGCGTTGCGCGCCACCGGGCAGGTGATGAAATTCCCGGGTTTCCTCGCTGTCTATGAAGAGGGTCTGGATGACGCCGACGGCGACGATGCCGCATTGTTGCCGCCGATGGCGGCGGGCGACGCGCCGACCAAGCATGGAGTCGAAAAGACCCAACATTTCACCCAACCACCGCCTCGTTTTTCCGAGGCCAGCCTTGTCAAACGGCTCGAAGAATTGGGCATCGGCCGCCCTTCGACTTACGCTTCGACTATTCAGGTTTTGAAAGACCGTGCCTATGTGATGGTCGAGAAAAACCGTTTCTTTGCAGAAGAATCTGGGCGGTTATTGACCGCATTTCTCGAACGGTTTTTTGAACGCTATGTCGCTTATGATTACACAGCAGGTCTTGAAGACCAACTCGATGAAATCAGTGGTGGCCGCGCGCAGTGGCAGGCGTTTCTGGAAAGCTTCTGGAAGGACTTCAAACCCAAAACCGCCGAAGTCATGGAGCAGAAACCGTCGGAAGTAACCGCCGAACTCGACAAATTCCTCTCATCTTATCTTTTCCCCGAACGCGAAGATGGCAGCGACCCCCGACTTTGCCCGAAATGCGGTGAGGGTCGGCTTGCGTTGCGCGGAGGTAAATTCGGCGCATTCGTAGCGTGTTCGAACTATCCTGAATGCAAGTTCACCCGCAAATTCGCGCAACCTGGCGGGGCAGATGACGCTGCCGATACCGGTCCCGAAGTCTTGGGCCAGCATCCCGAAACCGGACTTGAAATCAGCCGCAAATCGGGGCGCTTTGGGCCATATTTCGAAATGGGCGAGGGCAAGGAAGCCAAGCGTGCTTCTATCCCGAAAGATCTGCCGTCGGAAGACATCGGGCTTGAATGGGCGGCAAAGCTGCTGTCGCTGCCGCGCACCGTTGGCACTCACCCGGAGAGCGGCGAGCCAGTCACCGCCAGCATCGGTCGGTACGGGCCGTATCTGGCGCACGCAGGCAAATATGCGCGGTTGCAATCGACTGCCGATGTGTTCGAGACGGGTATGAACACGGCGGTTGTGAAGCTGGCCGAAGCTGCGAATGGCGGCGGACGTGGACGTGGTGCTGCGCGTGAGCCGTTGAAGGTTCTGGGCGCGCATCCTCGTTCGGAAGCCGAGATCAAGCTCATGGACGGCCGTTTCGGCGCTTATGTCACCGATGGCACGACCAACGCGACGCTGCCAAAGTCGATTACGCCCGATGATTTGACCTTGGAGGAAGCAGCGCAGTTGATCGACGCCCGCGCGGCGTTGGGCCCGCCCAAGGGAAAAAAGAAGGCACCGGCCAAGAAGAAGGCGGCACCGAAGAAAAAGGCTCCGGCGAAAA
>JANOHL010000027.1:0-5614 GCA_031406495.1 Sphingomonadales bacterium | reverse complement strand
CGGCGAATCCCATCAAAGGCCCCGCTTCCAAACCGGCGCTGTGCATCTGGCCGCGCCTTATGGGGACGCTTAGCTCAGTTGGTAGAGCAGCTGACTCTTAATCAGCGGGTCGTGGGTTCGAACCCCTCAGCGTCTACCATTCAAGACATTTATTTCTTTGTTTTAAAAAGAAACAATGACATTTGCAAAAATGTGACCCCACTTTCGTTCCCACGTTTTGATTGGAACTAACTGGGCGGTGCTGGCACTTGGCGATACCGTAAAGTTCTGCGCATTCAATTGCTAGGCTCACTCGCGGCGCGAATCTTGACCGTGCATCGCACCGGCTGCCGTGAGGTTGTGGCGGATTTCCGGCAAGCGTCAATCGCCTCACGATTTTCGCGCAGCAAGTCAGCGGCTTGCACGAGCACGCTCCACGCCTGGAAGCTTTCGCTCTGCATGAGGCGCGTGCCTGCATTCCAACGCGACGATTCGCCGACCAGCCTCGCTGCCATTCGCTCGGGCCAGTGCCAGTTTTCCGGAACGGCGCGGGCGACGGTTCCGGGAAGGAACGACCAGAGCATCATGCCCGCAAAAAAACCGCCGCCTATGCCCTGCCAAAGGCGGCGGTGCGAACCTGCGTGATCGCCGCTTTCATATCCTGCGCAGCTTGCCGCGCGTCTTTGCTGGCTTGATCGATTCTCTCGTGGTCGGACCGCCGTGCAGACACGGCAACGGCCTCGATCCGCACGCCCAGGCGTTCGGGCGTCAACTGCATGGCCGGATGCTCTGCGATATCATCAACGCTGCCTGACATCACATCGAGACGCTTTGTCATCTCGACCAATGTCTTGCCATAATCGGGGATCACGATGTCGGCCCGCTCGGCGGCAAGATGTTCGACGGCGCGCCGCATGAGAGCCAATTCGCCTTCAAGACGCGCAAATGCCTCGGCGGCGGGGTCGTTTTCGACCGTGCCGGGTTGAGCCTCAGGCTTGGCCTCCGGCTCCATGTGCAGTATCACTTCTTCGGTATCGGCATTTCCCACTTCACGTCTCCTATAAGCCCATTCCAATCGAGCGGGTCCGCTCGAACGACACGGACGCAGCAAGGTCGCGCGATAGCTCACGCGTGGTTTCCTTGCTGATCCCGAGTTCACGCGTTCTATTGCGCAGCAGCGATTCCACCTGAGGATCGCGCTCAAGGCCTTTTGCCATGCTGACCATCCGCTCGGATACGAGACGCGCACCGTTGACATCGCCGTCGCGGTGCATCGTCAAACGCGACTGGCCCAGCCGCTGCCAGTCGCTGACAAAGCGGTCGGCACGCTGCGCAGGATCGAAGCGGATTTCGGCTTCGAGTTGCATCGCTCGGATCGCGCCCTGACTGCGGCCATCGGCGGCCTCGCGCACAAGTTCAGGCTGGCGCTGTAATGCACTCGCTAGAGCGGCGGCGGCATGGGGCCGGATCGTATCAAGCGCCATTCCTGCTTTCGCCAGCGCCCCGCGCTGGTGCGGTAGGACCTGCAAGCCTTCCGCCTGCATCTGCATGATATCGCCTGCGGCGCGAGCATAGCGTTCGACTGCGCGGCGCTGATCGGATAGTCCGGCCTGTTCAACAGGCAGCGCTTCGAGCTTGCCGGACTGCGGACGGAAGTTGGCAAAGATCGACTTTGCCCGTTCGGGCAATTGCCTTGCGATTTCGACAAGGCGCTCACGAAATGTAATTCCGCGCCGTTCGGCAAATGCTCTCCTGAGCTCAGCCGAAGGATGCTGCTCGGGCGTGTAGTCGCCAGCCATGTCCTTCCCGCGTTCGCGGCTCAGCCTGCGCACAAGCCCTTCGACTGCGCTCAGGACAGGCTTTGACTGATCTGCGAAGTCGTCGCGGCCATAGTGAAGGTCCACGCCGTCGCGGTGGCGGGACAGCGCGACATAGGCCCCGTGGCTGTCCATACCCGGTGTGGCGAGCACATGCGTCCTATCCACGGTCATGCCCTGCGCCTTGTGGATCGTGGCAGCGTAACCGTGATCGACGTGCGCATAATCTTTGGTGTCGAACGTCACGGCGCGCCCGTCGTCGGTGCGCACTGCCATGCGCTGCGGCGTCACGTGCTCAATGATGCCCAGCGTGCCGTTCTTCACGCCAAGCCCGCGCTCGTTGCGCAAGAACATGATACGGTCGCCGCTGGCAAATTGCCGCTCGCCGCGCTCGGCCTTGATCGACACGTCGTTGCCCAGCCCGCCCGCAACGCGCATACGCCCGCGCGCGGCCTCATTGAGTTCGCGCACTTCGTCATTGGTGTGGGTAAGGATGATGCGCGTCTCGCCGGGGCTGGACTGGCGCGCTTCATCCCAGCGGTCGATCAACTCTCCGCGCGCCGCCTCCCTCGTCTCGGCAACATGAACCATACCGTTCGTCGCGTAAGCATGAATGGCCTGCCCGGTTCGTCCGGTTGCAAGATGGCGTGTGGCGTCCCGCTGCCATACCTGATGCTGACGGCGCACTTCGCTGATTTCGACGCCGCCATGCCGTTCATGGATAGCACGGAACGCGGCTCCGGCCTCGATGGCCTGCAACTGTTGCGGGTCGCCGACTAGCACGACTTTAGCGCCTGCATCGGCGGCAGCAACAAGTACCCGCTCCATCTGACGCGTGCCGACCATGCCCGCTTCGTCAATGACGAGCACATCGCGCGACGTTAGCTGTTCGCGGCCCTTGCCCCACTGATGTTCAAGACTGGCAATGGTGCGCGATACAATGCCGGAACCATGCTCCAGTCCTTCGGCGGCAATACCTGACAGCGCAGCACCGCGAACATTATAGCCTGCGCTTTCCCATGCCTCGCGCGCAACGCCCAGCATCGCGCTCTTGCCAGTACCGGCGTAGCCGACGACAATGCTGAGGCCGCTTCTGTCGGTCACATGCGCGAACGCCACACGCTGCTCGCCCGACAGCACCAGCCCGCGTGTCTCAGCATGCGCCAACGCTCCGTCCCTGCCAGTCGTATCGACGCTGTGCCGCTCGCGCGCAGCCATCAATTCCGACGCGTTTTGCAGGCGCTGCTCGGTCTCGATCATCTGCCGCGACGTAAACCGGTCATCGCCGCGCCCATCCTTGCCCAGCGCAATCAGATTGGGCGAACTGCGCACCGCGCTGAAGGCAGTGTCGAACTGTTCCTTTCCTTCGCTATGCCGGTGGACAAACATGGCAAGGTCGCGACCTGTGAACGTGGCTTGGCCGTGCGTGATCGCGTCGAGCGCGACATCGGGATTGGCGATAATGCGGTCGCCGTTGCGATGTGCAACAGCACGGTGCTCTTCGATGCGTTCGGGCTCAAGCCCGCGTGCGCCCATGCGCGATGCGGCGGGGCCAATCTTGTCCTGCGGCTCCAGCTTTATGCCCTGTGCGTCCAGGCTGCGGTGATCGACGCGTGCGTCGATGTCGAGTTCGGCCAGCCGCTGATTGACATGTTCGGCCCAGCGCTCACGCCATTGCTCGACCTGGCTTGCCTTGTTCCAGTCGCGCACTTTTGCACCAAACCCATTGCTGTCCACCTTGCGCATGGTCAGCATGACATGGGCATGGGGTTTTGGATTACCGTCCGCGCCGATATCCCAATGCACATTGAGGTCGGCGATCATGCCTTTTTCCACGAACTCGGCCTCGACAAAGTCGCGGGCAAGCGCAATGCCTTGGCTTTTGTTCATCTCGCGCGGAATCGCGAACTCGACTTCGCGCGCGAGTTGCGCGTCCTTTCGTTTCTCGACCGCCTCGACCGCGTTCCACAGCTTTTCCCGGCCGGCCAGATGTTCGGGTGCACCTTCAGGCAAAAGGATTTCGGAATGAACAACACCGTCCTTGTTCGTGAAGTCATGGTCACGGTCGAGCCGCTCATCGTGCAACCGTTCGCCTGCACGGTAGGCCGAGGCGGCAACCGCACTGCGCCCGCTGGCGCGGCTGATGACTTTTACCCAGAGATGAAAGATTGCCATGATGGCAATCCATCTACGGCACTAATCCAACGTCGGCACGACGTATAAGCGCGCCCTCCCACGATAAAATCCTGTTCGGGACTAGGTGGTTTCAGACTGTCTCGACAACTCTACAGCATTGGGAGCGGCGCGACATTATGATGGGTGCATCAACTCTCAATGGAGACAGAAGATGCGCAAACCCCGTGATATCGATTCGGAACTGAAGGCACTTGCCGAAAGGGCAAAGCAACTCAAAGAACGCCGCGTCCAGCAACTTGGCGAACTGGTGATTGCCACCGGAGCAGACGCGATGGACGCGGAAACGCTCGCCGGTGCGTTGTTGTCCATCGCCGAAACTCCTGAAGCCGCGCGAAAGGAGAGTTGGCGCAAGCGCGGCGTCTCCTTCTTTCAAGGCACGGCGCGAAAGCGTGGCGAGGGAACTGAACGCCAGCCGGACGGCGTTCGCTCGCTTGACGGCGGCACGGCATCGACTTGAGGCACGAAAGGCACGCACCGACATGCGCGAATGGCAGGTCAAAAGGCGAGAGCGCACACGGCAACTAATCGAGCTTGGCGGACTTGTGGTGAAAGCCGGTCTGGTCGAACTGACCGACGATGATCGCGCGACACTCTACGGCGCGTTCCTCACCGTCGCCGTCAAGCTGCGTAGCGAGGAACGCGAACAGGCTCTGGCGATTTGGAAGCGCAAAGGGAAACGGGCGTTTGAAGCTGAATCGTCAACGGAAGCGGGCTAAGACACCTTCTGCAGAATTTGCAAAAATGCTCTGTGATTCTGACGCGGAAAAGGACTCCGCAATTGAAGTTGCGAAGCCCTTTGGAGTTGCTGATTGGCGAAGCTGCGGCGCTACTTGGAGCCCCGCTTCTTGGGTTCGTCGCTGCTGGCCTCCTTTGCCTTGGCGAGAAAATCCACCTGCTCAGCGATGATCTCGCAGCCGTAGCGGTCTATGCCATTCGGGTCGGTCCATTTGGTATAGTGGATACGCCCGGTGACCATGATCATTGCACCCTTGGTGACATGCTCTGCGACGCATTTGCCAACGCCGTTGAAGCAGGTAATGCGGTGCCATTCGGTCTCGGACTGGCGGTTGCCTTCGCTGTCTTTGAAGCTGCGGGTTGTGGCGAGAGATACGGTGGCGATGGATGCCCCCAACTGGGTGGTGTGGACTTCTGGAGTGTTGCCGACGAAGCCGACGAGCGTGACTGTGTTCTTCATGGATATGACCTTTCGAAGCTATTTCAAACCGTCCAAGGGAACATCCCTTTGACTGAGCCCCGATGAGACCGGTCACGGTCAGGGCTGCACCGAACGCAGTGAGGTAAACCCCGCTCGCAGGAGTGGTGCGGGCAGCGAAGCGAAGCGCAGCAACACGGTCCGCATGAGCGCGGATTGCAGGCCGGACGGGGTCCGGTCGGCGTGGATTAGTCATGAAAGGGGATGATGTCTTGGACGATTATGAGCTGCACAGGGTCTACAAGAATAGATAACTAGATGGCTGCTTCCGCTAACATCTCAGTCGTTACCGTATCGAGTGCGGACACCCGAAAGCTGCCATTCGTTTATCTGGCTGATCGCGATGGCAGGTTCCCGGCCAACGTATCTCGTTCCGTCAACCATTCTCGCTTCTCCAAAACCGGTCGTA
>JANOHL010000021.1:0-2490 GCA_031406495.1 Sphingomonadales bacterium | reverse complement strand
AGCACGTTGAAGCCGTTCCAGCCTTCACGCACGACATTGAATTTCTTGGCCAACGCCAGCGCCGCGCCGTGCACACCGTCATAGCGCAGCGCACCGCCGCCTACGATAATTGCGGGCCGTTCTGCGGCTTTCAGCGCATCGGCGAGAGCCTTGGGTACCTTCGCCAGCGCCGACAGATCGTCTCCCAGCCATTCGACCTTGTAAGTCAGATCGGTCACCGGCCCGATAGCAAACACCTTCGCCCCGCGCTTGCGCACCGCCTTCTGGATGCGGGTGTTGACCAAAGGAGCCTCGCGCCGCATATCACTGCCCACGAGCAGGATGACATCGGCGTTTTCGATGCCTGCGATGGTCGTGTTGAAATTGACCGCGCTCAAGGACGACGTGTCATAAGCCAGCCCCGTCTGGCGCCCTTCCAGCATCGTAGCTCCGGCCAGTTCGCGCGCTGCGAACATGGTTTCGCAATCGACCTGGTCGCCCGCAATCATCGCCGCCTCGCCGGTCCACTGCGCTTGAACTGCCTCGAACGCCTCAGCCCAGCTCACCGCCACCAGCTTGCCGTTCCGCCGAACATAAGGCTTGTCCAACCGCCGATGCAGCAACCCATCGACCGCATGGCGGGTCTTGTCCGACGCCCATTCCTCGTTCACATCGTCATTGATCCGCGGCAAAGCGCGCAATACTGCCCTGCCCCGGCTGTCGAGGCGGATGTTGGTGCCAACCGCGTCCATCACGTCGATGGACGGCGTCTTGCACAATTCCCAAGGCCGCGCCTCAAAGGCATAGGGCTTGCTCGTCAGCGCGCCGACGGGGCACAAATCCACGACATTACCCGAAAGTTCGCTCGTCACCGCGCGTTCGAGATAGCTGGTGATTTGCATATTCTCGCCGCGCCCGATAGCGCAGATTTCCTCGATCCCCGCCACTTCCTCGGCAAAGCGGATGCAGCGCGTGCACTGGATGCAGCGGGTCATCGCTGTTTTGACGATCGGCCCCATATACTTCTCGCTGACCGCGCGCTTGTTCTCGTCGAACCGGCTCGCGCCGCGACCATATGCGATGCTCTGGTCTTGCAGGTCGCATTCGCCGCCCTGATCGCAAATCGGACAGTCGAGCGGGTGGTTGATGAGCAGGAATTCCATCACCCCTTCGCGCGCCTTTTTGACCATGAGGCTGTCGGTCTTGATGATCTGACCTTCGGTCGCGGGCAGCGCACAGCTCGCCTGCGGCTTGGGCGGCCCGGGGGCGACCTCGACAAGACACATGCGGCAATTGCCCGCGATGGACAGCCGCTCGTGATAGCAAAAACGCGGAATTTCCTTCCCCGCTAGCTCGCACGCCTGCAAGACAGTCGCGCCTGCCGGGACTTCGATTTCGAGGCCGTCTACGGTGACTTTAGGCATTAGCTACCCCTGACGCTCTAACCGTCAACCGACCACGTCTAATCCACATCAAAATTGCAGGAACCAAGTTGAGGATAAGTGTGATTAGAAACATGGTACCCCAAAACAGTTGAGGCGGTGGATTATCTCTGAGCCAGAGGAAATTCATCGCCACGCCAAGCGGCAGTGCGCCAAAATATGTCCACAAAGCCCATTTCCGATGTAGAGAAAAACCTACTGCGCAGGCCAGTCCTACCGCTGTCATTAACAACGACTGCGCATCCCACAATGCGCCCTTCGTCCCGAATTCAGTAAGATTTGAATAGAGGCCGAACACACCGACATAAGCAAACCAAATCGCAAGAGCGTATATGATCTTCGATTTTTTGTTCACTCCGCCGCCTCCAGCATATCGCCACGCCGCTCCGCAATCCGCCGCTCCATCTCGGGCCGGAAATGCTTGATCAGCCCCTGGATCGGCCATGCCGCCGCGTCACCCAGCGCACAGATTGTGTGGCCTTCGACCTGTTTGGTGACCTCGAACAAGGTGTCGATTTCCGACACGTCGGCATTGCCTTCGCGCAGACGTTCCATCACGCGCCACATCCAGCCAGTGCCTTCGCGGCATGGCGTGCACTGGCCGCAGCTTTCATGCTTGTAGAAATAGGAGAGGCGCGAAATTGCGCGGACGATGTCGGTGGATTTGTCCATCACGATCACCGCTGCGGTGCCAAGGCCCGAGCCGACATCCTTGCAGCCATCGAAATCCATCGGCACGTCCATCATCATCGCGGCGGGCACCAACGGCACCGACGATCCCCCGGGGATGACCGCGAGCAGATTGTCCCACCCGCCTCTTATGCCGCCGCAATGCTTTTCGATCAGCTCGCGGAACGGGATGCTCATTGCTTCTTCGACAACGCAGGGCTTTTCAACATGGCCCGAAATCTGGAACAGCTTGGTGCCTGCGTTATTCTCGCGACCGAAGCTTTTGAACCACGCCGCACCGCGCCGCATGATGGTCGGATCCAACGCGATGCTCTAGAGATTGTTGACCGTGGTCGGGCTGCCATATTGCCTTGCGCCCGACGGAATTGTCGGTTTCTTG
>JANOHL010000086.1:0-72236 GCA_031406495.1 Sphingomonadales bacterium | reverse complement strand
CGCGAAGCTTTCCCTCTCCCCCTGAAGGGGGTGAGGGAAGGATGGAAGAGATGTCAGTGCGTTTGGACATTATCGTGTTACCAGCAAATCTTGGCTGTCCAGACTGTCCTCAAGGCATTGAAATTTGGTGTTATCGCTCGGATTTCCGGTACCGCCATCCAGTGACCACGTGCCTGCATCGCCTACGGAGCGCGGTTCAAAATTTTGTAAGCCGCATGCTTTTGCTGCTTGTTTGATGTCATTCCTGCTTGCCCAAACAGAGCTATCTGCGCGTGCCCGATAGTTATCTGGGTCAGCAATTCGCTGGACCTCGGTGCAACTCGAACCAACGAGAAAGAAGAATATAGCGAGAATCTGTCTCACCCCATCATCCCCGCAAATTTCTCGAATAGATAATGGCTGTCTTGCGGCCCCGGTGAGGCTTCGGGGTGATATTGCACGCTGAACGCCGGGCTATCGGTCAGTTCGAAACCGCAATTGCTGCCGTCGAACAGGCTGGTGTGCGTCGCCTTCGCATTGGCGGGCAAGGTCGCGGCGTCGACTGCAAAGCCGTGGTTCATGCTGGTGATTTCAACCGCACCGTCGCTCAGGCGCTTTACGGGGTGGTTCGCGCCGCGGTGGCCCTGATGCATCTTCTCGGTTTTGGCACCGACCGCGAGGCCCAGCATTTGGTGGCCCAGACAGATGCCGAACAGCGGCTTCTTGGTCGCCAACCACTCACGGATCACCGGTACCGCATATTCGCCGGTCGCGGCGGGGTCGCCGGGACCGTTCGACAGGAACAGGCCGTCGGGGTTGTGGACCATGATGTCGTCAAAACTGGCGGTCGCAGGGACGATTTCGACTTCACAGCCTACATCAACGAGGTTGCGTAGGATGTTGTGTTTTATGCCATAGTCTATTGCGACTACGCGTGGTTTTTTACTGAGGGGTGTCTCGTCTTCGCTCGACACGAACGGAGAGGGAGAGCTGGAAACGAACGGTGAAGGAGAACGAGGCGCTAAAATCCCGTTCGTGTCGAGCGAAGACGAGACACCCTTAGGCAAACGCCACAACCCCTGATCCCAACCATAGCTCTGCAACGTGGTCACATCCCGCGCCAGGTCCATACCCTCCAGCCCGGCCCAGGCCTTCGCCCGCGCCAGCATCCCCGCCACATCAAACACCCCGTCTGGCGCATGCGCAATCACTGCATTGGGCGCGCCTGCCTGCCTTATAAGCCTGGTCAACGCCCGCGTATCGACGCCCGACAGCCCGATGCGGCCATTGGCCTTCATCCACGCGTCAAAATGCTGCGTACTGCGGAAATTGGAGGGGTTGGTGACATCCTGCGCCGTCACACAGCCCAAGGCATGCGCGTTCACCGCCTCATGATCCTCGATATTCGCGCCGACGTTACCAATGTGAGGAAAGGTGAAGTTGAGGATCTGCCCGGCATAAGACGGGTCGGTCATCACCTCCTGATAACCGGTCATTGCGGTGTTGAAGCAGACTTCACCGACCGCCTGACCGCTGGCACCAAAGCCCCGGCCCCAGATCACTTCGCCAGACGCCAAAACCAATACGCCTGTCGCTCCGGTGGGCGCGCGCGTAGAGGTGGGGTCGGCCATATGGGGCGCTCCAGATTGGGGTTGCAACGATGTCGTTAAGCGACAGCCGCTAAAGGCCTCGGCGCGCAGGGTCAATCTATTAAAATGACAAACTTGCGACTATCAACAGTTCTTTCGTCACCAGAAAGACCATCCATGATTCGTGATACCATAAAGGCCGCCCAAATCTCCGCGATGAAGGCAGGTGAAAAGGAGCGTCTGGCCGCCGTCCGCCTGATCCTCGCCAAGGTGAAGGACCGCGATATCGAGCTGCGCACGGCGTCGCAATTGCCCGACGATGACGCGATGGTGGTCGAAGTCATGCAGAAAATGATCAAGCAACGCCGCGAATCGATTGCGATGTTCGAACAGGGCGGCCGCGCCGAACTGGCGGCGGTCGAGGCGGCGGAACTGGCGGTTATCGAGGAATTCCTGCCCGCGCAGATGAGCGATGCCGAAACCAGTGCGGCGATTGAAGGCATCAAGGCCGAGCTTGGCGCGGAGAGTTTGAAGGATATGGGCCGCGTGATGGCTACGTTGAAGGAGCGCCACGGGCCGCAGCTGGATATGAGTAAGGCTAGCGGGCTGGTGAAGGCGGCTTTGGGGTAGGTTTTGCGGAGATGGGTGTGGTTGTGACTGATGGGTGTCTCGTCTTCGCTCGACACGAACGGAATTTAATCGGTTTGTTCTTCCCTTAATGTTCTCGTACCCCTCTCCGTTCGTGTCGAGCATAGTCGAGACACCGTGAGTTCGCGCACCACCGATAGGCATCTCGACTAAGCTCGATGCGAACGGTAACGGGGTGATATGGCATTCTACGCTTACATCTTAAAATGCGCTGATGGCCTATATTACACCGGCCACACCGACGATCTGGAGCGCCGCATCGGCCAGCATCAAAGTGGCCTCATCAAGGGCTTTACCTCATCCCGCTTGCCGGTAACGCTAATGTGGGTGCAGGATTTTCCGACCCGATATGAAGCATTGGATGCGGAATTGAGGATTAAGAATTGGTCTAAGGCGAAAAAGGAAGCTCTCATTCGTGGGGATTGGGGGGCTGTGTCCTTTTTTGCCAAGCCGCCTAAGAAGCGTGGGGGTAAACTTCACGGTGTCTCGACGATGCTCGACACGAACGGAGAGGGAGGAATTGACGAAGATAGCGATTTCACGCCTCCTTCTCCTTCACCATTCGTGTCGAGCCCAGTCGAGACACCTCTCAGCACCAAAACACCCATCAGCAAAAGCCAAACCCCAATATGACCCTAACCCCGCAATGGCTGGACGAACTGCGCGCGCGGACGACGCTTTCAGCGTTGATCGGGCGTACCGTCAAGATCACCAAGGCGGGGCGCGAATTCAAGGCGTGCTGCCCGTTCCATAACGAGAAGACGCCCAGCTTCACGATCAACGATGAAAAGGGCTTCTACCATTGCTTCGGTTGCTCGGCGCACGGCGACGCGATCCGGTGGATGACCGACCAGCGCGGGCTGTCGTTCATGGACGCCATTAAGGAGTTGGCGGGAGAGGCCGGGATGGAAGTCCCTGCCCCCGACCCAAAAGCCGCGAAACAGGCGGAAGAGCGCGCCGGTCTGCATGACGTCATGGCGGCGGCGCAGGACCATTTTGTGAAGGCTTTGGCGGGTATTGAGGGTGCAGGCCCGCGCGAATATCTGGCGAAGCGCGGCATGAGTGGGGAGACCATCAAGGCATTCGGCTTCGGCTTTTCGCCCGATAGCCGGACAGCCTTGAAAACCGCACTCAAGGAATTTGGCGATCCTATGCTGGTCGAGGCTGGCCTCCTCATCGCCGTCGACGACAAGGAACCTTATGACCGGTTTCGCGGTCGCCTGATGATCCCGATCCGCGATCCGCGTGGCCGGGTGATTGCTTTTGGCGGGCGCATTCTCGGAGACGGCGAGCCGAAATATCTGAACTCGCCCGACACGCCGCTCTTTGACAAGGGCCGCACGCTTTACAATCTCGACAAATGCTCGCCCGCGTCGCGACAAACGGGGCGGGTGATTGTGGTCGAGGGCTATATGGACGTGATTGCGATCGCGCAGGCAGGCTTTGGCGATGCCGTTGCGCCGCTCGGCACGGCGCTAACCGAACAGCAAATCCAGATGCTGTGGCGGATGACCGAGAAGCCGCTTTTGTGTTTTGACGGCGACGCGGCTGGGCAGAAGGCGGCTTTGCGCGCGGCTTTGCGGGCGTTGCCGTTGCTGAAACCTGGCCATAGTCTGCAATTTGTAACGCTGCCGGAGGGCCAGGACCCCGATGATCTCGTGAAGAAATCCGGTCCCAAGGCATTGGCGGCGTTGCTGGAGGCGTCAGAGCCGCTCGTAGAACGCCTGTGGCGCTCCGAGGTGGCAGCAGGCCCGCTCGCCACCCCCGAAGACCGCGCTGGCCTAAAACAACGCCTCGGCGTCCATCTGGCGAGCATAACCGACGCCGAAATCCGCCGCCATTATGCCGATGCCTTCCGCGAGCGGTTCGATACATTGTTCGCGCCCAGGGCCCGTGCGCCATTCCAGCCCGGCAAAAAAGGTCCGCAGCGCGACTGGCGCAAGCCGCAGATCCTGCCGCCGGGAACGGAAACCAAGAGTTTCAACGCCAAAACCTCGGACTTTCTGGTGCAAGGTGTGTTAGGGGCGCTGCTCCGCAACCCCGCGCTTATCGACCGCCACCGTGAGACGCTAAGTGACTTCGTTCCGACCGATGCGAATCACGCCCAATTGCTGAGTGTGATGCTCGATGCAACTTTTGCCAAAGAATCGCTTGATACGGACGGGTTAATTACCATATTGGACGAGAAGTTGTATAATGTCGCCATGTCGCTCCTCCACAGCAACGGCAAAGTCTTTGCTTTTAACCGTGGAGAGGACGGATCTAAGAGCGACGGATTATCCAACGCTTCAAAGGAATTAGGTGAAGCAATCAGGCTGATGAAGCAGCGTCCCGCGCTGGAAGAAGCTCTGGAACGCGCCACACGTTTGGCGAGTTTAGAGATGACAGACGAGACTTTTGCAGAGCAGCAGCGGTTGCGCACTGAGAAAAAGGCATTTGACGAACGCATGGTCGAGTTTTTTCGGCGTGATGCGGACGGTTTATAGAATTATCGGGGAATTATTTTGGCTACGCGCGCAAACGAAGACGACACCAACGAAAATAGCGATGCACCGCTGATCGATCTGAACGATGCTTCGGTCAAAAAATTGCTGGCAAAGGCGAAGCGTCGCGGGTTCATCACTTATGATGAACTGAACGCTGCGCTGCCGCAGGATCAGATGAATAGCGAGCAGATTGAAGACGTTATGTCTGCTATCTCGGAAATGGGTGTAAACATCGTCGAGAGCGATGAGGATGGTGAAGATAAGGAAGAGGTCGAAGAAGAAGTCGAAACCATCGACAATATCTCGGAAAACGATCCGCGTTCGCTGACCAATACCACCAAGAAGACCGGCACCGGAGAGCGCACCGACGACCCCGTGCGCATGTATTTGCGCGAAATGGGTGCGGTCGAGCTGTTGAGCCGCGAGGGCGAAATCGCGATTGCAAAGCGCATCGAGGCCGGGCGCGACACGATGATCCTCGGCCTTTGCGAAAGCCCGATCACCTTCCACGCAATCATCGACTGGTCGCGCGCGCTAAATGATGGCGAAATGCAACTGCGCGAGATCCTCGATCTCGACGCGATGCTTTCGAAAGAGCCAGCGCCCGAAGCGATGACCGAAGATGGTGCCGAAGACGACGGCGAAATCAGTGAAAAGACCGCAGGCGTCACCTACAAGGAAGAGGAAGAGGTCGAGGAAGAGCCCGAAGTCGTCAATGAAGACGACGAGGACATGACCGAACGCCGCACCCGCGTGGTCGAGGAAGAGGAAGAGGATAACACGCTTAGCCTCGCGCAGATGGAAGAGACGCTGAAACCTGCGGCTCTTGAGCGTTTTGCCAAAATCACTTCGCTGTTCAAGAAATTCTCGAACATCCAGCACGACCGGATGCGCGCGCTGAACGCAGGCGAAAGCTTCCCGACATCGACCGAGAATAAATATCACAAACTGCGCGAAGAATTGACCGCAGAGGTCGAGTCTATGCAGTTTCATGCGAACAAGATCGAGTATCTGGTTGACCAGTTGTATTCGTTCAACCGCAGGCTGACCGCGCTTGGTGGGCAGATGTTGCGGCTTGCCGAGCGTCACAAGGTGCCGCGCAAGGCGTTTCTCGACAGCTATATGGGCCATGAGCTCGACGAAAACTGGCTGACCGATTCTGCTGCTGTCGACAAGAAATGGGCCGCTTTCGCCACAAACGAGGCTGAGCCCGTCGAACGCATCCGCGCCGAGATTTCGGACATCGCGGCCGCCACCGGCATGTCGCTCAACGAATTCCGCCGCATCGTCAACATGGTGCAAAAGGCCGAACGCGAAGCACGCATCGCCAAGAAGGAAATGGTCGAGGCCAACCTGCGCCTCGTGATTTCGATCGCCAAAAAATATACCAACAGAGGCCTGCAATTCCTTGATCTTATTCAGGAAGGCAATATCGGCCTGATGAAGGCGGTGGATAAATTCGAATATCGCCGCGGCTATAAATTCTCGACCTACGCGACCTGGTGGATCCGTCAGGCGATCACCCGCAGCATCGCCGATCAGGCGCGCACTTTTCGTATCCCTGTCCATATGATCGAAACGATCAACAAGCTGGTGCGCACCAGCCGCCAGTTCCTCCACGAACAGGGTCGCGAACCGACGCCTGAAGAAATGGCCGAACGTCTGTCGATGCCGCTCGAAAAGGTCCGCAAGGTGATGAAAATCGCCAAGGAGCCGATCAGCCTCGAAACGCCGATCGGCGACGAGGAAGACAGCCATCTGGGCGACTTCATCGAGGACAAGAACGCCGTCATCCCGGTCGACGCCGCGATTCAGGCGAACCTCAAGGAAACCGTCACCCGCGTGCTCGCGTCACTCACCCCGCGCGAAGAACGCGTGCTCCGCATGCGCTTCGGCATCGGCATGAACACCGACCACACGCTCGAAGAAGTCGGCCAGCAGTTCAGCGTGACCCGCGAACGTATCCGGCAGATTGAGGCAAAGGCGCTCAGGAAACTGAAGCATCCAAGCCGGTCACGCAAGATGCGGAGCTTCCTGGATCAATAAACGCGAAAGTCCGCCGAGCCCTTCCGTTATGGACAAGGCTGCTGGTAAAACGGTGCGCAGTCGAACAGATCATGCGGCATCATCATGAATCCGCTCCACATTGTGTGAGTGGTGCCGATCCACTGGCTGTTAACGGTCACTCCGTCTTCGGTGCGCGGATGGTGCAGCGCTGTATTCTTGACCCAGACGATGAGGTCGCGATCCTTAACCTGACTGTTTTGGGCAATATAGGCGGGTAGTTCGTTTGCAGTTTGGAAGGTCGGATCGTATTTTGTAACCCAGAAATCGGCTTGGGTGAACGATTCCGAGTGACGCGACAGCCCGCTTTCGATGATCGGCGTGAGATGATAGCTAGACGGGAGACCGCGCCCATTTTTCAGGCTGGTATTGCCGATACCGAGCGTTGTAAATTCCTGCGGCCTCCAATCGATTTTCGCCGCACTGGGCAGCGTCGTGACGTTGGTCGAGCCCGACGAGTTTGGACCGGCTGATTCGATATGTCGCCGCACATCGACCCGGTTGCTGGTGCCACCCAGGTCGATGTCCAGCCGCCAAACGGCGTTGTGTGCATGTGGCTCCATCGACCCGCCGATATTTTGCCCCGTTGCGCCGACGCGCCCGACAACGGTTCCTTCGTCGCGAAATGCATAGCTTTGAATATAACTGTAGTTCGCCGCATCAAGCGCCGCCCAAACAATAACTTCTTCGCCGCGCCGGGCGTTCTGCGCATGCCCGTCACGCCACATGATGCCCCGATCGCGCTTTTCCACGCAGACATTGGCGCCAGATAACGTGCCGCCCGCTGAAGCCGGACATTCGCTCTGCGTCAGCGTTTCCATTGTGAAATTGAATTGCGAAATGTCGAAGTAGCGGGGCGACCCGGCAAAATATGGGACGTGAATCTCGGCGACACGCGCATCGTGGAAGACCTTCATGAAAGGCGCGGAAGGCATTTTGCGGAACCACACCGGTCCAAGGACCAACTGTGATGAGCGACCCGCGTCGTTGCGCGTAATCCGCCAACAGATGCGCCAACGCGTTTGCTCGGGGCCGTTAAGTGGGAACGCTTGCTCGATTTGATTGGCGCACCCCGCCACCAGTGGAGGATTCAAAACGCGCGACGTCACAATCGTCAGGCGGTTGTTTCGGATGACTGCGCTGATATCGGCACTGGCTACCGATGGCACCAGCGCCGCGAGCACCAACAAGTATGCACCTTTCGTCATCGATGTGCCTCCCCATGCTGTCCCATTGGCCGGACGGTAACCCGCCCGGCATCCAGTTCGACGGTGACGCGCTGTCCCGCAAAGTATCGACCGTTGGCGATGAACAGCAGATCGATGCAACGGGACCGGGCACACGGATCGCCGGGGTCTTCCGACGCCACAAGAAACCCTTCAGTCGCGAAAGGAGGTCTGGTTCCCGGTATGGCTGCGCGAAAGCGTTCAGCGGTTTCGCCAAGAAAGCGCCTTACCGCGGGATCACGCAACGCGATAGCGGTCGCTTGTGCCAGTTGTTCTTGCGTGAGCGGCAGTTCTCTCGCCGTCAACGAACGGCTTTCTAGTACTCGTCCGGTAGAAACGTCGATGATTGCACGCACCGCGCTCTTCAAGCGCGGACTTTCGATTACCACTTGCGCTCGCGCCGGCGTGCCATCCTTCGTATCTAGTTCTTCCGTAGACAATACGCGCGCGTCTCCGGATTCGAGAATGGCCTGCATACGTGTGTCCGACGCGACGAGTTTTTCGATTGTGGCGGGTTGGGCCAGTACGGGATGCGTCCAAACCAACGTGACCAGAGCAAGCATGGGGAGAGTTTTGCGCATAAGCTGCTTCCCGCTGTCCATCAGAAGATTGGTCATAAAACGACATAGCGCTGCTCGCATGCTTACAGTAGCGTGTTACGGTAACAGCGCTAACCGTCGCCGCAATCTGGACGTTGAAGGAAGTCTGCCAGGAATTCAGTGTAACCTGCGAACGCATCCGGCCTATCGAGGCGAAGGCATTGCGGAAGCTGAAGCATCAGACTAGATTGCGAAAGATGAGGAGCTTTCTGGATCAATAAAACGCGCCTGGTCGCGGCGCTCGCGCTGCTCAGTCTGACGGCCGCGCAGCGCAGCCAGCCGCCCCCCGAACCAGCGCCCCCTGAACCAGCTCAACGCATGCCGGCACTTCCACCGGCGGTAATCGACGACACGCTTGCCATCGGCGGCGAGGACATCGATGCGAAAAAGGCGCACACCCGGATGACCGTCGCGGTGGGCGTGAACGGTCGCGGCCCCTATAAATTCGTCGTCGATAGCGGCGCTGACACGTCTGTCATCGGCCAGCGCATCGCGCGCGCCTTGGCGCTCCCCGCCGGAACGCCCGTCACCCTTCACAACATGACGTCCACCTCGCGGGTGAACCGCGTGCTGGTCGACGAGCTCACGCTCGGCCCCACCAGCGTGTCCAACCTCGAACTGCCGGTGCTCAGGGAAGCCGATCTCGGCGGTGAGGGCATGATCGGCATCGACGCGCTCGTCGAACAGCGGCTGATGATGGATTTTGAAAAGCAACTGATCAAGGTCGAGGACGCGACGAAGCCGCCGCCGCGGATGCACGGCGAAATCGTCGTGATAGGAAGGCTTCGCCGCGGCCAGCTGATCCTCACCGAAGTCACCGCCAACAAAAAGAAGGTCGAAGCGGTGATCGATACCGGATCGCAGATCACCATCGGCAACACGCAGTTGCGCGATCAGATCCTTCGCCGCGCGCCCGACAAATTCTACACGATCGGCGTCATGGGTGTCACCGGCGTTGAGGTCAAACTGCAGATGGCGCGCGTGTCGGAGCTCAGGATCGGCTCGATCCTCCTGCGCGATGTCCCGATCGCCTTCGCGGATGTGCCACCCTTCGCCGTGTTCGGCCTGAAAGACCAGCCCTCGCTCCTGCTCGGCACCGACATCCTGGAGGCTTTCCGACGCATCTCGCTCGATTTCAAGGCGCGCAAGGTCCGTTTCCAGCTCAAGAAGTGCGAATCCACCGGCATCGCGATGCGCACCGGCTATTCCTCGTCGTTCGCCCGCCTGTCGTCCAGCAACAGCGAAACCTGCCGTCGCTAACGTTCAATAATGATAGACACGCCACCTTCACCCGCCCGGCGTCAAGCCCGTCGCCGCCTCTGCGTCGGGAAGGTTTTCGAGATAGATCGGCTTCGTGGGCCGTTTCGCGCGGCGTTCCGGGCTTTTGTCATATCCGCCGCCGCCCGCAATCACCTTCAGTTCGCTGCGGATGGTGTCGCCGGTCAGCAGGTTCCAGCTCAATTCGGTGCCGTCATGCGCATATGTCCGACTGTAAACCTTCAAGTCGAGCCCGATCAGCCGCATCCGCTTGCGCTTTGCATCGTAGCGCAGGCGATAGGTAGCCGAAGTCGCGGTCGTGCCGCCGGTAATGTCCTCGACGGTGAGCACGCCCCGTGCGATCGACAGTTCGGCCGCGCCGAGCGGATAGGAATCGAGAGGACCCTTCGCGCGTATTTCATGGCCAAGATCGAACAGGTCGACATAGGCGAAGGCGACATAAAGCGTGCGTTCTTCCCCGCCGCGGCCGACAAAAGCGACGTCGATTTGCCCGTCGCCATTGAGATCGCCATCGGCCCGGGCTTCAAACGAATGACCGGGAGGCAGCATGTTCTCCAACGCCGAATCTTCGAGCCGGGGCACCTGGGGCTGCTGCGCCCATATAGCCGTCAGCGGCACCAGCGAAAGGCCAAGCGCAAGCGCCAGACGCGGTTTCATATGCTTTACCTTCATGGGCGTTGCCTCCTGTGTAGCTTGGATTTGCAACAGTTTCTCTTCGTCGGCAATAGCGGACGAACATATAAGGATGCTCACAGCACACTAATCCTCGGCGGCGCCGGTTCCTTGCCCAACATCAACTCGGTCAGCGCCCATACCATTGCGTCGGCGCGGTCGGGTGACCGACCGGGGCCTTCATAGCCACCGCCCGCAATCATCCCGCACAGTTGCGCCTCCAGTTCCTCGAAACGGCCGCATAGCCGGACCTTGCCCGCCTCGAACCGCATGGCGATCGGCATGGCGCGGTCGCTTTTGCTGATGCTGGCGTGCACCGGTGTGACACGCAGCTTGGCGTCGGCACCGCGCAGCACCGATTCCACCATGTTCCCGCCCTGATTGGTTTCGGCGACCACGGTCCCAGCGCCGTGGATTTCGGCCGCAGCCGCGACCGCACTTGCCCAGCGTTCGGGGCTGCACGCGCTGACGCTGTGGTCGGCGAGGACATAGCCGATACCGTCGGCGTCACGCGCGCAAGCGATAATGCCGCAGGTGCCGTCGCCCGTGGGTGGGTCAACGCCGATTATGGTTTTTGCCAGTACCACTCCGCCATTATTCCCGTTCGCATCGAGCTTAGTCGAGATGCCGTGAGGTTGTGCGGGACGGATGGGTGTCTCGTCTTGGCCTTTGGCCAAGTTTATCCTGAGCGGCTGCAAGCCAGCCGAAGGGCTCGACACGAACGGATTAGTAAGCGCAGTGCCGGAACCAATCCGACACCTTTCCAGCAACTCCACACTCCACAACGCCCCTGCCGCATCGGGCAGCAATTCGCCGTCGAGCTCCTGACGTCCCAGTCTTGTTCCGGCATAAAGCTCCTCGACATTTTCGATATAAGCGGCGGGCAGATGCGGATTTTCGCGCGTCCGGCCTCTGGTCAGGACGCAGCCTTTTGCAGCCATGATCCGCTTCAAAGTCGGCCCTGCCCCTGGCGTTGTCGTCACCAGCACTTGAGGGTGTTCCCCGAGACGCATCCCCAATTGCAGCATATCCCACGTCGCCCCCGGCTTCTCCCATTTGGCCAGCTCGTCGCACCACGCGATATGGTGCTCCGGCCCACGCAAGGCTTCGGGCGAAGCACCGGAGAACAGCGTCGCCTCTGCGCCATTTTTGAAACGCAGCAGCCGCCGATGCGGAAGCCACTCTTCAACCCACGGACCGGCCACGGCACGCAGCCCGCTTTTTCCCTCGACCATGATCCGTGCCGCTTCTTCGAGCGTGGCTGCGACCAAGGCGACGCGTAAATCGCCCCGCTGGCGCATATGGGCGGAGATCCATTCGGCCCCTGCCCGCGTTTTGCCATAACCCCGGGCCGCCATGAACAACCAGGTCCGCCAGTCTCCTTCGGGCGCAGTTTGCCCGTTATGTCCCCAGCTTTGCCAGTCATAATTGACCGCAAGTGTCGTCTCCCTGCCCAGCGTGCCGATCAGTCTGTCTACTTCGTCGTCGCTCAGCTCTCCGGTCAACGAGAAGAAATTTTCCTCATTCGTCATCGCTTTTGTCTTCCTTGTCGGGGCAGATTGCTGCGTCCTCTGGGCGGGCGGCGATGATTGCGCGCACCTTGCGTTTGATGTCGTCCTTCACCGCATCGAGCGGCACCGGCAATCCGCCATTGCCCCGGCGCGCGGGAAAACCCAGCTTCACTGACGCCTGATGCAGCTTGAGAACTTTAACCACCTGTTCAACGGTCAATGGCGGAATCGGGCGTTCTTCGGACCAAGGCTCGCCCGCAAGACTGTCGTTCGCCGCCTCCAACAGCGCCATTTCAAGCCGGACATAGCCATGGTCGAGCGCGGCCTGCCAACGCTCGGCAAATTCGGGGCGTTGCTTGCGGTGCACATAAACAGTCGCGGTTGAAAAATCGACCGCCGCTGCCGATGCTTTCACATTGCAGGTCGCGGCGAGCTGCGCAAAGAAACGGTCTTCGATCTCGTCGGTCCAGTAACGGTCGTTCGCTGCGATCGACTGGATATCGCGGTTTCTGGCGCCTTTGCGTAGCGGATTGTTGCCCTGTGCCCGAGGGTCTTCAATGTCGTCCGCGCAGTTTTCTGTCACCCGGCCTTCACAGGCGGGCGTCGATGTATTCGTCATATTGGGAACTCCTTCGAACCTGCCCACCGACTCAGCGGGCTTCATTGGTGTTCTATATATGTTCCGTTTGAGGCTTTATGTCAAGATAAATTTACCGATATGGTTATACTCGACTGACTCAGGTTGGGTCGGCTCAATTGACATTCTGCGCTGTGCTGGCGATTGTGGAGTGACCGCAAGCGATCATCACCGGCTTGGGCCAAGCTGAAGATAGAGGGTTTGACGGTTGAGCTAGGTCATCAGGGAGGTACCAATGAACTGGAACATTTGGGTTAGGCAAATTCACCGCTGGCTGTCGATTGTGTTTACGGTCGTCGTCATCGGTATATTCATCGCGTTGGGGACGGGGAACGAACCCGCCCAGTGGGTGTATTTCCTGCCGCTGTTTCCGCTGGCGTTACTCATGCTCACAGGGCTTTACATGTTCGTGCTGCCTTATACCGCGAAGTGGCGCAGCGGGCGTAAGGAAGCGTAACTTCAATTGAGATAGCTTAGTCGAACGATGCTGCTAACCTCTTGTTTGATTGGAGCATCGACTTGACCATCACCCCCCGCCAAATCACCTTTGCCGCCGTCCTCACCCTGCTCTCGATGGCGGCGATTTGGCTGCTGCTTACCGCACTCGGACCCGACTGGTCGGTCTATGCGCCCGCCACATGCACCGCGACGCGCTGTTTTTGTGAGCTGCCACGGATGGGCGCGCTGATCGTGCAGCCGAGCAATAGTTTTTCGAGCTATGGCTATGCCTTTGCCGGGTTCCTGATGATTATCCTGTCGCAATCGCGAGGGTGGAATTCGGGTTTTCATAAACACGCCGCTGTATGGTTCGGTGCAACCGCGATCTTTGTCGGGTTGGGTTCGGTGCTGCTGCACGCCACGCTCACGCTTTGGGGCCAGTTTTTCGATGTGATGGGCATGTATCTGACCAGCGGGTTTATGCTGGTCAGCGCGGTTGCCCGCTGGCGGAATATGTCGGTGCGAGCTGCGGTTTTGCTCTATCTCGGCGTGGTCGGCGGCTTGGTGGTGGTGCTGTATCTGGTGCCGGAGGTGCGGCGGTCACTTTTCGCGGTCGTGTTGCTCGCCGCGATTGCGCTGGAAATGATCTTTGCGCGCCCGCTGCGCCCACAGGTGCGCGTTTCTTATTATCTGATGGGCATCGTCATCAAGGCGGTGGCGTTTACCATCTGGAACCTCGACCAGCACGGCCTCGTCTGTGTTCGGACAAGCCTGTTTCAGGGGCATGCAGCCTGGCATCTGCTCGGCGCGACGTCGCTGTGGTTTACGTTCCTTTATTATCGCAGTGAACGAACTATCTAGATTTCTCGCCCCCTTACCCGTTCGTGTCGAGCCCGGTCGAGACACCTATCAGTCAGGCACACCCTCACGGCATCTCGACTTGGCCTTTGGCCAAGTTTATCCTGAGCGGCTGCAAGCCAGCCGAAGGGCTCGATGCGAACGGGAAAGAGAATATCTGGTTGCCTGCAAATCACCAAACATGCTGAATCCCAACTTATGTCCCCGCGTAAACTTGTCATTTAGGACTTTTTGCTAATCCTCTGTGATTGAGCGTTTGCGACGGCAGGCGGCGACCCTCACGCGGAGTAAACGATGGATAATCTGGCGCGCCCGGAACAGGATGCCGATTTCGGCAATGCGTTCGTGGCGCTTGTGACATCGGGGGGCAGTCTGGCCGTGGTCAAACCGCTGATCGCATTTCTGGGCGAGCGCGGCGACCGGCCCGATTTACGCGCGCCGTTCAAAAACGCGCGTGCCGCTCTGGTCGCCGATATCGCGCACTTCATCAATATCTCGCATGGCCGTCATCCAGGCGTTGTCGATCATGCTGCGCACAAAATCGTCGACGATGCGGCGCGGCGCTGGCTGGTCGAGGCGATCGACGGCTTTGCCGCAGAACGTGCGTTCCTGAACCGGCTAACTGTGAACGCAGGGCCGATCCGCAGGCATACCGGACAAGACAAGATTACCGCTTTGATCACCGGCCAGTCGAAGAATTTCCAGATGCTCGCGACCTCCGACCGCAAGGGATGTCCGGCGGGAGCTGCCCTGGCATTCGTCATCGACTGGCACCAGACGCGGCCGCTGCTCGACCGGATATCGCTGCATATCGGCATGGAGCCCCCTGCCATTGCCCTGCCCGACGTTGCGACGAGCGCAGGGCTTGCTGTCCAGCTCGTGCAGAACGACGCTTACCGCCGCGCGATGGGTTTTGGGGCCGAGCAGCTTCTGGCGCAGCAGCGCGGGCTGTGGCAGCTAATCGCCGCGCGTCATGCGGAGACGCTGGCGCGGGCTGAGCTTGAGCCTGATCCTTATTAGGGACTGTCCCTAACCACCTTCGCGCACAGCCGCAGTGGAATCGGGGCATGGCCCGATAGAGCTTGTTATCCCTTCAACCATCAAGCATTTAACAGGAGGACTCTATCTCTGCACTGGTAACAAGTTCGGGGGCACGTCACGTCAGCTGATTGCACGCCCGTACAGCTATCGGGTGTAGCGGAGAAGAAATATGGAGAAAGCGGGTTATCTTACGGGGAAAGTAATCGTCGTCGGTGGCGGCGGCGGCGGATCGGGCGCGGCGGTGTCGCGGCGGCTTGCGGCGGCGGGTGCGCATGTCGTCATCGGCGACATCGACTTCGCCAGCGCAGAGGCGTTGCGATCCGAAATTGCACAACGTGGCGGCAGTGCATCGACACAGGCATTCGACCTTGCGGACCGCACCAGCATCACAGCGATGATCGAAGATGCAGCGCGGATCCATGGCCGGCTCGACGGCGTCCATATGGTATCGGGAAATCCAGTGGCGATGGCGTCCGATGCCGATCTGCTCGCGATCAGCTTCGAGACCTGGCAGGCACAGATCGACGCGCATCTGTTCGGCTATGCGCAGGCGGCCCGATCAGCAATCCCATTGATGCAAGAGCGCGGCGGCGGGTCGATCGTGTTCACGTCGTCTGCCTCCTGTCGCTCGGCCGACATAACCCGAATCGGTTACCAGACCGCAAAGTCAGGCGTGGAGACGCTGACGCGCCACATTGCCCACCGCTATGGCAAGGATGGCATACGCTGCAACACGATTGCCTATGGCGTCGTGCTGACGGACCGCGCCCGGGCAGGCCTGCCTCAGGCATTTCTTGATCATGCGCTGAAGGACACTTGGAGCCCGCGTCTTGGCGAGTCGAGCGACATCGGCGGGCTCGCAGTTCTGTTGCACAGTCCGGACGGGGAATGGCTGACCGGTCAGGTGATCGATTTGAACGGCGGCAGGCTGGTGCGAAGCTAGGCGCTTCTAAACATATAGATGTTTGGCTTGCCTTTGGCGACATCGGGCTCGCACTCGTGCTCGCAATTACGATGACCAATTACGCAACGTCACCGTAACCTCACATGATTTCATGAACCGAATAAGCCACGCCCGACGTCGTGATCCGTCCTACACCAATGGCAACGACGTGGTTGAGCCATGCATAATCCGACGGCGATGGTGCCTCGAACACAGGGTTGGTCCGGAAATAATATTCAGATGGATCGATTGTCGCTGCAACGCCGCGATCAGCGAGGGCTGCAAAGTGTCGTGGAGGCATGATCAGGCGGCCGCCATAAGTCATATAGATCAGCGTGCCGTCATCGGTCTTGAGGCAGGCGCGAACGTCAATTTTCAGCGAGCCGTCGAGACGCGCAACCATCCAGTCGCCGCCGCCCGGCAAGACGACCCCATTGATCCGTTCGCCGACGATTGTGCCACCTGTCGCGATCGCAACAGTGCGCACACCCGCTGGCGTTGCCCCCACATGCTGATTGTTCGGCTCAAGGTCCGCACACATCTCAAAGAGCGGGCGGCTGTTCAGACGAGGCATTTCACCCACTTTGCGTTCAAGCGACACGCGAAAAGTCCGGTGCACGCTGTGCAAAGAAGGCGGCGAACGCCTCCGCCGCTTCGGGCGATTGAAGCTGATCCGCGAAGTGTGCGCTTTCCAGCTTCATAATCGCCTCCGTGCGGAGCGGATCGCGCATCAATTGCTTGGTTCGGGCCAATGCCATCGGTGCTCGTGCCGCCAGTGCACGCGCTGCCTTGCGTGCGGTTGGCATCAGTTCGTCCGGCGCGCAGACTGCATTGGCAAGGCCGGCGGCAACCGCCGCGTCCGCAAACATCGGCTCGCCCAGCGCGAACATCGCAAAGGCGCGAACATTACCTACCAGTTCGGGCAGCAGGCGGCTGGACGCGGCTTCCGGGACCAGCGCCAGGTTGACGAACGGTACCGTCAGCTTTGCGGACTGCGAGACATAGACCAGATCACAGTGAAGCAGCATCGTTGTGCCAACGCCAACTGCGAGGCCATTCACGGCGGCGATCACCGGCTTGGTCATGCTGGTCAGGTTGGTGAGCATTCGCGTGACGTTGAGGTCGCTGCGCGCGAGAGTGCCGTTGGTGACGGCCGCGAAATCGGCCAGATCATTGCCTGCTGTAAAGGCATCCCCTGTTCCGCTGATCAACACCACGCGAATATCGGGATTGGATTCGGCGTCGGCGAGCGCATCGGCCACAGTGCCGTACATGGCATTGGTGATGGCGTTCTTCTTGTCGGGCCGATTGAAGCAGATTTCGAGAACGGCTTCGTTGGCTGTTACAAGTACGGCGTCAGACATTTGTGGACCTCTGGTTGGTTACAAGGAAAGGATCATCGGCGACTGCGCGAGGCAGCGCAGCAATCAGCGCTTCAAGGATATTGCCTGCGGTCAACAGGTCTTCCGCGCTAAAACCCGCAAATGCGCGCACGTTAAGGGCCGCGACGCGCCGTGCCGCTTCGCGACGAACTTGGCGGCCATGTAAGGTCAAGCTCAACCGAAAGGCGCGTTTGTCGGTAGCGTCCCGTTCCCGCACGACAAGACCGATGCGCGTCATGCGCTCGACTAGCCCAGTGATGGCGGAAGGCACCAGATCGAGCCGCTCCGCCAAAGTGCCCAGCAGCGGATTTTCGTCCTCACCTATGGAAAATAGCAAGCCGGACTGCGCGGCGCTTAACCCCAGACCGGCAAATTCGATTTGCGCGGCGCGCTCGATCTCGCGCTGCGCCTTGGCAATCAGGTAAAAAAAGCGTGGGGTTGCGGTCATGAAGCTGCCGGTAGCCAATCTATTTCACATGCGCAATATATATTTTCTATGTGAAGTAGTTTGCATGCATAATGGCGATGATTGCAGGCCATCGCGGTGGCCCTGCGGAAATACTGGCCGACTGACGGAGCGGGCAAATCGCCCTCCTCATTTTTCCACATAATTGGTTGCATAACGGCGGGGGCGCACTTAACGAATTAACCGTTCGATTAAGAAACGGAGTTCACATGCGCTTTGATGGCACCAAAAATTATGTTGCGACCGATGACCTGAAAGTGGCGGTCAACGCCGCGACGACGCTCAGGCGGCCATTGCTGGTGAAGGGTGAGCCGGGAACCGGCAAGACCGTGCTGGCGCAGGAGATTGCGACCGCGCTCGGTGCGCCGTTGATCGAGTGGAACATCAAATCGACCACCAAGGCGCATCAGGGCCTCTACGAATATGACGCAGTGGCGCGGCTTCGCGACAGCCAATTGGGCGATGAGCGGGTGCACGACATCGCCAACTACATCAAGAAGGGCAAGTTGTGGGAGGCGTTCACGTCGCCGACGCTGCCGGTGCTCTTGATCGACGAGATCGACAAGGCCGACATCGAGTTTCCCAACGATCTGCTGCAGGAACTCGACCGGATGGAGTTCTACGTCTACGAAACGCACGAGACGATAAAGGCCAAGGAACGCCCGATCATCATCATCACCTCGAACAACGAAAAAGAACTCCCCGACGCGTTCCTGCGAAGATGTTTCTTCCACTATATCCGGTTTCCTGATAGAGAAACCATGCAAGCCATTATAAATGTTCACTTTCCTGACATTCAAAAAATACTTGTGTCGAAGGCGATGGATATTTTCTACGAAGTCCGCGACGTGCCGGGCTTGAAGAAAAAACCATCGACGTCGGAGCTGCTCGACTGGCTGAAGCTCCTCCTTCACGAAGATATGCCGCTCGACGTTCTGCAATCGCGCGATCCCTCGAAGGCGATCCCGCCACTCCACGGCGCGCTGCTCAAGAACGAGCAGGACGTCATGCTGTTCGAGCGCCTCGCTTTCATGGCGCGGCGCCAGGGAAACTGATAACGCGTGGCTAACAACCTGTTCGGGCAAGCGCACACGCGCTTTGCGGCGATCCGGAAGCAGTTAGAGGCCTTCACCCCGCGTCCCGGTTGGCGGGCTTACACCTACGAGTTTCTGCTGTTCGGTTTCAAGCAAGGCTGGGCCTGCCTGTTCGGCGCGCTATTGCTGGCTTTGCTGCTCGCTACGCATCTCGTTTATCCAGCAAACGCAATGCTCGCACGTTACGATTTCCTGACGCTTGCGGCGTTGTCTATCCAGATCGCGATGCTGGTTTTTCGGCTTGAGACGCTGGAGGAAGCCAAAGTCATTTTGGCTTTTCATATTGTCGGTACGATCATGGAACTGTTCAAAACCGCACACGGCTCATGGATATATCCCGAAGCCAGTTTCTTGCGCGTTGGCGATGTGCCGTTATTTTCTGGCTTCATGTACGCAGCGGTAGGTAGCTATATTGCGCGCGTCTGGCGCATTTTCAATTTTCGCTATTCTGCTTATCCTGCGAGCATTCCGACGGTGCTTTTGGGTATAGCGGTCTACATCAATTTCTTTGCGCACCACTGGTTGCCCGACATTCGGATTGCATTATTCGCGGCCATGATATGGCTGTTTTGGCGCGCCAAGGTCTGGTTTACGGTATGGCGCACACCACGGTGGATGCCGTTGCTGATCGGCTGGTTTCTGGTTGCCGCATTTATCTGGTTTGCAGAAAATATCGCAACCTTCTCGCGTGCATGGACCTATCCCAGCCAATCCGAAGGCTGGCAGATGGTGTCGCCGTCCAAACTCGGCGCGTGGTATCTGCTGATGTATATCTCATTCGTGCTGGTCGCTGTGATTCATAAACCACAACCCCCCGAAGCCGACTAGGCCTTGGCCTAAATCGCATAGGCAATTTCGAAATCGCCCCAGCGCTGGCCGTTGATGCGTAACGGGACATAGACATTGCGGACGATGTTGTAGTTCGTGCCGTCGCCTTCATGCCGGTACACCGCCATCATATAGTCCTGTTCGCTGGCCTTGGCGATATCGTCTATCCCGCCTATTAAAATTCGGCCGTTACGGCAGTACTTGGTGTCGTGTGCCAGGTCGCCGGTCGGTGCCCTCGAGAATTCTTTAAGATGGACGGGCAAATACCCTTTGCGGCTGGTCGGAACACACGACAAAATCGCGGCGGGCCTTTGCGCTTTCACCGCGTCGATGATTGGCTGCCAACTGCGCTCGGCCCATTCGGTCAACCGCGTCCTAAAGCGCGGCGGGTTACTGCCCTCGACGGGCTGGTAATCGGTGTCGAACAACGCGTCCATTGTTAAACCGCCTTCAGCGATCGCCGCCTCGGTCAGCGCGACGATCTTCTGCGCCTCCGCCTTGGCCAGCTCGACAAATTCCAGATCATCGCGCGACAAGCCGCTATGTACCAGATGATCGAACATCCGGTTGGCCTGACTTTCAAGATCGACGATATTGCGGTGCGCATCGTTCACAGCCGCGAACATATCGTCGTTGGCGTCTGCCACGGTATCGCGCACCTGTTGCGACTCGATCAGGCTGTTATGGACAGCCGAGGTGCTGTTGGCGATTTCGCGGTTATGGTCGCCAACCTGGCCGACAATATCGCTCACGCCGTTGATCAATATTTGCAGGCTGGAAAATTGTTGTTGCGCGATGGCACTGCTGGCGACGCCGTCCTCGATCTGGCTAACAAATTTCGAGGCTTCGTTGGAAAGCGAATTGACCGTGCCGGTAATCTCAACTGCGGCCCTGCGCGTATCCAGTGCCAGTTTCTTGACTTCACTCGCAACGACGCCGAATGTCTGTCCGGCTTCACCCGCTTTCTCAGCTTCGATAGCGGCATTAAGCGCTAGCATATTGGTGGTGCGAGCGATTGTATCGATCGATTGCGACACGCGCTTTACCTGCTCCATAGCAGCGGCAAATCCGGTTATGTGGGCGCCAAGACTCTCCACCAAAGAGATCATTTTGCCAAATCGCTCCATCGATATCTCGATAGTATTAGTGCCGGTCGTCAACTTGGTGACAGCAGCTTCGGAAAGCGATTGGGCTTCCGATGTAGCCTTGGTAACATCCGCGATGCCGGCATCAAGCCGCAGCGTCAGCTCGGTCAGCTCGGCGTGCTGCGACTTCAGCCAGTCGGCTGATGCCAGCGCTTTTTCCAGCACACCGCCGGTTTCTGCGCAGCCCACAGTCACGTCGCCGCATATCCGCGCGGTTTGTTCGATCCAGTGATTTTCCTGGATCTCTATTTTTTCCATTTTCATGTGCGACTGGTCCTTCGCAATTCGATTGCGGTGGATTATCGCAATATGGTTAGCGCTTGGTAAACCTGCGCGAGGGCTCGGACCTCGTGCAAATAGGTCCGAGCCTTACTCGGCGTAGGCAATCTCGAAGTTGCCCCAACGACGGCCATTGAAACGTAATGGCACAAAGCAGTTCTTGATCGCGCGATATCCGCTTGCGCCCAGATCCTGGCGATAGGTGGACAGCATATAATCTGCCTCCGACGCGACCGCGCGCGAGGTCGCATCGTCCATCAAGATGCGTTTGTTGCGACAGTTGATGCCGTTCCATTTGGGATCGTTCGGTCTTTGCGGATGCGATTTCGATGACATATGGGTCGGTAAATAGCTGTTGATGTCGGTTACCGCCGTTCCGATGACCCGCGGATCGAGCTTCGCCACACGGTCGAGTACCGGTTGAAGATATTTTTCGGCAAACGGATTGAAACGGTTTTCAAACTGCGGCGGGTCGGAACCTTCGATCGGGCGATAAACGGTATCGAACACCTCTTCGGTTTTCACTTCGCCCGATGCAATTGCCGATTCGACCAACGATTGAACATCACCCCTAGCCTCCAGCGCCAAATTGACGAAATGCAAGTCTTTCAACGCTAAACCGCTGTGGACCAGATTGTCGAACATCCGGTTTGCCTGCAACTCTAGACCGATGATTTGGGTATGGGCGTCGCGCACCGAATCGAACATATTGCCATTGGCGTCGGCGACTTCATCACGGACGCGTTGCGATTCGACCAGACTGTTGTGGATCGCAGCGGTGCTGGTCGCTATTTCCCGGTTGCGCTCTCCCACTTGGCCGACGGCGTCGCTGACGCCTTCTATCAGGAGTTGCAAACTGGAAAACTGGTTGTGCGCCGCGCCGCTGCTGGCAATGCCATCTTCGATCTGGCCGACAAATTTCGATGCTTCGTTCGACAGCGAATTAACCGTGCCGGTAATCTCCACCGCAGCTTTGCGCGTATCGAGCGCCAGTTTCTTTACTTCACCGGCAACAACCGCGAATGTTTGTCCCGCCTCGCCTGCTTTTTCGGCTTCGATGGCGGCGTTGAGCGCTAGCATATTGGTGGTGCGGGCAATGGTGTCGATCGATTGCGATACCGTTTTGACCTGAGCCATTGCGGATGCAAAGCCTGTGATATGTACACCGAGACTTTCGATGAGTGCAATCATTCCGGCAAAACGTTCCATCGATACTTCGATGGTTTCGGTCCCGCTCATCAATTTCGCGACCGCCGCCTCGGACAGGTTTTGGGCCTCTGACGTAGCCTCGGTTACATCGGCGATATCGGCGTCAAGCCGCATGGTAAGTTCGGTTAGCTCACCATGTCTTGATTTCAACCAGTCAGCCGAAGCGAGCGCCTTTGCTAGCACCCCGCCCGTTTCCGTGCAGCCAACTGTCACGTCGCCACAAATGCGGGCGGTTTCTTCGATCCAGTGGTTTTCCTGAATCTCGATTTTTTCCATTTTCATCTGCGAAGCGGCCCATATTATTTTAGTTGATGCAGGCGTATCGCAATATGGTTAGGGCTTGGTTAACCATCGGGCGGTTGACGGCGCTGGCACTAGCGGGCAAAAGCTTAATCAAGCGATTAAAAAGGGACAATTCCACGTGTTTTTCTCCTTCATGGACGAGTTGCGCAGCGCCGGAATTTCGGCTTCGCTCAAGGAGCATCTGGCATTGCTTGAGGCGTTAAGCGCCGACATAATTTCGCAAAGCCCGGAGGAATTTTATTATCTGGCGCGCACCACGCTGGTCAAAGACGAAGCGCTGCTCGACCGGTTCGATCAGGTTTTCAACAAGGTCTTCAAAGGTATTTTCAGCGATTATGGCCAGAGCCCGGGCGATATACCGTCGGATTGGTTGAAAGCGATTGCCGAGAAATATCTCAGCCCCGAAGAAATGGCGAAGATCGAGGCGATGGGTAGCTGGGACGAGCTGATGGAAACGCTTAAGAAGCGTTTGGAAGAACAGGAAAAGCGCCACGAAGGCGGCAGCAAATGGATTGGTACCGGCGGCACTTCGCCTTACGGCAATGGCGGCTATAACCCGGAGGGCGTGCGGATCGGTGGCGAATCCAAACACAAGCGTGCGGTAAAGGTTTGGGAAAAGCGTGAGTTCCAGAATCTGGATCACACCCGCGAACTAGGCACTCGCAACATCAAGATTGCGATGCGCCGCTTGCGCAAATTTGCCCGCGAGGGCGCGGCCGAAGAACTCGACATCGACGCCACAATCGACGGCACCGCGCGGCAAGGTTGGCTCGATATCCATATGCGACCCGAGCGCCGCAACGCGATCAAATTGCTGTTACTGCTCGATGTCGGCGGGTCGATGGACCCGTTTATCAAGCTTTGCGAAGAATTATTCAGTGCGGCGACCAGTGAGTTCAAAAACCTAGAATTTTTCTATTTCCACAACTGCCCGTATGAAGGCGTTTGGAAGGACAATAAACGCCGTTTCAGCGAGCGCACGCCGATGTGGGACATGCTGCACAAATTCCCGCATGACTACAAGGTCGTGATGGTCGGCGACGCGTCGATGAGCCCTTATGAAATCACGCATCCGGGCGGTTCGGTCGAGCATTTCAACGAAGAATCGGGCGCGGTGTGGATGCACCGGATTACCAACACTTACCCGGCGTCGGTATGGCTCAACCCGGTGCCCGAAAAGCAATGGGGCTATTCGCAGTCGACCAAGATCATCAAGGAATTGATGAACGACCGAATGTATCCGCTGACACTTGAAGGCCTCGATGACGCGATGCGCGAGTTGGGCCGGAAGCATGGGCATTGATCTCTTATTAGGGACAGTCCCTAATTAGACGCTCCTAATTAGACGGTCAGCCAAATGGCGTATCAATCGAAGGCGGCGGCACGGTGAACCATTTGGCGCCTTTACCCGTCATGTAAAAGCAATCCTCCAAGCGAATACCGAAGCTGCCCGGAATGTAGATGCCGGGTTCGTTGGAGAAACACATGCCCTCGGCAAGCGGTGTCTTTTCGCCCTGAACCAGATTGACGGGTTCGTGCCCGTCCATGCCGATGCCGTGGCCGGTACGGTGCGACAGACCCGGCAGCTTGTAAGCTGGGCCATAGCCGATTTTCGTATACCAGGCGCGGACCTTGTCATCGACACTGCCTGCGGGCACGCCCAGTTGCGCAGCCTCGATGGCGATTTGCTGCCCCTGGCGCATTTGCGCCCAGACATCGCGCTGCTGCTTGGTCGGCTCGCCGAATATGAAGCTGCGCGAGATGTCGGAAACATAGTCATGCACGCTGCATCCGCCGTCGATCAGGATCACCTCGCCGTCGCGCACTTCCTGCGGTTTGCCCGAACCGTGCGGATAGGCGCTCGCTTCGCCGAGCAGGATGAGCGCATCGCCGCCCTGCCCACCAAGCTTGGTGGTGGTGGCGGTGATCAGGGCGTTGATGTCGGACGGAGTCATACCCTTTCGGATCTGCGCTGCACCATGCTTGAACGCGGCGGCGGTGATATCCGCCGCGGTCTGCATCAGCGCGATTTCTGCAGCCGTCTTGTGCATCCGGCATCCGCGAACGACGGAGGCGCCCGAAACAATCTGCGCATCCGGTAGAGTCCGCCGCAGACCATCGGTGATGAAGTGCCGAACGGTTTCCTCGATAGCGATTGGCCGGGCGGCCAGTTTCTTTTCAACCAACCACGCGGCGATCAGCTTTTGCGGGTCCTCGTTCTCATTCCATGTTCGTACATCGGCGGATATGCCGAGCGACTCGCGGATCGACGGCTCCTCGAAATAAGGCGTGAAGATGCACGGTTCGCCCTCGACGGGAATGACAGCTGCAGTAGTCCGTTCGCTGCGCCACCAGCGAACGCCGGTAAAATAGACAAGGCTCGACCCCGGCTCGACCAATATCGCGCCGATGCCGTCGCGTTTCATCAGCGCTTGCGCGCGCACCAGACGGCCTTCGCGTTCGGTGCGAGAGATTGGCTGAGCATTCTTGGCCAGATTGGGCAGGTCATCGGATGCGAACGCCCAGTTTGGTGCCATCGCCGCGCCCGCCGCAAGGCTACTCAGGGTCAGAAATTCACGCCGGATCATTGCCGCTCCTTCAATAAAGCAAATATCGTTGCCGCTCGTCTGCCCAAGCCTGCTCATCCGGCAGTGTCAGCGCATCCAGATCGTCAGCAGTGGTTGCGGGATTGTCGACCCATAGACGCAAATCCGGCCCACCGTTGATCACATCGATCGCCAGCTTGCCGAATTCATATTCATAAGGGAAATCGCGCCAGAGATCGTAATCGGGATAAAGCCGCCGGATTGCCTTGAACGCCAGCGCCTGTATGCGCCAGGGTTTGAAAATCTGGTGGTCGTAAGCCGCACCTTCTGCATGGATATGAATGCCGTGACAAAGCTCATGGACATGTTTGTGGAAAGTCGGTTCAAACCATATTTCTCGCAAAGCACAGCCGTGCAGCCATTGCGGCGCGAAGCTGCGCATTTCTGCAATAACCGCACGCGCATCGATGTCCGGCGCGCCGAAGATTTCGAGTGGGCGGGTGGTGCCCCTGCCCTCCGACAGCGTCGCGCCTTCCAGCATCACCGTACCGGCGTAAGCGCGGGCCATATTGATGTTGGGGGCGTTGGGGCTTGGGTTGATCCAGATGCGATCCGCGGGCCAGCCATAGCCGGGGGCTGCGTCTGGTTCATATCCCTCCATCGCAATGACGCGGTAATCGACGTCGATATTGTAATGGTCGATAAACCACTGGCCAAGTTCGCCCAAGGTTAGCCCGTGCCGCATCGGTATCGGACCCGCGCCGACGAAGCTTTCCCATCCGGCGCGCAGCGTCAGCCCTTCGACCGGGCGACCTGCTGGGTTGGGCCGGTCCAGCACCCATACCGTTTTGCCATGCGCGGCGGCTGCCTCCAACATATAGAGCAAAGTCGTGATGAACGTGTAAATCCGACAGCCAAGATCCTGCATATCGATCAATATGACGTCGAACGTACCCATCGATTGGCCGGTCGGGCGGCGGACTTCGCCGTAGAGGCTGAAAACCGGAATACCGAGCACTGGATCGGTGAAATCGGGCGACTCCATCATATTGTCCTGCTTGTCACCGCGCAGACCGTGCTGCGGGCCGAAAGCAGCGGTGACATTGATGTCGTCGAGGGCCGCAAGCGCGTCCAATGAATGCGTCAGGTCAGCGGTTACAGAAGCCGGGTGAGCCAATAAGGCAACGCGCTTGCCATTCAAAGGCGCGCGCAGTTCAGGCTCTGAGAGCAGGCGATCGATACCGAATTTCATGCCGCGCTTGGTGCCTTCAGATCGAGAGCAAAGCAATCCTTATGATGGAAATCGGGCTTCCCCGGCGGATGTGCCAGCGCCCAATAGGATTTGGTACCGTCTGTTTCCTCGATGACGGCGGTTAGGTTGAGTTCAATTGGTGTATCATGCCAATCGGTCGGCAACATGACCCTCGTTTCGATTGCAAAATGGCCTTCGCTGGCATCGAGCAAAATCTCCGGCGCTGTATCAACTGCAAGCTCGGATATGCCTGACCGGTACTCTTGAAAGGCGTAAGCGGCCCACTGGCTTGATGGCGCAAAATTATATTCCAGATAAGAATCAGTGTCCTGTTTACGCAGGAACGCCTCAAAACAGGTGCTTTGCCAAAGGCCATCGGTGCGTTCGGCAGCTTTTGGTACGCCTAAGTCCAGCGCATCCAATTGGCCTTCGAGATGAAAGCGAAACCATAGCCCACCGTCTCCCATGCGCTCGGTACCAACTTCTAAGCTTTCGACGGTAATTGCCAGCGTGTCGGGATGGCAGATTAGTTGCAACATATTGTCCAAACGATGTTCCCCGTGCTACGCGCGCCAGCAACATGACCAGCTATAACTCCGATCTCCTCCGCCTGCTCGATGAGCGTGGCTATATCCATCAGGCTACCGATGCCGCTGCGCTTGACGCGTTGGCATCTAAGGAGATTGTTCCCGGCTATATCGGCTTCGATGCCACCGCGCCATCGCTTCATGTCGGTAGTCTGGTGCAAATCATGCTGCTGCGGCGGATGCAGCAGGCTGGGCACAAACCAATCGTGCTGATGGGCGGCGGAACCAGCAAGATCGGCGACCCGAGCTTCAAGGACGAAGCGCGCAAGATGCTGACCACCGATTTGATCGCTGACAATATCGCATCGATCAAACGAATATTCGAACGGTTCCTGACCTTTGGTGATGGCCCGACTGATGCGGTGATGCTGGACAATTCCGAATGGCTCGACCGCCTTGAATATATCCCGTTCCTGCGCGACGTTGGCCAGCATTTCTCGATCAACCGGATGCTGAGTTTCGATTCGGTAAAATTGCGATTGGACCGCGAACAATCTCTCTCGTTTCTCGAATTCAACTATATGATATTGCAAGCCTATGACTTTATGGAGCTTTCGCGCCGCGCCGGTTGCCGGTTGCAGATGGGCGGATCGGACCAGTGGGGCAATATCGTCAACGGCATCGAGTTGACCCGTCGAATGGACAGCGTTGAGGTTTTCGGTGTCACGACGCCGCTGATTACCACCGCCGATGGCGGCAAGATGGGGAAAACGGTCTCGGGCGCGGTTTGGCTGCACGAAGATCAGTTGCCTGCTTATGATTACTGGCAGTTCTGGCGCAACACCGACGACCGCGATGTCGGGCGATTCCTGCGCTTGTTCACCGATCTACCGCTGGACGAGATTGCAAAGCTCGAAGCCTTGGAAGGTTCGGAAATCAACGCCGCCAAAATTACGCTGGCCAATGCCGCGACAGAAATGTGCCGCGGATCGGAATCCGCTTCGACCGCTGCCGAAACCGCGCGTAAAACTTTCGAAGACGGCTCCGCGGGCGAAGACCTGCCTGTCGCAGCTGTTCAGGGCGAAATTTTACTGGTCGATGCACTCATGGCTCTCAACTTTGTGGCGTCGAAAAAAGAAGCCCGCCGGATGATCCAGGGCGGTGGCGCGCGGGTCGATGGTGAGGCAATATTGGATGAAAACATGCTGATTGCTCCTGCTGAAACACCGGTCAAAATCTCCGCAGGCAAGAAAAAGCACGGATTACTGCAGTTTTCATGACAGTTATCGGGTAAAGATTCTTGCCCGTTAGCTTTACCAATTCTTTGTAACTTGATGGCATATTGGCGGTCTCGTTACCAAAAAGAGGTCGCTCGACATGGGGCAAGCTGCACCAAATGATAACACCGATTTAGATTTACGCAGGGCCGCCCGGCACCGAGCTGATCACAAGGTCATTGCGGAAAGTAAAACGCATGGCGACCAGACGATCCATATCATCAATATTTCCGCACATGGATTTATGATCGACGACAATCCGCTGTATGAACGCGGTGATCGTGTCGAACTGCGCTTGCCGGCCATTGGTCGATTGGAAGCGCTGGTAATCTGGACCGTTGAAAAACGTGCCGGTTTCCAGTTTGAACGGGTCGTGCGGTTGCCAGATTTTATGGCGCTTCTCGATCAAATCAGCCCCAAACTGCGCTAACTGCGCAAAAAGTGACTGTCACCTTTTGCTAACCTCCGCGTAACGTCGCGATCCCCGCATCGCGTTCGAACAAGTACAGGGCCAATCTGGCAGCTTCGCCACGCGACCCTGCGAGACCGCCATCGCGGTCGAGCAACAACCGCGCATCGTCGGCTGCAACGCCGATCAATTCGCGCACCTGTTCTGGTGTCGCGACGCGGAACGGGCTGTCGCCCGACTGACGCGTCCCGAGCATTTCGCCTGCACCGCGCAGCTTCAGATCTTCTTCGGCAATCCGGAAACCGTCGTTGGTTTCGCGCATCAATGCCAGCCTTGCCCGCGCGGTTTCGCCGATTTGTGGGCTGCGCACCAGCAAGCAGACTGACTTTTCAGCACCGCGCCCGACGCGCCCGCGCAATTGATGCAGCTGCGCCAACCCAAAGCGGTCGGCGGCCTCGACAATCATCAGGCTGGCATTGGGGACATCGACGCCGACCTCAATCACCGTGGTCGCCACCAGCAGCCGCGTTTTTCCGGAAATGAAGCGCTCCATCACCGCATCCTTATCCGGCCCGCGCATCCGGCCATGCACCACCGCAACCTGATCGCCAAAGCGGAGTCGTAGCTGCTCGGCGCGCTGTTCAGCGGCGGCGAGGTCACTGTTCTCGCTCTCCTCTACCAGAGGGCAGACCCAGAATGCCTGCTTGCCCGACGCCAGATGCCGACCGACACCGTCGATAATCTCTGGCAGGCGCTCCTGTGATATCACCCTTGTCTCAACCGGCGTCCGCCCGGGAGGCAGTTCGTCGAGTTGCGAGCTATCCATCTCGCCATAGGCCGCCAGAGCCAGACTGCGCGGGATCGGCGTCGCGGTCATTACCAACAGATGCGGCACCCCCCTGCCCTTGCGCGACAGCATCAGCCGCTGTGACACGCCGAAGCGGTGCTGCTCGTCGATTACAGCAACCGCCAACGCCTTATAGTTGACAGCCTCCTGAAAAATCGCGTGGGTGCCGACCAGAATGTGGATTGAGCCGTCGGCCAACCCCATCAACGTAGCTTCGCGCATCTTGCCCTTCTCGCGCCCGGTCAGGATTGCGACATTGACCGGCAGACCAGAGAGCAATTTTTGCAAAGTCGCAAAATGCTGGCGAGCAAGGATTTCGGTCGGCGCCAGAAACGCCCCTTGCATCCCGGTCTCGACCGCTCGCAGCAGCGCGATCACTGCAACCATCGTCTTGCCCGCACCGACATCGCCTTGCAAAAGCCTCAGCATCGGGCGCGACTGCGCAAGGTCACCTTCGATTTCGCCGATGGTTCGCTTCTGCGCATTGGTCAGCGCAAATGGCAGTTGCAACCGGTCCACCAACGACCCGTCCCCACCAACGGGTACTGCGCTGCGCTTGTCCATCGCCGCACGAATCAGCCGCATCGCCAGCTGATTCGACAGCAATTCGTCATAGGCAAGCCGGTCGCGCGCAGCCTGGTCATCCTTGCGGTGAACCGTGTGGAGAGCATCGGCCCACGACACCCAACCGCGCGCCGCCAACAGGCTCGGCTCGATCCATTCGGACAACACCGGAATATGCTCCAATACCGCCGATGCCAATTGCCCCATCCGCCGGTTTGTCAGCCCTTCGGACAGCGGATAGACCGGCTCAGCCAAGCCCGGCGCGCCTGTGTCGCCAACGCCGACAATATGATCGGGATGCACCATCTGCAGTTCGTCGCCATAGCGTTCGAGCTTGCCCGAAATGATCCGCTCTTCGCCAATGGGGAGTTGCTTCCTCGCCCACCCGCCGTTGCGGCCGAAGAAGGTCAGCGTGATGTAATTTCCCTCTGCATCCGCACCGTAGATCCGCAATGGCGCGCGCGCACTGCCGCTGCTGCGGTGGTCCATGATGATGACACGGACGATGATGTTCGCGCCGACATCCTCGACATCAAGCCGCGTCACCGCCTTGCGATAGGTCCAGTTTGCCGGAAAATGATAGGCGACATCCTTCGCCCGTTCCAACCCCAGACGATCGAGCGGCTTGGCAAGCCCCGGCCCGACGCCCTTCAGGCTGCGGACTTCTGCAAATAACGGATTGAGTATATCGGGACGCATGGTTAGGGCCGCTTATAACTCCCTCACCGACCTATGCCACTGTTAAGGAAGCGCCGCATGGACGCCGACCCCTATCGCCGAAAACTCCATTTCCGTGCGCATCATCGCGGCACGCGGGAGGCTGACGCCATGGTAGGCGGGTTCTTCGACCATTATTCCGCCAATTGGGGTGAATCTGAATATGCGTGGTTCGAACGGCTGCTGGAGGAACAGGACGTTGACATCTTGGCATGGGGGCTAGGGACGCAAGAGCCTGATCCGGCTTTTGACGGGCCAATGATGGACGATTTGAAACGGCTGGATTTTGTGATTTTACCAACCGGTATCCGCGACTGAAATTCATGCCCGACCTCCAGAAAATCATAACGGCCAAGTCGCCTCTGACGCTGTCGTCGGTGCCATCGGGTTTCGCGCCGTTGCTGCTCGCTGACCTGACGCGCGCCGCCAAAACACGGACGATGTTTATTGCGCCCGATGATGCGGCAATGCGCGCGATCGCCGATGCCGTTCCCTATTTCGCGCCCGAGATCGAGATTTTGCAAATCCCTGCATGGGATTGCTTGCCCTACGACCGCGCGTCACCGTCGCTGGCGGTCACTGCACAGCGGATGGCGACGTTGCAAGCGTTGCAGCAACAAGCGAGCGCCAAGCAGCTGGTGCTGACCACCATCGGCGCGGTGATTCAGAAATTCGTGACCCCGTTCCGCATCCGCCAGACCGGCGAACGCCTTGCTGCAGGCCGCGAGATTAGCCGTGACCGCCTCGCCAGCCTGCTGCAATCCAACGGCTATTTCCGCGTCGATACCGTGGCCGAGGCGGGCGAGTTTGCGATGCGCGGCAGCATCGTCGATCTGTTCCCGGCGGGCAGCGAACATGGGCTGCGGCTCGATTTCTTCGGCGACGAAATCGAAAGCATGCGCCGTTTCAACCCCGCCGACCAGCGCAGCATCGACCGGATTGAGCATTTCGACCTGCTGCCCGCAGTCGAAGCATTGATGGACGAAGAATCGATCCGCCGTTTCCGCACCGGATACCGCGAACGCTTTGGCGTGACCGCAACCGGCGACCCGCTGTACCAAGCCGTATCCGAAGGCCGCCGCCTGTCGGGCATGGACCACTGGCTGCCCTTGTTCGAGGAGCGCATGGCGACCCTGTTCGATCATGTCGGTGCCGATACGCTGATCATCCGGGATGGCGGCGCGGCATCGGCGGGGCAGTCGCGGCTCGATGCAATTTCGGATTATTACGACAACCGCGTGCGCGCGCAGGTTGCGGAGCCCGGCAGCTATCGACCGCTGCCGCCGGAGATGCTGTATCTATCGGGCGACGAGCTTGAGGCGCAATTTGTCGCCCATGCCGCACACCAGCTCAGTCCGTTTGCCCAGCCCGACTCCGCGAGCATCATTGATTTCGGTATCGCTGCGGGCCGCGATTTCGCACCGGAACGTGCGCAGAAGGTCAATATCTATGAAGCGGTCGCCGACCACCTAAAGACGTTGCTAAAATCCGGCAGCAAGGCAGTCATCGCCAGCTACTCAGGCGGCGCACGCGAGCGTTTGAAAGGCCTGCTTTCCGACCACGGCGCACCCTCACTAACCGAAGCCGAAGGCTGGCAACGCGCGCTCGGCGTCCAAAATTCCGTAGCAATGGTCGTGCTGCCCATCGACCACGGCTTTGCCACACAAGAAGTCGCGCTGATCAGCGAGCAGGACATGCTCGGCGACCGGCTCGTCCGCCGCCAGAAACGCCGCAAATCAGCCGATGCGTTTCTCGCCGAACTCGCGGCGCTGACGCCGGGCGATCTGGTGGTCCATCAGGAACACGGCATTGGACGTTATCAGGGCCTCGTCTCGATCCCCGTCGGCAACAGCCCGCATGACTGCGTCGCGCTGTCTTATTCCGGCGGCGACAAGCTTTATGTGCCGGTCGAGAACATCGACGTGCTGTCGCGTTACGGCTCCGACAGCGAGCATGTCGCGCTCGACAAATTGGGCGGCGAGGCATGGCAACGGCGCAAGTCGAAGCTCAAGGAACGTATTCGCGCCATCGCGCACGAGCTACTGAAAACCGCCGCCGAACGCGCGCTTCGTGCGGGCGCGGTGGTCGAAGTCGACGACCAATCCTATGCCAGCTTCGTCGACCGCTTCCCTTATGAAGAAACCGACGATCAGCAACGCGTGATCATCGAAGTTCTCGACGACCTGTCCTCGGGCAAACCGATGGACCGACTGGTGTGCGGCGATGTTGGATTCGGCAAAACCGAAGTAGCAATGCGCGCCGCGTTCGCCGCCGCAATGGCCGGGTATCAGGTCGCGATCATCGCACCGACCACACTTCTCGCGCGGCAGCATTACAGCAATTTCGCCGAACGCTTCCGCGATCTGCCGTTAAAGCTCGGCCGCCTTTCGCGGCTCGTCCCCACCGCCGAAGCCACCGTCACCCGCGATGGCCTGACCGACGGCACAATGGATATAGTCATCGGCACCCATGCGGTGCTCGCCAAATCGATCAGATTCAAACGGCTCGGGCTGGTGGTGGTCGATGAAGAGCAGCGTTTCGGCGTCACCCATAAAGAACAGCTCAAGGCGCTCAAAACCGACGTTCATATGCTGACGCTGACCGCCACCCCCATTCCGCGCACGCTGCAAATGGCGATGTCGGGCCTGCGCGACCTGTCGGTGATCCAGACCCCGCCGGTCGATCGTCTGGCCGTGCGCACCTATGTCATGCCGTGGGACCCCGTCGTGCTGCGTGAGGCCCTGCTGCGCGAACATTATCGCGGTGGGCAGAGTTTCTTTGTCGTGCCGCGCATCGCCGACCTAACCGACATCGAAGAATTCCTCCGCGTCGAAGTGCCCGAGGTCAAATATGTGACCGCACACGGCCAGATGGCGGCAACCCAGGTCGAAGAGCGGATGAGCGCGTTTTACGAGAAGCGTTATGACGTGCTGCTCTCCACCACCATCGTTGAGAGCGGGCTCGATATTCCGAGCGCCAATACCCTCATCATCCACCGCGCCGACCGCTTTGGCCTGGCCCAACTCTATCAGCTTCGCGGCCGTGTCGGTAGGTCGAAAACCCGCGCTTATGCCTATCTGACCACAGAGACCAACCGCGCGCTCACCGAAGCCGCCGAAAAGCGCCTCAAGGTGTTGGGCGATCTCGACAGCCTTGGTGCTGGCTTTCAGTTGGCCAGCCACGATCTCGATATTCGGGGGGCCGGTAACCTCGTCGGCGACGAGCAATCGGGCCACATCAAGGAAGTCGGCTTCGAACTCTACCAGTCGATGCTCGAAGAAGCGATCATGGACGCGAAGGCCGATGCCTATGGCTTCATGAAGCCACGCGGCAGCTTCTCGCCGCAGATCACCATCGACGCGCCGATCTTGATCCCCGACGATTATGTCCCCGACCTGTCGGTCCGCATGGCGCTCTACCGCCGCCTGAACGACCTCGACGAAGCACAGGACATCGAAGGCTTCGCCGCCGAAATGACCGACCGATTTGGCTCGATTCCACAGCCAACACAAAATCTGCTCCGTCTGATCGAGATCAAGCAAAATGCGCTGGTGGCCGGCGTTGCGAAGATCGAAGTCGGCGCGCGGGGGACATTGGTCAGCTTCCAGGGCGACGCCCCGCCCAATGTACCTGGGCTGCTCGCTTATGTCGCCAAACTGGGAGAAACCGCCAAACTGCGCCCCGACAGCAAACTGGTCATCAACCGCGTATGGGGTGACCCGGTGGCGCGGTTGAGCGGATGTTTGCAGTTGTCGAAAGGGTTGGCAAATATTGCGCGGAAAGCGGGCTAGGGACTGTCCCTATCATTACCGTTCGTGTCGAGCGTAGTCGAGACACCGGGAGGGTGCGCATGACTGATGGGTGTCTCGACTAAGCTCGACACGAACGGGTTTAGGCTTGAAACCCTCAGTGTCCTAGTTACTCCGCAGCGCAAACCGCTCAAAATCATCCGGCGACAACGGAGCCGACCGCAAATAGCCCTGAAAATAATCGCAACCTTCGGCTTTCAGCATTTCCAGTTCTTCCTCGCGCTCGACGCCCTCGGCGATGATCTTCAGTTCAAGCGCTTTGGCCATCGCGATAATCGCGCGCAGGACAATGCGGTCTTTGCCGGTACCGCTGATATCCGGCGTCATGCTCTTGTCGATCTTCAGATAATCGAGAGGCAGGGTTTTGAGATAAGCAAGGCTCGAATAACCAGTGCCGAAATCATCGACCGCGATTTGGATGTTTTTGGCGCGCAGTTGCTCCAACTCCGCCGAGGCGAGTTCAATGTCGCGGACAAGGCTTTCCTCGGTAAGCTCAAGCGTCAGCCGATCGGCGGCAAAACCTGTGCGCTCCAGCAAAGCCAGCAATCGTCCGCAATAACCCTCGCCCAATTCCTCAGCGCCCAGATTGACCGCAAGCCGCAAATCGCCGAGTGCCGCAGGCCATTTCGCTGCAATCCTGATTGCCTGTTCTTGAATGAGATTGGACAGTTCTTCACGCAGGTCGCAACGATCGGCGGCGGCAAACAGCTGTTCCGCGCCGATCTCGCCCAGTTCGCGGTGTTGCAGTCGAGCCAAAGCTTCCGCACCGACAAGCCGTCCGGTTGCGACCTCGAATTGCGGTTGCAGGACGATGGCGATTTGGCGTTCGGCAACCGCGGCGCGCATTCCGGCGTCGATGGCGGCGCTCATTTGCGAGTCGGTTGTGCCTTGATATTCGGCAAAGGCCATGCGCTTGCCTTTTCGGGCATAAGCCTGCGAGAGCGCCGTTCCAGCGCGGTGCAGCAACTCGGTGCCCATCTCATGCGGTTCGGCGCAGGCGATGCCAACCCTTGCGCTGATGTGTAATGGTTCGCCTTCGTCACCCAAATCAACCGAGAGGGCATCAAGCAATTTACGAGCCAATGCTTCGAGTTGTTTTGCCGTAGGCTGCCCGCCGATAATTAGCAAAAACTCGCGCCCGGGCATCCGCGCAACCAGTTCGACACCGCTTACATGTTCGCCTGCAAACGCTATAATTTTACCGCCAACTTCACGGATAACGTCATCGCCGCGTTCACGGCCGAGCCGCTCGTTAATCTGTTTCAGATCCTTGATTCCGACGAGCAACAATGTCAGCGGCGCGTGTTGCGCACCGGCATAATCGGCCAACCGTTCACGCGCGCTCCGCGCCCTTGCCATGCGAAGCGCACGCGGCCTGTTGGCGTGGTCGGAATTGGAACGCGAAGACTGCATAAAGCCACCATAAAGCCAATATCTTACCCATCCATTGTTTTTCTAGTTTTTCGGCTTTGTCGCCTGAGCATTTCCGCCTAAACAACGGCCATGATCGACGGGTTTGGACGGAAAATTGATTATCTGCGAATATCGGTCACCGACCGGTGCAATTTTCGCTGCCAATATTGCATGCCGGAAAAGCAGAAGTTTTTGCCGCATAAGGAGCTTCTGGATTACAGCGAGATCGCCCTACTCGCCAACCGTTTCATCGCCCACGGCATCCGCAAAATCCGGCTGACCGGCGGCGAACCTTTGTTGCGCCGCGATATCGAGGTACTGATCCGCGAGCTCGGCGGGCATGTCAAAGCCGGTCGGCTCGACGAACTCACCTTGACCACCAATGGCAGCCGGTTGGCTGAATTTGCGCCGGTTTTGGCCGAAGCGGGCGTGCAGCGGATCAATGTGAGTGTGGACAGCCTCAACCCCGATACCTTCCGCGAGATAACCCGCGGCGGAGATTTGGCGCAGGTTTTGGTGGGGATCGCGGCGGCGCGCTTGCATGGTATTTTTATCAAAATCAATATGGTGGCATTGAAAGAGCAGAATCAGTCTGATCTTTTACCGATGGCCGAATATTGTGCTGAAAATGGCCTCGACTTGGCGATTATCGAAACGATGCCGTTGGGTGACGGCGTGTCGGGACGGCAGGACCGCTTCATCGCGATTGATGATTTTATCGCACCCTTACGCGATCGATATGAGCTGATGGCCTTGCCCCACCGTAGCGCAGGTCCCGCGCGTTACTGGCAGGTTATGCCGATCGGACTGCGGCTTGGCCTGATCACGCCGATGAGCCACAATTTCTGTGACGATTGCAACCGCTTGCGCCTCACCACCGACGGCAAGATATTCATGTGCCTTGGTTCCGAAATGCACGTCGATTTCAAGAAAGCGATGCGCGACGAAGGCATGGTTGCGGTCGACCGGTTGCTTCAGCAGGCGCTTCGTCTGAAACCTGAACGGCACGATTTCGAACGGCAGATGACCGAACCCGACTTGCGCCTGACGCGCCATATGAATGCAACCGGGGGATGAGCGCTTACAGTCGACTTGCGGTAATTTCATCGGCCACGCCGGTTGCGCGCGAAGCAGAGGCGATCTTGCGCGAACAGCATGAATTTGTGCCGCTCGATCAGGCTGACGCGGTTATCGTGCTTGGCGGCGACGGCCATATGTTGCAGATACTGCACCAGTTGCTCGAAGACCGCCGTGATATTCCGGCTTATGGCATGAACCGCGGCACCGTCGGTTTCCTGATGAACGGCTGGCAGCCCGGCGAGCTGCTGAACCGTCTTGAACGCGCCAAGTCCTTCTCGGTTAAGCCGCTGACGACAACGGTGACGACAGTCAGCGGCCAAAGCTTCACCCTTCCAGCCATCAACGAAGTATCGTTGCTTCGCGAAACCCGGCAGGCGGCGAAGATCGAAATTTCGGTCAATGGTCGTCCGGTCATTCCAGAGCTCGTGTGCGACGGGATACTGGTTTCAACGCCTGCAGGATCAACCGCATATAACCTGTCCGCCAACGGCCCCATCCTGCCGCTCGATTCATCGCTGCTGGCGCTCACCCCGATCAGCCCTTTCCGCCCACGCCGCTGGAAGGGTGCCATTCTGCCTGACCGCTATGTTGTCAAATTGACGATATTGGAATCGGGCAAACGCCCCGTCAGTGCGGTCGCCGACCAGCGGGAAATCCGCGATATCGCCTCGGTCGAAGTAGCCCTCGACCGCGCCCGCGCGCTCACTTTACTGTTCGATCCCGAACACGCACTCGACGACCGCATCGCGATGGAACAATTTGTCACCTGAATGTCATGACAATGCTTGCAAAGCTTCAAAAGTCGCTGCTATAGGCCCGCATGCCTGAGCAATCGGGCTGTTCCCTGGTAGCTCAGTGGTAGAGCAGTTGACTGTTAATCAATTGGTCGGGGGTTCGAATCCCTCCCGGGGAGCCAAATATAACCTTTAAACTGTTGAGAATTAATAGAAAATAGCGATAGACCGAATTTTGGTCCCACATTGCTACCCACATCGGCACTAAACGCCATTGGGCTTCACTATATGCGGCTCACATTGATATCCGGATATTTCTCGCTGACTTCGCGTTCAGTTTTTGCCATCCATGCGTTGGTGTATATCAGTCCGAAAGCCGTCATATCGGGCACGTGCGGCGCGTCGATACCAAAATCACACAGATGCCCGTTCACTCGAGGCTTGCCGGGGTTAGGCGTTGCGATTATTTCATCGCTTTGAGCAGCGGAGCCAAGGAATCGAATAGCGCCATCGGAGTTTCGGCAGCGGACAGCGTTTGAACAGTGTCGCGTTGCATTAGCCCGGTCGTTATCCCGATGCTGGCAGCCCCTACCCTGTTCGCCATACGCATTTCCAAGCTTGGGTCGTCACCGACCACCACAATGCCCTTGGCTGCTGACTTTCCCAACCCCATGGACCGCGCTGCCGCATCAAAAGCTACACGCGATGGTTTGCCGAGCACTTTGGCAGGCTTACCTGTCAACGAAGTGATCATCTTGTTGATCGCAAAACTCGATCCGATGCCTCGACCTGTTGCCGTTGCGAAAAAGGGGACATGGCTGGCGGTTGTCAGGATCGCACCTTCCCAGACCGAATCGCACGCGGCCTCCATGTCGGGAAAGGTAAATTCGCGGAACCAGCCGGTGTAGACGGCCTCAACTCCGTCCGCCTTTTCTGACGGGCCGATTACGTTAATTCCGGCGGCTTTTAGCGGCGCGCTGACGCCGTCATTGCCCAGCACGCGAACGCGGGTGATGCCTTTTTTTTCGAACCAGATTGCCGCCGAAGATGACGGTGTCATCATCTCTTCATCCCGAAGATCGAATCCGGCGCCCCGTAAGGACGCCGCATATGCGGCGGGCGGTTTTGCGCTGCCGTTCGTGAACACGCGAAACGGGATTCCACGCGCACGGATAGCAGCAAGCGTTTCGGTAGCGAAGGGCAATGCTTGATGCCCCCCACTAGCCGCGTCACCCAGCGCAATAGTGCCGTCCATGTCGAAGATAAATCCGCTGGCGTTTTGGATGCGTTCGGCGATCTCCGGGCTCATAGACTGGCTCCGGAATGGAGAGCGATGCGCAAGCCGGGGCGTTCAACAACAATGTCGCGCGCCGCAGGCCGTGCGGCTAGTTGTTTGAGCAACGCAATCAGCGGCGCAACCTCAGGCGTATAGCTGGCGCGTGAACGCCCAGCGCTCAGCATGGCATCGACCTGATCGCCGGGCATCACGGCGCGCAACAGAAATTCTTCATCGTTTATAGTCGCTCCGAACGTCTTGCGAAGATCAGCCATCGACGGAAAATCTTTCTCGGCTATCAATGCCTTAGCATGAGGTCGGTCAAGAATCGTCGATAACACAGCCGGATCAACCGGATTGGTCGGTTTGCCGAACTTGCCGAGCACATAGCGGATAACCTGATCGCTGACCTGTGCGTAACGACGATCACCGATCACGTTGAACAAGGCCTGGCTCATCACCATCTGCGGGAAAGGCGTTACCATGATCGGATAGCCAAGCTCGGCACGTACCTGTTCGGTCTCGGCTATTACATCGGCAAGGCGGTGGCCAAGCCCGAGTTCTTCCAATTGGCGCTTGATGGTGGTCATCACGCCGCCCGCAATCTGGTGCCGCAGGAAACTCGCGTCAAAGCCTTGCGGTGTTCCCGGCGGCAACCCTTCTGCCCGCGCGAGGCGTTGCCAATAATCGGACAATTGCGAAAGCGCAGCGCGGTCAATCGCGACATCATGTCCGGCCTCGATGAGGTTCGCAACCATCCGTTCCGCCTCGGGCAGCGATGATCCGTCACCTCCGGGTCCGACGCCAACATGGATCGCAGATATGCCGAGTTTGGCTGCCTCCAGACTGGAGAGCGCGCCAAACCCAAGCGTGTTGTGCGCATGAACTTCGAGCGACCGGTTGCCAATTACAGCCTTTATTGCCGGGGCAAGTGTACGAACACGGTCAACCGACATCAAGCCGCTCGGGTCTTTGATATAGAAGAGATCGATATCGGGACTCGCCATCAGCGCTTTGGCAAACCCCGCGTAGAAAACATCGTCATGGACGTCGGACAACGTAAAGGTCAGCGCGGCCATCACTTCGGCCTCGCCTTCTTGTTTGATGATCCGCGCCGCTTCGATCACAGCAGGCACCTCATGCATCGGGTCCAGCATGACGAAGCGCCGGATACCGTTCGCTTGCAGCCGCCGGTAAACCAGCCGCATGAAATCAGGGTCGGCCTGTTGCCACGCGATGAAGCGCAAGCCGGTGGTAATGAATTGCAGCGGCGTTGTGGGCATCGCCGCGCGCATTCGCCTTATCCGTTCCCACGGGTTGTTCTGGAAATAGCGGACTGCGACGGCCATATGGCTGGATGAAGTAAAGTCCACGGCACGAAAACCAACGCGCTCGGTCAAGGCGGCGGCCTGCAACATATGCGCCGTATTCAGGCCAGTCGCACCCCACAGGCTTTGGTTGCCATCGCGCATGGTGACGTCGACCAGATTGATAGTCATGCCGCCAGCCCTTCAAAAAATCGTGTATCGACGCCGCCCGCAATGAAACGCTCGTCGACGGCAATTGCGCGGTGGAGGTCGCGAGTGGTATCAACACCTTCTATGCTGAGTTGCTCAAGCGCGCTGCCTAACCGCTTCACCGCCTCTTCACGTGTCGCGCCCGACACAATCAGCTTACCAATCAGCGAGTCATAAAAGGGCGTCACTTCGCCGCCGCTGGTCATATGGGTGTCAATGCGGATGCCCGGACCCGCTGGCCATGCTGCACGGGTAACGGTGCCCGGCGAAGGCCGGAAATCGGCTTGCCAATTCTCCGCATTGATGCGGACTTCAATCGCGTGGCCAAGCGGCTGGATCATGTCCTGTGTCAGAGACAAAGCAGCACCGCCTGCAATCAATAACTGCTGCTCGATCAAATCAACGCCCGTGATCGCCTCGGTCACCGGATGCTCGACCTGAATGCGCGCATTCATTTCAAGGAAATAGAAATCAAAGGTTTCGGCATCGACAAGGAATTCCACCGTTCCTGCGCCACTGTAATTTAGATGGCGCGTTAGATTGACCGCTGCTAGCTCGATTGCCGCGCGCTTGTCATCGGGCATGGCCGGGGCCGGGGCTTCCTCCACCAGCTTTTGAAAGCGGCGCTGGATAGAACAGTCTCGCGTACCAAGATGGATTGCCGATATGCCGTCGCCTAGCACCTGCACCTCAACATGCCGCCCGCACGCAATGAAGCGCTCGACATAGACACGCGAGTCGCCAAATGCGGCCTGCGCTTCAGCCATCGCAAGGTCGATCTGGCTATCGAGTTCTTGCTGAGCATCGACACGCTTCATCCCGCGTCCGCCACCGCCCGAAACGGCCTTGAGCAATAACGGATAGCCGGTCTCCTCAGCTCGTGCACGCGCAGCTTCCTTGTCCGCAGCAGCGCCGCCCGGCACGACGGGAAGCCCCGCTTCAATCCCCACCTTGCGAGCCATCAGCTTATCACCCATCGCATGGAGGCTTGAAATGTCTGGCCCGACAAAGATGATGCCTGCGTCTGCCGTCGCCACTGCAAAAGCGGCATTTTCGGAGAGAAAGCCATAGCCTGGATGGATAGCGTCGGCCTTTGCAGCTTTGGCAGCGGCAATGACGGCTTCGACCGAGAGGTAGCTTTGAGCGGAGGAAGCTGGACCGATAATAGCGACTTCATCGGCCATCTTCGCGGGCACACTATCTCGGTCCGCTTCTGACGCGCCGAGGATACTAACCATCCCCATACGCCGGGCAGTGCGAATGATGCGCAGCGCAATTTCGCCGCGGTTGGCAATGAACAGGCGTCTAATCATGCGAGCCGCATCAACGCCGCGTGCTTACCGACCACTGCGCCATTCTCGGCAAGGATGACCGATATGGTGCCGCTTGCTCCAGCATGCACCGGGTTCATCAGTTTCATGGTTTCAATAATCCCGATCACGGTATTGGCATCGACCGCGCTGCCCACCTCAACAAAGGGCGGCGCGCCAGGTTGTGGCGCGCGATAGAATATGCCGGGAAGCGGTGCACGAATTGCGCCTGCATCGTCTTCAACTGTTGCGTCAACCGCAGCGGGCTCTGCCACGTCCGGGATGTCGTCCGAAAAGTCCCATTCCTGCGTCCATCCATCGCCGTCGCGCGCGACACGCAAACGAAAACGTGCCGTTTTAACATCGAGCGTCTGATAGGTGCTGCCGTCAAGGATTGAGACAATATCGGCAACATCTTCGGGCGATAAAGGTAAATCGTTACTCACACTCAGCCTTTCATCAGCGCACGGGATTCCGCAATGATCGCATCCGAAAATGCTTCGTCATTAAAGTGAGCGTCCACGGTTGTGACCCGAACATGCGGCGGCATAACGCTTTTGAGATATTCCGCGAACGGAGCTGGCAAGCTAGTATCCTGAATATGCCCGTCGGGACTGTCGTGGTTGGAAAATCCGACAAGCGGCGTGAATATCCGCACTGGCCCTTTGGCCTCCGCAACCACCGTGACAAGATGATCTGCTAGCGCTTTAAGCTCCGGCAATTCGGTGCGCACTGCGGTCAGTTGCGGGTTATGCTCGTGGTAGCGCTTGCCCGGAAACTGGGCCTTCGCCGCTTCAATTGGTCCGGCAATGATGAAGTCCGCATTGCCCGGCGCGATGATCGTTGGCACTCCGCGCTGTAGCCCGGCCTTACCTCGCTCCGGCCCGGCATTTGCCAGACCATTGTTTAGATAATCGACCATTTCTGTCAGCGAAAGATCGAGCACCAACGAGACATCACGTTCAGCAGCAATGGCATCGAGCGTCGGGCCTCCTGCGCCAGACGAATGGAAGACCATAACCTCGGCGCCATCGCTTTCCAGTGCCTCGCGGATTCGGCGTACGCTCTTTTCGGTAGTGGACAATGTGGTAATAAGCACCAGCGGACGCTCTGCCAGCACTTCCGGATTATAGCCCTTTGCCATTCCCGCCACGGCGAGAGCAGCATTGCGGTACACATCACGGCTTATGCTGTTGATACCCGACACATCGGTCACCGCATTCATCATCGCGATGTCCTTCACACCCATATAAGGCGCGGTGAAACCGGACGCCATTGTGGAGACGATCATCTTGGGCAGGCCGTAGGGGAAGGTCTGCATCAGCGCCCCTCCCAACGCGCTTCCCATCGATCCGCCGACCGCGAGCATCCCGGAAAACGGTTGCTCTGCATGATAAGCATGTGTGGCCTTGATCGCCCCGCCAATCATCACATCCTGGCATTTGCCTTCATGGCCCAGCGCGCGGACGGCCTCTATCGTTGTACCCGCCGCAGCAGTTATTTCGTTCGGACCAATCTCGGCACCGCCAACGGTTCGCCGAATGCTGGCATCAAGATGGACCACCTCAACCCCTGCTCCCTCCAGCGTGCGCCTGATAAAGCGCGCTTCGATTTCTTTGGTATCCTGTGTAATCACCAACAGGACGCGCGGTAACTGCGCCATTTCAATCTCCTCTGTATTCCCCGGCAACCTGTGCGCCGACGTTGAAGAGTTTGCATCACTCAATTCATTCGTTATGTTGCACCCTGTGAAACAGGCCTGCCATGCTTGAACAGAAAGTCAAATCCGTCCGTGCGCTTGAACGCGGGCTAGACGTGCTGCTCGAAATCCAGTCGCGCCGGGCCACCAGCTTGCATGAATTGCATCAAGCACTTCGCCTGCCCAAGGCGACCTTGTTGCGCATGTTGGTCACATTGGGCGGGAAAGGCCTGATTTGGCAAAGGCTGGCAGACGGTGCCTATTTACCGCACAACCAGAATGTTACTGGAGCCCCAGCCGACGCAACCGAGCACATCGCAGAAATTGCATCGCCGCATATGGAAACGCTCAGTTCGATGGTGGCGTGGCCATCGGTACTCGCCGTACCGCGCCTCGATCACGTCGAGATAATCGAAACCAATAGCCCGCTGTTCAGGCTCGATGCGGCGACTTTGGGGCCTGTCGGGGTGAAGCTATCCTACATCCACACGGCCACCGGCAGGGCCTATCTCGGGGCCTGTGGTTCCAGTGAACGCGACGCCATCATTGCTCGCCTGAGGCCTGCGGACGCGACCGATGAAAGCGAACAGCAACTGCGTGACATTCTGGATGCAGTGGCGCAGCAGGGATATTCGGTGCGCGAACCAGTGCATCCTTGGCCCGACCGCAGCAAGCAAATGATATTGCGCGATGGTCGACGTTCGATGGGCGTTGCGGTGAAGGTTAATGACAGTCCAGTCGCGTCAATCAATATCACATGGCTTGCCAAACATGCTACCAGCCAAGAAGTGATTGCTCGGCATTTGGGCGCATTGCAAGCAACCGCAAAGTCGATTGGCACCTGTCTGGAAAAACAGCATAGATGATTTCATTTGGTGAAATCCGTAGTCCTTGCCGCCGCCCGTAGAATAGTTCACTCCTGCGGACATGATTGGGGCAAAACATAATTGGGCCCAAACAAAATTCGGAGAGTAGGGATGAAAAGGTGGCAGCTGAATAAGGACGCGTCATCACTTGATGACATGATTTTGGTGGAGCGGAATAAGCCTCAACCGGGGCCTGGAGAAGTTCTGGTCAGGGTGCGCGCTTGCTCGCTCAACTTCCGTGACCAGATGATCCCTAAGGGGTTATATATGGGTGGCCCTATTGATCGTGACATCACCCCGTTGTCGGATGGCGCCGGTGAGGTCGAGGCGATTGGTGCGGGCGTGACCCAATATAAACCCGGTGACCGGGTTGCAGGTGCATTCTTCCAAAACTGGCAAGACGGCCCGCCGAATCCAGGTGCTGGCCCTGCCCTCGGTGCGCCGCCTGCGCAGGGTATGTTGACCGAATATGTGACCTTACCTGAAATCGGCGTCGTTCCAATGGCCGCAAGTCTGACTTTTGAAGAAGCGGCAACGCTTCCTTGCGCCGGTGTGACCGCATGGAATGCCCTAATGGAAGGGCCAAAAATTACTTCTGCAGGCGAGGATGTGCTGGTGCTGGGTACCGGCGGCGTTTCGTTGCTGGCGCTGCAAATTGCCAAGGCAGCGGGCGCGAGGGTCGTGGCGACATCATCCTCCGATGAAAAGCTTTCGAGGGTAAAGGCACTGGGTGCCGATCTCTTGGTCAATTACCGCACCACGCCCGAATGGGGGGCAGAGGTCGCGCGGATAACGGGCGGGGTCGATCATGTTGTCGAAGTCGGCGGTGCTGGAACATTGCAGCAGTCCTTCACAGCGGTTGGCTTCAACGGCGAAGTGGCATTGATTGGTGTGCTGACGCGCGAAGGCAATTCAAACCCGCACACGCTGATGTTCAAAGGGGCCAGCTTACGGGGGGTCTTCGTTGGTTCGGCAGGCATGGCCCGGCGGCTTAACGCCTTTATCGATGCACATGAAATCAAACCAGTCATCGACCGCGTTTTCGACTTTGCCGATGCCAAGGCCGCTTATGAATATCAATCGTCGCCGGATCTATTTGGCAAGGTTGTGATCACAATCTGATGGCCCATTTCGTCCCTGTTCACGGGGCATGGCACGGGGGTTGGAGCTTCGATCCTCCACGTCCGCTCTTGACTGAACGTGGGCAGCGAGCCCCCGCAATCTTCGCGCAGCTTTCTTCGCCACATGCCGCATTTCAGAAAGGCACAACCCATGACGATGCTCGGTTTCGGACAAGCGATCGGTCAGGTCATCCAAATGGCCTATGTTGTTGAGGACATTCATGAGGCGATCGATTGGTGGGCGAATGATGCCAAAACAGGCCCATGGTTCTTGCTCGACAGCTTTACCGGGCCTGACCATATCTACCGGGACGCACCTTCGACCGCCGACGTTGCAATCGCAATGGGATTTGCCGGACATATGTGCATTGAACTGATCCAGCCGAAGGATAGTAATCCTTCGGTCTATAAGGAGATTATTGACCGTCGCGGATTTGGTTTTCACCATGTCGGGATGGCCGTTGCGGATACCGCAGCGGCCCTAGCTGATTATCAAATGCGAGGCTATGAGCTGGCGTTCCGCGCACGCGTCCCCACTGGTGGCGAAGTCCTTTATCTGGATGATGGGCGCAACGATCCCGGCTTTGTCGAGTTGATCCCGGCCACCGAAGGTATGAACGCTACTTTCACCAGATTTTGGCAAGCATCGGTCGATTGGGATGGCGCAGACCCAGTACGCCCGTTTGCTTGATTCCGCTTGCAACGCGCCTGACATTCTGTTTGTTTTGCATACAAATTAGATAATGGCCGCTTCCAACGGTCATATCGCTTTTAGGAGAGGGCGTGATATGGAAAACGTACGGAGATCTGCTGGCTATCAGGCGCTGCTTGTTGGGCTACTCAGCCTGAATTTCGGAATATTGTTCTTTGACCGGAACGCGCTCAATTTCTTGATGCCCTTTGTTCAGCCAGACCTGAAACTATCCAATTTTCAGGTCGGCATGTTGGGGGCTGCGCTTTCCCTTGCTTGGGCAATATCGGGCTACTTGATTGGCCGGTACTCCGACAAAACGGGCCGACGTAAATCAATCATCGTGGTTGCAGGCATCGCATTTTCTATATGCTCTTTCGTATCGGGTATCGCAGCATCGTTCATGATGCTGATCGGTGCCAGATTGTTGATGGGGTTTGCTGAAGGCGGTGTGTTACCGATCAGCCAGTCACTCACCGCAAGCGAAGTCGCGCCTGAAAAGCGCGGTCTTGCAATGGGCGTGATGCAGAATTTGGGATCGAATACTTTGGGTTCAGCCGTGGCCCCATTGGTTTTGGTTCCGATTGCACTGGCTTACAGCTGGCGGGAAGCATTTTATGTGGCTGCAATTCCAGGCCTTATATCGGCGGCGTTGATTTGGTTTCTGATTAAGGAGCCCGCCGCGCCAATCAAACACGAAACCCAAAAGCGGCTTTCAATTAAGCAAGCCTTTGCAGAGCGTAACATATTATTATGTGCGATGATTGCAGTGCTGCTTGTCGCGTATCTCGTAATTTGCTGGGGCTTTTTGCCGCTCTATCTGACTCAAATGCGCGGCTTTAGTCCTGACACGATGAGCTGGTTGATGGCCACTCTTGGAATTTCGGCGGGTGTTGGTAGCTTTGTAGTGCCCGCCATATCAGATTATGTGGGGCGTAAGCCCGTGATGATCCTCGTACCCCTGATCGGTGTTATCCTGCCTTTGTCCGCCATGTTTTTTCAAGGATCAACATGGGTGCTCGCTGCTATATTCTTCTTTGGTTGGGCGCTTAATGGTGTGTTCCCGATGTTCATGGCGACCATACCATCAGAGACAGTGGATCCAAAGCACACAGCCACTGCTCTAGGACTTGTGATGGGTACAGGAGAGATATTGGGTGGCGTGTTCGGGCCATTAGCCGCTGGCAAAATCGCCGACCTCACCAGCCTTAACGCACCAATGTGGATCATGCTCGGGCTATCTATCGTTGCAGGATTATTGGCGCTTGGCCTGCGGGAGACCGCGCCTCGAGCTTTAGCACGAACAACAAAATAGATTGAGTTTCATTTAGTGAAATTGCTTTAATTACAAAGTACGTGTTGCTTACAATTTTTCAGCTTTGCGATATTTTACGTTTGGAGAAAAACGCTGGCTTTAGTCCGGCGACAATAGGGAGAGAGAAAATGAGGAGTTTTTCATGTCGCTTATTGGCGGGGGTAGCGACCGCAGCGGTGCTTGTTTCACCGGGATTTGCACAAGAAGCCACCGAAGAAAATCAGGGCGGAATTCAAGAGATCGTAGTGACCGCACAGAAGCGCGCTGAAAATGTTCAGGACGTGCCGATTGCGATTTCGGCATTCACCGCGGAGGCTCTTTCTGAGCGTTCGGTTACGAGTGTGGCGTCGCTTTCCAACATCGCTCCCAACGTAACACTGGACGCGGGTACGCCATTTTCAGGTTCATCGTCCGTTCTGTCCGCCTATATCCGCGGTATCGGTGCGAACGACTTTGCGTTCAATATCGACCCAGGCGTCGGAATTTATCTTGACGGTGTATATCTTGCTCGGTCGGTCGGCGCGAACCAGGAACTTCCAGACGTTGAGCGTATTGAAGTTTTGAAGGGTCCTCAGGGCACGCTGTTTGGTCGTAACACCATCGGTGGCGCGATCTCAATCGTGACACATGATCCGGGTGATGAATTTCGTTTTAAAGGTGATGTCACTGCGGGCAAATTTGGCCTTATCCAAACGCGCGGCACGGTTGATTTGCCGATTGCCGAAAATCTAAGTTCATCGGTCAGCTTTGCAACCAAAAACCGTAAGGGTTATATGCAGCGGATCGCCTATCCCGGCGCTTCATCTTTTGCGTCAACGCCGATTACCAACTTCAAGGCAGGGGGTTACGACAATATCGGGCTCGGTCGTGAAGGTGGCGACCAAAGCTGGAACCTGCGCGGCAAATTAAAATATAGCGGTGATGCTTTCCGGATCACTTTATCGGGCGATTATTCGGACGTGGATCAGGATCAGATTGCAAATAAAGTCATTGCGACAACTCCTGCCGTATTTGCAGGAACATATAATTGCGCGATCGCGGGGATAGTAGCCCCCGCTGCGCCTGATCCAAATTCGGGTATTTGCGGCGGAGGTCCACCTTCATTTGCTTATCTCGGAGGAATTGGCGGACTAAATACGATTTTTGATAATCCGACGATTTTTGGTGTCAATGTTGATGCAAATCCGAATAACAACCGCTTACCTTATGATGATCGGTTCGTGACCAGCGACCTCGATACAACTTATGCCAACGGTAATAACTTTTCGAAGCTCAAAAGCTATGGCGGGGCAGCGACGATCGAGTTCGATTTGAGCGAAGATGTTATGCTCAAATCGATCACAGCTTACCGGGAACTGCATTGGTCAACGGGTATGGATCTTGACGGTTCGCCGCTTAATTTCCTGCATACCAGTTTCATCATGAACCAAAAACAGTTCAGCCAAGAGCTCCAGCTACTCGGTTCGGCAATGGATAAATCGCTTAACTATGTATTAGGCGCCTATTATTTTAAGGAATCGGGCGATCTCCATGATTGGGTGACGTTTGCAGAAGGCCTTTTGCAAGTCGATGGCCCTAATGATCTCTCGACCAAAAACTATGCCTTCTTTGGTCAGGTCGATTGGCGGATAACGGAGCAATTGGGCATAACCGTCGGCGGCCGGTACACGCATGAGAACAAGTCATTCGAAGGCTTTCAATCGGATGCCAACGGCCTAACTTACAAAATTCTCACGCAGGTCGGTGTTCCGCCATGTGCATCCATCAACCCAATCTCTGAAGCGTGCCGGATTGCTGCGGGCTTCCCTAATCCGGGTGAGCCGCTACGCTATTATATCGCGGGTACGCAGAAAAAAGTGTTTAATAACTTTTCCCCAAAAATCGGCATACAATATCATCCGAATGACGACGTGATGGCCTATGCCAGTTGGTCAAAGGGTTACAAGACTGGTGGTTGGACAACCCGCCTTTCCAACCCGCTGCCAACGGCCCCGGATTTTGACGAGGAAAAGGCGACCACTTATGAAATCGGTATCAAGTCAACGCTGATCGAACGCCGGTTGCAAGTAAACGCGGCCTTGTTCCAAACCGAGTATAAGGGCATCCAGCTGAACTTCCAGCAAGGCGTATCACCAACCATCCAAAATGCTGGCGATGCCCGCATCAAGGGCTTTGAAATTGAAGTAACTGCGGCGCCCACCAACGCGCTGACTATCAATGCCTCGGTGGGCTACCTTGACGCAAAATACACAGACGTTCTGGCTCCTGCTCAGGTTGCAGCAAATCCGTTCCAAGCCGGCGTATTTCCAGGAGGCGCCTTGCCCAAAACACCAAAGTTGAAGTTTAATATCAGTCCGCGGTACGAAATTGATCTAGGTGGTAGCGGCAGCGTCGTGTTGCTCGCCGATTATACCCATAGCTCAAGCCTGTGGAATGATACCGAACGTGCCTTTTTGCTTGAACGTCCGTCCACCGATCTGCTGAATGGCAGCATTACCTATAAGGCGCCCGCCAACTGGGATATTACGATTGGTATGACAAACATCACCGATGAACGCTATCTCGTGACGGGTCAGGCGCAGATCGCAGGCGGCCAGTTTTATGGCACCTACAGCCGTCCGCGTGAATGGTACGCCAAGTTGGGCGTAAATTTCTGAACTTGATTACAAGCCAAAAGGGCGGGGCCAGAAATGCCCCCCTTTTTACATTGAGGAACCCGGAATGCCTGAATCGCCTCATCTGGAATTTTGGAAAGACATTAAACCGATCGACAAGGTATTCCGCGAAGGCAGCCTGCCGGAGGTTTACGCCTCGAAAATCGCAGAAGGCGACCCCCGCCACTGGGTCCCGATCAGCGAAACGGCATCTTCGAAACCTGTTTGGATTAGCCCGTCGAAGAATATGTGGGCTGATGTCCTGATGGCGAGCGGCCCCGGCCTGGTAAGCCGACATTATCATCCGCACCCGATCTGGGCGTATACGATCAGTGGGAAATGGGCCTATCTGGAGCACGACTGGACGGCAACGGCGGGTGATTTCGTCTATGAAACTCCGGGCGAGGCGCATACGTTGGTCTGCTATGACAGTCCTGAACCGATGAAGGTATTCTTTGTGGTTTCAGGACCGCTGATGTGGCTGGACGAAGACGGTAATACCGTCGGTCATTATGACGTGTTCGATTATATGAAGGCCGCGCGTGAGCATTATGCAAGCAACGGCATCGGTGCCGATTATGTCGACACGTTGATTAGATAGGAACTAATATGGTTGGCATGAAAGCACCGCCGTCTGGCGCATATAAGATCGTCAATGTTGCTGAGCTGTATAGCGATATAATCAAAAAATATGGTCAAGAAGGAACGTATGTAGGTTCGTCGGAGGAGGAGAGCCCCTGGGTTCCCTTTGGCGACAATGCGGCGATCCGGCATCTTGCCTTTGATGTACGCCAAAATGTGTACTGCAATATATTGTGGATTAAGAGCCCCGGCGTGATCGGCACGCATAAGCATCGTGGCCCAGTATGGGCAGTAGGTCTGGAAGGCACATTTCGCTATCTGGAATATGATTGGGTTTGCGGCCCAGGTGATTTCATTACCGAAACGCCTGGCACTGCGCACACTTTGGTTACGGACAATCCGGAAGGCATGAAGGCATTATTCTGGATGCAGGGCGCCAATGAATTCTACAACGAGGACGGCGAACATGTCGAAACTCTCGATGTCTGGTGGTTCATGAACCACTATGAAACCCACTGCAAAGAACATGGCCTGACAATCAACAAGCAGCTCTATCTGTGATGCATAGGTCTGTTTTTGCTCCTGCCACTACGTGAAACATCAGATTCATTCGGCACTGGCAACGGCGGGATTTTGACGCATCATAGTTTAGTCAGAGATTGGCTTCCCGCAGAGAGCGGGCCGTTCTGAAAAGGGGAGGATATCGATGAAAACACTTGATCAATTCATTATTGTTGGTCGATCCGCACTCGTTACAGGTGCAGCATCGGGCATAGGCCTTGCTTATGCCGAATCGATGGCGGAGGCCGGTGCCAAGGTTACCCTAACCGACATTGATTTAAGCGGAGCAGAGCGCGAAGCCGCCCGCATCCGCAGCGAAGGCGGAGAGGCCCGTGCCGCACAGCTTGATGTTGCTGACCGCACTGCGATGAGACAAGTTTTTGACGACCATGTTGCAGCTTATGGCGGGATCGACATCGCATTTGCCAACGCGGGTATCGATCCCGGTGAAGGATTCTGGAATCCCGGCGGTTTCCGTAACCCCGATGGCCAGATTGACACGCTTGACCCCTCCCGTTGGGACCGCACGATCAGCATCAACCTGACGGGCGTATTCAACACTATCCGTGAAGCTGCGCGCTGTATGAAGGCGAGCGGGAAAGGTGGTAGCATCATCGCCACTTCATCCAACGCGGCACTCGTCAACGAAGCGATTGTTGGCATGGCTTATATGCCAGCCAAGGCCGGCGTCGCCCATATGGTCCGCCATGCTGCGCTGGAACTTGCCGAATATAAAATCCGCGTCAATGCCATTGCCCCCGGCCCGTTCGTTACGAATATTGGCGATGGCTGGCTGAAAAAGGACCCCGTCGCCCGCAAAGCGTGGGATGAGATGGTCCCTGTTGGTTCGGTTGCCGAAACCTATCAGATCAAACCCCTCGCCCTCTATCTCGCTTCGGATGCATCGAATTATATGACCGGCAGCCACGTTTTGATCGATGGGGGTATGGCACTAGGGAAATTCAAATGAGCATAGAGCTAGGATTGTCGGCAGTAGTTGCCCATATTGAGTGGCACTCAGTCCTCGCCGGGCAGACATTGGGGCAACCGCAGGGCGAGCGAGCGCCAGACGACCCCAACCACATCATCGCGCCTGGCAAATCGGGGATCAAATAATGCGCGCAGCGGTCATGCAGGGGCTGCACCAGCCACTAACGATAGAGACTTTGGCTGATCCAACACCGGCCGAAGGCGAAGTGGTGGTAAAGGTTGGCCGCTGCGGAATTTGCGGGTCGGACTTGCACATGACCGAAGATCCCGCATTCGGCAAAATTGCAGGCGATGTGTTGGGCCATGAATTCGCCGGAGAAATTGTCGCGCTAGGTAAAAATACCGAAGGTGTCGTGATCGGCGATCTTGTGTCTGTCATCCCACTCACGAGTTGCGGCCAATGCGCATCATGTCGTTCTGGTGAAATTGCATGGTGTGATAAATTCGGTCTTCAGGGTGGCGGCTATGCCGAATATGCCGTGACGCGGCCCAACCAGTGCGTGAAGCTGCCCCAATCAGCCAGCCTTGCAGATGGTGCAATTATCGAACCGCTGGCAGTTGCCCTGCACGGCGTGAATATGTCGGGGCTCAAGGCGGGTGACAAAGTGCTCGTTCTCGGCGCGGGGCCGATTGGGCTAGCGGTTGCCTTTTGGGCGCGACGGGCCGGAGCAAGCGAAGTCGTCATCCAAGACATTAGCAATTTTCAGGAACACCGAGCGTTGGCCATGGGGGCAACGGGCTTTGTTGTCGATCCCGCTGACCCTGTCGGCGGCGCCGAGCGGGCGCTGGCCGGGAAAGCAAATATTGTATTTGAATGCGTTGGTATACCTGGACTAATTGAACAAGCGGTTAGCCAAGTTCGCAACCGGGGCACCATACTGCTGCTCGGTCTGTGCACAAAGCCCGACACCATGAATACATTTGCCATGCTCTCAAAAGAGGTTTGCCTCATCACCTCTGCCTTCTTCACACGCGGTGAATATGAAGCGGCGCTTGATGTGCTCAATGCAGGTGCCGCTGAACCGCGATTGCTGGTCACCGATACGATTTCACTCAATGATACACCAAAGCGGTTTGAGGCCCTCAGGTCGCGCGCACATGATTGCAAAGTCCTGATCGCTCCGATGATGTGACTTGGATAATAAATACTTACAAAGGAAATTATAATGGTTCGAAGGATGATTTTGTTGATGGCTTTGATGACGACACCGCTTCACGTTAAGGAAAATGCATCCGGTCACGCCACTTATGTATTAGTGCACGGTGCATGGGGCGGTGGAGATAGCTATGACGCCACAGCCAAGGGGCTTCGTGCGGCAGGCCACAAGGTCTACGTCGTTGCGCTAAAAGGGCTTGGTGCGCGATCAAAGGAGAAGTCTTCGGCGATTTCGCTTTCAACCCATATTGCTGATGTTCTCGCCGTTGTCGACAAAGCGAAACTGAAAGACTTCATTTTGGTTGGCCATAGCTATGGCGGTATGATCATCACCGGCGTTGCGACAAAACGAGCGGCGAAGATCAGTAGTCTGGTCTATATTGATGCCTTCCTGCCCCAGGATGGCGAGGCGTTATGGGACCTCGCGACCGATTGGGAACGCAAGCACTTTATCGATGCTCAACGGGATTCTCCGGGCCTTGTGGCACCGTTTCCCGGCTCACCGAGCAATTTGACGCGGCATCCACTGCTGACTTTGCTGGAACCCGTGCATTTGTCTGGTGACGAGAAACTGATCAAACGCCACACTTATATCTACGCCACGCACGGATTACCGATGACATTTGGAAAATTTTACGCGCGGACCAAAGCCGATCCGGCTTGGCGGACCCATGAACTGGATAGCGGTCATATTGTAATGCAGGATGCGCCCGATGCGCTGTTGAATATCTTGCTGGCGGAAGGAATATAAGGTGCGTTTTAGAGGTAAATCTGTCCTCATTACCGGCGGCGCTACGGGCATAGGCAGAGCCACTGCACTGGCGTTTGCGCGAGAGGGTGCTGCCGTGATGATCGGCGACGTTGATGACCGCGCCGCTGAAACCGTATCCCTCGTCGAAGCCGAAGGCGGCAAGGCGGCATTCAAAACGGCTGACGTGACCGACGCCGACGCGATGATCGAACTTGTGCGCGATTGCGTCGCACGTTTTGGCAGCATGGATATGGCATTCAACAACGCGGGGGTTCTGCCACCCCCCCTGCCCTTTCATGAAGTGCCCGCGAGCGATCTTGATCTCATATTGAACGTCGATTTGAAAGGTGTCTATTTCGCGATGCAGGCCGAGGTTCGGCATTTTCTGACCGTCGGGGGCGGAGCCATTGTCAACACGGCGTCGGTGGCGGGCATCGTCGCTGATCCGCACATGTCAGCCTATGTCGCGGCCAAACACGCCGTTGTAGGGCTGACCAAGGCCGTGGCAATTGAGTATGCGCAGCAAGGCATTCGGGTAAACGCTATTGGCCCCGGCTTTGTCGCTACGCCAATGACGCAAGCTTGGCTCGACAGCGAAGAGTTCAAGGCCGCATTCTTTGCGCAAAACATTAGCGGACGCGCAGCCCAACCCGAAGAAATCGCCGGAACGGTGCTGCACCTGTGTTCGGATGCAGCGAGTTTTATCAACGGTTCATTGTTCGTGATCGACGGCGGCCAAACCGCACATTGAGGAGAGAATTATGTTGAAATGGCTACCCCTGTTTGCGGCATTCATCGCGGCTCCCGTTCTTGCACAGGATAAACCGTTGGAAGTCGAAGTGCTGCGGACCAGCGCTGGTTCGCTCTATGCCAATATCGCTCTAATCAAGGGAGATAAAAAGGCTGTCTTGGTCGATGCGCCGTTCACACTCGCTGACGCCCACCGCGTTGTCGGGATGATATTGGATAGCGGCAAGGAACTGGAAACGATCTTCATCGGGCATGATCATCCCGATCATTTCTTCGCGATGGAAGTGATTACCCAAGCCTTTCCAAAGGCGAAAGTCGTCGCCCATCCGGTGGTTTCAGCAGACATCTGGCGTTCTTTGCCGTTCAAAGTGAAGCGCTGGAGTCCGGTACTCGGGACCAACGCACCGCGCACGCCAACAGCACCTGTCCCGCTGGACGGTGATACGATCATGCTGGAAGGCCGCGAACTCAAAGTGGTCGGCCCGCTGCAAGGCGACCATCTTCATGCCACCGCACTATGGGCGCCGAGCATAAAGGCACTGTTTCCAGGCGACCTCGTTTATAATGAGATGTTCCTGTGGTTTGGCGAGCATGATGCTGCTGGCATTGCGGCTTGGGGCAAGGCAGTTGAAGTACTCGCCGAGCTTAAGCCTGAAATCGTCATATCCGGCCATTCCAAACCTGGCCTGCCCAATGATGCGTCGGGGATTGATTATACCCGCCGCTATATTGCCGATTGGCCAAAGATGGTTTCTGCCTCGAAAAACGCAGAAGACTTGGCGGCCAAGGTAAAGGTCAAATATCCCGATAGCATTGATGTGCTCGGCGATTTTCTACTCGGTAATTCTTCGCGCGTCGCCAAGGGCGAACAACCCGCTTGGACCGAGTGAGTCTTATTCAACCATCACTTGGACCATGCGGCCATCCGTGCAATGGGCGCTAAGCCACGCCACCATGGATGATCCGCGCCAAAGCTGGACACCGAGGCCTGAAATCAATTGTTGGAGATAGAAATTGCGCGCCATTGACTATTTTGACCGAGGACATGATCTGAACCCCAATCGCATCGCGTTGGTCGATGCTGATAGCGGCTCTGAACAGAGCTTTGCCGAGGTAAAGGCATTAACCGAGCAAGTGGCGGCTGCGCTCCACAAAAAAAGCTTTGAAAACCAGCAGGCGGTTGCGCTTTATGCGCCTAATTCGGCGCGACTGATGGTGACGTTGCTTTCGATTTGGCGTGCAAATGGAAAATGGATTCCTATCAATACACGCAATGCGATTGAAGCCAACGCGGCGTATCTCAATTATGTTCGCTGCGAATGGTTGTTTTACCATTCAAGTCTGGCGCTTGAAGTTGAGGCGCTGAAAGCGCTCTGCCCGATGCTGCGCAAGTGCGTATGTATGGATAAGACCGATGGCGACACGCCATCGCTCGACGATTTTGTTGGCGACACGAAAGCCGCAGATTTCATCTCGCCAATAGTCGATGCATTCGGCAATTTGGATGAACTGGTCGGCATCTTCCCAACTGGTGGAACTACCGGTCCCTCTAAGGGTGCAAATGTTACCAACTTAGGTTGGGGTACGATGATCGAAACCTCAGCCGATGCGATGGGTGGACGTACCGATGATCCGGTAGCGCTGGTTTCGGCGCCGATTACCCATGCCGCAGGGCCAATCGCGCTTTCAACACTCAGCCTTGGGGCAACGCAAGTTATCTTACCGGGCTTTGACGCTGACCGGGTGTTACGAACTATTGCTGAGCGCAAAATCACCCACATGTATCTGCCGCCGACGGCGCTCTACGGCTTGCTCGGGTCGCACGAATTAGGGGCGCATGATTACAGCTCGCTTAAAATATTCATTTTGGTCGGATCGCCCGTTTCCCCTGAAAAACTTCGGGTTGCTGTCGAAACGTTCGGACCGTGTATGTGCCAATGCTACGGTCAAGTGGAATGCCCGATGGTTGTCACATGGCTTCCACCAGAAGTCGTGGCCGCCGCAGCGCGCGGCGACCACCCCGAAAGATTGGCGAGTTGCGGAAAACCGACACGATCTGTGCAGGTGGCTATTATGGACGATGAGGGCAAGCTGCTACCCAATGGAGAAGCAGGTGAAATAGTCGTGCGCGGTCCATTGGTGTCCCATTCCTATTTCGAGAAACCAGATGCTACTGCTGAAGTACGGACTTTTGGCTGGCACCATACCGGCGATGTCGCCAAGCGTGACGATGAAGGCTATTTGTACATTGTTGACCGCAAAAAAGACATGGTTGTGACGGGCGGATTCAACGTCTTCACAACCGAAGTGGAAGCAGCGATTACAGAGCTTTCCACAGTAAAAGAATGTGCGGTTATCGGGATTCCCGACGAAAAATGGGGCGAGTCTGTCCACGCGATTGTAGTCGCGCAGGGGATCGAGGCCGCGCAAATAATCAGCCATGTCAAAGAACGATTGGGCAGTGTGAAAGCACCAAAAACGATCGAATTCACTGACTCGATTCCCCGCACGGCAGCGGGCAAGATGGACAAAAAGGCGCTGCGGGTGCAGCATTGGGGTGAAAATGCGCGGATGGTCAATTAGGCTGACGCGTCGGGAGAGGAACTAACATGAAATTGCGTAGATTTGCATTGGTACTGCTCGCCGGATTGAGCGCATGCTAGGCATCGGATAGCACCGGGTTGCATGGTGCGGTCAATGCCGAACGGCAGACCGCTGCCGCGGAAAATACCAGTGGCTGGGTCAGCTATGGCCGAACATATGATGAGCAACGTTTCAACCCGGCAGGCGCAATCAACCAAGCCAATGTTAAAGATCGGGTCGCTTCACCATCTTCCAGATCGCTGTACCTGTCGGTGTTGGAACCGGTGCCCATCGTCACTGCCGTCATCGGACAGCGAACCAACGGAAGGCGGCATCATGGCAGACCGGCATATCGTACCCCACAGGCTCGACGATCCCGAACTTATAGGTTCTGGACACTCGACAAGTTTGCGGACTCATCGGCGTACTTCAAAGCAACCAGCAATGGCTTCGGCAAGGGTGAGTGGCTTGGCGCTACGTTTCACTTTCTGCCGTTCAAAGATCGGATCAACGCCATCACGCAGTTGCTTGCGGGCTTTTGCCGCCCGTTCGCGCGCTTCCGCAATTGAAACGTCCGGCCAACTGCCCAAACCCATCTCGCGGCGCTTGCCCTGCACCACCAATCGGAGAATCCACTTGCCCAAGATCTTATCGCGCTTGATAAGCCATAAGCCCTGCCCATCGGCATATTTGCCTTGCCCGAACGACCGAGCAACCATCTGATTGAGCGCGTTATAAAGTAAGGGACCCGAACTCCGAGGCGGCATTTAAGCCCCCTCTATAGACCACCTTTTGATTTGTGAAAAGGTGAAAATCTATGTTCAGCTATGATTTAGTAATTCTAAAACAAGCTATTGAAATATAGAGCAATTGAGCGACTATGTTCAGTTATGATTTTCCCAAAAAATGCCCTCCCGGGGAGCCATTTTTCTTACATCATGCCCCAACCCTGCCAAAGCAGGCGAATTGCGGCGTAACCGACCAATAGCGCCGTCATCGCCCGGAGCAGCTGCGGGGTGAGATAGCGCATACCCATCATGCTGCCTAGTTGACCGCCGATAAATACGGCAAGCAGCAACGGCCAAAACTCCGCACCCGGTCCGGCCAGCGATTGCGGTCCTGCCTTGAGAATTTGGCCCGTCAGACCCGTAATCGAGTTGATTAGGATATAAAGCGAGGCGAAGGCGGCAATTCGCCGGGGGTCCGACCAACGGATGAGGTGCAGCACCGGTGCCATAAAGATGCCGCCGCCGATACCCGACAGGCCCGCCAGCAACCCCACTGTGCCTGAAATGAACAGCAATGCGGGTTTCGGTAGCGTTCGCGGACTCATTTTGTCCGGCTGCGCGATGAGAGCAATCGCAGACAGCAACAACGTGCCACCCAGAATGAGAAGAAACAGCCATTGTTTGAGCGGCACCAACCCGCCGACAAAGGCAAACGGAGCCGAAACCAACAAAAGCGGCAACACCGCGCGCCAATCGACCAATCCTGCGCGTATGAAGCGCATGCTGCCGCCGGTGACTACAATGATGTTGCACAGCAACGAGATGACCGGGATCAGCTTGTAATCAACGCCCCACAGACCCAATAACGCCGTGTAGGTCGATCCACCGCCGAATCCGACCGATGCGTAAACCAGTGCGACAAGAGCGAAGAGGCCAGCTAACCAAAACATTACTGTCCCCCTTCTATGTCAGCGCAATCAATAAGCGCCGTGGCAATGCTTGTACTTTTGCCCCGACCCGCAAGGGCACGGATCGTTGCGGCGAATGTCGGGATTGCCGGCAAACGGATCGGTCGCGCGCGACGCCGGACGGGCGGCTATCGTGCTGGTGATCAACCCGCTTGACGCCGCGTCGAAGTCATCGCTGTCGTCGTCGCCGGTGAACGGGTCAATGTGCGTGGTCAGAAAGTCGGGTAACTCGGGCAATTCGGGCATCGTCATTTCTTGTTCGGCGCGGAATTCGTTGGTGGCAATCGTCTTGGTAACGTCCTCACGGATAGCCGCCAGCATGCGTTCGAACAGGCCGAACGATTCCTGCTTATATTCATTGATTGGATTTTTCTGCGCATAGGCACGCAGATAAATCACCTGACGGAGAGCATCGAGCGTTGAAAGATGTTCTTTCCAATGATGGTCGAGCGTTTGCAGCAAGATGCTTTTCTCGACCTGGCGCCATACGGTTTCGTCAAGACCCGCGCTTTTTGCCGTAAACTTCTCTGTTGCCATATCGGCGATGCGTGTTTCGATGATTTCCGGCTCGATTGCTTCTTCCTGCAACCAGCTATCGAGATCGGGCGCAAGACCGAGCACCTCGGCACATTGCTTTTTCAGACCTTCGACGTCCCATTGCTCGGGATAGGTGCCGACGGGGCAATGGTCGCCGACCAGGGTATTTACTGTATCATTACGCATATCTTCCACGACGTCGTCGACGGCTTCGGCGTCCATAATGTCACTACGTTGTTCGTAAATTACTTTTCGCTGATCATTCATGACATTATCATATTCCACAAGCTGTTTGCGGATATCATAATTACGCGCCTCGACTTTTTTCTGCGCGGTTTCTATCGCCTTGGACAACCACTTGCCGCCGATCGCCTCGCCATCGTCGAGCGACGAATTCATCATCTTGGAAAACAGCGTTTCCGATCCAAAAATCCTGAGCAGATCGTCATCAAGCGACAGGTAGAAGCGCGACAGACCAGGATCGCCCTGGCGTCCCGAACGACCGCGTAGCTGGTTATCGATGCGGCGGCTTTCATGGCGCTCGGTCGCAAGCACGAACAGCCCACCGGCGTCGATCACCTGCGCCTTTTCGGCCGCGATTTCGGCCCTCAAAGCCTCGACCGCGGCGTCACGTTCCGGCCCCTCGGCCATCTCGCTCAACTCGTCTTCCAGACGGAAATCATAGTTGCCGCCCAATTGAATGTCGGTACCGCGCCCTGCCATATTGGTAGCAATCGTCACGCTGCCAAGCCGCCCGGCCTGCGCCACAATATGCGCCTCGCTTTCATGAAAACGCGCGTTCAACACGCTGTGCACGACGCCTTCCTTCTCAAGAAACTCGGACAGCAACTCCGACTTTTCGATCGACACAGTACCGACCAATACCGGCTGACCACGATCATTGGCTTCCTTGATCGTCTTGGCAATCGCGCCGAACTTGTCCTGCGTATTCTTGAAGAACTGGTCATCCTCGTCGATTCTGACCACGGCCACATTGGTTGGTATTTCCACGACATTCAGCTTGTAGATTTCGTGGAACTCGGCGGCTTCGGTCGCCGCCGTCCCGGTCATGCCGCCGATTTTCGGATACATGCGGAAGTAATTCTGGAAGGTAATCGTCGCCAGAGTCTGGTTTTCGGGTTCGATCTCGACACCTTCCTTGGCCTCGACCGCCTGATGCAGGCCGTTGGACCAACGCCTGCCGTCCATCATCCGACCGGTAAACTCGTCGATGATGATGACCTTGCCGTCCTTGACGATATAATCGGTATCGCGCTTGAACATGATGTCGGCTTTGAGCGCCTGGTCGAGGTGATGGACGACCAGCGTATTCTCATAATCATACAGGTTCGAGCCGGTAAGGAGACCGGCATTCTCCAGCAACCGCTCGGCCTTTTCGGTACCGTCCTCGGTCAGCGTGATGTTGCGGCTCTTTTCGTCCTTGTCATAGTCGGCTTCGTCGAGTTGCAGAACGACGGCATGCACCTGCATATAGAGCTCGGACTTGTCGTCGGTCGGCCCAGAAATGATCAGCGGCGTGCGGGCTTCATCGACCAGAATCGAATCGACCTCATCGACAATCGCGAAATTGAACGGCCGCTGCACCATCTGCGCGCGTTCATATTTCATATTGTCGCGCAGATAATCGAAGCCAAGCTCGTTATTGGTCGCATAAGTAATGTCGCTGGCATAGGCGGCGCGGCGGTCATGCTCGGCGATATTGGGCACAACCACGCCCGTTGTTAGCCCGAGGAACGAATATATCCGGCCCATCCACTCGGCATCGCGGCGGGCGAGATAGTCGTTGACGGTAACAACATGCACGCCTTTGCCCTCAAGCGCGTTGAGGTAGCAGGGCAAGGTTTCGGTGAGCGTCTTGCCCTCGCCAGTACGCATTTCGGCGATTTCGCCGCGGTGGAGAACGACGCCGCCGACCATCTGCACGTCGAAATGGCGCATGCCCATGACGCGCTTCGATGCTTCACGGACGGTGGCGAATGCCTCTGGCAATATGTCGTCGAGCGTTTCGCCTGCTTCCAACCGGTCGCGAAAGAGTTGCGTCTGGGCCTTCAGACGCTCGTCGTCAAAGCCTTCAATTTCTGCCTCGAAATCGTTGATCACGGCGACGATCTTCATGATCGATTTGACATAACGGTCGTTCGACGAACCGAATAAAGCTTTGGCGACAGAGCCGAGCATGGAAATTTCCTTTGGGATTTGTTCTGGTCGCGCCGATGCCGCAGGCGGACATTTCGGCGTATGATTGGCGGGATTGAAAGATGGCGCAGAACGCGCCGCGCGTGAGTTATTGGCGCGAAATATCGTGCCGTGTGATCGGCGAACTCGCCAAAACAGGCGAAACCGTTGCAGTCGGCAGTGCTTTTACCGCAGGCAGAAAGGCTGTCTCAGCCTCAATAGCCGAAGCACTATGCTGCTGAACAGAAGCGACCGATGCCACAACCACCGCGCCATGCGCGACCGCCGAACCGAGTTCGGCGGGTGCTGCAGAAACAGGACGAGCGGCCTCTGCGGCTGAAAAGCCGGTCATCATCGCCAAAAGATAAATCAGCAAACGCATGAAATGCCCTGTCTAGTCTCGCAGCGCATATAGGAAGCGAAACAGCGTTCGTCTATCCCGAAGGCGTTGACATGTCGTCAGACGATTATTGCTCCGTTGGCTTCTCGGCGGGTTTCGCCGGAACTTCGGCATGTTCGACCGAAATCTTGACGATGACGCGCCTTGGCTGTGGATTGCCATCTGACCCGACAAACGGTTGAACATCCCCTCTCCCCGGCGCGCCCTTGCAAAGGTCCTCGGATAAATTCGGCGGCGAGCCGAATATGCCGGTTTCACCTTTATGTTCGAGTGCGCAGTCGCTCAGCTTTCCTTCCTTGTCGAAATCGAGCGTCATCGTCATTGCGCCGACCTTGTCGAAGGGGTTGCGCAATGGACGCTGTATCGCGGGTGACGCGCCCATCGCACCTTTGGGCAAACGCCAAGCGATATTGTGGCTGGTTCGAGCGGCCACAGGCCTGCCCTCGATATCGCGGGCCGGATCGAACTCCCATTTTCGCGCTACAGCACAGCTTTGATCGTCGAGCACGGGAATGCCGCTCGTCTTAATTATCGAGCAATTTCGTACCGCACCCTGATTATCGATATCGAGGGAAAACGTCGCGGAACCTTCCTGCAAGGCCGACAATGCGGCAGGTGGATAGTCCTCCCTTGCCACGCGCAGGCTTGCGGTATTGCGGATTTGCGCGGATCTGGGATAGCTGTTGTTCTGCAGCGGCAGCGACGCCATCGTCGCGATACTCGGGATTTGCCAGCGCACACGGTTCGAGTATTTTCCGGTTGTTGGCGCACCTTTTTTGTCTTGTGCTGGGTAGAAAATGGCGCGCCGGGTCACGCTGCTGCATGTTACCTGATCGAGATCGGCGTGGCCGCTCGATGTCGTGATCATGCAATCCGATACGCGGCCGTCCTTGTTTATGTTCAGCGTGAATGTCGTCGTTCCCTCACGCTCTTCACGCAGGGCAAGCGGTGGATAATCGAATGTACTTGCCCAACCGCCCGGATTGACCTTGGGAATTGGCGAGCTTTCCTTACCCTTTGGCGGTCCAGGAAAAATCGGAATTGTCGGAACCACAGTCATCGGCGGCGGTACTGACACTGTCCTCACTACTGGCGGCGGCATCGGCGTATAGCCCGCATTGGCAGTTGCGCCGATTGAGGTCAAAAGATAGATGGATGCGAGCATTTCGGTTTGTCCCCTGAATATACAAAACTTTTTATCGAAAGACAGCAGCTTGTCTACCATTTCCCCTCTTGCCCTACCGTTTCCAGACATGCCCGAAGTCGACGGCGTCATTCCGCGTATCGCACGTGCCGGTTACAAGGATTGGGGACGGTGCGACCTGACCTATTTTGAACTGGCCGAAGGAACGGCGGTTGCGGGTGTCACTACCCGGAATGTCTGTTGCTCGACCGAGGTCGAAATGTGCCGCGAGAATCTCAAGGGTGGCAAGGCCCGTGCGCTGATCGTCAATGCGGGCAATAGCAACGCCTTTACCGGGCAGCGCGGGCGCGATGCGGTCGAGGCGATTACCGCCAAGGTTGCTGCAAATCTGGGTTGTGCGGAGAGCGAGATATTCGTGTCGTCCACTGGTGTGATCGGTGTCCCCCTACCCACCGACAAAGCCGAGGCTGGATTGAACGCGGTGTTCGACGCCGAACCGTGCGGGTGGGAGGATGCGTGCAACACCATCGGCACCACCGACACTTTTGCCAAGGGTGCGACCGCAAGCGCTATGGTCGGTGGTACGACGGTGCAAATCGCGGGGATCATCAAAGGTTCGGGCATGATCGCGCCCGATATGGCGACGATGCTCGGCTATATCTTCACCGATGCGGCGGTCGAGCCCGCGTTCTTGCAGGAACTGTTGTCGGCGTCGAACGCGCAGACTTTTAGCTGTATCACCGTCGATAGCGACACGTCGACCAGCGACACCGTGTTGGCCTTTGCCACCGGCAAGGCTGGCAACGCGCCGCTCACCTCATTCGACGATGCGGGGGCGGATGCCTTTGCCGCTGCGCTGGGCGACGTCTGCCGCCAACTCGCGCATCTGGTGGTGCGCGACGGTGAAGGCGCGCAGAAGTTTATCGAGATTTTGGTCACTGGCGCGGTCGATGACGACAGCGCGCGTCGGGTTGGCCTTGCCATTGCCAACTCGCCTTTGGTGAAAACCGCGATTGCGGGCGAGGACGCCAATTGGGGCCGCGTAGTGATGGCGGTGGGCAAGGCCGGCGAACCCGCCGACCGTGACCGGCTATCGATCAGCTTCGGCGCGACGCAGGTGGCCAGAAACGGTGTTGCTATCGATGGCTATGACGAAGCGCCGGTGGCTGCACATCTGAAGGGACAGGAAATCGATATCGGCGTCGATTTGGGCCTAGGCGAAGGCCGCGCGACCGTGTGGACGTGCGACCTTACGCATGGGTATATCTCGATCAATGCCGATTACCGGAGTTGATTGATCGCCGCACGCTCGTCACCCTGAACTTGTTTCAGCATGACGAAGGCGGTTAAAGCGCGGCCTCCAGCCATTGCTTCAATTGTGCCTTGGGCGCCGCACCGACCTTGGTATCTGCAACCGCGCCGTCCTTGAACAGGATCATCGTCGGAATACCGCGTACGCCGTATTTGGCGGGCGTATCGGGGTGATCGTCGATGTTGAGCTTCAGGATCGTGACGTTGTCGCCCAGCTCTTCGCTGATTTCCTCAAGGCTTGGGCCGATCATCTTACACGGGCCGCACCATTCGGCCCAGAAATCGACCAGAACGGGTTTGCCAGCATTGATAACCTGCGCATCGAAATCGCTGTCGCCTACGGATGCAGTAGCCATGGGAAAATCTCCTTGATGTTGGATTGGAATGTATGGTGCCGGACCGGTGCTGACAAGCGGTCACGGCAATAGTTTTGCTTGTGGTCTCAAGAGATGGGTTTGTAGGGTGCCAAAAGAGCGTCGGAGAGCGTCACAAGCTTTGGCGCATAAGTGAACAGCAACGACGCCTCAACCCGCGATTCAGGAAAGATCGTTTCGAGCGCGGCAACATAATGCGCCATTTGGCGGAGATGTGGCACCGCGACCGTTGTTTCGTCGGAGGAGATGGCTCGCCCGGTTTTGAAGTCGAGTATGCGCACCCGTCCGGGTTCGATAATCAGCCGGTCGATCCGTCCGGAAATGACGACCTCGCCCACGACCGCCGCCAACGGCACTTCGGCGCGGGCATTGGGACCGAAAAAATCATGCCATTCGGGGTTGGCAACCACGCCGCGTACGTCGGCCAGTATGCGCGCTTTGTCGATTGTCGGATCGCTGACATTGTGCTCCAGCCAGCGCTCGGCGGCCTCCAGCGAACCGGCGTCGGTGATCCGTTCGAACAATGCATGGATCAGCTTGCCGCGTTCAGCCGCCGCGCGCATCGCAAGCGTTGCCGGGGCATCGCCGTAATCGTCATCTTCGAGCCGCGACGGGACCAGTGGACGCGGTGGGCGGCCTTCGTCGGGCGCTGGCTTGAACAGCCAATCCGGAATTTCGTGAATGGCTATGGGTGGGTTTGAAGCGGCTGAGGCATTTTTCGGATTGGGGGTGCCGGATAGGCCTTCGGTGCCGATATGGCGCATCACCTGTCCGAAGCGCGCGTCTTCCTGCCATTCACAACCCAGCGCCTCCATGCCGTTGCGCAACGCGGCGTACCAGCTGTCCTCGGGCGCGACGCCCTTGCGACTGATGCCCAAGGCGCCGCCCATGATCAGGCGTTCCTCGGCACGCGTCATCGCGACGTAGAGCAGGCGTTTGTGCTCCTGCAATTCGCGTGCGCTTTGCATCTCGACAATCGCCGCAAGCCTACCCGATTGCTCCACTTTTCGGATCGGCAGCAACGGCGTGCGTTTGCCCTCGTCCACTATCAGTTCGGCGGACTGGTCGGGTTTCTTGCCGGGATCGGACGTGGTGTCGGCCAATATCACCACCGGCGATTGCAGGCCCTTCGCGCCGTGGACGGTCATCACCCGCACCTCGTTTGCGCCGCTTTCGCCATCGCGTTTGATCTCGATATCGCCGCGGTCGAACCATGCGAGAAACGCTTGCAGTCCGCCGCCCTGTTGCTGCTCGAACTGCATCGCGGCGTTCAGCATCTCCTCCATCGGCACCAACGATTCCGGCCCGAGACGCGCGGCAAATTTGCGCCGTCCGCCGGTCGAACCGGACAGGATTTGCTCTAGGAAGTGATAGACGGTGGTATAATCGGCGCTGCCCAATATGTCGCGCAAAGGTGCCAGTTCGTCGGCAATGTCAGGCTGCTCGCGCAGATGCTGCCACAGCGTCACCTCGCGCCTGCCGCGATAGCCATATTGCAACAACTTATCCTGGCTCCAGCCCATCAATGGTGAGACCAATAGACAGGCGAGGCTCAGATCATCGCCGGGTTGCAGCGCGAACCGGATGGTGGCGAGCAGATCCTGCACCACCAACGGCTGCAACAGCCGCAGCCGGTCGATCCCCGCCACCGGCACGTTTCGCTCGTGCAGTTGCGCAACGAGCAACGACGCCAGATCGCCACGTGTGCGCAGTAGGAACATGATGTCGCCGGGTTGCAGATAACGACTTTGCGTTTCGAGCCAGGGCGCCTCGTCGATCAATGCCTTGGCATAATCGGCGAGCTTTTCAGCCAGTCGCCGTTTCTCGCTGGTGACCCAGTTTTCTTCGTCGTTGCTGTCGTTGGCGGCTGCTTCGTCGGCCACCGATGCCGGAGTGACCGGTGCGAGCAGTTCGACCACCCCAACTGCCGCCTTCTCGCTGTAATGATCCTCGATATCGTCGGTGATCCCGAAATTTTCGCCGCCGGTCGTCGCGATCACGGCATTGACGAAATCAAGCACCGGAGCGGTCGAACGAAAGCTTTGCGATAGCGCGAGGTTTTGCAATTGCAGTTCGGCACCCTTGATGCGTTCAGCAAACGCTTCGCCCGCCTCGCGGTACCGCTCGGGCGCAGTGCCCTGAAAACCATAAATCGCCTGCTTGAAATCGCCGACCGAAAAGATCGTCCGGCTCTTGTCCGGTCGCTGGCCAGAGCCGCTGTAAAAATCGTCGCTCAACGCGCGAATGATGTCCCACTGCGCCTTGTTGGTATCCTGCGCCTCGTCGACGAGGATATGGTCGATCTGCCGGTCAAGCTTGAACCGAACCCAATCAGCCATGTGTCCGGTGTTCAGCAAATCGGCGGTCTTGCGGATCATATCGTCGAAGTCGACCACGCCCAGCGCATGTTTGGTTTTGGCATATTGCCCGGCAAAGGCTTTGCCAACGAGCAGCGCCTTCGCCAAACGGTCCGCATATTGCGCGCGGGCCACTTGGTCGCTGAGCGATTTGGTCCATTCATACAGCTCCAGCGCCAGCGCGGCATAGGTCGGGTCGGTCGGGGTGTAACCCCTCGACGCGACCATTGGCTCGCCCTTGCCGTTGGTCCAGCAGCTGTGGAGCATTGAAAACGACGCCGCGCGCTGCGCCGGAGTCGATGCCAGCCAGTTGCGGATAGCGACCGCCCGGTTCCAGCCTCGGCTATCCGGCTTGTGGCTGCACCACGACAGATTCATCGCCGCGATGGATTCAATCGATGCGCGGTCAATCCTGTCGTCGGCGAGTTCGGCTTCAAGATACGCATTGACCGGCCCTGCAAAACTAACCTCCGCAACACCCCGCGCCCAAACAATTGCGCCTTGGTCGTCCGGTATCCCCGCCATCACATCGGGCGCGCCGCCGCATTTGTGCAAAAATTTACGCGCTGCATCCTCCCCCATCGCAAGGCTGAGCGATTGCAGGTCGGAGATCAGCCGAGTGTCCTTGCGCTCTTCTGCCGCGAGGATCATCTCGGACAAAGCTTCACGTTGCAACTCCTGTTGCTCGCGGCCCTCGATTGGCTTGAAACCGGGCACCAAACCCGCCTCTTCCGGAAAGCTGGCTAGCAGCGACTGGCAGAAACCGTGGATCGTCATGATCTGCAAACCGCCACCCGGCGCGTCGAGCACCTTAGCGAACAATTGCCGCGCGCGCGTTCGAGCGTCGGGGCCGGAGTCCGCGCCGATTGCTTCGAGATCGTGGAACAGCAACTTGTCGGGCTTCTGCACCCATGATGCGAGCAATTGATTTATCCGCTCGGCCATTTCCGCGGCACCTGCCTTGGTGAATGTAATGCAAAGCAGGTTTTCTGGCTCGACAGCTTTTTCAAGCAGCAACCGGATAACCCGCGCTGTCAGCACTTGCGTTTTGCCCGTTCCTGCCGACGCGCTTAGCCAAATATTTTCGGCAGGCACGACAGCACCGAGTTGTGCAGCGATCAGGCGCTTGAGTCCCTTGTCGTCTGCCACCGCGCTCATCCACTCTCACCATCGGCAACGGGCTGACGGCCATCCCATTCCTGCAGCCGCATCAACTGGTCATAATCTTCATAATTGGCATATTCGGGATGCAGCTTGGCAGCGAACGGCGCGGTACCGATAATCCATTTGGCCAAGGCTTCTTCGGCCTGCGCCTTGATGAAAGCCACAAAGCCCGGAGCTTCGATATGGTTGTCCCCAGCCTTCTTGCTGGTCGGTTGCGAGATATGGCCAAATTCGCCTTTAGCCTTCGCAAGGCTCCAATATTCAAACCGCCCCGCAGTTCCCGCCACATGCTTGATTGCCCCGCGTTCGGCCATCAAGCCCACCAAACCCAACTGCATCGCAAACCCCGCTGTTGCTTGTTTGGCTTTCGGCGCGCCGCCGGTTTTATAGTCGATGATCGCAAGGCTGCCGTCGGCCAACCGGTCTATCCGGTCCGCACGGCCCTTGATTATGACACCCATGAGTTCGGTCGATCCCGACCGTTCGGCGACGAGCAACTGGCGGCCCTCTTCTTCCTGCAAACGCATCGTTTCATAGGCAATCCAGCGCAGCCCTTCGGCCATTCTCGGTTGCCACAATGCCCGCATGGTCGGGTCCAAAGTTTCATTGGAGAGCAGCGCCTCTGCCCGTTCGATCAGCCGGTCGGGGTCGCATTGGTCCTCGATAAACCATTTTTCGAGGACATCGTGCACCAATGTCCCGCGCCACGCATAGCTCGGTTCAGCGTCGACCGGTTCGAGCACACGCAGGCCCAATATGCGCTTGGCGTAAAAGGAATAAGGGTCGGATTTGAGTTGGTCGAAGTCGGTGATCGACAGATCGACTTTTCGCTGCTCGTTGCTGGGAGCAGGCTTGGGCCGTTCGGCGAATCCCACTCGTTCCGCTGGCTTGTCGATCAGCGACGCCAGCGTAGTTGCTACCGCCTCAGCGCCAAGTTGGTTACCCAGCAGCGCCTTGATCCGCAGCAAAAAGCGCGACGCCACCGTTGGCCCGCTGCGGTCGCGTTTGGCGCGGGTGAGCAGCACCTGTTTTGCGCCAAGTGCGGTCGACAGGTCATGTGCAGAGAGCCCGATATTGCGGTCGAGCGTTGCCAACCCAAGGTGCCGTCGTATCGCGGGGGCCAGCCACGGGTCGGGTTGCGCGATCTGCGGCCAGGTGCCTTCGTTCAGACCGCCGCAAATCACCAGATCCGCCTGCTGCATCCGGGCCTCCAGCAGGCCGTAGATCGCCACGCGTGGATGCCCGCCATAAGGCGGACGGACCACTGCGCGACCGAACATCTCGGACAGAATTGCGGGCACCGCAGCGCGGTCGATGCGGCCAATTGCCGACATATCGCAGGCGGTGAATTCTTCCCACAGACCCGCGAATTGCCGTCCGGTTGCACCTTTCCAGATGCCGGTCTGTGTAAGCGTTCCCGCCACATCCTGAATGGCGGCCATGATGTCGGCAAATGGTTTGCCGTTCATATTTTCCAGATCGGCCAAGTTTGCCCTGAACGCTTCCCACCAGCCAGCCAGTTCGTCATCGGGCTTCTTTGTCGTCGTCAGCAATATGGTGATCGCCTTCAAGCCGACACCCGTTGCAGGCCCCCGCAATTTAAGATCGAGCCTGCGCGCAATCTCCAGCCAGCCAAGCCTACTCTCACCTGCGTTAACCAATGGATGCTTGGCAATGGCCAGCAAAGATACAGGCGTAAAGCGGCTGGCAAAGCCTTCGGCGAGCGCGAGGATCAGGGTACCGTTCGGCGTTTCCAACAATGGCGTTCCGGCACTGTCATCGACGACGATGTCCCACCGACGAAGTTGCGCCGCTACGCGCATCGCGAGTTCGCGATCAGGGGTGACAACCGATACTCGCAGCCCTGGCGCTTCCAATGCTTCGCGCACCTTGATCGCAATCGTCCGCGCTTCCTCGGCGCTGTCGGATGCTTCGAGCATGACTACATCGTGCAGTAATTTGCGCTTTGAGGGTAGTGCCCCCCAGTTTGCGGTCTCTTCTGGCAGGCAGAAGATATCGGTGATCGTCGTGGCGCGCTGCTGCGCATCGGGGGCAACCACAGCAATCGGCTCGATTTCTTCGCGCCTGATGCCCATACGTTCGAGCAACAACTTCAAGTGAAACTGTGGGTGCGCTTCGTGCGACCGTCGAGGCCTTAACTCCTCGCCGGTCTTCTCATGCGGCCCCAAAGCGTCCCATTGCGCATCGGGCATGGCGAGATCGATGCCCGGCAACACCAATATGCCTTGCGTCAGCTTTGCCACGTTGGCGAGGACGCGCGCCACCGCCTTCGCTGAAGTCGTTATACCCGCTGCGACAAACAACCCGGTTGGCGGATTTTTCCGCAAGCGACTGCTCAGCCGGTCGAGCAATATATTGCGGCGTTCGGACGGACCGAGCAATTGCCTAGCGGCCAGCGCGTTTCCATATTCGGGCAATATCTGCATCAACTGGCCGTACGAAGACTGCCAATGGCTTTGCAGATCAGCCTCAATCTCAATGTTCTTGAACGCTTCCGGACCAACTTGTTCGATCTCCAACTCGTCAATCATTTCGGCGAGATGGCGCGCGAGGCGCAAGGCTTCGGCGGGGCTTATTGTCTGGTCTGCAGGACGGTGTTTGGTGACCAACTGTGCGAGCAACATCAGTCGTGCTGCTGGGCCAATGACAGGCCATATCCTTGCATCGTCGGACAACGGATCGAGCATGGCCCCGAGCGCTTCATCCAGCGCCAGATCACCGATCGCCACCATTCGAGGCAGCAACAGTCCAGGCTTTGCCTTGCGGACAAAGGCTTCGGTCATCGCTTTGACCGCGCGGTTATTGGGAAGCAACAAGGTCGCGGTGCTGATCTGCAGCGGATCGTGGCCGCTTTTCTCCAAAACCAGCGCGGCAGTCGCGTCACTCAGATCGACGCCAAATGGCACTGTGTAAACTTGCGGCCTGATGGCGGGGCGTTCAGCCGTCGGCATATTCCGCCAGTTTTTGTTCGGTCGCTGAAATCGCGGCAGGATAACCGACATCGAACCATAGGCCTTTATGCACAAGCCCGAAGCATCGGCCCTCTGCAATCGCGCGGTCCCAGAATATGTTGGTCGAGAACACATCGGATGGCGGATCAATAATCAGGCGCTTGGCCAGCATTTGAATACCCGTCCAGACGAACGCACCTTGTTGACCAGCCTTGCGGCGCGACAGGCGATCTTCGCTATCCATGTCGAAGTCGCCCTGCCCTTGCGTATTATTGGCACCTGCCAAAGACACCACCAGCATCAACACGTCCATCGCGTCACCGTCCCATGCCGACATCAGCCGTTTGAACGCGTTGCCGCTGTCGTCGGTCCACCAGTTGTCGGCGTTGACGCAAAGGAACGGATCGTCGCCG
>JANOHL010000085.1:0-38858 GCA_031406495.1 Sphingomonadales bacterium | reverse complement strand
CGCGCGCGCTTGAGCGGGTGAAGGGCGTCAGCGGATCGGCTGATACGCAAGGCACCGCCAGCGCGCGGTCGCACGGCAGATAGTTCGACCAGTCGTCATAGCCGCTCTCGAGCGCCTGCTCGATCAGCAGCCCGCGAAACCCCGAGCAATCGATGAAAAAATCGGCTTCGATGGTGCGGCCATCCTCGAGCCGCAGGCTCTCGATGAACCCGTCCTCGCCGCGCAACGCGACGTGGACGACCTTACCCTCGTGCCGGACGACGCCCCGCGCTTCGGCATATTTTCGCAGATATTGCCCATAGAGCCCGGCATCGAAATGATAGGCATAATTGACGCCGCTCGGCGGAGCGCCGGGTTTATCGACGACCTGGCCAAACCGGTTTTGCGCCGCCGCAATGGCGGTCGGCGCATAATCCCAAAGATCGCTGGTGCCGCCTTCTTGGATGTGCCGAAGCCAATATTGATGAAAGGGCAGGAGGCCCAACCCCCGACCCACACCACCGAACGCGTGGATATAGCGATGTCCCGGCTCCAGCCAGTCGACAAACTCGATCCCGAGCTTGAACGAGCCCTGCGTGGCGCGAACGAACTCGTTCTCGTCGATGCCAAGGCCGTCATTGAACAAGCGGATGGCAGGAATCGTTGCCTCGCCGACGCCAACGGTGCCGATCTCGTCGGATTCAATCAGACGGATGTTGTACGCGGGGCCGAGGAAGCGGGCGAAAGCCGCCGCCGCCATCCAACCCGCCGTTCCCCCGCCTATGATGACGATGGTCCGTAATGCCGTGCCCATTGTCAGCGCCCGTTTCTCTCCAGCGGAGGCGATTGGAAACCCCGACCCCTGTCCTTGCAATCGCAACGACAGGGGTCAAGATGTTAAGGGTCAGAATTTATAGGTCGCACCGGCCAGGAAGCGGCGACCGTAAATCTGGTAATCGATAACCTGATTGCGCGACGCACCGACCGAGGCAAAACGCTCGTCGGTCAGGTTCTGGCCTTGCACATAGATCGACAGGCCTTGAAGCGCACTTCCTTCCTGGAAGTCGTAGCCGATCTGACCGTCGACGATCATCTCGGCAAGCGCGGTGCGCCGCGTCGGTGAACCGCCGAAGCCGGTAAAGTCTCCGAGGAAGCTCGAACGGTAACGGACGCTGCCGCGCGCGTTGAAGCCCCATTTCTCGAAAAAGGCGGTGCCGTTGGCAACCCATTTCGAATAGCCGGGGATCTGGTCGACGTTACCTGCTGCGTCCTTGATCTTGGTTTTGGTATAGCCGATGCCGCCGGTGATACCAAAGCCGCTAAGAGCCTCGCTGATGTTGCTGAACGGTAGGGTAATCGCCAGTTCGCCACCATAAAGCTTGCCGCCGCCGGTATTGAACGACGATTCAAGGCGTCCGATCAAGGTCGCAGGGGGCAGGCCGGTTGGCAGCGGGTAGCCGGCGAAGTCAAACGGGAACCTTGTGCGGTCGATATAGCTCTTGATATCCTTGTGGAACAGCTGGAACGAAATCACGCCCGACTGACCGAAATATTTCTCGAAGTTCAGGTCGAATGCGTTGGCGCGGTAGGGGCGCAATTGCGGGTTACCGCCACTGCCGTCGATGAAAGGTACCAAGCCGGTTGGACTGTCGGCAGCATTAACGCTGATACCGTATGACACCGCGACACGCAGGTCGTCGAGCCGCGGGCGTTGGATCTGGCGCGATGCGGCGAAACGGATGATAAAATCGCTCTCGAAACGCATCGAAAGGTTCAGACTGGGCAAGATATCCCAATAATCAGCACCCGATGTGACTGACCGGGCAACACCACCGGCAAAAACCGTGCCCGAAGAGCCCTGGTCGGTATGTATCGCCTGAACGCCGATGTTGCCGGTCAAGGTTCCGCTGCCCATTTCCTGCTCGATATCGGCTTGCAGATAGGCAGTCATCAGGTCTTCGGTAATGTTATAAGCCTTCGCCGGAATATCGGGCGAAAGGTTGCGTTCCAGAACCAGCGTGCCGTCGGCAATCAAATCGCGCGCATCATAGCTGACGATTGGCCCCAGCCCAAGATAGCCGAGATTGGTAGGACGCAGAAGAGCACTGGTCGGAATTGCGAGCTCCAATGCCCCACCGCGAAGACGGACAAGAAACTCGTCGGGCGTCAGGCTTTTTTGCCGGTCGGTATAGTTCAGGCCGAATTTGATGGCCGAGAAAAAGCCTTCGACTTCCTTTTCGACACCCACCCGATATTGTTTCAATTCGTCTTCGATGATCCGGTTGTTGTAGTAACCGGCCTGTGGAACAACGCCGCCGCCCCAGCCGAGTGGGTCGGTAAGGCGGATAAGTGTCGGATTGCTGTAGTCGAGCGTCGGATCGAATACCGTACCTGATGGGCCAGATGTGAAGCCGATCGTGTCGCTAGCGCCGACACCCCCACCAAAGCCGGTACCGGAATAGCTCTCGATGCTTAACTCGTTACGATCAGTTCTCGAATAGCCAATATCGACAAATGCCTTCCAGCCGTCATCTCCATCATATTTGGCATTATATCCGAAAGAATAGAGGTCAGCCTTACGTTGGAAAATGTCGTTACGAACAACGCCCTCCACATTATTGAATGTGCCAGAAGAGACAAATCCATCTTCCGTGGTTGCAGCAACGAAAGGATTGCTGAAGCCCAAGGGCAGTTCGATGCCGCGCTTCGACTGGTCATCCTCGAAGTTCGAATAGAATCCGTCGAACGTCATGCGCACGGTGTCCGACGCCTGATATTGCAGCGTTCCATTGAGGCCCAGACGCTTCAATTGTGTTGACGTAACATAGGATTTCGAGCCGCCGATAACCGCCGGATTTGCAGCGGTGCCAGCACCGGCATAACCCCAGGCGTTGAATTCTTGCAGCTGGTAAGGCTCGTTTACGTAGGACGCAGAAAGCGCAATACCGATGGTGTCGTCGGCAAACTGGTCAATGAATGTGGCGTTTGCGCGATATCCATATTTCTTCGATCCGGCATTCAGTGCGCCAAGGTCTGCATAAGTGCCACGCGCACCGATCGCGAGGACCGACTTGCCGTAATCGAGCGGGCGGACTGTGCGGATGTCGATCGTGCCGACAAGGCCCTGGCCGACAAGCGACGCCGTCGGCGATTTATAGACAACGACCTGGCTGACGATTTCCGATGGGTACTGGTCGAATTCCACAGCGCGGCTGTCGCCGGTCGACGTTTGCTCGCGGCCATTCAGCACAGTCTGTGAGAAGTCGGGGCCGAAACCACGGATCGAGATGTTGTTGGAGCGACCATTGAGGCGCTGCGACGTTACGCCGGGGAGGCGAGCAATCGATTCACCGATTGAAGCATCGGGCAACTTTCCGATGTCTTCGGCCGAAACCGACTCGACAATCTGGTCGTTGTTTTTCTTTTCGGCGACCGCGCTTTCAAGCGAAGCGCGGAAGCCCGACACGATGATCGCATCCTCCTCGTCTTCGGCGGGCACTTCGTCTTGCGCATATGCCGGCGAAACGGTCGCGGCCAACAGGGCCGTGCCGAGCGCAAAGCGGCTGGCGCTTCGGCTAAAACGACGTGATGCATTGAACTGGAACTTGGCCATTGGTCTCTCCCCTAAACAGCCGATGCCTTATCGAGCGGCAAACAGACTGTGACGTTTTCAGGCTCGCATGTTGCTGCCCATATTTAGCCAGCTTAAGTTGCGCGCAAACGTGAGCATTTCCAACAAATGCACATACGTATTCAAACTCTATGCAATCCAACTGTTGCCATTCGGCAACAATTTAGCGTTGCTTTGCCAATATCCGGTAGCTCCTCGGCGCGAGCTTGATTGTGCTGTCTGCGGTCAGCATCACCGCGCCACCGCTCTCGAACTCGGCGAGCATGAATACGTATGAGAATGGAAACGTTGCGTCCGTCACCGGGCCGGTCTAGGACATCGGTGGGAGTTGGAAAGGCGCTGACCGGCCATGGCAGGCAAAGCCACATCATTTGATATCGCACAGCTTGCGGGGGTTTCACAGCCCACCGTTTCGCGTGCGTTACGCGGCAGTCCGACCGTGTCCGAGCAAACGCGGCTGCGGATCGAAGCGATTGCGCAACAACTGAACTACACCGTCGATAAAAACGCATCAAACTTGCGGCTGCAGGAAACGCATACATTGGCGCTGCTGTTTTTCGAAGACCCCACGCCCGATGAGACCGGAATTAATCCGTTCTTCCTGTCGATGCTCGGTTCGATCACCAGAACCTGTGCGATGCGTGGATATGATTTATTGATTTCATTCCAGCAGTTATCGGCCAATTGGCATGTCGATTATGAAGATAGTCGCAAGGCCGACGGCATCATCTTGCTTGGTTATGGCGACTATGAACTCTACCGCGAAAAGCTGGAAAAACTGGTCGAACAGGAAACCCATTTCGTCCGTTGGGGGTTCGCGCAAGAGGGGCAGCCCGGGGCGACTATTGGCTGCGATAACTTCCGGGGAGGCATGGATGCGGCACGGCACTTGATGCAGCATGGGCGCCGCCGCATTGCATTTTTGGGCGACGCCAGCAGCCATTATCCCGAATTTCAGGACCGTTATCGGGGGTTTTGCGAAGCACAAGGCGCAGAAGGTATCATAGTCAATCGAGCACTTCAGGTCGATGCGCTGAATTCTCAGGAAGCAGGCTATGACGCCGCCAACATCTTGGTTGGCAGCGGCACCAAATTCGACGCGATTTTCGCAGCTAGCGACACGATCGCGATCGGCGCAATGAAGGCGTTGCGCGAACGCGGGCTCGATATTCCCCGCGATGTCGCGATTGTCGGCTTTGACGATATTCCTGCAGCCACGATGGCCCACCCGCCGCTGACGACCATTCAACAAGATTATAAGCGCGCGGGCGAAGTGCTGGTGGACAGTTTGCTCAAACAAATCCGCAACGAGCGGGCCTCAACCGCTGCTCTGCCAGCGAAGCTCATTGTGCGCCAATCATGTGGCGCGCACTAAGCAGAATTTTACTTATACGTATGCGGCCCGCCACCAAGCATTGCGGCGGCCAATGCTTTCTGCCAGCCTGCCACGCATAAAAACATAATTTTGTGAGGGGAGCGACGATGGAAAAGCCGCGTCAGGAATTTTGGGGTCTGTGGAATATCAGCTTCGGCTTTTTCGGCATCCAGATCGGTTTCGCGCTGCAAAACGGCAATATGTCGCGTATCTTTCAGGCGCTGGGGACCGGCCTCGATGACTTGCCAGCTTTATGGATTGCCGCCCCGCTGACCGGATTGCTGGTGCAACCGCTGATTGGGCATTTCAGCGATCGGACCTGGTTCGGCAGGCTTGGCAGACGACGGCCCTATTTCCTCGCCGGCGCGATATTGGCGGCGCTGTCGTTGCTCGTCATGCCGCTGGCACCGCAGCTGCTGTTTGCCGCAACGATGCTGTGGGTGCTCGACGCCTCGCTGAACATCTCGATGGAGCCCTTCCGCGCCTTTGTCGGCGATATGCTGCGTAAGGACCAGCATACTACGGGCTATTCGGTCCAGACCGCCTTCATTGGCGCAGGCGCAGTCGTCGGCTCCATATTTCCTTATCTGCTCGATTATTTCGGCGTCGCCAACGTCGCGCCTGCCGGACAGATTCCGGATACCGTGAAATACAGCTTCTGGTTCGGCGGCATCGCCTTGTTCCTGGCCGTGATGTGGACGGTGCTGACGACCAAAGAATATAGCCCTGCAGAAATGGAAGCCTTCGACGGGCCAAGCGAAGACAATGGGGGAACGATCCGTGCCTTGGCTGCGCGCTCGATGGGCGGCGCGACCATCTGGGTAGGTGCAGGTGCCATCGTGACGGCGATGGTCGGCGTTCTGGGGTTGGAGAAAGAAGTCTACCTGCTCGGTGTGCTGCTGGCCGCCTACGGTATTGCCAGCCTGCTGGCGATCAATCTCGCCAAATCTGGGCGCGACAATAATGTGCTGTCACACATCGTCGGCGATTTTTCGGGCATGCCCGACATCATGAAAAAGCTAGCATTGGCGCAGTTTTTCAGCTGGTCCGCGCTGTTCATCATGTGGATATATACCACGCCGGTGGTCGCGCAATATATGTTCGGTTCGGCAGACGCCAACAGCGCGGCATATGGCGAGGGCGGCAACTGGGTCGGTACGTTGTTTGCGATCTATAACGGGGTTGCGGCACTCGCTGCGCTGTTCCTGTTGCCGACGCTTGCGAGAAAATTCGGCAAAGTCAGGACGCATATGTTTTGCCTGCTGGCGGGTGCCGCTGGCTATACGAGCTTCTTGTTTATCCGCGATCCGAACCTGCTGATCTTTAGCGAAATCGGCGTCGGCATCGCTTGGGCCTCGATTCTCGCGATGCCCTATGCGATCCTCGCGTCGAGCCTGCCGCAGCGGAAGCTCGGCATCTATATGGGGCTGTTCAACGTGTTCATCGTCGTTCCGCAATTGCTGGTCGCGACCGTTATGGGCAGCATATTGAAAGCCCTTTTCCCGACCGAGCCGATCTGGACGATGGCATTTGCCGCTGTCGTCATGGCACTCGCCGCGCTTGCAATGTTGCGCGTACCCGATGATCTAAAAAGTTGACTCAGGGCGCATAGCCACTGCAAGCATTTCCCATAGTATTTTGGGAGATTTTCTATGCAGTCGGTCAGCACTGAGCGCCACGACGACGTTCTAGTTGTCCTCGTGAACAATCCACCGGTCAACGCGCTGAGCTGGCACGTGCGGCAAGGGCTACAGGACGGATTTGCAGAAGGCTTGGCCGATGAGGCAGTAAAAGCCATTGTGCTGCGCTGCGACGGGTCGACGTTCATTGCCGGGGCCGACATCACCGAGTTCGGCAAGCCGCAGCAAGGGCCGGATTTCAACGCAGTGCTCAATATGATCGAAGGCGCGTCGAAGCCAGTCGTGGCAGCAATCCACGGAACCGCGCTTGGCGGCGGGTTGGAAACTGCGTTGGTCTGTCACTACCGGCTAGCCGTGCCGTCGGCAAAATTAGGCGTGCCGGAGGTTAAACTCGGCCTGTTGCCGGGCGCGGGCGGGACGCAGCGTTTGCCGCGCCTCGTTGGCGTCCAAGCGGCAGCGACGATGTGCTCGCTTGGTGAGCCAGTGTCTGCGACCAAGGCAAAAGACATGGGGCTGGTTGATGCGCTGGCGGGAGAATCGACGCTGGCGCAAGACGCGATCGCTTTTGCCCGCGAGATGATCGCCAAGGGCCCGCGCCCGACACGCGAATTACCGGTTAATGGCGACGCCGGTATGATCGAACAGCTCAAGACGATAAACGCGCGCAAATGGCGAGGCTTCGAGGCGCCTTACGCCAACCTTGCCTGTGTCGAGGCGGCAACGCGCTTGCCGTTCGACGAGGGGCTGGCGTTCGAACGCGGCGAATTCATGAAGCTGATGGGTGGATCGCAATCGGAGGCGCAGCGTTATATGTTCTTTGCCGAACGTCAGGCGGCGAAGATCGACGGCTTGGCCAAAGACATTGCTTTGCGCGATATAAAAAAGGTCGGCGTGATCGGTGCGGGAACGATGGGCGGTGGGATTTCTATGAACTTTCTTGCCGCCGGAATTCCGGTGACGATTGTCGAAATGGTGCAGGAAAATCTCGATCGCGGCGTCGGTGTCATCCGCAAGAATTACGAGACATCCGCTGCAAAAGGCCGTTTTACAACCGAGAAAGTCGAAGCGATGATGGGCGCATTGACGCCTTCGCTCAGGCTTGACAATCTCGCCGATTGCGACCTGATTATCGAGGCAGTCTATGAGAGCATGGACATTAAGAAAGAGGTGTTCGGTAAGCTCGACGCGATCTGCAAGCCCGGCGCTATCCTCGCCTCGAACACGTCGTATCTGAATGTCGATGAGATCGCCGCGAGCACATCGCGACCGCAAGACGTGCTTGGCATGCACTTTTTCTCACCCGCCAATGTCATGAAGCTATTGGAGGTCGTGCGCGGGGAAAAGACCGCGCCTGAAGTGCTCGCCACCGCAATGGCCCTCGGCAAAAGGATCGGCAAGGTGCCTGTGGTTTCTGGCGTATGTCACGGGTTCATCGGCAACCGGATGCTTTCGCAACGCCAGATACCCGCGATGCAACTGCTGCTTGAAGGCGCAACGCCAGCGCAGATCGACAAGGTCCACACCGATTTTGGCATGCCGATGGGGCCGTTCCAGATGAGCGACCTTGCCGGGCTCGACATCGGCTGGCACCGCGATCCGTCAAAGATCGAAACCATCCGCGACGCGCTGTGTGCCGCCGGTCGTTTCGGACAAAAAAATTCCAAGGGCTTTTACGACTATGACGAAAAACGCGTTGGCACACCCAGCGCCGAGGCGCTCGCAATCATTGAAGAATTCCGCGCGACATCGAACCTGCCTAAGCGTGAAATTACGGATGAAGAGATCGTCGAACGCACGCTCTATCCAATGGTCAACGAAGGCCATCTCATCCTCGAAGAGGGCAAGGCGCAGCGCGCGTCCGATATCGATGTGGTGTGGATCTACGGCTATGGCTGGCCGATCTATCGTGGCGGCCCGATGTTTTGGGGCGATCTGGAAGGGGCTCCCAAAATTGTCGATGCGCTCGAACGCCACGGCGTAAAAGTGGCGGCGAGTTTGAAGGCGAAGGCGTAACCGGTGGCGCCTGTGGGCTAGCTACCGGGCACCCCAAGCAGTTTAGCCTCTTTGGCCAGCCTACCTCTGGCTTGCGGATTGGCGGCGACCGCCTTCTTGAAGACTGCGCTTGCCTTAACCGTTTCTCCCAAAGTCATGCGGCTCCGCATCAGCATGATCCAGCCGCTCACATTGCCCGGATTCTGGGCCAGCTTGGCCTCCAGTCCCTCGACCATGCCGGTGACCATTTGCTGCTGTTGTCCGGGGGGCAGTTTGGCGGCTTGCGCCATATCGGCTTTGGTCGGGCCGGGTATCGGTGCTGCGGCAACGCTTCCGGCGGTAGATGCGGCCAGCTGCGATATGCGGCCGCGTTTGGCATCGGAAATTTGTTTGGCAACCTCGATCTTGTTGATCTGCCCGACCTGCTCGATTGTCCGGACCAGATCCGCCTCCCAAGGCGCGTCTTGAGGCGTGTCCTTTAACAACGCCACCCAGTCGCCAACGGCACCGGCATGATCACCGCTCAAATCCTTCCTCACGGCCAAAAAATAGCGCGATCTTGGATCTTTTGGATCAAGCGCGACCGCCTTGTCGAAAGCTCGGGCAGCCTCAGGCGGCATCGGGTCGTGTTCGCTTGCCATTACAAGCGATTCCCCCAGCGACGACCAATATACCGCTCTTGCCGGCTCAAGTCTCACCGCTTTCCGATAGGCATCGGCTGCTTCGCTGTAGCGGGCCGCTTCAAAATAGGACCAGCCAAGCAATTGCCATGCCTCGACGTCGTTCGGATCTTTCTGCGTGCGCGCTTCAAGCGAAGCCATGACAGTGGCAGGGTTTGGCGCGCCACTGGTTCCAGCCAGCGCGGCTGCTGTCGAATCCGGTTCATCCGACCCGGTAAAGTCCCGCGCGGCACCAAAAGCAATTGCCAGAACCAGCACCACAAGCGCGCCGACAAAAGCAATTCGTGGCATTTTAGATGATGAAACCGGTTCAGTCATTATTGTCCCTCGATCATGTAAAATTCAGGTCTAGCAGTATCTCATAGAGTTGGTAAACTGTGTTCCAATCGATACCTATGGCGGACGGGAAGGTTGCATGACTTCTTGATAAATTTGGGTGTTGTCGATCGATCTGGATGGCTTCGATCACAATGAGGGGGCAAAAGCGTGGCAGACAAGGTTCGCGTTGCAATCATAGGCTCTGGCCCCGCCGGACTGAGTGCTGCATCGCGTGCTGCGGTTCTCGGGCTCTCGCACGTGCTCCTCGAAAAAACCGACCATTTATCCGACACGATATACCGATACCAAAAAGGCAAGCACGTCATGGCGACCCCAAGCCAGCTTGTGCTGCGGTCGGACGTCGATTTTGCCGCTGGCAAGCGCGAGGCCGTTCTTGAAACATGGGACCGACAGTCGGGCGGCCATCAGGTTAGCGTCCGATATAATTCGGAAGTAAATGCCATCACCGGCGACGTCGGCAATTTCGGCCTGCAATTGGCCGATGGGGCGTTGATCGAGGCGGAAACCGTCATTCTGGCGATCGGCACTCAGGGCAATCCCAACCTGATGCGGTGCGCTGGCGGCGATCTGGGGCATGTTCAATATACGCTTGATGACCCCGGCGAATATATCGATGAGCATATCGCGGTTATCGGTGCCGGGGACGCGGGAATCGAGAACGCGCTTGGACTTGCGGCCGATGCCGAGCAACGCAATACCGTTACGATCGTCAACCGCAACGCAGAATTCACCACCGCGAAAGATGCCAACATAAAGGCTTTGCTCGCCGCGCGCGATGCCGGGCGGGTAATCGTGCGCACCGGCACTACGCCAACTTTGGTTGAAACTGGGTCGATCACCTATGACACGCCCGACGGCGAGGTGACGGTGAAATGTGACCGGATCATCGCACGCATGGGGTCCGCGCCACCGCGTAAATTTGTCGAGAGCTGCGGAGTGGAGTTCACCAGCGACGACCGCGTTGCATTTCCAAAACTTTCGCCGACATTCGAATCCACCAAGCCAGGCATTTTCGTGATTGGTGCTCTGGCCGGTTATCCGCTGATCAAGCATTGCATGAACCAGGGCTATGACGTGGTCGAGTTCATCAACGGCAACACCTCCCTAAAGCCTGCCGATGAACCGATACTGGAGGCCAAGTTTGTGAGCTTGCCGGGCCGAAAGAGCGTGGAAGAATGGCTCGAGTTCCTTCGCTCGAATATAACTATATTAAACGGCCTGACGCCGCTGCAGATGCGCGAGTTCATGCTCGATTCCGAGGCGCGCTTCTACAGGGCAGGCGAAACAATTTTTGAGCGCGCCGATCCCGGTTCATCGTTATTTTCCATCGCCAGCGGTTCGGTTAGCGTTTTGGTCGACCCGAACGATGCTTCGAAAACGGCCACAATCGTGGCTGGATCGATATTCGGCGAGGTTGGCCTGATATCGGGTCGGCGGCGCGGGGCGACGATCATTGCCGCTGAAGATTCAATCTGTGTTGAAATATCGCGGACTGCCGCACTTAAGCTGCAAAGTTCGGTGCCCGCTGCCAAGCGCGCCATCGAACGGATCGCCACCGAACGGCAGTTGCTTCAGCTTTTCGGTTCCGGGCTAGTTTCGGCCGATCTGGGTGCGGTTCTCGACAGCTATGAAATCCAGACCGTTAGCGCGGGCAAGTCGGTAATCACCGAGGGCGACGAAGGGATCGACATTTTCATCATCCGCCAAGGATCGATGATTGTCGAAAAGAAGATCGGAGGGAAACACGTGTTCCTGTCCTATCTGCCTGCCGGTTCCTATGTCGGGGAAATGGCGTTGCTCGGTCAAACGCGTCGCACGGCAACGGTGAAGGCGGCGGTAAAATCCGAAGTCATCAAGCTTGCCGGTTTGGCATTCCGGTCGCTGCTCGAACAGAAACCGCAACTGCTGGCGCGGGTAAAGTCCGACATGGCCACGCGGCAGGATTTGAATGCTTTTGTCGAAGCCAAGAAAGACAGTTTTTCCACGGTCGTCGACATGTATTCGAACGTCGCCAACTTCCTCGTCGAAAACGGTATCGGGGAGGCAACTGATGTATTGCTGATCGACGAAAATCTGTGCGTCGGTTGCGATAATTGCGAGAAGGCGTGCGCCGACAGTCATGAAGGATTGTCGCGGCTGGACCGGGAGGCAGGCCGGACCTATGCGCATTTGCATGTGCCGACGTCCTGCCGACACTGCGAACATCCACATTGCATGGCGGATTGCCCGCCAAACGCCATCCACCGCGGTCCCGACGGCGAGGTCTTCATCGACGACACCTGTATCGGCTGCGGCAATTGTCAGCGTAATTGCCCTTATGGCGTTATCCGCATGGAGGCCGAACCGCCGAAAAAGCCGGGCCTGCTAAGCTGGATGTTGTTGGGGCTGGGACCTGGCCCTGGCGAACCGAGCAAGAAATGGTCCTACAAACATACCAAACCCGGCATCGAAAAGGCAAAGAAAGCCATCAAGTGCGATATGTGCGCCGGAATCGAAGGCGGCCCCGCCTGTGTGCGGGCGTGCCCGACCGGCGCGGCAATCAGGGTTTCGCCCGAGCAGTTCTTGACCGTCGCGCGTATCGCAGGTGAGGGCGATTGATGGAGCGGGTGAAAGCGTTACAGGCTGAACGGGTTCGCAGTGACGGGACGCATGAAGGGTTCCTGCGTTACGCCGGATTTCGCTGGCTCAAAATTGCGGGCGTCGTTTGCCTGCTGGGGCTGGTCGCTTACCTGATCGTCGATGTGCAGCCGAGGCACAATGGCGGCAGTTGGCTGGGTTACACGCTTGGCACAATAAGCGTGCTCATAATCCTCTGGCTCAGCCTCTTGGGTATTCGCAAGCGCAAGATGACACGGGGCCATTGGTCGTTGAAGGCATGGACATCGGCGCATGTCTATCTGGGGTTGAGCCTGATGGTGCTGGCCACGCTTCATACCGGTTTTCAGCTTGGCTGGAACGTGCACAGCCTCGCTTATTTTTTGATGATGGTGGTAATCCTGTCGGGGATATGGGGCATATCGGTTTATGCAACGGTGCCGCGCGTGATGAGTGCCAATCGCGACCAAACGACCGAAGCACAAATGCTCGCATCGCTACGCTCGATAGACCGGCAATTGCACGACGCGGCGCAACCTTTGGATCAATATCAAGCCGAACTGGTGCAGGCGTCGCTTGACCAAGATCCATTCGGCGGCGGAATTATCCGTCGTCTTTCCAACCAGTACCCCAAGTGCAACACCCGAAAGGCGCATAAGGAGATGCAATCGGTTACGAACAGCAGGCCGCAGATCGGCGATGATCCGATAGCAAAGGTCGAATCGCTGCTGGGCCGTAAGAAAGTCATTCTCGCGCGGACACGAAAGCATTTGCAGTTGAAGGCGATGCTGGAGATCTGGCTTTATATTCACGTGCCGTTGACCTTCGCCCTGATCGCGGCGCTGATCGCGCACATCGTCAGCGTGTTTTTCTACTGGTGATGGCGAAATGAGCTTCATCGTCCACCAGCTTTCGCGAACCGCCGATGGACGGCAGATCGTCCGTGGCCATGTCTACGATATCAGTGAAATAGCTATCGGACGCGAGGCATCGTGCGAAATCCATCTGGCCGACCTTGCGGTCGATTTACGCCATGCGCGTCTGGTGTTGCAGGTTTCGGGGCAAGTGCTGGTGGAATCGACGGCGGGGCTTGGGTTCCAGGTCGATGGCCGCAAAACAACACAGGCGATCATCGATCCAGCGGTTGGTGCCGAGCTGCGCTTCGGCAGTCATCGGCTCACCGTATCCGCCGAGGCTGAGGATGTTGTCGTAACTGTTGAACGGGTCGAGGCGCTGTCGGACGCCACGCAGGAAAAGGATGAGATCGGCCTATTTACGTTAAAGGACATATTGCCCGGCCGGCGGCTGACCGCATGGGCGCTGTCGCTGATAATCTTGCTTGGTCTGCTGATTTGGCCGATCCAGACCTTCTACAACTATCAGGGTGTAAAAGAACGGCCCGACAGCTTTCATGCCGATACGCTTTGGACCAGCGGATCGCTGTCGTCTGCGCATTTGGGCGTCGATTGCCAGTCATGCCACACCAAACCGTTTGTAGCCGTGCGCGACGCATCATGCGCGGGGTGCCACACCGATGTTCACGACCATGCTGACCCCAAACGCCTAAAACTGGCGAAGGCCCCATTGGAATGGCAGGGACGAATGGCGAGCCAGATAGCCGATGGGTTCAATTTGCCTGAGGGTCGATGCGTCGAATGCCATACCGAACATGAGGGTGCCGGGCCGATGCAGGAAACCCGGCAACAGTTTTGCAGCGGATGCCATACCGATTTGAACACGCAGCTAGCCGATACTAAAATCGCCAATGCCGGGGATTTTGGCACCGCGCACCCGCAATTCAAACCTATGGTCGCCGGTCTATCTGGCAATGTTAAAACTGCCGAACGGATATCGCTGGACCGCAAACCGACGGATAACAACGGGCTTAAATTCCCCCACAACATCCATCTGTCGGCGACCAACGGCGTTGCCCGGATGGCGCAACGCAGCGACGGACGGTTCGGCTTTGAGTCATCTTTGGAGTGCAAGGATTGCCATGTGAAAACACCCGACGGCGTCCGGTTCCAGCCGGTGGACATGGAGCGCAACTGTTCGATGTGTCACAGTCTGGGTGTCGAGCGGATTGGCGAGACCGTGCGCACCTTGCGACATGGCGATCCGAAAATGGTCGTTGCCGATCTTCGCGCATTTTATCGTTCGGGTGGGCCGTATAGGGCTCCCGCGCAACCGCTTGCCATCGGCCGAAAACGCCCCGGAAATTATGCCCAGAGCAGACCTTATTTTGCCTATTTCGGAAGCGTGAATTACGGTCGCGCGGATAGCGCCATCCGCTCGGTGTTTTCCAAGGGCGGCGCATGCTATGACTGCCACACTGTTTTTGCGCCGCCCGCCGGATCCGACAATTGGCAAGTGCAAAAGGTCCATCAAACCGCGCGGTACATGCTCAAGGGATGGTTCGATCATGCTGCGCACAAAACCGAGACCTGTTCGTCGTGTCATGCAGCAAAGCAATCCGGCAACGCGACCGAATTGCTGCTACCCGGCATCAAAACATGCCGCGAATGTCATGGTGGCGAAGCATCGAATGCGGATATTCCGTCAAGTTGTGCTATGTGCCATAGCTTCCATGCTGACGGCGGCGCACCATGGGTGCCCAAATATGATGTGTCGCGTAAACTTGATCGCAGCGGGACCGAAGTAAGAACAAACGGAACGGGAAAATAAGGGGAGGGGGCTCCATTGTTGATCGCGCAAATTACTGACATCCATCTGGGCTTCGATCCAGATAACCCGGCCGAGTTTAACCGCAAACGCCTTGACCAAGTTTTGCGGCATTTGAACGATGGCCCAAATCGACCGGACCTGTTGCTTGCTACGGGTGATTTAACCGAATATGGCGATGCGGCAAGTTACCGGCGATTGGCCAACGCATTTAGCATCTGCCGTTTTCCGGTTCACATGTGCCTGGGCAATCACGATATTCGCCGCAATTTTTCCACTCAGTTTCCTGAAGTTCCCTTAGTTGACGGCTTTGTTCAGTATGTGTTGGAGAACGGCGGTCTCCGTATAATCATGCTCGATACGTTGGAAGAAGGTCGCCATGGTGGAGCCTTCTGCCACGCGCGCGCGGCGTGGCTGAGCGCAACGCTGGCGCAGGATCGGACAACATCGACGGTGATAGTAATGCACCATCCCCCCGTTGAGGTTGGCATTGCATGGATGAATACGCATCCCGATGAGCAATGGGTGACGAATTTTTCACAAGCCATCCAAGACGCGCCCAATATCAAGGGGATTATTTGCGGTCATGTTCACCGGTCGATTACTGTTCCGTGGCAAGGAACGGCGGTTGCGATATGTTCGTCAACCGCACCACAGGTGACTCTGAACCTGACCCCGATTGATCCGGAAAGGCCCGATAATCGGCCAATGATCATCGCCGATCAGCCAGCTTATGCGCTTCATCTATGGAACGGACGCGAACTGGTTTCACATTTCGATAGTGCAGGTAGTCATGTCATGCTGGCAAAATATGATGACAGCATGCAGCCGCTGATCAGGGAATTACTTACCGAACGCCCAAGTTAACAACTGAGCTACGGCTTGCGTCTTCGATCGATTTAAGCGGCGGCCTCCACTGGCTTACTTGGGCCTCGTCAGTCACCATGTAAGGCTGGCCGAGGCTGTTCAGGAACAGCTTTTCCATTTCGGCCCGCGTAAATGGCCTCGATCCCAATCTGCCGAAAACCGCGATCTGTCCGCCGGTTTCATCGACCCCGCGGTCACGGTCGATGCCCTTCGATATCGAATATGCAGGCGATGGTGTTTTGGCCCACGCAATGAGTTCGGGCTTTGGCGCAGGAGAAAAGCCGTAATAGTTGGGCTGGCTCGACGGCGATGTCAGTTGAATGACCTTCATCCCGTTTCGACCATCGGCTACATAGGCAAACGCGGACGCGTTGGTCGATGCCACGACCACATCCTCGGCATCGGACAACTCCCCGCCAAAGGTTTCGCGCAGATAGATACTCGGCGAACCTGGCTTGGTGACATTGGCGATAACCAATCCGTCCTGTTTGGCCGCGATGTAGAGATAGGTTCGCGCCACATACAGCTTCCGCGCATTGGCAAGGCGGATAGCTCCGCCCGGAATGGTGACAGGATCAGCCAATTTGGTGACATCGAACAATTTGACGCCGTCGATGTCGCTCACCCAGAGATAGCGGAACTGGATTGCCGAAGCACGTGCGTCCTGAAGTTCTCGCACTGCGACCGTTTTGGGCTGCATCGGATCATTCAGGTCGATAACAATCAGTCCGATATCAGCGGTCACATACGCATAATGGCCGGCAAGCGTGATATGCCGGGCTCCCGCCAGCACGCCCCCATCATTCCATGTCAGTGCGCGTTTCAGGAAGTTGTTGCGGAATTCGCCGTCGGCCATCGTGTTTATATCGACAAGGATGAGGCCCTCGACGCTGTCGGTAATCACCGCATAATTATAGATCGGGTGAAACGCCTGCTCTTCGTTGGCTTCGCGCATTTCCAGGGTGTTGCGCAAAGGGTTGATCGGTTGGTTGGTCGCCAGCGCCATGCATGTCGCATTTTTTGATTTGACGCGCGTGTTGTGCCCGAGCTTCGAGAAAGGCCCCGATACGATCCGCTCGGAAAAGCCCTTGTTGCCAATCGACGCGACGTCATAAACCTGAAAGCCGCGGCTGCCCTGCGCGACATACATATATTCGCCGCGCAGTTGCAGGCATCCGACTTTATCGCCTGTCGATTGTACGACATTTGCAAATTCTTCGATTGCGTCAGTATCGCCCGACAGCTTTTTGTCGAACGTCTTGCCGCGTACCCAGTTCTTCAGTTCACGGCGGTTCTGATCAACATGAAGCGCGAAATAATCGGGGTAAGCATATCGATGCAGATACGACCCGATCACCGCCTGCGGTTCATCCCATTCGGTCACGCGGACGGCCTCGAAGCCGTTTTCAAGCCCGGTCCATGCGTTGAGGCCGACGAAGTTCACGTAATTTGTACCAAGCAACATCAGTTGCGCCATGATCGCGTTATTGTCATTGTTAGCCGACAAATGGCAGTCAGTACATTGTTTTGTTTCTGTTTTTCGTACGGTGTGCGGGAAATGCGGCGCGAAGGCCTGGCTGGAAAAGCCAATCGCACTGATTGGCGGTTGCTGGATATAGATGCGCTCTCGGTTGACGTTGGTCGAGGACAGCACCAGCGCCGAAGTGGACCGGACTGGCGCAATGATATTGCCCTTCGTTGTCTGGTGTCGACCAAGCTGGAACATGTCGTCGCGGGCGACTTGCGGATTGTAGGTCGCAAAATTGCGCGTCTCTTCTTCCTCATATTTATGGGTCTTTGTTTTCCAGTTGGCCTCGATCGGCAAGTGGCAACCGCCGCAACTCGTTGTCCACGAAAGGTGGCAGGTGTAGCAGGTAAGCTTCTCGTCATTATGCGCGCGATCGCCCTGCGGGACGTCGAGGCCATATTTGTAATCACCGCTTTCCTTGCTTGCGCGCCCGATCAGTTTGGCACGCGCCGATTTGGCATTGAAGTGAGGATTGCTCGGCGTCACGCTGTCTTTGACCAGACTGACTTCCCATTCGAGATTGGAATCGACAATCGACCGCTGGATCAGTTTGCGGTTGCCATCGGACTCGAAAACCCATTCGAAACGCCTGCGACCGTCGGCATTGCGGAGCAGCGTTAGATTATTGCCTTGAGGCCGAGCCGCTGGGCCCGACGTCAGCAGCGTCGGATAGGCATCGGCGGTGCCGTGACAATCCTTGCAGCCGATCTCGACAGCATTGGCGACCTCGGCATAGATCAGACCGTTGCCGTGACTGTCCTGCGCAAAATGGCAGTCGGCGCACTGCAGCCCCTTCTCCGCATGAATATCCATCATATGCACGGTTTTTCCAGGATTTATGCCGGGTTCGACAAATTTTCCTTCACCCTTCTTACGCCATTTTTCCGGGTCATCGGGTGCGACGATCTTGCCATCGGCATCGAGCAGATTGCCCTCGCGGTCGCGTTTGAAGATGCCGCGAAAATTCCAGCCATGGCCGTGATAATCGGCAAACTGCGTGTCTTTTAGTTCCGGATTGAGATCGTAGACAGTGCGCAGGAAATCGAGATCGGACCATTTGCCCTTGGGTGCAGCAGCCTCAGGATTGCGGTCGAGCACTCTGAACTTTTCTTCGGCGGTCGGGTATTTCTGCTTCTCAGGCCACATCTTGGGCGCGTCGGATTCATAGTCCCACATCGTGTAGCCGAGATACGAGTTCAGGAAGATATTGGGCTGATGCATATGGCAGTTCATGCACTGCGACGTGGGAATTGCTCGAGTGAATACGTGGCGCAGCGGATGGCCCTTTTCCTTTACCGGGCCTTCGTCGTGGCCATCACCCGGCTGCTTGACGGCACCGTGGCTCTTGCCATGATCGTCATGGTCTTTCGGCTCCAGCTTATTGGCAATTGTTGGGTCGACCGTTTGCGTCTGCCCGTCGCGGCCATATTGTGAATAGCCCAAACTATGCCGGGGTTCACGGTCGTTGGCGTAGATGACGTGGCAGGCGGCGCAGCCCGAATGCCGGTAATCGCCCGGCTGGTCGTTGGTCCCCATAAACCACATGAAGGGGTCGTTGAGCCGGGTCTTGTGGATGTTCAGAATAGGAATTGCGACCCGCAACCCCGTTGCCGGGCCGCGACTGGATTGCTTGAGATCGGGGCGTCCAGGCTCTTCCAGCCGCTGAATGCTGCCGGTCGGGTTGGGCAGGCCGACCTCGGCAAACTGCGTATTCACATTGCGACCGCCGCGTTCGAACACGCGGAAGACATCGCCGGGAGGAACCACCGTCCACATCGGCAATGGATAGAGCACCGAAAGCGCGCCGCGCTTCTTCTGTGCGTCGGTTATCGTGCCGGGCGGATCGCCGGGGGAAACGATTTTTGCGGGCTCGCCGTGCCTTGTATAAGCCTCGCCCACATTATAGTTTTTGTACGGTAATATGCCGTTGTTATACGCCGCCCCGCCCCACAGCATAGCACCCGACGCCATGATCGAACGCTCGCCCGCCTCGATCACCTCCATGTGACACGCGCCACAGGATTCGCGCACAACGCGGTAGTCGGTGGGGTTGGTGAAGCGAATATATTCGGGCGCTTCCTTGTTAAGCAGCGCATAGCTGCGTTTGGGATTAGCCGACGATGGATAGTTCCAGCTTTTGGGATATTTGGGCAGCACATGCGCCTTGTCGCGCGCGGTGACATAGGCGACGTCATTATGCGCCAGCCGGGAGTCGCCCATGATTTTCGGATCGCCGCCGTGACAATCGACACAGCCCAGTTGAACCGCTGGCGAGATGTGCATCGTCGGCGCATCGGTCTGGACATGGCACGAGTAGCATCCGGCAGATTTGGCCTGGACATCGGCTGCCTCTTGAGTGCGCGGTGCAGGCGGGAAAACCGGATATGTTCGCTCAACCGGCTTTTCGGCTTCGCTGGCAAACGCAAGCGTTGCGGCGAACAACAGGCAGCACAACAACAGCAGGGCCGGCCATATGCGATTGCTGGCGAAGGCAAAATCGGCGCGCATCAGTAGGTCAGTATCACATTGGCGAGCAGCGAATAATATTGCCTGTCGCGCGGCCGGTTGGTGAACAAATCCTTGAAGCCTTTACCGGGCAGCAGCGTTGCGGCAGATAAGCGAAATACGATGTTCTGCGTAGCCTTTGGCCGCCATATCGCGGCTGCTGAAAGGTCGAAGCCGATCTCTTTGGGGATACTGCCCTCGGCGCGCAGTACCTGCAAATTGGAGGTATTTTCAAACCACAGGTGATTGGCATTGGCGGACAGCCGCAATGCAGGGGTCAAATCGAAATCCGCGCCTGCACCCAACAGCATCGTTCCCGGGTTATTGAAGTTCGACTGGCCCTGCTCTTTCGAAGAACGCAGCGAGTTGAGGATGCCGTTTCGGCCGTTAACCGAAATCGCGCGGCCGCCCCCGGCGAAAGGTATCGTCTGGCGGATCCAGTAACTGGTGTCGGCACCGGCAAATATCGGGTTCTCGAATATCGCGTCGAAGCCGGTTTCCTTGTCGTCAAAAGGGTCATGATCGCCGCTTGCAAATAGCCCGGACAAGCGGAAGCGCATCCAGTCGATATCATAGCTGGCCTCGGCGGCAGCAAACCCGGCGCGGATATTCGCCTTTCGTCCGGTGAAGAAATTCTGGCTATCGCTGCCCAGCGCGCCATAGAAAGAAGCGGTCAGATTGACCCGGCCGATCCGGCCATCGGCATTGTAGCCTAGATACACGACGTCGTAATTGCGCCCGCGCAAATTGCCCAGAAGCGCGGGCCTTACCGGAAATCCGTTGTCGTCGATCTCGACCCGGTTCTTTTCGCGGTTCATATTGTAAACCGCCGTTACCTGACTGGTCAGGCCGGGAAAGGGCAAGTCCTGTCGGTACAGGTTGGCGACATAAACCCAGTCTTTTCGTGGCTTTTGGACGACGCTGTTCAGTCCCGAATTGGTGTCTTTCTCCAATCGCCAGAACGCCGCCAGATTATATTGCCACCGGTTGTTGTCGCGGCTGCCGAAGTAACGCACGCCAAGCTGCTGGTCGTTGAACAGAAACCCGCGAAAGTCGCTTTGGAACGGCTGGATACCGACGCGGATCGATTCAAAATCATAATGGTCCGACGTATTGCGGATATGATAATCGACGAACAATTCCTGCACGCCCAGAAAATGGTCGAGCCGGTGCGAAGGTTTGGATGGCTGCACGAACAGCACGCGTTTTTCGGGGACATTCACATAATTGACATTGAGCGCCAGGGTAACACGGTACTCGATATCGGGCGGCTTGAACGCTGTCAGGCCCTTGATCAGCGCGGCGCCGACGATAAAGGTTTGCGCGTAGACCTCGCTGCCGTCTTTGCCGAACACGTCGAGATTGCCGGGACGCTCGGTTGTCTGAACGCCCACAGGTATCGGGAAGGTGCGGGCTTCGATAACGGTGTCGCTGACGGCATTGGCCACGAAGAACCAGTCATCGCCCTTGATCGGGAGCCACGGCACCTTTTCGCGGTCGATCGGTCGGTCGCCCTTATAGGTGTTTTGGTTATACGGATCGAACCAGCGTTCTTTCACCAACCCCAGTGATTGGATTAGCCGCCAGCGGTCTGGAACCGGAAACTCGTCGGTCGGAAACGCCTCGGGCGGTGGCGGACGGACAGCGCCGATATTATCCTGCGTGACCTTGTCGGGAAGCCGCGGCTGATATCCGGGACGCTTACGACCGTCGATAATGCTTTCATCGGGGTCAGCCATCGGGTCGGCATCTGGCTCTTCAGGCGGAGTATCTTCGTCTGGTTCTGTCGGCTGGTTCAAGGCAGCGAGTACGCCCACCATGACGCTGTCGAAACTAGCCGTTTGCGCGACTATCGACACCGGCGGCGGGTTAGGTGCGTCGGCGAGCATCATCATAGCCCCTGACACACATTCTGCTGTGCGGTGTCGAGGAACGGCGCGAACGGGCAGCCAATATAGCGTAGCCGGACGCGGGTGCCACCGACTGTGACCTCGATCTGGTCTGAACGGATCGCAGGCGGCGCATTGCTTATGCCGCCAACACGCAAGCCGGCATTATTCGCGCCCAGAAACGCCGCCATGTCGTCCTGATCGATCCCGTCGCCCGATACACCCATCGCGCCGACAAGCGTCGATCCGCGGTAAATCGGGACCGAGCCGGGAAAAATCTGAATACCGTTTTGCAGACGATTCTGGCCGGGTGCGGCATCGGGTGTCGTCGTGCAGCGCGCAGGCGTATCGGGGTTGTTACCAAGCAGAAAGCCGACATGCGTCGTTACATTGCCGACAATAAGCGCCGACTGCATCCCCGTTGAAAAGGGATTGAAGCCATTAATGTTGCGCGAAAATGGGCCGGGAGGTCGCCCCACTTCGCCATCCGGGAAGTAGGGGCGCGAAATATTGCCGATAGCGCGTGCCGTCCACGCATGCTGTCCGGTAAAGATGCTACTGATACCAAAGAAAGTACGGGCCTGACTGAGGAAGGCAGGGACATCGGGGTTGGCATTGGCACCCAGGTCGGACGCCGCGCGGCTGTTAGAGAAAAACGCCGCCGTGCGCGCTTTCTGCAGCGAGACGTCCGTACCGAACACCGGCGCATCGGGTGCCCGGACAATGCCCAGCACGGCGCCGTGCGTATCGACCAGGCTGATCGTTACCTGTGCACGGCTATCGGTCGGACGGCGTATCTGGCCGCGCGAGCGGCTCATGGTTGCAAAGGCTTCTTCGAGCAAGGCGCGCGCTTCGGCCACGCTGATCGGTGTCGCGATCGACGTTGCGTCGGTTCCGGCCCGTATCGGAAACCGGTTCGTTCCCGTTCCGTCGGTCAAGATATGGGCATCGCGGTTGGAGAATTCGGCTGCGGTCGACGCCCGAACGCCCGAGGTCTCGCTGCCAAAGACGGCACCCGCCAAGATCAATCCGGACGAATAGCCCGGAACCGCTATCAAATTGCCGACGCTGCCGTTTAGCGCCGAAAAAGCCTGTGGTGTTCCTCCGCGCAGCCCGGCGACTGTAGCGTCGGCGTAGCGCAGCAAGGTGCCGTCAACGCTGATCCGTTCAGCGCGGATGTCGTCGATCGGCGCAAAGCCTTGCGTTGCCGCCAGCGCAATAAACTCTTCGTTATCGGCATCGATATCGAGAATATTCGGATCAAATCCGTAGATACCGTCGCCCATTATGCCGACGCCGCCAACGACAGCACCATTTTTGTAAAGCGGGAAGCCACCCGCGTCCGCCGATAGCCCCAGCGGTGAACGCTTGGGTCCAATCAGCGCTGCCGCGCCGAAACTGCCAAAGCGCTGCGTAAGGTCGGAACAGGGAAGCTGGCTGAATTGTACGCCGTAAAGTGGGCCGCTTTCAAGGCCGACAGTGGTCGGCGCAGGAGGAAAATGTTGCTGGACAATCTGGCTTGCGGTGCGGGTGGAAAAGGCATTGCCGCTGCTCGATAGATAAGCACCGGTGATTGCTTTTGCTATCGCGCCTGCGACCGCCGCCGGGGCGGGCAGGCTCAATCCCTGCAGCTCAGTGTTCGACGCAGCGCCACCAGGCGCTTCGGGAATTTTCAGCGCCAGGTTTGCGCCGTTCATGACGAACACGCCGAGGACATTGCCGACGCGGTCAACCACCGCGATTGTCGAGGGCAGATTGCGCGCTTGGGCTTCGGCAACAGCCAGCGACATGACGCGCTCGACATCGGCGATGCTGAGCGATTCAGGGGCCGGGTCGGTATATACTCTTGCACCCGTTGGCGGTGGTGGAGGCGGAGGTGTGCCGCCGCCACTTCCGCCACCACCGCTGCTGCCTCCGCCGCCGCATGACGACAATATGAGTGCGCAACTGGTGATGATTGCGGTTAGTTCGCGTTGCATGACTATCTCAATGCCCTGATGGCGCGCGCGGCCTCTGCAAGCGAACTGCGAAAGTCGGCCGGCCGATATGCATTGGGATCGCGAACCGCATCATACGCGCGGTTGACGTTGGCGCGAATGCCCGCCGCTGCCCCTTGCGTCACATTGCCTGACCTGACGAGCGCGCTGAGCAACGTATCGACGGCCATGACCGCCTGCACCGAACCTTCGTAATCAGTCAGCCGCGCGGCAATCGCGTCGTTCGATATGGTTTCGACAATCGCAAAAGCCTGTGCGCTACCAAAGCTGCCCGAGGCGAAATTATCGGCGAGATTGTCTGCGGCGATGGCCAGCCGCTTGGCTGCGGCAATGGCGGTGCTGCGATCAACGGCCAGCGCCGCATGGAAATCGCGGCTAGCGGCTTCAAACTGGTTGGCGGAAGCAGGGGAGGTGACGCGTGCCGCTGCTGACAGCATAATCATGTTTTCGTCATTATACGGCGGCATTCCTTCGGGGATAGGGCGTCCGGGATTATTGACGCCGGTTTTTACGGCATCGGCCTGATCGTAAATCCGGCGGTGACAACTGTGGCAATCGAAGAAATAGAATTCAGGAAAGACACCTTCTGTGCCGCGTTTCGGATTGGTGTAGAGATCGAGCGAGCGTTTGAGCGCCATGGCCTGTCCCACCGCCCAAAGCTGCACATTGTCGCTGCGCCTCTTGCGTGCCGCGTAATCGGCATCTTCATTATGATGTTGTTGCAGCGACGAAAACAGGTCCATCTCAAACGAGATGCGCGGATGGCCTGCCGCCATGATCCGATGATTGACGAACTGGCCCTGATCGGCGCTGCCGAAATGGCAGTCAAGGCAGACGCCAGCGCGGACCTTCGGATTTTCCAGCGCGATCATACCGCGCGCAACATTGCTGGCATGGCTTGCACCAACGGCATAATGGCTGGCGATCCAGTTCGAAGCGCCGCCATGGCAAGACTCGCATCCGACACCGTCGGCCAGCTGAAATGTGTTTCCGCGCGATGCCGCAGGATCGGCGTGGCAGCCAAGGCACATCGGGGCCGATGATGCCTTGCCGATGCCGAGATTGCGGGCGATCTGTGCGCTCCGTTTTCCAAGTAGCGCCGAATAGGCCTGGCTATGCTTGCCGCCGGGGGAGGATGGCTCCTGCCAGCGCAAAAGCTCATCCTGCCGAACCACATTACCGTCCGCTTCTATCCTGCCGTGACAGGTCGAACCAGCGCAAGAAGCGACGCCCAGATGCGTGGCGCGTGACGCCCCGGTCGCCTGTGCGGGAGAAATCAACGGGATTACCACTGCAATGCAAAGTGTGAGCGCGCATAGCAAAAGGGCCGCAGCCGATAGTGCGGCCACAAAACGTCGGCTGTCCGAATGCTCGGCCATGTGCAGCACGTTCCCCTCGAACCCGGTCAGGATGCGACCCTCTTTCCAGTCGCACCGACTATCCGGTTCTTTTCGATATTTTTCAAGCCATTTGGTGGCGCAGTTCGCATTGTTCTTGTTAAACCACCCCGAATGCCAACATCGCATCTGCGACCTTTTTGAAGCCTGCAATATTCGCACCCTTCACATAGTCGCAGTGGCCATCTTTCGTTTGGCCATATTCGACGCAGCGTTCGTGGATGCCTTCCATGATGTCGACCAATAGCTGTTGCAACTGCTCGACCTTCCATGAGATGCGGCCGGAATTCTGGCTCATTTCGAGCCCAGATACCGCGACCCCGCCGGCATTGGCGGCCTTACCCGGTGCGAACAGGATTTTTGCGTCCTTGAAAACATGCACACCTTCGAGGTTGGTCGGCATGTTTGCGCCTTCGCTAACCGCGATACAGCCGTTTTTGATCAACTCCCTCGCATCGTCGCCGAGCAATTCGTTCTGCGTTGCGCAGGGAAGGGCAACATCGCAGGGCACCGCCCAAGGCCGCTTGCCCTCATGATATGTCGCGCCCGTAAAATGATCGGCATATTCACTGATCCGACCGCGCCTGACATTTTTGAGCTGCTTGATCCAGTCGATCTTTTCCTGGGTAATGCCATCCGGATCGTGGATGAAGCCAGCGCTGTCGGACAAGGTCACCACCTTGCCGCCAAGCATGGCAACCTTTTCGGCAGCATAGGTCGCGACATTACCGGACCCGGAAATCACCGCAACCTTGCCGACCAGATCATCGTCTTTGGTCTTGAGCATATTGGCGAGGAAATAGACCGCGCCGTAGCCGGTTGCCTCGGTGCGGATGAGCGATCCGCCATATTCGAGGCCTTTACCCGTGAGGACACCGGTAAACTGGTTGGTAATCCGCTTGTACTGGCCGAACATATAGCCAATCTCGCGGGCACCCACGCCGATGTCGCCAGCAGGTACATCAACATCGGCACCGACATGGCGGTAGAGTTCGGTCATGAATGATTGGCAAAAACGCATGACTTCATGGTCGCTTTTGCCCTTGGGATTGAAGTTCGATCCGCCCTTGGCGCCACCCATCGGCAGGCCGGTGAGGGCGTTCTTGAACGTCTGTTCGAAGGCCAGAAATTTCAGGACACTTTCATTGACCGACGGGTGAAACCGGATACCGCCTTTATAGGGTCCGATCGCGTTATTATTCTGCACCCGCCACCCGCGTTGCACGCGGACATGGCTATTGTCGTCCTGCCAACATACGCGAAACGAAATAACCCGGTCGGGTTCTGCTATACGGCGCAATATTTGCTCGGTGTGATAGCGTTCCTTATCCTCGATAAAATCGAAGATATCCTCGGCAACTTCTTGCACTGCCTGAATAAACTCGGTTTGCCCGGGGTTTCGTTTTTGTACGCCCTGCATGAATGTTGCCAGGTCAACATGATCGGTAAATGCCATAATATTGTTCCTCTCCCTATTGACGGCGGCGAATGACGAGGTTTCTGATCTCGGTCATGTCCTCCATTGCAAATCTCACGCCTTCGCGGCCTAAGCCGGAATCTTTGACCCCGCCATAGGGCATATTATCGACGCGGTAGCTGGGGACATCATTGATCACGACGCCGCCGACCTCCAGCTGGTCCCAGGCATCAAGCGACTTGAACAGGTCGCGGGTGAAGATGCCGGCCTGTAGCCCAAATTTGCTGTCATTCACTTCGTCGAGCGCTGCATTGAAATCGGCAAAGCGCGACAATATCGCGAGCGGACCGAAGGCCTCTTCGCGGTTTGCCTTGGCGGTGCGCGGCACATCTTCGAGCAACGTCGCCTCAAGCATCGCGCCGTCACGTTTGCCGCCGCAGAGCAGTTTTGCACCGTCCTTTATTGCCTCCTGTATCCAGCCATCGAGCCGCGCGGCTTCTTTGACGTCGATCATCGGGCCGATAAATGTGTCGCGGTCTTTCGGGTCGCCGGATACCAGTTTCCCGGCACGCGCGACGAGCATGTCGCGAAACTGGTCATAGATGCTGTCATGAATAATGATCCGCTGCACCCCGATGCAGCTTTGGCCCGATTGGTAGAATGCCCCAAAAATCACGCGCTCCAGCGCATCGTCGAGATCGGCGTCGTGGTCGATGATGACCGCCGCATTGCCGCCGAGTTCGAGCACGACCTTTTTCTTGCCAGCTTTGGCTTTCAACGCCCAACCGACGTCGGGTGAGCCGGTAAAGGAAAGCAGTTTCAGCCTGTCGTCCTCGGTGAACAGATCGGCACCGTCGCGGCTCGCGGGCAGGATCGAGAATGCCCCTTCGGGCAAATCGGTTTCCGCCAGTATTTCGCCGATGATGATGGCACCCAGCGGCGTCCGGCTTGCGGGTTTCATCACGAACGGACAGCCGACCGCCAAAGCCGGTGCGATCTTGTGCGCTGCGAGATTGAGCGGAAAATTAAACGGCGAAATAAAGCTGCACGGGCCGATGGGTACGCGTTTCCACATCCCCTGATAGCCCTTGGCGCGCGCCGATATATCGAGCGGCTGGACCTCACCCGTCATGCGGACCGATTCTTCGGCGGCAATCCGGAAGGTGTCGATCAGGCGGGTGACTTCGCCCTCGCTGTCCTTGATGGGTTTGCCTGCCTCTACACATAACGCATAAGCCAGTTCGTCGAAGCGTTCCTTGAACCGCGATACGCAGTGCATCAGGATATTTTGGCGTTCATAGCTCGCCATTGTCGCCATCGGCTCGGCGGCTCTAACGGCACCTGCAATACCGGCATCAATCGTAGCGCTGTCGGCCAGTGCCACGCGAAACGCGACCTCGCCAGTGAATTTGTCGGTTACCGCAAGATCGGTGTTGGGCTGTGCCGCCTTGTTGTTCAGATACAGGGGATAGACGTCTTTTAACTTTATCATAATGCGGCGCTTAGCTCTTTGATTTGATGGTTGAGGATGGAATCGTTTTCCGAATAATCGACGGGGCAGTCAATCAAATGCACCCCCGGTGTATCGCGGCAATGTGTCAGTAATTCGGTGAGATGAGCAGAACTTTCTACACGGTGGCCATTCGCGCCATAGCTTTCGGCATATTTGACAAAATCGGGGTTGCCATAAGTCAGGCCCCAATCGGCAAACCCCATATTGGCCTGCTTCCAACGGATCATGCCGTAGCTGTCATCGCGCAGGATCAGAACGGTAATGTTCAGGCCCAGCCGCACCGCGGTTTCCATTTCCTGGCTGTTCATCATGAAGCCGCCGTCGCCGCAGATCGCCATGACCTTGCGGTCGGGATAGACCATCGCCGACATCATTGCCGAGGGCAGGCCCGCGCCCATCGATGCCAGCGCGTTGTCGAGCAGCACGGTGTTTGGCCGATGTGCCGAGTACCCTCTTGCAAACCAGATTTTATAAACGCCGTTGTCGAGGCAGATGATCCCGTCGTCGGGCATGACGTCGCGGACCTGCTGGACAAGATGCGGCGGGAAGATCGGGAAGCGGGTGTCGCCTGACAGGCTCGCGGTATGCGCAACTTCGGCCTTCCGGTAGTCGAGCATATGTCCGCAGTCCCAACTGCCGTTCGGAACGATGTCTTCCTTCATCTGCCAGATGGCGTTGGCGATATCGCCAATCACTTCGATGCCGGGGAAATAAACCGGATCAACTTCGGCGGTTCGGGTCGAAACATGGATGACCTGCGCGCCGCCAGGCTTCATAAAGAAAGGCGGTTTTTCGATAACGTCATGGCCGACATTGACGATGCAATCCGACGCCTCGACCGCTCGGTGGACGAAATCACCCGCCGATAACGCCGCGCAGCCCAGGAATTTGGGGTGCCGCTCATCGATCACGCCCTTGCCCAATTGGGTGGTGAGAAACGGGATGCCGGTCTTCTCGATAAATTGCAGCAGCATCCGGCTGGTCATCGTCCGGTTGGCACCCGCGCCGATGACCAATACCGGCGACCTGGCATTTTCCAGCGCGTGGCACGCAGCGCGCACGGCTTTGGGATCAGCACTGGGGCGACGCGATACGCTGCGTTTGATGGGCAGCGCGTCGGTTTGTTCGTCGGCGATGTCTTCTGGCAGCTCGATATGGACTGCGCCCGGCTTTTCCTCCTCGGCCAAGCGGAACGCCTCACGCACCCTGCTCGGGATATTGTCGGAGGCCGCCATCTGATGGGTATATTTGGTGATCGGCCCCATCATCGCCACGACGTCGAGTATCTGGAAACGCCCCTGTTTCGATTTCTTGATCGGCTTTTGTCCGGTAATCATCATCATCGGCATGCCGCCAAGCGTCGCATAGGCGGCTGCGGTCACCAGATTTGTCGCACCCGGCCCAAGCGTTGCCAAACAGACCCCAGTCTTGCCGGTATGGCGTCCATAAGTGGCGGCCATAAAGCCAGCGCCCTGTTCATGGCGTGTCAGGATCAGTCTGATTTTTTTCGAGCGGGACAGGCTGTCGAGAAAATCCAGATTTTCCTCCCCCGGCACACCGAAGATATACTCGACGCCTTCATCTTCTAGGCAGGCGATAAACAGGTCGGATGCTTTTTGGGTCATATATGGCTCAATTTCCAGCGGGTGGTGTCAGCGGGGTTTCGCAGGTTTCGTCATCGCGGGGGCAGGTTGCGGGCCACAAATCATCATTGCCTGATCCTGTCACAGGTTCATCGATAAGCGGCGGATAGCCAAAGGTCTCGAACTCTTTCAGCTCGATCAATGCGGTCGGGAACTCGTCGCCAGCGCGTTGGTCAGGGTCAAGCGGGCGGTTGATGTCGTCGTCGGTCACTGAAATCGGATTTTCGCGCTGACGACAGGCTGCGATCGCCGTGATCTGACAGCCGTTCATCGTCGAAAGCGTATCGAACCCGCTGGCCAGCTGACTCGGCGTGCCGTTGATGTTGAGCAAAGGTATCGCCTCCAATCCGGCCGCGAAGCCGGGAGGTGCTGTAATCCGGCCGTTAATAACAACGAGCCCGTTGCGGTTCGTTAGGCTGACATTGATGGCGTTCGCTGTGATACCCCGACTATCACGGAATAACGAGCTGATGCCGCTGTTTTGCACAAAAACGCTGTTGCCGCCGTTCAGATTGACCTGATCGGCACTCAGCATTCCGACATCGCTGATATTGCCGTCGTTATTCCCCAAACGCGTGGTTATTGCTGAGGCATCAGTCAGACCCGCGATATCGGCAGTTGCGGACGCCGATGCCGCGATTATGTTTGCCGAGTTAAGCACCAGTGATCCGGCAAGGCCGCCAGCACCGTCGCGGACGGCGAGTGACCCTTGACCGGCAATGATCTGCAATGATTGATCGGCATTCAAACGGATGCTGTTACCCGCACCCGCTCCGTTCAAAGCCACGGCACCGACAACTTGCATCGTGCCCGGCGTGCTGATGGTAAGCGCTCCGTTGGTGGCCAGATTGCCCGACGCATTGCTCGCGCGGCTGGTCAAGCTCAACGAACCGAGTGTGATGCTCGGTTGTGCGAAACCGCCTGCTGGCGGCGTGACCGGTGCACCGGTGGTGGCCAGATTGCTGGTCCAGGCAATGTCGATATTGTCGGCAAAAATTCTAGCAATCTCGGCATCGGTCAGGCTGTAGCCGCCCGCTATATTGCCGCCGATGGTCATTTGCGCGCCCGCGCTGTTGGTCAGCGTAACCGTCTGCGTGACGCCAATCGTGCCGATGCGTCCAGAGCTTCCGATGGCGATATTGCCCGAGCGAACGGCGATATTCGGTGCGCTTGCTACGCCGTTGAACGCCGCCTGACCGTTCGCCCGGACGTCGAGATTCGTGCTGGCGACCGCGCTGCCGTTGAACGTTGCGTCCTGTCCGGCACGCAGCGTGATCGCATTGCCGGACGTGTTGCCAAGCGTGGCGCTTCCGCTGACGACCGCACTCACATTGCGCGTCGCCGTAACCGCTGCTGCGTTGAGCGAGGCCGCGTTGACGACAACATCGCGGCCCGAAACGACTGTACCCAAAGACTGCGCGCCGGTGGACGTCAGCAGCACATCGTTTCCGGCGGTCGTCAATATGCCGCCCGTCGTGATCGAGCCGCCCGAATTGATGCTTGCGGGACCACCGCGCACCGCGATCTGGCCGGTTACTGCGACGTTGCCGGGGGTCACAAGGCTTCCGGCGACTGCCACGCTGCCAGCATTGGTGATGGTGTTGAGGACGCCGCCGGTGTCGATCGAACCCAACGCAATGCCGCCACTCGCAAACAGGCCGATATTGCCGTTGGAAACCAGCGCAGTGTTTGGCCCGGTGATGGCACCGGCACCTGCGTAGAGGTTGAGGCTGTTGTCGCCGCGCAGACCAATCGCGCCGGTTAAATCGATTGGACCGTTCAGCACCGAAACCAGAAGGTTATTTGTGGCGACGACATTTATCGGCCCCGCAAAAGCAACGCCGTCGCGTGCACGGATCGAAATATTGTTAGAAGCGAGCGATCCCGTCATTGTTACGCGATTGGCGAGGCCCAAAGTGCCCGTGGCAGGACCGACCAAAATCTGCGTCGGTGTGCTGATCGCACCGAGACAGATGTTACCTTGTACGCAGTTTGCCGCCAACAAACCGCCGTCGTTGCCGCCAGCAACGCCGGGAGCGGGCGGATTGTTGATCGTTGCGGTAAAGCGGTTGGCGTTGATCGTCGCGGTGGTCGCGTCGATTGCATCGGCCACAAGGTTCAAATCATATCCGGTCGACGTCAATATGCTGTTGGCGATAACGATCGAACGGATTTCGCCGGGTATCGCATCGATCGGCGTTATTGCTCCGGAATTGAACTGTATTTCGCCGCTGGTGGTTACATTCTGCGCTGAATTGATCGTCGAATTGCGGATGATGATGTCGTCGCCCGAATTGAACACGACCGCGTTTCCAGTTGTTATAGCCGCCCCGCCGGAGACAACTACATCACCGCCAGCGTTAACCACCAAGCGGTCGCTTACCGTCACTGCGCCCTGGACTGTCGCCGTAGCCCGGCGCCAAGCCGGAGGATCAGTAAACACCCGACCCGCAGATAATCTGAGCGAGCCGCCCGCAACATTGGCGTTTCTCAAGGTAGCATCGCGACCGGCTATTATGTCTGCACTGTTGACAGCAAACAGCTGATCGACATTGGCAAAACCATTGGTTGCCTGCACATCTATAAAATCGGTTGCCCGGATAATGCTGCCCGCCTGCGCATCGAAATTCCGGTTAGCCAAAAACGAAACACTCGCTGCGCGAACGGTATCCACCAGCCCCGGTTGCCCATTATGGGTGATGACGATATCCGTTACTGCGCTGCCGTCGATGCTGCCGTTCGCCGCAAATGTCCCTTGCCCGATGCTGTCGATGCCGATGGCTTCACTCGTCAGCAGAGTTGCGTTGCCAGTGACCAGAATGTCCGACTGGTTGGTGCGTACGAATATGCCATCGCCGGGGCTCGCTGCAGCATTGCCTTCCGCCCTTGCCAACAGGCTGGCAAACTGGATCGTCCCGCCTGTGGGGTCACCATTGTCGTTGTTGATACGCACCGTTCCCGCCGCGCCATTTATCCCGTCGCTGAAGAGTGCGGCGTCGCCGAGCGACATCGTACCAGAATTGCCCAAGCCGTCTCTGGCGGCAAGGATGGTTACGAGGCCGCCGGTTCCCGTGTCGGTTTCGCCACTTGCGGCTGCAGTAGTTGTAATAAAGGTCAGATTTCCGCCAATCGCGCTAATCGCCGAACTACCCCCCGTCGATGTCGTGCCCAGTCCGCCGCGACCGTTCGCGGTAACCGCTACATCGTTTGCGCTAAAGCTGCCCGTGGTCGCGCTGATTGACGCGCTGCCGCCAGTTGCACTCCCGCCGTTAGCTCCGCCGCCACCGACTCCCCCTTGAGTATCGCTTTGCACGAAAATATCGTCGGAAACTGCTGTCGCCAACGTCACCAACATTGCGGCGTTACCGCCGGTTGCGACGCCACCTGCACCTCCAGGCAAACCGCCCGCGCCCGCACTACCCGCGCCGCCATTGGCGAGGCTTTCTATTCTGGTAGCACCCAGATTGGCCGTAGCAGCGTTGGCTATTATAATGTTCGCATCACCACCTGAGGCATTTCCACCCGTTCCGCCGACACTGACGCCGCCACTGATCCCGGCGCTGCCGCCGATGCCGTTGGCCTGCACTAACACAGCCAGGGTTATGAGATTTGCGCCCGCGCCGTTTGCCCGCAGGTTGGCATCGCCGCCGCCGCCTTCGCCGCCGTTACCGCCCGAACCGCCTTTGCCTTCTCCACCATCGCCGCCGGTTCCATTGGACCGGATGACCAGCGCATCGACGCTAAGGTCGCCGAAATTGAGCCTGAGGCTTGCGCCCGGTGCTTCGCTTCCGCCAAATCCGTCGCCGCCGTTTCCGCCCGTCAGTCCAGCCCCGCCGACGCCGCCAATGGCGCTGGTGTCGATAATCAGGCTGGCCAGCACCGGATCAAAATCGAGCAATATCGATGCGTCGCCGCCGATGGCTGTCCCACCGCGACCGCCACGTGCGGCACCGTTGCCGTAACCGATCAGGGTCGGCGGTACTGCGCCGAAAATCGGGATTGCCGATGTGCCGCCAATGCCGCCTCTGCCCAAGGCGGAGAGACTGAGCGCGTTAATTGCAAAAACGTCTTGGTTGGCTGTAAAGTTGATCCTTCCTCCGTCGCCCGCGCCACCCGCGCCTGCGTCTCCGGCATTTGCGCCCCAGAAATCGCCGCCATTGCCGCCCGTTCCATTAGACAGCAAATTCACCGTTGGAGCGGTAAGGTTACCGCCGAGGATACTCAGAGTAGCGGTTCCGCCGGTACCGACGCCACCCGCACCAGCCGTTGTCGGCTGGGTCGCAAATGTATCGGCGTTGATGTAGCCGTTTCCACCCTTACCCGACGCATCTATCACAAGCGACTGGACGAAATTTGCCGAGCCGCCGGAAATCGAGAAAGAAGCGACGTTACCTCTGCCCGATCCGCCCGCAAGCGCACCCTCTATGGCGCTGCCTGCGGTAATATTCGCGCTACCATCGGGGTTTTGGCCAACGCCTGTTCCCGTCGCCGAAATGGTCACGTTATTTACCGTCAGCGACCCGCCATCCACGCTCAGCACCGAAGTCCCGCCGGTGCCATTGCCCGATTGCATGCCGTTGGTTGACCCGACATTTTGGGAGGCCTCGGCTTCAACGGCGGCATCTGTCAGCACGTTGATTTCGTCGGCTGTTACTGTGCCGTCCGCAATGAGGATACTGGCATTGCCGCCATTGGCGGCTCCGGTGCGAGATGTCTGGTAGGTTATCGTGCTGGCCGACGCGGTGAGCGTCAATGTGTTCACCGTGCTCGTGGTACCGATTAATATCGAGGCATTGCCGCCGCTAGCAACACCGGTGCCGCCAAAGTTCGAGCCACCTGTTCCGGCGGTGCCACTTCTGGCGTCGGCAAGCGCGGATATGGCCTCGACGTCCACCAAGGCCGATCCGGTAACTGAAATATTTGCAGAGCCGCCGGCGGCAGCCCCACCGGAACCGCTGTCGAATGCGCTGCCAAACACACTGCCGCCGCCCCTGCCGCCATTGCCGTTCGCCACCGCAGCCATGCCACCGGGAACGCCAGCTGGCGCGGTCAGGCTTGCAGTGCCGGTCAACGCGATGCTGGCACCGCCGCCATTGCCGGTTCCGCCATCTCCCGCGGGGTCACCGGGGTTGTCGCTTCGTCCGCCGTCGCCACCAAAGCCCGACGCTTCGACGGTCAGATCAGTTAGAACCAGCACCTCATCACTCACCGCTAAAGACGCCCCACCGCCGGTTCCGACGCCGCCCGTGCCGCCACTAGCACCGCCGTTAATCGGTGCCGCGCCGCCATTATCGCCGAAGCCTGAAGCATTGATGATAAGGCCGGGCAGCGCCAGCGCGGCAACATCGTCGATCGAGACGGTCGCCGAACCGCCGGTTCCGTCACCGCCATCGACGCCCTCTGGCGGGTCAAGGGTCACGCCGAACTGTGCGAGATAGCTCGTTATACCGAAGCCGCCGCCCTGAACGTCAAGGCCGTTGCCAAATTGCAATACTGAGGATGTGCCAGACAAATTTACCGTCGCGTTGCCGCCAAAGCCATCGCCCATCGTCAACGTGCCATAGCCACCGACGCCGCGGGCAGCGACCTGCGTGGCGCCGGTGATCTGCAAGGCCCCGCCAGTGACCGTGATCGACGCATTCCCTCCGCGTCCGTTGGCACCGACAAGGTTGGACAGCGAGATGCCTGATGGCTGACCCGAAAACCCGATTGAGGTCGCATCGACCGTTAGATCGCCGCCGATCGCGATTTGACCGCCGATTGATTGGACCGTCGCGCTGCCACCTTGTCCTGCGCGTCGTGAGGAAACGAGCAAGTCACCGCCGACGCCGACAAATTCATCGTTGGTGGTCTCTACGACCGACGACAAATCGCCGAATAAAAAGGCACTGCTGCTAAACGCCAGAACGTTCGGACCGTTAATTGCGGTGCCGGGGCTTGCGAGTAAATTACCCGAAGCACGGGCAATAACCCGCGTGGAAAAACTGGTAGGCAGGTTCGATGTTTCGCCAATGACCATATTGGCCTGGCCATTGCCGACCGGCGCAGCATGCTCGCCCAGATTTACATTGCCATCCACAATATCGTACCCGGCCGAAAGGATAACCTCGCCATTTTGTACGGTTGCCGTTGCTGCGGGCGTGTAACCGATATTGCCGTTGACCAACATGCTGATCGCCGCGTTCTTCGGGATCGCCATCATGTAGATGCGCTGCGGATCGCCCGCGCCGGCGCTGGCTGGTCCGGTTGTCGTTCCGGTGTTGCCGTGAACGATGCCATTGGCGTCGCTGGCGCCCGTCGAGACTGCAATATCGAACAAGCCGGTGCCACCGTCCATCGTGATGTCGACGGCTTCAGCCGCCACGAGCGCCGCTGATCCGTCGACCCGGACCGTGCCATTCTGGACGATACGCGGCGCGACCATTGCGATGTAGCTGGAACCGTTAATCAACGCGCTGACCTGCGCGCCATTTTCCAATGTTATTGCAGAGTTTGGATTGGGTGTTCCGGTAAAATTGATCGTGCCGTTATTGCCAACAAACACGTTGGCGGGACTGATGTCGCTTGTCGACAAAACCAGGCTGCCGACATTGAACGCAGAGCTTGCGCCTAAAATTATGCCGCCCGGTGTGTAGAACCAGACGCTTCCAGCCGTGATGCCCGACCCAGCGCCAAATGTTGAGGCAACCGTGCCGTCGAAGCGGATGGGGCGGGTGATGACGGGGAGCCCGCCTGCATCGACCGGCAGTATCCGGTTGAGGACAGCAAAGTCGGCAAAGTTGATCGATTGAAACCGGGCCGTGGTGCCAACAGGCTGAAACGCGATGACGCCGGTTCCGGTGCTGTCGTCGGGCGTCCAGTTGATGACGGTCACCGGATTGTTGATATTGACCGTCGTGTTGTTGGGTGACGTGCTGACGGTAGCGCCCCCAGCGGTAACCGTTGGAGTACCCTGAAACGATTGCGCGCTGGCTTGCCCGGTCATGGCCATTGCCACGATCGCACTTGTCGCTGCTCCGATCAGCAGGCGTCGGGAAAGGACGATATCCGACATCAGCGCCTCCACGGGATAAGTTTGGCGGTTAGCGACATCAGGAAACGAACGTCGCCTTTGCTCGATTGCAGCCCTGCCGCTCTCAATGGCGCTGCCGCCATGACACTCAATATGGCTCTGTTGCCCCACGCAACATTCAGTCCGCCACCGGCCGAGTAAAGCGTCTCCCGGTCATTGGCATAAGGAGGTGCGAACCGGTCCTTGTTCCAAACGCGCGCGGCATCGAAAAATGCGAATGGCTGAACTGTAATGCTCTTGCTCGATTTGGGTTGAAGCTTGAACAACCGGAGTTCGGCGCGTGTGCCAATACCGCTGTCGCCCAGCAATGTGCCCGCTTCATAGCCCCGCCCAATAGTGTAATTTCCGGCGGAAAACTCCTCGTAAGAACTGAGCGGCTTGTTCGAATATTGCCCGCGTGTTTCCAACGCCAGCGTGATGTTGGGCGTGGGTCGGACTTCAAGATAGGTCTGCGCGCGGGCCACGAAAGCGGTGGGATCGGCCTCTATCCGGCTAAGCGGCGTAAATGGTGGCAGGCAGTTTATAAACGCGGCGCCGCAACTGCGGCTGCCGCCAAATGCGGAAATTCCATGCCGCAACTCGATATTCCCGCCATATCGCCAACGCGGTTCGGACGCGGAATATCCGGTCTGGCTAGAAAAGCTCGCTGGATCGATCTGGTCAAAATCCATTCGTCCGTAAACGATACGTAGCTTATCACTGGTCAACGCGACGGGGCCGAATTTTATGTCCTGATCGATCAGCTCCAAGCCACCTGAAGCGACCAGATTACGGTATTGCCTGCGAATGATCGGATAGGCGGCTTCAAAGGCGGCAACCAGTGTTTTCGATTTAATAGGCGCGGGTGGTGTCAGCGTAGGCGAGGTCCACGCATATGTTACATCGGCCGACAACCGCAGCCCGTCACCCCCGACCGCGAAGCTGTGACCCGCCTGCAATATCGTTTGCTCGCTAAAGTCGAAGGTGTTGTAAACGCTTAACGTTGTCTGGTCGCCCAAGCCGGTCAGGCCGTTGAGCTTTGCACCGATCAATCCGCCGAACCGGCCGGTATCGGGCGATCCCAAATTCTGGATGTTCGCCTCGACTTCGAAGCGTCGGTAGCTGACTGATACCTGCCCGATGACTTCGCCCGGGACGGTTCCGGCAGGACGCAAAGTCAACCGCACGTCATAGCCGGGCAGATCGCGGGCGAGCAGCATCGACCGTTCGGCCTGTATCGCGTTGAATACGTTCTGGTTGGTCAATGGTTCGAGATATTGCACAATCTTGCGTTCCGACGGTCCCGCGTCACCACGCACTTCGATCCGGACCAGCTTCGCCATCAGCACATCGAATTTCAGCACGCCACCCGGCGCAATCCGTTGCGGCAACACCTGCACCGCCGCCAGATATCCGGCACGGCGCAATATCGTTGCCGCACGGTCGCGGATTTCGCAAACCTGAGCAATCGGGATATTGCGTCCGGCAAATTCCCGCCAGCTGCTATCGAGTTCCGAAGGATCAAGCCCCCTGAGGTTGGCAAACTCAACCGATGAAAAATTTGCTTCGACATTGTTGAAACGGGGATCGGCGAGCGGGCAGGGCGCTCGCTCGATATCGCCTTCAACCGTCAGCTTGCTGCTGCGTCGTTCAACGACCGGCAGTTTTTTGGACTCAAGCTCGTCACGCGTCGGCGCGTTTACCGTTTGCGCATTCGCATCCGACAAACAGCCGAAAATCGACCCGGTCAAAACGGTCGAAAATAGCAACGTGCGACGAAACGCCATTCGGTCCCTCTTTGTTATTCGCTTAAAATAACACAGCCACGAGATGCAAACACATGGAAACTCACACCGAAAGTTTCCACAACCACCCCGCGACCAAAGGGTCAGACTGTTCTGAACTCGAATATAGTCCTTATATCAGCCTTGCGAAATCTATAGGACATAAACGTCGCTTGACCAAGCCTTTACCGCAGGGAGTTGAGGGTCAGAACCTAGGGTCAGGACCTATTAAATGCGCCTTCGAGGTTTGAAGCGATTTTGTTCAGTGCAAGACGGCAAGGCGGAGGCTTAGAGGTTCTAAGTCGAGCCTTGCCAACGTAGCAATGGACAAAATCGGTCAAATCCTTCGGACGA
>JANOHL010000053.1:0-45592 GCA_031406495.1 Sphingomonadales bacterium | reverse complement strand
GCGGCGAGGTCGTCGGCGGTTATTGCCTCCAACCCGATGCAACGCGTTTCGCATGCCTTGACCACGCTGCCGGTGACATGATGCGCTTCGCGGAACGGCAACCCGTGCTCGCGCACCAGCCAGTCGGCGAGGTCGGTCGCGGTGGAGAAACCCGAGGCCGCGACTTCGCGCATCCGCTGCGTCGCAAAACCGACATTGCAGATCATCCCGGTCGTCGCGGCAATCGACAAAGCGAGCAGGTCATAGGCCTCGAATAAAGGTGGTTTGTCGTTCTGCATGTCTTTGGAATAAGCGAGCGGCAGACCCTTCATGGTCACCATCAGGCTGGTCATACAGCCCATAATCCTTGCCGAATGCCCGCGCACAAGTTCGGCGGCATCGGGATTGCGTTTTTGTGGCATGATCGAGCTGCCGGTGGACCACTCGTCGGGCAGGCTGATGAAACCATAAGGTTGCGACGCCCACAGAATGATTTCCTCGGCCAGCCGTGAAAGGTGGAGCGCGGTCTGGGCCGCAGCGGTCAGGAATTCGATAGCGAAATCGCGGTCGGATACGGCGTCGAGGCTGTTTGCCATCGGTGCGTCAAAGCCAAGCGTCGCAGCGGTCGCGGCGCGGTCGATCGGGAACGATGTTCCCGCGAGCGCGGCCGCTCCCAACGGCGACTGGTTCAGCCGCGTCCGGCAATCGGCAAAACGGCTGCGGTCGCGCTTTGCCATCTCGTAATAGGCCATCAGATGGTGACCCAATGTTACCGGCTGTGCGACCTGTAAATGGGTGAAGCCCGGCATGATGCTGTCGGCATGTTCTTCGGCGCGCGCGATCAGCGCCGATTGAAATGCAACAAGTCCGGCATCGACCCGGTCGATGGCACCGCGCACCCACAGCCTGAAATCGGTCGCGACCTGATCGTTTCTCGACCGCGCGGTATGCAGTCGCGCCGCCGGTTCACCGACCAGTTCTCTGAGCCGCGTTTCGACATGCATGTGGATGTCCTCGAGCGCGAGATCTTCGGGCACACCGTTTGCTTCATATTCGGCATGGATAGCGGCCAGACCCTTCTGGATAGCGGCTTCATCTTCGCTGCTGACGATCCCCTGCGCGGCCAGCATCGCCGCATGCGCCTGGCTTCCGGCAATGTCTTCGCGCCAAAGCCGCTTGTCGAATGGGATAGACGCATTTATCTCGCGCATGATATCCGACGGGCCTGCGCCAAACCGGCCGCCCCACATGCTATTGGACTCTGACATGCGCTTGGTAATCGCCCTGTTCCTTATCCTGCTGGCTGGCTGCGATAGTGGGTCAAAGCCCGCTGGGCAAGCGCAACCAACCGCGTCAGTTACCGCAGAAAAAGACAAGCGCGCCGATATCGGTCTGGAAAGCGCCAGCGGCATGCGCGCGACGCTTAGCTACAAGTTTGCAGGCGGACAGGCACCGGCAACCGTGTTTACCGGCGCTGATGGTCGCGATGCCAGTCTATCCGATTTCGCCGGGCGTCCGTTGCTGGTCAATATCTGGGCGACATGGTGCGCGCCGTGCAAGGCGGAAATGCCGACGCTCGATGCGCTGGCGGTGCTGGAGGAAGGCCGGGTGTCGGTCATCGCGGTGTCGCAGGATTTGGAAGGCCGGGCCCCTGTTAAGGCCTTTTTTGACAAAGCCGCCATTGCCAATCTGGAACCCTATACCGACCGCGACAATGCTTTGCTGACGGCTTTCGGCAACAACATCGCGTTGCCGACAACGATACTGTACGATTCGGACGGTCGTGAGGTCTGGCGGGTTATTGGCGGGGTCGAATGGGATGATGCCGAAATGGCGAAGTTGCTCAAAGAAGCTGCCTGATTACATCAGGATACGGCGCATCCGTTCCTTGTCTTTTTTGCGAATCGGCATCGACTCGGTCAGCGGGCGAACCATCCGCCGTTGCGACTTGCACGTACAGTTGGTGTTTTCCACTTGTTCAGTTTCGCGCGCTGAAGCGGTTCCCGGGGCAACAGCAACGGTCATCGCGGCTCCGACTGCCAAAATCGTAAAAACAGAACCCCTCATACGGATATTCTGCGCCGCAGAAGCTTTCTGTAGGATGAACGTCATAGCCCTTCCTTTCGCCCATTTGGCTGATCCCGGAAAATGGTGGGCGCTAACGGGCTCGAACCGCTGACCCTCTCGGTGTAAACGAGATGCTCTACCAACTGAGCTAAGCGCCCCCACGGGGATGAACGCGCCTCTGCCAAAGCGCGCGGCGTTTGGCAAGTTTTATCAAACCGCAGGAGAGAAACGTTGTTGAATGTCAGTCAAATATTGCCGCAACGCAGCCTCTGTCTCGCTCGAAAGGCCAATAAACACGCGGCGCGCATCGTCGGGATCATTCCCCCTAACCAGCATACCGCTATCGGTCATCGCGGTAATCCAGCGCAACGCGGTGGTGGGCGGAACGGCAGCGGCAATGCAAAGGCTGGAAACCGAAACCGGGCGTTCCTCCAGCCGCGCCACCATCAGGTCGAGCAATATGTCCCACGCCGGATCCGCGAAAAGGTCTGCCGCGAAATAGCTGTCTCGGAGCCGACGCAGCTTGATCATTTCGCGGATCATCTTTGCCGACGGAGCGGCTGCAGCGTCCGACGTTGCGTTTGGAAATGGCTGGAACAATCCTGCGGGCGCAGGACGAAATGACACGGGCTTGTCCGGGACACCCGAATCGCTTCCGGCATCTTGTTCCGCAATTCGCGCCAATGTGCGCGCAAAACCTGCAAGTTCATCGCTTATTCTATGCAGAGCGCTGAATTGGAGATCACGGCCATTGTCATGAACTTGGCTCATTGTTCGTTGTCCAAAAACTCCGGCCAAAATTGGTACCGCTTCGACATCGTCCGCATCGATCAAGAAATGGGCTTGCCCGCTGGGAAACGCCGCATAGACGGTTTCCAATATGTCCATACCAGCCCAAATCAGCGCGATGCTGCGATGGTTTTCCAGATATCGGACCATTTTGGATATGGATTGCGAAAGATGGTCGGATTCGGTGCGAAGGTCGGCGAACAGGAAATCTAAGCCACCGGGATATGCTTCGCCGCCGACCTCGACAACCGTGTATTGGCAGGCCTCAGCCAGTGCAACCAAATGAGCCCGTCTCTCAGGATTATCACACAAAACCACGGCTGTTCGGCTTTTTCTGTCGGAATATGCGGTTCGCTGCATGCCTAATCCTTTCTTACGTCCAGCGTCCGTTTGTCTAGCTCGCCACCGAGCTAGCGGAACACTCGATTTTGGAGAAGGTTGTTCGTTTGAATGGCCATTTGCAAGCGGGGCGGCAAGTGTCTAATCGCGTCACCATTACGAGGTGGTAGGGTCAACCGGGCTGCCGCCGGAGATAGAGGAGTATCATGAGTGAAAAGCGCAAGGATTTTCGCGACCGCTTCGGCGTTGTTGCTGTCGGGGGTGTCGATGACTGTAGTTGCAGAGGCTAAGGTCGTAGATGCGGTGTTAAGTGCCGAGTCCGTCATTTTGCAACCCTGGACAGGTCCATATGAAGGCGTGCCGCCTTGGGACAAGGTAAAGGTCGCTGAATTTCCTGCTGCATTTCAAGCGGCGATGGACGCGTCAAAAGCTGAGTTCGAAACGATGCTGACCACCGAAGGTCCGATCACATTTGAGAACACGATAATTGCCAATGAGCTGACTGGCCAGAAAATCGACCGGCTGTTTTCTGTATGGGGCGTGCATTCGTCGAACCTTTCGAGCGACGAAATTCGAAAAATACAGGCCGAATGGGAGCCAAAGGTCAGCGAGTTTTTCTCGAAAATGTCGTTGGATGCGCGGTATTTTCAGCGAGTCAAATATCTGTATGACACGCGAGCCGCCCTGAATCTCGACGCCAAACAACAGCGGCTTCTGGAACGCACCTATGATTCGATGGTGCGCAACGGGGCAATGCTGACGCCTGCGAAAAAGGCCGAGGTCATTGCAATCGAGACCGATCTGGCGAAACGCTTTTCGGAGTTCTCCAATAAGGTGTTGGCGGATGAGGAGACCTATATCCTTCTGACCAATGAGACCGAGACGGCGGGTCTGCCACTAAGCTTCGTAGCGGCCATGAAGGCAGCGGCGGAAGCGAAGGGCAAGGCCGGATGGGCGGTTGCGAACACCCGTTCGGCAGTCCAGCCCTTCCTTGAAAATTCGACCAACCGCGCTTTGCGTGAGAAAATCTGGCGTGCCTTTGCAGGTCGCGGTGACAATGGAGATGCCAATGATACGGCGGTGACCATCACTGAAATTCTGAAGCTGCGGCAGGCGCGCGCCGGGTTGTTGGGTTTCGAAACGCATGCGCATTACCGGATGGCTGACACCATGGCGAAGACGCCCGAGCGTGCGATGGAGCTGATGATGAAGGTCTGGCCCGCGGCGGTCGCCCGCGTTGGCGAGGAGGTTGCCGATATGCAGGCGATTGCCAATGCTGAGGAAATCACCATCGCGCCATGGGATTACCGTTTCTACGCAGAGAAGGTTCGCAAGGCGAAATATGATCTCGACCAAAATGAGCTGAAACCGTATTTCCAGCTCGACAATATGGTCGCCGCGATGTTCGATGCGGCGGGCAAGCTATATGGTTTCAAGTTCACCGAGAACACGGGCACGGTACCGGTTTTCGAACCGAGTGTGCGGACCTTCGATGTGTCGCGCGATGGCAAGCCGGTCGGCCTGTTCTATCTCGATAACTTCGCCCGCGCGGGCAAAAGGTCGGGGGCGTGGATGACCACTTACCGCAGCCAGAACAAGTTAACGGGCAAGAATAATCTGGTGCTGGCGTCGAATAACAATAACTTTGTGAAGGGTGCGGGCGGCGAGCCGACCTTGATCAGCATCGATGACGCTTCGACCTTGTTCCACGAGTTCGGCCATGCGCTGCATTATCTCAACTACGATATCACCTATCCGGGGCTTGGCGGCACACCGCGCGATTTTGTGGAATATCCAAGTCAGGTAAATGAGAACTGGCTGCTGACACCATATGTGCTGAACAATTATGCCAAACATTACCAGACGGGCGAACCGATCCCACAGGCATTGGTCGACAAGATCAAGGCCAGCGATACCTTCAACCAGGGCTTTGCCACGGTCGAGTATCTGTCGAGCGCCATCGTCGATATGAAGCTGCACCACCGCACGACGCCGGTGACCGATAGCAAGGCTTTCGAGCGTGAGGCGCTGGCCGAGATCGGCATGCCAAAGGAAATGGTAATGCGGCACCGGTTGCCGCAGTTTAACCACCTCTTCTCCTCGGACGCTTACTCGGCTGGCTATTACAGCTATCTGTGGTCCGAGACGATGGATGCCGACACATGGGCGGCGTTCGAAGAGGCGGGCGATGTTTGGGACAGGGCCACAGCGGAAAAATTCCGTTCAATCCTGCTTTCAACCGGTAACGAAACCGACCGGCTGGAGGCATATCGCGCATTCCGGGGCCGCGATCCCGAGGTCAAATACATATTGAAAAAACGTGGGTTTCCGACCGGCGAATAAGCAAAAAAGTATGCTCTCCTCTTTTATTGAAAGAGGAGAGCATCAAGACCTGCCGCTGGGGTCGCAATTCACCGGCAGGCTTTGTTTAAGCCGGGATGGCGCACCAATGTTGAGCTTTGCCCCATCCCCGATTCTTTACATAACATTGTTACATTAACTTCAAGTTGGCCGTTGTCAAGTACGCCGGGAAGAGACAAGAGTGGGTCTGAATGCCGAAGCGTAACGCCAAAGATGCGGCACAAACCCGCGCTGATATCCTGATCAAAGCACAGGATTTGTTTGCGCGGCAAGGATATGCTGCGACCTCTGCACGTCAGATATCCGCCGCCGCCGGGGTTACCATCGGCGCGATGTTTCACCATTTCGATTCGAAGCTCCACTTGTTCGAGTGCGTTTTCGAGGCGCTTGAGATGGAACTCGACGCGAGTGCACGGGCGGCCTCCAGTCCCGAACTGGGATTAAGTGTGCTCGAAACCTTTTTGTCGGGCGTCCGCAAATCGCTCGATTTTGCCGAGCAGAACGATTTCCACCGCATTGTTTTTGTCGAGGCACCGGTGGTGTTTGGCGAGGATAAATGGCGCGAGATCGATGCCCGGCTGGGTCTGAAAACGGTGATGCACGGCACGCGGGCATTGATGGCAGCAGGTATTATCGCCGAATGCCCGGCAAAGCCGATGGCGATCTTGCTGATGGGCGCAATGAACGCCGCCGGTTTCGCTATCGCGCGCGGCGAGGAGGGCATTGACAAGGACGCTTTGGTCGACGCACTCCGGGCGCTGCTGACCGGGCCAAATCCCGAACCGATTGCTCGCGCTGCGCTCAAAAGATTCGGCGACCTTTAGGTCTACGCCGCCATTGCCGTCGTTGTGCCGCGGTAGAAAAACAGCGGCTCCACAGGCCGTGACATACTGGCAGCCAGGGGCAATGCGGTTTCGCAGAACGCGCACTCAGCGGTTGAGCGGCCGATATGCCAGTGCGTGTGGCCACAAGCAGGACAGTGGTTGACCACATCGTCGTGATATAGCTGCGTGAAACCGCGCCGCGTTACGACACCGGGCGCGACGTGGGAAAAAGCGTTGTTTTCGATATACATCTGACTTCTCCGTGAACCTTGTGTTGCGATACAGTTGCGACCAGTCTTTGTTTTATGTCGATGAATCGAGGAATTTTACCCCCGAATCGCTAAATTGAACAACCCGGGCCAAAAAAAGTTCCTTGCGCTTTTCCGCGTATGATATAATGATGATATCATATTTAACGGGAGGTTTTTATGAGTGATTCGGTTCCACAAGGTGCATTGAATGCCAGCACCGAACGTCCGGGTAGCGGGTTTAGCGGCTATATTGCGTTGTTGCTGATGCTTGCTGCGCTGGCTTATGGCATATGGTCGCTGACCGGCATTATCTCCGGCGGCGACAATGCCGGTCCGGCGGATTTCATCGGTCTGATCGGTGCGCTTTTCATATTTACGCTGCTGTCTGCCGGTTTTTACATGATCCAGCCCAATCAGGGCGTCTCGTTGACGCTGTTCGGTTCCTATAAGGGCACCGACCGCAACGAAGGGCTGCGCTGGATTTGGCCGTGGATGGGCAAGACGAAGCTGTCGCTGCGTTCGAACAACCTGATTTCTGACAGGATCAAGGTCAATGACCTGCGCGGCAACCCGATCGAGATTGCAGCGCAAGTCGTCTGGCGTGTCACCGACACCGCGCAGGCGTTGTTCGATGTCGATGACTATAAGGCATTCGTGATGGCCCAAATCGAGGCCGCCGTCCGCGCGATCGGCTCGCGTTATCCGTATGATGACATTGAGCATAAGGAAGTCACCTTGCGGGGCAACCACGACGAGGTCGGTGCCGAACTGCGGATTGCGCTGACCGAACGGTTGAAGGTCGCCGGTATCAGCGTCGATGAATGCGGGTTCACCCATCTCGCTTATGCTCCCGAAATTGCTGGCGCGATGCTACGGCGGCAACAGGCGCAGGCTGTGGTCGCGGCGCGCCAGACTTTGGTCGAGGGCGCGGTCGGCATGGTCGATATGGCACTGGCCCTGCTCGCCGAAAAAGGCGTGGTCGAGCTTGATGACGAACGCAAGGCGGCGATGGTGTCGAACCTGATGGTCGTGCTGTGCGGAGAGCGCGACACCCAGCCGGTGGTCAACGCCGGCACACTCTACAGCTAAGGAAAGCCCGTTGTCGGCGCCATCGAAAAAGGCTTTCCCGCTCCGTCTCGACCCTGCGCTGTTCGCAGCGGTCGAGCGGATGGCGGCGGCTGATTTCCGGAGCGCCAATGCGCAGATCGAGTGCCTTTTGCGCGAAGCTTTGGCCAAGCGGGGGGTGAAGGTTTCAATCAGTGAAACGCCAAAGCGCGGGCGGCCACCTAAAGAGGGAGAAGGGTAATGTTGCATCTGCTCGTTCCGAAAAGACATTTGCCGTTGGCGCTGGCAATCGCGTGGGGGCTGGCCGTCATCGGTGTGGCGATCGCACTGTATAGCTAGCCGCGACAGGGTGACATGGGTGACATGAGTTACGCCTATTCGCCACGGAATCGACCATCATCGGCGTCCAGTTCGCCTTCGATCTCGGATTCTTCGAACGGGAAATCCAAATCATCGTCATCACGATCAACGCTTCGTACAGGGTGCCGCGGGTCTTCGCTTGCATCGTCATCGGTCCAAACGACAGGTCCATGTTCAATCCGGCGGACCAAGGCAAACCAATGGCGGTCAGTGGATTTTCGGTCTTCGGCTTTACCACCAATGCTTCCCGTGGCTGACATCAGGTTTAACACTGCCCGTTCGTTGAACACCCGTCGTTCGCCGACCTGCTCTCCCTTGTAAAAAACCGGTACCACAGTCCCGTTCAGCGCCCGGTCCATGGCCTCGTGCGCGACCTGCTGAAGCCCGAATTCGAGCGCATCGTCCCACGCGATATCGAACGGTTGGTTGGTCAGCCGCGAACGCAACCTGTAAGCCGATTGCCGCGACATGCCGACGCATTTTGCGGCGGTCGAAACCGACCCGGTATCGGCCAGCGCCTCGACGAATCGCGCCATTTTCGCGCGGGTCCAGCTGTCGTGCTTTTCAGCGCGCTTGGGATTGAAGGGAGCGGCGACCGAAGCTTCGGCGGCGGCGGGGTGAGCGGGGGAGGGTTCATTTTCCATGATTCGGAAAATAACCGATACGGTTATCTGTAGGACAGGAAAATCTGTGCGCCCGGTCTCCAATGGCGCAAATGGCGGGCGGACAGCGGTTGCGTCCGCCCGGCAGAGGTCATTTTCTAAACTTCAACTCGCTCAGCAAGTTCGTCGACATGATCTTGCGAAACTTGCCGCGATTGCCCGATTCAGCTGACATTTGCGTGTCGTTTTTCTTCATATACTTGCGGTACGCCTCATCGCGCCGCGTCGCTTCGGCGGCATCGGGCATGCTGGCATAGGTCACCATCAGATACAGATCGGGTTCGCCTTCGCGCGGATACATGTTGGAATAGACCCGGTAGTCCGAAATCCAGCCCCGTGATTTGGCAAACTCCTGACTTTTGCGCCACTCTGTTGCCAGGTAATTGGCATATTCGATGCCGCCACCATCGAGGATATCGATCCCGGTAACATCCGAAAAATCCCCATAATCGAGCGGGTAATTTTGTGCTGCGGCGGGTGCCGGGCATGTCATAGCAAGCGGTGCGGCAACCAGTGCCGCGAGCAACAATTTTCTCATGACTTTCTCTCCTGTGGGCGCGGTGCCGCCAATCGGGCAAGCCGCATCACCCTGTCGCACAATTGGCGACCCTTCAATTTGAGGAGGACAGGTGGGGCAATATTGCGACGGAATGTGAGTCGAGTCAAAATGTAAATCGACGTCAAGACGTTACAGGGATGAGCTTGCGGATGATGGGAAAATCAGCGGCATCACGCCCTGTTAAGTAGCAGGACACGGACCACGGCGTAGCTTCATGCCGTTGCGATAATCTGAGATTGGCTCAAGTTCATATTCGCGGCGCAGTTCATCAAGTCGTTTCTCGTCTTCGAGCGGAACGAGCTTGTACTCGTCGCCTTCGCAACCGTTGAATTGTGTTCCAAAGCGTTGCTTGCCGCTCAGCTTCAGCGTCACTCGGTCGTATAGATAAGCATAATTTCTTTTGCTGACCTCGCCCTTCACAGCAAGCGGTTCCATCAGGCGAAGCGCCTTCAGCTGGAACGCGGGATCATGATCTGCATGTTGGACCAGCAACCATGCGTTGAAAGATGCGCGTTCACCGACCATTGGGATCGATGGCCACCCCTTTCGCTCAACCAGTTCTTTCAAAAACGTCGTGTTCTTTTGATCCGCCAAGACACCGGCATTGGTGAAATGTGCTGCAAGATAGGGTAACAGAGCGGCGTCTAATTTGGGTGCTTTTTCATCATTGGGCCAACGGTTTCCGTTGCGATACACCTGATCCATCACGGTAGCGCCCAGTAGGTCCCACGAATCCTGACTGCCCCATGCCTTTTCATACGGCATGTTTTGCGCGGCGTTCCTCGCCCCATATTGATAAGCGCCAAAAACTTCGCGAGCCTTGCGCTCGTTGACCAGAAGGTCTTCCCAACTTTTGGTCGCATAAGCCATCGAATTGAAGGACGCCAGCGACCCGCAAAGAGGCGGACCTATTGCAACACTGTCGAGTTTGGCATCCACAACACCAAGAGCCCTCAATTCATCGGCGGCCTCGGACTTCGCTGTTGCCAGACACTCTTTCAGCCAGCTTCGAATATCAGTGTAATCCGCTTTTTGTTGTTCGCTCGCCCCGTCAAAGGCACCGCGCATCCAGCCGAAATCGTCGGTCTTTAGTTTGCCATCAACGAGATAAGGCGTCAAAGCAGCAGGCGGTGCCGGAGAAACAAGCGGGGCGTTGCCCAGCAACGCGAGTGCGATCAGCGCCGCGAACCTTCTCAATCCTCATCCCCGTAAACCGCTACCGACTTCTCGCCCTTGCTGGTTGCCTTGCCACGGTACATGCCGGGCGTGTTGAAGCTCCAGGTTGCGGTGCCATCGGGTGCGGCGACAATCACGCCGCCGGTGCCGCCCAAAAGCCCGAGCTCCTTGATCACATGGTCGGCAGCGGTCTGCGCGTTTTCGCCCAGCATCCGCATCCGTGCGCAGATTTCATGGGCTACCCCTAAGCGAATAAAGAATTCACCAGCGCCCGTTGCCGAAATCGCGCAGGCGCGGTTGTCGGCGTAATTGCCAGCGCCGATTACCGGCGAGTCGCCGATCCGGCCCCAGCGTTTGCCCGTGAGTCCGCCGGTGCTCGTGCCTGCTGCGACATTGCCTTCGCTATCGACCGCGACCGCGCCGACTGTGCCGTATTTCAGGTCGACGTCATACCAGCCGAGCTTCTTTGCCTTGAGTTCTTCCAATTGCCGCCAGCGTTCGGGGGTGGCGAAATAATCGGCATCGACCTGTTCCAGCCCCTGTTCGCGGCTGAATTCGTCGGCGCCTTCGCGGGACAGGAATACGTGCGGGCTTTTCTCCATCACCGCGTGTGCAAGCAGGATCGGGTTTTTGGTGTAGCGCGCGCCGGTGACCGCGCCTGCGCCCAAAGTCTTGCCGTCCATGATCGACGCGTCGAGTTCGTTGACGCCCTTGTAGGTGAACACCGCGCCCTTGCCGGCGTTGAAGTTGGGGTCATCCTCCATCACGATGATCGCGGCGGACACCGCGTCCATCGCACTGCCGCCTTTGGCTAGGACGGCGGAGCCTGCCTCCAGTGCGCGGGTCAGCCCATCGCGCGCGGCGGCTTCTTTCTCAGGCGAAAGCTTGCTGCGCTCCATAACGCCAGCGCCGCCGTGGATAGCAAGGGTCCAGTTCTTTTCGGCCACGGGTTTGTCCTTTTCGTCATGGTCATGCGCGCCCGGATGGGCCGCAACGGGTGCAGCCAGCGCCGAACCGAGCGATAGTATCAACAGCAACCAGATGCGACCCCAAATTCTTGTCATGTCATGTCTTTCGGCTGGCATTTCATTATGTAAAAGAGGCAAGAGGAAAAGAGGCGTTTGATTTGTACGCTGACCCCTCTCTACCTCTTGCCTCTTTTACAAATTTATCGTGAGAATCCTATGCAAATCGACCGTAGAACCATCCTTGCTGGCAGTGCTGTCCTGGGTCTTTCAGCATGTATGCGGGTAACATCCGCAGAGCCGAAGGCAACGCCGCTGCCCAATGCCGACGTGGCGGCGCTGGAAGCGAAATCCGGCGGACGGCTGGGCGCGTTCATCCTCGATACCGCATCGGGCAAAGCAACCGGCCACCGCATCGATGAACGCTTTGGCATGTGTTCGACCTTCAAGCTGGCACTGGCGGCGGCGGTTTTGGTGCGTGCCGACAAGGGCTTGCTCGATCTCGAAACGCCGCTTGCTTATACCGCTGCCGATATGGTTCCCAACTCGCCGGTTACCCGCGAGAATCTGGCCAAAGGAGCAATGACCATTGGGGCGATGGCCGAAGCAACGCAGAAAACCAGCGACAATGCGGCGGCAAATTTGATCATAAAGCATCTTGGCGGTCCCGGTGCCGTCACCCGCATTTTCCGGGACTGGGGCGATCCCGCTACGCGGCTTGATCGCTATGAGACCGAGATGAACAATGTACCGCCCGGCGAAGTCCGCGATACCACAACGCCTGAAGCCTTTGCCCGGACTGTTACCAAGCTCCTGACGACCGACGCAATATTGACGCCTGCATCGCGCGAGCGGTTGATCCAGTGGATGGTCGATACCAACACCGGTACCAAACGCATCCGCGCAGGGCTGCCAGCCAGTTGGCGAAGCGGGGACAAGACCGGCACGGCGTCGAGCGACAACTACAACAGCAAGATCAACGACGTCGCGATCTTCTGGCCACCCGCGCGACCGCCAGTGATCGCCGCCGCTTACTATGAGGCCGATGGCAAATACGACGAAACCCGCGATGTCGATCAGGCAGTGTTGGCCGAGGTCGGCCGCATCGCCGCCGCGCAAGCGGTCGAGTGGCATGGCGGGTTGGACTAACGCCGATTGCGTTGGCAGGCGCGCGCTAGTATAGCGCGGCCCATGTCTTCCGTACGCCCCTGGCGCGACATATTGCGCCGTCAGTCCCGCCAGATCATGGTCGGCAATGTTCCTGTTGGCGGCGATGCGCCGATTGCGGTGCAGACGATGACCAACACGCTGACCAGCGATGCCAAGGCGACCATCGACCAGATCCGCCGGTGCGAGGATGCAGGCGTCGATATCATCCGCGTGTCCTGCCCCGATGTTGAGAGCACGGCGGCGCTCAAACAGATCGTCCGCGCTGCGCGCGTGCCGATCGTCGCCGACATCCATTTCCATTATAAACGCGCGCTTGAGGCGGCGGATGCGGGGGCCGCGTGCCTGCGGATCAACCCCGGCAATATCGGCTCCGACGAGCGCGTGAAAGAGGTGGTCAATGCGGCCAAGGCCAATGGCTGCGCGATCCGGATAGGCGTGAACGCTGGTTCGCTCGAAAAAGACCTGCTCGAAAAATATGGCGAACCGTGTCCCGAAGCGCTGATCGAGAGCGCGCTTGACCATATCAAGCTGCTGCAGGATCATGATTTCCACGAATATAAAGTCGCGGTGAAATCGTCTGACGTGTTCTTGGCGGTCGCCGCCTATATGGGGCTTGCCGACGCAGTCGATTGCCCGCTGCATCTGGGGATTACCGAGGCGGGCGGGCTGATCGGCGGGACGGTCAAGTCTTCAATCGGCATGGGCAATCTGCTCTGGGCCGGGATTGGCGACACGATCCGCGTGAGCCTGTCCGCCGAGCCCGAAGAAGAAGTGCGTGTCGGCTATGAAATTCTGAAGTCGCTGGGCCTGCGCACACGCGGCGTCCGGGTGGTTAGCTGCCCGTCATGCGCGCGTCAGGGCTTCGACGTCATCCGTACCGTGCAAAAGCTCGAAGACGCCCTGAGCCACATCAAAACGCCGCTCTCGCTCTCGATTCTCGGCTGCGTCGTCAACGGCCCCGGCGAAGCGCGCGAGACCGACATCGGCATCACTGGCGGCGGCAATGGCAAGCATATGGTCTATCTGTCGGGCGTGACCGACCACCATGTCGAGGACGCCGACATGGTCGCGCATATCGTCAAGCTGGTCGAGGCGAAAGCGGCGGCGATTGATGCGGGCGAAGCTATGAGCGCGGACGATTTGCACGGGGTTGCTGCTTGAACCTGAGTATCAGGCCTGCCGATCGTGATGATCTCCCCCTCATCGCGCAATTTATCCGCGACCTTGCCGATTATGAACGCCTTGCCGACGAGGTGCGGTTTGACGAAGCGGTGCTCGGCGAACGTTTGTTCGGCGCGCGGCCTTATGCCGAGGTTTTGATTGGCGAGATCGATGGCATCCCACAGGGTTTCGCTCTGTTCTTCCACAATTTCTCGACATTTGAGGGCAGGCCCGGCGTTTATCTGGAGGACTTGTTCGTTCGGCCAGAGGCGCGTGGATCAGGGCTTGGCAAGGCACTGCTTGCGGCACTCGCCAAGATTGCCATCGAGCGCGATTGCGCGCGGCTGGAGTGGTGGGTGCTCGATTGGAATGATCCGGCGATCCGGTTTTACAAAAAGCTGGGTGCAACGCCGATGGACGAATGGACAACATTCCGCGTTGATGGAGATGCTTTGACGCAACTGGCAGTCGGTTGAAGGCCAGACGACCGTTCAAAAATTGTACGGCGCTAAGGGCAGGCGTGGTATCTGCCGGGGGTTGAGTTGCGAACTTTACTCCGCCATTGCAGAGGCATGTCCAGTTTGCACCCCCGCCCCTTCATCCCGTTTCTTGTGGCATTCGCAGGCATCGCCACATTCTCGCTCATGGATGCCGTGATGAAGGATCTGGCGCTGGCCATGGGCGCTTATAACACGGTAATTTGGCGTAACAGCCTGGGTGCACTATTCATGGGCCTGATCTTTGTTGGCACAAAGCAACGCTGGCCAGAGGTTGCCGTTCTGAAACTCCATTTGTGGCGCAGCATGATCGTGTCGGTCATGGCGGTCAGTTTCTTCTGGTCTTTGACGGTGCTGCCGCTCGCCGAAGCCATTGGCCTGAGTTTCATTGCGCCGGTGATTGCTTTGTATCTGGCAGCAGTGTTGTTAGGTGAGGTGATTGGCAAAGCCGCCATTTGGGCCTCAGTGGCCGGACTTGGCGGGGTTGCGATCATTATCGCCGGGCGGGTCAGTGGGGAATATACCACCGAGCATTTATGGGGAGCCGCCGCTGTGTTGTTCTCAGCCATCGTCTTCGCCTACAATCTCATCTTGGCACGCCAGCAGGCGCAGCTTGCGAAGCCCATCGAGATCGCATTTTTCCAGAACCTGTTTGTGGCGGCGACGCTCAGTTTGGTTGCACCGTGGTTCATGCAGCCGATGTCGGTAGACCATGCGCCGATGCTGGCCGGGGCTGCTGCGTTGGCGATCATCTCGCTGCTCCTGCTCAGTTGGGCTTACGCCCGCGCCGAAGCGCAGATATTGATCCCAGTCGAATATACCGCCTTCGTCTGGGCGGCGCTGTTCGGGTGGTTGTTTTTTGCAGAGCCGGTGACGTTGCCGGTGTTGCTCGGCACCGCACTCATTGTCACAGGCAGCCTGATTGCAGCTCGCGCCAAACCCGAGCCCGTTAATCAAGTCGAAATTGCAAATGTCTAGATTCGTGTGATGCTTTTGGCGGATCCATGGTCGGCGCTAGGCCGGAAAATCGGCGAGTGGCAGCATAGCCGTGTTGTTCGTGACGTTCTGGGCACTCCGCCGATTGTGCCCCGCGACGACGGCGTGATATTGTTCTCGATGATAGGCACGCGCGTTTTGTTGCCGTATCTGGTCGCGGTGAAATCACTACACAAGCAACTCGGACGCGGACGGATCATGTTGCTCAACGATGGCACTTTAGATGCCGCCGACCGGGCTGTCCTCGCGGTTCATTGCGGCGATCCGGTCATCATCGAGCCCGCCGATGTTCGCACCGCGCCATGCCCCGGCGGCAATTGCTGGGAGCGGCTGCTGTCGATACTCGATCTGCGCCGGAACGATTATGTCATCCAGCTCGATTCCGACACCGTCACGCTTGGCCCGGTTGCCGAGGTCGCCTCGGCCATTGACGCCAACCGCAGCTTCACGCTGGGTGGAGGCTTGGAAGATGTCGAATATGGTTTCATGAATATTCCCGACATGATCCGCGATATCTATGCCGACGGGCCGGTGACACAGCATATCCAGTCGGTGATCGAGGCCAGTTTGGGTGACATTCCGGACGCCGCCAACCTCCGCTATATTCGCGGCTGCGCAGGCTTTGCCGGGTTCAGCCGTTCAGCCGAGGGACGCGCAATGGCGGAAAAATTTGCGGTCGATGCCGGACGCGCCGTCGGCCCGCGTTTTCACGAATGGGGTAGCGAGCAGGCGGCGTCGAATTTCGTTGTCGCCAATGACCCCGATCCGTTGCAGCTGCCATATGACCGCTACACCAATCATTGGGAGGAAGCATTGCCGTCCGCCCCCGCGTTCATCCATTATATCGGCACTCACCGCTACGCACGCGGCAGCTATGTTGTGGCCACCAAGGCGGCGATCAGAATGCTGGGTAAACGGCGTTGAGTCCCTATCCTCCCCATTTCTGCGAAATGGAGAGGATATAATTGTCCTAAGCAGCCAAGGCCGAATATAGCATCGTCTTGATTTCGCGCCGCACCGGATAGGTGCTCGACGGCATCAACTGCGTCATGAAGATCATGATGATGTCCTCCACCGGATCGACGAAGAAGGCGGTCGAGAACATGCCGCCCCAATAAAACTCGCCGACAGAGCCCGGAAGCAATGTCGCCGCCGGGTCCATGTTGCAGGCAAATCCCAGGCCGAAACCGATCCCCGCATTGTCGGCCTCACTAAACAGCGACTGCGATAGCTGCGTCAGATCCTTGCCGCCGGGTAAATGGTTGGCGGTCATCAGTTCAAGCGTTTTCGGGCTAACGATCTGCACATTGTCGAGCGATCCGCCGTTCAGCAGCATCCGGCAGAAACGGTGATAATCGGATATCGTCGATGCGAGCCCGCCGCCGCCAGCCTCCATCCGGTTGTCCCAGGTCCAGCGGCTTTCATGGCCGGGATCGAACATCTTCATTTTCGTGTCAGCATCGAAGACATAGCAATCGGGCAGCCTGTCCGCCTTTTCGTCGGGCACCCGGAAATGCGTGTCGACCATGCCCAGCGGACCAAACAGCCGCTCGGCAAAGACTTGGCGCAGCGGCTTGCCCTCGATCCGCTGGATGACCGCACCAAGCACGTCGGTTGAAACCGAATAGTTCCAGACGGTGCCGGGGTCGAACTGAAGCGGGATTTCGGCGAGTGCAGCGATGAATTCGTCAAGATTACGGGTGCTTTGGAAATCGTCGATCTTGTTCGCGCGATAAGCGGCGTCGATCGGGGTGCGCTCCTGAAAACCATAGGTAAATCCGCTGGTGTGGCGAAGCAGATCGAGCATCGTCAGCTGTGTGGTTGCCCTGCGGCTGGCGAATGGCGCCTTGCCGCCGCCTCCGACGAAAACGCCAAGGTCTTTGAGTTCGGGCAGGAAGCTGGAAACTTTGTGTGAAAGCGCGACCTTGCCCTCCTCGACCAGTTGCATGAATATGATCGAGGTGATCGGCTTGGTCATCGATGCGATCCGGAATATCGCATCTTCGGTCAGAGGCTGGCCATCACGGGCGTTCCCCTGAACCGACAGATGTGCGATCTCCTCGCCGCGCCCGATCAACAAGGCGGCGTGCGGCATCCGCCCGCTGTCCAGATATTTGGTCTTGATAAATTCCGGGATGCGCGCCAGCCGCTCGGGCAGAAAGCCCAAGTCGGCGGGTTCGGTAATTTCAAGGCTCATACGGCGGTTTGTCCTGTCAGTTGCCGCGTCACCGGATGCGATGAAGACAGCCCGCCGTCAACTGCAATTGCCTGGCCATTGACATAGCTTGCTTGGTCGCTCGCCAGAAACAACGCCACATTGGCGAGTTCTTCAGGCTGCGCACCGCGTCTCAACGGGTTTAGGCGGCCGATCTTTTCGGTCACGCCCTTTTCCTTGGCATAATCGAAGGTCGGCTTGGTCATGCCGGTTTCGGTGAGGCCGGGGCAGATTGCGTTGCATCGAACATTGGTACCCGATAGCTGCTGCGCGGTAACCTTGGCAAGATTGATGACGCCTGCCTTCGACGCCGAATAAGGCGGGCCGCCCGCACCCGAACGGATGCCGGCGACGCTGGCGGTCAGGATGATCGATCCGCCTTTGCCTGCATCGGCCATGACTTTGCCAGCGTGCTTCACCATCAGCCAAGGGCCGATGAGATTGACGCGCAATACGCTCGTGAAATTCTCGACGGTGTTGTCAAAAATCCCCTCCATCCCACCGGATATCCCGGCATTGGCAAAAGCGACATCGATTTGCCCATGCAGTTCGAGCGCCTTGGCGACCAACGCGACGACATCGGCCTCGTCGCCCGCGTCCATCTGCACGGCGGTGGCTGCATCACCGATCATCGACGCGGTTTCGTGAACCGAGGCCGCCATATCGCCGAGCACAACCTTCGCGCCCTCGGCCGCAAAGCGGATTGCCGACGCGCGGCCGATGCCGGAACCTGCGCCGGTGATGATGGCAACCTTGCCGGTGAGTGCTCCGTTCATACTACTACGCCTCCGTCTACCACGATTGTCTGGCCGGTCATGAAGCTTGATGCATCCGACGCCAGGAACACCGCAGCGCCCGCAATTTCACGCGGCTCGCCGATCCGGCCCAGCGCCGCATTTGATGTTGATGCCTTCAGGTTCTCCGGATTCTCCCACAAAGCTTTAGCGAAATCGGTTTTGACCAGCCCTGGCGCAATCGAGTTGATCCGCACATTGTCAGGTCCAAATTCGCGCGCCAAGTTCTTGGTCATCTGGATATCGGCGGCTTTGGTAATGGCGTAAGCGCCCAGGATCGGCGTTCCGCGTAAGCCTCCGATCGATGACACGATCACAATCGATCCCGATTTACGCGCCAGCATTTCGGGCGCGACCATCTGGATCAGCCAGTGCTGCGACACGATATTATGATCGAGCGTTTTGCGCAGTTGTTCGTCGGTGATCGTTCCCATGGGCCCATAATGCGGGTTCGATGCTGCGTTGCAGACGAGCACATCGACCTTGCCGAAGCTTCTACGTGTTTCATCGACCAGATTTTGCAACGTCTCTTTTGAGGACAGGCTCGATGCAACAGCAATCGCGGCACCGGGATGCTTGGCATTGATGCCGGCGGCGACCTCTTCGCATGCCTCTATGTTGCGGCTGGAGATTGCTACCTTTGCACCGTGGTCGGCCATCTCCTCGGCAATCGCCTGACCAATGCCCCGCGACGAACCGGTGATGATGGCGACTTTTCCGGTCAAATCGAATAACGACATTTTGTTTCCTCCTCTGCCTCTTTATCCTCCCCATTTCTGCGAAATGGAGAGGATACTTCACTTGGCCCCGGCCTTGACCGCAAAGCTCCAAGCTGCTTCGGCGAGACCGTAAACCCGATCAGCCATCGCTGCGGCATGCGACGAGCTTGCAGTACCGTCGATCACGCGTTTCTTTATGCCTTGTACAATCCCTGCCAGCCGGAAGAAATTATACGCCAGATACCAGTTCATATCGGGCAGTCCGTCGCGATTGGTCGCGGCGCAATAGCGCGCGACCATCTCGTCGAGTTCGGGAATGCCGAGGCCTGCGCGATCAACATCCATGATGCCAGAACGCCCGCCATTTTCGGTCACCCATGCCATCGCGACATAAGTGAAATCAGCGAGCGGATCGCCAAGCGTCGATAGTTCCCAATCGAGCACAGCCGCCACTTTCGGTTCGCTGCTGGCATAGATCATATTGTCGATGCGGTAATCGCCGTGGACGACGCTGGTGCGCGTCTGTTCGGGCAAAGTCGCTGGCAGCCACTCGATCAGCCGCTCCATTTCGGGCATATTCTCGGTTTCGGCGAGCTTATACTGCTTGGTCCAGCGCTCGACTTGACGCCCGAAATAATTTCCTGGCTTGCCAAAGTCTGACAGCCCTGCCGCCTCGACATCGATGTTGTGCAAAGCCGCCAGCGTGTCGATCATCGCTTCGTAAACGGTCCGGCGCTCGGCGGGATTGGAACCGGGCATAGCGCCGTCCCAGATTGTCCGCCCCTCGACCATGCCCATGATGTAGAACATTGAGCCGATGACGCCGTCGTCGGTACACAGGCCATAAGGCTTGGCGACCGGAAAGCCCGTCGGATGAAGACCAGCAATCACCTTATATTCACGATCGACCGCGTGTGCGCTGGGCAGCAAGACGCCTAACGGCTTGCGACGCAGTACATAAGAACCGCTTTTGGCATTCAACCGGTAGGTGGGGTTAGATTGTCCACCGGCGAACTTCAGCGCCTCGACCGGGCCTTCAAAGCCGTCGACATTGATGTCCATCCATTCGGCGAGTTTAGCCTCGTCGATTTTGTCCGCACCTTCGGGAACCGTGGTGCCGGTGAAGGCGGTCTGGGCGTCGATAACCTCTGTCATTGGTCGAACACAATCACCGAACGCGCTGCATCGCCGCGCTTCATTTGATCGAAGCCCTCGTTGATTTTTTCAAGCGGGATGGTTTCGGAAATGATGCTGTCGAGATCGAGCAGTCCGCGCATGTAGAAATCGACAAGGCGCGGGATATCGACGGGGAAGCGGTTGCCACCCATGATCGCGCCTTGCAGTTTCTTGCCCGAGAGCAGTTCCAGCGCGCTGAGGCCGACCTGATGCGTGAGCGGCATCATGCCCAAGATTGTGGCGGTACCACCACGCTTCAGGGACTTGACCGCGAGTTCGCCCGAGGCCGGACGGCCCACGGCTTCGATGGCGTGATCGACACCGCCTTTGCTCAGTTCGACAATTTGCGCAGCAGCATCGTCGGCCATGGCATCGACAACATCGGTCGCGCCCAGCTTCATTGCCAGAGCACGCTTTTCAGGGATCGGGTCTGCTGCGATAATCCGGCCCGCACCCGCAATCTTTGCCGCATTGATCGTGGCAAGTCCAACCCCGCCGCAGCCGATAACCGCGACGGTCTCACCCGGCGTTACTTTGCAGGCGTTGAATATCGTGCCTGCACCCGTGGTCACGGCACAGCCGATCACCGACGCCTGTGGCAGCGGCATATCGGGATTGATCGCGACGCAGGCATGTTCGTGGATCAGCATCATTTCGGCATAGGCTGACAGGTTGAGCATCTGGTTGACCATGCTCCCGTCAGGCCGGGTCAGGCGCGGAGCCTCGCCCAGTCTGCGCCGGGTTTCTGCGCCTAGGCACAAAGACATCCGCCCGGTGACGCAATATTCGCAGTGGCCGCAGAATGCCGAAAGGCAGGTGACGACAGCATCGCCGACCTTCACCGTGCGCACTTCGCTGCCCACCGCCTCGACAATGCCCGCCGCTTCATGACCGGGAATGGCGGGCAGGGGATGCGGATATGTGCCCTCGATAAAATGCAGGTCGCTATGGCACAGCCCGCAGGCGGCAGTGCGGATCAGCACCTCATGCGGCCCGGGATTGGATATATTGACCTGTTCAATTACCAGCGGTTTGCCGGGTTCGATTAAGACAGCAGCCTTCACCGCGTCGCCCCCATATCACCGCTCGACATGCCGCCCGACGGACGCGCCCCGTGTTTGCCCAGTTCCATCCGCGCAATCGCGCGCGCGTGGACTTCATCGGGGCCATCGGCCAGCCGCAATGTGCGCTGATGCGCCCAAGACTGGGCCAGCCCGTAATCGTCCGACACACCGCCGCCGCCGTGCGCTTGAATCGCATCATCGATGATTTTCAGCGCCATATTGGGGGCCTGCACCTTGATCATCGCGATCTCGGCAGAGGCACCTTTGTTGCCGACCTTGTCCATCATGTCGGCAGCTTTGAGGCACAACAAACGCGTCATTTCGATATCGATCCGCGCACGGGCAATACGTTCTTCCCACACATTATGTTCGGCAATCGTCTTGCCGAACGCGACCCGCGTTTGCAGGCGCTTGCACATTTTTTCGAGCGCCTCTTCAGCGGTACCGATGGTGCGCATGCAGTGGTGGATACGGCCCGGTCCCAAGCGACCTTGCGCGATCTCGAAACCGCGACCTTCGCCGAGAAGCATGTTGGACGCTGGGATGCGGACGTCTTTCAGTTCGATTTCCATATGCCCGTGCGGCGCGTCGTCATAACCGAACACCGGCAGATGGCGCAGGATGTTTACGCCCGGCGCGTCGAGTTCCATCAGCACCATTGACTGCTGCGCGTGGCGTTTGGCTTCGAAATCGGTCTTGCCCATGACAATCGCGATCTTGCAGCGCGGGTCGCCGGCACCCGAAGACCACCATTTGACGCCGTTCAGGACATATTCGTCGCCCTCACGCCTGATCGAAGTTTCAATATTGGTCGCGTCGGACGAGGCCACCGCCGGTTCGGTCATCAGGAAAGCCGAACGGATTTCACCGTTCATCAGCGGGATCATCCACTTTTGCTTCTGCTCGGCGGTGCCGTAGCGCAGGAATACCTCCATATTGCCGGTGTCGGGTGCGGAGCAGTTGTAGACCTCCGATGCCATGCCGATGCGGCCCATTTCTTCGGCGCATAGGGCATATTCCATATTTGTCAGGCCAGGACCTTCAAAACCGACGCTGTCGTCGACGTGGGGACGGCCAGAGCCCGGCGGCATGAACAGGTTCCAAAGCCCGGCGGCTTTCGCGCGTGCCTTTTCCTCTTCGACAACAGCCAGGACTTTCCAGCGGCTGCCGGTTGCCTGTTCGGCATAATAATCGGCAACGCGCGGGCGGACGAAGCGTTCATTATGGTCGCGGATCCGGTCGCGCCAGTAAGTTTGCTTTTCGGTGAGATCGAAATCCATGAGTATTATCCTTCTATTTAATCGGGTGGTTAACTGGCAGAGTCTGTCGCAGCATTCAAGACGCGCAGCCGTTCATTGTGGCTTTCGCGTGAAATCGGGAAGTGGCGCAGCACCAAAATGCCGGTGACGCCGATGGCCAAAAGCGCCAGCATATTGAATAATACCAGCCGATCGAGAATGTCGGGATCGACCTGTCCTGCGACCGCGTTCTGGGGAAAATCGGCAAAAGTCAGGATCATACCCGCGATGAATGTGCCGATGCCGATTGCGCATTTCTGCATGAAGAAATATCCGGCAAAGAACAGCCCTTCGGAACGCCTTCCGGTTTCGGTCTGCGATGCTTCGACAACATCGGCCATCATCGACGAGGTCAGTATCATCATAGCGATAGACGCGCTGTTCGAGAAAATGACAAAGCCGAACATGAATGGCGCATACGGATTGGCAGGCGCACCAGGTACGAGATCGAGCAGCCAGCAGAGATAGAGCGCGGTGTTGATACCGAGCGCAAATGTTGCAAATATGATCGTCGCCTGCTTCTTGCCCAGCCGCGCCGACACCGGCGGAACGATCAAGAACGCCACAATCATGCTCGCGAACAGAATGAGTGCGTAAGTCAGCATTTCGCTCGTCGCCAACTGCCATAAGAAAGCTAGCAGGTAGTTGGTCAGCGCGAATGTGATACCCTGATTAACGAGTCCGAAAAGTGCAGCAAACACCAGCCAGAGGAACGCCCGGTTTGAAAGCGTAGCGCGCATTTCGGCAAGTGCGTGTCGAAGGCCATGATTGGCTGGCGGCGGCGGCGATTGCTTGGCAACATATTTATGCTGGCCGATCGCGGATATCAGCACGGCACCGACGATCATCAGTGCCCCGCACAGCGCATATGCGTTATAGCCATCAAGGTCTGTAACGCCTTTTGGTCCGGCAAAAAACACGCCATATGCCAGTATCAGGATGAGCAATCCGCCCGCCCAGCCGAACAAGTATCGATAGCGCATCAATCGGGTACGCTCGTCATAATCTCCGGTCAGTTCGGGCACCAGCGCCACCGAAGGCACTTCGCACATCGACACGAAAGTCCGCACCAGCACGGCTGTACAGAATAGCCAGACCACGAGCATATTGTCGCTCAGTTCGGGCGGATGCCACAGCAACATCCATAAAATGCCGAGCGGGATCGCGGAGAAATAGAGCCAGGGCAGGCGACGACCCCAGCGGCTTTGCGTCCGGTCGCTCAGCTCGCCGATAATCGGATCGGCAAAGGCGTCGAATATCAATGCGGCCATGATGACCGTGCCGACAATGCCTGCGTCCAGCCCCATCACCTGATTGTAAAAGATCAGCAGGAAAACCGAAAAGCCGTTGTCCTTGACACCGTAAGCGATCGAACCGAGTCCGTTCAGAACTTTCAGGGATCGGGGCAGGCGGATGGGTGCTATCATGCGGACGGGCAACGGGCTGGACGGGCAACGAATCGCATAAAAGGGCCTCCTAACCCGCCTTTATGCTAGGCCTGTGGCCCCCGCTGTCAATCGGCACCGCTTTGACGTTACGGCACGCTAAGCTCGCCAATAAGCGCTTGCGTTTCGCCGCACTGCGGCTCAAAATTTAGCCAAGCAATTAAGGAGAGCGTCATGTCTGATCTCGAAACTTTTCGCGCCGAAGTGCGCGCATGGCTGGAGGAACACTGTCCGCCCGAAATGCGTACCCCTACGAAAAGCGACGACGATGTCTGCTGGGGTGGACGCAATTTTGTGTTTCAGTCGGAGGCGCAAAAGCTGTGGATGGAGCGCTGCGCAGCCGAGGGTTACACGGTACCCGACTGGCCCACGGCCTATGGCGGCGCGGGGCTAAGCCCACAGGAAACTAAAGTGCTGCGTCAGGAAATGGCGAAGCTCTGCTGCCGCAGTCCGCTCAACAGCTTCGGCATCTGGATGCTTGGACCGGCATTGCTCAAATTCGGCACCGAAGAGCAAAAGGTGCATTATCTGAACCAGATCGCGCGCGGCGAAATCCGTTGGTGTCAGGGCTATTCCGAGCCGGGTTCGGGCAGCGACCTTGTTTCGATGCAGACCTTCGGCGAAGATAAAAGCGATCACTGGGTGGTCAACGGCCAGAAAATCTGGACGAGCTATGCCGATCATGCCGACTGGATTTTCTGCCTCGTCCGCACCGACAAGACCAACAAATATCAGGGTATCAGTTTCCTGTTGTTCGACATGGAAACGCCGGGTGTCTCGACCAAGCCGATCAAGCTGATCTCAGGCAACAGTCCTTTTTGCGAAACCTTCTTCGACAATGTGGTGGTGCCCAAGCATCAGATCGTCGGCGAAGTGGGTCGCGGCTGGGACGTCGCCAAATATCTGCTGGGTCATGAGCGCGAGATGATTTCCGGCATGGGCGGCGATGGTGGCGTCACATCGATCGGAGCAGCAATGAAGGAAGTGCTTTCGGAGGAACCGGTGCTGCGCGCGCAAATGGCGTTGTTCGATGTCGATAACCTGACCTTCCGCGCGCATGGCGAGCGCTTCATGGATGAATGGAAAACCGGTAAGGCGCATCCGGCCTATTCGAACCTGATGAAATATGTCGGCACCGAACTGAACAAGAAGCGCCACGAACTGGTGATGGCGGTCGGGGGGTCGCAGGCGCTGGAGTGGGACAGCGAGAAATCGAACGGCGGGTCGAAAGCGCGCAACTGGCTGCGCACCAAGGCAAACAGCATCGAGGGCGGCACCAGCGAAGTGATGCTGAACGTCGTGTCCAAACGCATCCTCGAAATGCCGGGAGCTTAATTGATGGCGATGACATTAAACGACGATCAAGCGATGCTGCGCGACAGCGCGCACGACTTTATGAAGTCCGAAGCGCCAACCACCCATTTCCGCAAATATCGGGACATGGAGTGCAAGGATGGGTTCAGCCATGGCCTTTGGAAGCAATTTGCCGAAATGGGTTTTACCGGCATTCTGATCCCCGAAGCCGATGGCGGGATGGGGATGGGCCATATCGAAGCGGGGATTGTGCTCGAAGAAATAGGCCGCAACCTGTCGCCTTCACCTTTCCTCTCGACATCGGTGGCGGCGGTTGAAGCTTTGAAGCTGGCGGACAGGGCGATGCGTGAGCGTTGGTTCCCGGGCATATTGGCGGGTGAAACCGTCATTGGCTTGGCGATTGACGAAGGCGTCAAGCACCGACCGGAAAAGACCGCCTGCAAGGCCGAACGCAGCGGCAATGGTTTCAAACTGTCAGGGCATAAGCAATTTGTCGTGCAGGGCGCGTCGTCCGATATGCTGATTGTCGCGGCGCGGACGGCTGGCGCGGCGGGCGAGACCGATGGGCTTACCTTGTTCGCGGTCGAAAAGGGCACGGCGGGCCTGTCGATGGAGGCAGCGCGTTTGGTCGACTCGGCGATGGCGGCACATGTGACGCTCGACGGCGTTCAGGTCGATGCCGATGCGGTGATCGGCGAAGTCGATGGCGGCTGGTCGGTCTTGACCAAATTGCTCGATGCCGGCCGCGTTGGCGCGGCGGCGGAAATGGTTGGCGTCGGATCGGGCGCGATGGATATCACCTTCGATTATCTTAAAACACGCAAGCAGTTCGACCGGGTGATCGGCGAATTCCAGGCGCTGCAACACCGTGCGGCGCATCTCTACGGCGAGATGGAAGGCGCGCGGTCAATAGTGCTGAAAGCGCAATCGATGCTCGACGAAGGGCATGCAAAGGCCGAGTTATATGTCGCGGCGGCCAAGGCAAAGGCGGGGCTAGCCTGCAATCTTGCGGTGCGCGAAGGCGTGCAGATGCACGGCGGTATCGGCATGACCGACGAATATGATATCGGCCTTTATATGAAGCGCGACCGCAGCTTGAATGAGTTTTTCGGCGACGCCTATTTTCACGCCGACCGCGTCGCGACAATGAACGGCTATTAGGCTAATCACCCCTTCCCTTCAGGGGAAGGGAGTGGGGGCTGTCAGCACAGCGCTCCCCTGACAGCCCCCACCCCAACCCCTCCCCTAAAGGGGAGGGGCTTAAGCAGGAGAAACCAAATGAACCTCAACTCACTCTTTAACCTCGATGGCCGCGTAGCCGTGGTCACCGGCGGGTCGCGCGGCATCGGCAAGATGATCGTCGAAGGCTATCTCGCGGCAGGTGCTGCCCGCGTCTACATCAGCGCGCGCAAAATCGATCAGATTGAGGAAACCGTCGCCGAATTTGGCGACAAGGTCATCGGTCTTCCATGCGATCTCTCCACAGTTGATGGCTGCCTCAGCCTCGCCGAGCAAATCGCGGCGCGTGAGGAGAAAGTCGATATTCTCGTCAACAACGCTGGCGCGGCATGGGGTGCCGATTTTGGCCAATTCCCGGAGGCTGGTTGGGACCGGGTTATGGACCTCAACGTCAAATCGCTGTTCTTCCTGACTCAGGCTCTGCACCCGCAATTGAAGGCGGCGGCGAGCTTTGACCGTCCCGGAAAGGTTATCAATATCGCCTCTATCGACGGCATGAAGATCAATCCGTGGCAGACGTATAGCTATCAGGCTTCGAAGGCGGCGGTGATCCACCTGACGCGGCGTCTGGCGGCGGAGCTGGTCAAGGACAACATCCTGGTGAGCGGCATCGCGCCGGGGGCTTTCCAGTCCGACATGAACAAGGCGGCGCGTGATCACGCCGATGCGGTCGGCAAGGGCATACCGTTCCCGCGTATCGGCACACCCGAGGATATGGCGGGCCTCGCGATCTTCCTGGCGGCGCGCGGCGGCGACTATATTGTCGGCGAAACAATTGCCTGCGACGGCGGTATCGTGAACGCGTCGCTTCCCGGAAATGGCATCGCGCCTTAAATTTCCAACTTTACGCTACGGCAATCAGCCCAGTTGCATGTTTTGCAACTGGGCTGATTCTTTTCGCAATTGCAGCATAAGCAACGCGTGCGTAGTTGGGAGCCAACGGCAAGCGATTGCCGAACGCACTTCGGCCGGGCGGCACTCTCCTCCTCTCTCCCTCGCCCCCGGTTGAATCGAACGGCCTTCATGCACAGCGTGGAGGCCGTATTCGTTTTAGGGTCAGGCTTGCCAATTACGCGGTTACGGATTTGACCGATTTTGTCCCCGTTGACCGCCTGCAAGGCAGGCGCTCAGCACAGGCATTGGCCCGACTTAGAACCACTAAGCCTCCGCCTTGTCGCCTTACACTGAGCAAAATCGCTTCAAACCTAGATGGCGCAATTAACATGTTGTGACCTTAACGCTTCGCCGTGGCGGCGCAGGGCTAAAATGCCAGATTTCCCCACCCTTGCAGAGGATGTTGCCGAGTGTTGCCGTTCTGCCGGCACGCAAATCTTCAAACAACCGGTCGAGCGCGTCGCCACGCGGTGCAATATCCGGGTTGATCATCTGCATGGCTTTGATCACCAGACGTCTTTGGATTTCCAGGGGCAATCCGTCATATTCCACCGCAAGGTTGGAGCCATCGGGCTTAATCCGGTCTGCCGCCAACTCCTGAGTCATCCAGTCGAGCGCCGCCGCAGCGTCGGCCAGCGCCGAAGCGGTGCGAACCGACCGACCGGCGTCGAACGGATGCGGCGATGCCGCCAGATATTGCCGCATCGCTACCCTGTCGAAATCACCGTCATCGTTGCTCGGATCGCGCACCGGGCTAATTGTGGCCCACTCACAAATCTGCTCCAGTTCGGATTTGGAAAATTCGAGCAAAGGCCGGATGATTCGCCCGTTTCTCGCGCGGATTGCAGCCAATCCGTTGATCCCGCTGCCACGCGCAACCCGCATCAGCACCGTTTCAAGCTGGTCGTCGCTGTGATGCGCGGTGGCAATCACATCGCATTGCAATTCGTCGGCCGCCTGCTCCAGCAACGCATAGCGGGCGACACGCGCAGCTGACTGGACATTGCCGGTAATCGGCCGGTTGGGCGTCAGTATGACGTGGGTGACATTCAGCGTTGCACAGATGCTTGCAACAAATCGCGCTTCGTCCGCTGCTTCGGGCCGCAGGCCATGATCGACGGTTGCGGCGGCGATTTGTTCGGGGAACGCGGCATGCGCCAGCAACAGCATGGCCAGACTGTCGGGACCGCCGGAAACCGCGAGCAAGATGCGCTGTCCGCCGTCCAAAAGCAGCCGGTCGACTGCAGATTTGAAACGAAGGACAGCGTCCTTATCGACCAAATCTATGTGCACTTCGCTCGGGCACGACCCGCCGTTAGCCTTTCGCCAAGCCGCGTTGCCACGGCATCGGGATAGGCTTTTGCGAGTTCGCCGAACGCTTCACATGCCTCTGCAATCTTGCCCAGATCGGTCAGCGCCGACCCGAGAAAGAACAGGCTTTCCGGCGCACGGTCGCCACGGGGATCATTTTTGTAGTTGTCGTAAAAAACTTTCACAGCAGTAGCTGGTTTTTTGTCGTCGAGCCATGCGCGTCCGAGCAGGTTACGCGCATAGCTGGCGCGTTTGTGCTTGGGGAATTTCTTGACGGTTTCATCGAGCGTCATCTGCGCTTCGGGAAAGAACTTTGCCTCCCATAGACGAAAGCCGTAGCTGTAACCATCCTCGAACGCATCTGCAGTCACCGGACGCTCGATCTTGGCCACTGCGGCGGTGCGGGCGGCGCTCGGCTTTGCAGATGCGGTGCTGGCGACCGCCGGTTTGGGCGTCGGCTTCGCGGCAATTTGTGTCACTGCCGCAGTAGGAGCTGGAGCCAAAGTTACCACCGGTACAGATTGCGTCTTGATATCAGTTTCCAGCGCCGCAAGCCGCGTTTCCATCGACCGCTGCGTATTGCCCTGCTGCTCGACCTGGCCGGTCAACGTCGCCAATTGCGACTCCAGCGCATCGACGCGCGCGATCAAATCCGCAACAGCGGTCGACGACGATCCGCCCGTCACCGGATTGGCATCGGTCGGCCTTATTTCGGCTTCGAAGAATTTGCCCGAACCGTTGGGGAAAACCTCGCGCTGGACCGCGCGCATTTCCTTTTCCAGCTTCACGACACGCCCCTCGACACTGGCGTCCTGCGACAACACAGGCGCGCTTAAAAGCAAGGCGGTGCCGCCAAAAAGAGCAAGCCGAAGGTTCATTATGTTTCTCCCCGTTGTAGATTGGTCACGGCCTTATAGCTGCGGCCAGCGGCGCAATAAAGCGCCATCGCGCGAACAAGTATAAAGTGCGGCGCGGTCAGGGCCTAGATGGATTGGCCGGTGACACAGGTTTGCGTGCGAGCAACGAAGCCGCGCTGATGCCCACATCGACGATCGTGCGCTCCGGCGCGCCCAGCGGCGGCACAGTTTCCCCGCCCACTGTAACGGTTATCGCGTTCGGCCTGCCGGTAACAATCATCGGATTACTCGCGTCCCTGGGCACCGTATAGCTATCGCCTTCGACCATCTCGCTTTCGAAAAGCGGTTTGTTATCAGCGTCATATATCTTGACCCACACCGAACTAGTTGCGGTCAGAACAACGGTGTCACCGGCTCCGGCGACAGCCCCGGCCACAGGGTCCGCTGCGGCTTTTTCGCTGACCACCACCTGCGGTGCCTGAACGTTGGCAACAACGGCATCGTCGCTCAACATCGAACTGCGCCAGATGAAATAGCCTGCAACGAGCAATATGCCGATCGCCGCCGCAGTCCACGCCAACGCTCTGGACGGCACCCGCGACGGATCGGCGGGCTCGAAATTCTGCGTCGGCGCCTGATAGCTTTGATACCCGCCCTGCGCCAATTCCTCGCGCAGATCAGTGTTGAATTTGACCGCATCCAGCCCGACCGCTGACGCATAAGAACGGGTGAAACCCAGCGTATAAGTGGTGCCGGGCAACGACGCAAAATCGGACCGCTCGATGGAATCAAGGTGCCGCATCGGCACCCGTGTCCGCGTCGCCAGATCGGACAACGTAAGCCCTTGTCGTTCGCGCTCGGCCTTCAGCTGCTCGCCGACGGTTTGAAACCGGAATTCATCTTCGCTCGGGGAATTATCGCCCACGCTATTCTCCACAGACCCGCTTTCCTCCCGCCTCTTCCGGGCAGTGCGCGGACAATGGCATTCTGTAAGCTATTGTCAATGGAGCAACGATAGCTTTTTACAAGCTAGGGTCAGAACCTGCAAATTACGCATCGGTTCAGCCCATTTCTATACCGTTAGACGCCGCCCAGTCTGTCAACGCATCGCGCATATTCAAAGTGGGGGTAGACAATAGTTCGGTCATCTTGGTTTTTATCGCTGCATGTTCGGTCGAACGGATCATCGCCTTGACCGGGCCGACCGATGCCGGGGTGATTGACAGGCGATTGATGCCGAGCCCGATAAGCGCCAACGCCTCCAGCGTCCGTCCACCCATCTCGCCGCACACCGCGACGTCGACCTCATGGCCCTCCGTAGATTTCACAACGCGCGCGAGAAACCGCAGGATCGCCGGGCTAAGCCAGTCGTACCGTTCGGCGAGGCGCGGGTCGGCGCGGTCGGCGGCGAACAGAAACTGGGTCAGGTCGTTGGTGCCGATCGAAAGGAAATCAATCTTCGGCAGCAAGACATCGAGCATTTCGGCAAGTGCCGGAACCTCAAGCATCGCGCCGAAGCGAATCCTGCTCGGCAACAGCTTTTTCTGTTTGCCGAGGAACGCCAACTGACCATCGAAAATCGCCTTTGCCGCGTCGAATTCCCACGGTTCGGACACCATCGGGAACATCACGTTCAGCACACGCCCGGCAGACGCCTCGATCAGTGCGCGTGCCTGCGCCTTCATCAATCCCGCATGATCGAGCGACAGCCGCAGCGCGCGCCAGCCGAGTGCCGGATTTTCTTCCTCCGAGGTCTCGTCCTTCAGATAAGGCAGCGCCTTGTCGCCGCCGATATCGAGTGTCCTGAATATCACCGGCTTGTCGCCAGCGGCGTCCAGTACATCGCGGTAAAAGCGCTGCTGGCGTTCGCGTTGCGGCAATGTAGCTGAAATCAGGAACTGGAATTCGGTGCGGAACAACCCGATGCCTTCGGCTCCGGTCGTTGCCAGCGCTGACATATCGTCGCGCAGCCCCGCGTTTATCATCAGCGTGACCGGTACGCCGTCGCGGGTTACCGATGCTTCATCCTTGGACGCTGCATAACGCGCCTTTTTCTTCTGCCGATCGACGAGGTCGCGCTGGAACACTTCTTCGGTGCCGGCGGCTGGCCGTACGATCACGCTCTTTTCGTCGGCGTTAAGCAGCAGCATATCGCCGTCGCGCACTTTATGACGCACGCCGCTGACCCGGCCCAGCACCGGAATGCCCATGGCGCGCGCGACAATCACGACATGCGCGGTGAGCGAACCCTCTTCCAAAATGACACCGCGCAGACGGCGTTTGTCATATTCGAGCAGCTCGGCAGGGCCGAGATTGCGGGCAATCAGGATCGAATCGTTTTTGAGCCCCAGTTGTGCAGCCGTGCTCATCTGGCCCGATACGATGCGCAGCAAGCGGTTGGACAGATCTTCCAGATCGTGCATTCGGTCGGCGAGCAGCGGATCGTCGATCTGCCGCATCCGCATTCTAGTGCGCTGCTGGACGCGTTCGATGGCGGCCTCGGCGGTCAGACCGCTGTCGATTGCCTCGTTGATCCGCCTTGACCAGCCTTCGTCATAGGCGAACATCTTGTAAGTCGCGATGACCTCTTCATGCTCGCCGCCGGTGCCGAAATCGATCTGGCTCGCCATCCGGTCAATCTGCTCGCGCATTTTGTCGAATGCTGAATAGACGCGTTGCCGTTCAGCTTCGGTGTCCTCAGCCACCGTATGCTCGATCCGGATATTGGGCTGGTGGAATATCGCCACGCCCGCTGCCGCGCCCTTGACGAGCGACAGGCCGGTCAAAATCACGGTACCGGTCTCGGGGGTGCCAGCAGCATAGGGATCGTCGATCAGATCGGCATTGGCGATCAGTTCGGACAGCACCATCGCCACCGTCTGCAGTGCTTCTATTTCCACTTCTTCATATTTCCGCGGCTCAACATGCTGCACCGCCATTACACCCACCGCGCGTTCGGCGCGGACGATCGGGACGCCGGCAAAGCTGTGAAAGCGTTCCTCCCCGGTTTCGGGAATATAGCGGAAATTGGGATGCGCCGCTGCTTCATCAAGGTTCAACGTCTCGACATTTTCGGCAATGGTGCCGACCAGTCCCTCGCCATAGCCCAGCCGTGTGACATGCACCGCTGCCTGATTCAGCCCGCGCGTGGCAAACAGTTCCAACGCGCCGTCGCGCAACAGATATATAGAGCAAACCTCGCTCGACAACGCCTCGCCAATAATATTGACAACGTGGTTGAGCTTTGCCTGCGCATGGCTTTTGGATGCCATTACTTCATGCAGGCCGGTCAATATGTTACGTGCAGAACGGGTCGCGCTTTCCATTGCCTGCGCCTAGCAGACGCAGCATGTTTGGGCGAGACCCCTAATGCAATCGGCAGCAATTAGGCGGGAAGCGATTCCTGCGTCATAACATCTTTAAGCATCAGCTTTCGTTTTTTGAGGGAATGGATGAGATTGGTGTCAGGTAATGGTCGGTTTTCTTCGCGGTCCAGTTTATCTTCCAATTCGGCATGTTTCATGCGGAGCGCGGACATATGACTGCTGTTCACCTTATTCTCCTTTTGTGAGACTCGACGACCTAACTGAGTGAGTAAATCACGATTCAATTGCGCTGTCTTCCCCCTAATTCGATAATCGAGGGCTTATGCGGCGCGACCCCCGATTTTGACGATGACTTGTTAAGCTAAGGTTAGGACGCGGTACAAATTATTGTATTGGGTCCTAACCCCAGTTCGGGTTAGGTGGGATGATGAACGACGAAGGTTACCAGCAGCTTTTGGAGCAATTGAAGATCGAGCACCGCGATCTCGACGACGCGATCCATGCGCTGATGACGCAAGCTAGAATGGACCAATTACAAATCGCGCGGCTCAAAAAGAAGAAACTGGTGTTGAAAGATCGTATCATGCGGCTTGAGGATCAGCTGGTCCCCGACATCATCGCCTGACCATTCACGCTTTTCAGGAACATCGTTCCATAGCGGCACAGTGATTAAAATGCGCTTTTGTGCGTCGCTTTGTGCTAACAATAGAGGGCGGCGTCTGTCATAAGACCCTCATGGTTTCCGATCATCACGAACTGACCCCGAAATTGCTTGACGCGCTTTATACCGAAGCGATGCTGTTGGCGGATGAAGCGCGATCCTATTTCGACCGCGATCAGATGGGCGGTAACCTGTCGCCCGAAATCTCGGTGGCATTTTCATGCGAATCTTTGAAGGTCACAACACGGTTAATGCACAGCATTGCCTGGCTGTTAAACCAAAAGGCTTTGCGTGCGGGCGAACTGTCGCAAACCGAAGCCGATAGCGGAGAGCGCGGATTGGGCTATGCCCCTGCAAGCGACGGTTTTCAGGTCGAGCGGTTTCCCGAAGAAGCTAAGTTGCTGATTGCCGCGAGCGAAGACCTTTATTTCCGGCTGCAACGTTTCAGCGGCAAGATGCTCAGCCGGGCCATGCCCGTGTCGGAACCTCTTGCGATGATGGAACGTATCCGCGCTTCTTTCTAGGTCGCCGACCCTAAGCGTCGAACTGCAAGCTGGCGAGTCGCGCATAAAGTCCGCCTGCTGCGCTGAGCGTGGCGTGATCACCTTCTTCGACAATCTTTCCCTGATCCATGACGATTATCCGGTCGGCCGAACGCACGGTTGCGAGCCTGTGCGCAATCACGATGGTGGTGCGGTCCTGCATCAGATGTTCGAGTGCATCCTGCACAAGGCGTTCGCTTTCGGCGTCTAGCGCGCTGGTCGCCTCGTCGAGCAGCAGGATTGGTGCATTGCGTAACACGGCGCGCGCAATTGCGATGCGCTGGCGCTGCCCGCCAGATAGTCGCGCACCGCCTTCGCCGAGATACGTGTCGAGGCCTTGCGGCAGTTCGCGCAGGAAATTTCCCGCATTGGCCTGTTCCGCCGCGCGCCAGATAGCATCATCGTCTGCAAGCCAGTTGCCATAACGCAGATTGTCGCGCGCGGAGGACGCGAACAGCACGGTTTCCTGAGGGACATAAGCCATGCGGCCACGGATTTCTGCCGGGTCGGCGCTGGTCAGCGCGACACCATCGACACGGATGACACCGCCTTCGGGGTCGTAAAAGCGCTGCGCCAGTTGGAACAGCGTAGACTTGCCCGCGCCAGATGGCCCTACAACCGCTACAGTTTCGCCGGGATTTACTTTTAGTGTAAAGTTTTCCAGCGCGGCGATTTCGGGGCGGGTTGGGTAGTGGAATTTGACGCCTTCGAAACTGACCTGGCCGCGTGGTGGTTGCGGCAGGGCTACGGGCTTGGCGGGCGGTGCGATATCGGGCTCTGCGGCGAGCAATTCTGCCAGCCGTCCCGATGCGCCCGCGCCGCGTACCAGATCGCCATAGACTTCCGTCAGCGCACCAAAAGCACCTGCTACCAAGCCGCCTGTCAGCACGAACGCGGCGATGGTGCCGCCCGAAATCGTTCCCTGTGCCACGCCCTCCGCACCCTCCCACATCAGCAATGTGATGGCGCTAAAGATGAGGGTAATGACGATAGCGGTGAGTGCGGCGCGCAGGCCGATGCGGCGCTTCGCGGCGGTAAAGGTGCTTTCAACAGCGTCCGAAAAGCGGATGTGCTCACGACCTTCCTGGCCGAAAGCCTGAACGATTTTGAGCGCACCGAGCGACTCGGAAGTTATCGTTCCAATATCGGCGACGCGATCCTGCGACGAGCGTGACGCTTTTTCCAGACGCCGCCCGATAAAGACGATGGGCAAAATCACGACAGGTATGCCGACCAGCAATGCTGCGGTCAGTTTGGGCGCGAGCGTGAACAGATAGATTATCCCGCCGACGCCAATCACGAAATTGCGCGCGGCAACCGACACGGTGGTGCCAACAATCTGCTCGATAACGGCAGTGTCGGCGGTCATGCGGCTAGCGATTTCGGCCGGACGATTTTCTTCAAAGAAACGCGGCGCGAGGCGCAACAGATTTTTTTGGACTGCCATACGCACATCGGCGACCACGCGCTCACCCAGCCAGCTGACAAAATAGAAACGCAGCGCGGTCGCGACCGCGAGCACCGCAACAATCATCAGAAGATAGCGGAAATACGGGTCGATATCGCCCAGCGATTGGTTATCGATCAGGCGCGGCAATTGTAGCGCAAACCTTCCACCGGGCAAATTTACGACTGTTTCCAACGCTCCTGATCCAAAGCCACCATCGATGATCCGCTGAAAACCGGCAGGAATAGCAAGCGTTGCAGCAGCGGCGACGGCGAGCGCTATGCCTGCATAAAAAATCTGGCGCGGATAATAGCTCGCGAAATGGGCAACCATCCTCAGCTGCCCCAGTTTTCGCGACGCGGGTACCGCTGGTGTCTCTTCCAATGGCGTTTCCACCTTGGCGGTGTCGGGCAATGTCGAAGCTGTTTCACTCATGGCGAACCGCCTAGCAGGCAGGCGGGGTGGTCACAACGGCCCAAAGCGTGACGGACGTAAAAACAGTTGCTTTTTGATATGGTGCAGCGCACAAAAAGCGCTAATGTACCTTGTTCTGCGACCCGAACGAGACAATATATAACAATACGGGCGAAACACGGGGATTTAGAACATGCTGTACACGGGTTACGAAATCCAGAAAAACTGGCTGGCGGGCGCGAGCTATCTGGCGCAAATTCAGGCCAATTGGTTGAATAACGCTGCCAATCCGTTTTCCTATCTGGGCGGCGGATCGGTTGTCGCATCGGCGCTCGACGTATTTGCGCATGCCGCAATGGCGCGCGGCAAGCCCGACTTCGGTCTGGGTACGACCTTCATAAGCGGAAAACCGGTGGCGGTTCTCGAAGCAATCGAATGCCGCAAGCCTTTCGGCCAGCTGAAGCATTTCATCCGCGATGGCGCACCCAAGGATCAGCCCAAGCTGCTGATCGTCGCGCCGATGTCTGGCCACTATGCGACGCTGCTGCGCGGCACGGTCGAACGGATGCTGCCCGGCCACGATGTCTGGATCACCGACTGGCGTGATGCGCGCGACGTGGCGTTGAAAGACGGCCACTTCGACCTGGATGATTATGTCGATTATCTGGTCGAGTTTCTCGAACATATCGGCCCGGGAGCGCATATGCTCGCGGTGTGCCAGCCGTCGGTGCCATCCTACGCCGCCGCCGCAGTGATGAGCGCCGGCAAGCATCCATGCCGTCCGAAAACGCTGACGATGATGGGCGGGCCGATTGAAACCCGCGAAGCACCGACTGCGGTCAACACGCTGTCGACCGAACGTCCGCATAGCTGGTTCCAGCAAAATGTCATCGCGACCGTGCCCGCGCATTATATGGGTTCGGGGCGCAAGGTCTATCCGGGCTTTTTGCAGCTTGGCGGCTTCATGACAATGAACCTCGGCAACCACATGTTCAGCCATTGGGAGATGTTCAAGCATCTGGTCATCGGCGACGATGACAGCGCGGACGCCACAAAAGAGTTTTACGACGAATACCGCTCGGTCTGCGACATGACCGCGGAATTCTATCTGCAAACCGTCGATGTAGTGTTTCAGCGGCATCTGCTGCCCAAGGGCGAAATGATGCACCGCGGCAAGCTGGTTGATCCGAAGGCAATCACCGACATTGCTCTGCTGGCGGTTGAAGGCGAGCGAGATGATATTAGCGGCGTTGGCCAGACCAAAGCGGCATTAAAAATCGCGACCAAGCTTCCCGAGGCAAAGAAGAAATACCACCTCGCGCCCGAAGTCGGCCATTACGGCATCTTCAACGGCAGCAAATGGCGGGACCGAATTGCGCCGGTGGTCGAAGACTGGATCGCCAGCCATAATTGAGGATTCTGTGCTCCTGCCGACGCAGGGGGGTATAGCGATGTTGGCGTTTTTGCAACGCAATGACCACAGCCAACTCGTTGCTCTCCGTTTGGTGGTAAGGATTGATGAGATTAGCATGCCGGTGTGCAATTACGGTGACAGTCAGCGCTGTCACCGTAATTCTAATCTCACTAATTTCAAAATCTTTTTATTATTAAAATTAAGCACAGTGTATTGAACAAAAGAAGAAAATGCTGCCTTTCAACAGCATCTTCAGTTACATATAATATAAAATATGCTAGCCATAAAATCGCAGCTAACAATTTTATGATGACGCCCTTATTCATTAATCGCCTTTTCCTTTTGCTAACTCGTAAGCCGCGTCAAAACCTGCCGCCAATGCGGCACCCGCCGCTTCAGTCGCAGTGACGGCTGCTCCAGCCAATCCACCTAAAATGGAACCTATCGATATTTTTCCCAGATCCCAATAGACGCCCGCTTCATTTATGGAATCCCTCGGGCCGATCTCCTCGATAAGCTTAAAATACTCTTTAGCCTTAGCTTCGCAGTTTGTCTGACAATATTGAAGCTGCTTTCTGAGTTGTAGCATTCGCTTAAGCGCCTTTGGAAGTTCTTTGTTTTTGATGGGGGCTGAAACAACCGGCTTTACCCTTATTTTTCCTCCACCCCCAAATTCTTGCGGGCCGCTGCCGCCGATGCCGCCTCCAGTGCAATCAATGCTGTTGAGAAAAAGCTTATCCGTTCGAACGATTCCTTCTGAATTCCGATACCAGTGATAGTCTTGATCGATTGTACAAGTCTGCTCACTCAACCCCGTTGGGTCAACAAAATTCACCGGATCGCTGCCGACATAGTTATACCAGTTCATACCGTCGGCGTAGCCAATCGGATCGGTCTGCATGAACCTACCGAGGCTGGGCGAATACATCCGCGCTTTGTAATAATACATGCCGATCTCGGGGAGCCACGTCTGGCCGGTATATTGGAACCGGCCAAGGTTGGTGGCCGCCGGAATGCCGTATTCGTCATAGGCGTTGAGCTGGATGGTGTTGCCGCTCGCATTGGTGACTGCAACGATGCTGCCGCGCTCGTCGGCGGTCAGGAACCGGCGGTCGGTGGTGCCGCTGCCCTCGTACCAGACGATCGGTTCGTCGCTGCCGGGGCCGTGGACATAGCGGCGCACCACTGCGGTCCCGTCATTTTCTTCAATGAGGTCGGTGCCATCATATTGCATAAGGATTGGCGAGGTACCCGCCACCAGCCAGTGGAATCTACCCATAGGGTCATAGTTAATCAAACGGCTACCCGCAGTCGCCATCCGGTTTTCCGCTGAGTAGGAATATGTGGTCGAGCCCGATTGAGTGAGATTGCCGCGTGCATCGTAACTCAATGCTGTGGCACCAGCGTTGGTTAGCTGGTTGAGCCCATTGCTGCCATACAGCCGGTCGATATTATAGTGACCCGCCCAAGCATAAGCGTCGTTGCTCTTGGACAGGCTGTCGATCTGGCCCGCCGGATTGTGGGTGAAGCTTGCGCTCTGGTCCTGCGCGGTCCCGCCCAGATTGCTGGCAATGGTCGATAGCCGTTGACTGGCATCAAACGCGTAAGATTGCGTTACTCCGTTGCCATAGGTTTTTGATGATCGACGGCCCAAATTGTCATAAGCATAGGTAGCGAGGAGGCCGATGCCTGATGCCGCCCCGTTCTCCCCAATGGTTAGAAGATTGCCTATCGTATCATAGTTGTAATTTACATAGAAGCCATCACCCCAAGTCAGACGCGTGCGTCTTCCCGCCACGTCATACTGATAGCTTCTCGTTGTCCAGTTGCTCTGTTCGGTCAGTTGTCGGCCAAGCGCATCATAGGTGAAGTTGGTGAAATGCGTGCCGGTATCGAGCGCCTGTGTTAGCCGACCAAGCAGGTCATATTGATAGCTGATGTCGTTTTCATAAATCACCGAATTCGGTAAATCCTTCGATATCATGCGGTTGAGATTGTCGTAACCATAGTTGATGGTCTGGCCATCGCGCAGGCGACGGCTGGTTACATTGCTATTGGCGTCAAATGTCAGTTGCTCATAATCCGCGCTGTTTACCGCGTTCGCACCCTTGGTGGCCGACGGGAACTGCGTCTTCCACAGCCGGTCATGGCCATCATAGATATAGCCTGTCCGGTTTAGTTCGGCATCGATGACGTGCGCCACCCGTCCGTTGTTGGTATAAGCCGTGGTCACCTCGTCGGCCTGCTCGGTTGCGCCAAAAGCGGTCTGCACTTTGGTGACCCGGCTGTTGGCGTCGTAGGTGTTCTTGACGATCCGGTCTGCGCCAAAGTCGTTGCCGCCGGTGCCTGCTGTTCCCATCGTGCAGGCACTTGTTGGCAGGCTGCCAAAGATCGCCGGGTTCATGCGCAGCGCCGAACACGATAGCCGGTTGTCGGCATCGTAGGCGAGTTGCACGACCTGCACCGCACCTGCTGTGCCGGATACGATCTCCTTTACCTTGTTGCCGTTGGCATCGAACGTGATGTCCACTGTCTGCGCAACTGTCATTGCATTGAGCGCGGCTTCGGTTGCCGCCGTCGCGGTGCCGGTTTCGACCTTGCTCACCCGGCTTTCGGTGTCGAACGTGTAGCGTTCGGCGGACCTTGGCCTGCTGCCGCCGCCATCGGGATCGGCGCCGATCACCCCGCGCCGTCTGTCTTGGCTGTCGTAGATATAGGTGACCGTATCGTCGCTGCCGGATAATGGCCCATCGATGGTCGAGAGATTGTCCTTTGCGTCATAGGCATAAGTAACGCTTGAACTGATGCTGCCGTTACCTGCTGCCGTGATGACGCTAGTGGGCAGCAAATTTGGCGTGTTGTAGGCGATGGTGATTTTGGTTTCATTCGCCGTGCCGGAACAAGTCACGGCGGTCGCGCAGGTTGTGATCTGCGTTAGCTTGGCCTGTGCGGTTTGGTTCACCAAATTGCCGCCCGCGTCCTTTACCTGCGCAGACAGGCTGGAATATACATAGTTCACCTCTGGCCTTGTTCCACCGCCAGTCGCCGCTGGCATTTGCACGCGGGTCAATTCGCCGTGCGTGCTGTCATAGGTGTAATCGGTGCGGTTGCCCAAGGCATCGATGGTGTAATTGGGCTTGTTGCATTTGGCTGCGATGGTGCAGCTCGCGTCGTAGTTCACGGTGACAATAATATCGGCAAGGCCGCTGCCCGATTTTGCTTTGTGCAGTGTCTGCGTGATATTTCCGCGCGCGTCGTAGGTGAACTCGGTGTAATCGCCTTCGGGTCGGGTCTCGCGGGTGACGCGGCCATTGCTGTCATAGGCATAGGTCGTGGTTTGACCAACGCCATCGACCTCGCTTGCCAAACGGTAGGTGCTGGCAACAGGCAAAGTTGTGACCGACGCGGTCGAGCTAACGCCATCTGTAGTGCTGACCGATGGATTGCCGCCGCTCGTGCCCCAAGTGTAGGACTTGGTTTCGCCGTCGTCAGTGATCGACGACACCTTGCCGCCGGTGTAATTGACAACAGTGGTATCGGTCGATTGGCCGGGGCGGCGGATTTTGAACGTGCCGCCCGTGCTGTCGAGCCGCCACGTTCCTGCTTGGTCATTAACGATCTGGAAAACACCCGTCGAAGGCGTCGAATAGGTGACGGTCGGCCATGTTCCGGCAACGCCATCGCAATTGTTGGCGATAGGATCGCAATAGACTTGGCTGAGGTCGATAAATTTGAGGCCGCTGCGGATAAACCAGCCAGTTGGAGGAATACCCTGATTGCCCGGTGAGCCAGTGTAATTCTGGTCCGACTGATATTTGACCTTCATGCCGTAGCTCGACGAACTGCGGACATCGGAGAGGCGATAGGTCCGGGTGCAATCGGAATTGAGTTCTTCATCGACCACGCATTGTTCGGGTGTCTGCCAAGTGAGGGTGTATTTGCTGCCATCGGGATCGACATTTTCCACCGGCACACCGCAAGCGAGAGCATTGGCAGCGCTGCAATAGGCAGATGGCATCGAAAGGGTCGGGGTGAAGTCATCGGATGGTGTGTTGAGCGCCAGCGGTGATTTGTAGATGACGATAATGCCATCGGCTGTCTTGTAGCTAAATTCGGTATCGGCGACGGTTTCGGTTAGCGTTGCGCCATTGGCCTTGGTCGCAACCCAGACGCCGCCCTGTTTGGTGAAGCGTTCTGAGATTTTGCCGAAGGTAATCGTGATGACTTCGGTTGTGCTTTCCATCGTCTTGCGCAAATCGCCAGACCAATTGTCGCGGTAACCCGATTGGCCATAATAGCGTACCATCGAAACACCGCCCTTTGCGGGTCCAACATCGCCTTCTGGCATGTCCATGTTGAAGGTACCCGTGACGAGATCGACGCCGTGTTCGTCATTGGCGCGGAATTGTTCAGGGGCCGGTGCGGTCTGCGCCAAGGCGGGCGCGGCCAGCCCCGATGCAAGTATGGTTGAAAGAAGCAAAGCCGATGCTTTGCGGGTTTTGCGTGGTGTTGAATAAGGCATAAAGGTTCCTTGGCTCTCGAATGAGCGTAAAAAGTTTGAGTGTTCCTGTTTGATGGCCGCGAGCAAACGCGGTGCGCTTGTGAGCGCTGCCGTTTATGGCGGAGGCGAGTTTGGCGATCCGGTGGTTTTCAATCGGCTTCGATTGTCAGCCTTGTCATGGGTATATTCGGTGGTGACATTGTTGTTCACCGTGCCGGTGCGCTCAACCTTGATGAGACGGCCTTTGGCGTCATAGCGATATTTTTGAGTTTCAGCCGCGCTTGCCGGTGCCGCCACAAGCAGCGCCAAAGCAGTGCTCGCAAACAGTGCATGCTTCATATTCCACTCCCTTGTGAATGATGAAAATATGCGACTCGATTTTTTGATTATAGCCAAAGACTTACCTTTCGGTGCCATGCTGTCAACGGACGTTTGGGCAGCAATGGACCGCGCCACGGCGGTTAACTTTGGTATGTGGCAGGCTCGCTGCGATGTGGTGGTTAAAATCATGTTCAATCTCCTTTGCTTGGGTACGAACAAAACAGGAACAAATCCTACATTGCAATAGCAATACGCAAATTATTTGAATTATATTTTGCAGCTTCTTGAAATGCCAATTCACTCAATATCTTGCGCCGTTATAGTCGGATATCCTAACGCACAACGCCCTCCGGTGTGGTCACCGACGGGCGCAATCTGAACTATCGCTATACCCCCGCTGCCGACGCAGGAGTACAGGGTAGGTTTTTGCTTTAACCCTTGTCATTCAATCAATTGGCCGCCATCTTCCTCGCCACTTCAGTGTGGCGGGGTGGGGCCGAATGACTTTACGTATTACCGCGATGGTTGAACGCTGGCCGGTTGCAGGCCAGTTTGTCATCGCGCGCGGGGCCAAGACGCATGTCGATGTGTTGGTGGCGGCGGTTAGCGATGGCACCCATATCGGCCTCGGTGAAGGCACTCCGATATATTATGCGCAAGAGACCGCGACGACCTGTGTCGCGCAAGTGGCATCGGTGATGGAGACTCTCGAGCCGATGGATGCTGGCGCGGCGCGGGCGCTGCTGCAAGTGCTGTTGCCGCCGGGTGCCGCGCGTAATGCCATCGATTGCGCGCTTTGGGATTTGGCGGCGAAGGCAGCAGGGTTGCCGTTGTGGCGCTATGTCGGTTTGGCCGAAGAACCCCGGCCCTTGTTTACTGCCTTTACGATTTCGCTCGGTGAAGCGGCGATAATGGAGGCCGACGCGGCGCAGGCCGCGGCCAAGGGATATGGCTTGCTAAAACTGAAACTGACCGGCGAAGGCGACCGCGAACGTGTCGCGGCGGTGAGGGCGGGGGCACCCACAGCGCGGTTGATTGTCGATGCTAATGAAAGCTGGGGCGGACTGGATATTGCAGTCGAAGCCGCCGCTTTGGCCGAACTCGGTGTGGAAATGATCGAGCAGCCGGTGCCTGCTGGGGAGGACGCCACGCTAGCGGGCGTTAAGTCGCCGGTGCCGTTGTTCGCCGACGAAAGTTGTCACAGCGCCGCAGATGTCGCGAGGCTTGCGCCGTTTTACGACGGCATAAATATCAAACTCGACAAGGCAGGAGGCTTGACCGAAGCGATGAAACTTGCCGATGCGGCAGATGCGGCAGGTCTGAAAATCATGGTCGGCTGCATGCTGTCGACCAGCCTCGGCATCGCCCCAGCGTTCTTGCTGGCGCAGCGCGCGGCGTGGGTGGATTTGGATGGTCCGGCGTTACTCGCCGACGACCGCGATGGCGGCTTCGAATTTGCGGACGGGAAAATCATCCCGCCCGCCTAGGTCCTGACCCTCAGCCGTCCTGCCCTTCGTCATCAAACTGTGCGGTCATTGCCGTGCATGGCCGCCCTTACCCTCGGCAAGCCCCAAGAACATCGTCATGTCCGACTTCAGCGCCTTCCAGAATTTGGCCTTGATTTCCTGCTCATTACTCATCGATCGTCTCCTGTGAGTTTAGCACAGGAAACGAAGCAATGGTGGGAGGGTTCCGTTAGCAGAACCACAAACGACGCGCCCAGCGCGACTAGATATACATTTGTTGTTTTGCGAGATTGGCACTTACGCGCGATTCAAACCAACGCTAACAGCACGAGTGACAGCAACTAGCTGTCTCTAAACGAAAGGAAAAAATATGACATGAATTCCCAAACTGCACTCGTAATCATCGCCGCATTTGTTGCGATGGTTACTTTCACTACCCTGGTGTTGAAAATCATCGAGGTAGCGCGGTCCAAGTGACCGATGGGCGGGGTCCGGCATTGGAGTGTCGGATCCCAAACACCTTAAAAGTTTGAACCCGGCCGTTGGAGCGACCGGGTTCTAGAAAGGAATCGATATGACTACCGAAACTGCCAAAACTATATGGACCAAAATATCCTAAAAATCAACTACCAGTTGAATCCACAACTTTTGGTTGAATATCAAAATATCTCGAACAGCCCAGCCGCGCCCATGCCGCCGCCGACGCACATCGTGACGACGCCGTATTTCGCGCCGCGGCGTTTGCCTTCGATCAGCGCGTGGCCGGTGCAGCGTGCGCCGGTCATCCCGTAAGGGTGACCAATCGAGATCGAGCCGCCGTTGACGTTCAATAATTCGTTCGGGATGCCCAGCTTATCGCGGCAGTAAAGCACCTGCACCGCGAATGCTTCATTCAGTTCCCAGATGCCGATATCGTCGATCTTCAATCCAAAACGCCCGAGTAATTTGGGGATAGCGAAGACCGGGCCGATGCCCATTTCATCAGGTTCGGTGCCCGCAACCGCCATGCCGACATAGCGACCGAGTGGGTTCAGACCCTTTTTCTCGGCGACCTTGGCTTCCATCAGGATGCTCGCCGACGAACCATCGGACAGCTGGCTGGCATTACCCGCCGTAATCGTCATATCGGGACCGAGCACGGGTTGCAGCGCTTGCAAACCGGCCAATTGCGTATCGGCGCGGTTGCCTTCGTCCTTGGCGATGGTCACTTCCTTTTGGGTGACTTCGCCGGTTTCCTTATTGGTCACGTTCATCGTCGTGGTGACAGAAACGATCTCATCGTCGAACTTGCCTGCGGCCTGTGCGGCGGCGGTGCGCTGTTGCGATTGCAGGGCATATTCGTCCATCGCGTCGCGGCCGATATTGTAGCGTTTGCCAACGATTTCGGCGGTTTGCAGCATCGGCATATAAATGCTGTTGTGCATCGAGATCAGATCGCGGTCGGGCGCCACGCGCATTTCTTTGGTCTGGACGAGCGAAATCGATTCCTGACCACCGGCTGCCATAACATCGACATTATCGACGATAATCTGCTTGGCCGCTGTCGCAATCGACATCAGGCCCGACGAACATTGGCGGTCCATGGTCATGCCCGAAGTGGTGATCGGCAGGCCAGCACGAAGTGCTACCTGACGCGCGAGATTGCCCGCCTGCGTGCCTTGCTGAAGCGCCGAGCCCCAAAGCACATCGTCGATCTCAGCGCCGTCGATGCCAGCGCGTTCGACAGCGGCTTTCAGTGAGTAGCCGCCCAAGGTGGGGCCGGATGTTGCGTTGAACCCGCCGCGATAGGCTTTGCCGATGGCGGTGCGGGCGGTGGAAACGATAACTGCGTCACGCATGGGAGTGGTTCCTTCTTTCTAAAGCCCCTCCCCTTCAGGGGAGGGGACGGGGGTTCGCAACATCGCGCACCCCCCGACAGGCCCCCCCCCCACCCCACCCCCCCAGGGGGGGGGG
>JANOHL010000106.1:0-1927 GCA_031406495.1 Sphingomonadales bacterium | reverse complement strand
GTCCGGAATAATAAACTAGAAAATCAATGTTTTTCATGCATATATATACATGATTAACATTCCTATGTCCGTCTATATGTCCGCTTTAATGTCCGCTTGCATTCTCCTTAGATGAGAAGATTGTGCTTGACAAGTGGCAGGAGTGGTGAGCTGTCCTTAGCACAGTTCACCACTCCTGCCATCCGTAGAATTTAATTGACAACATCGTCCTTTTGGCCAATGTCCTAAGGACATTGGCCAAAAGGACGATCTCATTAAAAAGCTCGCAGCAGCCTCGTCTCTACTCGTGCAAATGGCCAAAGACAGCCACAAATGCGTGATCAACGAATTCGAACTCTACCTTCTAGGAAGGCAACTGTTTCGCGATCGAGGCTATAAAGGGATAAAGTTGCCACATGCCAACCGTGAGCTCACGCCCATGCGCGCACGCCGGCTGATAGGAGGCGCCATTGAGCATCCAGACTGGCCAGCAGAGGTGGGAGGGCCGGTCTCCCAATTAAGGCGCGACGCCGATTTATTATCGCGCCATTATTTCCTGAAAGAGGCGACAGCAATCGAAGTTGCTATGGCCGTTGACCCTTTTTGCTATCTTTCTCATCGCAGCGCCTTAGCTTGGCATGGCCTGGCACGAGAAGCCGAACTTCATATTAGTACACCAAACCGGTCGGAGTGGCGAAGCCGTGTCAACGAACACATGTCTGAAGCGCTGGAATTCGATGTAGCGCAGGCACAATATGATGACTTGCCCTTTCAATTCGTTACTCCTCAATTCAATGAAAAGTTGCGCGGGGTCACGCTGCATCGTCATGCACTGGCCATGCCTGCAGTTCCAATCCAAACTCACGAAGGCATAAGGGTAGCATCCATTGGCGATGCTTTCAGACAAAGTATCGAAAATCCGCCATGGTGCGGAGGCATCAAACATGTGGTCAATATCTGGAAGCGCCATGCGATTGCGCACTATACCAAGATTATCGAAGCGGTTGGAGAAGCTCCTGAAAAGATCGTCAAAGTCCGTGCAGGCTATCTTCTGAATGAAGTTTTGGGGATATCGCACCCGGCGATAGATGATTGGCTAAAAGACACCCAGCGAGGAAGTTCGCGAAAACTCGACCCAAGTTCACCGTATGCAAGCTGCTTCTCCGAACGTTGGATGCTCTCGATCAATATTGATGATCCATCGCTACCGAGTCAGACACTGTAATCGCAAGGATCGCCAAAAAGGGCATCAGCCAATCAACGAATGAACCAAAATGCGTCCTGCGAACTGCCTACCGCAACTTAGCAATCTTCAACCCGTCAACCTTCGCGCGGTCCTTAACTGATTCCTCGCTGCGGGTGAGGGCCTTGCTCATTTGCTTTAGCGGCATTCCCTTGGTGGCGAGGGTGTGCAGTTTCTGGATTTCGTCGCTCGTCCATGGCTGGCGGTGTCGCTCGAAGCGGCTGCCGTCCGTCTTGGCCACTACTCTTCGCCCATGCGAAGAGCAGCGATGAAAGCCTCCTGAGGAATTGAAACGTTGCCATACTCCCTCATTCTGGCCTTCCCCTTCTTCTGCTTGTCCAGCAGCTTCTTCTTGCGCGATATGTCGCCGCCATAGCATTTCGCGGTGACGTCCTTGCGCATCGCGGCGATGGTTTCGCGCGCGATTACCTTGCCGCCGATTGCGGCCTGGATGGGGATTTTGAACAGATGGCGCGGGATCAGGTCTTTCAGGCGCTCGCACATGCCGCGGCCCCTTGCCTCCGCGGTTCCCCTGTGGACGATCATGCTCAGCGCGTCGACCGGGTCGCCGTTGACGAGGATGCTCATCTTCACAAGGTCGCCCTCGCGGTGGCCGATCTGGTGGTAATCGAACGACGCATAGCCGCGCGATATGCTCTTCAGCCGGTCGTAAAAGTCGAACACCACTTCGTTCAAGGGCAGTTC
>JANOHL010000105.1:0-13607 GCA_031406495.1 Sphingomonadales bacterium | reverse complement strand
TAAGCCCCACCCCTTCAGGGGAGGGGGAAGGGGTGGGGGCTGTCAGTACGGCGCTACCCCGATAGCCCCCACCCCCAACCCCACCCCCGAAGGGGAGGGGGGAAAGTATTTCGGCTGCCAATATCCGATAGCGCTCGTCTTTAAATTCAAACCAGGCACCCGGCGCAGGGTTGAATGCGCGGACTTGACGCTTGGCCTGCTCAGCGGATGCGGCGAAATCTATGCGCGTTTCGGCCTTGTCGATTTTGTCGGCGTAAGTGACGCCTTCATCGGGCTGAGCAATCGGCGGGAAGGCCGCCATATCGGCCAACACTCTAACCATCAGCTCCGCCCCCAGCTCGGCCAGTTCGGTGGTCAGTTGCCCCGCAGTTTTGGCGGCAATCTCGATTTCCGTTGTCGCGCGGACTGGTCCTGTGTCCAGCCCGGCCTCCATCTGCATGACCATTACGCCGGTTGTATTATCCCCCGCCAATATCGCCCGCTGCACGGGTGCCGCGCCACGCCAGCGGGGTAAAAGCGAGCCGTGGACGTTGAGGCAACCATGCCTTGGTGCCTCCAATATGGCTTGCGGCAAGATCAGTCCGTAAGCCGCGACCACCGCCGCATCGAGGTTCAGTGCCGCAAATTCTGCCTGAGCCTCAGCATGACGCAAGGAAACCGGCGACCGTACCTCAAGCCCTAACTCCTCGGCCCGCGCCTGCACGGCGGACGGGGTCAGCTTCTTACCGCGATTTGCCGGACGCGGCGGCTGGGTATAGACGGCCACGACTTCATGCCCCGCCGCTACCAGCGCGTCGAGCGTCGGCACCGCAAATTCCGGCGTTCCCATAAAGGCAAGGCGCATCGTGACTTTTCCTTTGTTCCAAAGCCCCCTAAGACCGCATGCATGGCATCGCAAGAAATAGACGCACTCGCACAAGCATTGTCGAAACTGCCCGGCCTCGGCCCGCGTTCGGCGCGGCGCGTGGTGCTGCATCTGATGAAAAAGCGCGAGACCGTGCTGCAGCCGCTGCTCCGCGCGCTGGAGAATGTCGAAGGGCGGCTGGTGGTGTGCGAAACCTGCGGCAATATCGACACCGGAAACCCTTGCGGCATCTGCATCGACCCGCGTCGCGATATTCGCTCGATCTGCGTGGTCGAGGATGTGTCCGATCTATGGGCGCTCGACCGGTCGCGGCTGTTTCCCGGCAAATATCACGTTCTGGGCGGACGACTGTCGGCGCTTGATGGGGTGCGGCCCGAAGATCTCCATATCGATGGCCTGATCGCTAGGGTTGCCGCCGGCGGTATTGACGAAGTGGTGCTGGCAATGAACGCCACGCTTGATGGACAAACTACCGCGCATTATCTGGCGGAACGGCTCGAAGACTACCCTATCCGCCTGACCCAATTGGCCCACGGCGTGCCGGTCGGCGGTGAACTCGATTATCTCGACGACGGCACTTTGGCGCAAGCTTTGCGCGCGAGGAGACCGGTTGGATAACCTTATCCTCCCTAAATCGAAGATAAGGTGAGGCGTTGATTTCCACTCCGCGTATCCCTATCTGCACGCCATGGCCATATTACCAATTCTCGAAGTGCCCGATCCGCGGCTGAAAACCATCTCGTCGCCTGTGGAGGCGTTCGATGCCGACCTGAAACGCCTCGTCGATGATATGTTCGAGACGATGTATGCGGCACCCGGAATTGGCCTCGCTGCAATACAGGTAGGTGTGCCGAAACGCGTACTGGTTATCGACCTGCAGGAGTCCGGCGAAGACGGTGAAGCGGTGCCAAACCCGCGGATTTTTGTGAATCCCGAAATTCTCGACCCTTCGCAAGAACATTCGGTTTACAGCGAAGGTTGCCTGTCGGTCCCCGATCAATATGCCGAGATCGAGCGCCCGGCAAAGGTCCGCGCGCGCTGGCAGGATCTGGATGGCAAGGTCCACGAAGAGGCGATGGAAGACCTAATGGCAACCTGCCTGCAGCACGAGATGGACCATCTGGAAGGCATCTTGTTCATCGACCACCTGTCGCGGCTAAAGCGGCAGATGGTACTGAAGAAAATCGAAAAGGCTCGCAAATTGGGCGTCGGTCACGTCCATGACGAGCATTGCAGCCATAATATCTAATCCTCCCCAAATCTTTGATTTAGGGAGGATAAATTCAGATTACTTACCAAAATTCGTCGGTGCCGCATTGATTGTCACGAACTTGCCCGCCTGAATCTCCTGCACTTCCAGACTGCGTTCGGTTAGGCCGTTCGGCATGAACCGGAATGCGCCATCGACGCCGATAAAACCTTGCGGATCGGTCAGTTTCGATACCGGAAAGGCAGTGCCCGGTCGCCAATCACGGGCGACCCGCGCAACCAGCAGCACCGAATCGTAACCAAGGCTCGACAGACGTAGCGGCGCACGACCATATCGCGTGCGATATTTGGTGGCGTATTGGTTGTAGAGTGTATCCGACACACTTGCGAACCATGCGCCGTACATCGTCCGGTTACTCGCCAGAGAGCCGTCGATATTCCAAAGGTCGGTGCCCAATATCTTTGCGTTGCGCAGGCCATGTTTGCGCAGCGACGGGACCGCAAGGATCGCAACTCGGCCGCTGTCTGCTACCAAAACGGCATCGATCTGACCCATCGCGCTCAGCCTTCGCGTTGCGGCGTCGAGCGAAGCAGCAGATCCGTCTGTTTCCTGAATACCGACCAACGTTCCGCCCGCACTGCGCACCGAATTGGTCAAGTTCGACGAGGCGCGCTGGCCGTAAATATTGGTCGAAACTATGCCGCCAAAGCGGTTAAGCCCTTGCGCTTTCGCGTAACGCACGACGCGGTCGATCGACTGATTGGGCAGATGACCCAGCAGAAACACGTTCCGTCCGGCGACACCGACGTCATTGGAAAAGCTGATGATCGGAACACCAGCCGGTCGCGCGACCGCCGCTGCGGCGAGCACGTTATCGCCGCGCAAAGGCCCGAGAATGAGTTTATTGCCATCAGCAACTGCCCGCCGTGTCGCTGCATCGACCCCTGAAGCGGTGTCGTAAGTGATAATGCGGATGTTGGTCACTTTGGCGTCCGCCATCGCGAGCGCAGTTGCGTTCGCTATTGACTGGCCGACATCGGCGTCAGGACCGGTAACCGGCAGCAGCAGTGCGACTCGGTGCAGGCTGTCGAGCGGATCGGGCGCTACCACTTCTGGCGGGCCTTCGCGCGGCACAGCCGAGCATGCCGCCAGAAGCAGTATCATCGACAGGCCCACGAACTTTGCCAGCCGACCGCCAAATCCGCGGGCCAAGGCTTGCGACTGCTCGCTGCATGCTGCAATGGTTGCGCTCATGATGGGTTCCTCAGCGAAAAGTGTATATTTTTGATGTCGTTCGAGTCGGGCTTATATGTCGTCGCGACCCCCATCGGCAACCTTGCAGATATGTCACAGCGCGCCATAGCCATTCTCGAAGCGGCGGATATAGTGGCGGTTGAAGACAGCAGGGTGACAGGTAAATTGCTGCATTACCTTGGTCTCAAAAAGAAAATGCGGCGCTATAATGACCATAGTAGCGCGGGTGACCGCGAGAGCTTGGTCGCGGCGGCGCGTGATGGTGTCGTGGCGTTGGTGTCGGACGCGGGGACGCCTTTGATCTCCGACCCCGGATACAAATTGGTACGTTCGGCGCGCGAGGCGGGGGTTTCTGTCTATACCGCGCCAGGGCCGAGTGCGGCGATTGCAGCGCTGTCGATTTGTGGATTGCCGACGGACAGGTTTCTGTTCTCGGGGTTTTTGCCCTCCAAAGCAAAGGCGCGAAGTGATGCGTTGGCAGCATTAGCCGCAATACCGGCGACGCTCGTATTTTACGAAAGCGGGCCGCGATTGGGCGCGACTTTGGCGGCAATGGCCGAAATACTGGGCGAGCGTGAGGCGGCGGTGGCGCGCGAGCTGACCAAGAAATTCGAGGAAGTGGTAACTGGGACGCTGTCCGAACTGGCGGCGCGCTATGCTGAACTGGAGGCAAAAGGCGAGATCGTGCTGATTGTCGGCCCGCCTGCGGAAGGCTTGCCTGCCGAGATCGGGGATGTCGAGGCGGCACTGGCGGAGGCTCTGCTAACAATGCCGGTTTCGAAAGCGGCTGGCCAGATCGCCAAGCGCTTCGGTCTGGAACGCAGTGTTGTCTATGCCCGCGCAACGAACATGAAATCCGCCGCCAAGTGAAGCGCCAGCAGGCCGAGATACGCGGGCGTCGGGCCGAAGCGATTGCGGCGTGGTGGTTGCGGTTGCATGGTTGGCGGATATTGGGCGAGCGGGTGCGTAACCCGCGCGGCGAGGTTGACTTGATCGCACGGCGCGGGCGCACGCTGGCCTTTGTCGAGGTCAAAGCACGTGTGAAGGATGCTGATCTCGCCACCGCGATCGATGCTTACCGCCTGCGCCGGGTCGCGGCGGCGGCGGAATCTTTGGTTCACAAATATAGCAAAGGCACCGACGAGGTCCGCATCGATGTGATATTGGTTGCGCCGTGGCGCGTCCCGCGTCATTTGGTCAACGTCTGGCATGGATAAGGTACACCTATGAGCATCAACGTCGCAGTCCAGATGGACCCGATGGACGGGATCGGCATCAAGGGCGATTCGAGCTTTGCGCTGATGCTGGCTGCGCAGTCGCGGGGGCATACGATCTATCATTATGACGTGCGCGATCTGAGTTGGAAGGCAGGCAAGCTAACCACCAAGGCGCATCCGGTACATGATTTGCAGCGGGTTGAGGGGGCGCACTATCGCTTTGGCGACGCAGTGCGGCTCGATCTGGCGGCTGACGTCGATGTCGTGCTGATGCGGCAAGATCCGCCTTTCGATCTCGGCTATCTGACCGGCACTTGGTTGCTCGAGCGGATCAAGGACCAGACTCTGATCGTCAACGACCCGGCATCGGTCAGGAACGCGCCCGAGAAGGTATTCGTGCTCGACTTCCCGCAGTTCATGCCGCCGACTTTGGTCACGCGCTCGCTGGAAGATGCCAAGGCGTTTCAGGCGCAATATGGTGCCGTGGTGGTAAAGCCGCTGCACGGCAACGGCGGCAAGGCGGTGTTCCGCATCGATGCCGATGGCAGCAATCTGGGCGCATTGATCGAATTGTTTAATCAGGTCTGGCCCGAACCGTTCATGGTGCAGCAGTTCCTGCCGTCGGTTTCGGCGGGTGACAAACGTATCGTGCTGGTCGACGGGGTGGTTGCGGGTGCCATCAACCGGCGACCGGGTGAGGGCGAGTTTCGCTCCAATCTTGCGGTCGGGGGCTTTGCTGAGGCCACCGAGTTGACAGTGCGCGAGCAAGAAATTTGTGCAGCGCTTGGACCTGAGCTGAAAGCGCGTGGACTGATATTTGTCGGCATCGACGTCATCGGTGGCGAGTGGCTGACAGAAATTAACGTAACGTCCCCAACCGGAATTGTCGCCATCGACGGGTTCAATAACAGCGATATTGCAGGTATGATCTGGGACGCCATAGAGGCGCGGCTGGCCGGCTAAGCCCTCGGATGCGCGTTCTGATATTCGTCGAGCAACATCGCGGTGTCGACCGCAGTGTAAACCTGCGTTGATGACAGGCTGGCATGGCCGAGCAATTCTTGCAGGCTCCTGAGATCGGCTCCGCCCGCGAGCAAATGTGTCGCAAAGCTGTGGCGTAATGCGTGCGGCGTGGTGCGTTCGGACAGGCCCAATCTGCTGCGTGCGCCCTGCACAGCACGGCGGATGAGGGCGGGGGATAACGGTCCTCCGCGCGATCCCCGGAATAGAGGTTCGTCACGGTTTTGCGAATAGGGGCACAACGAGAGATATTCTTCGATAGCGTTCTTAACCTGCTCTAGTAATGGAACTATCCGTGTTTTATTGCGCTTGCCGGTTATGCGCAGCGTGGTGCCGAGCGGCAGGATCGCGCCGGTCAAACCTGTTGCTTCGCTGATGCGCAGTCCACTGCCGTAGAGCAACAGCAGTACCGCCCAGTCTCGAGCCCCGATCCATCCTTCGCGCGCGCCGTTTGAGGCATCTTCGGCGAGCGCGATGACATCGTCGGGGCTGACGGGGCGGGGCAGGCTCCGCTGGACGCGGGGGCCTTTAAGGATGGGCAGGGTGGCTTCGTTGCCCAAGGCAAAGCGCAGGAAATGCCGGATCGCGGACAGTTCGCGTGCGGTCGAGCGGTTGGTAAGGCCCCCTCCATACTCATTGGCGCCCCGCCGATGCGCGAGAAACGCCCGCAGGTCGGCGGCGGTCAGTTTGGCGAGGGTGGGGCGGTCGGCTGCTTCGCCCAAATGCTCGCCCAGAAATTCGATCAGGCGTTCGGCGGTCGCCAGATAAGCGCGTATGCTGTGCGGCGACATCCGGCGGTTGTCGGTCAGGAACGCGCCATATTCGGCGATGAGGCTTGCAGTTGGCGCCATGACGGCAACGCTATCAGGCGACGGGCTGCGGCTCAACCAGAACGATTTCGGGCAGGATCGCGTCGAGTAAAGGCATGCCTTGTGGAGTGACCGTCAACTGAATGCCTCGATGGCGAATAAGGCCAAGCTTTTCGATGCCCGCAACAGCTTGGGCGTCAATCAATCGATCGGCATCAATGCCTGTGCGCGACGCGATATCGGAGAGATCGATCCCTTCGGCTAGTCGCAATCCCATTAGCAAAGCTTCCATAGCTCTGGTTTCGGCGTCGAGTGCTTCTTCACTCACCAGCCCATGATTGTTGCGCTCCACACTGGACAAGAAATTTTCTGGTTTCTTATGGCGTTGTGTCGCACTCTTCAGTCGACGTCCATGTGCGCCTGGCCCAATGCCGATATAGTCGCCATAGCGCCAATAGGTCAGATTATGGCGGCTCTGCTGGCCAACCCGTGCGTGGTTGCTGATCTCATAAGCCGGAAGCCCCGCCGCCGAAGTCATCGCTTGCGTCATTTCGTAGAGCGACGCGGCTTCGTCATTGTCCGCTGGAATGAACTGCCCTTCGCGGACCAAGGTGGCGAAGCGCGTGCCAGGTTCGATGGTGAGCTGATACAGCGACATATGGTCGGTGCCGAAGCCGATGGCGCGGGACAGTTCGGCCTCCCATTCCACCGCTGTCTGGTCGGGACGCGCGTATATCAGGTCGATATTGACACGGGCGAATTCGGACTGCGCTACATCCAGCGCAGCCAGACCTTCTTCGACCGAATGCGCGCGGCCCAGAAAGCGGAGCGCGGCGTCATCCAACGATTGCAGGCCGAGCGAGACGCGGTTGACACCAGCTACCGCCAAATCGGCAAAGCAGGCGGCTTCGACCGAAGAAGGGTTGGCCTCAAGTGTGATTTCGATGTCGTCGGTGAAGCCCCAAAGCGCCTCGGCTGCATTGACAAGAGCTGCAACGGTCGATGGTGGCATCAGACTCGGGGTACCCCCCCCGAAGAATATCGACGACAATGGCCGTCCGGGCGTCAGCGCCGCCTCATAGGCCATATCTGCCAGCAAAGCGGCAGCCCATGCCCCTTGGTCCACGACCTCGCGCACATGGCTGTTAAAGTCGCAATAAGGGCATTTGGAGACGCAGAACGGCCAGTGGATGTAAAGGGCGAGGGGAGCGGCCATCGCGGGCGTCAAAACACCGCCGCGACCAGCTTGGCAAAGGCGTCGGCGCGGTGGCTCATCGCGTGTTTTTCTGCCGGGTCGAGCTCTGCAAAGCTTTGCGCGCGACCTAGCGGCACGAACACAGGATCATAGCCAAAGCCCATATTCCCGCGCGGTGGCCACGCCAGCGCGCCGTTTACGCGACCCTCAAACACTTCCGAATGCCCGTCAGGCCATGCCAAAGCGAGCGTGCAGGTGAAATGGGCGCTGCGGTCAACATCCCTGCCAACTTCGGCGAGTTTGCCTTCGACCTTGCCCATCGCCATATACCAATCGCGGCCTGGGCCGCCTTCGAAGACCTGTTTTTCCGCCCAGTCTGCGGTGTAGACGCCGGGTGCGTCTCCGAGTGCCGCAACGCATAGTCCGCTATCGTCGGCGAGAGCAGGCAAGCCCGACCCTTGCGCTGCCGCATGTGCCTTCAACAACGCATTCTCGGCAAAGGTCGTGCCGGTCTCCTCCGGCTCGGGCAGGCCGAGCTCGCCTGCCGATACCGGGTCTATGCCATAAGGCGCGAGCAGCGCGCGGATTTCCCTAACCTTGCCCGCGTTGTGGCTGGCGATGACCAATTTGCCGGGGAGGAGTTTGCGGTGGGCCATCGGTCTATTTCACCGCGTCTGCCTGTGCTGCGAAAATCTTGTCTGTCCCCATGCGCGCCAGTCGCAACAGGCGCAGCAGGCCTTCTTCGTCATAGGTCGCGCCCTCTGCCGTCGCTTGCACTTCGGCAATCTGCCCGCCCTCGATCAGAACGAAATTGGCATCGGCATCGGCGTTCGAATCCTCAATATAGTCAAGGTCGAGCACCGGCGTGCCCTTGTAAATGCCGCAACTTACCGCAGCAACACGTCCGGTAATCGGGTCGTCCTTGACTGCACCCGACGCCATCAGTCCGTTGACCGCGAGCCGCAGGGCAATCCACGCACCCGAAATCGCCGCCGTTCGCGTGCCGCCGTCGGCCTGCAACACGTCGCAATCGAGTGTGATCTGATGCTCGCCTAGCTTCTTCAGATCGACGACCGCACGTAAAGAACGGCCAATAAGCCGTTGAATTTCCTGTGTCCGTCCCGATTGCTTGCCCTTGGCCGCTTCACGTTGCCCGCGTGTATGGGTGGCGCGCGGTAGCATTGAATATTCCGCCGTTACCCAGCCTTCGCCCTTGCCGCGCAGCCAAGGCGGCAGGCGGTCTTCGACGCTGGCGGTCACCAGCACGCGGGTGTCGCCAAAGCCGATCAGCACGCTGCCCTCGGCATGTTTGGTGAAGCCGGTTTCGACACTAAGAACGCGCATTTCGTCGGGCGCACGACCGGATGGACGCATGGGAATCTCCTGAATTTTGGTTGGCGCTCGCCATAGCTTGCTCCACTTGCTTTGCAAGCGCGCTGCGCTACATCTGGCATGTGAGCCAGACCCCAATCACCGAACTCAACGACCGCACGCGCACGATTTTCCGGGTGGTGGTGGAAAGCTATCTGGAATCCGGTGCGCCAGTCGGCTCGCGGACGCTCTCCAAAATCGGCGGCATGAACCTGTCGCCTGCCTCCATCCGTAACGTCATGCAGGATTTGGAAGAAGCAGGCTTGCTTGCCTCTCCGCATACCAGCGCCGGGCGGATGCCGACCGAGAGCGGCTTGCGGCTGTTTGTCGATGGCATGATGCAGGCCGCAGAGCCTTCTGCGGCGGAACGGCGTGCCATAGAATCGCAGATACAGGGCGGTGGACCGATCGAGGAGGCGCTGGCCGCCGCGACGTCTGTGTTGTCCGGGCTGTCCGCCTGCGCCGGCATCGTGTTGGTGCCCAAACGCGACACGGTGATGAAAGCGTTTAGTTTTGCGCGGTTGTCGGCCACCCAAGTGCTGGCGATCATGGTTGGGCAGGACAACAGCGTGGAGAACCGCGTGGTCGCGATTGACTTGTCGGTCAGCGATAGTGCGTTGGTCGAGGCGTCGAATTATATCTCAGCCAGGCTGTCAGGGCTGACCTTGCCCGAAGCACTCACACGGCTCGATAGCGAAATCCGTGCCGAAAAGGCCGAACTCGATAGCGCCAGCGAAAAACTGGTGCGTAGCGGCCTTGCGATTTGGTCGCTCGACGCAAATGACCGACCGGTGCTGATTGTGCGCGGTCAATCGAACCTGATCGACGAAGCCGCCGCCGCAGATCTCGACCGGGTTCGGCAGTTGCTCGACGAGCTGGAGAGCAAGGAAGAAATCGCGCGGCTGGTAGATAGCGCCCGTGACGCGCAATCGACGCGGATATTTATCGGCTCGGAAAATAATCTTTTCTCGCTGTCCGGCTCCTCCGTCATCGCCGCGCCGTATCGCGAGGCAGGCGGCAAGGTGGTGGGAGTTGTAGGCGTTATTGGGCCGACCCGCCTCAATTATGCGCGCATCGTCCCGATGGTCGATTTCACCGCGCAGGCTTTGTCGAGACTGATGAAGTAAGAATTTTGTTCGCGCGAAGACGCGAAGGCGCGAAGAAGTTATTTATTCCGTTCGGGCTGAGCTTGTCGAAGCCTCGTTCTTTTGTCTTATCATGGAAGGCAATACAGTACTCCTATCGGCTGTGCACGGGAGTTTTTGGGACAACTTCGCGCCTTCGCGTCTTCGCGCGAACAATTTTGGCGCCCTAGAAGGCGCGCACAAAGCTTGATGAAATAAAATTGCTTTCTATATGCGCATGGCAACGAGCGCCGGAACTTGCCGGTGAATTTACGGGTTTAGCAGCATTATGAAAAAAAATAAGAACGAAGCGGCAGAAGATGCAGCGATCAAGGAAATGGCCAAAGAAATGGAAGGCGTGCCGGAACATCTGCGCGAAGCTGCGGACGATGTGGCGGCAAGCGCCGATGCAGAGCGCATTGCAATGCTCGAAGACCATCTTGCGGCTGCCCGGCAGGAAGTACTCTACGCGCAGGCCGAAACGCAGAACGTGCGTCGGCGGATGGAGAAGGAGGCAACTGACGCGCGCGCCTATGCCGCGACCGGTTTTGCCCGCGATGTCCTGTCGGTGTCTGACAATCTGATCCGCGCACTGGAAGCGATCCCCGCCGAAATGCGGGAGAGCGAGGCGATGAAGCCGTTGGTGACGGGGCTTGAGGCGACAGGTCGCGAGTTGGAAAGCGTCTTCGCCAAACACGGCATCACGCGGATTGCCGCGATGGGAATGCCACTCGACCCGAACCAGCATCAGGCGATGGTCGAAATCCCCAGCAACGACGCCGAGCCGGGGACGATCGTGGCCGAAATGCAGGCCGGATATATGATCAAGGACCGGTTGCTGCGCCCTGCTTTGGTTGGGGTGGCGAAGAAGGGGGAGTAGTCTGGGCTATTTGTGTAGAAAACTGTCATTCCCGCGAAAGCGGGAATCCATGGTCAGGCAAAGCGTCTAACAACCGAGCTTTTTGAGGCGACCTTCGATCTGAGTCTTCAAAGCCGTAAGCCATTCTTCCGTGGCAACAGGATTAAATGCATCTAGCCTGCTCTGGCCCTTTTTTTGATTGCAAGGCTTACAAGCAACAACCAAATTGGTCAGATCATTAGTTCCGCCAATGGCTAAGGCTTCGATATGATCAATGGTCAGATCTAAGACGTTCGGTTCCTCTGCTGACGCAGTTTTGCAGTAGAAGCATTTTCCACCATGCTTGGTGATAGCAAGCTTTAACGCATTAAACGCGTTCTGAGGTGCTTTTGATTCGCCGGCGACCTGATATAAAATCGTGCCGTGAGTTGGCTGGATGCCGACGGCAATAACTGCCCGATAAGGTAAATCGGTACACCAGTGCTGGCATGCTGACAGGTCGGTGGTGCCGACAATATTTCCAACCGGTGCATTCATGGCTCTTTGATAGCGCCGCTCCCTAAAAGTTTGGTTAAACCAGAGAGCGCCGACCATGGATTCCCGCGTTCGCGGGAATGACAAAACGGCGGCGGGCAATTTCGCGAACCACCTAGCCCCACCATCCCCAATCCGCTACGGCCCCACCGCTATGGCCACAACTGCGATCATTGCACCGTCATCAACCCCTTGGCGCGACGAGCTTCGTGCGACGGCGACGCTTGCCTGGCCGATGATCCTGTCGAACCTGACGATGATGCTGATCGGGGTGACCGATGTCATTCTGCTCGGTTGGCTCGGGCCGCGTGAGTTGGCGGCGGGGGCGTTGGGGCATAATCTCGCGATGCTCTGTGCGATTTTCTGCATGGGTCTGGTCACCGCGACTGCGCCAATGATGGCGTCGGAAAAGGGACGGATGGCACATTCGGTCCGCGATATCCGGCGGACGGTGCGGCAGGGGTTCTGGACTGCGCTGGCGGTCATGGTTCCGGTCTGGCTGTTTCTGTGGAATGCAGAAGCGATATTGCTCGCGACCGGACAGCAACCCGACCTCTCGGCCGATGCAGGCGTGTTCGTTCGCGCCTATATGTGGTCGATACTGCCCTTCATCTGCTTTTTGGTTTTACGCAATTTCGTTGCTGCCCTTGAACGTCCGATCTGGGCAATGTTAGTCGCTATCGGTGCGGTGATCGTCAACGCCATCATCAACTACGGCTTGATCCTTGGCAATTTCGGCTTGCCACAGCTTGGCTTGCTGGGCGCGGGCATCGGCAGCACGATCACGCAAATTTTGCAACTTGTCGTCATGCTGGCGGTGGTCGGTTTCCACCCGAAGTTCCGCCGCTATCATTTGCTCGGTCGCTGGTGGCGTGCGGATTGGCCGCGTTTTCGCGAGATTTGGCGGTTGGGCCTTCCTATCGGGGTTACGATGGGCTTCGAAGGCGGCGTGTTCGCAGTTGCCATCCTGCTGATGGGCCTGATCAACGAGGCATCGGTTGCGGCGCACGCCATTGCGCTGCAGATCGCGTCTTTGACCTTCATGGTACCGATGGGGCTGGGGCAGGCGGCCACCGTCCGCGTGGGGCTTGCTTACGGTCGCAACGATCCGCTCGGCATCACCCGCGCAGGATGGACCGGCTTCGTGCTCGGCACTGGCTTTATGGCGGTCATGGCGCTGTTGATCTACCTTTTCCCCGAAGCGCTTATCGGCATTTTCGTAACGCCCATCGACGCTGCTACCCGCCAGGTATTCAATCTGGCGGTCGGCTTTCTGATGATCGCGGCGATATTCCAGATCGTCGATGGCGCACAGGTCGTCGGTGCAGGTATGTTGCGCGGCCTGCATGACACCAAAGTGCCGATGTTCTTTGCCGCGTTCGGTTACTGGGTCGTCGGCATCGGCGTTGGCGCGTGGCTTGCGTTCCGGCAGGGATGGGATGGCATCGGCGTCTGGACGGGGCTCGCCACCGGGCTTGCCATCGTTTCGGTGCTGATGCTCATCCGCTGGTCGATGCGCGCGCGGCTGGGGCTGTTGCCGAGACGTAATTGAGTGCTTGCCCTCTAATGCTTGATTGCGTTCGAGGGGCGTCGCCGAAGACAGGCTTTGTCTGGATGTGCCATTCAAACACACCTTATTTTAATCACTTGTGAGTGCATCTGGCGTCGGCTAGCGGGCGCTGAGTTTGTTTTCAGGGGGTTGCATTGCGCGTTTTATTCATGTTGGCAGCATTTTTGCTGTTCGCTTTTTCACAGTCTGCGTCGGCGGAAATCAAGACCTTCAAGTTTAAGGCGCGTATAGATCAGCCAAATATAATATATCCCGCAGGGACAGTTTTCTCGGGCATTTTTAGCTACGATGACGCGTTGACGCCGGTTGCCAATTTCCCAACGCTGACCGGACAATATTCGCAATATGTCGATGGCAGTATTTATCTTTCGGCATCGATAGCCGGAAACAGCTATTCAACGAGCGGGATTGCGGGTGTTTCTGATGAGATGCCCGGCGGAGATGGCGATCAGTTTGATATCTTCAATATTGATGGGCCGTTCGGCTTGGGGTTTGGCTTTGCCGACCCGAGTGGAAATCTTTATACCGACGCCGGATTGCCGAAATCATTCCCTGGCGGACTTTGGCAAGGCCCCTTTG
>JANOHL010000098.1:0-1536 GCA_031406495.1 Sphingomonadales bacterium | reverse complement strand
ACCCCCTGATCGGGCAGGTCGAACGGATCATGGATTTTCGTCGCGCCCATCACGTCGCGGTAAAAGACGATGCTGTCCGCAATGGAAGGCGTCGCGACGCCGATATGGTTGAGACGGCCTAGTTTCATATTGACTTACACCTCAATTCAAAAGACCGGCGACGGTTGAGCTTCCGTCTGAAAGGGCGCTGATTGCACCGTAAGCACGCAAAGCCCAATCAGCTCTTTCGGTCGTGTCTTTCGCTACATCGATTGTGTTCAAAACCTTAAGCATGAAAGCTTTGGTCTTTGCCAAGATTGCATCCATAAGCTCTTGGCCATTCTCCGATTGAATGCCCGCACCTTCCAGTGCCATGTAAGCATGGATTACTGCCCGCAATGAATCGATTGAATATCCCGTGCCAAACCATTCAAGACGGTCAAGGCGAAATTCAAAGTCTTTCAAACCATGAATTAACGCCTCCCGAACAAAGTCTTTTTCTTCGCTTTGAACATTTTCAAGCCAACCAATTAATTCTCGAACTTCACCAAGAATTTCTGATCTCTCTTCGGCAGTAAAAAGGTGATAGGAAATACGATCTCGAATTTGGGGTGAAAGCATTTTAAGGATTGTAGGATTTGCTCCAACGATTAAGGGTCTAACATTTCCTGTATTCTGGTTTAAAAATGATTTATTCGTAAAAGCGCCTTCCATAATTTTGAGGCTACGGAGCGCATCAGCTCGGATGTCGTCGTCAAGCGCGAGAGCGTTTATTTCTCTTTCCAAAAGGGCAAAACGAGCCACAAGCTCGAAAACTACCCGAAAAAAGTCAGCCGACCAGTGTTCGACGCGCGCGGCTTTGGCTATCCGGTCGTCCAAGCCCTCATTAGGATCCGCTCCTAACAGTTCAAGCGTGGCAGCCAGTTCACGTGCAGGGTCAGTTAAAGCCATTTCTCACCTCACAACGGAATATTATCATGCTTCTTCCAAGGGTTTTCCAACGCCTTGTTCCGCAATTTCCGTAACCCCAAGGCAATCCGCCGCCGCGTTGAATGCGGGTAGATCACCTCGTCGATAAAACCCTTGCTCGCCGCCACAAACGGGTTGGCGAAACGGTCTTCATATTCTTTCGTTTTCTCGGCGATTTCCTCCGGTTCCAGCCCGCGGAAGATGATTTCCACCGCGCCTTTTGCGCCCATCACCGCGATTTCGGCGGTGGGCCAGGCGTAGTTGAGGTCGCCGCGCAGATGCTTTGACGCCATCACGTCATAAGCGCCGCCATAGGCCTTGCGCGTGATGACGGTAATTTTGGGCACTGTCGCCTCTGCATAAGCGAACAGCAACTTTGCGCCATGCTTGATGATGCCGCCAAATTCCTGCGCGGTGCCGGGCAGGAAGCCGGGGACGTCGACGAAGGTGATGATCGGGATTTCGAACGCGTCGCAGAAGCGGACGAAACGCGCGGCCTTGCGACTGCTGTTGATGTCGAGCACGCCCGCCAGCACCATTGGCTGATTGGCGACGACGCCCACGGTTCGCCCCTCGATGCGCCCGAAA
>JANOHL010000010.1:0-1701 GCA_031406495.1 Sphingomonadales bacterium | reverse complement strand
GAAGCCGGCGTGCGCGCCCTGGAGCGCGAGATTTCCAAGATCTGCCGCAAGGTCGTCAAGTCGTTGGTGATGCGCAAGCGCAAGAGCAAGATCATCGTCAATGCCAAGACCCTCGATAAATATCTGGGCGTCCAGCGCTATACGTTTGGCATGGCTGAAAAAGATAACCAGATCGGCCAGGTGACCGGGCTGGCATGGACCGAAGTGGGCGGCGAACTGCTGACCATCGAAGCCGTCGCGGTGCCGGGCAAGGGCAAGACCATGACCACCGGCAAGCTCGGCGAGGTGATGCAGGAGTCGATCCAGGCCGCGCTGACCGTCGTGCGGCGGCGTTCCAGGCAACTGGGTATCGCCGAGGATTTCTATCAGAAGAACGATCTGCATGTGCATCTGCCCGAGGGTGCGACGCCCAAGGATGGCCCATCCGCAGGTATTGCGATCTGTACCGCGATTGTATCCGTGCTGACGGGGATCCCGGTGCGCGCCGACATTGCCATGACCGGTGAAATCACGCTGCGCGGCGAAGTGTTGCCGATCGGCGGGCTCAAGGAAAAACTCCTGGCCGCTGTGCGTGGTGGCATCCGTCTGGCGCTGATTCCGGAGGAAAACGTCAAGGATCTCGCCGAAATCTCGGACGCCATCAAGAATCGCATCGAGATATTGCCGGTGAGGTGGATTGACAAGGTGCTTGAGCTTGCGCTGGAACGCATGCCCGAGCCGCTACCCGATGCTCCGGTGCCTGTCGCTGACACACAGGCTGCTGCTTTGCCGGCGACAGAGGACAAGCCACATTCTTCCGGTTTGCTCAAGCATTAAGGGGCGCAAGCGGGCGAATGCTTTGGTAGAATCCGCATCCTTGCGGCTGTGCCTTGCCGTGCCGGTTTGTGAGGGTGCTTAGCTCAGTTGGTAGAGCGTCGCCCTTACAAGGCGAATGTCGGCGGTTCGAACCCGTCAGCACCCACCAAAAACCTCATAAACCGGCCCGTGGATAAATCATCAAAAGGCGAACTGCGGTTCGCCTTTTTCACATTGAAAGCCAGGTTATGTTCGAGTACGTTCGCAACAGCAAACGCTTCATCAAGATAGTCCTTGCAATCATCATATTGCCGTTTGCACTTTGGGGCGTTGATTCCTATGTGCGGACCAGCGGCTCTGGTGACATTGCGTCAGTCGGCGGGACGCCAATTGTCATAACCGAATTTCAACAGGCGCTGCGCGAGCAACAGGAGCGGCTGCGGCCGATGCTAGGCAACGCCAATCCGGAGATGCTGGATAGTCCGGAAGTTCGTCGCGCCGTGCTCGACACGCTGATCAACCAGCGGCTGCTGGTGTTGAATGCGGACAAATCGAAGCTGAGCGTCAGCGATGCCCAGTTGGCGTCGTACATCGGGACGGTGCCGCAACTGCAGGAAAACGGCAAATTCTCCAAGGAGCGCTACGCGGCCTTGGTGGCAGCGCAAAACATGAGCAAGGAAATGTTCGAGGCGCGCTTGCGTCAGGATCTCCTCATGCAGCAAGGGATGGCAGCCGTTACCGAGGCAGCCCTCACCGGTCGTTTCGCCGCCGGCCGCTGGCTTGGTACACAACTGGAAGAGCGTGAGATTGCCGAGGCGATACTGCGTCCCGAGCAGTATGCCGGTCAGGTGAAATTGGCGACTGACGCCGCCAAGAATTATTTCGAGGCCAACCGGAAGCAGTTTG
>JANOHL010000114.1:0-29111 GCA_031406495.1 Sphingomonadales bacterium | reverse complement strand
CGAGGAAAAACGCCCCACCGTTCAGGTCGGCGATCCGTTCACAGAAAAGCTGCTGATCGAGGCCTGCCTTGAGCTGATGGCGTCGGACGCGATTGTCGCTATCCAAGACATGGGTGCCGCAGGCCTGACCAGCTCCAGCGTTGAAATGGCGACTAACGGCAAGGCCGGGATCATCCTGAACATGGACATGGTGCCGTGCCGTGAAGAGGGCATGACGCCCTATGAAATGATGCTGTCCGAAAGCCAGGAACGCATGTTGATGGTCCTCAAACCCGGACGTGAAGAATTTGCGCGTGGCATTTTCGACAAATGGGAACTCGACTTTGCGGTCATTGGCGAAGTCACCGACACCGGCCATATGGTGCTGACCTTCAAGGGCGAAGTGGTGTGCGATATTCCGCTTGGGCCGCTCGCCGAAGACGCGCCGCTTTATGACCGGCCCGCCGCCAGCCGTGAGGAATATCAGGCATGGGCCGGAGTTAAACCGCTTGGAGATATTCCCCAAAGCACTGACATCGGCGCGGATTTGCTCAAGCTGATGGCCTGCCCCGACCTCGCTTCACGCGCATGGATTTGGCAGCAATATGATGCCCAGGTCGGCGGCGATACCGCGCAGCTTTCGGGTGGCGACGCAGCCGTCGTCCGCATCCACGGCACCAACCGCGCGCTGGCAATGTCGACCGACTGCACACCGCGTTATTGCTACGCCGACCCCTATGAAGGCGGCAAGCAGGCGGTGGCTGAAACCTATCGCAACATCTGCGCAGTCGGCGCAAAGCCGCTAGCGATCACCAACTGCCTCAACTTCGCCAACCCGCAGCGCCCCGAAATCATGGCGCAACTTGTCGGGTGTTTAGAAGGAATGGGCGACGCCTGCCGCGCGCTTGATTACCCCATCGTGTCGGGCAATGTGTCGCTCTACAATGAGAGCAAGGCCACTGGAGGCGGCAGCGCGATCTTGCCGACGCCTGCAATTGGCGGCGTGGGTGTGCTCGAAGATGTCAGCAAAATGGCGACGATTGGGTTTAAGAATGAGGGAGAGTATATTCTTCGCTTGGGTGTTCCCAAGGGCAGCCTTGGACAGTCGGTATGGCTACGAGAAATTGAAGGCCGGGAGGCGGGTGCGGCCCCCGAGGTCGATCTCGCTCAGGAACTGAAAGTCGGGCGATTTGTCCGAAGCCTCGTTGACGACGGCAATGTCACGGCCGTCCATGATATCTCCGATGGCGGATTGCTAGTGGCCGTTGCTGAAATGGCCCTCGCAAGTCCATTTTCTGCGATGATCACGATTAATGAGGGAGAGGGTGCGGTTTCCTTCTGCTTTGCAGAAGATCAAGGATGCTATCTTGTTACGATTCAATCCGACGTAGCTGATTTTATTGTGGCGGCAGCCAAGGCCGGTGTTGTGGCGGAACTGGTTGGTAGCACAATCGGCGACGAAGCCTATGGTGCCGAAAATCTGGTAATCTTAGCGCATGATGGCGATAAGATAGAAGTTGCGATGTCCGACCTCCGCACTGCGCACGAGAGCTTCTTCAAGGACTGGATGGAAGCATAAAGCAGCTGTGCTCCTGCGAAAGCAGGAGTGCTGTCAGTTTTGCGCGATGCCAACAACGCTCCTGCCTTTGCAGGAGCACGAGGCGCATTGACATCAGCATCATTTGATGCGATAAGACAAGCATGAGAACGACTGTTACCATTGATGACAAGTTACTCGAACGCGCGGCGGAGCTTACTGGCGTGAAGGAGCGTGCGACGTTGATCCGCATGGCGCTTGAAGGCTTGGTCGCACGCGAAGCCGCAAAGAGATTGGCGCGCCTTGGTGGCTCTGACCCGGATGCTTGGGCACCACCACGTCGCCGTTTTGGCTAACACGTGATACTTGCTGATACGTCGATATGGATCGACCATTTCCACAAGAACGAAGTTAATATGCAACGACTTCTGAGGGCAGAAGCGGTCGTCATACATAATATGATTATAGGGGAAATCGCGCTCGGTTCGCTCAAGGACCGGAAATCGAATTTGGATTTCTTGCATGATTTGCCGCAGGTTATTCCTGCTTCTCACGCCGAAGTTATGGCGATGGTAGAATGGCAAAAACTGTCCTCGTCAGGAATAGGCTATGTTGATGCGCATCTGCTCGCGGCGGTAAATGCAGCTGACCCGGAGATGGAACTGCTTTTGTGGACTCGCGACAAGAAATTGGCTGCACAAGCAAAGCGCGTTGGCATTGGTGTGGAATTGTGACTTCAGTCAACACCGTAGCGCCCTTAGCCACGATGCGGTGCGTTCATGTTGCATACGCAAATTAACAGGGATGGAACAATGAGTCCGTTCGCTGGATTACCATTTCATGACTGAAGGTTACTCAGGCACGCCGCTCGCGACCAAGCTTGGCCTGAAAGAAGGCATGCGCGTCTGGTTCGAAGGGATGCCGCAGAGTGTTCGCGATGAAATCGATGCCGCGGAACTGACACTGTCCGAACAGGAAATACCCGCCCCCGGCACCAGCCTTGCCCATATCTTCGTCAATGAGCGCGCTAGCCTCACCGAACATCTGACGGCGTTGCGCGGACTGATCGATCCGGCGGGTATCGTCTGGGTCAGTTGGCCGAAAAAGGCATCGAAAGTCCCGACCGATATTACCGAGGATACGATCCGCGAAGTCGCGTTGCCGATGGGCTATGTCGACGTGAAGGTTTGCGCGGTCGACGCGATCTGGTCAGGGCTGAAGCTGGTTATCCGCAAGGAACTGCGCGGAAGTTAGGCAGCCGCCGCCAGCAGATTATACGGATCGACCCCGCCCGAGCGCATCGCCTCATGCGCGGCGCGATAGGCGACCGGCTCTGCGATCCCCAAACGCTTGCGTGCATCCACGAGCGGTTCGCGCAGCAACGCTTCGATATCTTCATGCACGATATTTTTCGCGGCGTTGCCGATGCGGTGACCTTCGCGGATGGCGGCAAAGATCGGTGCCGACGGCGCAGCGCGGCGTTTCAGTTCCCATCCGCCAGCATAAGCAATAAAGCCGATACCCAGGCTGCGGTTCTGCGCATAGGTGAAAGCCAGAACGCATTGCTCGCCCAGCGCATCGCGGCCATAGCCGGTCAGGATGTGCAGCATGTCGTGGGTATCGCGCTGACGATCGCCATAGCGGTCGATGCCATCCTCGAAGCGGCTACCGGCTTCGGTGAACTTTGCATATTCGGCCTCGAGACCGGCGGCGCTCAATCCCTCACGCTCCATGAAATCGACATAGGCGCGGCCGACGGTGCCTGCAGGCAACTGTTTCAGCGCATCATGATCGTCGAGAATATCGATAAGCCGCCGCTCGGTGCCGAGGACGCGCTGACCTTTCTCGCTTTGCCAGAAATTATGGGCAATCTTCCACGCTTTTCTGCTCCTTAGCGATGCGATGATGTGGAATACCTGTTCGGTATCTTCCTTATCGGCAATCAACTTGCGGAAGTGGTGCAATGCCTTGAGTGGCCTGAATTCGCCTTTTGGACGCTTGGGGTGATGGAAGGGAACAACGGTCATCGGGCAACTCCAACGAATCTGGTTGAGCATGGAATATCTGTTACCTACATCAATGTCAATAAGGAACTTTCGACAGGCTGGACGAACATATGGTCGCGCTGTATCAATCCAATAACACAGGGAGGGCATGATGCACATAGCAACCGGCGGAGAAGCAAGACTTATCACTTTGGACGCCATGCGCGGCTTTGCCGTAATGGGCATATTGGCGATGAATATTGTCGGGTTCGGCATGCCCGAATGGGCTTATATCACGCCCTCTGCTTATGGCGGCGAGACCATGGCCGACCGGATTGCCTGGCTCTTGTCCGCCGTTTTTATCGATGGAAAGATGCGTGGGCTGTTTTCTTTGCTGTTCGGTGCGAGCATGATGCTGATTATCGAGCGGGCTGATGCCAAGGGCGAGAATGCCAAAAAAGTCCATTATTCGAGGATGTTCTGGCTAGCTCTGTTTGGCCTTGCGCATTATTTTTTCCTCTGGTTCGGTGACATCCTGTTTCTCTATGCCAGCGTTGGCTGTATCGCGTTCCTGTTCCGCAATTGGGAGCCGCGCCGCTTGATCAAATGGGCACTGATCATTTTTGGCCTGGGCTTTGTAGTGTGGGGACTGCAGTTTGGGGGCTTGCAGATATTGCGATTGCTGGCGACCGCGCCTGACGCCAGCGCCGACCTGGTCAAGCAATATCAGGAAATCAAGAACAGCCCAGATTTCGCCTTGAATGTGGAGCAACAGCTCGCGCTCCATCGCGGTAGTTACTGGCCGATTGTCGCTGAGAAACTGGCCGAATGGTATTCGCCGCTAACGCTTGTCCTCATGTCCATCGGGGAAACATTGCCGCTGATGATGATCGGAATGGCCGCTAAGAAAAACGGTTTCCTGACCGGCCAGTGGGCGCCCGCCGACTATGCACGCTGGGCAAAGAAGCTTGTGCCGATAGGCTTGCTGCTGAGTGCGCTGCTAGCGGCCTGGGTTGCTGCCAGCGACTATGACCTGATCACGTCGCTTGCCGTATTTCTGGCGTGGAGCGCGATTCCCCGGCTGATGCTGACCATCGGCTACGCGGCCTTGTTGATAATGTTGATAGCGCGGCTCGGCGACAGCGGCTTTATCATCCGCGTCGCGGCCGCAGGACGCGCAGCGTTCACCAACTATCTGGGCACCAGCATTGCCATGACGACAATCTTCTATGGCTACGGGCTGGGCATGTTCGGCTATGTCACCAGGCTTGAAATGTGGTTGTTTGTGTTTGGTGCTTGGGCCGTGATGCTGCTGTGGTCGAAGCCATGGCTGGAGCATTTCCTTTATGGTCCGCTCGAATGGTTGTGGCGCAGTCTGGCGCGGATGAAGTTACAGCCGATGCGACGTTAAAGCTATTGCAACCAATTCGCATTAACGCTATCAGGATCGCAAGGAGCGAATCGATGGTCGTATGCGTCTGCAATGCTATCCGGGAAAAGGACCTGCGCGCCGCTGTGCGCTGCGGTTCGGAAAAGCCCAACGACGTTTACGCACGGATGGGACGCAAGCCGAAATGCGGACAATGCCTTTCGTTCGCGCGAGACATTATCAGCGGAACCGCTGCAACCGCGTAGCAATAGCGCGCCGCTAAACCCAAAAAAATCAAGCTTTTCTGCGGTCTTCGGGCTTCCCTTCGACGTGTGCAAGCGTTATCATAGCGCCGGTTCACATCATCGGAGAGAACGGCCATGAAGGGCGACGCAAAGGTTATCGAGTTCCTGAACGAGGCACTCAAGAACGAGTTGACCGCGGTCAATCAATATTGGCTGCATTACCGGATGCTCGACAATTGGGGGGTCGCGGCGCTCGCGCATTTCGAACGGCATGAGTCGATCGACGAAATGAAACATGCCGACCGGCTGTCGGAACGGATATTGTTTCTTGAGGGCTTGCCCAATTTTCAGCTTTTGGGCCGTCTGCGCATCGGTGAAACCGTCGAAGAAATTTTGAAAGCCGATCTGGCGCTCGAATATGAAGCGCTGCCTTTGCTGAAAGACGCGATCGCGCACAGCGAGAGTGTGCGCGATTATGTCAGCCGCGATTTATTCGCCGATATCCTCGAAAACGAGGAAGAGCACGTCGATACCCTTGAAAAGCAGTTTGAAATGATCGCGCGAATGGGCCTGGAAAATTATATTCAGCTGCAATCGAAACCCGTCGAGGACTGACAAAAACGCCGATTAGGCGCGACCGAAGCTCATCCCGCCCAGCGCGTTGCGTTGGGTGAGGCTGGTAGGCCGACGGTCGACGAGCGGGCTGGCTTCGAGCTCAAGTGCCGCCAATGTTGCCTCGAATATCGGGCGCAACTCGACAATTTTCTCGACAAGTTCGGACGGGTCTTGGTGGATTTCCACATAATGCCGCGCCGCAACTTCGATTTCTTCAGAGAGCATCGCCAGTTTGTCAGCGCCAAACTGCCACGATTCGCCTTTCAGCGTGTGGGCAGGCAGCACCAGCTTGATCGAATCTTTCTGGCGCAATGCTTCTTCAATAGCGGCGACCGATTTGGTCCCGTCCTCGCGAAAATATCCCAGAATCCGCACAAACCCGGCACCCAATAGCGTGCGCGTCTCGGTAAAGGTCTTCCAGTCAATTAGGTCATCAGCTTCGTGGTTCAACGTCCGGTTACTCCATGGCCCGATTACTATTCCCACCATCCAAGCGGCTTTTTACACCCAAACAAGTAAACAGAGCGTTGACGTAATCTACTTAGGACGTTCGCTGGACGTGGCCTAATCTTTGTCGGCGAAAGGATTTTTCGATGACCGGAAGTTGATCCGCACCGGTACCGCGCCAAAATCGAGGTCGCGACGGATGCCATTGAGCAAATAGCGCGCATAGCTGGCCGGAATTTCGTCGGTTCGGTTGCCAAAAATAACAAAGGTCGGCGGACGGTTACGCGCCTGCGTCATATAACGCAGCTTGATCCTTTTGCCACCCGGCGCGGGTGGCGGATTGGCGGAGATTGCAGCTTCGAACCAGCGGTTGAGGATGCCGGTCGGCACACGCTTGTTCCACGCGTCACGCGCCTCAAAAGCAGCGGTGAGCAACTGGTCGAGGCCCTTGCCGGTGGCCGCCGATACAGCAATCATCGGTACGCCTTTGAGTTGCGACAGGCCATCCTCCAGTGCGGCACGGATGCCGTTGAACAGGCTGCTGCCGTTTTCGGCAATGTCCCATTTGTTGATCGCGATGACCAGCGCACGGCCTTCCTGAATGACATGGTCGGCTATTTTCAGGTCTTGGACTTCAAGACCCTTGGTAGCGTCAAGCAGCAACACCACGACTTCGGCAAAATCGATGGCATGGCGCGCGTCGGCCACCGACAGCTTTTCGAGCTTGTCCTGCACCTTGGCGCGCTTGCGCATCCCTGCTGTGTCGATCAGGCGGACGCGGCGTTCGGTTTGCAGCGGCGGGATATTGCCCTCTTCGTCGGGTTCACCCTGTTTCGGGGCAGGGTCGGTCCAGACCCATTCGACCGCGATGCTATCGCGCGTGATCCCTGCCTCGGGACCGGTAATCAGCCGGTTCTCGCCGAGCAGCTTGTTGATCAGCGTCGATTTTCCCGCGTTGGGGCGGCCAACAATCGCCAGCTTCAAAATCGCATCATGCGCTTCGTGATCTTCGACCTCGAACGCGCCGCCATCGATATGTGGCAGCAGTTCCTGAAACAGGTCGGCCATCCCCTCGCCGTGCTCGCCGCTGATCGCAATAGGCTCGCCAAAGCCCAGCGCATAGCTTTCGAGGATGCCGTTGTCGGCCTGCTTGCCCTCGGCCTTGTTGACCGCGAGCACCACCGGCGTGTCGCTGCTGCGCAGCCAGCGGCCGATTTCTTCGTCGAGCGGAGTCACGCCAACACGGCCATCGATCAGAAATATGGCAACTTGAGCTCCGGCAATCGCCGCCTCGGTCTGCATCCGCATCCGTCCGGGCAGCGTGTCAGGGTCTTCATCCTCATAGCCCGCTGTATCGACGACGGTGAATTCAAGGTCGAACAGCCGCCCTTCGCCTTCGCGCCGGTCGCGGGTGACGCCCGGTGTGTCATCGACAAGCGCCAGCTTCTTGCCAACCAACCGGTTGAACAAAGTCGACTTGCCGACATTGGGCCGACCGATAATGGCTACCGTCGGCAACATTGCCAACTGTCCTTCCTTAGAATTTACTCAACGAAAGGCCGAGATTCGGCCGCCGTCGTCGAGGATGTACAATGTGTTGTTGGCAACGACGGGTGCCAGTGAAACCGGTGATTTCAGATCCGCCATCTGGCTGGCAGCGCCCTCACCGGGAGATACTGCCCACAGTTCACCGCGTGAATTGACGGCTACCAAACGGCCACCCGCCAAAACCGGACCATACCAGCTGATCGGACCCTTTTTCTTCTCTTCATTGTCGTAGCGTTGCAGCTTGGCAATCCAGCGAATTTTGCCGCTTGAACGCGCAACACACAGCAGTTTTGCTTCGTCAGTCAGAACGAAGACCCATTCGCCCGACGTGACCGGCGTTGAAATGCCGGCGATGTTGATTTCCCAAATGCGCTGGCCAGTGACCAGTTCATAGGATGCCATACGCCCGCCCTTGCCGAGCGCAAAGACGCGGCCACGGTCGATAACCGGATCGGCATCGATGTCGGTCAGGGTCGACACGCTCGTCGACATCGCGGTGCGCGACAAGGTGTCGGTCCACAAACTGCGGCCATTTTCATAACGATAGGCGGCCAGCTCGCCGCTGGAATATCCGGCGATGACCGTCCCTTGGGCAGCGGCAGGTGCGCCGACGCCAAAAATACCCGATACTGCAACGGGCCCAGCTTCATTCCACTGCGCTTCGCCATCGGTTTGACGCAGCGCATATATCTGGTTGTCCTGTGTCATAACATAGGCGTTGCCGTTTGACAGAGTTGGCGCGCCGCGCAACGGCCCGGCAGGACGCTTCTTCCAAAGTACGACGCCCGTATCGGCCTGAAGCGCGGTGACATCGCCAACGCCGTTGGTTGCAAATACCAAAGTGTCGGTTGCGCTTACCCCGCCGCCAAACCGCGAGGATTTGCCGTCTCCATCGACTTCGATCGCGGTGGACCAGATTTGCGCGCCGCTACCCGCGTCGAATGCCGAAACACGGGCTTCGGTATCGACAACGTAAAGCCGTCCGTTGCTGACAACCGGGCTGGCGGCGAGCCGTGCGCGCGGGCTGGCACCGGTAACGCTAGCGGTCCATGTGCGGGCGATAGTCTGGCCAAGCTCGACATGGCCGGGCGATTTCCAGGCATTGCCGCCGGGCTGTGCCCAATCGACGTTGGTTGTCGGCGCAGGCAATATCACCGCGACATTGGCGAGTGCCGGATCGGCCTCGGTATCGCGCTCGGTACCCAATATGTCGACACGGTTGCCGACGGTCGGCGTATTATTTTTCTTGCCCGCATCGCCCCTGACGCTGTCAAGAACCGCACAGCCGCCGAGCATCGTCGAGACGGCAAATGCCAGCAATATTTTCGAACCTGTGTTCACTTAATCACTCCCCTTTGGCGGCTGTTTTCGCCGCTTCTGATGCAGCATTGCGCTTTTCGTCAAGCTGAACAGCATCGACGCCCAGCGCCCCCGCCATTTGCTGCGAACGGCTGCGTAAGCTTTGTGGAATGCCGTCTTGCTTGGCAATTTGGGCGAAAATTGGGCCGGCGAGATTGTCTTTATCCATTTTCATATAGGCAATCGCGGTCATTTCGCCAGCGCTGCCGAACCACGGATTTCCGGGCTTTGCCAATGGTTTCAGCCGGTCGACTACTGCCTGAGCCGACAGCGTGTCAAACTCTGCACTCGTTTGCCGGATGAGCGCAAGGTCGCGAAATGTCTGCGGAAGCGTCGCGTCGCGCGCAACCTTGGCGTAAATCACGATGGCTTTCGCGGTTTCGCCGTCTTCGCCGAGCAGATTGGCTTCGACCAGTTGCGCCATAGCGCGGTAGCCCGGCTGATCTGCCTTGGCCAGCACCGCCAGCTTTGCACGGCCGCCTTTTTCGTCGCCAGCACGTAGCTTGTCCATCGCATCGACAAATTCTTCACTTTGCTTGTCGGCGGCCGCCTGAACGCGCTGCTGGTAGATGATCCAGCCGCCAAAGGCCAAGAGCGCCGCCACCAGGACGACCAAAAGCCACCGGCCATAACGCGTCCAGAAATTGGTCAGATCGCTTGCGCGGACCGCATCGTCTACCTCGCGCAAGAATGCTTCGTCGCTACCCGAACGATCCTTTTCCGGGCGCTTGTCAGTCGGTGTCAAAGCCAAAAAGGGCCTCCGAAATTAATGCTAAACTTTTGTCGATGCCGTCCTTAGCCGCAGTCGCGGCGATAGGCCAGCCCCGCTTTATTCGGGCTGGTAAAGCTGCTCGGGGCCGGGGAAGCTACGGTCGCGGACCTGCTCTGCATATTGCCGCACCGATTCTTCGACCAAGCCCTGCATCGCGCCATATCGCTTCACGAACTTCGGCGTGCGTTCGAACAGCCCAAGCATGTCTTCGGTGACCAGAACTTGCCCGTCGCACTGCGCCGATGCGCCGATGCCGATGGTCGGGCAGGCAATCTTGTTAGTGATTTCGATAGCGATGGGTTCAAGCACGCCTTCGATCACCATGGCAAAGGCGCCGGCGGCTGACATCGCTTCGGCGTCTTCAACGATGGATTTGGCTTCTTCGGCGCTTTTGCCGCGCACGCCGTAACCGCCGAGGATGTTCACCGCTTGCGGGGTCAGGCCGACATGCGCCATCACCGGGATCCCGCGTGAGGTCAGGAACTCGACAGTCGGAGCGAGCACCCTGCCGCCTTCCATCTTCACAGCCGCTGCACCAGTTTCCTTGAGCAGCCGCGCTGCGTTGGTGAACGCCAGTTCGGGCGTCGCCTCATAGCTGCCAAATGGCATATCGACGACGACTGCTGCGTGATAGCTGCCACGCACCACCGCGGCGCCGTGCGCGCACATCATTTCCATGGTGACGGCCACGGTATGCGGCAGGCCGTAAATTACCTGACCCAGCGAATCGCCGACCAGCAGCATATCGCAATGCGGGTCGAGCAACTGCGCCATGCGGACGGTGTAAGCGGTCAGCATCACCAACGGCTCGCCGCCCTTACGCTGGCGAATTCGCGGCACGGTAAGCCGTTTCATCGGCGAAGGTGTCGGATTCGCGCGACTGGTGGAGGTGTCGTAGGTGAGTGTTTGCGGACGTGTGGACATGCGCGCGGGCTTAGCGACTAAACGGTGTTTGCAAAAGCGCGAAGCTGGTCAATGTTATTCATGCTTGACTCAATGTTAAAAATATCTAACATTATGTGCGAATCATATAACATTGGAGTTCGGATATGTCCTTTCGCGAGAAAATTCACTGGGTGTCGTTCATCGGCCTCGTTTTGGCATTTGGCTGGTATTTTGCCAGCTATCCTTGGGCCATCGCGAACACGCAGGCAGGTGTATGGGCTGCAGTGGGAATGCTGGTCCCGGTAACGATCATCTTTGTGGTGCCGATGATTGCGGCCACCGCCTATTTCGCAATTCGCACGCCAAAGGAAGCGCATCTGAAAGAGGATGAGCGCGAAAAGACAATTCATCTTCGCGGGACACATGTAGCATATTATCCGCTTGTGCTCGGCGTCTGGGCCAATATATTTGGGCTGATAAACGGAATAGGTTTTGGCTATTCGGTCAACATCCTGATGGCGACATTGGTTATCTCCGAACTCATCCGCGTCGGCTCACAGCTATATTATTATCGCAGGGGGCATTGATCGATGGTGCGCGCTCCCTTTGGCAACGACATCAAAACACTGCGTTTTCTCGCCGGAGAAATGACTCAGGGCGATCTGGGCGACAAGGTCGGGGTCACGCGCCAGACGATCGCCGCCATCGAGCAGGGCAAATATTCACCAAGTCTTGAGGTCGCGTTTCGCATAGCCCAAGTTTTCGGCAAGCCATTGGAAGAGGTTTTCCGCTGGAACAATGATATCCCCTAAGTGCTGCGCAGCACTGGAGGTCTGAACGCCCGCTCCCCAGCTACCGTGTTCAGGCCTCCAATTTCGTCTTACTTGGTGTCGCGCGCCGCTACCGCTTGTGCCGGATTGTCGCTAAACACACCATCGACGCCAGCCGCCAGAAATGCTCTGATTTCGCTTTCGAGGTCACCGTGCGCGGCCGGACTAATGCCCGGTTTCTGGCCGAGTGGCAGGAAGTAATTTTCGCGGCGAAATGTCCATGGATGGACGGCCAGTCCGGCTTTGTGGGCATCAGCAACCAGAGCGGTTGGCGCTACCAAATTGCCCAGCACGTTGCGCGGGATAACCATCACCTTGTTGGGGCCGATGCCGTCGGCATAGGTTGCCACGGTTTTGAGACCGGCGGCGGTTGCCATATCCGTATAGCGCATGGCCGACTGGTCAGCAGGCCCGCCTTCGGCATCCATCAGCTGGATTAGGCTAAGTTTGGTCTTGGGACGCAGCGCCTGAAGGTTGCCGACCTCGAAGCTCTGGATGAAAACCGGATCACTCTTTTCGGCATAGCCGTAGCGCGTGAGAAGCGCGAGGAGCGGAGCCTCATGCGGCAAACCGATCGACGCAAAATAGCTAGGGTGCTTGGTTTCGGGGTAAATGCCGATTTTCCGACCAGCCTTGGCGCTTTCGACCTTGGCGAGCTCCAGTATTTCCTCGAAAGTCGGCACTTCGAATTGCCCGTCATAAGCCATGTTCGCCTTACGCAATTGCGGCAGCCGTTCCTTGGCGCGCAGTGTTTTTAGTTCGGCGAGCGTGAAATCTTCAGTGAACCAGCCGGTCATCTGCTGGCCGTCGATGGTCTTGGTCGCCTTTCGGTCGGCAAATTCGGGTTTGGCTGCAACGTCGGTGGTTTCCGAAATCTCGTTCTCGTGCCGCGCCACCAACACGCCGTCTTTGGTCAGCACCAGATCGGGCTCAATATAATCCGCACCCTGCTCAATGGCCAGTGTGTAGGCTGCAATCGTATGCTCAGGGCGCTCTCCACTAGCACCGCGATGTGCGATGACGATGGCCTGGCCTTCAAGGGGGTGCGGCATGGCTTGGCTTTCCGGTGCTGAGCAAGCGGTGAGAATGGAGGCGATGAGGAGGGAGAGCAAGCGGTTCATAGCAACGCCTTTGCGGCCGAACATGTCAGGGTGATGACAGTGCGCCGTTCAACCAAAAGCCGCTTCCCATTCGGGCAGTTTGAAGCCGACCAGCAGGCCGCCGGGATGTTCAACCACCGGGCGTTTGATCATCGATGGCTGGTCGAGCATCAGCTTGATTGCCTTGGCCTGCGTCAAATCGGCCTTGTCGGCATCGGGCAGTTTCCTGAAGGTCGTGCCTGCGCGGTTTAGGACGGTTTCCCAACCAGCAGCATCGCACCATGCGGCAAGCTTGTCCGCATCGGCACCAGCTTTTTTATAGTCGTGGAAGATATAGGCGATGCCCTCGCCATCCAACCAGCCCCGAGCCTTTTTTACGGTGTCACAATTGGGGATACCATAGAACGTAACCGTCATGCGGACACCTTATTCGGGCAAACCAGAAACTTCTCGCCAGTGGCGCGTTTGTTGTACGCAGCGGCGATATCGGGTTGCAGCATTTCGGCCAGCGACACTTCACGCGTGTAATGGCTGGCAAATGTGGTCTTCAATTCTGCGACCACACGGGCCCGCAGTTTCTGGCCACCCTCCGCGCCGATTTGCATCAGGAACGGCGTCAGCAGAAATCCGTTTACTGCCCAGGAAAAACCGAAGTTGCGGTTCAAAATCGTCGGCCCGGTGTCGAGCGCGCCATAGATATAAACCTGCTTGAACGTGTCCGATCCATAGCGGCTATATTCTTTCATCCGTTTGACCGCAGCGGCCTCGACACAGGTCAATATCTGCCCGGCAAGCTTGCCGCCGCCAATCGCGTCAAACGCAATAGTCGCACCGGTTTCGACCAATGCCGCTGTCAGGCTATCCATAAAGTCCGGCGCGCTGGAATCGCAAATATGCGTGGCACCAATGACGCGCAGCAAATCCGCCTGTGCTTCGCTGCGCACGATGTTGACCAGCGGAATGCCGTCTTTCACGCATATTTTGACCAGCATTTGTCCGAGGTTGGATGCAGCCGCAGTATGGATCAAGCCACTATGTCCCTCGCGCTTCATAACTTCTGTCATTGCCAGCGCGGTTAGCGGATTGACGAAGCATGATGCGCCTTCTGCCGCCGTAGTCCCTTCGTCCAGCACCATGCAGTCGCTGACCCGGACGCAGCGATATTGCGCATACATCGCGCCGCCGATGATACCGACGGTCTTGCCGATTAGCGCCTGTGCTTCTGGCGAAGCGCCCGCCTTTACCACCACGCCAGCGGCTTCGTTACCGACCGGCATCGGTTGGTCGACGCGCGCGGCCATCGCCCGCATCACGGCCTCGGGCATCTGTGCGGTTAGAATCGGCTGTTCTGCTGTCCCCGAAAATTTGGCATTTGCAATGTCGGCTGGCCCGAACAGCAGGCCAAGGTCGGACGGATTGATCGGGGTTGCCTCGATACGCACCAGAACCTGGTCATCCTTGGGTTCGGGCACCGGCACGTGGATAAGCGAAACTTCGAGTTCGCCGGACGATTTTACCAGCGAAATAAGTTGCAGGCCGGTTTCGGGAATATTGGTCATGGGTCGCTCCTAAAGATGTTTGTTGCCCCAACCGCTATCGCATCACGGCGCATCGCCATAGCGAATTTTGATTTTTGTGGTCGGTGTCATGCGGGCTATTTTTCGGTGTCGTAATCTGGATGCTGACGATTGCTTGCTTTGATGGTTGAGGCAGGTCCAGCCATCGTTTCCTCAGTCGTTCCTGCTTCCGGAAGCGTCGACACGCCCCCGAACCAACCAACCCGCGCCTCGATGCCGAACTGTTCGCGCGGCGGGAACTGCTCGGGATTGTCGAGCGAACCCATGGTCAAATTGACCCGCTCACCTTCCAAATAATCATAGAAAAGCGGGGTTCCGCAACGGCCACAAAAGCCGCGTGCAACCTGGTCCGAACTTTTGAAAATAGCAGGCGTCCCCCGTGTCCATGTCAGCGCATCGCGCGGTGCCGCAACCAGCGCGGCAAAGAGATTGCCCACCGCTTTCTGGCACATCCGGCAATGGCAGATATGGGCGTTATCGACCATCGCCGTGGCATGATAGCGTACCGCGCCACATTGGCATCCGCCGGATATTGAGATGTCGATGCTGTTCATATGTGCCTCACTCCCATTGCCTAGCCAAGCCGAGCAGCAGTCCCCGCGCGGAACCAACGCTGGTTTGAACGGTTGCTGTTGAACCATTGAGCAAAATCCGATGCGACGGCGTATATCATACCGTCGCAGATTGGCATATTCTTGGCAAAGATGATCGATAAACGAGGGTCTGCAATGAACAGACGGCAAATAATCATCGGCAGCGGCGCGCTTGTAGCGGGCATCGGCAGTGCGGCATATCTGACCACATCGGGAATGGGTTCGTCATCGGACTACGCCACCAGCATCTCCCATTCACGGGCGCCGTTGGAAAACCCGGCATATGCCCGCGATCTCATTCGCTATGCAACGCTCGCGCCCAATAGCCACAACACCCAGGCGTGGAAGTTTAGCGTGCACGGCAGTGTCATCCAAATCCTTCCAGACCTCGCGCGCCAAACTCCCATCGTCGATCCCGACGACCACCATCTATTCGTTAGTCTGGGCTGCGCCGCCGAAAATCTTTCGCTTGCTTCAGCTGCTCGGGGTCGCCCGGGCGTTCTCAGTTTCGATTCCGCCGATGGCGGATCGGTCGCTTTCACCTCCGAGGCAGGGCAGACCAGCCCCTCGGTTCTGTTCGATGCCATTCCCAAAAGGCAATCGACCCGCGCAGACTATGACGGTCGCGTCGTCAGCTCAGCCGATCTGAACCGGTTGGTCGATGTAGCGACGCTCCCCGGCGTCGATCTGGTCTTGCTTACCGACCGCCCCCGGAGGGACCGCATACGCGATCTGGTGGTGGCCGGTAACAGCGCGCAGATGGCGGATCCCGCGTTTGTTCGCGAGCTCAAATCTTGGTTGCGCTTCAATCCCCGGCAGGCGAGCCGAACCGGCGACGGCCTTTACAGCGTGGCAAGCGGCAACCCGGCGTTGCCCGAGTGGCTCGGCCCACTCGCTTTCGACTGGCTGGCGACGGCGCAGTCGCAGAACGACATATATGCGCGCCAGATACGCTCATCCGCCGGGATCGCGGTGTTCGCCGCCGCAGGTGAAGACCGCGAGCATTGGGTGGCGGTTGGGCAAGCATGCCAGCGCTTCGCCTTGCAGGCGACGGCGCTTGGGCTGAAGCACGCTTTCATCAACCAGCCTGTCGAAGTGGCGGAGCTAAGGCCCGAACTGGGGGCACTTGTTGGTCTGCCCGACAGGCGACCCGATATCGTGATGCGGTTCGGCTACGGCCCGACGCTTCCCTATTCGTCGCGTCGTCCGGTCGATGCCGTTATCACCACGTGACGCAGGCATTTCAATCGGCATGGCTTTTCTCGCAATAGGCTGGCCGTCAGGCCAAGAGCCGCGGCCGCACCAATACGGGTTTCAGCGAGGGCTCCAGCAACGCCGTAGGCGCATCGTCGGCCGGGTAGACGCTTACTAGCCTTTCGGGGTGGATGTGGCCGCAACGTGCGAGTTCGAGGACGGCGGGAATATGGGGACCGACATTCGGAAGGCCGAACGACATGGAAACCCCCCGCAAATACATGTCCCAATAGGGAATCGCAGGATCCTGCAACATGATGGAAAGATTGGAAAAATGGCCTCCTGGCGCGAGGCAGAGAATCGCTTCCCGAAACAGCTCCGGGTCGCGGGTGGCGCCGATCACGACAGGGAAGGAGCGGGTGAAAGCTTCGCAAAGCTTCGCGTGCGGCCGGGCACCCAGCATGCGGGCGATCTCGCATCTTTCCTCGCTTTCGTCCACGAACTCGACGCACTGAGCCCCCGCAGCAAGTGCGTGCTCGGCGGCAAAGAGTCCGAGGCTTTCCAGGCTGCTCATCACAAGCACCGGCGCGCCGGGATGACGGGCCAGTCCATTGCGCACCCCGATATAGGCGTCGGTGAGATTGTCGCCTGCGCTCGCCACGGCGACCGGATCGACTCCATCGGGAACAGGGTGCAGCATGTCGTCGGCGTAGGGCACGCGCACCTCTTCCGAGAAGAGGCCGCCCCAATCGCCACCGACGGATACGCCATAGCCTGTTAAGCCGGGATGGGCGCTGCATTGCGAAGTCATGCCGCTCCGGCAATTAGGGCAGACGCCGCATGAAATATGCCAGGGAACGACCACGATGTCTCCAGGCCTGACCCGTCGCACCTTGTCTCCAATTGACAGAACTTCGGCGACTGCCTCATGTCCGATCGCAAAGGGGGGTTCGAACGGCGTGCCCCCTGCCAGAATCCGCCGGTCAAGATCGCAGGTCGTCGCCGCGATGGGCCGGACGATCGCTTCGAGGTCGCCCTCAATCGCCAACTGAGGCTTGTCATGCCATTCGAGTTTACCAGGGCCGGTGTAAATCAATGCCTTCATGTCAAATCCTCTTCCGACGACAGTTATTATATCAATAATATTGATATGAAAAGACATTCGATCATCACTTCTTGAAATTACTCAAAATTCTTTGCCGAGTTCGATAGAGAGGAGCCTGGACAAGCCTCATGAGGTACCAAATCTCAATATGATTGATATAAGTATGGCTTGCATGGTTTGAAACGACGAAGTTGGCGCTCGGCGCGGGCCACAAACCCAGCACTTCTCGCCCACCGCGGCCTTCGGCGGCATGAAGCAGTCGGGCGTCGGCGTGGATGGGGGACTTGACGGCCTGCTCGAATATACCAATGCCCAGACGATCGTGCGGCGCAGGCTCTGATCGATCGGCTTCCTGAACCGGGGTTCGATCGCGCGCGGTGTAAGGGACGAAAAATCAATAGGGCTTAGCTCAGCTCAAGCATGGGCAGCTATGGCTCCCATCACCTCCATCCATTGCGATGTTGCCTCCTCGCCGAACTGCTTGAATGCCGTGCGCATGACTTTTCGTTCCGCCTCTGAAGCCAGATGCTCCAGCGTCCGCCCGGCTTCGGTCAGATGCAGGGACTTGACGCGATGCTGCTTGGGGTCGCGGCTTACCGCGACGAAGCATTTGTCCTGCAATTGCTTGAGCGGCCGGTGCATGGCCTGAGCGCTGATCCCCAGGCTTTCGCGAAGCGCCCCCACGGAAATTCCGTCGTGCCGGGCAATGACGAACAATATGCGGTGATGGGCGCGCCCCATCCCGTGCTCTGCAAGCAGGTCGTCCGCCTCGCGCGTCATCCCTTTGAGACCGAAATACATCAGTTCGAGGCTGGCATCCTCGGGCTCGATCATTTTAAGATCAACTCTATTAACTCGAGGTGTGCTGAGCGATTTTCTCATGAGACAAGGTTAGCGCACTATGCGTCGTGATTGAAGTACCGGGCAGCATTTTTTCGGCCCGCGACCCAGACCCGGACCGGGCGGCCGCAAGCCAGACGATCTGGCGGCGCACCCCACATTCGGTGCGCCCGCTATCGCTTCACAGCAAAGCCCGCCGTGGCGAAGGCGCATAACTGTCCCGACGCGTCGACGAGCCGGGCCTCGGCGAGCGCGCGCGTCCGCCCCAGATCCATGATGCGCGCTTCGGCGCGGACAAGCCCGGCATCCTTCCTGACCGCCTTCAGATAGCTGATGTTGAGGTCGGTGGTGGCATATCCCGTACCCGGATCGAGACATGTCTGCAGCGCAAGCGCCATGGCGCCGTCGAGCAGAGTAGCGAGATAGCCGCCATGCACCGTCCCAAGCGGGTTTTGATGATCCTCGGTGGGATGGCCGGCGAGTACGGCCGTTCCCGGACCCGCAGTTTCGCCGCGAATGCCGAGCGTCCGTCCGATCCCACGGCCAAAGCCTCCTGCTTCGAAAACCTCCTGGATCAGCCGAAGCCCCGCCTCGGAATGCGCCGCCGCCGCCGTCATGCCAGCGCCGCGCGTTGCATCGCCGCGACGGCGTCGGCGAAACGTGATTCGATCCGCAACTTCTCCGACACGCGCATCGCGGCGTCCATCGGTGCCTGGTCGTAAATGAGCATATATTTGATCGCGGCGCTGCCTTCTCCCGCAGGCTCGCACGCGACCGTGCCATGATAACAATAGCGAGCCATCGGCCCTTCGGTCTGGACATAGCTGTAGCTGAAGGGGGTCGCAGCGATCATCGGTTCGATGATCGCGTCATTTATCCGGCGTATGCTTCCCGGGCCTCCGTCGCCCGCCTCGGCCACGCACTCAACATTCAGCCATTTTCCAAGATCGAAGAAATGGCCGATGATCGGCCAGACATGATCGATCGTTCGTGGGACCACCGCCATCGCCTCGATGACGATGAAATCGTTTTTGCTTGCCGCTTGTCTCAATTTCATCCTCCGCTCGGTTTACGCCCCCATCGAGATTCTTCCCCGACGATCTGGGACCCAAATTCGCTTCCCGGAAAATCATACAATCCCTTTCATGTCAACATTATTGATATGAAATCTGCGCGGCGAATGCCGGGGCGAACCATTCTTATTGATGGGAAGAATCTTCCGTTCTGCACGGAAAGATCGATTCCGATCAATCGGGTGAGGTGCCGCGAAGGCTTGTTCGTCCAATCTAGGCGAGACGGCGGATCTGGAGAGCGCTTCTGCCCAATCGTTTTCGTAGAAGCAATCGGAGCGGCTGGGCATCGACGTATCCGACCATCTCTGCAATCCTGTCGACGCTCTCACCTGTGGTTTGCAGGAGATGGACCGCATGTCTGATGCGCGCGTCTTGAAAGCACTCCAAAGGAGTTTTTCCCAATATGGCTCGGGTCCTACGCGCTAGCGTGCGCGGACTGACGCCCGCCGCCGCCGCCGCGGCAGCCAACGAAAACCCTTCGGCAAGCGTGTCTTTCGTCCAGCGTTCAAACGCCGCAACCACGCCGTCAGAATGCACCAGATGATCGGGAATGACATATTCCGTTTGTGACGATCGAGCATCGATCAAGAGATAGCGGGCCGTCATGGCGGCGAGATCGGTTCCAACCTGCCGAACGATCCATAGCGCGAGATCGAAATGCGCAAGAACGGCTCCAGCCGTGGTTATGCCCGATGAAGATACGAGCATCCGATCATCGTGGAGATTGACCGTCGGGTAGCGCGAACGAAACAGGGGACCGAGCCACCAGCTCGTGGTTGCCGACAATCCGTCGAGCAGCCCGGCTTCGGCTAGGACGAATGTTCCCGTGCAGGCCGAAGCGATTGTCGATCCACCTGCACGCAACTCGCGCAATAGAGTGCCGGCGTCCGCGACTTCGGGGCGATCCAAGGCGGCTGGCCAGCGATCCGGCGCGTTTATCGCTGGCACGACAACGATATCTGGACGAGGCGCCTTCAATATAGGGCTTGCCGGAACGATCAACCCATTGGCGGTCACCACCTGCTCCGTGAGCGATCCTATCGTGATCGAAAAGCTATTCTCCGCGAGTTTGTTCGCCGCGCCAAGCGTGTCGAGGATCGCGGCTAACCCTGTATCCAAAACATCATTCAACGCGAGAACAAGTACCCTCATGGCAAGATACATATCAAAAATGTCAGGATTGCCAAGTGCGCAGCTCGGACCACGGGGCTAACCTGCTGCCAAATGAAGAGGAGACTGTTGTGAAAGCACTGATTTTTTTGGGCGCAGGCAAGAACAAACTCGAGTGGCAAGAAAGGCCGGACCTTACTGTCCAAGGTGACCTTGAGGCGATCGTGCGTCCGGTCGCATCCGCCACCTGTGATCTGGACCGCGCGATTCTTCGTGGCGCTGTCGCCATGTCCCAACATCCCGGTTTTGCCATTGGCCACGAATGTGTCGCCGAAGTCCTGGAGGTTGGAGACAAGGTCCGCCTCCATAAGCGAGGGGACATCGTCGTGGTCCCCTGCTTCATTTCATGCGGGGTCTGCATCCAGTGCCGATCCGGCATGCACACCCACTGCACCACCGTATCACCGGTGGCATCGGACCACGTTTACGGGCTTCCGACCGGAAAACAAGATTGGGGCGGGCTTTTCTCCGAGGAGGTCCGTGTGCCCTTCGCCGACGGGATGTTGGTCCCGGTACCCGCCGGCGTCGATCCAGTCGCCGTGGCGAGCGCCAGCGATAATATGGTCGATGCATATATCACTGTCCGGCGCGGGATGGCGAAACATCCGGGAGCGCCGACACTGGTTGTAGGCGGGCTCGACAGTTTCGGCTTGTTCGTCGCGGAGCAGGCTATGGCGCAAGGCTCCGAACGCGTTGACTATTATGACCGCGATCCGCAGCGGCGTGCGGCCGCCCGCCTGCTGGGATGCGAGGTCCTCGACGAAATGCCGGACGTGGACCGCCACTATCCTTTCGTGGTGTTCGCGTCGAGAGATGTCGCCGAGGTGGACCCAGCCATACGGGCCATGGCTCCCGGGGGCCACATTCAGCTTCTGACCGGGTTTTTCGGGGGGCCGATGACGATCAATGTATGGGAGATGTTCATGAGAGACATCACATTGGCTGTCGGCGTTCCAAACAGCAAAACTCACATTCCAGCCGTGCTAGAGCAGGTGCGTTGTGGACACATCCATCCGGAACGGCTCGTCACGGTCCACGACTGGACCGAGGTACCCGACGCGCTTTTCGCCGACGATATCAAGCCCGTCGTCGTTCGGTCAACCATTGTTAATCCGGCGGTCAAGCCAGCCAGAGTTATGAGCGATTGAAGGTCGCGCGGACGACGACTCCTGCTCCGCTGGTTGTCGTCGAATGCAAATTTGACGAATGGCGCCGAAGCGATCGCCGCAGGCAGGAGCCATCGCTAGCGCGGCGCGATGACCGCCGGTTTGGCGCGAGTCGTTTCCCCAAATAGGCATCGTTAGGTTGGTTCGCGACGTAGCTTTCGGGATCACAGAAAGCTTCGGCGAACAGCGCGTTGAGCGCGCGCATCGCCTCAAGGTCATTCGCCGAAAGCCGCAATATATCGGCCATTTCTATAAGCCGAACAGTTTCTGCCAGCGCGGATCGGAACGGGCGACGCGGACGAGAAACGGACATGTCGGCCGTGCCTTAATGCCCATTGCCTCGATCTCTTCGAAAACCCCCTGCGCGAGCCGCGCCCCCGCGCCGGTCCCACGCAATGCAGCAGGCACCTCGGCATGCGGAAGCACCATCGCATCGCCGTCCCACCGGATCGTGACGAATGCATCGCCAGCGGGTGTCGGCATCCGGAACCGGCTCTGATCGGGTTCGTAAAGGATCGTCATGCCTTTCTCCGCTCTATTCCCACTCGATTGTTCCCGGCGGTTTAGACGTATAATCATAAACCACCCGGTTAATCCCCTTCACCTCGTTGATGATCCTTGTCGAAACCCGACTCAAAAACGCGCTTTCAAACGGGTAGATGTCGGCAGTCATGCCGTCGGTCGAGGTGACGGCGCGGAGCGCGCAGACATTGTCGTAGGTGCGACCGTCGCCCATCACGCCGACTGTACGGACGGGGAGCAGGACGGCGAAGGCTTGCCAGATTTCGTTGTAGAGACCGGCGGCCCGAATTTCCTCCAGATACACCGCGTCGGCCAGCCGCAAGATGTCGCAGCGTTCCTTGGTTACTTCGCCGGGGATGCGGATGGCAAGGCCGGGGCCAGGGAAGGGGTGGCGGCCGACGAACTGGTCGTTGAGGCCGAGTTCGCGGCCGAGCGCCCGCACTTCGACCTTGAACAGTTCGCGTAACGGCTCGACCAGTTGCATGTTCATCCGCGCTGGCAGGCCGCCGACATTATGGTGGCTCTTGATCGTGACCGAAGGCCCGCCGGTGAAACTGACGCTTTCGATTACATCGGGGTAGAGCGTGCCCTGTGCCAGAAAGTCGGCGCCGCCGATTTTCTTCGCCTCTTCTTCGAACACATTGATGAATTCGCCGCCGATAAATTTGCGCTTTTTCTCAGGGTCCGTCTCGCCCGCTAACCCCGCCATAAAGCGTTCTTCGGCATCGACCACCACCAGCGGAATATTGTAATGGTCGCGGAACAGCGTCTCGACCTGTTCGCGTTCGTTCATGCGCAGCAATCCGTGATCGACAAACACGCATGTCAGTTGCTCGCCAATCGCCTCGTGGATCAGGATCGCCGCGACCGAGCTATCGACGCCACCCGAAAGGCCGCAAATTACGCGGCCCGAACCGACTTGTGCGCGGATTTCGGCGATCTTTGTCGCGCGGAACTCGGCCATCGTCCAGTCGCCTGCGAGGCCGCAGATCTTGTGAACGAAGTTGGAAATCAGCTTCGCGCCGTCGGGGGTGTGGACGACTTCGGGGTGAAACATCGTGGTATAATACGCTTTCGCCTCGTTGACGCAGATCGCAAAAGGCGCGTTGGGCGAGGTACCGATGACCTCGAAACCCTCAGGAGCTACGGTCACGCGGTCGCCGTGGCTCATCCACACCGGATAGCTAGCGCCGACTTCCCAGAAGCCATCGAACAACGGGCTGGATTTCAGGATTTCCACATCGGCGCGGCCAAATTCCGCCGCATGGCCGCCCTCTACGGTGCCACCCAATTGGGTGCATAATGTTTGCTGGCCATAGCAGATAGCGAGGATCGGTAGGCCGCTATCAAACACAACTTGCGGCGCGCGTGGGCTATCCTCAGCGGTCACCGAAGCAGGTCCGCCCGACAATATAACGCCCTTGGGCTTCATCCTGTGGAATGCTTCTTCGGCGGTGTTGAATGGCGCGATCTCTGAATAGACCCCGGCCTCACGCACACGGCGGGCGATCAGTTGGGTAACTTGTGACCCGAAGTCGATGATGAGGATGGAATCAGAAGGCTGGGCGCTATGTTTGATGTCTGGCATGGCCAGCCGATAAGGGCTACCGTCGCCGCTGTCCATATCGGCAGCGACGACGGCAAACTATTTGTCGTGCGAATTAACGATCAAGAACCTCGACATTACCACGCGTCAGATAACCGCGCTCGCGCATTTCCTGCGTATAGTCCTTGCGCGCGTCGATCAGCTCGCGGTCATATTCGTTATGCGCTTCACGACGATCCTGCGCGGTTTTTGCACGCTTCAAATCCTTGCGCAGTTCGATCTCCGCTTCTTCAAGATCCGAGCGATAATCATACCAATAATTGTTGCGCTCGCCTGCGATCGGGGCTTGCAACATAGAGGCATGCGATTGCGACCCGGGATGTGCCGATACCGCTGAGGGAGTGGCTATTAGCATCATGCCGCCGGTGATCGCGGTCAGCATGATCGGCTTTTGCGAGAGAATTTTCATGTTTATTTCCTTCCCTTGATGGTTGGGTGAGCGTGGGAGAGCAAGGCCAACCGGCGAAAGAGACGAACGTTGCCTGATACACGTCAACAGGTGGCATGCGCGGGATAGACAGCAAAAAGCCCTTCCCACGACAGCACGGGAAGGGATTTTTGCGAGCGCGACTCAGTCGAGCAAACTATCGCGCCTAGTGCGGGCGATGGTGCGTGCTGGCGTGGTGTCGACAACAGGCGCGGGTGCTTGGTCGTGCACCCAGTCGGCGACTTTCTTCCCATGCCGCGTCACCGCACCCATGTTGAAGAAATGCATGGCACCCAATACCAATGTCGCAATCCCGACATACCAGCCGAGGAAACGCATCAGTTCCGCCGTCGTCTGCACCGTCCCTGCCGCGCTCAACGCCAATGCGATAAAGCCGAAGTTAACTAGGTAAAAACCGACCACCAGCAGATGGTTCACCGATGTCGCCAGCTCCGCATCGTGGCCGAAACAGCGGATCAGATAGATTCTGCCATTGGTGCTAAGCGTCCACGCGACCCAGACGGTCATGCCGATCGCGATTGTCAGGTAAAGGCTGTAAGCTAATATGGTCATGGCTTGGTCCTTTCTTCTTGGAGAGGGAGTTTTCTGTAGTTTCAGTAAAAATCGAAATCAGAAGTTGCACGATCGTTCGGGCGGCATGGTCTTTCTCCGTGGCAGTTGATTGCAACTAGCGCGTTGCGCGTCTTAATCCGTTCGTGTCGAGAATCGTCGAGACACCCATCCTTAGCACGCACCCTAACGGTGTCTCGACTAAGCTCGACACGAACGGGGAGGGCTTGCGAGCCATGAGACTCAATCCTTCCCCCCCGGAATGAAGCGGGCGACCTTGGCACCCATTTTCATCAGCGAGACCAAAGTCGATTTCTTGAGTCCGCGCACCTGTTCGTACCAGGTGGTAAGCGTCGACATAAACTCATGCATCCGGCCAATCCGGTCGCGCACATGAGCTGGCAAGTCCTTGTTCGCTGCCATGCGTTGTTTGAGTTCGCCTAGCTTGGCAATCGTTGGATCGATCTCGCGCCGTTTGCGCTCGGCGGTGATCGCCATGAACAGATCCCACAATTCGGTTTCGGCGACGAAGTGGTCGCGGCGGTCACCGGAAACATGCGTGCGGCGGACTATGCCATAGCCTTGCAGATCTTTCAGCGCATTGGAGACATTGGATCGCGCCAGATCGAGCGCCTCGCAAATCGCCTCTGCATCCAGCGGCTTGTCGCTGAGGAACAGCAGGGCATGCACTTGAGCGACCGAGCGGTTCGCCCCCCAATGCGTCCCCATCTCCCCCCAATGGAGGATGAATTCTAGCGCTTCAGGATATTTCTCGACGCCCATAGCGACTCGTCCTTTTCATTATTTCTGTTTTTACAGAAATTAAAGGAATTGTCAACAATGCAGCTTGCAAGGTGTATTACTTGTCAAACACAGGAAGTGCTAATAGCAGAAGTATCTCTTGGTTCCAAAAGTGAGAATGTCGTTGCGCAAAGTTGCCAAAGTCGTCGTTGCTGGATTAGCGACCATCACGCTTTTGGTACTGGCGGGAATATTGTGGCCGCGTGCAGATGCACCGCTGCCATCTGCGTCGAACGACCACATTATCGCCAATGTTCATGTTATCGACGTAATTTCAGGGACGGCGGGGCCGCTGCAATCCGTACGCATCGAAGACGGCCTGATTGCGGCAATTGGCGACATTGCAAGCTCGTCGGACATGCAGGTCATAGACGGGCGAGGCGGGTATCTGATTCCCGGCCTGTTGGACATGCATAGCCATAGTTTGCAGTTGTCGCCGCAACTGCATTTTCCGATTTACATTGCAAACGGCGTCACGGGCGTTCGCGACATGATGGGATGTCCGGAGCTAACCGATACGCTGATTGCGTGCGATGCCGACAAGCTTCGATGGTCCAAAGCTGCCGATAAAGGACGACTTGTCAGTCCACGCTTTGTCGGCAGCGCCAGTTTCTATTTCGACGACGCGGCGATGCAACCCGAACAGGCCGAAGCCCGAGCCCGGCTCTATGTCCGGCGTGGGGCCGATTACATCAAAATCTACGACAATTTGACGCGGCAGACGTATTTCCGGATTGCAGAGATATCACGGCAGATAAACACGCCCATTGTCGGTCATCTACCAAAAGCGATAGCGTTGGAGGAGGCTGTCGACGCAGGGCAGGCCAGCTTTGACCATGCCCGTTTATTCCTGCAGCAATGTTATTCGGAAAGCAAAGCTTGGCGGTCGGGCAAATTCGACGATGTTGCTCCCGCCATCCTGATGCAGAACATGTTGCGGCGACATGATGCCGGCGCCTGTGACCGGCTTTTTGCGCTGATGGCTGAAAAGAAGGTCTGGTTCGTCCCAACGCATGTTACCCGTGAAGAGGACGCACGGGCCACTGACCCGAAATATCTGAACGACAAACGTCTTGCCTATGTCGACCCACTGTCGCTTTGGGCGTGGAAGGATGATGCGTCGGCCACGTCGGCCAGATACAAAGGCAAGGCGGGGCGCGAGGCGTTGCAATCCTATTTCACCAAGGGATTGGAACTTACCGGAAAGGCGCATGCGGCTGGAGTGCCGATATTGGTTGGCACCGATACGATCATCGGCGGCTTCAGGATGCATGACGAGATGGCGCTGCTGGTGCGTGCTGGGCTAAATCCCGCCGAGGTGTTACGCGCCGCGACCATAGATGCCGCACGCTACGCCGGTCAGGAAAAGGCCATTGGGTCAATCGTGGTCGGCAAGAAGGCAGATTTGGTTTTGCTGGCGCGTAACCCGCTCGAAGACATAAACAACACCCGCGCTATATCGGCTGTTTTTCTATCCGGGCATCATTACAACCGAAAGCGGCTCGACCAGTTGCTGGCATTTACCAGGGCGCAAGCAAACAATCCTGCCAATTGGGTAAAGATGCTCTGGGGCTTTGCGCGCAGTTCGGTGAGTTCGACGTTATAAGGCCGACAGGTTCGAGCGATCAATCCGCCAGTTCGATCCATGTCGGAGCATGGTCGCTGGCCTTTTCCCGCCCGCGATGCTCCTTGTCGACGCCGCACGAAACCAGACGGTCGGCGACCGCAGGGCTGAGCAAAAGATGGTCGATACGAAAGCCGTGGTCGCGTTGCCACGCGCCCGCCTGAAAGTCCCAGAATGTCCATACGCCGCCTTGCGGATAATGGCTTGCAAGTGCATCGGTCCAGCCATCGGCGAGTAGTGCGCGATAGGCGGCAATGCTCTCGGGCTGGCGCAGCGCGTCGTCGAGCAAAGCCGCGGGTGCCCATATATCCTGCGGCGTTGGAATGACGTTATAGTCGCCGGCTAGTACCGCCGGGATTTCGGCCTTCTTCAGCTCCGCAGCCCGTGCTTGCAGTCGTTTCATCCAGGCAAGCTTGTAGTCGAACTTCGGCCCCGGCTGCGGGTTGCCATTGGGGAGGTAAATGCTGGCGATACGTACGCCGTTCACCGCCGCCTCGATATAGCGCGCATGTTCATCGAGTGGGTCGCCGGGAAGCCCGCGTTGGGCTTCCACAGGTTCGCTGCCGCGTGCAAGGATCGCGACCCCGTTCCAGCTTTTCTGCCCATGCCAGATTGCGCCATAGCCGATCCGTTCGAATTCGTGCGCCGGAAAGCCTTCATCCTGCGACTTGACCTCTTGCAGGCAGGCGACATCGGGTCGGGTTTCCTCCAGCCATTCGAGCAGGCGGGGCAGGCGGGCTTTGACGCCATTGATGTTGTAGGTCGCAATACGCATGCGCTGACCCTAGCGAAGGGTGGTTAGCGCATCAAACCGAAAAGCTGGATCCGCAGCCACAGCCGGAGGCCGCTTGCGGATTGGTAACCTGAAACGCCTTGCCGCCGAGCGATTCGACAAAATCGACTGCGGACCCGCGAACGAGGTCGAGGCTGATGGGATCGATCACCAAAGTCGCGCCGTCGCCGATCGCTGTAATGTCGTCAGCCTCGACACCGTCAGCCAGGCCAAAACGGTATTGGAAACCGGAGCAGCCACCGCCTTCGACAGAGAGCCGCAATATCGAGGGCTTGCCAAGCTTCACCGCAATCTCGGCGACGCGGCGCGCAGCATTATCTGTCATGGATATGACGTGTTCGTCTTTCATGACATCAATGTAGGGGTGTTGCTGGATAAAGAAAAGGGGCGGCAAGGAATTCACCTCACCAGCCCCCAAATTTACACCCTCTCCCAAAGGTGATGCGTTTAGTCGGATAGCTTACTCGTTTTCGGCTGGTCCGCCCATAGCTTTGCTATCAGCTTGCTTTGTCGCAAGCAAGACATTTGCGTTGGCGTCGGCAGGATTCAACGGCGACAGGAAGGCGCTCGGGTTGATCGCCTCGCCGGCAATACGCACTTCATAGTGAAGGTGGCTGCCGGTCGAACGACCGGTCGAACCCATATAGCCAAGAATGTCGCCTTTTTTGATGCGTTGGCCAGGCATGACATTCATTGCCGACAAATGACCGTAACGCGTCTGCACCGAATTGCCGTGGTTGATTTCGACATATTTGCCGTAACCGCCAACCCACTGCGCGCGACCGATCAGGCCGTCGGCGGTAGCGTAGATTGGCGTGCCGACCGGACCCGGAATATCGATGCCCTTGTGATTGCGGCTGGCACCACGCGTCGGTGCGTTGCGATAGCCATAGCCGCTGGAAAATTTCATGATTTCGACGGGGTTGATCGAAGGAACAGCAACCTGGGTTTTTGCAGCAAGACCGTTGATCTGGCCCCAGCTGTTGCTGAGTGCACGGAATTCTGGGTCAGACACGCCCAAAGCGGTCTGGTTTGCCTTCACATCTTCAGCCGAGACGCGGAAACTGTCCGATGCTGTTGCTGCTGAATTGGCCATTGCCGGTGCTGTCATTGCTGAGGCGAAAAACAACATGCCTAGCGCAGATACAGCTTTAAGTGTCAGTGATTGGCCATGGGCCAAAGCGCTGCGAACCATACGTGTACGTACCTTTTAATGCGACCCACGCTTGTGCGCAGCCCCGAAGTTTATGCAAGGCAGTTGATCTGCCCACCCCTTATGAGAGAATAGGTGACGAACCCGTCAGGCGAATGCAACCTACCTGTAATAATCGCGGGTCAAACCGGCTTTCAAACGCGCCGAGTCGTTAAATGGAGGCTTC
>JANOHL010000123.1:0-15049 GCA_031406495.1 Sphingomonadales bacterium | reverse complement strand
GGCGGCACACCGGCGTCGCTGTCACGGCGAATGGCGATATCGAGCGGTATTCGGCCCAGAAACGGGATGCCGAGCTCGATGGCGGCGGCCTCGGCACCGCCATTGCCGAACGGATTGCTTATCTCTCCGCAATTCGGGCAGATATAGCCCGCCATATTCTCAACCAGCCCGATAATCGGCACCTTGGCCTGGTCGAAGAAGGTTATCGCGCGGGCAGCATCGATCAACGCCAGATCCTGCGGTGTCGAAATGATCACCGCGCCAATCGGCTTGTGTTTCTGAACCATCGACAGCTGGATGTCGCCGGTGCCGGGCGGCAGATCGACGATGATGTCACGCGCGTCGCCCCAATGCGCGTCGATCAGCTGTGATAGGGCGTTGCCCGCCATCGGGCCGCGCCATGCAATCGCCTGTCCCGCCTTTGCCAGCTGCCCCATCGAGAGGAAAGGCACGCCGCCAGCGCCAATGACCGGAATCAGTTTCTTGTCATCGGCCTGCGGCTGAATGCCTTCTGCACCCAGCAGTCGCGGCTGCGATGGTCCGTAAATATCGGCATCGACCAAGCCCACCGCCCGACCTGCCCTGGCCATTGCGACCGCCAGATTGGTGGATAAGGTCGATTTTCCAACGCCGCCTTTGCCGCTGGCTACCGCGATCAAGCGCGGAGACCTGCGTTCGGCGGTCAGCATTACCCGAACCGATTGTGCACCGGCGGCGGTCAAAGCCGTCCTGACCTCGGCCTCGATTGTTTCGCGGTCGGAACCCGTCATTCCCGATACGTCGAGCATCAGCGAAACCGCGCCGTCTACTTCCTTCAATCCGCTCGCGCGTTCGCCCGCTATCGCAGCAATCGCTTCAGAAAAAGCATCTTTATCGGCCATGCCCGCCCGAATAGAATCAGAATTGCGGGATTGACACTGTTTTTCTGAAAAACCGTTCTTATAAAGGCAGCATGAGGAAAAAAATCGACAAACAGGGTGCAACAATAACGGCAATCGATGGCAAGGGCCCATGGGACGCACCGGGGTCTGGCGGCAATGGAACAGGCGGCGGCAAGCCGACCAAAAACGATGGCCCGACGAGCGAAGGCGAACCCACGGCCGGACCACGCAATCCGTGGGAACCGACACCGGGCAATGAACCGCAACCGGGGCGAGGACGCGGCCCCTCGCTTGAAGATTTGCTCCGCCGTGCCGGTGGCGGGGGCAAAGGCGGTGGCGGGTTTACCGGTCTGCCGCAACGATCCAATGGCAAGAGCTGGTGGCCGATTATTGTCGGTGCAGCTCTCGTGCTGTGGCTGGTTTGGACGAGTGTCCATCGTTTAGGGCCGGAACAGGAAGGCGTTGTCAGCTTCTTGGGTAAATATTCGCGCACCGCGCCACCGGGTATTTCCTTCACCCTACCCGCGCCGATTGAGCGAATCGTGAAAATCGACACCAAGCAAATCCAGACCACCTCGGTTGGCTCACCCAAGGCGAGCAGCGAGAATCTGGTGCTGACCAAAGACCAGAGCATCATCGACATGGCCTATGATGTGCGCTGGTCGATCAAGGATCCGGAACTTTATCTTTTCCAGCTCGATAGCCCCGATGCTACGGTTAAAGAGGTTGCCGAAAGCGCAATGCGCGCAGCGGTTGCCAACTTTGATCTGACGCAAGCCATCGGTCCTGGACGCGGTGCCATCGAGGCCGAAGTACGCAGCCGTATGCAGCAAGTGCTCGACGAATACCGTGCCGGGGTATTGGTACAGAGTATCTCGATCCGCCAGTCCGACCCGCCGGCCGAGGTCAACGATGCCTTTCGTGAGGTCAACGCGGCGCAACAACGGCGCGAAAGCTACATGAACGATGCACGTGCCTATGCCAGCCGGGTGACGGAACTTGCGCTCGGTGAAACTGCCGAGTTCGACAAAATCTATGTGCAATATCGTGAAGCTCCGGAAGTTACCAAACGGCGTCTTTACTACGAAACCATGGAGCAGGTGTTGGGCAAGGTTGACAAGACCATCGTCGAAGCAGGCAATGTGACGCCTTATCTGCCGCTGCCCGAATTACAGAAAAGGGCCGCCGCAAAGAGCGAACCCGTCACGGTTACAGGGAAAAAACCATGAACCAGACATTCCTTCGTAACCCGATTTATCTCGGATTGGCGGCGCTTGCCTTCGTCGTGTTGCTGAGCATGTCGGTGTCGATAGTCCCCGAGACGCAGCAGGCGATTATCAGCAGCTATGGTAAGGTCGACCGCGTCGTCAACAGTTACCGCCCCAATGAACAATTTGGCGAAACGCGCGCCGGATTGACGTTCCGCATACCGTTGGTCGAACAGATCCAGATGATCGACAAACGCGTGTTGAGCGTGGAAATGGAACAGCAAGAAGTGCTCTCCACCGATCAGTTGCGGCTGCAGGTCGATGCGTTCGCCCGCTTCAGGGTGACCAAGCCCGACAAGATGTACCGCACCATCCGCACCGAAGACCGGCTGCGCGACCAGTTGCGGACGATCCTTGGATCTTCGCTCCGAAACGAGCTTGGCAAGCGGACATTTGTTGCGCTGCTCAGCGCAGAGCGCGGCGAAGTTATGGAAAATATCCAGACCGCGCTCAACCGTGAGGCGAGCAAATATGGCGCAGAAGTTATCGACGTCCGGATCAAGCGCGCCGATCTTCCTGCCGCCACGCTGCAGTCCGCTTACAACCGGATGCGCAGCGCGCGAAACCAGGAAGCCATCGCCATCGACGCGGAAGGCCAAAAAGAAGCCCAGATCATCCGCGCCGATGCCGAAGCCGAAGCGGCCCGCGTATACGCCATTAGTTACGGTAAAGATCCGGAGTTTTACGATTTCTACCGGGCTATGCAGTCCTATCGCCAGACCTTCCAGAATGGCGAGGGCAGCACCAATATCGTGCTGTCTTCGGACAATGACTATCTGACCAAATTCCGTAACGGTCGTTAGTCGAAGCGCGAATGACATTTGCCGGACGATCCGGCGTCCATTCAATCGGCGTTAAGCTTTTGCACGCCATCGAATGGCTGATTTTGGGCCATACTGCCCGTTTGAATATGACGAGAGGAATGAAATCCGTGCGTTACGTTTATGCAGCTACCACCGCGCTCCTGATTACCGGCAGCACCTTTGCGCTGGTCACCGGCAATCCGGTCACCGCGCAGACCGCGCTGCCCGTTTCGGCTCAGGCCAATCTCGCTCCTGCCGGAGCGCCGGAAAGCTTTGCAGATCTCGCGGCGCAATTGCAGCCTGCCGTTGTCAATATTGCTACCAAGCAAAAGGTTGAAGTTGTGGCCGGCATCAATCCGTTCACAGGTGAGCGGGTTACGCAAAAGCAGGATCAGGCCAGCGGCGGATCGGGTTTCCTGATTTCGGCTGATGGTTACATCGTTACCAACAACCACGTCGTCGCTGGCGGCCCTCAGGGCGAGGCAGTCGATGCGGTTACCGTGACGTTGTTCGGCGGCAAGGAATATGAAGCGGAAATCGTCGGTCGTGATCCGTCGTCCGATATTGCGCTGCTCAAAATTAAGGCCACTGGTCTTCCGTTTGTCGCGATGGCAGATTCAAAAAAGAGCCGCGTCGGGGACTGGGTGATCGCGATTGGTAATCCGCTTGGTCTTGGTAGTACCGTAACAGCTGGTATTGTGTCGGCACTTCAACGTAACCTGGGCACCGGTGGCGCTTATGACCGCTTTATCCAAACTGACACCGCAATTAACCCCGGTAACTCGGGTGGCCCGTTGTTCAACCTGAAGGGCGAAGTAATCGGCATCAATAACCGGCTGATTTCGCCGGTCGGTGCCAATATCGGCGTTGGCTTTGCCATTCCGGCGGATGAAGCCGTTCCGGTCGTCGAATCGCTGAAAAAGGGCGTTCGGCCGGAACGCGGCTATCTTGGAATTAGCATCGCGCCGGTCGGTGCGGATCTTGCCGATGCGCTTGGCCTGGAGAAAAACCGCGGTGAGTTCGTCAACCGCGTGGTCGCTGGCGAAGGCGCTGAAAAGGCTGGCCTGAAAGAAGGCGACATCGTGCTGAAGGTCAATGGCCGCGATGTCTCGCCCGAAGCAACGCTTTCCTACATCGTCGCCAATGTGAAGCCCGGCACCCGGATTCCGCTCGACATCTTACGCGAGGGCAAGCCGATGCGGTTGACCGCGACCGTCGGGACGCGTCCGACCGAAGAGAAACTGGCGCAGAGCAATTTCAATCCGGAAGAAGAGAAGGACTTCAAGGGCGATACCGACACGGCGGATGCCAAAGCAATCCGCGATGCGCTGGGCCTCAGTGTCATTCCGCTCGACCCCGAAATAGCCCGCCAATTGGGCATGGGTACTGACATCCGTGGGCTTGTTATCGACGTTCCCGGTCGTGGCACCGGTCAGCAAGCGGGTCTGCGGCGTGGCGACGTGATTGTTTCGGCAACATACAAGCCGCTGAGCACCCCCGAAGCGCTATCCGCAGCGATCAAGGAAGCCAAGGCCGCGGGCCGCAGCGCGTTGCTGCTCGGCATCAAACGCCGTGGTGCGGCAACGCAATATGCGACGGTCAAGCTCGACTGACTGATACGATAATCGGCGGGGTTAGCGCCCCGCCGCCTTTTCCGTTCCGCGCATGACACGCAGGACATTGCCCTGTGCGATCTTTGCCAGATCGGCCTTCGAATAGCCTCGCCTGACCAGTTCCGCGAACAGTGCCGGATAGGTCGATACATTCTCGAGCCCCACGGGCAATTCGTCAACACCGCCAAAATCACCACCGATGCCGACATGGTCAATGCCCGCTACTTCACGGACATGGTCGATATGGTCGGCAACCTGCGACAGCGTCGCCTTTGGCTGAGGATTGGCCTTGATCCAGTCATCGACCGCCGCCTTTTCGCCCTCTGGGTTGCCGGTAAATTCGGTCTTGGCGCGTCCCGCCACGGCAGAGCGCTGATATTCCCATGCCCGCCTTTCCGGCGAGGTGAAGCCGGGCACGAAGGTCACCATCACCACGCCTTTATTGGCGGGCAGCCGCTTCAAGATTGAATCGGGCACATTACGCGGATGCGGCGTTACGGCGCGCGCGTTGCTATGGGTGAACAGCACGGGTGCGGTGGTTTTGTCCAGCACATCGTGCATCGTCGGTTCGGACACATGGCTGAGGTCCACAATCATCCCGAGCCGGTTCATTTCGGCAATAACCTCGAAACCAAAAGGCGACAGGCCGTCATGCTTTGGCGCGTCGGTTGCGCTATCGGCCCAGTCTGTGGTCAGGCTGTGGGTGATCGTCATATAGCGCGCGCCCGCCGCGTGCATCTGCCGAAGGATATTCAAAGAACTGCCAATCGAATGGCCACCCTCCATCCCGATCAGCGAAGCAATTTTGCCTTTCTTCATCGCAGCTTCGACCTCGGCGGCAGTCGTCGCATAGGTAAATGTCTCCGGATATCGCGCGATCATCTGGTGAACGACGTCAATCTGCTCCAGCGTGCGGGTGACCGCCTCGTGTTTCGGCAATCCGGCTTCCACATAAACCGACCAGAACTGTCCGCCGAGAAAACCCGCGCGTGCGGTCGGAATGTCGGTGTGCGTTTTGACCAGAACCTCAGGCGGCAGACCTTTCAGATCGAATTTCGAAAAATCCCGTGCAAACAGTTCGGCAATCTGGTGCGGCGTGTCGTTGTGGCCGTCGATAATCGGAGTCTTTGCGAGCACCTCGCGCGCGGTTTCTTCCGGCGTCGCGGCTGGAACGGACACTGGCAAAGCAGCAAGTGACAGTATCGCTGAAAGCCTCAGAAATCTGCGCAAGTTGATAGTGGTTTGCAAAAATCCGATGGCCATAAATCACTCTCCCAAACACGTCTGAATCACCATGACAATCATGGTCCATGTAGGAAAGATATTTCAGCGAACAAATTCAACTTTGATCCAGATCAAAGCGCCGGACGCCAAGCCCATCTAAAGTCAACCTAACCTAAAGGAGAAAGTGATGAGCATCCACTACACCGCCGAAACATTTGCCGACGCACTTGTCACGAAAAAGGCGACGCCGTTTGAAGTCAAAGTGGAACGCAGCTTCGACCTGCCACCGGTGCTGCATGTTGCGACCGCGGGGCTTTATTTAGCCTTCCTCGGCGTGATGGCCGTTGCCTTTCAGGATCGCGGATTGATCATTCCGATGGCGATTTTCGTCATCTACATCGTCATGGCTTTTGGCGTTCCGGCGATATGGGTGCGGATGAAGCCTGACCATGCGAGCAAACCGCTGCTTTGGGCGGAGTTCAGCCGCTTTGGCGTCAACACCTACACCGGCAATATGAGCGCCAAGGATGCGACCGGTCAGGTGCTGATGCTGCCAGTACTCATTCTGGGCTGGGGCTTGGCAATTGCGGTAATTGCTGCTGCGGTTCGCTAAGCGACAATCCTTTGGAGAGCGGGCGCGTCGCGGATTTCTATACCGCGCGCGCCTTGTCGCTTGATGACACCGTTTTTCTCCAGCCGAGATAGCTGCCGGCTGACCGTCTCAATTGTCAGGCCGAGTAGCCCTGCCATCTCGCCGCGCGTCAGCGGAAGGTCAAAATACCCCGCCGGATGGCACGGCGAGTCACTGGCAGCCTTGGCAAAAGCCAGCAGCAGCCCCGCAACTCGCGCTTCTGCCGACCGCCTTCCCATCAGATCGATCAGGGTCCGCGTCTCGAACAAATCTTCTGCAGACCGGCGCAGCAGCGCGTTTGCCAGCGCAGGAAATTCGGTCAGCGCCGCCTCATATTCCTTCCGCGAAAACAGGCAGAGCCTGCTATCGGTCAGCGCGATCACATCATGATGCGCAACGGCTGCAAACATCTCTCCAACGAAGCCAGCGGGGTGGACCAGCGATAATATCCGCTCGGTCCCTTCACTGTCATAGCTGGCAATCTTTAGCGCGCCGGTTATCAGCGTAGCGCAGGCGATATTGTCGTCACCTGCCGCCATTACCGTTTCACCGCGCTTTACGTCGCGTTGCCGTCCGATCCGTGCGAGTTGCGCGCGTTCGACCCCGCTCAACGCCGAACATGCCGCGCGGTCGCGGACGGGGCAAGTGTCGCAGGCGAGCGCGGATGTCATCAGGGGATCAGAACCGTATCCACGGCCTTCGCCGCCAGTTCGGGATAATCCAGCGTATAATGCAGCCCCCGGCTTTCGTGTCGGGACAGCGCCGAACGGATGATGAGATCGGCGACCTCAACCAGATTGCGCAACTCCACCAGGTCGGGCGTCACGCGGAAGTGGCTGTAATAATCGGCCACCTCCTGCCGCAACAGGTCGATGCGGTGTTTGGCGCGTTCGAGGCGTTTGGTGGTGCGGACGATGCCGACGAAGTTCCACATGAAGTTACGGATTTCGCGCCAGCACTGCGCGATCACGACTTCCTCGTCGCTGTCGGTAACGCGGCTTTCGTCCCATGCCCGAATAGCGGGCGCGGGTAGCAAGCTGTCCCAATTGGCCTCGATATGGCGCGCGCACGCATCGCCGAAAACGAAGCATTCGAGCAGCGAATTGGACGCCAGACGGTTCGCGCCGTGCAAGCCGCTTTGTGTGACTTCGCCCGCCGCATAAAGCCCCGGTGCATCAGTACGGCCGTCGAGATCGACCAGCACGCCGCCGCAAGTATAATGCTGAGCAGGAACCACAGGAATTGGCTCTTTCGTGATATCGATGCCGAGACCGATGAGCTTCTCGTAAATGTTCGGAAAATGCTCCTTCACGAATTCCGCCGGTTTGTGACTGATGTCGAGATGGACATAATCGAGGCCATCGCGCTTGATTTCTGCATCGTTGGCGCGGGCGACAATGTCGCGCGGAGCAAGCTCGGCGCGTTCGTCATAATCGGGCATATAGCGATGCCCGGTCTTGGGGTTTTTAAGGATGCCACCCTCGCCGCGCACCGCCTCTGTTATCAGGAAGTTTTTGACCTCCAGATTGTAGAGGCAGGTTGGGTGGAACTGCATGAACTCCATGTTGGAAATGCGGCATCCCGCGCGCCACGCCATCGCGATGCCATCGCCGGTCGCGCCTCTCGGGGCGGTCGAATAAAGATAGGTCCGCCCTGCCCCGCCTGTCGCCAATATGGTCGCGCGCGCGGTATAGGCTTCAACTTTCCCTGTATGGCGGTTGAGCGCGTAGACGCCGTGGATGCGGCCCGAGGTCGAGAAGCGCTCCTGATGTCTGCCCATAATCAAGTCGATCGCGACCATATCGGGCACCAATGTGATGTTCGGATTGGCCTTGGCCGCCGTCTCCAATGCCTGCTGCACCGCCCAGCCGGTTGCATCATTCACATGGACAATCCGTCGGTGCGAATGTCCGCCCTCGCGCGTCAGGTGCCACTGCTCGGCGTCGCCGGGGTTGAACGGCACGCCCAGCGCCGCCAGCCGCTCGATAGCCTCCGGCGCGTTCTCGATGACGAACTCGACTGTCGCGCGGTTATTGAGGCCCCCACCCGCCACCATCGTATCCTCGATATGGCTCTCAAAGGTATCGCCGGGCTCCAAAACCGCCGCAATCCCGCCCTGCGCCCAAGCAGTCGCGCCGTCAGAGAGCGAGCCTTTGGCGAGGACTGTTACTTTTTTAGTGGCCGCCAGTTGCAACGCAGCCGTTAGCCCGGCAGCGCCCGAACCGATGATGAGGACGTCTGTTTCCATCTATTGGTTGCTCGTCAATCGCAGGAAAACATCCTCCAGATCGGCCTCTTTGGTTGTCACATCGACGATGCCCAGCCCAAGCCCCTGGATCGCCGCCAATACTTCGCCCGCGTTCATGCGGTCCTTGTTGTAGGTAATCTCGACCATCCGTTCGCCGATTAGCTCGACCTTCTCGAACGCGGCATGGCGAGGCGCTTCGGCGACGTCGCGGTCGAGCGTCAGCACCACGGCTTTCTCGCGCGCCATGCCGACCAGTTCGCGCGTCGGTTTGTTGGCGATTAGTTTGCCGTGGTTGATAATCGCGATACGGTCACATAATTGCTCGGCCTCTTCGAGATAATGCGTCGTCAGCACGACCGTGACGCCGCCCTTGTTCAGCTCAAGCACATAGTCCCAAAGCTGCTGGCGGAGCTCGATATCGACACCTGCGGTCGGTTCGTCGAGCACGATCACCGGCGGCGCGTGGACCATCGCTTTTGCCACCAGTAGCCGCCGTTTCATGCCGCCGGAAAGCGTTCGCGCATAGGCGTCTGCCTTGTCTTCCAGCCGGACCGCGCGCAGCAACTCCATCGTCCGGCGTTTGGCCTTTGGCACACCGTATAGCCCTGCCTGCAACTCCAGCGCCTCTTTCGGCGTAAAGAACGGGTCGAACATGATTTCCTGCGGCACGATGCCGATCGACGCCTTTGCATTACGCGGATGCTGGTCGATGTCGAAGCCCCAGATCGACGCCGATCCGCTGCTCTTCGTCACCAGCCCGGCAAGGATATTGATCAACGTCGATTTGCCCGCGCCATTGGGGCCCAGCAGCCCGAAAATCGACCCTTGCACGACGTCAAAGCTGACATCGTCGAGCGCCTGCTTGCCGCCTGCGTAAATTTTGGAGAGATTTTGTATGGAAATGGCTTGTTCGGGCATGGTGTCGCGATAGCCGAGCAGCATAGGCCGCGCAATTGCCTGTATTGTCGATTGTTCGCGGCCCGCGAAGGTTAATAACCGATAACCTCCGCCTAAAGCGTATGTTTACGATTTGCTGTGTAGACCTACACTTATGTGTGGGGCAAAATTTCTTCGGCTAAAGCGCCTGGGTGCGGCGTTGGTCGCGCTGTTCGCGGCTTTTGCAGGCGTTCCGGCTTATGCTGACACCGAGCAGGCTAATGCCGAGATAACCATCGTCCGCCCGCTGTCGTTCGTTATCGACGACAATCTCGATTTCGGCAGCATCATTCCAAGCAACGTCGCAGGCACCGTTACGATGGCACCCACCGGCGCGCGCACCGCGACCAACGGCATCGTGATCGTTGGCACCGGACACAGCCCGGCGACCTTTGCCGGACAGGGCACCTACAACCAGCGCGTCGATGTCTCGCTCGGGTCGAACAGTATCTTCATTTACGGCCCCGGCCCGCGCATGCGCGTGCGGACTTTCGTCATCGGCAGCACGCCAACAGCCATACTGACTACGACACCCAACCGGTTCCGGATTGGAGCGCTCAGCGGCGTATTCTACTTCCCAGTCGGCGCGACGCTGGAGGTTGGCGCCAATCAGACGGCGGGCCATTACACCGGCACCTGGTCGATCACGCTCAATTACTTCTGACCCCGTTGCAGCGTGTGCGGCGCTTTGCTAGGGCGTCAGCATGACCAACGAACCCGAAACCATCCGCGTCCGTGAACCCCGCATCGCCTGCGACGGCAGCGGCGATATTCCGGCGGCATTAGGCCATCCGAAGGTCTGGCTGCAGATCGACGAGAAGGGCTATGTCGATTGCGGCTATTGCGACCGGCGGTTTGTGCTGCTCGGCGGGCCTGCGGATAACGGGAAAGTCTAAACCAGCATCTCGATTGCCGGTCCCTGTCCCAGGAAATTGGCGGGACTGGCGCTCGCGCCATAGGCACCGGCACAGAATATCGCGACCAAGTCCCCAACCTCGGCACGCGGCAGGTGCGCGCTGTCGGATAATTTGTCGAGCGGGGTACAGAGGCATCCGACGATGGACGCGACTTCCTCCGGTTCAGCGTCAAAGCGCGAGGCAATCGCCACCGGATAGTTCCGCCTGATGACGGTGCCGAAATTGCCGCTGGCCGCCAGCTGGTGGTGCAGGCCGCCGTCGGTGATGAGGAACACCTGACCATGGCTGATCTTGCGATCGACGATGCGCGTCAGATAGACGCCTGCTTCGCCGACGAGATAGCGGCCGAGTTCGATGCAGAATTCGGTGTTGGCAAGACTCGGCGGCAACGCGTCGAACGCCTTGCCCAGAGCGGCACCGACGGCCTCGATATTGACCGGCTCATCGCCCGGGAAATAGGGGATGCCGAAGCCGCCGCCGAGGTTCACATGCGGCGGCGATACGCCGATTGCCTCGGTCAATTCGGCGACCAAAGCCAGCGTCTGCGCCTGCATCGCGATGATCGCGTCGGCGGATAGCGCTTGGCTGCCCGCGTAGATATGAAACCCCCGCCACTCCGCGCCAGCCGCAATGATGCGCTTCACCAAGGCAGGCACGCGTTCGGCATCGACGCCGAACTGCTTCGCCCCGCCGCCCATTTTCATGCCCGAGCCTTTGAGATCGAAGCTGGGGTTGACGCGAACTGCCAAACGCGGCGTAACCCCTAGTTTTCCGCCTAAGTTCACACATCTTTCGACTTCGCCCTCGGATTCGCAATTGAGCGTGACGCCCAGCGAAATCGCGCGTTCGAGTTCTCGGTTGCGCTTGCCAGGTCCGGCAAAGCTGATGCGGGCGGCGTCGACGCCAGCGACCAGCGCCAGCTCGAGTTCACCGCCCGACGCCACATCGAAACCGTCGACCAGCCCATTCATCAAAACCAGCAGCGGCGGAAAAGGGTTGCCCTTCATCGCATAATGGATGGCAAGACGCTTGGGCATCGCCCCCCGCAAATCCGCAACTCGTGCGCGCAAATGGTCGGACGAATAGACGAACAGCGGCGTATCCCCCGCCTGCTCGACCAGCGCGCTCACCGTCCGCCCGCCAATCGCGAGTTCGCCGCCCAAGGCGCTATAGCCAGCAGGGATAGGTCCGGTTGCCTTCATGCGCGCTGTTCTAGGCAAATACCGTAAAGCTTTCGATAATTAAGAGGACCGGACACGCCGGACCAAATCGTAAGCCGGGCCAAAACCGACCAATGCCGCGCCGACAAAAGGAAGCGCCACCACCCACAGCCTTACCCCGGTAACGCCAAGCGGGCTGGCGATGCTGATGACGGCGGTTGCGGCAAGGCCGACGCAAAGCAGCAGCAAGCCGACAATCAGGCGCCAATGCGGGACATCGACGCTGACCGACTTACCGGCTCGTTCATAGCGCGCGAACATCATGATGAGCGGTAGCAACGCGACAATATAGAGCGCGAACCAGATCGGGCGCGCCAGCCACCAGGCACTACTACCCGGTTCTACGTTGAGGCCGATTCCACCGAGCAGCCAAGCGACCACCATCACAAGAACAAACGCTGTCAAATGCCACAAATAGATCGTCATGATCATGCCGTTGACGAGGACAACGCTGGTCCACACGCGGATATTGTCCAGCATCCGCCGCCCGCGTGGTTCAAGCGCGAGCGCCAGCCCGGTCTGCCCGATCCCGAGCGCCAGCAAGGCCAATGTCGGCGGCATCGAATTGCTCAAACCGGCCCCCGGTACCCCGATCATCGCGACCGGATAAGGCCCGAACCAGACCAGCAGGCCAAGCGCTACAAATCCGCACGCGCCCCACAAAAACGCGCGGGTCCTGTCAGCAAAATATCCCTCGCTCCACGCATAACCCAGTTGGTGGATGGTCAGCCAGACAAAGGCAAAATTCACGAAGTTCACATACGGAACATCGAACGCCAGCGTCGCGATATCGATGAAGATCGCACCGGCCACCAGCCCCCAGAACGATGCCATGCCAAACCGCTTCCACGCTGCGTGGGTGATCGGAACAACCGCCGAAACGAGCAGATACACCGCCAAAAACCACACCGGGATCAATGCCAGCTGGGTCGCGAGCCTGACAATCTCCCGGTCGACACCCGCTGCGGTTCCGAACAATGCAAACAGCGTCCAGATGATGAAAAGCGGCAATACCGGATTGATCAGCCGCTGAACACGTGCCGAAAACCACCCCGAATAAGTGCCATCATTGCGGAGCGTCGCGCCCCAAGAGAGCGCATTCGAGAAACCACCGACCAGAAAGAAAATCGGCATGACCTGAAACCCCCAGGTCAGCCACTGCGTCCACGGCAAAATACCGAGCAAATGCCCGCCCTTTACCGCGCCGTCCTTCATATAGGGCGCCGCCACCAGCCAATGGCCGACCACCACCGCGAGAATGGAAAAGGCACGCAGAAAATCGACATAACGGTTGCGCTCAGGCGGTGCTTTCAGCGCCATGTCCTGCGCGCGTGACCAGATGGTGGGTTTGGAGTTCTGTTTAGTCATTATGCCTCGCTGTTATCATGACGTAATTTGAAGCGGACGCTGACAGGGCAAATGTTGGTTGGCAAGGCGAAACACGCCTATTGGAAAGTCACACTAAAGTCTCACCTAAACCGGTGCAGATTGGGGTTACGCCGGTCCGTTGGACTGTGGGCAATATCGACAAATTCAAAGAGCCGCGCCAGTCCTTGCGGGCCGCCAAATCCACCGTCTCAAATCAAATCCTACATTGCAAGGGTGAATAATTGGGGGACAGTCAGCAGTGTCACCGGAATTCCCGGAATTCCCAACGGCTGGAAATGGCCCGCTTTCATGGTGACTTATCTTTTCGCGCTCGCATATGTGGCGGCTGGCATAACCTATTGGACAGCAACACAGCGGTCTATATTATGGCTGACAAGGCAACTGTCTCAGTTAAACAGATGTGGAACAAGAGCGAGAATTGACCATGACTGAACTATTATCATGGAAGGGCGCAGCGGCGGTAGGCTCAGCCTTAGCAGCGGGGTTAGGTGCAATGTCAGCTACGCCAATTGCTGCCATCATATTGGCGACCGGACTTGCTTTTGCGGCAATTTTCGCCGCTGCATTGTTCGGATTGGAACGAGCCTTTAGAGGCTATGCTGAACTTGTTAGAGCAAAGACGGGTCGCAAATGAGTTAGTGTTTAACGTTTCGATGTAGTGATCGGCAATCCACCATGTTTTTCCAAGGCAGGAAAATTAGGCAAGTCATACTCCCAACCCCTCCACCAAAACATTGCGATCCAACTTCCCATTGGCGCTTTTCGGAAATGCTTCCAGCCAAACCACCTCGGCGGGCTGCATGAAATTGGGCAGTGTCGCCTTCAAATGCGCCTTTAGTCCTTCATCATCGCCACCCCCCCGCACGAACAGCACTATCGCTTCGCCCAACCGCTCGTCCTTGCGGCCCAGCGCGCAGGCTTCTGCTACCAGGCCGCTTTCAACTGCGGCTTCCTCGACTTCGGTGGGGGAGACGCGGTTGCCGCTGGTTTTGATCATCGCGTCGTCGCGGCCGACGAAATAGAGCAAGCCGTCGGCGTCGCGTTTTACTGTGTCGCCGGACCAGACCGCCATGCCGCCGTAACGCGAAAATGCAGGCGCGGGTTTGAAGCGTTCTGCGGTGCGCTGGGCGTCCTGCCAATAGCCCTGCGTGACGAGTGGCCCGGCATGGACCAACTCGCCGGGTTGGCCGGGCGCTGCTTCGCTACCGTCTGGTGCCACCACCATGATTTCGGCGAAGGGAATGCCCTGCCCCATGCTGGTCGGGTTGCCGTCGATCAGCGCAGGGTCGAGAAAAGTCGAGCGGAAGGCTTCGGTGAGGCCGTACATCGCGACAATGTCGGTTTTGGCCCCAAAAATGCTGCGCAGCATTTTTACGAGGCTGGGGGTCAGCGCTCCCCCTGAATTTGTCAAACGCCGCATGTTTGCGGACGCTTCGGCGGGCCATTCCTGCTCGACCAGTTGCACCCATAGAGGCGGGACGGCGGCGAGGGTGGTGACCTTGTGCTTTGCGCACGCCTTGATGACATCGCGCGGGGTCAGATAATCGAGCGGCACGACGCAGCCCCCTGCGCGCCAAGTCGAGAGCAGCTGGTTTTGGCCGTAGTCGAAGCTCAAGGGGAGGACCGCGAGGGTTATGTCGTCGGGGGTTAGGTTCAGATATTGCGCGACGCTGACTGCGCCCAACGCCAGATTGGCGTGGGATAGCATGACGCCCTTGGGGCGGCCTGTGGAGCCGGTGGTGTAGAGGATGGCGGCGTGGGGGTCGGGGGGGGTGGTGGTTGTGAGTGGGGGGAGGGTTGGGGTGGTTTCGTTATCGATTGCCGCCAAGGCCTCTTTCTCATCCACAACACTATAATTCCCGTTCGTGTCGAGCGTAGACGAGGCACCCATAAGTCGCGCACACCCTCACGGTGTCTCG
>JANOHL010000044.1:0-8084 GCA_031406495.1 Sphingomonadales bacterium | reverse complement strand
TGATCCTAATGATGATGACGAGTTGACCATGCCATATGCATTATTTTCCTTTTATGATCGAACTCTTAATTCGGGATTTGACGCTGTTGTCTTGGAGATTTCTGCGGTTAGCGGTGTACCTGAATCCTCGACTTGGATCATGATGATCCTAGGCTTCGGATTTATCGGTAGCCGATTGAGAGCACGTCCGCGTCGCAGCAGTTTCGCGACGGCTTAAACCGCAAACGGCAATATCCCGTCATATTGCGACAGTGGCGGCGCACCCGGCACTTTGACGCCACTGCGCAACAGGAAAATATGGCGGACGATTTCCGCCTGCTGTTCGATGCCATATTGTGCCAGTTTCCAGCCCGGTTTCAGGCTATAATCATAGCGGCAGAACGGGTGGCGTCTGAGCGGCAGGAATATGCCCTGCTGATGCTGCCAAACATGCACAAGCTCATGGATGAACAGACCCTGCAGGCCCAAATCGCGATCGCAGAAATCTTCGCAGAACAGGTTGTTCTTGGGGTGAAACCACAAATGTCCGTCGGGTGCCATTGTCACCCGTTTCGGGTGAAACCAGAACCATTTTCGGTTGTGAATACGCACGTTGTCCAAGGCCAGCGCTTCGCCGAACATCGACTGCGCCAGTCCGCGCTCCCTTACGCTTAGCGGCCTTCCGGAAACATGCGGTCCAAACATTTCAGGTTCGCCCCACTGTCAGTCGATAGCTTTCTTTTCGTCGGGCACGCTGCCGTCGAGTTCCTGCACAGATACCTTGACCAGAATCCGTTCGGTGTTGGCAAATACGAACTCGGTTTCTATTTCGCCCAGCCGCCGCGCAACCAGATTGACACCCCAGACCATCACATGCTTGCCGCCCTGTTTGAATTCGACCTTGCCATCGGTCGGGACTTCAACCCGGCGCAGCGGCTTCATCGTCATCGCACCGGTTTTCGAATCGATTGTGCTTTCGTGCATTTCGGTGCGGAGAGCGGACGGGGTGTTGACGTTTATTAGCGCATTGTCCTTGGGTCCACCACGAATGGTAAAATATAGCGCCGACGGGTTGCTATCGACCGGTGACAGTTTCAGCACCGCGTCATGGACGCGCAATTGGGGCGTCGGCCCGCATGATGCGAATAATGCGAAAGATATCGTGGCCAAGGCGATACCGGCCAGCCGGAAACTCATCGTCAATTCACTCTCTTTCTGTCCAAAAACGGGTCTGGACCCTAGTATTTGCCTATCTAGGGTGCCCAAAGTCTTGTGCCAAGAGATTTGGCACCTATATCGCCTCTGCAAGCTCTTTTCCTTGGGCTAGCCGGTGCCTGATGGGGCCGGTCAAGGTCAGGGTGCAAAGTTCAAGACAGATTTCGGGGTAAGAATATATGGCTAAAGTTATTGGTATCGACTTGGGTACAACCAACAGCTGCGTTGCGGTAATGGACGGCGGCAAGCCCAAGGTTATTGAAAATGCTGAAGGCGCGCGCACGACGCCTTCGATTGTTGCGTTCGCCAAGGACGGCGAGCGGCTGATCGGTCAGCCCGCCAAGCGGCAGGCCGTGACCAATCCGGAAAGCACAATTTTCGCGGTGAAGCGCCTTATCGGCCGCCGCTTCGATGACCCGATGACCAAGAAGGATATGGGGCTGGTCCCTTACTCCATCGTCAAAGGCAAGACCGGCGACGCGTGGGTTAAGGCGGGGAATGAAGATTATTCGCCGTCGCAAATCTCTGCATTCATTCTGCAGAAGATGAAGGAAACCGCGGAAGCTTATTTGGGCGAAACCGTGACGCAAGCTGTCATTACCGTTCCCGCCTATTTCAATGACGCGCAACGTCAGGCAACCAAAGATGCGGGCCTGATCGCCGGTCTCGAAGTGCTGCGCATCATCAATGAACCAACAGCCGCAGCACTTGCTTACGGCATGGACAAGGATGAGAACAAAACCATCGCGGTCTATGACCTTGGCGGCGGTACGTTCGATATCTCAATCCTCGAAGTCGGTGACGGCGTGTTCGAGGTAAAATCGACCAACGGCGACACCTTCCTTGGCGGCGAAGATTTCGATGCCAAGCTCGTCGAGTTTCTGTCAGCCGATTTCAACAAGGCAGAGGGCATTGACCTGACCAAGGACAAGCTCGCGCTGCAACGGCTGAAGGAAGCCGCAGAAAAGGCGAAGATCGAACTGTCTTCGGCGCAGACCACAGAGGTCAACCTGCCGTTTATCACTGCTGATCAAAACGGTCCGAAGCATTTGGTGAAGAACATCACGCGTTCCGACCTTGAAAAGCTGGTCGACGATCTGATCAAACGCACATTGGAGCCTTGCAAAAAGGCGCTGGCCGACGCTGGGCTGAAGGCCGACGCGATCGACGAAGTCGTGATGGTCGGCGGCATGACCCGCATGCCCAAGGTACGTGAAGTCGTGAAGAGCTTCTTCGGCAAGGAACCGCATACTGGCGTGAACCCTGACGAAGTTGTCGCAATGGGTGCCGCAATTCAGGCGGGCGTGTTGCAGGGCGACGTCAAGGACGTCTTGTTGCTCGACGTGACTCCATTGTCGCTCGGCATCGAAACTTTGGGCGGCGTGTTCACGCGGATGATTGACCGTAACACGACGATTCCGACCAAGAAGAGCCAGGTCTATTCGACCGCTGACGACAATCAGAATGCCGTGACCATCCGTGTGTTCCAGGGCGAGCGCGAAATGGCGATGGATAACAAGTTGCTTGGCAACTTCGATCTCGTCGGCATTCCGCCCGCACCGCGCGGCGTCCCGCAAATCGAGGTTACCTTCGATATCGACGCCAACGGTCTGGTCAGTGTTACTGCGAAAGACAAGGGTACGGGCAAGGAACAGCAGATCAAGATCCAGGCATCGGGCGGTTTGTCCGACGCCGATATAGATCAGATGGTTCGGGATGCCGAAGCCTTTGCCGAGGAAGACAAGAAACGGCGTGAAGCAGCAGAAGCCAAGAACAATGCCGAAAGCCTTGTTCACACCACCGAGAAGCAGATCCAAGAACATGGCGACAAGATCGACGCCGGTCTGAAGGGTGAGATCGAGGCGGCTGTGGCCGAAACAAAAACCGCCATCGAAGGCGGCGACCCTGAAGCGATGAAGGAAAAGGCAACCGCCTTGGCCCAAATTGCGATGAAGCTGGGTGAAGCGATTTACCAGCAAGAGCAGGCTTCTGGTACTTCGGAAAGTGCTGCTGAAGAGACTCCAGCCGATGAAAATGTTGTCGATGCCGAGTTCTCTGAAGTCGAAGACGACAAGAAAGACTGATGATGAAGGTTCCCGACCGCCGCCCTTCGAAACGCGGCGACGGTCGGGATACGAAGGATTAGTCGGCCATGAGTCTCGACATCGATTATTACGAATTATTGGAAGTAGAGCGGACAGCGGATGAAAAAGCGCTGAAAACCTCGTACCGGCGGATCGCGATGGAATGCCATCCCGACCGCAATCCTGGCTGCGCCAAATCCGAAGCCAGGTTCAAGGCGATCAGCGAAGCCTATGACGTTCTGAAAGACCCGCAAAAGCGCGCGGCGTATGACCGCTATGGTAAGGCCGCGTTCGAAAACGGCGGTATGGGCGGCGGCGGTCAGGGCGGTGCGGGCTTTGGCGATTTCTCCGACATATTCGAGAGCTTTTTCGGCGATGCGTTTGGTGGCGGGCGGCAGCGTGGCCCCGCGCGCGGGGCGGATCTGCGATTCGATCTCGAAATCTCGCTTGACGAGGCTTTCCACGGCAAATCAGCCGACATCACCATCGACGTCGCCTCGACTTGCGCGCCCTGCGAAGGCAGCGGCGCGACAGCCGGCTCTGGCAAACGCCGCTGCAATCTGTGCGGCGGGCACGGCAAGGTCCGGGCACAGCAAGGCTTTTTCGTTGTCGAGCGGACCTGCCCGACTTGCCACGGACGCGGTGAAGTCATCGAAAATCCGTGCAAGTCCTGTCAAGGCGAGGGCCGCGTCGAAGAACGCAAGACAATCTCTGTCAACATCCCGCCCGGTGTCGATGAAGGCACGCGCATACGGGTGGCAGGCAAAGGCGAGGCTGGCCCCAATGGAGCAGCCGCAGGCGACCTCTACATCTTCATCCATGTCGGCCGCCACAAGATGTTCGAACGCGACGGCACGACATTGTTCTGCCGCGCGCCGATCAGCTTTACGACCGCAGCATTAGGCGGCGAAATTCGCATCCCCGGCCTCGACGGCGCCGAGCATATGATTGCTATCCCGGAGGGTATTCAATCGGGCAAACAACTGCGCCAACGCGGCGCGGGTATGCCGGTGCTGCAAGGGCGCGGACGCGGCGATATGGTCATCCAGATCGAAGTCGAAACCCCGTCGCGTCTGTCGGCGAAGCAAAAAGAACTGCTACGCGAGTTTCGCGAAACCGAAACCGGCGATGAATGCCCGCAGTCGCGGGGCTTTTTCAACCGCGTCAAAGAAATATGGGACGAACTGACCGACTGATTAGCTGGTTGCCCCGAAATGCTTTTGCGTGGATAAATGGCTCATCAACGGAGGACAGTCGATGAAATTTGCACTTCCCTTATTGGCTTTCGCGTTCGCTGTTCCAGCGCAGGCGCAGCAGGATCTGTCAAAGGTTGATATCAAGCCGCAGCAACTGGCGCCGGGCGTCGCCGTGCTGTTCGGCGCTGGCGGCAATATCGGGGTGTCTTATGGTGAAGACGGTACAATATTGATCGACGACCAATTCGCACCTTTGACCGCAAAGATACAGGCCGCAGTATCTGGCCTTGGCGCAAAGCCTGTTAAGTATCTGATCAACACCCACTGGCACGGCGACCATAGCGGCGGGAACGAAAATCTCGGCAACGCTGGCGTGCTTATCATGGCGCACGACAACGTCCGCGTTCGTATGGCAAGTGATCAGAAGACCGTGTTCGGCGATGTCAAAGCCAGTCCTAAGGCGGCGTTGCCGGTTGTGACCTATGCCGAGGGACTGAAGTTGCATCTGAATGGCGAGGAAGTTCGTGTCATCCACATGCCCGCCGCGCACACCGACGGTGATAGCATCATCCATTGGACCAAATCCAACGTCATCCACATCGGCGATTTGTTCTTTTTCGGAATGAGCTTCCCGTTTGTCGATGGCGGCAGCGGTGGAAATGTGCGGGGCATAGTCACCGCTGTCGACAAGACGCTGGCGATTGCCGATGCCAACACCAAAATTATTCCCGGACACGGCGAAGTCGCGACCAAGGCCGATTTGCAGAAATACCGCAATATGGTTGCGGAAATTATCGCCAAGGTGGAAGCGGGAATTGCCGCCGGAAAAACGCTCGACGAGATTAAGGCGATGCGCCCCGCTGACGGATATGGCGTCAAAGCTGATGGCTTCATTACCGCAGATCGATTTGTTGAAACCGTTTTCGCGATGGTGAAGAAATGAACGGCGCTACTGCCCAATAGCCTCGATCTCTGTCCGCAAGCTATCGATAAGCGGCTGGACGCGTTTCAGACGCGGGGCTTCCTGGTCAAGAATGGCGTGGAAGGCGAGGCGTTTGTAAACCAGCGCCTGTTCGCTCGACATTCCTGTGCCGGTTGGCATGGTCGAGATCAGGATATCGATTAGCCGGTCAACACCGTGCAGACGTCCCCAGAGATAATCATTCTCGCGGTAGGCGCGGCTGAAGAACGCACCAAAGTTGTTGAACTCGATGCCCTTCAGCGTTGCAGCGGCACCGCCTACTCGAATGGTAGGTGCATCCTCCGGGGAAATGCGATCGACCTTTACCGGGTCGAATTCATCGAAGCCCTCATCCTGCAGGAGCGGAAGCGTTGCGATATCGTACAACGCATAGCCCAGATAGCCGAGCAACATCGTCCGTCGCGCCTCGTCAGGAAGCGCCAGCAAGGCTTCGCACAATATCGCGTCGGTCTCGCGGTCGGCGGCAACCAGGTTGCGCTGGTGCGCGAGATGATTGATCAAGGCCGCTGGCTCCGCGACTCCATATTGCACCGCCAGCGTGAAATCCAGACCCAGATATTCAGCGGTTTCGAGATCGAGGAACTTGGCCAGACAGAGATAGGTCGCGTCGCGCATTTTGCCGATGCTCTCGTCAGGCATGTCGATCACATTTTCGACTTCTTCGGCCAGATGTCGTGCCATGAACCGTAACCGTCGGATGCGGAAGCGCAAGTCGTGCTCGCGGAAAAACTCGACCGTTTGGGCCGTCGCGCCGGTACCTTTGGCTCTGGCCATCGTATCGAGACCGCGTGAGCGTAGGTCGCTCCAGATCGCCGCGCGCAGCAAATGGAAATGTTCGGGCGATCCCTCAGGCCAGGCACGGCGCGAGGTGGCGACAATATCATCGACGGCACCTGCCAGTTTCAGATGACCATAAGCCTGATAGCTGAATCCGGCGGCGACAATCGCTTTCTCCTGCGCTGCGCTTCGCCATTTTTGCATCCGCTCGGGCGTAGGCTTGGTCAAAAACCATGTCTTGCCCAGCATCGCCTCAACCGTGCGTTCGACCTCGACCCGCAAGGAGTCGATGACATGGCGCATTCGCTTGATACGATCCGACCGACCGGTGATTTTTTCAAGCGCGTCGCGGATCGGCTGCTCGCGCGGGATGTTGGAGGTTGCGCCCAGGAGCGTTGCGAAAAATCCGGGCGGTTTATGCGGCATCGCGCTCGAACCGTCGGCATTGCGCCTGCCGAAGCGGAAACTGGGGCGGCCCGGCTTGGGGTCGATATAGACAAATCGCCGGTCAACTTCGCGCCGCGCAGGGCGGTTGCGTAGCGCGCCTATCGCCTGATTGAACGGCGCGTTCGCGAGCACCGATCCGTCGATCAGCATCGTGTCGTCGGCGACGCCTGCGGCAAATTGTTGTGGCAATATTCGCCGCAAAAAGGCTTCGCGGCCCTGCCATTCCGTTTTGCGGGCCGATAAGTTTCTATCGAGCTCGCGCGCAGAAAAAGGCGGGAAAGCGCCCGGGAAACTGGCGGTTGCGCGCCCGGCAAAAACCAGCTCGGGCAAGTCGGCCAAATCGCTCCGCCCGCGTGTAGAAAAGTCGATCGTGATGCGGTGTTCGGATTCGGTGACTTGCGAAGGGCTGTTGAGACGCAGCACCTGGTCATGTCCGTTGAAATCGGTGACAGTAACGAACAGGTCGAGCGGTTGGCCGCCCGGCAGCAGTTTTGGGCCGCTTGTATTGGCCATCACATCGAACGCGTCCAGCAGAAGCGTCGACAATACCCGCCCGCCGAACGGCGGTGCAAACCATCGGGCGCGGACGAAGCGCGACAGTTTACCGGCAACCTCGTCGCGCACTTCTGCAGATACCGTCCGCTCGATAGCACCGCCTTTGCGCCGCAATATGGCCCATGCAATAGGAATCGCCCAAAATTTCGAGAAGCGCGACAGTGGTCGTGCATCGGGGTCGAGCAAAGTATCGACATCGCCGTGTTCGAGCCACATCTCGGTCAAAGGTTCGAGCGATTGGCCGGTGACAATGGCTTGCGACAGAAAAATGCCGTTAATCCCGCCCGCGCTCGAACCGGCGACTATATCGGCGAGCGCGCGCAGCTTGGTGCCGCTGCTGCGGGCGATATCGGCCAGCAAATCATGATAGATGGCTTCACTACCACCAGAAGGCAAAATGCCGTCGTGAAACGATCGGCTGGCGCGCAAAAGGTGCCAGATTTCACGCGTTATGCCGTGCATGTAGATCGCAAGGCTAACTCCGCCGTAGCATATAAGGGCAAGTCTGAGTTCTTTCTCGCGCATACTGACGATGTGGCAGGGCGCAATAAGGTAGGCAATAGCTTAGGTCCTGACCCTAGCCAACAACCCGCCTGATAGCGGCCCAAGCGACAAGCGTCCGGGATGTTCCATAATGAGACAGGAACAATCAACAACTTACAATTAATGTTTTGTTTACCAGCCGAATCTGTGCGACAAATTACGATTGTCGAGGCGAGTCGCGGTCTCCGTTAACACTTAACTGAGTGTTAACATCGTCATAACGTTTATGATCAGGGGCTTAACATCATGAAAAAATTATTGGCAATTGCTGCACTTGCAGTCGCGATGCCCGCCCAAGCGGCGGTT
>JANOHL010000024.1:0-4278 GCA_031406495.1 Sphingomonadales bacterium | reverse complement strand
CGTGGCTAGAACCAACGCCACCAATATCCCGAATATCTTGACCTCACGCTTGGAAGCTATGAGCAATGGCAAGATTACTGCGCTGACATAAACGATGTAGGTGAAATAGCGGGACATGAGAAAGTCGAAGGTTTCGATGCCGCCATATGAGATGGCATGAGGCAGGAAGGTCACCGTCAGCCAGCCTTGATGCACGAGATAAGGCACATACAGCCCTGATCCAAGTATCGCGCCCATTACCGCAAAGCCGAGATAAAGGGGTTTCCTACGCTCGGGTTCGAGGAAAAACGCCGAAACTGGCACCCAGACCGGCCACGCCAGCCACGAAAAGAACATATAAGCGAGCGAATAACGCCCGACCGCTGCCATGTCGCCAGCCTCGCCTCCCGTCCAGACCAGACCTTCAACCAATTGCTGCAGACCGAACAGAAAAGGCAGTGTGCAAATCGCCAGATACCTCCCGTCGGTTCGATAAGCTTTATAGATACTGAGCGTTCCGAGTGGTAGCAGCAAGGCAGCTGCGGCGTAGCTTACTTCAGCAGAAAACACATTACATGGCATCCCGGAGAGAGGTCGCGGACCCTAGGCGCACGGGAGGCCTGACGCCGGTCTCGTCGTAGCGACCTTTCATAAGTATCTGGGGCAGGGCAAGGCTTATCAGCAAACCCATAACTGTCAGTCCTGTGATCAGGACAAACGAAGCATCGGGGAGCCATTTGACATCGAACAAAAGGCCACCGGCAGCGGACCCCATGGCAGCCCCGAGACTTGCCGCTGCGGTTTGTTTCCCAAGCTGTGAGCCCTGTGCGTGACGGGCTTTGCTCGAAATCCAATAGGTCAGGATCGGCGAAATTATCCCTGCACTCGCGGCAACGGCGCCGACGACCAGGAGCATCATTGCGAAGTCATCGGCGCGCGGCACAAGGAACAATCCAATCGCCAAGATCGATAAGGCCGGAGCGATGAACCACCGCGTCGTTTCGGCTTTGATCCACGGTGAGAAAACGATGGCCTGCACAACGATCATGACGAGACTGCATTCGGTGAACATTGCCGCTACTTGATATTGCGTGAAACCAAGCTCTTGCTTGCCGCGCAGCGCTAAGCCGACTTCAAATACACCGATGGCTGCCGAGACTATAAACGCCAGAATTAGCATCCGTGGCATGAGCGTGCGGATCATCCGCGTCGGGACCGGCGCTTGCTTAACGTCTAAACTGGCTTCCTTTGCTCGTGGCAATAGCCTCAAGGCCGACGCTGCCAGTATCAATGCCAGCACTGCCGTTGCAGCCAAAGGAAAACCCAGCGATCCTGTTGAGCTTGTTGCTGGCAAGAGACCATCTGCGGCCTGTGCAATAAATGTTCCTAGCATCGGTCCGAGCAGAAACCCCGTCACACCCGCGAGACTTACAAGCGTAAGTCGCCGCGCCCGCAGTTCTTCTGTTGCGGCAACATCCCCGATTGCTGCCAATGCCACCGGCGTCACCGCTGCCGCAAACATACCGCTGATGAAGCGCTCTGCATATACAGCCGCCAACGTCTCGATAAACGCGAAGGTGGCCATTGTCGCGCCAAAGCCCGTCAACCCAATGACTAGAATGGTCCGCCGACCATATCGGTCGGACAGCTTCCCCCAAAGCGGGGCGAACACGAATAACGAGAACATGTAAAGACCGGTCAGCATGCCGGTCGACTGCGCGACTTGCGCAGCATTACTGTCTGCGCCGAGCAGCCGTTCGATCAAATAGGGCAACAGCGGTAGAATGACGCCGAAACCCATCGATACCGTGAATACAGAGGCCATCAGCACGGCCATCATGCCAGCTGGCACCTTTGAACCGACGCGCTTTGTCACGTTGCTGCAACTGCGCGTTGGCGGCTGATCCCGGTCAACTTGGTGCGCTTGAGCATTAGTGCGTTAACCGCAACCAGTGCCGAACTGCCCGACATCGCAATGGCGGCGATGCTCGGACCCAGCAGGAAGGGGTAGAGCACGCCGGCGGCCAGCGGGAAGGCGATGACATTATAGCCAACCGCCCACCAAAGATTCTGGTGCATCTTTCGCAATGTCGCGCGCGAAAGTTCAATTGCACCGACCACATCGAACGGATCGCTTTTCATCAGCACAACGTCGGCACTTTCCATCGCGACATCGGTGCCAGCGCCAATCGCAAAACCGACATCGGCTTGGGTCAGAGCGGGCGCATCGTTGACTCCGTCTCCGACCATCCCGACCATTTTGCCTTGTTTCTGAAGTTCCTTGACCTTGCTGGCTTTCTCGCCGGGAAGTACGTCTGCGAGCACCGTTTCGATCCCTAGGCTTTTGGCGATCCGTTCCGCAGTGCCTTGGTTGTCGCCTGTCAACATGACCACATCGACACCGCGCTCGCGTAAAGCCTTGACGGCCTGCACAGCGGAGGGCCGCACCGCGTCGGCGATGGCGATCAACCCCAGCAGCTTGCCGCCAAGCGCCAAGTGGACCACCGTCCGGCCAGCGCCCTGCATTTCTTCGGATTTAGCGCCCAGCTCGCTTAGGTCGATCTTGTTATCGGTCATCAGCCGCTTGTTACCGAGCAGCGCAACCTTACCGTCGACCTTGGCCTGAGCGCCCTTGCCTTCAATGTTCTTGAATGCGGTTGCCTTGGGAGCCTCTATTTTGTCGGCTCGGCGCAAAATTGCCTGCGCCAGCGGATGATCCGATCCGGCCTCAACTGCCGCTGCGGCCGCCAATAGCTGGTTCTCGGTCGCGCCTTTGGCAACAACCAAATCGACAACCTCGGGCTGACCCATCGTGAGTGTGCCCGTCTTGTCGAAAATTATCACATCGAGTTTGGTTGCGTCTTCAAGTGCTGACGCATTCTTGAACAAGATGCCGTTCAGGGCACCAAGCCCGGTGCCAACCATGATCGCCATCGGCGTTGCAAGGCCCAGCGCGTCGGGACAGGCGATCACGAAGACGGTAATCATCAGGCTGAGCGCGAACAGCAAAGGCTCACCGATCCACCAATACCATGTAACGAACGTAAGCGCCCCAACCACAACAGCTGCCAAAACCAGCCATTGCGATGCACGGTCTGCGAGCAGCTGCGCTGGCGCTTTTGAATTCTGCGCTTCCTGAACCAGTTTGACGATCTGGGCGAGCGCGGTGTCGGCCCCAACCTTGGTTGCTCTATACTGGAAAGTGCCGCTTTTGTTGATAGTCGCGCCGATGACATTGTCGCCGACCTTCTTGTCGACTGGCATAGATTCGCCAGTGAGCATCGACTCATCGACAGTCGAGTCCCCCTCGATCAAGACGCCATCGACCGGGATTTTGTTGCCCGGACGGATCACCACAATATCGCCGGTGACTATGTCTGCTGTCGCGACCTCAATCTCTTTGCCTTCGCGTAGGATCATTGCCTTAGGCGGGGCGAGGTCCATCAGTGCGCGAATGGCCTCAGACGCACCCGCCCGCGCGCGCATTTCCAGCCAATGTCCAAGCAGGATGAAGACTAGCAGGATCGACGAGGCTTCGTAAAATTGCTGACCGCCCCAGATAAAGGTCGATCCGACACTAAAAATATATCCGGTGCCGACGCTCAGAACGACCAGCACCGCCATATTCGCGACACCGCTGCGGATGGCGCGGTAGGCCGCCACAACAAACGGCCAGACCGGATAAAGAATGGCACCGCTCGCCAACACGAACAAGACCAGGTCGAGCCGGAGACCGAATGGCGGCGTGATTTTGATGAAGTCCATTCCCATCGGCGAAAGAGCGAAGATTGGCAGGCTGAAGGCGAGCGCGATCCAGAACCGGTTGCGCATGTCGCGAACCATGCTCTGCATGTCATGGCCAGCGCCATGACCCATTTCCTGAGCCATCGCGTCGTTCTTTTGACCGCCATGGTCTTTATGCTCGGGCTTCGCCGCACCGGCTTTCCCAGCCGACATGTCCATACCGGCATGCCCTGCATGGGCGTTGTCACCGGACGGTTTTGGAACCGAGTCATTGGCCTTCGGGGCAGCCTTGCTATCTGCCCGATGGTCGACACAAACATGCTTCGGGAACGCTTCCCCTGAGCAATGGAAGCCGCATTCCTTGATCGCAGCTTTGATCTTGGCGAGGCTGGTCTGCTTGGGATCATAGGCAATGGTGGTCGCGCCGGACACGGCATTGACCGTGACTCGTCCGACACCGGCAATCCGCTTCAACTGCTTTTCAATGCCGTGCGCACCGAGCACGGAAAACAGATTTCCGACATCGAGGGTACTGGTGGTCATGATTGCCTTCTC
>JANOHL010000018.1:0-1563 GCA_031406495.1 Sphingomonadales bacterium | reverse complement strand
AGCCGATAGCGGCCGGCTGCGGGGAACAGCGCCGTGGCCTGCATACGCCGATGCACCGAAATGCCGTGACCGGGAGGCAGAACTTGTATCCGCTCGGCAGCGGCGGGATCGGACAAGCGGGCGTCGACAGACTGCATCGCCACCACGCGGCGGGCACCGCCGGCACTGATCACAGTCAGCTGCAGGCCACCGCCCTCCTCGAAAGCTGGCCGGCCGCGCAGTACGAGCATCTGCTCCGCATCGCCGTTGCGCAATACCAGCGCTAGCGAAAGCGCGCCGGCGAGTTGCACTTCGGTCGCCGCGACGCTCAGCGTCAAATCAAGCGGCGCGGAAGATTGGGCGCGCACCACAGGCGCCAGGACCACCAATGCCATCAAGCCGAGCACCAACAACCGCGGGACGGAGAATATCGGCATGAAATGGCTCACTGAAGAGTTATTGCGAAGGAGGTTTCAAAGATTGGCTAATCGGTTCCAGCATAACGGGCATGGATGACAGCAGGGTGCCGTCCGTAGAACACGAGAAATGTTGATGATTGTTATGGCGAAGCTACGACAAATCTAAATCTGCTTGCGCTATCCCCAAGGAGACTTACGCACAACCGCCGTCAGTCAGGATGATCTCCAACCTGCCCCGCTGGCTGCAATAGGAAAATCACACGGTACGGCCTAGGAATTTTCCTAGATCACAGCAGCGCGCATGCGACATCCAGAATACCCTCATGCGTTCAAGGCGCAGTCCTGGAGCAATTCTTCCACCGCGATCAATTGCCCGGAGTCGGTCCGCGTCAGACCGCGCTCGATCGCACGGCGCGTCACGGCCGTGTGGAAATTGACCTCTTCACCGAACAGTGACTCGCCCAGTGTTCCCACTACCTGGGCCGACTCGATACGCTTTTCGTCTTCCTGAACATAGGACGCACTGCTGCCGCCGAGCACCGCGGAGTTATACGGGTCGTTGTATTCCTCAACGGGCGTAGTCTGCGCACAGAGTGTGGGTGCGATCAGCAATACGAAGAGGTGTGAGAGGCGGTTTCGCGCCGCTGCGCGCGCACTCAGAAGTGAGAATGGCGCGAGAAAAAAAGTGCAGAAGCAACGCGCACCGTGAGTGCGGTCGAGTGTGGGCAGCATGGGCGAGAGACTCCAAAGGCCAAGGGGATCAAGCGTCAACGAAAAACACGCGCACAAGAGCTACCTGTGTCGCTGTGGCCTCTCCCCCGAGAGCCACCGACCTGCACGCCAACACAAAAAACAATGCGTCCCTTCGCCCGAAAGACCACGCGCGCTTTATGTCATCGATGACAGATCAATGCAAGCAGATAGGCCATCATCAATGCGTTGTGCTGAAGTGCTTCGCATCCGGTCCGGGGTGCACCGGGCCACCTTTGTAGATTTCGACGCGGTTGCGGCCGCGGCGTTTGGCTTGATACAGAGCGGAGTCGGCGTTCGCCATCATCTGCTGCAGCTTGAAGCCGGAGACGTCGCTGCTGGTAAGGCCGAAACTGGCGGTGATCGGAAACTCGTCGCGGCCGTCGCCGGTATCGGTTTCGGCGATGGCCAGCCG
>JANOHL010000121.1:0-15103 GCA_031406495.1 Sphingomonadales bacterium | reverse complement strand
TTTTGCGACGCAGCGGATGCGCGAAGTCGAGGACTCGGGTTTCACCACCGCGACCGACCTAGCCGACTGGCTGGTGCGCGAGCACGGTTTGCCGTTCCGCGAAGCCCATCATGTCACCGGCAGCGTGGTCAAGGCATGCGAAACGCGTCGCATCGGGTTGGAGGCAATAACCGCCGACGACCTCGCCGCCGTCGACCCGCGCTTGGGGGAAAGCGTTTTGCCCGATCTCTCGGTCGCCGGATCGGTCGCCAGCCGGACCAGCGCTGGCGGCACCGCGCCGGTTCGGGTAAGGCAAGCGATTGCTGCCGCCAAAAAGGAGCTGGGGTTATGATTCGCAAAGAAGCCCGTATTGCTGCGGCTGTCGCCATGGCGTTTGCCGTCGTTGCCTGCGGCAAGGTTGGCGATCTCGAACCGCGCACCGGCCAGTCGCTGCCGCCCAAAGCTTATGGCCAGAAAGAAACGCAATCTGCCGAGGCGCTTTCTACTCCATCGGTCCAGGCTCGCCCCGGACGCAGCGATGAGCTACTTCGCCGGTCTGAAAGGCGCGAAGACGACCCGTTCGACCTGCCACCCGGTAAAGAGCCGGGCCCTCTGCCCGAATCTGTCGATGGCGTAGAAACTAAACCAACCGACGGATAGTATATTTTTTCATGAATCATTTTGAACTCATCAATGGCGTGCTCCACGCCGAGCAAGTTGCTTTGCCGGACATCGCCGCCGCCGTCGGCACGCCGGTTTATGTCTATTCGCGGGCAACATTTGAGCGCCATGCGCAGGTGTTCCGCGATGCACTTTCCGGTCTCGATAACCCGCATATTGCCTTTGCGGTGAAGGCTAACCCCAATCTGGCGGTGCTGAAGATTTTGGCGCGGCAGGGTTACGGCGCCGACGTTGTGTCGGGCGGCGAGCTCGACAGGGCGTTGGCAGCGGGGATGCTACCCGAGGATATCGTCTTTTCCGGCGTCGGCAAGACCGCTAATGAAATGATTCAAGGCCTGAAAGCCGGAATCGGCCAGTTCAACATCGAATCCGAAGAGGAAGGCCGCGAGCTTTCGACGATTTCCGAAATGTCCGACAAGCGCGCGCGTGCCGTGCTGCGGATTAACCCCGATGTCGATGCCGGCACCCATGGCAAGATATCGACGGGCAAGGCCGACAATAAATTCGGCGTCGGTCTGCACAAAGCAATGGCCATCTATGGCCGTTTGGCAGGGTTGCCGGGCCTCGAAATGCGTGGTGTCGCGCTGCATATCGGTAGCCAGCTGACTAGTCTTGAACCGCTCGAGACTGCTTTCAACAAGGTTGGTTTGCTGGTGCACGAGCTGCGCGGCGCGGGGCACAAGATCACCCATGTCGATCTGGGCGGTGGCCTTGGGGTGCGCTATCATGCCGGCGACAATCCGCCCGAGCCCGCCGATTATGGTGCGATGGTTGCGCGCGTTACCAAGGATTGGGGCGTGCGGTTGATGTTCGAACCCGGCCGTGTGATTGCGGGCAACGCCGGTGTCCTGCTGACCCGTGTGATCCGCGTGAAGCCGGGTGGCGGCAACCTGCCCTTTGCCATCGTCGATGCCGCGATGAACGATCTGGCGCGGCCTGCGCTCTATGACGCGTGGCATGATTTTGAGGCGGTCGAGCCGACGGGTGCGCGGATGACAGCCAACATCGTCGGCCCGGTATGCGAGACCGGTGATACCTTTGCGATGGCGCGCGATATCGACGTGGTTGCGGCCAACGACCTTGCGATTTTCCGTACCGCTGGTGCCTATGGCGCGACGATGGCGAGCACGTATAACAGCCGCGGTCTGGTGCCCGAGGTGCTAGTCGATGGCGACAAATTCGCGATTGTGGCTGAACGGATTTCGCCCGAGACGATCCTCGCCGCCGAGCATGTTCCCGACTGGCTCGAATAGTCGTGGATCAGCTACCGATCTTCGTCAATTTGAGAGGCCGCAAGGTCATCCTAATTGGTGAAGGCGATGCTGCGAATGCCAAACGGCGGTTGATCGAACGCGCTGGCGGAAACTGTGTCGATGTGGGTGACCGCGACGCGCGGATCGCTTTTGTTGCTATCGACGATGAAGCGGCGGCCTTGGCTGCTGCCGATGGCCTGAAGACACGCGGGCTGCTGGTGAACGTCGTCGACAGGCCTGAACATTGCGATTTCACAACACCCGCCATTGTCGACCGCACTCCTGTGTTGATCGCGGTGGGAACCGGCGGGGCATCGGCTGGCATGGCTAAGGCGATCCGCCAGCGTATCGAGACGATGTTGCCCGGTAGACTGGGCCGCCTTGCTGGCGCCGTCGCCGACGCGCGCGATGCCATCAAAGCGCGTTGGTCAGATAATGCTGATCGAAGGCGCGCACTGGATGCCGCGTTCATGAGTGGCGGTCCGCTTGACCCCTTCGCCGACCACCGGTCTGACGCGGTTGGTCGATGGCTCGAACAGGCGGAGGAGCCGGCAAGCAACCGCCTTATCGAAATCCCGCTGCTGTCCGACAATCCCGACGATCTCACTTTGCTCACCGCACGCCTGCTTGGCGAGGCGGATCATGAGTTCCACGATCCGGATGTGCCACTCGACATATTGACGCGTGCACGCGCCGATGCGGTGCGGCAGGCTGGTGCGCCGCCCTCACCGCCGCCCGAAGGACTGACGCTTTACCTGCGGTTGCCGTCCGCTCAAGGATAGGGCATGACGTCGAGGAACCCTGTAACAGGATGATGTCTTTGCCTTCTTTTGCTTCCCAGATCCTCATTTTCGGCTGTGGCAATATGGGCGGCGCGATGCTTAGCGGTTGGATTGCAAGCGGCATCGAACCAAGCCGCTTTGTGGTCGTCGATCCGGTTGCAGCTGGCTTGCCGGAGGGCGTCATCGTTCGCCGCTCGGCTTCCGAATTAACCCAGACTTTCGACGTTGTTCTGCTCGGTATCAAGCCGCAAATGATCGGCGGATTGGCACTCGACATCGCGCCATTGCTTGCAGCCGATGCGCTCCTCATGTCGATCCTCGCCGGAACCGGAGCGGCGACGCTATCGGGTCATTTCCCGACCGCAAAGATCGTGCGGCTGATGCCCAATCTTGCGGCGGCTATCGGCAAGTCGCCACTCGGTCTGTGGTCGTCGCATCTCGATCAAGCTGCGCGCGATGAGTTGGAAGACATGCTTGCCCCGCTCGGCACGCCGGTCTGGCTGGGCAGCGAAGAGCAGATGAATGTCGTGACCGCGCTTGCCGGTTCCGGTCCCGCCTTTGTTTATCGCTTTATTGATGCGCTGGCGGCAAGCGGCACGAATCTCGGCCTGCCGCCCGAAACTGCCGCGCAATTGGCGCTCGCCATGGTCGAGGGCGCCGCCTTGCTTGCTGCGCAATCAAGCGAAAAGCCCGATGAACTCGCCGTGCGTGTCACCAGCCCCGGCGGAACTACTACCGCCGGATTGGCGGTACTCGATGACGCTGACGCACTCACCCGATTGGTCGAGGCAACCTTGCGCGCAGCCACCAACCGCGGGGCAGAATTGGCAAAGCCGACAGGCGGAGACAAAACATGACGCAGAAAGCCTTGCTGTTGTGCGCCGCTATCGGGCTGGCACAACCTGCCACCGCCTCTATCGCACCGCCGCCGACCACCGAAAAGGCAAAGGCCAATCTGGCCGAATATGGGCTGGTTGAAAATCTGACCTTGTTCCAATTGGTCGATGGCATCGATGATGGCGCGCTCAACAGCGAGGCGATTACCGCCGCCTATCTCGACCGGATTGCCGCGATTGACGATGCCGGACCGATGCTGAATGCGGTGATCGCAACCTTTCCCGACGTGCTCGACCAGGCGCGCGCGATGGATGCCGAGATACGCAGCGGCAAATATCGTGGGGCCATGCACGGCATTCCGGTGCTGGTTAAGGACAATGTCGAGGTGGCAGGACCGATCCCGACCACTGCCGGTTCGCTCGCACTGGCAGGCAATGTCACCAACCGCGATGCACCGCTAATTGCCCGTTTGCGCGAGGCAGGTGCGGTCATATTGGGTAAAACCAATCTGTCCGAATGGGCGAACATCCGCTCGAACACATCCACCAGCGGCTGGAGCGCGATTGGCGGGCTGACTAAAAACCCGCATGCGCTTGATCGCAATGCCTGTGGTTCGTCGAGCGGCAGCGGTGCCGCGATTGCCGCCGGTCTGGCCGCTGGTGCCGTGGGCACCGAAACCGATGGTTCGATCACCTGCCCTGCTGGCATCAACGGTATAGTCGGCTTCAAGCCCACGGTCGGCCTCATCTCGCGGCGCCTCGTCGTGCCGATCAGCCATAGTCAGGATACCGCCGGACCGATGACGCGAAGCGTTCGCGATGCGGCGATTATGCTGACCGCAATGGCGGGCAGCGACCCCGATGACCCCGCAACCGCCGATGCCGATAAATGGCGTGGAAATTATGCGGCGGACCTGTCCATAGAGGCGATTAAAGGCCTTCGCATCGGCGTAATCCGCGCGCCCAATGTCGATGCCGTATTGTTCGACGCTGCGCTCGCCAAATTGAAAGAGGGCGGGGCGGAACTGATCGTACTTAAGACCGGCTTTATCGACCGCCAAAAACTGGGTCAGGCCGAATTCAAGGTGTTGCTTGCCGAGCTGAAGGCCGATCTCGCGGCCTATCTGCAAGGCTTGCCCGAAGGCCTCGTGCCGCACAAAAGCCTCGCCGATATCATCGCTTTCAACAAAGCCAATGCCGACAAAGAGCTGCAACATTTCAATCAGGATATTTTCGAAGCGGCAGAGAAAGAAAAGGGCCTCGATGATCCAGCCTATGTCGAGGCGCTGGCGACATCAAAAAGGCTGGCGGCAGCGCAGGGCCTCGATCGGCTGTTCGCGGCCAACAGGGTCAATGTCATCATCGCGCAGACCAACGGTCCGGCATGGCTCTCGACGCTTGGCAAGGGCGACGCATTTTCCGGCCCCAGCGCCAGCGCGCTGCCTGCGGTCGCGGGTTATCCGCATTTGACCGTGCCGATGGGCCTTTCGAACGGCCTGCCTGTGGGCCTCAGCTTTATCGGGCCAAAATGGCACGATCATATGGTGTTGAAGGCCGGATATGCTTATGAAAGCATTTCGAAGGCGCGGGTTGCGCCGACTTTCGCCGAAACCGTAAAGAGCAAATGAGCATGGCTTTTGACAAACCCGATATGGGAAGTCTGATCCCCAAAAACGCGGCGTTCGATCCCGAATTGGTCAACAGGCTGATGGGAAAATTCGGCCATGGCGGGTTTCTCGATATGGAATATGTCGGCCACGGCGACGACTGGGTCGAGCTCGCCATCGACTGGCGCGAGGATCTCGTCGCCGATACCGGAACCGGCGTGCTCGCCTCGGCCGTCATCATCAGCCTGATGGACAATGCGACCAGCATGTCGATCTGGACCAAATTGGGCGAATTCCGGCCGCAGGTGACGATGGATTTGCGGATTGATTATCTCCGCCCGTCGCCATCAGGCGCGCGGGTGTTCGGGCGCGGGATTTGCTACCATCTGACCCAAAGCATTGGCTTTGTGCGGGGCTTTGCGCATAATGGCGACCCCGAAGATCCGCTCGCCCACGCCAGCGGCACTTTCATCCGTGTCGGCGACCGCGTGTCATGAACGGGCGTGCTTTGGGCCTGCCGCCTTATGCGCTGGCGCTCGATATGGCGGTGGTCGATGAAGTCGATGACGCGCCGGTGATCGCAATGCCGTTCGCCGACAAGGTGCAAGGCCGCCCCGGTTTTCTGCATGGCGGCGCGATATCGGGGCTGCTCGAAATGGCGGCGGTCGCGGCGATCTATCGTGCGCTGCAAGCCAAGGGCAGCGACGCGTCGATCAAGCAAGTCAACGTGACTATCGATTTCATGCGCGGTGGCTTGGCGCAGCAAACTTTTGCCGCTGGCGAAGTCACCCGGCTCGGTCGGACAATGGCCAATGTCGAGGCGCGGGCGTGGCAGGACGACCGGGACAAACCAATTGCGATGGGTCATATGCATTATCTGATCAGGCAACCCAAGCCGTCCGCTTAAGGTTACATGAGTGACATGAGCGACGCCTATTCGCGTTTTTTTGCGGTGCCAGCTTGCCGGATATTTCCAAATTAGGAAATTTTAATACGCCGCACCAAAGTGCAATTGCATCTTGTTCGTCTCCGATTTCAAAGAGCCAGCGCACCGGCTATCGAAGCAAATCCTACATTACAAGAGCAATTTACGCCTCGCCGTGCGTTTCGATCAGCGCGCTTGCAATCGCCTCTTCTGGGGTCTTGTCACCCCAGATAATGAACTGGAACACCGGGTAAAAGCGTTCGCACTCATCGATCGCGACGTCGATGATCGTCTGTGCATGATCGACGCCGAGCAGGCCATTGGATGGCAACAGGCTGCCGTGGCGGAACAGCAATATACCGTTGGCCGACCACATATCGAAATGCCCGAGCCAGAGCTGCTCATTAATCAGCCCCAGCGCAGTATAGACATGATCGCGCTTGTCGCTCGGCACGGTGACGTCAGGCAGCACGATCAGTTGCAGCGCGTTATCTTCTTCGCGCCAGATCGCGCGGATCTGATAACTGGTCCAGCTGCCCTTATATTCGGCGGTGATTTCATCGTCGCCGTCAAGCTCGAACGACCAGCCGCGTGCCTCGAAAAGCGCGGCGAGCATATCCACCGGCGCGGATTCGTCGCGCTCGAACTCGGAGATATTTTCTTCGCTATCGTGCATGTTCTGCCTGCTGACCCCTATGCCGCGATTCTGCCCTGCGCAGGACTCGAGCGCAAGGGCGTTGCGGCAATGGCCGACACAAGTCTGTGGGCGGACTGTGGAAAACAGTCTTTACGGCTTTGGCGCGGCCTTCTTCGGCGCGGTTTTCGGTTTCGTTTTGGAGGTGCTGGCGGCCTTCGCGCCGAGCAGTGCCTCCAGCGATGCCACGCGTTTCGCCAACGCTTCGGCTTCGCTGCGCGCGGTTGCTGCCATTTGTTTCACCGCGTCGAACTCTTCACGGGTAACCAGATCGAGCCCGCCTGCCCATTCGCGAGCGCGTTCGCGCATGCTCGCCTCGGCCTCGCGGCCCATTCCGGCAACGGTTCCGGCGACGCCGTTCAGCACCTTGGCCAAATCATCAAAAATGCGTTTCTCGCTCTGCATGTCTCAAACTCCAAAAATGGCTGCCGAAAACGTTCGACGTCAGCCTATCGTCCCTATCTGGGTACTCGCAGCCGGAACGTAAAGGCTTTCGGCGTCGGGATTGAGACGATCGATCTGAAAATTGAGGATTGCGGCAAAGCTGATCCAGACCAGATATGGCACCATCAACCAGGCAGCGGCCTTTCGCACGCGTCCGAAAACAAGCGTTGTCGCGATTGCCGTGACCAGCATGGCGAGGATGACGAAAAAGGCGGTGCTTACCCTATGCTGTCCGAAAAAGATTGGCGACCATGCAAGGCTGATCACAAACTGTGTCAGAAACAATATGATAGCGACACCGCGATAGCGCGCGCCGCGCGCGTGCAGTACCATCGCGAAAGCCATCCCCATCAGAAAATAAAGCGTCGGCCAAACGACCCTGAACACCCACCCCGGCGGCTGCGCTTCGGGTTTTAGCAGCTCTGCAAACCAGCGGTTTTCTTCACCCGAGTTCGACACAGCGCCCGACAGAAATCCCAGAAGCATGATTGCGGGAATGACAAACAAGGCCCAGCGGAGCAGCGACATGCGTAACTGGGCGGACGACGCAAGCTGGTTCATGACGGGAGATCTCCGGCTTATCGGCTGATTCGGGACAGAACAGCCACTATCAAAACCTTAGCACCGCAGCTAAATGAAACAAGGCCGCCCGCCCGGGGGCGAACGGCCTTCATACTATCGCTGTCCCTTGCCGGGACGGCAATTATTTATGCCCTTGCCGGGACGGCAATTATTTGCGGGTACCCGAAAGTCCCATCGAACCGAAAGCACCGGCCTTCACGTCGCCGGAGATTGCATCGCCGTCGACCGTGGCGGTTGCATCGAGCGTCATCGGCATCGGCACGGTCATGTCCATTTTCCAGCTGATGGTGTTGCCATCGACGGTACCGCCGGTAATCGGCATCGTGCCGAGCCCACCAGACATCTGGCCAGTAAAACCGCTGCCATCGCTGTTGACGGTCAGAACCGCCTTCTGGTCACCCATCGGGCTTTTAATCGTTACGTCCCAATCGCCGTCAACTGCCGCCATATCCTTGCTCCTTAATTGCCTGGTTTATTTTCACTCTTGTCAGCAGATTTAGCAGCTTCGCCTGCCATTTCAATCGGCAATCCGAGTGCTTCGAGCTGCGGTCTCACCTTCGCTGCATCGCCGACTACCACCCAAGTAAACTGGTCGGGCTTGACCAAAGCACGGATCGAAGCGTCGAGACCCGCTTGCGTCATCCCGCGATATTCGCTGGCAACCGTAGCGTAATAATCATCGGCGCGCTTGTAGAGCGCGTTGCGCTGCATGGCCCCCAACACATCGCCCGATGTTTCGAAGCTGCCGGGAAGCTCGCGGATGTTGCCACCGATGATCCGCTCGCGTTCTTCAGGCGTGATGCCTTTGTCGTCAAGGAACGCCTTATAGTTGACCATCAGAGCCGCAATCGATTCGCCGGTCTTGTCCGCCTGCACCGGTGCCGAGATCAGATAAGGCACGTCGCCTTCGACCCGGTTGATGCTGCCGCGCACGCCGTAAGACCAGCCCTTGGTTTCGCGCAAATCCATGTTGATCCGCGAGAGGAAGCCCGCACCCAGCGCTTCATTAGCGGTAATCGCAGTTTCCAGATCGGCAGTACCCTTGGTTGCAAGCACCTGACCTCCAAGGATTAGCGACTGTGGCGAATCCGGGCGGTTGATGAGCACAATGCGCGGCTTGGGCGCGACGGGTGCCGCCGACATATCCTTGACGCCAGCCGGACCAGTTGCCGTCCAGCCGCCAAAGGTCGTCTCCAGCGCGCCTTTGATATCGGCCAGTGGTTTGTCGCTCACCACATAGAAGGTCGCCTTTTCAGGCCGGAACCATTTGTGATGAAAACCGGTAATTTCGTCTCGCGTCACCTTGCTGACGGTCGCGACATCGCCGGTGCCGGTGAATGAAATGCCATAGGGATGATTTGGGCCGAACAGGATCGGTGGCAACGCGCGGAGGCCGATGGCCTGCGGGTTATTGAGTTCAGTCTGAATGCGTGCCAGTTGCTGGCCGCGCAAACGCTCGACCTCGGCGGGCACGAAGTCCGGTTTCAGCACGATGTCTGAAAACAGCTTTAGCGACGGCGCAAGATTGGCCGACAACGACGTCAACCCGACGGCAGTACGGTCCATGCTTGCATTGCTGCTGATCGACGCGCCAAGCCGCTCCTGCGCCTCGGCGATCTGTGTCGAGTTCATGCCCGCAGCACCTTCGTCGAGCAGCGCCAGCATCAGCGACTGTGTACCCAGCCTGTCGCGCGGATCGGCGGCGTTTCCGGCGTCGAAGCTAAGCGACATCTGCGTCATCGGCACCGTGCTGCGCCGCGCGTAAACGATTTCCACGCCGTTCGAGAGCTTGGTGCGTTCGACCTTTGGAAAATCCAGATCGGAAATCGCGCCCAGTTCGGGGGCAGCGGCACGAGCAACACGCGTTATCGGCGTGGCGGTTTTCGGTGCAGCGACACCCTTTGCTTCTTCATATGGCGCGCGTTCGCCCGGTATGACTTTCAGCGCATAGACCGGACGGGTCAGCCAGCGACCCATCGCTGCGGTAACGTCCGCAGGAGTCGTTTTGGCCAGGGCCGCCAACTGCTTCTTATAGAAATCGCTGTCGTTACGGTAAAGCGCGCCCTCGGCCAAAGCCACAGCTTTGCCACCGAAACCGCCAACCGATTCAAGCCCTGCCAAGCGGCTCGAAACGTTGCGCATCTGCACGCGCTGCACCTCATCGGCGGTCGGGCCGTTTTTGATATAATCGGCTATGATTGCATCAAGGCGCTTGGCAACCACCTCAGGATCGACACCGGGCTTGACGTCCGCCGTGACTTCGATGCCACCCATTTGGGCAAAGCCCTGATAACCGGCAGTAACCGCGACAGCCAGCTTCTCTTCACGCACCAATATATTGTCGAGCCGCGAGCTGGCGAGGCCGCCGAGTACCGCTGCGCCGACATCCAGCGCCACCGAATCGGCGCCGTCAATTCCGGGCACCGCCCAGTTGCGATAGAGGCGAGTGGTCGCAACGCGATCCTGCATCACTTCGGATTTGGCTTCAGCCAAAGTCGGTATTTCGATCTTCAAAGCCTTTTGCTTAGGCCCCGCTTTGATGCTGCCGAAATTTTTCTCGACCAGTGTCTTGGCAGTTGCCACGTCGATGTCACCGGCGAGCACGAGCACCGCATTGTTGGGCCCATAATGCTGTCTAAACCAGTCACGCGTCGTGTCCATCGTCGACGCCTCAAGATCGGCCATAGAACCGATTGTCGAGTGGCCATAAGGATGATCTTCGGGCACCATCCCCTTGATCTGCGCATATTCGACGAGCCCGTATGGCTGGTTGTCGCCCTGCCGCTTTTCGTTCTGCACAACGCCGATCTGGTTGGTGAGGTTTTCCTGCGTCACCGCGCCGAGCAAATAGCCCATACGGTCGCTTTCGAGATAGAGGATACGGTCGAGCGCGCTGGTCGGCACTGTCTGAAAATAATTGGTCCGGTCGAACCAAGTCGTGCCGTTATAATCGGTCGCGCCCATATTTTGGAGCGGTTGAAAAAAATCGCCCGGCGAATTTTCCGAACCGTTGAACATTAGATGCTCGAACAAATGGGCAAAACCGGTCTTGCCCTTGCGTTCGTGCTTGGAACCGATGTCGTACCAGATCGAAACCGCAACCACCGGAGCCTTGCGGTCGGTATGGACGATGACGCGCAAGCCGTTTTTCAGCGTGAACTGCTCGTGCGGAATGCTAATGTCTTTGACCAGCGCGGAGGCCGGAACCGGCGCCGGGTCTGCGGCGAATGCTGGCGACACCAGCATCGATGCGCCAAGCAGCGCGAGAGTTAATTTGCGGATCATATTGTTGCTCCTAAGTCCAAGAATTGGGGCGAACGATAGCGGTGCGATGGCCAAACACAACGCAATCGCCTGTAATTTTCGACAAACGACCTAATCGCTCGATATCAGGGACGATATCGGCGCGTGGCGTTTTTGACTGCGTCAGCCCATTCGAAATGCACGGGCTTGAACTTGCGGTCGAGAAACAGCTGCATCTGGTCGGTGTAATGCGGCGATGCTGGCCGATTGGTAGCCGAACCGTACGGCTGGATCGACTGGCTCCAGACCTTGCCCGCCGTGTCCCAGTTAACCAGCATGATGAAGCTGTCGCCGTGTTTGACGCGCATCATGCCATTGTCTTGCGGCTCCCAAGCAGTTGCCGCGCGCAGCGTGTCGGTGCCGCCATTGGCTGGCAAATTGACCTTACCGCGGATAAGCCGCTGGACATCGCCCAGCTGTGGATCAATCCGGCCAAAGCCCTTCATCAACGCATCGACCACCTCACGCAGCTTTGCTCTGGCATCCGGCAGCGGACGGCCATGATAGTTATCGCTGTTGGCCATGTGCATCATCGCTTCGCCCAGTGCATCGGCACGGCCGTTGCCGTCGCTGTTGAAATCCCATTCTTTCAGCAAATTCTGCGCCGCTTGCAAGTCGGGCTCGGACTTCACATCAGCAGCAAGCAACTTCGTGATCCACGCCCCGGCAAAGCTGTTCCGGCTGTATGCCGTGTCGAATTTGACCGCGAGCAGCTCTTCGGGTGTGAGCGAAGTGTCGGCATCGAGCAATTCAAGCGCGCGAATGATCCGGTTGGTTTTACGCGCCTCAATGCCCAGCAGGGCTGAGAATTTTGCGGCATCGAGTTCCGACCCTTTGCCGGCGGCCATGAACGGTGTGTTGTTGGCATTGGTGACAAAGCCCGAGGCCGGATCGACGATCATCGGCGTTGCCGACCACGGCAAAATCCCTTGCGCCAAGCTGGCGCTGACATCGCCCGGCAGCACCTTGGTATAATCGAAACCCGGCTTTCGGTTGGGGAAGACGGCGTTGTAGAAATATCCGATCTTGCCGCTTCTGTCTGCATAGATGAAATTGGTTGCCGGAATCCCGCGTAAGGACATCGCGGCGATCCACTCGTCGTAATTCGCTGCCTTCTGGATGCGGAAATATTGTTCGAGCAGCTTTACATCGTCCATTCCAGCATAGCGGACGGCAAACGCGCCGTTCTTGTTGACGATCACCGGCCCATGTTCAGACCGGTAAACCGTCTGCGGCACCGGCAGTGCGAACGGCCCGAATTTCACCGCCAGCCATATACGCCTTTTGATCAGCGGCTTCCATTTGCCGTCCATCCGGTATTGCGTCTGGTCGGCGTTGGTGACGAGTTTGTAGACATCGATCAGATCGGGCTGGTTGACCGTGTTGGTCCAACCCAGATTGCGATTATGGCCGAGCAACACGAAAGGTGATCCTGGGAACAGCGCTCCCGCCATATCAAGCCCCTCGCCCGAATGGACGACGGCCTCATACCACGCAACGCTGCCTTCATAAGGCTGGTGCGAGTTGGAAATCAGCCAGGTTTTACCATCGGCCATGCGTTTTGGGGCAACTGCAAAGGCGTTCGATCCGTTCATCGAAGGTTCGCGGCCAGCCGGGGTCAGTTGCGCGACCGGCTCGTTTGCCGGCACTTCATTGTCGTTGAGTTTCTTGATTACATTATCGAGCCCGAAGAAAAACGGTGACCGCAGAACAAAGCCTGCCGCGACATCTCGCCCGCTTACCGGAAACAGTTTCGAGAGGCGCACTTCATCCGGATGTTTGTCGGCATAATGATTGAGGCCAGCCGCATAGGCATCCATAACCGCGCGAACGTCGGTGGGAATATCGTCATAATCGCGCCTGATCGTTTCACGCACGCCCAATAGCTGCTCGACATAGTCGATCGGCGCACCCTCGCTGCCCAGCATGGCACCCGCACGGCCGCGCGTCATGGCGACAACCTCTTGTATGGTACCGAAATCATCCTCCGAATGCGCGTATGCCAGCCCGTAAGCGACATCGGCATCGGTCTTGCCATTGATATGCGGTACGCCGTAACCGTCACGCACTATTTCTACGTCATAATTGCGCTTGGTAGGGGCTGTCACCTGCGATGCCACCAGCGGTTCCCAAACTGCAAGGCCAACCGCAATCAACACCAACAACACGAGCAATCCAAGCCCGGCCCGCTTCAATACACGCATATAAACTTCTCCGTCTCTCCGCCGTTGAATGGCAGAGGGAGGGATAGGTTGCAATTTGCAATTTGGATGCGCGCGTTATTTGACCGGCGGCAGTTCGGCGTCGGGCAGCGATACACCCATGATCTTCGCCAAGGTCGGTGCGATATTGCGCATGTCGATCTCGCCCAGATTGCGGCCCTTGGCGACGCCCTTGCCCATCATCATGAAGGACGAGCGCATCAGCGGGCTGGTCGGGAAATAGCCGTGCGTGCCTTTGCTGCCGGAGGGACCCACGAGCAGTGCGTCCTTACCCTTGAAGCCGCCTGCGTAGGCATTTGGTTCAAAGCTTACATAGAAGCTTGCTTCAGGGTTGCCGCCCATTGCCTTGATTGCAGCGGGTTCTGCGACTGCCGCAATACGGTTCGCCGGGTCCGCCTGCAGCTTTTGGAGCAACGCGCCAACCTTGCCGCGAAGCGCGGCATCCTCAGGCCGAGCCAGCATGATCGCCGACGATCCGCCCGAATTCCAGGGGCTGGCTTCCCAGCTTTTGATCTTGCCGCTGGCGTCGAGCGTAATCAGCCCCGCGTCGATAAACGCACGGTACAAATTCACTTCGGTGTCGATTTTGGAAAATCCATGGTCGGAAACCACCGCAATCACGGCGTCCGGGTGGGCCGCGATTTGGGCGGCGACCAACTTGCCGACAATTGCGTCGATGCGTTTCAGGATCGCATGCGCTTGCGGCGTATTCGGTCCTTCGCCGTGCTGTTCATGATCGAGCGCGGTCAGATAGACCGTTGCAAAACCGGGCTTTTCGTGGTTGATTAGGGCGACAGCAAACCGCCCGCGATTTTCATCGCCGTCGATGCTTTCGTCAATGCCGGGGGCATAGTCGCCCAGCTCTTTTTCGAGCGATTCAACCAGCCCCGGCGTTGCCAACGCCTTCATCAATTTGGCGTCGTCGCTATGTCCGGTGCGCCAGATTTGCGGGATATTCCATTTGATGGCGTCGGCTTTCACACTGACCGGCCAGTGGACATTGGCGGTGGTCATCCCGGCCTTCGCTGCCGCATCCCAGAGGGTCGGCAACTTGTAATCGCTGGCATACCAATACCAGCCGCCCTGATTGATCTGCATCGGATCGAAACTGTTATTGCCAATAATACCGTGCTTCGACGGGCTGGCACCGGTCAACAAAGTCGCGTGGCTTGGATAGGTTACCGTCGGCAACACGCCTTTGACGCCACTGGCAAAGGTACCTTCTGCAACAAAGCGTTTGAGATTGGGAATATCAATCCCGCGCTTGTCCGCCTCAACCACATCGGCAGGTTGCAGCCCGTCGATTGAGATCAGCAAGACCGGCTCGGCCAGCGCCCCGACGGGCAGCGCACCCAAAAGGAATGCGCTGCCAATCAAGAGACTGTATTTCATCAGAAACCGACCTTCACGGTTGCAAAGAACTGCTGCGGAGCGCCTGCCAGGAAGGTTTGGTTATCGCCAGCATTACCAAAGCCGTTCGAACCAATGGTCGATATATATTTCTTGTCGAGCAGGTTGGTGGCGTTGAGCTGGATTTCGACAGGAGAACGCAGTCCAGCGTCAAAACGGTAGCCGAGCGTTGCATCAAAGATCACTCTACTGGGTACGAAAGCGAGGCTGTCCAGCGCTGTCACGGAGCCTGGAACGGTTGCGTTCGCTACCACGGTGTTGACGGTCAATGCGTTTGTGTATGCAAAGTAACGCTTGCTCATATAATTGGCGCCAACACGTCCGAAGAACGTATCGCTGTCATAGGCGATTTCGCCGCGCAGCATGTGCTTTGGCGTATCGGATA
>JANOHL010000091.1:0-79423 GCA_031406495.1 Sphingomonadales bacterium | reverse complement strand
GCAAGCGGAGTATCGACCATGGCGCCATTCGGGGACATGTTTCGGACCTTTACTGGGGCCTGCTCCATCCCTGCCCGCATGACTGCCGCCAAGAACATGCTCGATCGAGGCTGGCTGCGCTTGTCACCGGCGGGCTGCGAGAAAGGATCGTCGGAAGCGCTCATGTCTCTTAAGAACAAGCCGGCGTTGCAAAAGGTCCCAGCTGGGCCGAGGCCCAGGCGGCCGAAGCGTCATGCGGTCTGACGGTTAGTCTCAGTTCGTCGATCATTTCACGGGCAACGTCCGGCGGCACCCCGATGGTAAAGCTGTTGGCCGTAAGGCTGGAATGTTGTGGGAAACCGACCTCGGCCTTGCTACATTCAAGCGAATGAAAAGTGTATCGACGGTCCTCGCGCTTCTCTGTTTTTCCGGGTGTGCAAATCAGGCAATCTCGGTGGAGCAGGCTCGCGCAGAAGAGAGGCTTCCTTCGTCTGACGAGGTTGCGGCCTATATCCGCTCACAGTGGGACGACGATTACGGCCCGCGATTTGCTCGATTTGCGTCTCGCCCGTTGCAGAAGCCCGTTTTGGCGTCTGTGACCAATGTGTCGTGCGCCTATTACATCGCAACGCCGGAATGCTATTTTGAGGTTGTGGCTAACTTTCCCGATGAGCCCCCGCAGCAGCGACAAATGTCCGATCAATACGGCTGGACAGAGGACGGCAAGTTGCAATCAGTGATCGTAATGTATCACGAGCGGAGGCGATAGGCTGCGGCCATCTCTATGACCGCAATGTTATCGTATCCAGCCATTAGTGCATCCCGCCGGTTAACCCCTCACTCCCCCTCTTCACTCTCATCCGGCACCGGCGCAAACAGCCTGATCTTGGTCACGCGTTTCTCGTCGCCTTCCAATATTTCGAGCCGCCACCCGCTCGCTTCGTGCAGCAAAACCTGACCGACAACGGGCACCTGCCCGGCAATCACGAACGCGAGACCGCCCAAGGTATCGACATCTTCGTCGACCTCGGCCAGTTTCGGATCGATTGCCTTTGCCACGTCGTCGAGCTCGGCCCGCGCGTCGCATTCCCACATTTCGGGACTTACCTGTACAAACAGCGCTTCGGGTTCCTCGTCATGCTCGTCCTCGATCTCGCCGACGATTTCCTCGACCAGATCCTCGATGGTGACCAACCCTTCGGTACCTGAATATTCATCAACGATAATTGCCAAATGCGTCCGCGTGCGCCGCATTTCGTCGAGCAATGCCAGCACGCTCATATTTTCAGGGACAAAGCGGGGCTGGCGAATGAACGCCTCCAGACTTTCTGGCTCTTCCTTGCCTTCGGCCAATACCGCGAAAATATCCTTGATGTGGATCATGCCGGTGATGCTGTCGAGGGTATCGCGATACACGGGCAGGCGACTGTGGCCATGTTCGGCAAAAGCCGCGATGCAGTCGGCAAAGCTGGCGCTTTCGTCGATGGCGACAATGTCGCTGCGCGGGACCATCACATCGTCAACGCGGTGTTCGGAAAAATGCAGCAGGTTGCGCAGCATCGTGCGTTCGGCGGCAGTCAGATCGCCTGAATTGTCGGCCGCTTCCTGATCGTCGGTATCTTCTTCATGTTCGGCGATGGCTTCTTCAAGCTGTTCGCGCAGCGTCGGTTCGTGGTCGCGGCCGAAGAACATCGTCTTCAGCCGCTGCCATATTCGTCCGTCGCTATCGTCTTCGGTTACGGTTCGTACACCGTTGAAACTCTCACCCTCGGGCATAATGGAAGCGTTCTGGCCTCTTAATTGTCAGATATCGTCGTCATATGGATTGTGAAGGCCCAGGGATGCAAGCGCTTTTACCTCCAGCGCCTCCATCATGTCGCCGTCATGCTCATCCACATGATCATAGCCGAGCAGGTGAAGTGTGCCGTGAATAACAAGATGGGCGACATGATCGCTAAGCGGAAGACCTTTTTCCTGGGCTTCGGCGACGCATATGCCGTGCGCAAGGATCATGTCTCCCACCAGTACCTCGCCGTCATCGGTGTTGGCCAGCGCCTCAAACTCATCCGATGCAATCATCGGGAATGATAGCACGTTGGTGGGTACATCCTTGCCGCGCCAATCACGATTCAATGTTTGCACTTCCTGATTGTCAGCAAGCTTGATGCTGACCGACAGCGTGAAGGGCGCACTTGCCAAGCCTCCATGCGACGAAACTGCGAATGCGGCTGCGACCGCTTTGTCGGCTAAAGCCTGCCAGTCTGTCTCACCGTCCCACTCTTTCGAATGATCCAGTTCGACATCAAGCATCCTTACCCTCATAGGCATCGACAATCTTGCCGACCAGCGGATGGCGGACGACGTCGCTGCTGTTGAAATGGATCGTGGTGATGCCATCGACCCCTTCGAGGCGCCGGACTGCGTCATTCAGGCCCGACATGCGGTCACCGCCGGGAATATCGACCTGTCGTGGATCGCCGCAGATCACCATGCGGCTGTTCATGCCGAAGCGGGTGAGGAACATCTTCATTTGCGCGGCGGTGGTGTTTTGCGCTTCGTCTAGAATGATGAAACTGTCGGCGAGCGTCCTTCCGCGCATGAAGGCGAGGGGCGCGATTTCGATTTCGCCCGATGCTATGCGGCGTTCGACCTGTTCGGCGGGCAAGCAATCGTAAAGCGCGTCGTAAATCGGGCGCAGATAGGGATCGACCTTTTCCTTCATGTCGCCGGGCAGGAATCCGAGACGCTCGCCTGCTTCGACAGCTGGCCGCGACAATACCAGACGTTGCACCGCGCCGGTGATCAGCATTGCCACAGCCTGTGCCACCGCGAGATAAGTTTTGCCTGTTCCTGCCGGACCCAGCGCAAAAATGATCTCGTCGCGCGCCAGTGCTTCCATATAGGGAATCTGGTTCGCCGAACGCGGCACCAGCGTTTTCTTGCGGGTGCGGATCATGATGCCGGGGGCTTCGGACACTTCTTTCCGCACGATGCCGTCGAGAGTGGGTTCTGCGGTCATCGCGATAACCGACTGCACGGCTTCAGCATCGATATGCTCGCCGCGCAGTACACGCGAATAGATGTCATTCAATATGTCACGCGCGCGGGCTGTGGCACCAGCCTCGCCCTCGATCTGGACGCGATTTCCCCTGGCTGAGATATAGACGCCGAGGCGATTTTCGATGGCGACCAGATTGCGATCAAACTCGCCAAAAACCGTGGTGATGAGATTGGGTCTGTCAAAGCTCATTTCGAGCCGGGACATATCGCCATGTTGCGCTTGTGCCCTTTTGGCCATTCAGGCGGCTGCTCTCATCTTCGGTTCTCCTTTGAGACTCAGGGGTCCAGAATCAGTGATCTCGACGGAAACAATATCACCAATGTTGAGGCCGCTTGCAAGCACATGCACCGATTGCAGCCATGGTGATTTGCCGATTAATTGCCCAGCGAGTTTTCCGGGTCTTTCGAGCAACACTTCGCACGTCGCGCCGAGCGTGTTTTGATTAAATGCAGCTTGGTCGGTGAACAATTGCGCCTGCAAGCGTTGCAACCGTTCGTCCATCACGTCGACCGAAATTTGGTCGGCCATGTCGGCAGCAGGGGTTCCAGGGCGAGGGCTGTATTTGAAGGAATAGGCCTGTGCGTAGCCGATTTGGCGGACGAGGCCCATCGTGTCCTCGAAATCGGCGTCGGATTCGCCGGGAAAGCCGACGATGAAGTCGCCGGAAAAGGCGATGTCGGGGCGAACCGCGCGGACGCGGTCGAGAATACGCAAATAGCTGTCGCGGCTATGGCTGCGGTTCATGGCTTTGAGTATCGGGTCGGACCCGGACTGAACGGGCAGATGCAGGAATGGCATCAGTTTTTCGACGTCGCCGTGCGCGTCTATCAGCCCTTCGGTCATGTCGTTGGGGTGACTGGTCATGTAGCGGATGCGGCTTAGGCCGTCGATCCGGTCGAGCGCGCGGATCAGGCCGTCGAGGCCTTGGTGCTGGCCTTTGTCGTCATCGCCGTCCCATGCGTTGACATTCTGGCCGAGCAGCGTGATTTCCTTGGCACCGGCATCCACGAGTGCTTTCGCCTCATCAACCAAATCGCCCCAAGGACGCGAGATTTCCGCACCGCGTGTGTAAGGCACAACGCAATAAGTGCAGAATTTGTCGCAACCTTCCTGCACGGTCAGAAACGCAGACGCACCTTGTTTGCGGCGCGCAGGGAGCTTGCCGAATTTGTCGAGACCGGGAAGGTCAAGGTCAACTACACGTTCGCCGCGAGTCACTGCGCCGATCATGTCGGGCAGGTTGTGATAGGCTTGCGGGCCGACAACGATATCGACCTCTGGCGCACGGCGGGTAATTTCTGCGCCTTCGGCTTGCGCGACGCACCCCGCGACTGCAATTACCGGGCTACTGCCATCTTTGCGGCGCAGGCGGCCAATTTCGGAATAGACCTTCTCAGCGGCTTTTTCGCGGATGTGGCAGGTGTTGAGCACCACCAGATCGGCATTGGCCTTTTCGTCGGCTGGTGTCATGCCTTGGGCGGCAAACATTTCTGCCATACGCTCGCCGTCATAGACGTTCATCTGACAGCCGTAATTTTTGACGTGGTAGGACGCTGGTTTGTTTTTTGGGGCAGAATCTATGCTCATGCGCCGCGCCTATACATAAGCGCCATTGCTCCCGCCAGCTTCCATCGCCAAACCGATACGCGCGCGAACCTCAGTCGAGATTGCTTTGCGGTCGGCATAGTGCGCCGGATCAAACGGCTCCAGAAAGTTCAATGTTGCCGTAATCGGTTTGAGGTAGGACAACAGCCGCCAAAAGTTCTCGGTCACTTTCTCTTCGCCAACCCACGCGACGCGTTGCGTGTGGCGGCCGTAGCTTAAGAACACTGGCTGCACGAGCATACCCGCAGGTGGCGGCACAAGAGCGGCAAATAGTGAGGGCTTAAAGGGCAGCAGGCCCGAACCATCGTTCGTTGTGCCTTCCGGAAAGATCGTGACTGGTTGATCGCCGGTCATCGCGGTGCGCAATTCATCGACCTGATTACCAACGCTCAATCGGTTCTCGCGGCTGACGAAGATCGTGTTGTTGATCTTGCACAGCCAACCGATGAGCGGCCAGCCTTCGATGCCGTCATTGGCAACAAAGGTGCAACCCGTGACCCCCGACATCACCGGAATATCTATCCAGCTATGGTGGTTGGCGGCGTAAAAGACGTTGCGGCGTATGCGTTTGCCAGTGGTTGCCGTTGCAATGCCGCTGGTCCAGCTGACCGACAGCAGAAACAGGCGTGGCCAGGGCGAGGGCTGGCGGAATAATCGCCACAGATTATGCAGAATGACACCGGCTACAAGGCTGGTGACCATCACCAACAACCGCGCAACAAACAGGAATTGGCCCGCAAGGAAAGCCGCGGGATTGCGCCGTTCAATCCTTGCGGTCGAGGGCAACGCCATAAAGCTCCATACGGTGGTCAACCAGGCGATAGCCCAGTTTTTCGGCGATTATCTTTTGCAGTGCCTCAAGCTCGGGGTCGACGAATTCCACGACTTTGCCCGTTTCGACGTCGATCAGATGGTCATGATGCGCTTCGGGTGAGGCCTCATAACGCGCGCGACCATCACCGAAATCATGGCGGTCCAATATGCCCGCCTCTTCGAACAGGCGGACAGTCCGATACACCGTTGCGATGGAGATTTTGGGGTCTATTGCCGACGAACGGCGGTAAAGCTCTTCGACGTCGGGATGGTCGGTGGCGTCGGAAATCACGCGCGCAATTACCCTGCGCTGATCAGTAATCCGAAGGCCGCGTTCATGGCAAAGTGCTTCAATGTCGATCCGTGTTTCCATCTTGTTACGATATTTAGTGCCATGCCGCGATTCGTCAAAGAAAAAGGCCGGTGCGAGACCGGCCTCATTCTTGAGTTGCATATAGCAACGCTTATTTGACTTTCTTTTTCCGACCAGAGCCGGGAGCACGGCCTAGGCCAATGGCCTTTGCAAGCGCGCGGCGCTGTTCGGCATAAGCAGGCGCCACCATCGGATAATCGGCGGGAAGTCCCCATTTGGCACGATAGTCATCGGGGGTCATGCCGTAATGCGTCATCAAGTGGCGCTTCAACATTTTCAACTTCTTACCATCATCAAGGCAGACGATATAATCCTTCTTCACAGAAAGGCGGATGGGAACTGCTGGCTCCAACACTACTTCGGGTGCCGGTTTTCCACCCGACAATCCTGCCAGCGCTTGATGCACGTTGCTAATCAATACCGGCAAATCGGATACGGCAACGCTGTTGTTGCTAACATGCGCCGCGACGATGTCGGCTGTCAAAGTAATCAGCATTTCTGCTACGTCATCGGTTTCTTGAGACATTTTTTGGTCCTCCTGCGATCCTATTTTTCTTTGCGACGACTTTTACTTAACCCGATTGGCAGCGATGGTCAAATTGGACGGATGGTTACTAGAATTAATCCAATTATGTCATAGATCCATTGCCATTGTTATCGCATCGGGCCGCACTCCGTCACTTCCACGATAATATTGTTTACGACGCCCGACGGCCAAGAAACCGGCAGCGCGATAAAAGTCATACGCGATGTTCCCATCGCGAACTTCCAGATAGAGCTTCAGACGTTTGTCGTATTGGGCTTTCGCAATGACATTCTGCAACAAGAGCGATCCGATGTCCTGCCGCTGCCGTGTCTTTGAAACTGCGATCATCAGCAACTCTTCGATATCGAGAACCCACCTGCTGATCGCGAAGCCGATAACGGTGTCACCGGATCGTGCGATCAAAAAGCGGCAGTCCGGCATGGCGAGCGCGGAAAGGCACTGTGCGGCGGACCAAGCCTCCCCATATGCAGAATCGAACGCGTCGTTCATGACGGGCATGATCGATGCGATGTCGGTGGCGTCACCTTCCACGACAACAATCACGCCAGCTTTGCCTTTGGCAGTTTCGCGTCGGGTGCGCGGCCATAAATCGGGTTCGGGGCGAACGCCCGGAGTGAAGCAATAAGGTGCCAACAGGCCGCATCTGGCAAAATGTTGATAAACTCGCGGTCGCCTATAATCGCCGTGACATCAGCGCCGATCTCTCCCGCGACAACAGGCGCCTGGGATCGTTCGGCCAGCATTTGTGGCGTTAGCGATATTGCTCCAACTGGCGACAAGTTTTTCGGATCGAAACTTTCAAAAAAATATTCGCCGTGTCCCCCGGCCATAACCACATCAACCGCCTTGGTTGCGCCAACCGCCTGCCGCGCCATTGCAGCCACAAGCGTCAGGCATCCATATCCCGTGACTTCAACATCCCACGCCAAACCAAGCGCACGCGCGGTGGCGACACCGATCCGAATTCCGGTGAAACTTCCGGGTCCGACATCCACGACGATCTGATCGGCTTTCCCGCTGTCCGGCAATTTAGCAATCAATGGGAGCAAGCGTTCGGCATGACCGCGACCGATCACCTCATGATGCGACGCAATTACGGTGTCGCCGTCGTAAAGCGCAACCGAGCAGGCCTTTGTGGCGGTATCGATGACAAGCGTTCGCATTAGGGATCAGACCTTACGGGTCGGGATAAACCCTTAGCCGTTAGCGGATCAGGCGATGCTGTTAAAGCGGTCAAATGCCGGTCGCGGGCTGCGGTCGAAAATCGTGGTCGCGTCGCCATAGCCAAGCGTTGAAATAAAGTTTGATTTCACTTTGGTTCCAGCAAAAAATGCCGCATCGACCGCGTCGTTGTTGAAACCCGACATGGGCCCGGTATCCAACCCCAATGCACGCGCAGCCATAATGAAATAGGCGCCCTGCAAGCTGCTGTTGCGGAATGCTGTCGATTTTATCATTTCGTCACTGCCGACAAACCAGCTTTTGGCATCGGCGTGAGGGAAGAGCTCGGGAAGCTGCTCGTAAAATTCCATATCCATCCCGATAACCACGGTCACGGGTGCTTTGCGAATTTTGTCGGCATTGGCAGGCATCGAAAGTGCCGCCAGCTTTTCCTTGGCTTCATCACTGGTACACCAGATCATCCGCGCGGGGAGGCAGTTGGCCGATGTTGGACCGAACTTCATCAGCTCCCAGATATCGGCCAATTGCGTATCGCTAACCGGCTTGTCGAGATAACCGTTGTAGGTTCGCGCTTCGCGAAACAGTTGGTCAAGCGCTTGGTCATTGAGAGGGGTATCAAAAGCCATCATCAGAACTTTCTATAGGGGAGGGAGATCAAGCAGCGCGGACTTCGGTTACTTCGGGAACATAATGTTTCAGTAGTTGCTCGATACCGTTTTTGAGCGTCGCCGATGAGGACGGGCAGCCCGAACAGGCACCCTGCATCTGCAAAAAAACCACCCCGCGTTGAAAGCCGCGATAGATGATATCGCCGCCGTCATTGGCAACCGCAGGGCGAACGCGGGTTTCGATGAGGTCTTTGATCTGCTCGACAATCTCCGCATCTGAGGGATCGTCGAGCGGCAGTTCTTCGTTAGCGGCCGGGACCGAGAAACCAGCCGACGGCGCATGGAACAGAGGCATATTGGCGCTGAAATGATCGAGCAGAATGCCAAGCACATCGGGCTTCAGCGTCGGCCACTCGACGCCGGGTGCTGCGGTTACCGAGATAAACTCGCGCCCAAAGAAAACGCCGGTCACATCCCCCAAGCCGAACAACGCTTCGGCCAAGGGCGAGGCAGCGGCTTCTTCCGGATCGGCAAAATCGCGCGTGCCATTTTCCATAACCAGACGTCCGGGCAGGAATTTCAGTGTCGCCGGGTTCGGCGTCATTTCGGTTTCTATCAGCATGGCCCCAATTTGGGCGCTGTGGTGGCAAAGCACAAGGGTGCTTTTGCTTGACAGCGTCCGCCTTGGGGCAAAAGAAACTGGTCAGCTTGAAAGGAAAAATTGATGGTCGATCAGACGGGCAAAACCGCATGGATAACTGGCGCATCGTCGGGGATAGGTGAGGCGCTTGCGAAGGCATTCGTGAAGAACGGCGGTAATGCCGTGCTTTCTGGTCGCAATGTGGACGAGCTGGAAAGGGTCACTGGCGAAACCGCAGCCGCGGATCGTTGTCTGATTTTGCCCTTTGATACGATGGATTTTGGCGGATTGGCAGCGATGGTCGATGCAGCGATTGCCTTTCGCGGCGGCGTCGATGTGTTGGTCAATAACGCGGGAATTTCGCAGCGTTCGCTTGCCGTCGACACCGATTTCTCGGTGTATGAACGGATTGTCGGGGTCGATCTGCTGGCACCGATTGCACTGACACAGGCCTTGTTACCACATTTGCTGGCGCGCGGGTCGGGGCAGCTGGTGATGATATCGAGCGTTGCGGGCAAAGCAGGTGTGCCGCTACGCACCGCTTATTGCGCGGCAAAACACGGGGTGGTGGGCTACGCAGATGCGTTACGCAGTGAGGTTGCGGGGCAGGGCGTGAACGTGCTGGTCGTCGCGCCGGGTTCAGTCAGAACCAATGTATCACGCAACGCGCTCAACGCTGACGGTTCGAAGCGCGGCGCGAGCGATGCAGCCATCGATAATGGAATCGATCCGGACGAGGTCGCGCGGTTGATTTGGGATGCGGTTGCGAGAGGCACCCGAGAGATGGTGATTGCCGAGGGGATGGAGGCGAGCATCCCGGTGCTGCGTGCCAGCGATCCCGAAAAACTGTTCGACATATTCGAGGCGATGGTAGCAGGGGGCTATGCGCAAAAAATGGCCGCGCAGTAAGTTAGCCTCTTCCAGCCCGCAGTGCCGCTCCCGCCGCAAAAGGTGAAAGTGCCGCCATTGCCAATGAAGTCGCAGCCAATAACTGCATCGCGTTGCCGGGGCCTTCAGCCAGCGTTCCCGCGCCGAAGATTAATATTGGTATTGCCAGCGGCACCAGCAATAGCCCACCCAATGCGCTTGCGCCGCTTAGACCCGCCGTCAGCGCGGCAATCGTGACGGACAGTCCGGCAAGTGCAGGCAACGCTATCGCCAAACCCACCAACAGCGTCCAAAGTTTAGCTTCGGGCAGCCCGATCAAGGCCGAAGCAACGATTGTTGCCAGCAATAAGGGCAAGGCAAACGCGAATATGTGGCCAAGGATCTTCGCACATGCGACCAGCTCGTCGGACCATCCTCTCACCGATAGCTGGTCTAGCACACCCGCTTCTCTGTCTGGCAATATCAGGCGCTCGATTGGCAACACGGCGGCGAGCAAAGCCGCCACCCACAATATGCCGCCGCCGGTGCGGGCAAGCAACGCTTTGTCCGGGCCGGTGACAAAAGGAAAAAGCGTCGCGACCGCGATGTAGAATATAACCGGCAGCCACAATCCGCCGCCGGTCCATGCGATCCGCACTTCGCGCGCCACCAATGCCGCAAAACCGTTCATGCCGTTTCGTTCTGCCGGTCGAGCAACAGGCTTACTGCGACGTTGATCGAAGGCGCTTGATGCGCAGCGACCAGCGCAATTCCGCCCGAACTGGCATGTTTCAAAAGCGCAGCGTCCAGCCGCGTCGAATTTGCGCTGTCGAGGCCGTTATAAGGCTCGTCTAGCAGCCATATCGTCGTTTGTGAGGCAAGCAGCCGCGAAAGACTCGCGCGTTTACGCTGGCCGCTGGACAAATAACGGACGGACACATCGGCCAACGGCACCAAGTCCATCGCGATCAGCGCAGCTTCACGAAGACCGGCGGCAGCACCGTCCATGGTCGCCCACATGTTCAGTGCCTTATCGAGCGGTTGATTGGCGTCGAGGGCCAGATTCTCGTCGGCCAAGGCAATCGTGCCCTCGACCTTCATTTGACCGCTGGCTATCGGCAGCAGTCCGGCAATCAGCCGCAACAATGTCGATTTGCCGCTGCCATTGGCGCCTCTGATCCAGACTATATCGCCCGAACCTGCATCCAGAGAAAACTTCTGCAAAACGAGCCGGTTGCCGCGAAAGACCGCAACATTTTCCAAGACGAGCGAGGTGCTGAATGCTTGACGCGGCGACATGGCGCGACTTAGGCATGATTTGGATAAATTGCAAAAGCGGGAATTGAACATGCCGGTTTCAAAATTGGACGATGCTGCGCGCGATGATGCGCTGAGGCAATTACCTGAGTGGCAATACGATGCCGATGCCAAAGGTATCAGACGTAGTTTTCGTTTTCCGGACTTCGCCGCTGCGTTCGGCTTTATGACGCATGCCGCAATTTTGGCGGAGAAGGCGGACCACCATCCGGAATGGTTCAATGTCTACAACCGTGTCGATATATTACTGACTACACATGATGCGGGCGGGCTATCGCAGCGAGATATCGATTTGGCGAAGAAGATCGACTTTATTGCACGCTAGTGGCTACTGACTGCGCCCTCCAAACCCTTCATCAAACCCGCCATATTTTTGCGTAACCGATTTGGGAACCAGCGCGCGGCAAACGCAAGCTGTTTCGCGGTTTTATTGACAGTAGTGTGGACCCTGTCGCCATGCACAGCGTCCCACGCAGCCTGGCCGATAATTGTCACCGGGCTGACCTCGATGCCTGCCGCCTGCAGTTTTTCCTTGCCGGTCATATTGCTGCCGGGATCGATTGCGCCGATGATGTTGGTGTCGATGAATCCCGGCATCAGGCTGCGAGATTTGATGCCGATCTCGCGCCATTCTATGTCGTGCGCCTCCGCAAGTCCACGCACGCCAAATTTGGTTGCGCTGTAAACGCTGAGGCCAGCTGAGCCATAAATGCCAGCCGCCGAACTGGTATAGAGAACGCAGGAATCCGGCGTTGCCGTTAGCAGATCGAAGCATGCCCGCGTGCCGCTGATCACGCCGGTGAAGTTGATCGCGATCATCCGATCGATATCTTCGTCGGTCATATCCTGAATTGCGCCGCCCGAGCCGATGCCAGCATTATTGAACAATACCGTCATTTGTCCGCCGGTATGCGTGGCAAAGTCGGCGACTGCCGCTTTCCACTGCGCGCGGTCGGTGACATCGAGTTTGTGAATGGAGCTCATGCCCGTGGGCAGCATTGCGGCTGTTTCCGCCATGCCTGGCTCGTTCACGTCGGCGAGACCGACGAACCAGCCCTTTGCCGCAAAGAAGCGCGCGACTTCGCGGCCTAAACCGGACGCACCGCCGGTGATAAAAATGCTTTTTGCTGTGTTTGCCATTGCAGCGACTCTCCTACTCACAAGGATGTCAGCGACAGCAATCTGACGTTCACGTCAACTGTTTCTTGAAAGCAAGGCAAGGGGTCGATAAGCCGCATTGAGCAAGGAACATTATGCATCGTTTTTCCATTTTCCTGATCAGCCTGTTGTTTGCGGTCGCCGCGCCAGCTGCGCAGGCCGAGGTTTCCGCCACCTTTTATAGCCACGATTTCGGCGACCATTTTCCCCATGCGCTGGTCAAACTGGAGGGCACGGTCGATTCGACCGGCGAGGTGGTCGATACTAACTACGGCTTCACCGCAGTCAGTGTTTCGCCCGCGATTTTGATGGGCTCGGTCAAGGGCATGATTGAGACCAAGGATGTCAAATATATCTCCGGCAGCAACGCGCATTTCACGTTGAAACTATCCGATGCGCAATATGCGCAACTGATCGCGCTGGTCGAACAATGGCGGACGATCCCGGGCAAGAGCTATAATCTCAACAACCGCAACTGCGTGCATTTCGCAATGGAGGCGGCGGTGCTTCTGGGCCTGTCCGTTAACCGCAAGAGCAAGTTTTTCAAAAAGCCCAAGTCGTTTCTGCTGGAGGTTATGCGGCTGAATCCAGCGTTGAAACTATAGTGATGTGGATACGGAAAGCCGCGGAAATCTCAGCAAGCCTGTCCGCCTTGGCGTTGGCGACGATGGAGAGGGCCATGCGTTGGTGGAGCGTCACACCAAGGGTGACATAAGTTACGCCTATTCGGTGTTTTTGGGCGGCTAAGTGAACAAACTGAACCCATAGGCGCATGGATTCGTTCACTTTGGACGCGGCGCGCGGTTGGGCCGGTGAATTAGGGTGAGGGATCAACAAGTTCAAAGAGCCAAGGCAGAGTCTCTCAAACCAAATCCTACATTGCAAGCGTTTGGAGAAGATAAGTGGTAAAAGAGGCAAGAGGAACGGAGGTGACAGCGTTTGCGTTCATCGGCGAAGCTATGCTCATGATGGAGTGAATGACGATGATGTCTAAAGGCTGAGCCACAAGCAATACGCAGCACCTCTTGCCCTCTTGCCTCCTTTACAAATCAAATCCCAAATCAAATCCGGGGACAACCAATAGGCAGTCCCCGTTCCGGAACTTCTAAATCGCTTGAAAGCCCGCCGCATAGATATGCCAGGTAAAGATCGCCGCAGCACCTCGATGGGGCCGCCAGCTTTCGGCAATCACGCGGATGTCCTTTTCCGATGGTCGTGCTTCCATTTTTAGCAAGCGCCCGACACCTTCTTGCACGGCCAAGTCACCGGCTGGCCAAATGTCGGCGCGGCCCTCGGCGAAGAGCAGGTAAATTTCGGCTGACCAGCGGCCAATGCCTTTGACTTGTGTCAAATAGGTGATTGCTTCCTCGTCATCCTCGGGCAAAGCGTCCAACGGCAGCGCGCCGGTGATCACCAGCTCGGCGAGCGAACGTGCATAGCCTTGTTTTTGCCGGCTAAGGCCGCAGGCGCGCAGTGCATCGAAGTCCTGCGCAATAAGCTTCTCGGGGGAGCAGCCTTTGCCCAATAAAACTTCAAGCTTATTCCACACCGACGCGGCAGCAGCCACGCTGACCTGTTGGCCGACGATTGTGCGCAGCAGTGTTGCATAGCCTGGGTCGCGCAGGCGCGGCTCGGGATAGCCGGTCGCGGTAATCGCATGGCCAAAGCGCGGTTCGATGGCGGTGATCGCGTCGAGCGATTCCTTGAGTTGTTCCGCTGATAACCCCATTATTGCACGAGTTTCAGCAAAGCCATCGGTGCGCCGTAGCTGGCGGGACCGATATCCCAGCGCAAAATTTCCATGCCGCCTGCCGCCTCGGGTCCATCTTCGGTATTGTTGGCCAAGATCGGCGCGTCGGTGGTCAGCGTGAACGTGCCTTTGATCGCCATTGGCTGCGGCATTTTATCAGCGGGGCTGCTACCGCCCATCATACCCATCAAGCTGCCGGCACCTAACATGCTCATCATCGACATTTGCGGGTCGGTTTTGAATGCCGGTGCCTCGACGCGTAACCGCCCATTGTCCCACCGGGTGACGTGGATCATCGGCTCGCCCAAAGCATAGCGCGGAATTACCGGAAAGGCGAAGTCATCTGCCAGTTTGCCCTTGGTGCTGTAGTCGATCATGAAGACGCCATTGCCTAGATGCTCGACCTTGTGCCACGCGGCCAGACGCTCGACTTCCCTGGTGAAGCGAGCAATGGTTTTCGGGTCTTTCGGGTCGATCCCGCCCAACATAATCGCCGCCATTTTCTTGGCTTCGTCGTCGCGTTTTTTTGACGCGGCTCTTTGTTCGTCCCACTCATTCTTTTGGGTGGCGACTTCCTCGGCTGTGCATTCGCGTTCGGCCATTTGCCATGCGTCAGCAGTAGCGGCGGCTGCTTCCGCCGCTGCTTCCGCAGCCTTTTCGGCGGCGCTTGCGGTTTCATCGGCCTCTTGCAGCGCGAGGGGCTTGGTCCATGGGATCACAGTTCCACGCATGACCGCATAAACTGCCTGCGGTTCCAGCGCGGCAACATCGTCGGCTGGCGCGTCGGCCTCATCCGAATATTCGATGTTCTGGTCAGATGGCTCGTTCAAGCACGTTGCCTTGAACTCGCTGCCAGCCGCATCGTTCAGCATTTCGCTGTTCAAGATATTGGCAAGGCCGACCAGCTGGATTTGGCCTTTATAAGCAAAGCTGAACTCGCCCGACCGCCGCACTGTCATTTCGGAGGTGAATTCGCCGGGCAGGATCAAACAGCCACTGAGCGACAAGGGTGCTATTAAAGCAACCGTAACCGCCGCCCATTTTTTCGACCAAAGCGTGCTCATAGTTCCCCCTCCGTTTGGTTGTCTCAACCCGCCCGCACGGTGGCCGCATAGAGCGCCACCGCAGCGGCATTGGATACGTTCAACGACTCCATCTTCTCGCTGATTGGCAGCTTTGCCAAGGCATCGCAATGCTCCTCGATATTGCGGCGCATGCCATCGCCCTCTGCACCCAGCACCAGCGCATTGCGCCCCGGCGTCAGCGCGTCATCCAGCGTAACCGTGGCATGACCCGAAAGCCCGATCCGCCAATACCCAGCCTCGGCAATTTCTTCCAGCGCGCGGGCGAGATTTACGACGCGCACCCACGGCGTGATTTCCAGAGCGCCCGACGCCGCTTTGGCCAGCGAGCCCGATTCGGGCGGTGCATGGCGGTCTTGGGTTATCACCGCGACTGCACCGAAAGCAGCGGCTGTCCGGAAAATCGCGCCGACATTTTGCGGGTCAGTAATTTGGTCGAGGATGAGCAATGGCCTATTGTCATCGGCGTCGATCGCCAGCGCATCGGTCAGCCAGACATCCTCCAAAGCCGCAACCTCCAGCACCAACCCCTGATGCGGTGCGTCCTTTGGCACATAGCGCGCGAGGTCGGCGACTTCGGCAAACTGCACGCTCAGACCATCGGGCACGACGATCTTGCCTAGCTCCTCGCGCGTGCCCCATAGCTTGATGAGCTTGCGCTCAGGATTGTCGAGTGCGGCATAGACCGCGTGGCGGCCATAGAATTTCGGATTGCCGCTGGCGGGTGCGGAACCCCTGCGGCGCTGGCTTTTGTGGGAGGACATCATATTTCCATTATCTAGTCACCGTTCGCCTCGAGCGTAGTCGAGAGGCCCATCGGTCGTGCATTGCCTCTGGATGTCTCGACTTCGCTCGACACGAACGGAAAAGTGAAGTTCTGTTGCCCCTTTCCCACTTGAACCATTGACAGGCAAGGGCCGTTTCGCCATTGCGCTGCTTCCTTCGCGGGACCGGCCCTTATGCAGCAGCGTAATGCCCCGCAAAGTGTGGACAGGTGGCCGAGTGGTTAAAGGCAGCAGACTGTAAATCTGCCCGGTTTTCCGTACGCTGGTTCGAATCCAGCCCTGTCCACCAATATCTTATTCACTGATGTTCGTGAAAAGCTGTATAAGTACCGCAAATCCTGGGCTATAACCACCAATATTGTCCGCACGCATCCGTTGTTGTTTGCATGCAGCCAAGGGCAAGTGTGGGCTAAGTGTGGGCCAGAAATTTCCTAGCCCACACTTTTGGCCTTCCGAAAGGGGTTGAAAAGTGTGGGCTAGGAAAGGGCAGGCATTGTGGGCAAGCTAACGGCAATTGCAGTTAAGGCAGCGATGGCGACTCCCGGAACCTATCAAGACGGTGATGGGCTATTCTTGAAAGTTTCGAGCAAGGGCGCTGCAAGCTGGAAATTGCGACTCCAGCATGATGGCAAGCGGCGCGACATTGGCATAGGCAGCGCCAAACTTGTTACACTGGCAATGGCGCGGGACAAGGCGCACGAATTAAGGATGGCAGTAAAGGTTGAACGTCGCGACATATTGGCCGAACGCAAAGACGCCACCTCCGCCAAGGTGACCTTCCGAGAGGCGGCAATCCAATATCACGCCGAAAATAAAGGCGGTTGGAAAAGCAAAACTTATGCCCGCCAATGGCTTGCGGCCCTAGAAAATTACGCTTTCCCAAAACTTGGGAATGAAACAACGGGGGCAATAACGGCGGCTGACATAATCACCACATTAAGCCCCATCTGGCAGGACATTCCCGAAACGGCGCGACAGGTACGCAACCGCATCTGTGCGGTCCTCGATTATGCTCATGCCAAGGGCTGGCGATCAAGCGAGTCGCCTTCGGGAAATGGCAGTTTGAAAGCGGGGAGGGGACTGCCACGACAGATAAAGGAACAGGTCCACCGAAAAGCGATGCCCTATGTGGAAATCCCTTCCTTCATTACCGCCATACAAAGGAAACATTCATATGGTCGGTTGGCGCTCGAATTGCTGATCCTGACTGGTGTCCGCTCACAGGAAGCACGACTGGCGACATGGCATGAATTCGATTTAGAAGAAGGGCTTTGGGCCGTTCCCGCCGATCATATGAAACGGGCAAAGGCCCATATTGTCCCTCTAAGCCGAGCGGCTTTGTCGGTGCTAAATAGGGCGGCGGCACTGAGGCTGGCAGGGAGCGATTTTGTCTTTCCGGGGGTCAACGGCGGGGCAATGAGCGATATGACGCTCTTGAAGGTGCTACGGGACGCTGGAGAGCCTTATCATGTGCATGGCTTCCGTTCCGCATTTACCGACTGGGCCGCCAACGAGGGCTTCCCAGATGCAGTTGTCGAAGCTGCACTGGCACATAAGACGCCGGACGCAGTGCAAGCCGCCTACCGCCGTACAACCTATCTGGGGACGCCGGACAAGCCGGGGGAGCGGGTTCGGCTTATGGAGGCTTGGGGAACCTACTGCGCCAGCGCCAGCCGCGCGGCACAGATTGTGCCGTTTCCCGATGCGCGGCTGCGGAAATGAGGCGACGAAATAGTCTCTTTTCCGGTCCTGAAATCATTAATACTACAACAGGGGAGGCCCGAGTGGCGAGTTGAATTCAAGTCATACTTTTCTGTTTAAACACCACAATAAAACCATTATATACAGTAAGATAGCTTTGTGGTGACTTGGTTTTAAATCATGATTTGAATTCAATTGAAAAGCAGCCACTACCCATTTTGGCCACGAAGCTATTGAAATATAACGCCTATTAACCTGCGATTTGTCGCGTACGGTGTGCTCTCATTTTGTTCCTCGCTGCGGGGTTCGATCCAGAAAATCGCCGGTCAATTCATAACTAGATTTGCAACAAACTCCGGGGTGGCCGCTAGGGTGCTACCTACTCGTTTAGGAGCAGCTCTGCCATCTCATCAAGGTTTGCTTTGCGGGCGTGCCACCCCTCACAATGACGATCTAAAAGTGCGTAAAATCGCTTGCTGTGGTTATGCTCTTTCAAGTGGCAAAGTTCATGGATCAACACATAGTCGATGCAATGCTTTGGAGCTTTGATCAACGAAGGGTTCAAATTCATATTACCAGATGGGGAGCAACTGCCCCATTGCTTGTTCATCTTTAAGAGGCGAAACTCGGGCGGGCTTTCCAGCCAAGGCAGCTCACTTGATAGAAACGAAAGTCGGCTAGCAAAATAGACGTTGGCGCGTTGCGCATACCAATTTCGTAATCTCCGGCGAACAGCGACGGGATCACTTATCGGCAACGTTACTTCTATCGCACCACGCACGCAGCGAACGCGCGATTGACTTTGGTTGTCGACGGCTACTTTTAACCGGTAGCGACGGCCTAGATAAAAATGTGCTTCACCTGAAACGTAAGTACGCGGCAATGCATGTTCTCGTAACGCCGCTGTTTCGGAAATTTGACGAACAATCCAGCGGGCGCGCTTTTGGACCGCAGCTTGAACCTTCGCTGTGGAGCTGCACAATGGCGCCTCAACCACGACGTTAGAATCCGGTAAAACGTGAATGCGAATTCGGGACCGCAACCGGTCATTTTCATTGACCGAATATGGCACGTTGAAGTTACCATAACGAAGCAGGCCTTGGTTCATTGCAAGCCTTGGAAAAGACCAACGCGAGTCACTTCAATAACTCGTTCGGTGATCGCTTTTGCATGGTCCAATCCAGAGTGCGGGAACAGCAAAGGTAGCAACGATTTACGAATAGCGGCTTCAATGTTTTGAGGGTTGAGCGAGTTCTCTGCAACGGCCACACGAACCGCTATATCCATTGCGAGAGCAAGATCCTCAAACGCTATAGAATCAGGTTTTAGAACAGCATCGTCGCCAAGTTGCAGCCGCATTAGCCCGAAATATGCTGCCGCATGTCGGTTATCGGCTATTCTTTGCGGGGTACCTTCAACGTGCCGCGAAGCCAATTCTTCGTCAAGTTCTTTGAAGAGGGCATATTGCCGTTTTGCATTGCCAAACATAGCTTGGGCTTCCGCAATCGCTTGCCGGAGCAACTCGGAAAAATGGCGCTGGGCAAACGGATCGTCAACAAGTTCCTGTTCAATAGTTCTTTTCAGGCGGCTTTTGATGATGTCGGTTTCGTTCCTTGTCTTTTCGTCACTCCAGCTATCGACGTCCTCATGGCGCGCCGGGTCATTTATGAGCGCTGCACCGTCGGCCTCTTCGATTTTCTCTCCGATGACGTAACGGTCTACAAGCTTCCGAATTTGATTTTCGTAGGCACTGAAATCGATCGTTTCTTGTGCATCTTGCTGGGCCATCCGCCGAAGGCTGGTAAAGAATTTGAGGTCGCGCTTATAGGTAGCAATCTGGCCCTCACTGACGGACGCATCTTCGAAAAATGACCGCGTAGCCAAGGCAACCCGCAAACACACACCAAACTCGGTCAAAGCTTCGTAAAAGTCCTCACGGACTTTTTGGGTGATATCAAGAGGTACTCCATCTGGCTGCTCTTGGAATCGCGGAACAAGGATCTGTCGATACTGCTCAATATCAGAGCGGTTTTTCACACTAGCGAAAAGGCCCCAAAGCGTTTCATGTAATGACGGGAGTCGCTTATATTCGGTGTTTACGTTGGAATAGAGCGTATCAATATCGTCAAGATCAAAGCCCCCCTGCGTCCGTTCTGCCAAATCCTGATATTCAGCTAAAGCGGAATCAAGTTCGCGCAAGATACCGCGATAGTCGATTAGCAGCCCGTACTTCTTTTCCTCATGCAGACGGTTTACCCGCGCAATTGCTTGAATGAGATTATGTTGTTTCAGTGGCTTGTCGATGTAGAGCACAGCATTTCGAGGCTCATCGAAGCCGGTCAAAAGCTTGTCCACGACGATCAGAATGTCTGGCTTTCCCTCTGTGCCGAAGTCTTCAATGGTCCGCCGCTCATAGTCCTCGTCGTCGCCTTTGACGTTATCCTTCCACCATTGCAGGACCTCGGGCAATTCGGCCTCGTCCACTTCTTCATACCCCTCGCGCGTGTCGGGCGAAGAAATGATGACGGCGCTGGTGACCAGACCGGTCGCATCGAGCGCCTTTTTGTAACGAATAGCCGACAGCTTGCTGTCAGTGGCCAGTTGCCCCTTTAGCCCCATGTCGCGTGCACCAAAATGCTCGCTAAAGTGGACCGCTATGTCCCAGGCAATCAGGTCGATACGGTTGGCCGAACCATAAACCGGTCCCTTTTTCCCATATTTTTCTTTCAGGTCGCTTTTCTGCTTATCCGAAAGGCCGACGGTGATTTTCTCGAACCAATTGTCGATGGCCGCTTCGTTTATATCGAGGACAGGCTTACGCTCCTCATAGAGCAAGGGCGTGACCGTTCCGTCCGCAACCGCGTCCTGCATTGTGTAGGCATGGACAATCCGGCCGAATTTGTTCGCGGTTTTGTCATTTTTCAGCAGAGGGGTGCCGGTGAACGCTACATAGGCGGCGTTCGGCAGGGCGTGTCGCATCCGCTCATGATTTTCGCCGCCCTGGCTCCGATGGCCTTCATCAACGAGCACGATGAGATTGGGGCTGTTGTTGTGGCAGGCGTCGAGCTTTGCCGCGCTGGCGAATTTGTTGATGATCGTGAATATAATCCGCTCGGTACCTTTGCCGATCCTGCGGGCAAGGTCTCTGCCAGAGCGGGTCTTTGCACGCTCGCCCTCTTTGTCCGCTAAATCTGAGCCGAATGCACCGCCGGTAAGGAAGTTGCCCGCCAATTGCTTTTCTAGGTCTCGTCGGTCGGTAACAACGATTAGGCGGCATTCGCGCAACGCATCGTCGAGCAGCAATGCCTTGCAGAGCATCACCATCGTGAAACTCTTGCCCGATCCCGTGGTGTGCCAAATGACACCACCCTCACGCCCTCCATCAGGACGTATGACGGCAATTTCGCGCAATAGCGACCGGATGCCGAAAAACTGTTGATGTCGCGCTACGATTTTCTCGACCTTGCGGTCAAACAGGACATAGCTGCGAATGAACTCAAGCAAGCGGTTCGGTGAGCACAGCGAAACCAGCAAGCGATCCTGTCCGGTCACTGCCTGCTCGCCATCCCATAAATGATTGAAATGTTCGCGCACCTCGCGCACCTGGCTTTTTAGGATGGCCGCGCGCGGATCGGATGCCAGCGCCTTGTTTTTAATGCCCAGAAAATGATTTTCGGCAAACTCCTCCTCGCGCCATTGCGCCCAGAATTTGCGGGGCGTCTTTGTCGTGCCATAACGCCCATCGGTCATGCCGATGGAGAGCAGCAATTGTGCATAGGCGAACAACAACGGAATCTCGTCCTGTCCCTGATTTCGGATCGTCTGGCTAATACCTTCGTCCACCATCGACTTATTGGGGTTGCCGCTGTCCGGGCGCTTCGCTTCGATGACGAGCAGGGGGATGCCGTTTACAAAGCCGACCATGTCGGGCCGGCGCGTGTGCGTGCCGCTGGTTGAAAGCAGCTCATATTCTTCGGTGATGTGAAAGGCGTTGGCTTGCGGCACCGCCCAGTTGATGATCGGCACCGTAATGCTGATACGCTTGCCATCGACAAATTCGGTAACGGTTATGCCCAAAGTCAGCGCGTTGTAGAGCCGCTCATTCGCGGTCATCAGCCCCTCGTTAAGCGCGGGCGATGAAAGTTCGCGGATAATCTGGTCAATAGCGTTGGGGGAAAGCGAATGGCTCTTCCCCTTATGATCGAAGGTCCGCCGCCGCAGTTCATCGACTAATACCGGACGAAGCAAAACCTGCGCATTGCTGCCGCGCATGGCGATGCATTCGGCAGGTGACACATATTCCCAACCCAATGCGACCAGCGTTGCGAGGGCTGGGATGTGCGCGCTGTAAAGCTCGGCGGTGTTTGGGGTGTAACTGTCCACTACTATCCCCAGACGTTCGCCGAAGCGGCATCGTAAAACACGACTTCCAGTGGTGATCTTTCGTGACGCATGGCAGCTAAGGCCTCGGCACGTTGCATGATGTGTTGATTGTCCGGCGTGGCGGGATCTCCGTAAATACCGACGTACAACTTGGGAAATCTTCCTCGCCCAATCCGCACCAGAATATGATCGTCATTCTCGGCCAACGAGTGGCCAAAAATGAACATGCAATGCGTTCCTACTTTGATGTTCGCGACAAACTGCTTGAAGCCTTGGTAGAGATAAGCGTTATGCCGGATTTTCGCTTTCTTCTTCGCGCTGGTCCCTTCGGCAACGAACAAGGGATATGCATCCGCACCAATTGCAGCACGCGCTTGATCGACAAGTGGGACGTTCGTTCTGATCCAAGTATATTTCTTCAGCTCGGCTCCGGAATCGAAGAGATGTAATGCACCGTGCAGAAAATGAATGCGTGCATCATGAGCGCCCGTTTCACCTTGCCAAACAACATAGTCGGCGTCTGGATCGTCCTCGTCATTCCCGAAGCCATCATTTGTTTCCATCTGGATGGCATCGTCGAAAGGCATGTCGTCATGCATTAAGGCCCAATAGAGCAGCAAGTCATAGTTTAACGTGAAAATTTGCCCCGCCTTAGCCCCCGACAAAAAGTGAGACAGAAACCTTCGGCAAGCCCAAAAGCGATCATCGGCGATTTCAGGCGGTATATTTGGGTGGTTCCCAGCAATTGTTTGGACCAAGATTTCCTTCAAAGCCGCTGCATGTTCGAGCATTTTGGCGATGGCGGCGTCACCGTGCGGTACATAGGCGGGTAGGATTTTGGCAGCGTTTTCTAGCGCTCGAATCGCCAGTTCGAAGTCCTGTGTGCCAAGCGCATCAAAAACACTGGCTACCTCTGGAACTGCGCTGAAGTCGGCCTGCCCGAACAGTGAGCCATAGTGGAAGATATCCGCACGGCACGCGATACTAAAACCGTTGCCTAACAGCAGGTGCCGCTTCGAGAATTGCTCGGAATCGGCGATAGCTTCTTCGAAGGTCATCAATGGCATCAGGTTGCCTCCCTTTTGTCCAACTTCACGCGTCGCTTGCCGGTAAGGAGTTGCTGCATCAGGGCTGATTTTTCCTTGCGAAAGGCGGCGAGTTGGGCGGTCAGACGACCAATCTCGCTTTCGGCAGCATCCAGCACTTGTGCAATAGCTTGCTGCTCATTCGAGTCAGGTAGCGCAAATCTGAGTTTCAACAACTGGCCCTTGGAAATGTTGTAGCGCGTAGAGCCTTGAGCAAGAGCGGCAATTTTGGTTCGCATTTCCTCACACCGAAAAAAGTGCGCTGCAAATCCCGGCACGATGGCCTCAGCCGCATTTGGTCGGAAACCAAAACAAAAGCTGTTGAGATATGTGTCTCCGGGTTCGAATGCGACGACGCTGCTCATGCCGACGTCGTTTGGTGTTTCCGATGAAGTTGTGAACAAAATGTCGCCCAAACGAATGCGGTGCTGCCGTTCTGCTTTGTCGACCGTAACAAGTTCAACATTTTTAGGATCGACGACGGCATTGTCGAATACGTTCTTGTAAGTGATGAAAGGATGGCCTTGCCCGAAGTCGGCTTTGGATTTGCCTGCCAAACCGCCATAGGTTTCACCAAGCTGTCCAAGCGACGTCACAGGCCATTCCTCCGAAAAACCCGGCAAGCGGCGTTCGCCGGTCAGGAGGGATTGCATCAGCGCCTTTTTCTGGGCGCGAGCGTTTGTAATCAGCGCCTCAACCGTTTCGATGGCGCGATCCCATGTCGACACTATCGAAACGATTACTTCCTGTTCTGGGCGCGGCGGAAAGGCGAAGCGTTGAGCATAGATTGGCTCTTGGCTAACAAGGGGCTGCCCACCCTTGCTGCGCAATTTGGAAACGTCGAAGTGTTGCAATCTTAATGCTAAAAACTGACGGCTGAAGCCGGGTTCCACGGATTTGGCGAATAAAGCATTGTCAGTAATCCATTTGCGACCCTGAACGAGGCGCGTTACACCGCAATACTCACCAACTCGGCCAATAATTATATCGTCGCCCGTCGAGTTATGGTCCCTTGAATATCCCAAAATTCCATTACCACCATATACTGGCGATGTGTGATCATCTTGCGGTCCTGGCCGCAAATCTTTTGGGCGGCTGTCGCCACTCCCTAACTTAAACACCTCCTTAAGCGGCATCTCGGTCCATCCATCCGGGATCATGTCCGATTCCCTTTGTCTTTGCGAGCAGTCGTCGGTTTCACCGCCTCAATTTGCTTCACTTTCCCTATAGCTTCGACAAAATGCTGCTCGACCGGGCTGGGCGTGTTGATCGCGCGGGCGTGCCAGCGGTCATATTCGGCATCAACCTTCTGCGCCGCAACCTTCGCCTGCACCTTGCCTGCGCCGGACAGCAGCGGATGGTCTCCCAGTTTCAGGAAATCATCCAGCTTGGCGATCCAATCCGCCATGTGCATCGGCTTGCGGTTCTTCGCCATTGCCTCGGCAAATTCCAGAAACGCCACGGTAATACGGTTCAGGGTGTCCATCTCCTCCGGGTCGAGATAGTTTTTTGCGACCTGCGCATCGGCCTTGGTCGGCAACTGTCCGCGCTTCTCTCCCGGCCAGCTGGTCAGACCCATCATCGGTTTGGATGCATTGGCGCGTGCAACTTTCGTTTCAGCAGCTGTCTGCCCGTGTGCGGCGTGGTGCATTTTGTTTTGCACAGTCTGGAAAAACTGCTGGCTCGTGTCCGACTTGGGATCATAGTCGGCGGCGGTCGCGTAGATATCGAGCACTTTTTTGTAGAATAGCTTTTCCGATGCGCGAATGTCGCGGATGCGGGCGAGCAATTCTTCGAAATAGTCGGCCTGCGGGTCTTTCAACCGGGCGTCGTCCATGACGAAGCCCTTCACCAGATATTCGCTCAAGGACTGTGCTGCCCAACGTCGGAACTGCATGCCGCGTAGTGACCGCACCCGAAAGCCGACTGCCAATATCATGGGCAGGCTATAAAGCTGAATGAGCCTTGAAACCTGCCGTTTTCCTTCGGTTTGAACTGTCAAGTTTTCCTTGACAGTTGCCACCTCATCAAGCTCGCCCTCGTCCAGAATATTGCGAATGTGAAGGCTGACATTCTGCTTGGTTGCCTGAAAAAGCTCCGCCATATCGGCTTGGCTTAACCAGACGCTGCCGTCACTGGCTTGCAGACGGATGACGGTAACGCCGTCCTCGGTCTGATACTGGATGACTTCGCCCGCCATCAGAAACCAAGCTCTTTCAGATAGCCGTCCATTTTTAACTCAAGCGCGGCGAGTTCGTCTTTCAGTTTGAGCCGTTCGGTGCGTACAGCAACGAGGTCGATCTCTTCTTCCTCCTCGAACGTGTCGACATAACGCGGGATATTGAGGTTCCAGTCATTACCCGCGATTTCCTCTGGCGTGGCAAGGTGGGCGTATTTGGGGGCGCTTTCGCCTGCGTGAATTGTCGCAATGATCTTGTCGAGATGATCGCGGGTTAGCTGGTTCTGGTTCTTGCCAGATTTGAATTCGCGGCTAGCATCAATGAACAGCACATTTTTGGTTGGCCTGTTCTTGCGCAGGATCAGGATCGCAGCTGGGATGCCGGTGCCGTAAAACAGCTTCTCAGGTAGACCGATTACGACGTCGAGCAAATTCTCTTCAATCAGCTTACGCCGGATTGCCCCTTCGCTGCTGCCCCTGAACAGGACGCCGTGCGGGACGACAACCGCCATGCGCCCGGTCCGTGGTTTCATCGTTTCGACCATGTGCAGGATAAAGGCGTAATCGCCCTTTGTACGCGGCGGCAAACCGCGCCGGAAACGTCCAAAGCGGTCATGCTCCGCTGTGTCATGCCCCCATTTGTCGAGGCTGAACGGCGGGTTGGCTACTACGACATCAAAATGCTTCAATCGGTCGTCGGAGTCGAGCAGCTTGGGGTTGCGGATAGTGTCGCCCCATTCGATTCGGTGATTATCCTCGCCGTGGAGGAACATATTCATTTTGGCGAGCGCCCACGTGCTGCCAATGGATTCCTGACCATAAAGCGCATATTTCTTCGAGCCGTTTTTGGCTACTACACGGCGTCCGCACTTCATTAGGAGCGAGCCAGAACCACAGGTGGGGTCACAGGCTTCTTCGCCCTCGTTCATGTCCATTATCTCGGCCATCAGCTGCGAAACTTCGGGCGGCGTATAGAATTCGCCAGCTTTGCGCCCAGCATCTGATGCGAAATTCTTGATTAGAAATTCATAAGCATTGCCAATGACGTCGAGGTCGCCAATCCGCGACGGTCGCATGTTCAATTCAGGCTTTTCGAAATCCTCCAGCAAATGGCGAAGCAAGTCATTCTTCTGCTTCTCTTCGCCAAGCTTGTTCGAGTTGAAACTGATATCCTGAAAGACGTCGCGCAGTTTGCCGATATTGGCTTCCTCAATGGCATGCAGCGCTTGGTCGATCCGCTCACCATTGCCGGGTTCATGGCGGCGTTTGAAAAGTGCGGTGAAGCTTGCATCTGCTGGTAAAACGAAGCGTTCGTTGCGCATCATTTCGGTGACCAGCTCAGGCGCGTCGGGATAATCCTTGGCGTAGGCGTCATAATGATCCTGCCAAACATCGCTGATATACTTCAGGAACAGCATCGTAAGGACAAAATCTTTATAGATGTCTGCGGCGACAGTTCCCCTAAAGGTATCGCACGCACCCCAGACCGCCTTATTCACGTCGTCTTGTTTAATCTGGTCAGTCATGCGCTGATGTGCCTTTCGATTTTCAATATATCTGCCGCAATTGCATCGATCTGGCGAGCGCGATTGCTAATTAATTCATTTAAAACGCGCCGTTCATTTTGGGCTGTATCGACAACCTCCATCAGCGCGCGTTGCATTGAGAGAGACGGCAATGCCAGGGGCAGGGATTCAATCGCTCCCCGCGTAATATTCAAGATGTGTGAACCAGTGGCTGCTTGTTGCAAATAGTCTTGGCACGACCTTTGGTTTATCTGCCATGCCAGAAACGCAGGCATGATCTGCGTCTCGTCAAAAACACGGATAACAAAAAAGTGTGGCGAGCAAACCGCTGCACACGGGACGCTATCGAGGGCGAGTGCGAAATTGCGCCGACCTCGGGTGGTGAATATCAAGTCACCATTGGCAAGCAAATCAGCCGAACGCTGGGATGGCAATTTTACCCGAGCAATGGCGCTCCAATCCACCCCGATGGCTTCATCCACATTACGCATTTGAATGGCACCGACATCACCTTCCTCAAGTGCATCAATTGCGCCGCGAAACGGATAGCCAGCACGGATGTCGGCGATATCGACTAGCGAGAATTGTTTTAATGCAGTAACGTTCATACTGCATATATAGGCGGCGAGTCCTAAACGAGTCAAGCGCCATCTGCATCAAGTGCGTTGATGCAGATATTACTAAGTTTCAAATGCGAATTTTTACGATCAAGCTGTTTGTCGCCATAATCCAGCGAACTTGGCGGCATTTTCGCGAGCCGAAAAATAAGCCCGGATACGCGACACGCCGAGAAGGTGTGAGCTAGAATGTGGGCTAGGCTTTTCTGAATTATAGAATATACATATAAAACAAGTTGATAAAGACAAGGTTCGGTTCAAGCCCTGCCACCAATTTTTCGGTCCCCGAAAAATTTTTAGTTAAAGGCCTTTGTGTCGGCTACACGCTTGCCCGCTCCAACAATCGCACCGGAACGGGCCTCACTTCCGGCTCCTCACCCTTCAATATGGCGATCAACGCCTCGACCAGCATCTCGCCGGCATGTTGATAGTTCTGCTCGATCGTGGTCAACGGTGGCTGGGCATAAGCACCTGTGGCGATACCATCGAAGCCGATCACGCGGACATCGTTGCCGATAATCATTTGATGCTCATCGAGCGCCCGCATCGCGCCCAGCGCAATGAAATCATTGGCAGTGAAGATGCCGTCAAATGTGACGCCATCGCGGATAAGTGCGCTGACGGCTTCGTAGCCTTGCGCCTCGCGCACCGCGTTTTCGGGCAGGGCAGGGCAAATCGCGGTGAGGCCCTTTTCCTCTACAACGTCGAGATAACCGCGCAGCCTGTCCTGGAATTGCGGTTGGGCGCTATCGCCGGGGCCGATATAGGCGATGTTGCGGCAGCCTTTGTCGATCAGGTGCCTGACCGCCAAATGAGCGCCGTTCAGATTGTCGCTGCGGATCGAGACCAACGTTGGATCGCTCGCGCCCCAGCACACCATCGGCGTTTGGTGCCTGGCGAAATCGCTGAAATATTGCCAGCCCTCGACATTCTGGCCGCTGCCGATGACGATCAGGCCATCGGCTTGGCGGCCACCGACGTAATTGGCGAAGAAATTGGACGGCTCGTCCTGAAAGGATACGATGAGGTTGTAGCCCCGGTCCGACGCCGACGCGGCGATGCAGCCGAGCAGCGAGAGGTAGAACGGGTTGATATTCGCCTTGTTCTCACCGCGACGGCACAGGATCACCAGCGCTATTGATAAGGTCTGCTGCGTTCGAAGGCGGAGCGCGTTGTGATCGACCGAGTAATTGAGGCTCTCGGCCAGCTCGACAATCTTCGCCCGCGTTTGTTCGTTGACCTTTTTGTCACCACGCAGCGCCCGCGACACGGTTGGCTGTGACACCCCCAGCATCGCCGCGATCTGATGCGCGGTTACTCGCCCCTCTTTGCTCATGGAGAGGCGATTAGCACTGCCTCGCCATTAAGTCATTAGGTTAGGCCGCGAGCGCCGCCAGCGGGTCCACCCAGTCCAGCCCGAGACTTTCCGCCACCGCTTCGCTGGTCACCCTGCCCTGATGGACGTTGAGGCCATTGAGCAAGCCCCGACCATTTTCGGTGTCGGCGCGGATCGCGTCCAAACCGTGGTCGGCGAGCGCCAGCCCGTATGGCAATGTTGCGTTGTTCAGCGCAGCCGCGCTGGTTTGCGGCACCGCGCCGGGCATATTGGCGACGCAGTAATGGATTATGCCATCGACCACATAGGTCGGTTCGGCATGGGTCGTCGCGTGGCTGGTTTCAAAACAGCCGCCCTGGTCGATTGCGACGTCGACCAGCACCGAACCGGGCTTCATATGCTTGAGCATAGCGCGGGTGACGAGCTTGGGTGCGCTCGCGCCGGGGATCAGCACCGCGCCGATAACGGCGTCGGCGATGCTGATTTCATGATCGATGGTTTCCAGCGTCGAATAACGCGTGCGGACGCGACCGTTGAACATCTCGTCGAGCTGACGCAGGCGCGGGATTGAGCGGTCGACGATGGTGACCTCTGCGCCAAGACCGACGGCCATCCGCGCGGCATGGGTGCCGACGACGCCACCGCCGATTACGCAGACGCGGCCAGCCGGAACGCCGGGGACTCCGCCCATCAGGATACCGGCACCGCCTTCGCTGCGGCGCATGGCTTCGCCTGCGGCTTCAATGGCGAGGCGCCCGGCGACTTCGCTCATCGGGGCGAGCAGGGGCAGGGTGCCCTTGTCGTCGGTGACGGTCTCATATGCAATCGCGGTGCAGCCGCTGGCGATCAGGCCCTTGGCTTGCTCTGGGTCGGGCGCGAGATGGAGGTAGGTGAAGAGCAATTGGCCGCGGCGGAGCTGCACCCATTCGCCCGGTTGCGGCTCTTTGACCTTTACGATCATGTCGGCTTTGGCGAAAATATCCGCTGCGTTGTCGGCGATCGACGCACCAGCGGCGCGGTAAGCGTCGTCATTCGCCATGATGCCAGCGCCAGCACCCGATTGGACAACGACCTGATGGCCGTGCGCGACATATTCACGGACGGCACCTGGGGTCAGGCCGACACGGTATTCGTGTACCTTGATTTCGCTTGGGACGCCGACGAGCATTTCTTTTCTCCTGTTGATTCTCTTGGTGCAAAGAATATCACCGTCACTGTGACGATGTTGCGCAAATATTGGACAGACGCGGCCATAACTTGTATATATCCCGCGTCATTTCTGATTTCAGCGAGGAAAATATGCAGCTTGACCGTGCCGACCGCAAGTTACTCCGCGCGCTTGTTTCAAATGGACGGGCGACGCAGCAGGAACTGGGTGACGCTGCGGGGCTTTCCCCGAGTGCAGCTGCCCGCCGGCAAAAGGCGCTGGAGGATGCCGGTGTCTTGCGCGGCTACCGGGCGGACATCAACCTGACGCGGATGGGGCTTGGTGCGACGGTGATGGTGACAATCACGCTCGACAGCCAGAGCGAGGAGGCGATGGAGGCGTTCGAAGCGGCTGTGGCGGATGGCCCTTCGATTGTGCGGTGCCATCTGATGTCGGGGCGCAACGATTATCTGCTGGTGGTCAGGGTCGCCTCAATCGAGGATTATGAGGTCATCCACCGGCAGGAAATTGCGCGGTTGCCAAGGGTCGCGCGGATCGAGACGGCATTTGCCTTGCGCGAAGTGGTCAACCGCACGGTTCCGCCGAGATTGTTGGGATAACTATTCACTTTTGGACGGATTTTCGGCCTGTAGGACGACAAGGCCACGCAAACCCGCAGAAATCTGGGCAAGTTCACACTCAAACACGGGTCAGAATGACGCGATAAGTGGTCAAAGTGGCCACTCTATAAAGGAAAAGAGAAAACGTGGAAGGATAAGCCCCCACAGGGCGGTCCTCAAAATCCCTGCCCGAACTTCGGAAAGGGCCGATTATTCAAAATGTCAAAGAGCGGCATGACGCTCTCAAATCAAATCCTACATTGCAAGCAGGAACTTCAACGACTGCGGTGCGTTTACGTTTCTTTACAGGAGACATATCATGGGTAGGACAGTCGGTATCAGCGTAGGCGGTTTGATCTTGTTGCTGATCGTGGTCGCATTCGTTTTTTGATTTCTAACCAGCGCTTTAGCTAGCAAGAAAACCAAGTTATCGAAAAAATTGGGCTGCCCGTTAGCTGTCCTTTGAAAGGACATCGTCATGGTCAATTCCAGCCTGAAGCCCGACGCCAAAGCGTTGGTCGCGGAGCGTGGTGCCAAACCCGTTATCCACTATGCGCCGCACGGATTTTCCGACCGCTTTGCGCTTGGTTTTACAAAGCTGCTGCGGTTTTGCGCCGATACGTTCTTTGCGAAGCGTTATGGCCACCGCGCCATTGTTCTTGAAACCGTGGCCGCCGTCCCTGGCATGGTCGGGGCGATGTTCACGCATCTGAGCAGTTTGCGCCGGATGCGCGATGATGAAGGCTGGATCAGGACGCTGTTGGAGGAGGCCGAAAACGAGCGCATGCACCTGATGACCTTTATCGAGATTGCCAAGCCGACATTGTTCGAGCGGCTGGTGATCCTGTTGGCGCAGTGGATTTTCCTCGTGCTGTTTTCGATCCTTTATCTGGTGTCTTCAAAAACCGCGCACCGCGTTGTCGGTTATTTCGAGGAAGAAGCGGTGACCAGCTACACCCTATATTTGCAGGAAATCGACGAAGGCCGATCGCCCAATGTGCCAGCGCCCGCGATTGCCAAGCATTATTGGAAGATGGCCGATGATGCGACGTTGCGCGATGTCGTCCTGATCGTCCGCGCCGACGAAGCCCACCACCGCGACATCAACCACGGATTTGCCAGCAAGCTTGGCGGCAAGCCGGTGGATATGAAAAAGACCGCGCCTTATCCGGAGCATGCGACGGAGATCAGGATAGAGGCGTGACTTCAGTGCAGTTATTGACAATAAGTGCACGATAAAGTATTATCCGTTGCATGGCTCAGATGAACATATCCATCCCCGACAAACTGAAAAGCTGGGTTGAAAACCGGGTCGCCGATGGCAGCTATGCCAGCAGCAGCGATTATATGCGCGACCTCGTCCGACGCGACCAACGGGTTGAAGAGGCGCGTATGAAATTGCAGGCGGAGATTGATAAAGGGCTCGCCTCGCCGGAAAGCGACTGGACCATAGCTGACATAATCGCCGAAGGCCGCGCAAAATATACATGACGACTTTGCGTATTCGCGAAGAGGCGTTGGCCGATCTGGCCGATATCTCTGATTATGGTGTAAGCACTCACGGATGGCCCATCGCCGAAGCGTATCTGCAAAGTATCGATAGTGCTTTGGAGCAGTTGAAGCGCTATCCGCTCTTAGGAATGGCTCGACCGGATTTGGCGACTGGCCTGCGCAGCCTGTCGTTTAGGCAGCACCATATTTTCTATCTATTTTCGGAAGAGCATGTGTCAGTTGTGCGTATATTGCACAAGTCGATGGATGCCGAGCGGTGGTTGGAGGGAATTTAGCGCGCTGTCGCCGGAACTATTATTCTCCCAGCGGTTTGAGCGGCTCAATTCGAGCGAAGCCGTTTGATCGCTTAAATTGCATCTCATGAACGAAGTTCACGAGTGAGTCGGAAGGATCGATGTTTTTCAAATTAAGCTTCGAAAGCGTTTCCTTTACAAAGAATGCTGACAGGATTGGGGCGTTTTCAAGATGCCCGGTTCGGCTATTCAGCATTTCGGATCGGCAAGTTACATGACACTCTGCTATCGGCAATATTGCAAATAGGTCAGCAGCGACTCTAATCGCTACGCTGCACACATAGTCCTGATAAATCTCGTTAAACTCTCCATCTGGCATTTTCGATTCCGATAAACGACCACTAGCCAATTGTTTCTTTCTAACTTTCGGAATCAAACCGTCATCGTGAACGTTAACTACAGCATGTAAAAATTCGTCGTTGATCGTAAATGTTATCGATGAGCCTACCAGATCGATATTCGAAAAAGACTGATACTCCGAGATCACATCTCTAAGACCTTCTGGCTCTTTGTTGAGAATGCGCTGAGCCAAAGCTTGGTCAGAGGCCCACTCGGCTTTTGCGACCGCAACAGCCTCAGCCCGACTTTTATTTTCAGCTTCATCTTCAGCGTTGGCTATATTCAAACGGTCGGAAAGCCTCGATCGTCGCTTTTCCGTTCCGCCTCGAAGAAAATCCAATTTCGTTGGCCAGAATTCATTCAGCTCCTTTTGAACCGTTTCCGCGCGTCTGAATGTTGGATTAAAGTCGCTGGGTTCTGGATTTTCGGCAATCTCATACCAATCAATTGAATTTGCGTGATTGGCGTGGACGCTAGTCACGTCTCTAATAAATAGCTGCCAATCTTCCACAGCAGCTGTAGAATAAGCATATTGATCTTCTCTTTGCTGCTGCTTATGCCTCCGCTGAGCATCTCGCTCTGCAGCACGCATAGCAGCAGATACTGATCTAACTGTCCCCCTCCAGCCCATGTAGCGCTCCTGTCGACCACCTATTGATAACTGTTAGTTTGGTTTTTCTCGAAACTAAACCTAATTATCACCCAACTCCCGCCAGCAAATCCCCAATCTTCCCGAACATCTCGTCGATATGAGCCTCTTCCAACATCAGCGGCGGGCAGAGCGCAATGATGTCTCCGGTCGCGCGAATCCACGCTGACAGACGCGCCGAGAAAATTATGTCCAGATTGATGCGTGACACTAACGCTTACAAATCTACTTATAATATATGGAGGTCATGTTCATCCGCCGCATCCGCTTTACTATGAATTCCAAGAACCCTTGCGTCTCGGCAAATTTGCCAAGCATGGTCAACGATGCCGCTTGAAGGCGTCGGGGCAGTCCTCCGCCAATGCGCTGCTGATCATTCAACATATGGCGAACGATCTGCGCTGGATAAATGAGAAACGCGATCGCAAAAAACGGCGTAACCGCAAGCGCTAACGTCAGAATAATAATCGGGAACAGAATAGTCCACATCAACGCACGCCGGATGATGGCAAGTCCGCCGCGATCAATTTCACGGTCGGGAGTGATCAGGCATTGGGCAAGACCAAAGCCTGCACGACGACCACGATTGTAAAATTGTGCCGCACGAAAGATCGCTGCATCGTGCATCGTCATTGGTTGATCCAGTCGCCAAATCTTCCAATTGGCCTTTCTCAGGCGGCCACAAAGCTCTGGTTCTTCATGCGCAATCTGGTCGTCGGCGAATCCACCGACCGAGAGCAGAGCGCTCGCGCGCATGATGGCATCGCCGCCGCAGGCATCGGCCTCGCCTATCGGCGTATCCCACTCTCGGTCGCACATATTGTTATAGATCGATGCGTCTGGATAACGCTCCATTCGCTGGCCGCATACAGCAGCGACATTGGCATTATCATCGAGAAATTTGATCGCCGGAGATGTCCACCCGGATATGATCTCGCAGTCGCCGTCGATGAACTGCACATATTCGATTTCGGGATGCAAAGAGCAGAGCATATTGAAACCGGCGTTTCTGGCGCGCGCAGCGGTGAAAGGAATTGTTACATCCAGCGGGACAACCTGGGCACCCATGCTTCCGGCGATGGCAACACTGTCATCAGTCGAGCCGGAATCGACATAGACGATTAACCCGCATTCACCGAGGGAACCCAAGCATCGTTCGATATTTTTGCCTTCGTTGCGACCAATAACAACTGCCCCGATATTTGAAGACGACAATGGCTCTTTCAGCAATTCACCCTGTGCTGCCCCTAAATCCACAAAAATGCTCCAATCCAAATCCAAAAAATACTAAGTAGCACGCGTGAACCTAATCAATCGCTTCCAACAAATCCCCGATTTTCCCGAACATTTCGTCGATATGCGCCTTCTCCAATATCAGCGGTGGGCTGAGCGCTATGATGTCGCCGGTGGCGCGGATCAATAATCCGTTGTCGAAGCAGGCGTGGAAGAGTTCGGTTGCCCGTTTGGTGGGCGCGCCGGGGCGGGGTTCGAGTTCTATTCCCGCGATCAGGCCGATGTTGCGGACGTCGATTACATGGGGCTTGCCGCGAAGGCTGTGCGCGGCGTCGGTCCAGTAGCTGCCAAGTTCATGCGCTTTTTCGAACAGGCCCTCGTCGCGGTACAGGTCCATAGTGGCGAGACCGGCGGCGGCGGCGAGCGGGTGGCCGCTATAGGTGTAACCATGGAACAGTTCGATGCCTTCTTCAGTGCCGTTCACCACATCGTCGTGGATCTGGCGGCTGACCGCGACCGCGCCCATAGGGACGGCGGCGTTGGTCAGGCCTTTTGCCATGCAGATGATGTCGGGTGTGACGCCCCAGGTCTGCGATGCGGTGGCGCCACCCACGCGACCGAAGCCGCTGATCACTTCATCGAAAATCAGGATGATGCCGTGTTTGGTGCAAATATCTCGCAGGCGTTGCAGGTAACCGACTGGCGGCACCAGCACGCCGGTCGAGCCAGCGACAGGTTCGACAATCACCGCTGCAATTGTCTCCGCACCGTGCAGCGTCACCAGCCGCTCCAGGTCATCCGCCAGTTCTGCGCCGTGGTGGGGGAAACCCTTCGACCAGGCATTGCGCGCCAAATCATGGGTGTGCGGCAAATGATCGACACCGGGCAAGCCCTGCCACCAGCGGCGGTTGTTGACGATGCCGCCGACCGAGATCCCCCCGAAGCCGGTGCCGTGATAGCCGCGTTCGCGCCCGATCAGGCGGGTGCGGGTGCCCTGGCCACGCGCGCGCTGCGTAGCGAGCGCGATCTTGAGCGCGGTATCGACCGATTCGCTGCCCGAATTGGTGAAGAAGATGCGGTCGATTCCGTCGGGCATCATGGGGGCGAGGCGGCTGGCGAGTTCGAACGCCAGCGGGTGGCCGAGCTGAAACGTTGGGCCAAAATCCATCGTGGCGGCGGTCTTGGCAATCGCATCGACGATCGGCTGGCGGCAATGTCCGGCGTTGCTGCACCACAGGCCGGCGGTGCCGTCGAGGATTTGGCGGCCATCGGCACTTTGGTAATGCATATCCTTGGCAGAAACGAGCAGGCGTGGGTGGGCCTTGAACGCCTTGTTGGCGGTGAAGGGCATCCAGAAGGCGGCAAGCGGGTCGTTTTCAAGCATTTTGCGGTTATGAAACACTTTGTAATGGCAACGCAAGACTGTGATGGATTTGCCACAATTTCAAAAAAGGACAATAGGACTGTCACAAAATTGCTTGATTGCGGCTCACTTTGATGTTTTGTGTGCACCCGCACAATAAATAACAAATAAAGTTTTGGGTGCGGCGCATTAAGATTATATAAAATAACAATAATCTTGGAAAAATTAAGTGCGCGTATAGGTTTTTGCGGGTAGGGAGCGACATCGGCTGGCATGGGGGCATCGCGCTTTTGCAGCCAAACCTATTAAACCAAGAAGGACTATAAAATGCGTAAATCGATATTCAAACTGGCTGCGGTTAGCGTTGCAATGAGTGCAATTGCCATCTCTGCGCCAGCATTCGCACAGGAAGAAGCGGCAGAAGAAGCCGAAGGTCCGATCACTATTTCAGGTGGTGTCACCGCAGTGTCCGACTACCGGTTCCGTGGCGTATCGCTGTCGGACAAGGATTTCGCGATTCAGCCGACCATCACGATCAAACATGAATCCGGCTTTTACGTTGGTGCATGGGGATCGAACCTCGCCGAAAATGCCGGCGACGATATCGAAGTTGATCTTTACGCCGGTTTTTCGGGTGGTGAAGAACTGACCTATGACATTGGCGCGACTTATTATCTTTATCCCGGCGTATCGAGCTTCAACTATGTCGAAGTAACCGGCAAACTGGGTTCGACAATTGGCCCGGCGACCGTTGGCGTGCAGCTGAGCTATGTGCCAAGCCAAGACAATACCGGCAACAACGACAACATTTATTATGGCACCAACGCGACTATCGCGCTGCCCGATTCGCCGATTTCGATCGTCGGTTCAATCGGCATCGAAGATGGTGCGTTTACCGCCGGCGATGAAAAAGTCGATTGGTCGCTCGGGCTGACGGCGGCAGTATCGGGCTTCACGCTGGGTGCTAGTTATGTCGATACCAATCGCCGCTCGCTCTTTGCATTCAAGGACAGCGCGGCTGGCGTCGTATTCTCGCTCAGCTACTTCTTCTGATTGATAAAAACCCAATGTGCGCGGGCTGGCTTGACCTTTTCAAGCCCGTCTGCGCACATGTTGCTTTATGAGTGTGAACCTCGCCAACTGGATAGCCGAGCATAAGATCGACGAGGTCGAGTGCATCGTTCCCGACATCAACGGCGTGCAGCGCGGCAAGGTGTTGCCGGCCAAGAAATTCCTGTCGTCGGTCCGCGACAAGTCGCTGCGCATTCCGGGCAGCGTGTTCATCTGTACGATCGATGGCCACTATCCCGAAGATATCGACGACGTCGTGTGGGACAAAGACCCGGACAAAATCCTGATCGCCGATGCCGACACCATTTGTATCGCACCCGGTTTCAAATCACCCACCGCCTTTGTGATTGCCGACGCATATAATAATGATGGTAGTGAGGTTTCGATTGCCCCCCGTTCGATCCTGAAGAAGGTTTTGGCGCTTTATGCGGCCAAGGGCTGGAAACCGATCATCGCGCCCGAGGTCGAATTCTACCTCGTTTCGCAAAATGTCGATCCCGATTTTCCACTGCAACCGCCGACTGGCCAGTCGGGCAGGGCGGAAACCGCAAGCCAGCCTTACGGGCTGGAGGCGATGAACGAATATGAAGATATCATCGACCATATCTATGACGATTGCGAGCTGATGGGGCTCGATATTGACACGATGATCCACGAAATGGGTGCGGCACAGCTGGAGGTGAATTTCATCCACGGCGACCCGTTGAAACTGGCCGATTCGGTGTTTCTCTTCAAACGCGTGGTGCGCAATGTGGCAAAGCAACATGGCGTCTACGCAACCTTCATGGCCAATCCGATGGCGGGACAGCCGGGCAGTGCAATGCACATCCACCAGTCGGTGGTCGATGCCGAAACCGGCAGAAACCTGTTCTCGACCGCCAATGGCCGCGATAGCGCGCTGTTCCGCAGCTATATAGCTGGGCTGGTCAAGTTCATGCCGCAGGTTTCGCCGCTTTGGGCGCCCAATGTGAACAGCTTCCGGCGGATGCGCCCCGACAGCGCGGCGCCGATCAACGTCCAGTGGGGCGAAGACAACCGCTCGTGCGGCTTTCGCGTGCCGATTGCCGACAAGGCCAACAGGCGCGTCGAAAACCGGCTGCCAGGGGCGGATTCGAACCCCTATCTCGCCATGGCGGCGTCTTTGGTCTGCGGCTATATCGGCATGGTCGAGCGGATGGTACCGGCCAAGGCAATTACCGGGAGCGCGTATAACCGCGCGCGCACTTTGCCGCGCACTTTGGAGGCAGCACTCGACCGGTTTTCGACGTGCAAACCGGTGCGCAACCTATTGGGCGAGGATTTCTTCGACATATTTTTTGCGGTGAAGGATTATGAGCTGTTCAACTACCAGTCGGTGGTGAGCAGTTGGGAGCGCGAGCATCTGCTCCTGCGCGTGTGATGCGCGACCCGCTGAACGATAGCTATTACGTCGCCAGCGCCAATGCGTGGGACACGCAGCCGCAACTGACGGGTCAGCGAAAATGCGATGTTGCCGTTATCGGTGGTGGATTTACTGGCCTATCGGCCGCGCTTGCCTGTGCCGAAAAGGGGTTATCCGTCATATTGTTGGAGGCCGAAACCATTGGCTTTGGCGCATCTGGCCGCAACGGAGGTCAGCTCATCCCAGGCCTACGCTGGTCTTGTCAAGAGATCGACGCTGAATTCGGGCGGGAACGGGCCAAGGCGATATTCGATCTCGCATGGAGCGCGGTTGCCCGCGTCAATGACCGCATCGCCAAGCATGGCATCGACTGCGACCTGAAGTTTGGGCATTTGGAAGCGGCATATAAGCCTGCGCATTTCGATGATATGCAGCGCGAAGCCGCGTTTCTTGCGCGCGAATTTGGCTGGGATTCGATAGAGGTCGTGAAGCCTGCCGACATGGACCGCCACATCAACGGCGGCGATTATCATGGCGGCGTTTATGACCGACGAGGCGGGCATTTCCATCCTTTGAACTATGCGTTGGGCCTGGCCAATGCGGCATCGCAGGCCGGCGTTGTCATTTGCGAGAACAGCCGGGTAAGCGCTGTCAGCCAAGGCCAAAAAGTGACTGTCACTTCTGCGCTTGGCCAAGTCGAGGCGGCGCATATCGTCATCGCAACCGATGCCTGGATTGGCGACGTCGCCCCTGACCTCGGCAGCTACACGGTGCCGATCATGAATTACAACGTCGCCACTGCACCGTTACCCAATGCTGACCTGTTGCTGCCCAGCGACGCGGCGGTTGCCGATAGCCGGTTTGTTCTGAACTATTTCCGCTTGGGCACTGATAAAAGACTGATTTTTGGCGGTGGCGAGAAATATGTGCAGACACCACCCGCCGATATCGGCGCGTTTGTTCGCAAGCATATGGTCGACGTATTTCCGTCGCTCGCTAACACGCCCATCGACTATGCATGGGGTGGTGCCGTGGCGGTGACCAGCAACCGGCTCCCGCATATGGGGCGTACAGGCAATGTCTTCTACGCGCATGGATTTTCAGGCCACGGCGCGCTGGTGACGACTTTGGCGGGTGAGTTGATTGCAGAGGCCGTCGTCGGCACAATGGAGCGCTTCGACGTCTTCGCCAACCTTCCGCACACCCGGTTTCCGGGTGGAAAATGGCTGGCGAGGCCACTCGCCACATTAGGACTGCTTTGGTATGCGATGCGCGACCGGCTTTGATCGCCTCTTGCTCAAACATGGCAACTGTGTAGCAGAGCTTTTGGAGGCAAAAGCATGATCAAACGAGCAAAGTCATCGGCGGTCATAGCCCCGAAATCGGAGGCGGAAGCATTTTTCGGCGCCAACCCCGATATCGATTCGATCGAGATGATCTACACCGATATGGGTGGTGTCCCACGCGGCAAGCGGCTGCGTGCCCATGAAGTGTTGTCGGTTTACGAGATCGGTCGATTTTTTCCCGGCTCGATTGCGGTGGTCGATATTACCGGTCAGGACACCGTCGAAACCGGCCTGGTCTGGGAGGATGGCGACGCCGACCGGTCAATGAAGCCGATACCCGGCACGCTCGTCAAAACGCCCTGGGCGGGCGATAACGCCGCACAGTTCATGGTTGATTTTTACGAGCTGGATGGTCAGCCGCATGACCTTGATCCGCGCCATGTGCTCGGGCTGGTGGTTGACCGCTTTGCCGAAATGGGTTTGACACCTGCATTGGCGGTGGAGTTGGAATTTTACCTGCTCGACCCGAAGCGCGCGCGCGACGGTTCGGTGCGCCCGGCGCGGCCCGAGTATAGCGGTTCCACGCCGCAGATGGTCGAGGTTTATGGTCTGCGCGAACTCGACGATTTCAGGCCGTTCTTCGATGAGCTTTACGAAGCGTGCGATATTCAGGGCCTGCCGCTCGAGTCAGCGATTTCGGAATTCGCGCCGGGGCAGTGCGAACTCACGCTACGCTACAAGCCTGATGTGCTGCGCGCCTGCGACGATGCCATCATGTACAAACGCGTCGTGAAGGCGGTGGCGCAAGCACATGGGCTGGAGGCAACCTTCATGGCCAAGCCCTTTGCCGCACAGGCAGGTTCTGGCATGCACATTCACGTGTCGATGAATGATGCCGAGGGCAAAAACCTGTTCGCCAGCGACGATCCCGAGGGCACACCGATGCTGCGCCACGCGATTGGCGGCATGATCGGCAGCGTCGGCGATTGTTTCGCGTTATTCGCGCCGCACGCCAATAGCTACCGGCGGTTCAAGGCGAACAGCTATGCGCCTGTTGCACCAACCTGGGGCGTCAATAACCGCACCGTATCTTTCCGTATTCCGGCGGGGCCACCGTCCAGCCGCCACGTCGAACACCGCGCCTGCGGCGCCGATGCCAATCCTTATCTAGCGGTTGCAGGGGTATTGGCTGGAATCCATCACGGCATCGTCAACCAGACCGATCCCGGCCCGGCAGTCGTCGGCAATGGCTATGAACGCGATGGATCGGGTGACGACAAGCCGCCGAGCAACTGGTTTGCTGCCGTTGACCGGTTTCACAGTTCAAAGCTGATGCGTGATTATCTGGGTGATCGCTTCGTGGAAATGTTCACCATCGTCAAACGCGTCGAGCAGGACCGCTATTTCGGCCATGTCCCGAACATCGATTACGACTGGTATTTGCGGAACGCGTAAATCTTATTAGGGACAGTACCTAATAAGATTAGGCTGGTTTGTTGGCGACAGCCGGGAAGCGCGCGAGGATATTTTCGAGCACCGCCGGGTTGAGCAGGTCGGTAAATGCACAGCCAACCATCGTGCCGTCATTCCACATGATTTCTGCCTGTAATGCCGATAGTCCCGGTAGCGTCAGCCACACCCGCGTTCCGCCCTTCATGCCGGTCAGTGCCTCGCAAGCCACGCCCGAAAGCGAAAGATCTTTGACGATGACCGCAAAACCGGGCGAGCCCGAAGGGCGCATGGTTGCAGGGATGTTCAGTTTGACACGCGGCGCGCTACGATCTTCCTGCGCGGCATGTTCGTACCGCATGAAGCTTTGACCCGGAGAATATAGTTCCAACATCATAGAGTCCTCAAACTTGAATAATGTCGATTAGCGCAGCGCGGTAAATAACTCGTGGCAAAAGAGACTTAAAGCGCCGTTTACCATCGCTATTGGCCGCGCGACTTGCATTTCATTCATAGCAACGCCATATGCGCGTCCGGGAGTCGGATGGACGTGGCACTCGCCAACCCGGTCAGATCCTGACGGAAGCAGCCGTAACGAATTCGCTGCGGGTCATTCGGCTCCTATTTCACATATCACTCTGGACTAAGCCTTCGACATTCGTCAGGCACCCGCCTAACATGATAATGATGTCCGATTCCACCGACCCAGACTTCGCGACGCGCGACGCGGATATGCCCGATGACGCCCTCGGGTTGGGCCTTGATATGCCACCGGCGACCAAGTCCGTGGCGGCAGGCGGCGCAGCATACCGCGTGCTTGCGCGCAAATACCGGCCGCAGACCTTCGCCGAACTGATCGGCCAGGATGCGATGGTGCAGACGCTCGGCAATGCGATCAAGCGCGACCGGCTGGCGCACGCGTTCCTGATGACCGGCGTTCGTGGCGTTGGCAAAACCTCGACCGCGCGGCTGATTGCCAAGGCGCTCAATTGCATCGGCCCGGACGGGCAGGGCGGCCCGACGATTGATCCATGCGGCGTATGCGAACCGTGCGTGGCGATTGCCGAGGGACGCCATATCGATGTCATCGAAATGGACGCCGCCAGCCATACCGGCGTCGATGACGTGCGCGAGATCATTGAGGCGGTGCGCTATTCAGCGGTGTCGGCGCGCTACAAGATTTACATCATCGACGAAGTCCACATGCTGTCCAAAAACGCGTTCAATGCGCTGTTGAAGACGCTTGAGGAGCCGCCGGGGCATGTGAAGTTCCTGTTTGCAACAACCGAAGTCAACAAGGTGCCGATTACTGTGCTGTCGCGTTGTCAGCGATTTGACCTGAAGCGTATCCCGACAGATAAGCTTGCCAGCCATTTTGCCGAGATTGCGGTGAAAGAGGCGGTTAAAGCAGAACCCGAAGCGCTGACTTTGATCGCGCAAGCCGCTGAGGGTTCGGTGCGGGACGGCCTGTCGATCCTCGACCAAGCGATTGCCCATGCCGATATGGAGGGCGACGATAAAGTCACTGCGGCGCAGGTGCGCGACATGTTGGGGCTTTCCGACAGAGGGGCGGTGCGGCGGTTGTTCGGGCTCATCCTGGCAGGCGACGCGCAGGCGATGCTGGCCGAAGCCAAGTCGCAATATAATCTGGGCGTCGAGCCGCTGGCGATGATGTCGGGGCTTTTGGCCGAGGTTCACCGGCTGACGCTCACCAAGATCGGTGCGCCCCGCGACGGTGCGCTTGATGCCGACGCCTTGGCGATGGTCGAGGAACATGCTGACAAGATGTCGTTCCCAACGCTCCACAGGCTGTGGCAATTGCTGCTGAAGGGCCATGAAGAGGTCGCGCGCGCCGCGATGCCGCTCGATGCGGCCGATATGGCGCTGCTGCGGGTCATTCATGCGGCAACGCTGCCTGATCCGGGCGAGTTGGCAAAGATGATTGGGCAGGGCGGCTTTGTCGCCAGCGCGACAGTTGCATCTGGCACTGCACCCGTTACGCCCGCCTCACCGACCGTTCAGACTTTGATGCCTGCCGATTTCCCGGCAATGCTCGACCGGTTGTCACGTGACGGCTTTGTCAGTCTGGAAATGACGCTGCGCGATGTCTTGCGCGTGGTCGAATATGCGCCGCCGTTGCTGGCTTATCAGCTTTCCGGGCCGGTTGCGCCGGGTTTTGTCGCCGAACTGCGCGATGCGCTTGCTAAAGTCACAGGTACGCGGTGGGAGCTTGAGGAACGCGGCGGTGCGGCGTTGCCGACGATGCTGGAGGTCGAGCAATCCGAAGCCGAGGCCGACCGCCGGGCAATCATGGAATCACCTCTCGTTAAAGCCGCTTTTGCCGCTTTCCCCGAAGCCGAGCTGCTCGACAGTGACGAAAACGATACTCAATGGAGCAAACGTGCATGAAAAGCATGGAAGACATGATCAAGGCCGCGCAGGAGGCTGCGCAGAATATCCAGAAGCAGATGGAACAGGCGCAAGTCACGCTCGATACGATCCACGTTGAAGGCGTATCCGGCGGTGGTCTGGTAAAGGTTCGTGCGACCGCAAAGGGGCGAATTTTAGGCGTCGAGATTGACGACAGCCTGATCGTGCCCGCCGACAAGCAGATGCTCGAAGATCTGATCACCGCCGCGTTCAATGATGCGCGCGACAAGGCCGATGCCGCGAGCAACGCCGAAATGGCCAAGATGTCGAGCGGTTTGCCGCTGCCTGCAGGGTTCAAACTGCCTTTCTGAGCGCTGTTTTCCCCAACTAATCGTGCCAATTCGCAGCTTTTGCATTGAAAGCGGCGCAATCACGCACATATTGTGCAGGTTAAGTTAAGGCCGGTTGCCCTAGGGTCAGGGTGTGCCAGATACATGTTCGAGGCGTCAAAATGGCAAAGATATCGGAGCAAAATGGGCGTAGTCAGGCAGCTATTCTGCCTGCAAGGGCATTTTGCTCTGAGATCGACGCCATTTTGACGTCCTTCGGATTTGACCCATTTTGCCCACTGCCACGTTGGCAAGCCCGATGATATCAACATATCCCTGCGGCTTGCCGCCTCGCATAGAGCAAAATGGCCTCAAACCTCGAACATGTATTTGGCACACCCTGACCCTTGGGGACTGGCTATTGGAGAATCTATGGAACTGAACCTCCCCTTATTGCCGCTGCGCGATATCGTTGTTTTTCCCGGCATGATTGTGCCTTTGTTCGTTGGCCGCGACAAATCTGTGGTTGCGCTCGAAAAGGCGATGGCCGCCGACAAGGAAATCTTCTTGGTCGCGCAGTTGGACCCGGCTGAGGACGATCCCGACATGGACGACCTCTACAATATCGGCGTGACCGCGACGATCATGCAGTTGCTGAAGCTGCCCGACGGTACCGTACGTGTGCTGGTCGAAGGCAAACAGCGCGCTGAACTGGCGGAATTGATCGAGCAGGGGACCGACTATGTCGAGGCGCGGGTCAATATGGTCGAAGAGCAGACGGCTGACGGCCCAGAGGCGACTGCGCTCATGCGGTCGGTGACCGAGCAATTCGAAAATTATTCGAAGCTCAACAAGAAGATGCCGTCCGAAACGGCGGTGCAGTTGAGCGAACTCGAAACACCGGCGGCGCTCGCCGATGCGGTTGCGGCGAACATCCATCTGAAGGTGTCGGACAAACAGTCGTTGCTGGTCGAGGCCAATCCGCTGCGCCGTCTCGAAATGGCGTTCGCCTTCATGGAAGGCGAGCTTGGCGTTTTGCAGGTCGAAAAGAAAATCCGTGGCCGCGTGAAACGGCAGATGGAGAAGACCCAGCGCGAATATTATCTGAACGAGCAGATGAAGGCGATCCAGCGTGAGTTGGGCAATGACGACGGCGAAGGCGGCGACGAGCTTGCCGAGATCCAAACCAAGATCGACACAACCAAGCTATCCAAAGAAGCCAAAGCGAAGGCCAATGCCGAGCTGAAAAAACTACGCGGCATGGCGCCGATGTCGGCCGAAGCAACGGTTGTGCGCAATTATCTCGATACGCTGCTCGGCATTCCCTGGGGCAAGAAGTCGAAGCTGAAGCGCGATATTGCGAAGGCACAGGAAGTGCTCGATGCCGACCATTTCGCGCTGGAGAAGGTCAAGGACCGGATTGTCGAATATCTGGCGGTGCAGGCGCGCACCAACAAACTTAAGGGCCCAATCCTTTGCCTTGTTGGCCCTCCGGGTGTCGGCAAGACCTCGCTTGGCCGCTCGATTGCCAAGGCGTGCGGTCGCGAGTTCATCCGCCAGTCGCTCGGCGGCGTACGTGACGAGGCCGAAATACGCGGCCACCGGCGGACCTACATCGGGTCGATGCCGGGCAAAGTCGCGGCGAACCTGAAAAAAGCGGGCACGATGAACCCGCTATTCCTGCTCGATGAGATCGACAAGCTTGGTCAGGACTTCCGCGGCGATCCGGCATCGGCGTTGCTCGAGGTGCTCGATCCCGAACAGAACAGCAAGTTTAACGACCATTATCTGGAGGTCGATCTTGACCTGTCGGACGTGATGTTCGTCACCACCGCAAACAGCATGAATCTGCCGCAGGCGTTGCTCGACCGGATGGAGATTATCCGGCTGGAAGGCTATACCGAGGACGAGAAGCTCGAAATCGCCAAGCGCCACTTGCTCGACAAGCAGATCAAGGCGCACGGGTTGAAGGATGACGAGTTTTCGCTGTCAGACGCGGCATTGCACGACCTGATCCGCTATTACACCCGTGAGGCCGGCGTGCGCACGTTGGAACGCGAGATTGCCAAGCTGGCGCGCAAAGTATTGCGGCAAATACTCGAAGGTAAGGTTACCAGTGTTGCGGTTACGCCCGACAATCTCGCAGACTTTGCCGGTGTCCGCAAATATCGCCACGGTATCGGTGAGGAAGAAAACCAGATCGGCGCGGTGACAGGGCTCGCGTGGACCGAGGTCGGTGGCGAGTTGCTGACGATCGAGGCGGTGACGGTGCCCGGTAAGGGCCAAATTCGCACCACCGGCAAGCTGGGTGAAGTGATGGGTGAGTCGATTCAGGCGGCATTGAGTTACGTCAAGGCGCGCGCGCCGAGTTACGGCATCAAGCCGAGCCTGTTTGCACGCAAGGACGTCCATATCCATTTGCCCGAAGGCGCAGTGCCAAAAGATGGCCCGTCAGCAGGCGTCGGCATGGTTACGACCATCGTGTCGACGCTGACCGGCATTCCGGTGCACCGCGATGTCGCGATGACCGGAGAGGTCACGCTCAGGGGCAGGGTGTTGCCGATCGGCGGATTAAAGGAAAAGCTGCTCGCGGCGTTGCGTGGTGGCATCAAGACCGTATTGATTCCGCAGGAGAACGAGAAGGATCTGGCGGAAATTCCGGCGAACATCAAAGCGGGTCTCGAAATCATCCCCGTGTCGCATGTCGATCAGGTTCTGGCACGCGCCTTGATCGCGCCGCTAATTCCGATTGAATGGACTGAAGCCGATGAATTGGCGGCTGCTTTGCCGACCGCCGCTGGCGGCGAAAACGGCGCTTCGGTGACACATTGATGGCGCTTTGACGTCGTTTTTAAGTGAATTTGCGACGACTTGCCGCGAAATTAGTGGAAAAGGGCGGATTTTTGCCGTTTTTCCTTTGACAGCCGATTTATTCTGCTCATTATCCCGCCACCGGCATCGCCGCGATTCATTAATTCAATAATGAGTCTAACATATTCTTTGAGAGGGGGGTTCCCAATATGAACAAGCAAGATCTCGTCAGTGCAGTCGCCGATTCGAGCGGTCTTTCGAAAGCCGACGCAGCCAAGGCTGTTGAGGGCGTTTTTGAAGCGATCACTGGTTCCTTGAAAAAAGGCGGCGAAGTTCGCCTCGTTGGTTTTGGCACGTTTGCCGTTGCCAAGCGTAAGGCTTCGACCGGCCGCAATCCGCGTACCGGCGAACCAATGACAATCAAAGCTTCGAACCAGCCCAAATTCAAAGCTGGCAAGGCACTGAAAGATTCGGTGAACTGATATTGACCGGAGGCTTGCAGCCTCCTTTATCCAGAACGAGAAAAGGCCATCCGCAAGGGTGGCCTTTTTCTTATGCAGCAAACTGAAAACGAAGTTCAGGCTGCGAGTTGGTACTCTCGTTCAACCCGGATCGACTGCCGCAAAGCAAGTATCTCGGCGCTCCGCCTTTGCTGGACCCGCACGACGCCGAAAGTCACTTTTCGCTGCGTAAGCACCACTGGTTCGAATTCCGCTTCGATAATCTCCACGATGCGCGGCATGGCGCGTCGGATGGTCCGGGCGATCGTCAATGACGATGCGGCCAGTGCTGAAAGAAAAAGAAGCGATGCGACTAGGGTCATAGACTTATCCTTTTTTGCCCCCGCCTGTGGATAATATTGGGGGTAACCTTGCTACAAACTGAATAGCTATATCCTATGTTCACTATATGTTCTTATATGTCAAGCGCGATTATCGCGTGCTTTCAAGGCTCACATCGTCCTGAATATCCTGTGGATAACTCGTGATTGACCACGTTGTTCCGGGCAATGCCGGTCAACGGCGGTGAGTTGCGGGCTGGCGTGACGCTGGTTAGGCCCGCGCCTCCAATATCATGTTGAACGGTCCCTCGGTCGCACGGCGTACATGTGAAAAACCGGCGTCTCTTAGGATCGCGGTTATCTTCGCCTCCCCGGCCTGTGCACCCAGTCCTTCGCCTACCTCCTGATCGAGAGAGGTTGGAACGCAGATCATGGTCGAGGCATTGTAATACAGGCGGCTGACCGGGTTGCCGATATTGTCTTGCGGGTGATCCCCGGCAATAGGTTCGACAATCATCCATGTGCCATCGGGTTTCAGCATATTCTTTACATGCGCCGCGCAGCCGCGCGGGTCCCCCATGTCGTGGAGGCAATCAAAGACCGTGATCAGGTCGAAGTCGTGCTCGTCTATTTCCTTGGCCAGAGCGGTTTCAAACCGGACACGGTCTGCTACGCCGTGAGCGGCTGCGTGTTCTCGCGCCTTGACGATCGATGGCTCATGGAAGTCGAAACCGACAAAGCTGCTATTAGGATAGGCATCTGCCATCAGCAGTGTCGAAAACCCGACCCCGCAACCAATATCAGCGACTTTGGCTCCGGCTTCAAGCTTTGGCATCACGCCGTCGAGCGCAGGTAACCACGCCTGAACAATGCTGTTGACATAGCCAGGCCGGAAGAACGCGCCGACGGCGCAAAACAGGCAACCGCCCGTTTCGCCCCAGCCAACACCGCCGCCTGTCTTGAATGCGTGCTCGACCTTCGGCTCGGCTTCGATCATGGCGGCCGCCAGATCGAATGCGCCCGCCAGATAGACCGGGCTGTCTTTGACCGCGAAGACCATCGCCTGTTCGGGGGACAGGCTGAAACGGTCGGTAGCGGCGTCATAGCTGACATAGCCATTTGCTGCCTGCGCCAACGCCCATTCGCGGACATAGCGTTCAGTCAATCCTCCCGCGCGGACTGCAAGTTCTGCGGCGGTTGCAGGGCCACCGTCATTCAGCGCGTCGAACAGCCCGAGGCGCAAGCCAATTCTGGTCGTCGGAACGCTGAACGCGCCGCCCAGATCACCGAGCATTTTGCCGACCAACGTGTGGAGTTTGGTTTCGTCGAAACTCGCCATGATGCTCTCCATGCCCCACGGCGCGAATACCATTCACGAGCGATCACAACAATACCGCTTTGGAGGTAGAATGAGGGTTCTGACACAATCAATTGGCGTCGGACCGACCCCGCCGTTCGGCAAACCATTGGCGCAGCGCCGCTTGCGTGCATCCGGTAAATCCGCCCGATCCATTGACCGAGCAGCTGTTCGGACGAACCGCGCGCGCCAATTCGTCAAGGCTTTCCACTGCGGCAGTCCACGACCCGCCCGCCGGCACCTCGATCTCACTTTTGCGTAAGCTCACAGGAATACGGTAACGATCGCCCTCGGGCGCGGTGGCGCAAACGACAATTTCATCGCCCACCGGCTCACGGCATTTTTCGTCGCCGAAGGCCACGAGGAAGGAAATACGCTCGGGCGGTGCTGTCTCGGCAGGCGGTGCGCTGTCGTCTTTTGCTGACGCAGCAGCGGTGCTCAGCAACGCTGCGATAACAAAAAGGGCTTTGGTACTCGGCAACATTTTTCTCCGATGAGGGACATAGGAGGACGCTAGAGTCACGCTGTGAACCTGTGGTTAATGTGCAGACTGTGGGGAAGGGATGGAGGTCGGTCGATCAGTTTTGCGAAAGGGACTGCCTATTCGCCGTCCACAACATCACCGTAATTTCAATTTGGTGTAGCGCCGTTGGGGATAGCTCGATCGCGGTATGCTCCCACTCCCACGCCCAAAAATTTGTTGTTCTCCGACCTGATAAGGGCAGCCTCATCATCGTAAAGAAAGGGCAGAAAGGCAAAGCGGCGACCGTGTGTCACTGGCGTGGCCTCGTGCAGAAGCGAACAGGAAAAGATAACCGCGCCCCCGGTTGAGGCCCGGTAGGTGCGACTGCCGAATTCCGGGAACCGCAGGTCACCGCCTTCATAGTCTTCTGCATTGAGATTGATGGTAACCGCGAAACGGCGGTGCGCCGTCCCCTTGGTGGTATTGTCACGATGCGGTTTGAAATGGCCACCCGATCCGGCATCATAGCAAGCGACAATATAGCGCTCGATCCGCGTTACAGAATACTGAAAAGCGCGTCGGATTTCTGGAACAATACGCCTGTCGATACGCTGCATCAGCGACCGGCGAAGCTTCTTATCCTGTATGGTATAGTCAGATCTGACCTTGTGCGAATGATCGACTATCAAGACAGTCTTGTCATTCTCATCCCGCATAAAGCCGCTCTCGCTTCCGCCATCGTCTTCATAGAGTTTGATCAGATGGGCACATAGTGCCGGCTCAATGATGTTCGGAAGGGACAACACCGGCGCCCATGACGAACTTGTCTCGACATCCTTGACTGCGGCAAGATGTCGGAGGGCTGCCTGTCCTTGATCGATCTCATAACATGCCAGGACTCTCAATTGTGGATCAAGCAAGAGCCAGTGGGGTCTGTAGGTGCCGTTGGCACCGCCCGATCCATTCTCCATGGCCGCGCCATAAAGCGCGCTGATCCTGGAGTCATAATCGAGGAAGAAACGTATCCCCGGGATCGATTGCGCGATCCGCCGTTCCGCGGCATCCGCCGGGCTGGTTGCGATCCCGAAAAAGCATGCGGAAATATCGTCGAACATCGTCCGGTTGGCGGCAACCAGTTTGAGCGCCGCTGCACCGGCTGGCTCTGAAGCAGAACCGAAAAAGAGAAGCAGCAGATGTCGGCCCGCCGCCAGGTCGAACCTGTAATTTTCGTTCCCACCAAGCGCGGGTGCGCGAAACCGGTGGGCAGGGTCACCCACTTTAAGCAATGGCGTCGGTTCAGACTGCTGAGACATCGAATTTTCCGCATTCTTGCTCGGTTACCGGCCAAGATTACTGATTCGCACTGGCATCGCAATACCTCTTGCGGGTAGTGCTCCAATAAGCAGCCTTACTCCATAAATGTACATTCCCCTGTGCGTTCAAATGCCTCGTTCATCGAAATTGCTTTCTGTTGGGGTGTCAATGTCGGTAACGGTTACGTACAATAAATAGAGGACTGTATATGGAAATGACCCGTCGCGATTTGGTGACCAGCGCTGCCAGCCTGCTTGCTCTGTCCCAAACGCAATTGTCTTGGGCAAACACTAACCGAATGAACGATTGGTATAACAAGGCGATCATCATCGATGGCTTGTCGTCATTTGCCGACCCATATGCGCCCGAAGAGCAGATGCGTTTGTCAGACCAGCTGAAAAGCGAACTGCGGCAAACCGGTACAACCGGGGTAAATGTCACGATCAACGCTGTGGGCAATGGTTCGAATGTCTGGGAACTAGGTCTTGAATCCATCAAAAACTTCGATGATGCCATTGCCGCCAATCCGGACTTTCTGGTCAAAATAAAATCTGCTGCCGACATTCTCGCGGCCAAGGCCGAAAGCAAATTCGGCCTAATTTACGGCACGCAAGATACCAGCATGGTCGGCAATGCACTTGATCGATTGGGAGAGATAAAGGCAAAGGGTGTTCGCATTGTCCAGCTAACCTACAATCTACGCAATCTCAGCGGAGACGGCGCTTTGGAGACAGATGGTGCCGGCCTGTCCAAATTGGGACATGCCACGATAAAACGAATTGAGGAGGAGAAGCTGCTCCTTGATCTGAGCCATGGCGGCGCAAAGACAATCGAGCAGGGAATAGTTGCCGCAACCCGACCGCTATCGATCAACCACACCGGATGTCGCGACCTTTTCGACCATCCGCGCAACATCTATGATAGTGCGATGCGTGGCGTTGCCGACAAAGGTGGGGTTGTCGGTGTCTATTTCATGCCGTTTCTGGCGGCAGGTAGCAAACCGACCAAGGATGACCTGATCCGGCACATCAATCATGCCCGTAACGTGTGCGGCGAAGATCATGTGTCGCTCGGCACTGATGGGAATCAAATACCGATCCCGATCAACGAAGAAACATGGAAGCGCGCGCGCGAAATGCATGAGTTCCGGTCCGCCAGTGGCTTCGCGGCTCCCGGTGAGGGGCCTGACATATTGACCATCGTCCACCACTATAACCGGCTCGACCGTTTTCATATGCTGGCCAACGATCTAACCAAAGCCGGATGGACGCAGGCGCAATTGGAAAAGTTGCTCGGTGGAAATTTGATGCGGCTTTATGCCGATGTGTGGGGTGGCTAGAGTTTTAGCGCGCAGCTAAGCGATGCTTTTGCGTGCTTTTCCCTTGACGAATCCCGCCGTCACCTCTGGACACCGCCATTTTGGGGACACATTTTGGGGACACAATACTAATTAGGCACGCTGTGCTTATCTCTTCGGTTTCGGCCCCCGCCGTTCCGGCCCGAGCTTGCGCTTCATCGCCGCCTCAGCATCGGCAATCCACTCTGGCGAGGCCAGTGGCCGCCCAGTCCGCATCCGCGCCTCGATCACCTCAAGCTCCTCTGCGCTGTCGCCAGCCTCCAGCCCGACCCGCAACATCGCCCGCCAGTTCGCCACATGCTGGCCCAGCGCACCGACATCGGTTAGCGGATCATGCTTCACCCGTTTGCCCGCAACATGCGACGCCGCACTCGACCAGCGCCAATCTTCGGCGCGCGCAACCATGCCCGCCGCTACGGGATTGTTCTCGACATAGCGCACCGCCGCCATCAGATGCCCGTCGTCCATCGGATAACTGCCAAAGCGCCCCTGAAACAGATAGCCACGCCATCCCTCGCGGAAATTGATGCGACGGCTATAACGCCGGTGCGCCTCGCCCAATGTTGCGCGCAGCCCGTCTTCGGTCCTTGGCACAAGGATCAGGTGGACATGATTGTCCATCAGGCACCACGCTAGGCAGGTAGTTCCATGCGCGGCGGCAGCTTCGGTTATGAGCGAAAGATAGGCGTGCCTGTCGTCATCTGAAAAGAATATGGGCAAGCGACGGTTGCCGCGTTGGGTGACGTGGTGGGGAACGTCGGGGATGACGATGCGGGCGAGACGGGCCATAAGGAGAGGCTAGCAGGTTGATGGGATGGAGTCTAATTAGTATTGTGTCCCCGGAACTCATTTTTTGAGTATTGTGTCCCCGGAACTCATTTTTTGAACCCTCTTCTAAAATCGCCTGCATTAAGCTTACCCATTAAAGTATCGAAATAGGGGTTTTCGGCAATCTTGCCCTTATCCATTTCTTTCTTGTGGATAGCGCCCCAATTCTTCCAAAAAGACCGAGGCAACCGCTTCTCGATCCCCTTCGTCACCGGCTCATCGGTCATCTGCACCGTCAGGCTCTTCAGCTTCACGCCCGGTCCAAATGTCTTCGCCAGATCATCCGGATCAACCTGCTCCACGCTTTTGGGATCCTTTATGTCGCGGAACCGCACAAAATAGGGGTAATTGTCATGCACTTCCTTATTGCCGAAATATTCCTTGGTGCGCGGAACCGGCCAGATTTGGCGGTTGGCAGCAATCCGGCTGTAATAGAGCGCCTGATCTTCAGGCGAATTTTCCAGCTTCACAATTTGATGCAGCCATGCGGCCCAATCGACATTTGAGGTCGAGCTCAGCAATATGAACAGTGTCTCGCCCTTGGGCAAATCTACCGCCACCGCCTCTCCTCTTATATTGTATCCCCTACCGGCCTTGTCCCACTTGACTTCAAGCACGCTGTAGCCGGATTTGATCCCCTCGGGCGTTTCAACCTCCGCCGTCAGTTTCGCGTAATGAGGCTCCTGCCAAATATACCCCATATCCTCGACCTTCATGTCACATCCCCACAAAAGTGCCACCGCACCGGCCAAAAGGCCTAGTAGTTCACGTCGCGCGATCATGCCGCCATCTCCCATCCATCAAAGCGGAATGTCCGTTCCGGCCATGCGTTAAAATCATTGTCGTTCGCCGCCGCTACGCGGTGATTCTGCTGCGCCACGCCCCTGATATCAAGACCCGTGCCTTCACCCGTTGCCGGATCGAATGTCCACCCGCGCAGCTCGAACGCGGGGATCATCATCTGCATGATGAACGCCTGATCGATACCGACCGCGCTGCCCAATAGGTTACCTGCACCCGTCGGCGCATAGTCAGGATAGACCTGCCAGAGGATCTCGTTCCAGCGGGTCAGATAGTCGAACACCGCGTCATCCGCGTTGCTCGCCGGCGCATCTTCGAAGATCGCCTCGAACATTGGGGCCATTTGCCGCTCTGTCGTCGGTACATAGACATCGCGGGCGGCGTCATAGCTGAGGCCTCGTGCATAGTCACTCAAGCCACCCTGCAGCGCCATCCGCACCGCAAACCGCCGCGACGTCACGATATACTGCTCCATCACCGGCTGCAGCAGCGAGATCATCGTCTTTACGTCGCTCTGATACTCGATCGCTTGTTCGACGCTGCCGTCCGAATAGGTCACCATCACCGGATTGCCGTCTGCATCGACCTTGCCGACATAGCGACCCGCACCGCGCACGCCGTTCACCGTATAGGCAAGCTGCCCGGTTACATTGTCGTAACTCGCGCTCAGCATCTCGGGCCGGAAGTCGATGGTGGGTGAGGGGAGTGTAGCGAGTATCATGAAAATATTGTATAAATTGCATCTGCTAATAAGTGGCTAAGGATCCAATGTCGGCTAGCGGTGCACGGCCAAAGGGGACAGCCAGTAGGCAGTCCCCCGTCTTCCTCGCAATCGCGTGTCCCCGTGCGATGGGCTGGCCTAGCGGGGGACAGCGAATACGCCGTCCCCCTCCCAAAAACCCTTGACGAATCCCGCACGTCCCTCTAACGGCGCGCTCATTCCACATGGGAAACGCACATACCGGTGCTGATCCCTGTCTTTCAGGCAGGCGTGACGTTCTTGTTTCCCAGAGGCTCAACCGGAAGGATAAAGAACATGGCGGCACCTGTCGTTACTATGCAGCAATTGCTCGAGGCCGGAGCGCATTTTGGCCACCAAACCCATCGTTGGAACCCGCGTATGAAGCCGTATATTTTCGGTGCGCGTAACGGTATCCACATTCTCGATCTGTCGCAGTCTGTGCCGCTTTTCGCGCGCGCACTTGATTTTGTCGCACAGACCGCTGCCTCGGGCGGCAAGGTTTTGTTCGTCGGCACCAAGCGTCAGGCGCAGCAGCCGATCGCCGATGCAGCCCGCGCTTCGGGTCAGCATTTCGTCAACCACCGCTGGTTGGGTGGCATGCTCACCAACTGGAAGACGATTTCGAACTCGATCAAGAAATTGAAAACATTGGAAGAGCAGCTTTCGGGCGAAGTCACTGGCTTCACCAAGAAAGAAATCCTGCAAATGACGCGTGAACGCGACAAGCTCGAAATGAGCCTTGGCGGTATCCGCGACATGGGCGGCATTCCCGACGTGATGTTCGTTATCGACGCCAACAAGGAAGAACTCGCGATCAAGGAAGCCAATGTTCTGGGTATCCCAGTCATCGCGATCCTCGATTCGAACGTGTCGCCAGACGGCATCGCTTTCCCGGTTCCAGCCAATGATGACGCGGCGCGTGCGCTTCGTTTGTATTGCGACGCGATTGCGACTGCAGCCAGCAAGGGCAATATGAAGGCGGCGCAAGCGGCTGGTGTTGACCTTGGCGCGGCTGTCGAGCCAGTTGCGGAGCCTGCCTTGGTTGAAGAAGCTGTAGCAACCGACGCACCTGCGACGATGGAAGAAGCCGTTGGTGCTGAAGAAGCGGCGCCTGTTGAAGAGGCTGCGCCTGTGGCTGAAGCTGTTGTCGAAGAAGCTGCTCCGGTTGAAGCGGTTGCCGAAGAAGCACCTGCTGCTGAAACCGAAGCTGCTGAAGAACCCGCTTCTCAAGCCTGAACTAACATTGTCACCCCCGACTTGATCGGGGGTCCATGGTCTAAGCCCTCGGCTTAAACTTGGCCGTCAGACCATGGATCCCCGCTTTCGCGGGGATGACACAAAATGAGAGCAGAGGATCGATGCCCCTGCCAACCCATTCGAAAGGACAAAAAATGTCTGCAATTACTGCTGCTGCCGTCAAGGAACTGCGCGAGCTTTCTGGCGCGGGAATGATGGACGCGAAGAAGGCGCTTGAAGAAACCGCTGGCAATATGGAAGCCGCCGTCGACCTGCTGCGCGCCAAGGGTCTTGCGACCGCCGCCAAGAAATCGAGCCGTACGGCAGCCGAAGGTCTTGTCGGCGTTGCAGTCGAAGGCACCAAGGGTACTGCGGTTGAAGTCAACAGCCAGACCGACTTTGTCGCCAAGAATGAACAGTTTCAGGATTTCGTCCGCGGCGTGACCGGCGTAGCGCTGAGCCTCGGCGCGAACGATTCCGATGCAATTCTTGCAGCAAACTATCCCGGCGGTGGCACGGTTCAGGAAGTGCTGACCGGCAACATCGCGACCATCGGTGAAAATCAGGTGATCCGCAGAGCCAGGTCGCTGTCGGTCAGCAATGGCCGCGTGGTTTCTTATGTCCACAACGCGGCAGCCCCCGGAATGGGTGGTATCGGCGTTCTTGTGGCGTTGGAAAGCGAAGCCGACGCAGCAGCGCTCGACGGCCTTGGCAAGCAGCTGGCGATGCACATCGCAGCCGCATTCCCGCTGGCGCTCGACGAAAGCGGTCTTGATGCCGACACGTTGGAACGCGAACGCGGCATTGCGCGCGAAAAGGCATCGGAAAGCGGCAAGCCCGCCGACATCGTCGAAAAGATGGTCGAAGGTTCGGTGAAGAAATTCGCCAAGGAAAATGCGCTACTCAGCCAATTGTTCGTGATGGACGGCAAGACCACGATTTCGGACGTCGTGGCCGCCGCTGGCAAAGAAGCCGGCAAGCCCATTGTGCTGACGGACTATGTCCGCTTCCAGCTCGGCGAAGGCATCGAAAAGGAAGTTTCCGATTTCGCAGCCGAAGTAGCGGCAGCGGTTGGTAATTAATCCCGCTTCCTTGCCTTTCGGGTGAGGGATATAGGGTTGGCGATATGGCGCGTGGCTCCTATAGCTGTGCGCCATTGTCGTATCTGGGATTGAGGGCGAGAGAAATATGGGCGCAAACGGCTATCGCCGCATCCTGCTGAAACTATCGGGCGAAGTGTTGATGGGCGATTCCGCTTTTGGCATCGATCCCGATACTGTCACGCGCGTTGCCGAAGAGGTGAAGGCGGCGCAGGATACCGGATTGCAGATTTGCCTCGTCATAGGTGGCGGCAATATTTTTCGCGGGATGGCGGGGGCGGCCAAAGGTATGGACCGTGCGCAGGCCGACTATATGGGGATGCTCGCAACGGTCATGAATGCGCTGGCGATGCAGAATGCGTTGGAGCAACTGGGCGTGCCGACACGGGTGCAGTCTGCCATCGAGATGGACAAGGTCTGCGAACCGGTGATCCGCAGGCGGGCCGAACGGCATCTTGAAAAAGGGCGGATCGTTATCTTTGCGGCGGGTGTCGGCGAGCCTTACTTTACCACCGATTCAGGAGCCGCGTTGCGTGCGGCTGAAATGAAATGCGATGCCTTGTTCAAAGGGACCAGCGTTGACGGCGTCTATGATGCCGACCCGAAGAAGGTTACATCGGCAAAGCGTTACGAAACATTGAGTTATAACCGGGTTCTGTCGGATAATCTAAAGGTCATGGATGCCAGCGCGGTTGCTTTGTGCCGCGACAATGACATTCCGATTGTCGTCTTTTCGATACGCGAACAAGGAAATATCCTGAAGGTACTCGACGGTTCGGGCACCTACACAGTTGTGAAGAATGAGGGGAACTGACGATGCCGCAATATGACAGAGCCGATGTCGAACGCCGGATGAAGGGCGGGGTTGAATCGCTTAAAGGAGATTTGAGCGGGCTGCGTACGGGCCGTGCCAACACGACCTTGCTCGATCCTGTGGTGGTCGAGGTTTACGGCTCCAACATGCCGCTCAACCAGGTTGCGACCGTGAGCGCGCCTGAACCGCGGATGTTGACGGTGCAGGTATGGGATCGCTCGAACGTTACGCCGGTTGAAAAGGCGATCCGTTCGGCAGGGCTTGGCCTGAACCCGATCACCGATGGCCAGACACTGCGTCTGCCGATCCCCGATCTGACCGAGGAACGCCGCAAGGAACTCGCCAAGCTCGCCGGGCAATATGCGGAGAAGGCGAAAATCGCGATCCGCAACGTCCGCCGCGATGCTAACGACGCGCTGAAAACCGATGAGAATAAAAAGGAAATCAGCGAGGACGAGCGCAAGCGGCTGGAAACCGAAGTGCAGAAAATGACCGACGAGATGATCAAGGCCGTCGATGACGCAGCGGCGCACAAGGAACGGGAAATTTTGAGCCAGTGAGCACGGCTTCGGCCCCGATTGCTGCTCTTCCGGTTGCCGCAGGGCAGGGCCAGATGCCCCGTCATGTGGCGATTATCATGGATGGCAATGGACGTTGGGCGAAAAAGCGCCATTTGCCGCGTGCTTTGGGGCACAAAAGAGGCGTCGAAACCGTCCGCAATATTGTCCGCGCCGCCGGGGATTTCGGGCTTGAGGCGCTCAGTCTGTACGCATTTTCGAGCGAGAACTGGAAACGGCCCGAGGACGAGATCAGCGACCTGATGGGTTTGCTTCGTGCTTTCATCAAATCCGACATCGACGAATTCACCGCAAATGATGTGCGATTAAAGATTATCGGTAATTACAAGGCATTGGCGCCCGATATTGTCGGTATGATCGAGGACGCGTTGGCCCGCACCGCGCACAATACCCGGACGACATTGGCGGTGGCGCTCAATTACGGCTCACAGGATGAACTGGTCCGTGCCGCGCAAGCCGCCGCAGCGCAAGGCGCGATTACGGCGGAGGCGATCGAGGCCAATCTCGACACCGCCGACCTGCCGCCGCTCGACTTGCTCATTCGCACATCGGGTGAGCAGCGGCTGTCGAATTTCATGCTGTGGCAGGCGGCCTATGCCGAATTCTGGTTCACCGATACTTTGTGGCCTGATTTTTCCAAAGAAGAATTTGGTCAAGCCCTGAAAGAATTCGCCACCCGCGAACGGCGCTATGGTGGCCGATGAGTGAAGGATATATACTGTGCTCCTGCGCAGGCAGGAGCGTTGTAAAGCAAACGCAACCGGTGCCTCCAGCGCTCCTGCCTACGCAGGAGCGCAACGGTGTAAATAGCATATGCCGAGGTCAAATTGGATAAGCCGAAGTCTGACCTGAAAGTTCGCACTTTATCAGCAATTTTTATGATTGCGGTTGCGGGTTGGGCTTTGTGGGCCGGTGGCATCATTTTCCAACTGTTTGTCGGGCTCGTTGGGCTGGGGCTCCTGTGGGAGCTGTGGGGGTTGGTCTCGAAAATCGCCCAAAGCCTCTCGGTGCGTGCAATCTTGATGCTCGCTGGCGTCATTTACATCGGTGTGGCATGCTTCACGCTGATAACATTGCGCAGCCCGTTTTTTGGCGTCACCGCTTCTTTGATGGTCATCGGCGCGGTCATTGCTACCGATGTCGGCGCATATTTCGTCGGTCGTAATGTCGGTGGCCCCAAAATTGCACCGCGCATAAGTCCGTCCAAGACATGGTCGGGTCTGGTCGGTGGAATGTTAGCGTCCGGTTTGGCGCTGATTGGCATCGCCCAAATAGTGGCAACGAGCGACCTGCACATGGGGGTCTGGTACCATTTTGGAGTGGGCGCTGCGATTGCGGTCGTCGCGCAATTAGGTGACTTTTTTCAAAGCTGGATGAAACGGCGGGCAGGGGTCAAGGATTCGGGCAATTTGATCCCCGGGCATGGCGGTCTGTTTGATCGGGCCGATGGCCTGATAGCCGTTCTGTTCATTACCGGCGCAATTTCGTCGGTGACGTGGTTGAGCGCGTGACAGTCCGCTCTATTTCCATATTCGGTGCCACTGGATCGGTCGGCCTCTCCACCCTGGACCTCGTGCGTCAGCACCGCGATGCGTTTCGCGTGGTCGCCTTGACCGCCAATGGCAATGCGGCGGGGCTGGCTGAGCTAGCGCGCGAGTTCGATGCCGAACTGGCGGTCGTCGCCGAGGAGGAAGCCTATCCGGCGCTGAAGGCGGCGCTGGTCGGCACGCGGACCGAGGTTGCCGCGGGTGCCGCTGCTCTCATTGAGGCCGCCAAGCGCAATGCCGATTGGACAATGGCGGCGATTGTCGGCTGTGCTGGCCTGCCGCCGACGATGGCCGCGATTGAGCAAGGCAAAACCGTCGCACTCGCCAATAAGGAGGCTTTGGTTTCCGCAGGCGCGCTAATGATGGCTGCCGTCGAGCGTTCGGGGGCGACGTTGCTGCCTGTCGACAGCGAGCACAACGCCATATTCCAGTGCCTCGCCGGTGGCCGCATAGATCAGGTCCGCAAAATAACGCTCACCGCAAGCGGCGGGCCGTTTCGCAGTTTTACGCTCGACCGGATGCGCGGCGTCACCCCTGTACAGGCTGTCGCGCACCCCAATTGGGATATGGGCGCGAAGATCAGCGTTGATTCGGCGACGATGATGAACAAGGGCCTCGAACTGATCGAAGCGCATCACCTGTTCCCGGTCGGGCTCGAAAAAATCGACATTCTTGTCCACCCACAGTCTGTGATCCATTCGATGGTCGAATTTGCCGATTGTTCGACGCTGGCGCAGCTTGGTTCGCCCGACATGCGTATCCCTATTGCCAGCGCATTGGCCTGGCCCGAACGGATTGCGACCAATTGCCAACCGCTTGATTTAGTGGCCATTGGCCAACTGACTTTCGAAAGCCCCGATATAACTCGCTTCCCCGCACTCCGTTTGGCGCGCGCCGCGATTCAGGAAGGCGGCGCGAAACCTGCAATCCTCAATGCGGCTAATGAAATCGCGGTAGCGGCGTTCCTCGGCGGGCAAATCGGTTTTCTGGACATAACCAAGGTGGTTGAGGCCACATTAAACGAATATGCGGACAACGGACCCATAACCTCGCTAGAAGGATTGTTCAGCATAGATGCAGGCGTGCGCGCCTACGCGCAGCATAAAATAGAGAAAGTCGCACATGGCCGTTGAAGCCCCGAATATCTTCGTGACCGTTATGGCGTTCGTTACGCTCATCGGCACTCTGGTCGTTGTGCACGAACTCGGCCATTATTTTGTCGGACGCTGGTTCGGGGTTAAGGCGGAAAAATTCTCGATAGGCTTTGGTCCGCAACTTTTCGGCTGGACCGACAAGCGCGGCACGTTGTGGCGTGTCGCCGCGCTGCCCTTGGGCGGATATGTCCAGTTTGCCGGGGACATGAATCCGTCGAGCCAGGCCGATGAAAGCTGGCATAATTTGCCAGAGGCCGAGCGTAACCAGACATTCCAGTCCAAAACGCTGTGGCAACGCGCGCTGATCGTCTTTGCCGGACCGGCGGTCAATTTCATCCTCGCGATATTGATTGCGATGGGTTTTCTGTTGGCATTCGGCAAGCCGGTAACACCACCCGTAGCAGCTGGCATTCAGGTAGGAAGCCCGGCAGCGCAGATGGACCTGCGAACCGGCGACCGAATCCTTTCGATCAACGGTCGGGGTGTCGATACCTTCGATGATTTGGCGAATGAAGTTGTGCTTATTCCCGGTGAAGCGATTACGCTTAAGGTCGATCGAGGCGGCGAAACGCTGACCAAAATATCGAAGACGGCAACGGTCGAGGAAACAGACCGATTCGGCAATAAATATCGTATCGGGCGTATCGGTATCGAACGGCTGCCGCCCCAGTTTCGTTCCGTTGGCATATTGGAAGCGCCATTCGCTGCTGTAGAGCGCACTGGCGACATATTGCGGCAACAGATTATCGGTTTGAGCCAGATAATTTCGGGGCGCCGGTCGATTACCGAACTGGGCGGTCCTTTGAAAATTGCGAAGGTTTCCGGTGAAGCGATGAGCATGGGCATATTGACGTTCATCAGCCTTGCGGCGCTCATCTCGATTAACTTGGGGTTCATCAACCTGCTGCCAATTCCGATGCTCGATGGCGGTCATCTCCTGCTCTATGGAATCGAAGCGATCCGGCGGCGTCCGGCGACGCCCGAGGTGCAGGAATGGGCGTTTCGGGCCGGGTTCGCAATGTTAATAGGGTTCATGCTGATGGTGACATTCAACGATCTGGCGTCATTCGGAGTTTTCGAAGGGTAACCAAATCAATGCGCACTTGATTGCAGGCGCTGCATCGGGCAGGGACGCAAACATTAATTTTCGGGGCAATCGCCTACTTGCCGGTGGGGGCCGGACATCAGATCGGATGACAATGAACAGCAAAACCTTCGGCATATATTTGATGGCTTCAACGGCGTTGGGCGCAACTGGCAGTTTGCTGATCGCGGCGCCAGCGCGGGCGCAACAAACTCCTCCAGCAACATCCGTACCTGAACCGGCTCTGGCACCTGTAGTCGTGCCCGTCCAGAGCGAGCAAATCCAGTCGATTACCGTTGTCGGTACGCAGCGGCTGGAGGCCGATACGGTTCGCTCCTACATTCGTCTTCGTACAGGGCAAGCATGGACGCAAGTCAGCGCCGACCAGGCGTTGAAAGATCTATACGCAACAGAACTGTTTGCCGATGTTTCGATCCGCAACAATGCCGGTGCAGTGGTGATCGAAGTGCGGGAAAACCCTGTGGTCAACCGGATCATCCTGGAGGGCAACAAGCGGATCAAGAACGACAAGATCGAGCCCGAAATCAAGCTGGCACCGCGTCAGATTTTCTCGCGCTCGAAAGTCCGTGCCGACGTCGCGCGTATCGTCGAGCTATACAAAAGACAGGGCCGCTTTGCCGCGACCGTCGAACCCAAAATGGTCCAGCTCGACCAGAACCGCGTCGACATTGTTTTTGAAATCACCGAAGGACCGAAATCGAAGGTCCAGCAGATCAACATCATCGGCAACGACAAATTTTCCGATGGCCAACTCCGCGGCGAAATGGTCACCAAGCAAGCACGTTTCTACCGCTTTTTCAGCTCGGGCACGAGCTATGATCCTGACCGTCTTGCCTTCGACCAGCAGAAGCTGCGGCAGTTCTATCTGACACAAGGCTATGCCGATTTCCGCGTTGTTTCAGCGGTTGCCGAACTTACACCCGACAAGCAGGACTTCATCATCACTTATGTGGTCGAAGAAGGCGATCGCTACAAATTCGGTGAGGTCAAGGTAGACAGCCAGATTCGGGACTTCGATTCAGCCAGGCTGACCTCGACTTTGCGGATGAAGACCGGCGACTGGTATGATGCGAAACAGGTCGAGGATACCGTCGAAAGCCTGTCCGAAACTGCAGGCCTGTTCGGTTACGCTTTTGCCGACGTTAGCCCGGATTTCCAGCGCGACAAAGACACGCTGACGATGAGCATCAACTTCAATGTGGCGGAATCCCCCCGCGTATTTGTTGAGCGGATCGATATCAACGGCAACACGCTGACGCAGGACAAGGTGCTGCGCCGCGAGTTTCGTTTGAACGAGGGCGATGCGTTCAACAGCATTCAGGTGAAGCGCACCGCCGAACGGATCAAGTCGCTTGGCTATTTCCAGGAAGAACTTGAAGTCGAACAGTCGCAGGGTAGCACTCCCGACCGGATCATCCTGACCACCAACGTAGAGGAAAAGGCGACAGGCGAACTTTCGCTTTCGGCCGGTTTCTCATCGATCGAGAACTTCATCTTCCAGGGCTCGATCAAGCAACGCAACTTCCGCGGCAAGGGTCAGGAACTGCGGACGAATATCTCCTATTCGTCTTATTCCAAGTCTGCCGAGATCGGCTTTACCGAGCCCTATCTCTTTGACCGTTCGATTGCGATTTCCGGTGACATATTCCGGCGTGACTTGAACAGCTTCAACTTCTTAAACAGCCAGCGCAACACGACTTACGAACAGGCGACCACCGGCCTGCAAATCCGTACTGGCGTACCGGTCAACGAATATATCTATTTCCAGGCTCGTTACGGATTGAGCCAGGACGATATCTCGCTCGACCGCACCACATTCTTCTCTGACCCTGATGGCACAGGTCCGCTTCCGGCAGTTTGCGATCCCGTCCTTGCCGGTCGTTTCCTCTGCGACGCGGTGGGTAGCAGGCTGACCTCTTCAATCGGTTACACATTGCTGTACGATGATCGCGACAATCGGGTGCGTCCAACGCGTGGCCAGAGCTTCGGCATCAGTCAGGATTTCGCAGGGCTTGGCGGTAGTGTCAAATATATCAAAACGCGGTTGAATGCGGATAAATACTGGCGCGTGACCAACGGTGGTTTCATTTTCTCGGTGTCAGCAGAAGGTGGCTATATTCATCCGCTTGAAAATCGTGGTTCGGCTGCCTTGGGCATCGACGATGTCCGGCTTACCGATCGTTTCTACCTCGGCGAACCGCAAATTCGAGGTTTCGACATTCGTGGCGTCGGCCCGCGTGTGCAACGCATTACCTTTACTCCCACGGTCGAGAACGGCGTAGTCGTCAACGTGCCGGTCACCGATCGAAAATTGATCCAGGACGATGCTATCGGCGGGCGGATGTATTATCTCGGTCGCGCAGAATTGCAGATTCCCTTGGGCACTGGTGCGAAAGAACTCGGTCTGCGACCCTCGGTATTCCTTGATGTCGGTTCGGTTTTCAACGTGACCCGGCCGTTATTGCAGACGATACAGGAGGTCAGCGGCGCGGCTGGTGGGACTGTGACTTGTGTTGGTGCATCAGCACCTACCGCGGCAAACCAGCCACTGTTCAGCTGCGTCAATCCGACGGGGGGGATCGAGAGCACAATCACCTCCACCAATCCAGATGGAACCGCGCGGACCCCGAGATTGCGTTTTCAGGAACGGTTCTTGGGGGATAGCTGGAAGCCGCGCTTGTCTGTCGGTTTCGGGGTAAACTGGAACTCGCCATTTGGTCCGTTCAGGATCGATATAGCTCGCGCTCTGCTAAAAGAGCCGGGCGACGACACCAAATTATTTACATTCAACGTAGGGACTCAATTCTAATGAAAATCCGTTTTTCCGCCATCGCGGCAGCTTTGGTGTCTGCGACCACTCTTTCTGTGCCGGCCAATGCGCAGGTCGCTGGCATCGCCACCGCCGATACGTCTGTCGCAATCGCGCGCACCAAAGCGTTGAGCCAAGCATATCAGCAGATCGGCACGACATTCGCGAGCAACGCGCAGATGATGCAAACGAAGCGCAAAGAAATTAACGACATCAACGTGCAACTCGATACCAACAAAGACAAAGAGCTTACACAGGTCGAACTGGATGCCGCGATCAAGGCGAAGAATCCGTTGCTGACACAGCTTGATGCGAAGCAGAAGGAAATCAACCTGCTTCAGGACCCGATCGTGAAGGCGCAGCTATTTGTGGTTGAATCTATCGCGTTGAAATATGAAGCTGCCCAACAGGCCGTTATCACCGCGAAGAAAATCAATGTCATCCTGTCGCCCGAAGCGTTTGTTTGGGCGCCGGACTCGGTCGATATCACGACGCTAATTACCGCCGAACTCGATAAATCGGTGCCGACGGTTGGCATCACGCCGCCTGCCAACTGGCGTCCTTCGCGTCAGGCTGCTGCGGTTTATCAGCAGATCCAGCAGTTGTTCGAAAACGCCGCGCGCCAGCAAGCAGCACAGGCTGCACAGCCACAACCTGGCCAGCCAGCGGCCCCGGCACCAACCACGCCCGCACCGCAGCCCGACAGCCGGTAACCGAACATGGGCGACTTCGCCAATTATGATGTAAGGCGGGTGATGTCGGTGTTACCGCATCGATATCCGATGCTGCTGGTTGACCGCGTTGAGGAGCTTGTCCTCGACGAGCGGATTCGCGCGGTCAAGGCGGTTACGATGAACGAAGGCTTTTTCCAGGGACATTTTCCCGGACGACCGATTATGCCGGGGGTTATGATCGTCGAGGCGCTGGCGCAGGCCGCGGGTGTTCTTGCGATGGAAAGCTTCGGCCTTGCTGGCTCTGGCAAGCTGGTTTATTTCATGGCCATCGACAATGCGAAGTTTCGCGCGCCAGTTGAACCTGGCTGCCTGCTCCATCTCGAAGTCGAGTTCTTGCAGAAGCGCCCGCGCGTCTGCAAATTTGCCGGCCGCGCATTGATGGGCGACCAGATTGCAGCAGAAGCCGAATTTATGGCGATGATTGCCGACCCGCCCAAGGATTAACCGGTTTCAAACCGTACTTGCGTTATTGCCCGGTGGTCGCTAATGGCGGCGCTTCCGAAATTTCCAAGAGGCTGGTCGGAAACCAGCTTTGTAACAAGGAATAAGACATGAAATCCGAAATTCACCCCGATTATCACATGATCAAGGTGCAGATGACCGATGGTTCGACCTTCGAAACCCGTTCGACATGGGGCAAGGAAGGCGACACGCTGGCGCTTGAAATCGATCCGACTTCGCACCCTGCGTGGACCGGTGGTCGTGGCTCAATGCTCGATGCAGGTGGCCGCGTTGCCCAGTTCAACAAGCGTTTTGGCGGACTCAGCCTGAAGAAATAATAGGCCTGAAGAAATAATGAGGACATGATGCCGGGTTGACGCCCGGTGTCGTTTCTCTTTAAGGACCGCGCCTGCCTTAATGGCGCTTGTGGCGATCGTAGCTCAGTTGGTTAGAGCGCTGGTTTGTGGTACCAGAGGTCGGGGGTTCAAGACCCCTCGGTCGCCCCATTTCCAAATAATAGGTTGGTTATTTTCAGGGCTGACAAATAGCTTTTGAAATATTATTACGCTTGTCTGTAATATGATTCTGCGAGCCGAGGAAAACGACATGCCAGCGATTTGGGACTTACCCGATTATGACGGGCATGAATCGGTTCATGTGTTCGAGGATCGAGCCAGCGGCTTGCGCGCCGTCATCGCATTGCATTCGACCCATTTAGGCCCGGCAGCGGGTGGCACGCGGTTCTGGCATTATGCCGATGCGCAGGCCGCGATCACCGATGCGCTGCGCCTGTCGCGCGGGATGAGCTATAAAAACGCGATGGCCGGGCTGCCTTTGGGTGGCGGCAAAGGCGTTGTACTGGCTGATGCCAACCGCACCAAGACTCCTGAAATGCTCGCGGCGTTTGGCCGCGCGATTGAATCGCTCGGCGGACGTTATGTGACCGCCGAAGATGTCGGCATGAGCGATGCCGATATGGTGACGATTTCCGGCGAGACGCGCCATGTCTCGGGACTGCCCGTAACCAACGGCAGCGCAGCCGGCGGCGATCCCGGTCCGTTTACTGCACGCGGGGTTTATCTGGGTATCAAAGCTGCGGCCAAACAGCGACTGGGAACCGACAGCATGGCGGACGTCCATGTGGCGGTGCAGGGCGTTGGCAGTGTCGGCGGCGGCGTTGCCCGTTTGCTGGCGGCGGACGGCGCGAAGCTGACTTTGGCCGATCCCGATCAGGCCAAGCTGTCGGCGATGGCGATCGAAACTGGCGGAACTGCGGTCGCGCTCGATGAAATCATGGGCGTGAAGGCCGATATTTTCAGCCCGAATGCGCTGGGTGCAATCCTGACCGCGACCAGTATCGCGGCACTTGATGTAGCGATTGTCGCCGGCGGCGCGAACAACCAGATGGCGACCCCTGCGGACGCACAAAGGCTGCACGATCGCGGCATTCTTTACGCGCCCGATTATGTTATCAACGCCGGCGGTATCATCAATGTCGGGCTCGAATATCTAGGCGATGTTTCGGTCGACGAAGTCAACGCGCGGATCGATATGATACCCGACCGTCTGCGCAGCATTTGGGCCGAATCCGAAGCCGACAATGTTTCCGCTGCCCTGGTTGCCGACAAAATGGCACAGCATCTGATTGGACGCTGAGCCACGCCTCTAAATTCATTGGCCGTGCGGGTTTGGGATGCTAGAGGCAAGCTCGAGTCATCATGCACCGTTTCGCCAATCCTGCACGCTTTTTGCGCCTAGCCAAGCCGCTGACGCCCGCCTTGTTCTGGCCGGGTTTGCTGATGGTGATTGGCGCGTGCGGATGGGGCCTTTTTGCAGCACCGTCCGAACGGCTAATGGGCGACACCGTCAAGATCATCTTCGTCCACGTACCATCGGCTTGGCTCGGCATGGCGGGATGGATGGGGATCGCGGTTGCCAGTATCATCCAGTTGGTCTGGCGCCATCCGCTTGCCGGAATAGCCGCGCGTGCGGTCGCAGTGCCTGGCGCGGCATTTGCCGCTATATGCCTGCTCACCGGATCGATATGGGGCCGTCCGACCTGGGGAGCCTGGTGGGTTTGGGACGGTCGGTTGACGTCGATGCTGGTACTGTTTTTCCTTTATCTTGGCTATATCGCGCTCGCCAATGCGTCGAGCGAAAAGGGCAGCGTCAGCCGCGTTGCCGCCGTCTTCGGTATCATCGGCGCGTTCAACATTCCGATCATCAACCGCTCGGTTATCTGGTGGGAAAGCCAGCACCAAAAGGCGAGCATTACGCTCGGCGGATCGTCGATCAACGATGCTTACCTCATCCCGCTGCTTATCAGCGTATTGGGGTTCAGTCTGCTGTTCGGCGCGCTGGTGCTGATGCGGATGCGCGGTGCGCTTGCCGAGATGCGGATCGAAGCGCGCATGCGGCGCTTGGCGGAGGCTTGATATGACGCATGCCAATTTCGTGCTTGCGGCGTTCTCCGTCACCGGCCTTGGCATGGCATGGCTGACAATTTCCAGCTATGTTGCGATGCGCAAATCCGAGGCACTCGCCGATGACCTGAGGCAACAGCCTTGACAATCGGATCGGGAATGAAACCCAAACATCAACGCCTAATCCTTGCGCTGCTGGCGCTTGGCGGTCTGGTCGGTGCCGGATTGATCGCCGCGTCGGCTCTGCGCGACGAGGCTTCCTATTTCTACACACCAACGACATTAGCCAAAGGCAAGGTTGAACCCGGCGTGGCAATCCGGTTGGGCGGCATGGTCAAACCCGCGTCGATCAAGCGCGCCGCAGACGGTGTCTCGTTGACCTTTGTGGTGCAGGATCAGGCGAGCCAGCAAGCGGTTTTCTATCGCGGCATCACGCCGGATTAGTTTGTCGAAGGTTCGGGTGTCGTGGCCGATGGCCGGATGCGTGCCGATGGCGTGTTCGTCGCGGATAACCTGCTCGCAAAGCACGACGAGAATTATATCCCGCGCGAACTCGCCGACATCGACATGAAAACAGCGGTCGCCACCGAAAAGACGTTGGCGCAATGATCGCAGAGGCGGGGCTCGCGGCTTTATGGTTGGCTGCGGCGATGGCGCTGTTGCAGATGGTCGGTGGCTTTGCCCAATTGGGCGCTCGGGGGACGGAGCTCGGCGCGGTCGTTAAACCTGCGGCAATCGTGCAAGGTGTGCTGTGCCTTTTCGCATTTGGTGCATTGATGCGTTTGTTCTGGATAACCGACCTGTCGGTGCTGTTGGTTGCCAACAATAGTCACATCGACAAGCCAGCCATATTCAAACTGGCGGCGACATGGGGCAATCATGAAGGGTCGATGCTGCTGTGGGTAACGGTGCTCGCGCTGTCGGGCGCGGCGATTGCCCTGTTCGAAAAGCGGCTGGATGCGAAGACGCTTTTGACCACATTGGCGGTTCAGGGGTTTCTGGCGCTCGGTTTCTTTGCCTTTCTGCTGTTTTCTTCAAATCCTTTTGAAAGGCTGATGCCTTCTCCGCCTTCGGGCGCGGGGCTCAATCCGCTGTTACAGGATCTCGGTTTGGCGTTTCATCCGCCGACGCTCTATTTCGGTTATGTAGGGCTTTCGGTCGCCTTTTCCTTTGCCGTCGGGGCGCTGTTGACGGGCAAGGTCGGCCCGGTGTTCGCGCGCGCGATGCGGCCTTGGGTGCTGGCAGCGTGGATATTCCTGACGCTCGGAATAACCGCAGGCAGCTATTGGGCTTATTATGAACTTGGCTGGGGCGGCTGGTGGTTTTGGGACCCGGTTGAAAATGCGTCGCTGATGCCGTGGCTCGCGGCGACCGCGCTGCTGCATTCGGTCAGCGTGCTCGCCACCCGCAATGCCCTGCGCGCATGGACGATCATGCTCGCGCTCGTCGCTTTTGCGATGTCGATGGCGGGCACGTTTCTGGTACGGTCGGGGATACTCACCAGCGTCCACGCCTTCGCCGTCGATCCCGAGCGCGGCGCATTCATCCTCGCTTTGCTGATGTTGTATGTCGGCGGTGCATTCGCGTTGTTCGCGTTGCGTATCGGATCGGTCAAACAGGGCGAACCGTTTGCAATCGTCAGTCGTGAAGGTGCTATTGTCGCAAACAACATATTGCTCAGCGTGATTTTGGGCGTGGTGCTGGTTGGTACACTTTTCCCGTTATTTGCCGAAGCGATGGGTAACAAGATTTCCGTCGGTGCACCTTATTTCAATAAGGCCACGACGCCGATTGCTCTGCTTATCATGCTTGCCTTGCTCATCGGCCCGATGCTGCGCTGGCGGCGCGACGATGAGGCGCGTGTCAGGAAAATCGTCGTCGTTCCGCTTTTCGCGGCAATTGTCACGCTGGTGATCTTGGTGATCGTCGCGCCGGAAGCAGGCGTGTCGCCGATCCTCGGACTGGGCTTTGCCGCCGCGTTGGCGATTGCGGCGTGGCTGCCGTTATTTGGGCGCAAGTTACGGCTGACACCGTTGCCGATCTTTGGCATGGTTATCGCGCATTTCGGACTTGCGGTCAGCGTCGCCGGGATGGCGGCAGAATCAGGTTTCTCGTCGGAAACATTGGCGGCCATGACTCCGGGAGAAAGCAGGACGGTTGCTGGCTGGACCGTGAAACTGCGCGATGTGCGTCCCGTTGCCGGTGACAATTGGGTCGCGGTCGAGGGTGACATGCTCGCCAGCCGTGACGGCGAGAGTGTCGAGATAAAGCCACAATCGCGCCAATTCTTTACCCCCGAACAGCAAACCAGTGAGGCCGCGTTGCTGACACGCTGGGATGGTCAGCTTTATGCGGTTATCGCGCAACCCAATGTCGCGAACGATACGCGCTGGCAGGTTCGGTTGTGGTGGAAGCCGTTCGTCTCGTTCATCTGGGTGGGTGGCTGTCTGGTCGCGCTCGGCGGGCTGATCGCGCTGTTGGGGCGGATGTTCCGGCGGGCCAAAAAACCGGCGCAAAACAAGTGGGCGTCGTGATGGACAGGCGTTGGCTACTTTGGGTGCCACTCGTGGTGTTCGCGTTCATCGCCGGATGGTTCATCTACGGTTTGGCGGTGCCGCAAGACAAGTTGATCCGGTCGGCCATGGTCGGGCAGAAACTGCCCGGTTTTGCGCTGCCGCCCGCGACCACCGGCGCGGTCGGGTTTGCGGCCAGCGAACTGGCAGATGGCAAACCGAGGTTGCTCAATATTTTCGCAAGCTGGTGCATCCCGTGCCGTGCTGAGGCTCCACAGCTGGAGATGTTGAAAGCAGCAGGAGTTGAAATCGATGGTGTCGCGGTAAGGGACAGACCCGAAGATGTCGCGGCGTTTCTGACCGAATATGGCAATCCGTATCGCCGGATCGGTGCCGACCAAACGATGCGCGTGCAGTTGATGCTGGGATCGTCGGGCGTGCCTGAAACCTATGTCATCGGCGGCGACGGGACAATATTGTACCAGCATATCGGCGATATCCGCGACGAGCATGTGCCGGTTCTGCTTCAGAAACTGCAGGAGGCGGGATGAAACTGATCCGCCCCATACGCATTGCGCAATCTAAGCCCCTCCCCTTCAGGGGAGGGGTTGGGGTGGGGCCTGTCAGCGAACACCGCGCCCGACGGACAGGCCCCACCCCTTCCCCCAAAGGGGAGGGGCTTATCCGCTTCATCCTGATAGCATTGTGTTTGGTCGCCACCCCATTATCGGCGCAAAACACCGCCCAGCGCGACATGGCAAACGTCCAACTGGCCGACCCGCGTCAGGAAGACGAAGCGACCACGTTAATGGAAACGCTGCGCTGTATTCAGTGCCAGGGACAGTCGATTGCCGATAGCGATGCGCCGATTGCTGCCGCGATGCGCTCCGAAGTGCGCCAGCGGATCTCGGGCGGCGAAAGCCCCGAGCAAATCCGTCGCCTGATGGTGCAGCGTTACGGCGATTGGGTCAGTTTCCAGCCCGGCGCAGATGTCGCAGGCATGTTTCTATGGCTGTTACCGCTACTGATCCTGGTTGGTGGCATCTGGTTTGCGCGCGGCCTGTTCACGAGGAAAGCAAAATGAACGGCTGGGTGATCCTTGCGCTGCTGTCGGTGGCCAGCCTTGGCGCGGTTATCGCTGTCGGCAAATTGCCGCGTGCGATGTGGCAGGTGGCCGCTGCTGCAGTGCTGCTCGGCATGTCGGGATATGCGCTTCAGGGCCGACCCTTCGTGAAATCGTCGCCTGCGGCTGAGGTCGATGCGGAGCGCGATCCGGGGCAGGCGCTCGTCCTGATGCGCGCCGATATGGATCAAAGCTTTGGCGTCGCAAAACGCTGGCTGGTCACTGCCGATTCCTTTTCGCGGATTGGCGACCACCAATTGTCTGCGGCCTATATTCAGTCTGGATTGCGCGAACATCCGCGGAACACCGATCTTTGGTCTGCGTTAGGCGTGCAATTGATGCTGGCGAGTGAGGGCAGGATGTCGGCACCGGCAAAGCTGGCTTTCGATAAGGCGCGGTTATATGGGCCGCGTCACCCCGCGCCCGACTATTTTGGCGGCATGGCGGACTTGCTGATAGGCAATGTCGCAGGTGCAACGCAGAAGTGGCAAAGGGCGCTCAGCTACGCGACTCCCAAAGCCAAATGGCGGCCGCAACTCGAACTGCAACTACAGCGTCTGGCTGAGTTGCAGCCGCCGACTACTGAAAGCCCTGTCCAGCAATGAAACACGTTCACAGACGCGCCTTGAAACGTGGTTATTGCGCTGTTGTATGCGCAGATTGGGCATGCTATCCGCTCGCGCCCGCCCCCGGTAAAACCGCCGGTGACGTGTGGTTTCAAGTCGCCGGGGAAATGGAATGACAGCTTCGGAAACCGCCGACGGTAGCGCCCCGGTTGAAAGTGGCCCTGGTCACGCACAGGGATCGCTTGCCAAGCTTGCGGTAGGGGCGGTCGGCGTTGTTTTCGGTGACATCGGGACCAGCCCGATCTACGCGTTCCGCGAAACTTTTGCCGGACACCATCCGATCGAGCCCGATCCGATGCATATCTACGGCGTTCTAAGTCTCGTCTTCTGGTCGATGATGATCGTCGTGACCATGAAATACGTCCTTCTAATGATGCGCGCCGACAACAAGGGCGAAGGCGGCAGCCTTGCCCTGCTCGCGTTGATCAATCGCAGCACCAGCGGCGCAAAATGGACCACGCCTATTATTATGCTCGGCGTTTTCGCGACCGCAATGTTCTTTGGCGATGCGATGATAACGCCGGCAATATCGGTTCTATCCGCGACCGAGGGCCTGAAATATATTAACCCCGGATTCGGGAACTGGGTCGTCCCCATTGCTGTATGCATATTGTTGGGGCTGTTCTGGATACAGTCTCGTGGCACTGCGACCGTCGGCGCGTTGTTTGGCCCGATAATGGTGGTATATTTTATCACCCTAGCGGGTCTGGGTTTAATTTATCTTGTTGGAGATCCGTGGATTATTGTCGAAACGATCAATCCATATAACGCCGTCCAGTTTTTCCTGACCGACGGAACGCGGGCATTTATTGCACTTGGGTCGGTTGTGCTGGCGGTGACAGGTGCGGAGGCGCTGTATGCTGACATGGGGCATTTCGGTCGTAAGCCGATTACCTTTAGCTGGCTGTGGTTCGTGGTCCCGGCGTTGATGCTGAATTACATGGGGCAAGGTGCGATGATATTGTCGCTCGATGCGGCTGCGGCAGGCGAGGCGATCAAGGATCCATTTTTCCTCATGGCTCCAGAACTTGTACGAATTCCGGTGGTGGTAATTGCAATTTTCGCCACCATAATTGCCAGCCAGGCTGTTATTTCGGGAGCCTATTCCCTCACACAACAGGCGGTGCAGTTGGGCTTCATCCCGCGCCTGACGATTTTACACACCAATGAAAAGGCGGCTGGGCAAATCTACATTCCCGTCGTCAACTGGGCGTTGATGATCATGGTCCTCATCCTTGTGATATTTTTCCAGTCATCAAGCAATTTGGCCGCAGCATATGGCATTGCGGTTACCGGCGTAATGTTCATATCGACTTGCCTGTTCTCCGTGGTTTTGTTGCACCTTTGGAAATGGCCAAAATGGAAAGCACTGCCCATATTGGCGGTGTTCTTCATTGTCGACATCGCCTATCTCGGTGCCAATTTGCTGAAGGTACCCGATGGCGGCTATTTTCCGCTCATTATCGGTCTCGTGATATTCACGCTTTTGACCACTTGGTCTCGCGGTCGAACATTGATGCGAGAACGGATGGCTGAGACTGTCATGCCGATGGAAGTCTTTATCAAATCCGCGAGCAATAGTTCGCAACGCGTTCCCGGCACCGCCGTTTTCATGGCGTCTGCGGCCAGCGGCGTGCCATCGGCGCTGCTGCACAACATCAAGCACAACAAGGTGCTGCACGAACGTATCCTCATCCTGACGGTGATGATCGAGGACGTGCCTTATGTCGATGAGGCCGAGCGCGTCACCTGCAAAGACTTGGGTGACGGTTTCTACCGCCTGAAACTGCGCTACGGTTTTCTCGAAGAAACCGACGTGCCCGCTGCGCTCGACCGCGTCGATATTTGCGGACCGAAGTTCGACATGATGCAAACCAGCTTCTTCCTGTCGCGTCAGACTTTGATTGCCTCCAAAATTCCCGGCATGGCGATATGGCGCGAGAAGATATTCGCCTGGATGCTGCGCAATGCCGCCAATGCAATGGAGTTTTTCAAGCTCCCCACCAACCGCGTGGTCGAACTGGGCAGCCAGGTTGAAATTTGATTATCATCTAAAAGCAAATTTTGCTGGACGAACGATAGCCTCGGCGGCTAACCCCGCAAGATAATGACGCGCCAGTTCGCCTCTTCGCTAATTCTACGACTTACACGCCCTTAGGCGTGCGATGGTGTTCGGCCCGGCCGGACAAGCCCCGCCTAAGGGACGACTAACCCGAACATGAAGCAGCAAGGGCGCTTGGTCGCCCGTAGATGTATAGCGAACAGACCCATGATGTTATCCGACCCTACCCGAAAATACCGGCCTTTCCCGCAGGTCGATTTGCCTAACCGCCAATGGCCCACGCGTACCATCGAGCAACCTCCGCGCTGGCTCTCCACCGATCTGCGCGACGGTAATCAGGCGCTGATCGACCCGATGGGGCATGAGAAGAAAAACCGCTTTTTCGACCTGCTGGTTAAGGTCGGCGTCAAGGAAATCGAAGTCGGCTTTCCCTCCGCCTCCCAGACCGATTTCGACTTCGTGCGGAGCCTCGTCGACAGCGACCGCATCCCCGACGATGTCGTCATCCAGGGCCTGACGCAATCACGCCGCGACCTGATCGAGCGCACGTTCCAAAGCATGGCGGGCGCCAAACGCGCGATCGTCCACCTCTACAACGCTGTCAGCCCTGCATGGCGCGACATCGTGTTCAAGCTCGACAAGGCGGGGGTCAAGGCCATCGCGGTTGAAGGCGCAGAAATTCTCGCCGAACAGGCCGCGAAATACCCCGAAACCGACTGGCATTTCGAATATAGCCCCGAAACCTTCTCGACCGCTGAACTCGATTTCAGCCTGGAGGTGTGCGAGGCGGTGATGGCCGTCCTGAAACCGACGCCCGAAAAACCGCTCATCCTCAACCTGCCCGCCACGATTGAGGCAGCGATGCCCAACATCTATGCCGACCAGATCGAATGGATGTGCCGCCATATCAGCGCGCGCGACAGCGTCGTCATCAGCCTCCACCCGCATAACGACCGCGGCAGCGGCATCGCGGCGGCGGAGCTGGGCTTGCTGGCGGGTGCGGACCGCATCGAAGGCTGCCTGTTCGGCAATGGCGAACGCACCGGCAACGTCGATCTCGTCACGCTGGCGCTCAACATGTACACGCAAGGGCTGAACCCCGGGCTCGATTTCTCCAACATCGACGAGGTCATCCAGACGGTCGAATATTGCAATCAGCTCCCCGTCCACCCGCGCCACCCTTATGCCGGCGAACTGGTGTTCACCGCCTTTTCGGGCAGCCATCAGGACGCGATCAAGAAAGGCTTCGCCGCGCAAGCACAGCGCAATGACGAAATCTGGCAAGTGCCTTATCTCCCCATCGACCCCGCCGATCTGGGCCGCAGTTACGAGGCGGTGATCCGCGTCAATTCACAGAGCGGCAAGGGCGGTGTCGCCTGGGTGCTCGAACAGGACCACGGCCTCAAACTCCCGAAACGGATGCAGGCCAATTTCTCGATCACCGCGCAGGAACTATCCGACAGCACCGGTCGCGAACTGACCAGCGCCGACATCTGGGCGGCGTTCGAGACGCGATACCATCTGAAAGGCGAAGGCCGCTTCCGCCTGATCGACTTTCAGGAAAGCCAAAGCCAAAAGGCGCAGGACGAGCGTATCTTCGCGGGCAAAATCCGCATCGACGGCGTTGAACAAAGCGTCAGCGGACGCGGCAACGGGCTTATTTCCAGCCTCGCCAACGCGTTGGAGGAGGCTCTTGGTGGGCAGCTCGACATCATCGACTATAGCGAACACGCTATCGGCCACGGCACCGACGCAAGGGCGGCGGCCTATGTCGAGTGTAGGGTGGGCGAGGGGCCAATACTCTTCGGCGTCGGCATCAGCCGCGATGTCGCAACGGCGAGTGTGCGGGCGATTTTGAGCGCAGCGAATGGGGCGTAAACTCCTCGCCGCTGGAGAGGGGAGTGCGCGCTTGTTTATATCCGACCCAATTGCACAGTTTGGTGGGGGCTAGCAGCCGCATATCGTGAACGCCCGGCTTTGAGAAAGGTCAAACGTGAGATAGGAAATCGCATGCGAATCGAGGGCGACTATAGTAAAGATGGTTACGCAACGATCAGGGGCCTTATCCCCCCGGAAGTTGCTTCGAACCTCTTCAAGCAGGTGCAGATTGACCTTAGAGCTGCGGGAAAATCTTTCGAAACCTTTGCCAAATCGCACCCGCTCTCAAAACAACAGACTATCGATATCTCCGGTCATTTCTACCGGCCGCTAACGACATTCCTATGGGGCCTGACCCCGATAATCAGCGAGCTCACCGGGGCAGACCTCCTGCCCAGCTACGACTATTTTCGTATCTATCACAAGGACGATATTTGCCGGGTCCATTCGGACCGCCCGTCATGCGAGCACAGCGTTTCGCTCACGCTCGTCTATAGCGATGATGTGCCATGGCCGCTTGAAGTCGGCTCCACACGAGTAAGCAGTGAGGGTCCTTGCTTTGATGATTTCGGCGACGAACCCTTTTCCTCAGTTGAGATGCAGCCCGGTGACGCAGTCTTGTATCGCGGAATGGATCTGCGCCACGGTCGAATGCAACCCAATCCCAACCAATGGTCCGCGCACCTTTTCTTGTTTTGGGTAGAGCGCGGCGGCCAGTTTGCGCAACACGCCTTCGATGCTCAGCGTCTCAGATCGGAATTGGAACGCGTCAGTAATTTGAAGGTCTAACGGGGGTGCCCGAACTCCAAACGCAGCCGGTACTGAGGAGCGCCGACCTTTTTGCGATATATTGGCGTAGCCTAACTGCCTAGTTTCTTGAGAAATTTGTGGGGAAGGTCGAAACAGCTTTCCTACACATAACCATATGGGTTATTATGCCTTCCAAACTTCATCTGGAAGGACACCCCTCAAATGCTCCCCCGATTATCACTGGTCCCCCGCCAACCGGCGCGCGCTTCTCGAACAACTCGCCATTAGCGACATCGCCAGCCAAGCGGCGAGCTTGAACTCGTTTTAGGTGAGACCTTAGTGTGACTTTCCAAAACTGACCCTACGGCATCAGCCACCCACAACCCCCCATTTGACAGCCGCTTTCGCTTGTGGCTAACCCGGATTTAAGTAAGCAATTAAGAGAGGATTCGCGACATGGCACTTCCGGCAATTTTCGACAAACTTCGCCTGCCAGTAATTGGCTCGCCTTTGTTCATCGTGTCAGGGCCGGAGCTTGTCATTGCGCAGTGCAAGGCTGGCGTCGTCGGCGCGTTTCCGGCGCTGAACGCGCGTCCGCAGGCGCAGCTCGATGAGTGGCTGCACCAGATTACCGAGGAGCTCGCCGCGCATAATCGCGAGAATCCCGACCGCCCGGCGGCACCCTATGCGGTCAACCAGATCGTGCACAAATCGAACAACCGGTTGGAACAGGATGTGGCGACCTGCGGCAAATGGCAGGTGCCGATTACGATTACCTCGCTCGGCGCGCGCGAGGATTTGAACGCGGCTGTGCATAGCTGGGGCGGGATTGCGTTGCACGATGTGATCAACGACCGCTTTGCAAGGAAGGCGATCGAGAAGGGTGCCGATGGCCTCATTCCGGTGGCGGCGGGCGCTGGCGGACATGCAGGGGTTACCTCGCCGTTCGCGATGATCCAGGAAATCCGTGAATGGTTCGACGGGCCGGTGGCGCTGTCGGGTTCGATTGCGTGCGGTGCTTCGATCCTGTCAGCACAGGCGATGGGGGCCGATCTGGCCTATATCGGCAGCGCGTTTATCGCCACCAAAGAGGCCAATGCGATCGATGGCTATAAGGAAAATATCGTCGAGGCACAGGCGTCGGACATCGTCTATTCTTCGCTGTTTACAGGCGTCCACGGCAATTACCTGCGCCAGTCAATCGAGCGCGCTGGCATGGACCCGAACAACCTGCCCGAGGGCGACATCAAGACGATGGATTTCGGTTCCGGCGGCAACACCGATGCCAAGGCTTGGAAGGACATCTGGGGTTCGGGCCAAGGGATCGGTGCCGTCAAGGAAGTGCTGAGCGTCGCTGAATTCGTGGACAAACTAGAAGCCGAATACCGCGCGGCGAAGGCGAGTCTGGATGCCGCCTATCGGGGATAAATCCCTCTCCCATAGGGAGAGGGTTGTGCAGACTTGCAAGCTTGCTTGCTAGTCGAAGCTGGGTGAGGAGTTTTGCCCTGTCGATAGCGCGCAACCCCTCACCAACTACGCCTAAGGCTTGGGCTAAGGCTTCGTATCCTCTCCCTATGGGAGAGGGGAAAGGCCTACTTCACCTTTTCAAAGGCGACGGTGATGTCGAGGGCCACCGCATCGGAAACGAACGGGATGCCGTAATTGACGCCGAAATCGCTGCGTTTGATGGTGGTTTTGGCATGAAAGCCAACGGTTTCCTTGCCGCCCATCATGGCAGGTGTGGTCCCGGCGCCGGAGAATTCTGCATCGAGCACAACGGGCTTGGTCACGCCGTTGAGCGTCAGATCGCCGGTGATCTTCGCGGTCGTTCCGGTCGCCTCAACCTTGGTCGAAACGAACTTCGCATCGGCAGGCGCTGGGCCGAAAAAGTCAGCCTTGCCGCCATCCTTGCCCGCGCGCAACAGATGGTCGGTGAGGCCGGCGCTTGCGGTCGTTACCTTGCCGACGGGAATCGTCATGTCGACCTTCGCCGCATTCGGGTTCTTCGGGTCGAGCGACAAGGTGCCGCTAACGCTGCCGAAAATTCCAAAGTAATCGTTGAAGCCGAGATGATCGACCCGCCAGCCGATCAGCGTGTGGCCGGGATCAGCGGTGTAGTTGCCGGCAGTAACGCGGGCGACGTCCTTTGCTCCCGGCGCGGAAGGCGCGCTTTGGGCGAGCAGCGGAACGGCGATGAAGAGGGGGAGGGCGAGAAGTATTTTGCGCATGGGGTTTGCTCCAGACAAGAGGGGGAGCGGCATCTTGTCAGCGCCGCCCCCGCAATGTCAACCCCGCTGAGGCGTCAGTTCTTCGTCTGGTCGACCAGCTTGTTCTTCGCGATCCATGGCATCATCGCACGCAGTTCTGCACCGACCTTCTCGATCGGATGTGCAGCGGCGGCCTTGCGGGCAGCCTTCAGTTCGGGCTGTCCGGCGCGGTT
>JANOHL010000013.1:0-41161 GCA_031406495.1 Sphingomonadales bacterium | reverse complement strand
AAGGCTCGACTTAGAACCTCTAAGCCTCCGCCTTGCCGTCTTGCACTGAACAAAATCGCTTCAAACCTCGAAGGCGCATTTAATAGGTCCTGACCCTAGATCCTGACCCTAAGCGGCCTGCAATCTTTCGACATATTCACGTATCGACAGCACCGGAAGGTACATCGGCGCAACGCGATCATCGGCATCGTCCAGCGATCTCTCGTAAAGCGCGCACTTCGCCTTTGTGCCGCGACCATTGCTGTGCCGCTGTGCGATGTGTCCGGTGGTGCGGAACCCGATCTTGCGGAGGACACGGCCAGATGCTGGATTGTCGGTAAAATGCCCGGCGACCAGCCGCTTGTGGCCAATCGCCCTCGCAATACCGATCACCGCACGCGCCGCTTCGGTCGCGTAGCCCAGGCCCCAGTAGGGCCGTGCTATCCAGTAACCCAGTTCAGCCTCACCGTCCCGGTCACCAAGACCGCACGCGCCTACCAATCGAGGAGCGCCGTCGGTGCGTTGCATCAACATGAACGTCGGATAGATCTCGCTGTGCTCAAGTGCTGCGAATCGTGCTGCCTCGTCCTCGGTATAGGGCCAGGGTGCGCGTGCGAGATTGCGGACGACGCCCAAGTCGGCAATCGCTTGATATAGCTCGGCTGCATCTTCGGGCCAGCTTGGCCGCAGCAACAATCTCTCGGTTCTTGCAAACATCTATTCTCTCCGGTTCGCTGGGCGGCCTCTTGCAGAGCAAAGCGACAGCGTCATGACATTTTGCCGCAAAAGCGGCGAAGAACAGGGAGAATGAGGCAAAAAGAAAGGGAGGCGGGTTGACCCGTCTCCCTGTTCAAAGGTGGAAACCACTTGTCGTGATTTCCGGGTCATCCGTCTGGACAACCCGTTATCGATTGTCCGTATTTATTCGGCGGCCATCGCTGGCATATCGACCGACACATATTTGCGGCCGAGTTTGCCGGCGTGGAATCGCACGCGGCCTGCGGTCAGCGCAAAGAGGGTGTGGTCCTTGCCGAGGCCGACGCCCGAACCCGGATAAACCTTGGTCCCGCGCTGACGCACGATAATGTTGCCACCAATGACGCTTTCGCCACCGAATTTCTTAACGCCAAGACGACGGCCTGCTGAATCGCGACCGTTACGTGACGAACCACCTGCTTTTTTATGTGCCATGGTCTAAACTCCTTCGATCATCTGAACCCGAAGGCTCAGGCTTCTTTCTTTGCTGCGGCCTTTTTCGGCGCAGCGGCTTTTTTTGGTGCAGCAGCTTTTTCAGCCTTTGGCGCGGCTTCGGCCTTGGCAGGCTTAGGCGCAGCTACCTTGGCTGGCGCAGCTTCTTTAGCAGGCGCTGCTTCGGATTTCTCAGCCTTGGGTGCCGCAGCTACCTCGACCTTGCTCGGCACAGGCTTTTTCTCTTCCTTGCCAACGGCGAGGATACGCAGCAGCGTCAGCGACTGGCGATGGCCCTGCTTGCGGCGATAATTGTGGCGGCGGCGCTTTTTGAAAACGATCACCTTTTCGCCGCGTTCCTGCGCGATGATTTCGGCAGATACGGTCAGGTCTTTAAGGTCGGCGGCTTTGTCGCCGTCGCCAGCGAGCAATATGTCACCCAGCGAGATCTTGTCACCCGCTTCACCTGACAGTTTTTCAACTGCGATTTTATCTCCGGCGGCGACGCGATACTGCTTGCCGCCTGTGCGCACGATAGCGAACATGGCTCTAACTCATCCGTTTCTTAATAGCATGGCACCGGTTTAAGGCGCGGTTGCAGGCGCAACCCGTCGAAATGCGAATCTCAACAGGCTACGCCGGAAAGCGGCCAGCTAGGGCAACATATTGGCGATGTCAACGCCTTTTCGGGGACTTTTCCGGCGTGTAGCGGGGCCTTGCCACTTGTCCGGTGGCACCTTAGACACTGCCCATGCATGTTTTCAATCGCGCATCGCTGGCAACCGGCATTGGCCTGACCGCTTTTTTGACGGCTTGCGGCATGCCCGACGGCGAATTTCCATCGCTTGCAAGGCGTCCTTATGAGATCGACGGACCCAACACACCACCCGTAGCGGCGCAACCAGCAGCGCCGGTCACGCTTCCGCCCGATCTCGCGGCCAGGGTCGCAGCACTTGGCAAGCGGCACGAAGCCGCCGACGCAAGCTTCCAAAAGGGACTGCCCGCCATGCGCAATATTGCGGCCAAGGCGGCGGGAACCGCACCCGGCAGCGAGGCTTGGGTAAATGCGCATCTGGAGCTATCGCGGCTCGACAAGGCGCGCGCCGATTCGGTTGCAGCCCTTGGTGAGCTGGACGGGTTGATTGCCGACCAAATCGACGGCGATACAGGCTATGTCGCGCTGCTGGTCGAAGCGCAGCAGGGCATCGCCACCGAAGTTGCCACGCAACGCGCGGAAATCGATGGATTGTCCCGGCAGATCGGGGAATAGCTATTCACAAGCCGGAATGGGTGCCAATCGCTTGACCCAAAGCGATGTTGCGATGCACAATGCTGATATGGCCAGCGACCCCAAGAACATTACACAAAACCCCGATGTCCGGCTGCTCGGCAAGATGCTCGGCGATGTCATTCGCGCTTATGGCGGCGACAAGCTGTTCCGCCAGACCGAATATATCCGCTCAACCAGCGTTGATCGTTTTCGCGGGGTAGACGGCGCGGACAGCAGCGACCGGGGCTTGGGCGCGCTGTCGCTCGACGACACGCTGAATTTTGTGCGCGGGTTCATGCTGTTCTCGCTGCTCGCAAATCTGGCCGAGGACCGGCAGGGTTTGGCGCATGAGGACGGCGCGACGGTGGCCGAGGCCTATGCCCGGCTGAAATCCGAAGGCGTCGATGATGAAGCGATTCTTGACCTGTTGTCGAACAGCCTGATCGTTCCGGTGCTGACCGCACACCCGACAGAGGTCCGCCGCAAGAGCATCATCGACCATAAGAACCGGATCGCGGCGTTGATGGCGATGCGCGACGCGGGGCAGACGACGACGCCCGATGGCGACGATATCGATGCCGCGATCTACCGGCAGATTGCTTTGTTGTGGCAAACGCGACCGCTGCGCCGTGAGAAACTGTTCGTTGCCGACGAAATCGAAAACGCCCGCGCCTATATGCAGGAGGTGTTCCTGCCCGCCTTGCCCAAATTATATGCCGGTTGGGAGAAAGCGCTGGGCGCGCGTCCACCGGGTTTTGTTCGGCTCGGCACCTGGATCGGTGGCGACCGCGACGGCAACCCGTTTGTCGATGCCGACACACTGCAATATGCGGTCAGCCGCAACGGCGGCACAGCGATCCGCAGCTATCTGGAGGCGGTGCACAAGCTCGGCGCGGAAATTTCGATCTCCTCGTTGATGAGCGAGACACCGGAGGCGGTGCTGGCGCTGGCGGAGAAGAGCGGTGACAGTGCGCTGTCTCGCGCAGACGAGCCTTATCGCCGGGCGCTCTCAGGAATCTACGCGCGGCTTTGCGCGACGCATGTAAAGCTGATCGGCGATAATCCGCCGCGTCCGGCAGCACTTGAGGGTGAACCCTATGCGAGCCCCGAAGAACTGCGCGCCGATCTGGTGACGATTGCCTCGGCGCTCGCGCGCGATGGCGATGGCGCGCTGTCGAGCGGCGGCGCGCTTGGCCGCCTGATCCGCTCGGTTGAGATATTCGGCTTCCACTTGGCGACGCTCGACCTGCGCCAGAATAGCGACGTCCACGAACGCGTGGTCGCGGAACTGCTGAAAATGGCCGGGGTCGAAGCCGACTATGCGTTGCTCGGTGAAGCCGCCCGCGTCGAATTGCTGGTCGCCGAACTCTCGCACAACCGCCCGCTCGCCAGCGAATGGAATGTCTATAGCGAGGAGACGGCAAAGGAACTCGCGATCATCCGTGCTGCCGCCAGGGCGCAAGCCGATTTCGGTGCCCAAGCGATCACCACCTATAATATCAGCAAGACCGAAAGCGTCTCGGACATGCTTGAGGTTTATGTGATGCTGAAGCAGGCCGGTCTTTACCGCGTCGCCGAAGACGGAACGCCGTCCGCCACTATCATGTCGGTGCCCTTGTTCGAAACCATCGCCGATTTGCAGGCCGCGCCGGCAACCATGAAGGCATTCTTCGTGCTGCCGCAGGTGCGCTCGCTGGCGCAGGCGCGTGGCCATCAGGAAGTGATGATCGGCTATTCGGATTCGAACAAGGACGGCGGCTACCTGACCTCGACATGGGAATTGTTCGAAGCTTCAAGCGCGCTCGCGCCGGTCTTTGCCGAGGTCGGCGTCGCCATGCAGCTGTTCCACGGCCGCGGCGGTGCGGTGGGACGCGGCGGCGGTTCGGCGTTTGGGGCGATCAAGGCGCAGCCCAAGGGAACCGTGCAGGGCCGCATCCGTATCACCGAACAGGGCGAGGTGATCGCCGCCAAATATGGCACGGTCGACCACGCGGTCACCAGTCTGGAGACAATGGCGTCGGCAACATTGCTTGCAACGCTCTCATCCGACCCGATTGCCGAAGCCGATGCTGAACGGTTCAAGGCGGCGATGGCCGAACTGTCGGCCAGTGCGTTCACCCATTACCGAAAACTGGTCTACGGCACCGAAGGCTTCACCACCTTCTTCCGCCAGATGACCCCGATATCCGAAATCGCGACGCTGAAAATCGGTTCGCGCCCCGCCAGCCGAAAGGCCAGCGATGCCATCGAAGACCTGCGCGCGATTCCCTGGGTATTCAGCTGGGCACAGGCACGCGTGATGCTCCCCGGCTGGTACGGCACGGGGCAGGCGTTACATGACTTCGCCGACAAAGGATTGCTAAAGGCGATGGCGGGCAACTGGTCCTATTTCCAGACGATCCTCGCCAATATGGAAATGGTGCTGGCCAAATCGGACATGGGGATTGCCGCGCATTATGCCGGGCTGGTTGAGGATCAGGCGTTGGCCGACGACCTGTTCGGCCGCATCAAAGACGGCTGGTCCAAATCCCGCGACAGCCTGCTCGATGCCACCGGCCAAGCCCATCTGCTGGAGGCCAACCCCGCACTCGACAACTCGATCCGCCTGCGTTTGCCCTACATAGAGCCGCTGAATTTATTGCAGATAGAACTAATGAAACGCCACCGAGCGGGCGAGGCAGACGAGCGGATTGGTGAGGGGATACAGCTGACGATCAATGCAATTGCGACGGCTTTGCGGAATAGTGGCTAACCTCATCCCCCTCCCGCTTGCGGGAGGGGTTAGGGGAGGGTGCGAGCGCAGTGAGCCTCATCCAAACCCAAAACACAGTGCAATTTGGTTTCACGCGAAGACGCGAAGACGCAAAGAGCCTGCAGCCAACTCACTTCGCGCCTTCGCGTCTTCGCGCGAAATAAATGGTACGTCATTAAGGCGCGAAGTGAGGTTAAGTGGACCAAAGCAATGTCAAATATAATGGACAAGCTTGGTTATCCCGATTGATACTGTCTTCATGGCGCTCAAAACCAAAGCATTCGAACCCGAAAAATATTTCCGGACCGAAGATGCCCGAATCCGGCTGGTATCGAACGCGCTCGAAAGCGGCGACACCACATTCCTGACCGACGCCATCGGCATCGTCGCCCGCACGCGCGGCATGAGCGAGATTGCAGAGAAGACCGGACTTAGCAGGCAGGCACTTTATGCGGCGTTCGGGCCGAAGGGTAATCCGACGATCAGCACGGTTATGAAGGTGCTGGCGGTGTTGGGGTTGACGTTGGAGGTCAAGAAGGCGGCTTGATGAAAGCCGCCTTCTAGTCGTTTAACGTGGAGTGCATGACATGCCGTTGCGCTGGGCATTGGCGATGCAATCCGACTTGTTCACGTAGCTTTCTGTGGAAGCCCCCACAATATTGCCATTGCGTGCTGCCCTACGCCAGCGCCACCCGCCACTATTGTAGATTTCCCATTTGTCACCATTGAGACCAGTACATGATTCTGCCATTTTGCGGCTCCTTTAAGTTTACGTTAATATAGCTATCGCTATACTTGACGCAGATATAGTCATCGCTATACTTCGTCAAGCAGAAAAGTTGGGAAAGTGACCGTGTCGGAAAAATTTGGCGAGAAGCTCCGAAAAATTCGGACAAGCCGCAACATCACTCTTGAGGATCTGGCGGCTGCTATTGGCAGCTCGAAAGCTTACATATGGCAATTGGAGAACAAGAAAAACGCGAAGCCATCAGCAGCGCTATTGCTGAAAATTGCAGACTCCCTGAATCAATCTCCAGAATATTTCCTCGATGATACGCAGGCAGAACCTTCCGAGCCTCAATTAGAAGATACTTTCTTCCGGAAGTTCAGAAAGTTATCAGATGAAGATAAGCGGACGATAGAGAGGATCATTTCTGGTTTTGACGATAAAAAATGACCGCTCGCCAAAGCGTGAGGCTATTCGCCTAACAAAAATGTGGCAGGAATTTGGTCCAAACACTTATCCACTCGATATTGATGCCCTGATTGAAGGAGCAATTCAAACGAGTGGTTATAGCGGCTTTGTAGAGACGAAAATGCAACCCTTCGAGTCTTTAGAAGGATGCCTAGTACGAGTTAACGGCGAAGACCGTTGGAACATTCTTCTAAACCAAAATATTAAAAACGGTCGAAGGCTTCGATTTACTCAAGCCCATGAATTGGGGCATTTTATGTGCCATCGCGACCAACAAGATTGCTTTGAAGACGACATAAACACGCTAAATGAGTTTAGCCAAGATATCGAGCTCGAAGCCAACATCTTCGCTTCATGGCTTTTGATGCCCGCTGACATCCTGCGAAATGAATTTGGCTCTGCCGATTGGCACGTCCAGACGCTCTGCGATCTCGGAAATCGTTTTGAATGCTCGCTCCAAGCAAGCGCGCTTCGGTTCGCTAGCATCAGCCAAAAACCAATCGCCTTTATCGTTTCTAGGGATGGCATCATCCTGTGGGCCACAAAAAGTAAGAGTGCGCCGTACGTAAAAGCTTTTGTGTTTGGTCAGGTGCTTCCTTACGGCAGCCAAGCCAGAAAAATGTACGAAAATAGGATGCTGCTTTCTGACCGGATGGCTAGCAAGCATATCTGGAGCGACTATCACGACTGCGAAGAAAGTCAGTATTTTGATGAGTCCGGTCTTGGCTACCAATACACCTGCATAGAATTTTTCTAGAAGCGGGGAACGCCGCTGAAAAATCGGACTAAAATACAACATCTTAGGCCTAGGCGTTATTGCGCTGCGCCCTCACTGGCTTCGGTCACAACCCCCGCCTTCCCAAAATCAAAGCGTATCCGCACCCACACGCCCAGCTGCGGTTTGTTGTCGATCCGTGGCGGCTTCACCAGAAATTGCCATGCCGCCAACCGCAGCGCTTTGGCGAGGCCGGTCCCCCTAGGGTTTTCGCCGAGGATCTGGCAGTTTTCGACATGATAATGCTCGATCATCCGGCAGGCGATTTCTGCGGTTGCGCCCGGCGGCACGCTTTTGGCGTTCGCCAGATAGGGGGCGAGTTCGGCATCATAGGGTTCGCGGTACCATGCGACGGGATAAAGCTGCGCGCCGCCCGGGCCTGCTCCGGGGCCCATCATGCCTTTGCTGCCTTGACCCGCTCCCTTCGTATCGCCCGATCCGGCGCTGCCGCTCGCGGGAAGCTTTGACAGGTCCATCGCATCAAAATCCGCCTTGCTGACCTTGATGAAATCGGGGCTGGGCGGTGGAGCCTTGACCGGGTTAACCGGCGGCAGCAGCGGCTTGGGAATGACCGGGGTCAGGTTACGCTTCTGCACCTCGGTCACCGGCGTCTCGGCTTCGCTCTTGTCCGCCGACTTCGATTGCGATTCCGCCTCCAGCGTGAACGCGCTCAGCCCGCGCTTGCCCGCCTCGGGTCCGGACGATTGCATGCTCAAACTCAGGATCGCGATGATGAGCAATGCTTCGAGCAGCAGCGCGATAGCAACGCCCGCCGCCCGCCGCCGAAGCTCGGTGCGATCCCAATCTGTCTGTTCTGAATAGGCCATGCGACGGGGCGACCTTTACGGCATCGCACGGGCCTTGCAATGTAGGATTTGGCCTGTCAGTATCGCCCGCGACCCGCCTGCGCCTATCGGCTCCGGCGGATAGACATCGGTATTTCGCCTAGGCTGTGGGCGTCGTTATCAGCCAGTCTTTGAACATCGTTCAGGTGAGACTTTAGTGTGACCTTCCACGCCGATCACAGCGGCGTGAACCGCACCTTCAGCCCATCCTTGGGTTTTGGTATCGGCCAAGGCTGCCATTCGGGCGTGTAGCCATCGGCCACTTCGACCCGTGTCGTCGTCAGCAAATGGTGCATGAAAATCTTGACCTGCATATAGGCGAAGTGCAGCCCCAGGCACATATGCGCGCCGCCGCCAAACGGCACCCACGCATATTTGTGCCGCGCCTTCACCATGTCGGGGGTGAAGCGCATCGGGTCGAATTTTTCGGGGTCTTCCCAATATTCGTCCATCATATGGACATAGGCCGGGCTGATGCTGACCGCGGTTCCCGCCGCGATTTTGTAGCCCATGAACTCAAAGTCCTTGACCGCACGGCGCGGGATCGAGGGGACGGGCGGGATCAATCGCAACGCTTCCTTGAACGCATATTCGGTGAGCTCGAACTGGTCGAGCTGATCGACGGTAATGTCGGCACCTGCGGGCGCAATGGCCAGACATTCGGCGCGCAGTTTCTCCTGCCATTCGGGGTGTTTGGCGAGCAACCAGATCATCGAGGTCACCGACGAGGTGATCGTGTCGTGCGCCGCCATCATCAGGAAGTTCATATGATCGATCAGCTCGCCATCGGTCATATATTCGCCGTCTTCACGCTTGGCCCTGCAGAACTGGCTGAACATATCCTGCCGGTTCTCGTTGCGGCGGCGTTCGGCGATTTGCGGCCCGAAATATTCGATCAGATATTTGCGGCCGGCAACCCCGCGCCCCATCTGCGTGAAGGGGATCGGCGCACGGACTACGCCGACCGAGGCCTGCACCATATCGACAAACGCCTTGTTGATCTTGTCGGCCTCAGGTCCGAGCGGAATACCCAGAAACGAGCTGGCCGCGACATCGAGCGTCAGTTGCTTGATCGCCGGATAGAACAGCATGTCGCCACGCCAGCCCTTCAGTTGCTCGGCAAAGATGCGGTTCATGTCCTGTGTGTAGGCGCGCATCGGTTCGGGCTTGAACGCAATGCCAAGCGCCCGCCTGTCCATCCGGTGATGGTCGAAATCGAGCAACATCAACCCGCGCGGGAACAGCAGGTTCAATACCGGCCCCCAGCCTTGCTCGTTGGAAAACAGCTTGTCGCGGTCGAACAGCATCAGCTCGTTGGCTTCCGCGCCGACCAGCGAAATCGTCGGATTGCCAAAGGCGTTGGTGCGAAACACTTTGCCATAGGTATCGACCATATGCCGGCCATAAGCTGGCGGATCGCGGAGGACACGGAACGTGGTGCCGATAATCGGCGGGCCATTCTCGCCGGGAATATGCGACAGGTCGGCGATACCCACGCGCGGCGTCCAATGCGGGTTGGCGGCTTCGCTACTGGCTAGGGCCATCGGATTTCATCCTGTCCTAATCGAACGGTTAAACTCTTACTGCCATTAATGTCAGCAACGCGCAAGCCGTCCATGCATGTCCCGTTTATGAACGGCAGCAAACAACTGCATTCACTTACAATTCAACTGGTGCACGATATTCGTAGGGCACGATAAAGCGTTGCCCTGATTCGATAAAGCGAATGGCGGCAAAAAATGGGGTGCAGGATATGAGAAAGACTTTTCTGAAAATTGCGGTGCTGGCGACCGCCGGAATGGTGGTATCTGGCTGCACCTATGATATGGGGCTCGGCTACGCCAGCGATGGCTATGGCAGCGGCTATTATGACTGCGATCCGTACAGCCCGTTCGACAGTTATTATGACTGCGACAATGGCTACGGCTTTTCCAACATAGGATATGGTGGCGGCTGGTACGACAATTACTGGTATCCGGGCTACGGCTACTTCCTCTTCGACAATTACGGTCGCCGCTTCAATATGCGCGACAATCACCGGCGCTATTGGGGTGAGCGGCGTCACAAATGGTACCGTGAAAACCGCAGTCGGAACCGCGATGGAGGGCGCTATGAAGGCCGCGGCTACACCGACAATGCGACGCCCGGCACGATAGGTTGGCCCGAGCGCAATGGCGGGCGCGTGCGCGACGGCGACGATGATAGGCGTGGTCGTGGTGAAGGACGGCGTCAGCGAGGCGACCAATGGCGCGGCGGCAATGGCAATGGTGCAGACGCGGTGCCCGTGCCTAACCCCGAGGTCGTGCAGGGACGCGGGCGGGGCGATGGTTATGGTCGCCGCCAGCGCGGTAACGACGGAAACAGCAATGCGGTGCCCCAGCCACAGCGCGAACGGCCCGTTACGGGCCGCGGCAATCGCCCGCCGCCAGCGTCAGGCCAGTCCGAAGCCCCTGCCTATCGGCCCGCACCCGCTCCTAGCGATGGAGGCGCGCGGCAACCGCAACCGCATATCCGGTCGAGCGAGGGTGCCGTCGAACGGCCTGATTAATTCGAAAAATGCGGCCGTGCCGGGGGGCTTGGCACGGCCACTAAACGCGCTGGACCAGACAGGTGGCGCGAATATCAGAAACTGTCTTGTGTAAACGGCGCGCGCTTGCCCAGCCGCCGCGCCTCGATTGCCTCGTCGGCGACGCGAGTCATATAATCGAGCTGTTCGAACCGCGCCTGTCGCCGCGCGCCCGGGGTCATGCTTGATATGCCGGTGACCAGATCGGCAGGATCATGGCCCGATATCCCGATTACCAGCGCCAGAAATACCGATGCAAATCCGAGCGATGTGAATACGACGAGTGCAGCATCTGGTGACATGGTTTCCTCCGGTTTCCGACTATCTACGCATGGAAAATTCAAAGCAACGATGCGCGGTTAGGGAAATATGGTGAAGGGAGGTGAACGCTAAGTATACAACTTTGGTTACTCTGTAGCCTGTGCTACAGCAAGGTTGCTAGGCATCATTTTAAGATTTGTTGTTGCTCAGCCGTGGAGAATGGCGTTATCCTTTATCAGGATTACGCGCTATGTCGGATTGGCGGGGCGCTATGTTCGCGTTATTTCTATAATGTTGCGAGAGAATATCATTGAAACCGAACAGGATGAAGAGGGCATTCGATATTTCGGTCGCGGTCGGTGTTGCAATCCCGTCATTCCCAATTTGCCTGCTGTGCATGGCAGCTATATATTTTGAAACCAGATCCACTCCGTTGTTTAAGCAGTTGAGAGTTGGTAGATTGAATAAGCCTTTTCACATATACAAGCTACGAACGATGTATCCCGATACGCTGGACGCCGCGTCGCACCAAATTTCAGCAACGCAAGTCACAAAAGTAGGGAGACTTTTGCGAAAGTACAAAGTTGATGAGGTCCCGCAGTTGATTAATGTAATCAACGGGACGATGAGTTTGGTTGGTCCGCGCCCCTGTTTGCCCATGCAACAAGAGTTAATTAAGGAGCGCGAAATTCGCGGGGTTTCGAAACTTCAGCCGGGAATTACCGGCCCTGCACAGATCGTTGGACTGGATATGTCAAAGCCGGTGCAACTGGCCATCGTCGATGCTAAATACCTCCAGCCATGGTCTCTCTGGAAAGATGTCGCTTACCTCTGGAAAACATTCAGTGGTGCGGGACGCGGCGATGCAGTTGGCGTGTAGCGCATCTAAATTGGCTGATTGTTTTGTTTAAAACAAGTGGAAGAATAAAATGCAGTGTCCACAGAAACTTCTAATTACGGGAGCTGGGGGGTTTATTGGGAAATCGCTCTTGGGTTCCTTTGAAGCAGGGCGATTTGACGTTCATGCGCTGGTACGCCGGTCCGATCCGACGATCCGGGTTCGCGCCACAGAACATCTTGTCGAAGATTTGGCAATTTGTCGTCTCGAAGACTTGGCTGACGCGATGGATAGTGCGGATTGCCTTGTTCATTTGGCCGCCGTGGTGCCCGGTAAGGGCGCGATCTCTGCTGAAAATATGACGTCGGGAATAGCAAGAACAGTAGCTGCCGCCGCTGCTGTGGCAAAAATTCGACGAGTAATTGTGATAAGCTCCGTTTATGCTGAGCTGGCCGAACAGGGGCATCCACGAGCTCGGCTATATGGGCAAGAAAAGCTTATGGCCGATCGAATATTCGGTGAGCTTCTGCCAGAGGCAAATATCATTTTTCTCCGCCCTCCCGTTGTTTATGGTGTTGGTATGACCGGGTCATTATTGGCGCTAACAAAAATGGTGTCGAAGCGCATGTGGCTACCGCTGGCTCTTGCAAATCACAAGCGCTCTTATGTTTCACTCACAAACCTGGTAGACTTAATCCTTACTTTGATCCGCGCAGACGAGCACCGCTGGCAGGCAGCCAGGGGCAGTAAATATGTCCCTACAGATGGAGAACCTGCTTCGACTGTGGATCTTCTGCACGCGATCTCGGCTGGTGTCGACGTGCCCGTCCGCACGTTTCCAGTACCATTGTGGATGCTCCGCCTTGCGGGCGTGCTGTCTGGAAAGACTGAAATGATTAGCGGCGCTATTGATCCCCTGCTGATGAACGATAATGATGCGCTGTTTCGGGATTTTGGATGGGTGCCGAAAGAGAAATTTCCCGAAAGCTATATAAATTGGTCGAAGCAAGTACTAAATCTTTTGTAATTGGCTTATAGTAGTTCATAATTTTACCCGTTTATCCCCTTGACGCATGTGCAAGGTAATGTGTCGGCGCCATCTTGACTGATCTCACAGTGCAGCCATTCTCCAGTTAGGAGGAATAATGGCTTGATATTTGCCAGTGCAGAACTTGCTACCAGAGATGCCCATTGGCTAGCTCAACTAAGTGCTTTAGCCGCGATCAGTCTTTTGCGGGCAGTCATTTATCTGACGGCGCATGCCATGGTCACTAAAACCGATCAACTAGTGACTGCGCCACATCATATCCATAAGGCCCCGAACATCTTGAGATGGATCGCGGCGTTCACGCCGCTGCTTACGATTGTCGGCGGCATAATCGATCTCTATGCCAACATTGTGCGCATTGGATATGAAGGTATCGACATTGCTACGCCCTACGTGCTCGTTGGTGGCTTCCTATTCTTTCCGGCTTTAGGATTGGTTGTCTCACTGTTCGCGCTCTCCGGCACGGCCCTCATTTTTTGGAAACACCGCCAATAGCGCCTGCCAAAAGCCAATTTCAGAGATCGAGAGCCTCCACGCACGATATAAATGCAACCATTTTAAGGTTTAGATTGCAACCGTCGATGGCAAGGCGAAGTAGTTACAGCAATCACTTCTCATCAACGGGTGCGGTCGCTCCATAGCCATAGCCATAGCCATAGCCATAGCCATAGCTGGCCTGACGTTTTTTGAGTTTTGTCATGACTGCTCCAAATATTTGAGCGTGGACGGAATGCAGTCGGTCCATTGAAGTTTTAACACCCCGCACTGCAACTCCCTCGGCTTCAATGACGAAAACGCATCCCTCTACCGCGCGAGACACGAGAGGAGCGTCTGCAAGCCCCAAGATTGGCGGTGAGTCTATAACGATATGGTCATAATGATTGAGCAGTTGTTGGACAAAGGCAAGCAAACGATCGCTACTTAACAGCTCCGCTGCGCTTGGCGGAGTGGGGCCAGCAGTCAAAACACTTAACCCCTTAGAGGTGGTAACACAGACCATCTCAGCCCAGTCATTTGATCCAGAGAGGATGTTACTGAGACCCACTATATTCTCTACGCCAAGCATACTGTGCATCGACGGGGCCCGCATATCCGCGTCAATCAGCAAAACCTTTTTGCCGGTTCGGCCGAGGACAGTCGCCAACGCAAAGCTGGTGGTACTTTTTCCTTCAGCGGGCCTGGTGCTCGTAACCATGAAAGCACGGGGTACGCCATGATCTGTTGAAAACGCCAAGTTGGAACGAACACTGAGGTATGCTTCGGAAAGGATCGACTTAGCATCATTAAGCATCGTCAACGCATTCTCATCGCCAATATCGGGAATGCTGCCCAATAAGGGTATCTGAAGTATCCTGTTGACATCCGAAGGATCCTTCACTCCTTCGTCGATCTGGTTTAGCGCAAATGCAGCAAGCCCTGAAAGTGCCACGCCAGCCAACAAAGCCAGCGCCATGTTTATCGGCAAACTCGGCGCGGACGGCTCGTCAGGAACTTTTGCGATGTCAACGATCGCGATATTGTTTGCGCCAATGCCAGCAACGCCTATTTCCTTATAGCGTTGCAAAAGACCATCATAAAGTTCCCGATTTGTGTCGGCCTCCCGTAAATATATATTGTACTGTATGCTATCCCGTTGCTCTAAACCGAGTCGACCTTTGAGCGCCTCGACTTTCTCAGTCAACATGCGCTCGCGCTGCGCCGCCTGTGCAAAGTCGAGGGATTTCGCGGTGATTTTTGTACTTTTAATTCTGTTTTCTTCGCGGGTTATACTGCTGTCTAGCGTCTTTATCTGTTCAGCCAAGGCTCGCACAGCGGGATAGCCCGGTTCGAATTGAACCATCATTTTGGAATATTCTGCGGCTATTTCGGCCCGCCTTTGACGAAGTGTTGCTATCGCGTTATTCGCCAGCGCCTCGTAACTGGTATTTGGCTCGCGCTGACGCAGCCTGCTTTCTGTGGTTATTCTGTCCGCAGTCGCCTGCACCAACGACGCATTTAATGCTTCCAGATCTGATGATACTAACGTCCGCTCTGCCTGCGTATCGCCATTAGCATTCTGTTTCTTGCCTAACGAAACAATGCCTTTTTCCGAAGCATATCTAACTAAATCACGTTCTGATTTCTCGAGCCTTGCTCTCAAATCCTCAAGACGACCCTCCAAGAATTTTCGCGCGTCGGCAGTGGAGGCAAATCTACGGTCCATACTCGATTCAACAAACTGCTGAGTCCATGCATTTGTTACATCTGCCGATAGCTGGGCAGACCCGCTGGTGTAGTTAATATCAATCAGGCTAGACCCCCTGATTGGTAAAATTGTTATGTTTTTCAATAACAACGAAACGACGCGTTTCTCACGCCGAGCACGTTCTTGACCGGTTAGAACACCACTCTTTTGGGCAAACAAAGTCAATCCATCGTTTGCGGATACGCCATGGGCCTCGAAAAAAGCATCATTGCTAGCGAAATTAAGTTTTCGAGCGACGCGTTCCGCAAGCGAACGCGCTTCAAGAAGAGAATATTGTGTCTGATAAAATTCGACATCTCGTGTGACGTCGGCAGGCTCCAACCCCTTTACGTTAGTCACATTTTTTTGGTCTCTGCTGATTTCGATGCGCGAACCCGCAGTGTAACGTGGCGTCATCAGTAATGTTGTCACCAGTCCGACGACCAATGCCGCACTGATTATACCAATTATAATCCATTTCCACCGAGTGACCACGTGCCAATATTGCAGTATTATTGGAGGTGCGAACGATTGGTGATCGCCGCCTGACCGCTCAACAACAATGGAGTCGCGTGTGATGGAATCCGCAATATTCATATTGGTTTGAAGCATTCAATATCTCTGAAATTACAAGTGCTCTTAGCGCCAATGACGAATACCAAATAGCGCATTTGTCAGCCAGAATTTATCCTCGAGTGCTATACGAGGATTTCATGCACCGCCAGCCCTTTTCGACCTCGGTTCTCTGTTGCTCGCTGCCCAGATGCCCGCGACGACGAAAAAACTTTCCAATGACGGGACCCGCAGCGGGTAATCTACTATGCTAGCGACGACCAGAAGTCCGAGGATCACAACGCCAAGGCGACCGAACACCGTGTCGCGCGTTTCATATATATCAGCGCGAAAATGACGCCATGCAGCAATAGAAAAGGCAATTGCAAAGCCTCCCATCAATATGATCCCCAGCCATCCGGTGGTCAATGCAACCTCAAGCAAATCATTGTGGGCGTGTGGAACGTACTGAAACGTTAAAAGATCTAATGGCTCACTGATTTGATACACCGGTGCAAACGTTCCCGCGCCAGAGCCTAATGCCCCGTATGTTTCTACCATATCTCTAACGGGTTGCCAGATAGAGAAGCGTGCAGCGGCTGAACCGTTGTCATCAAATAGGCGATCAAATGTCTCCGCACGAGACGCTAGAATAGTAATGTAGGCCAATGCGGCAATACCGAGAGAGCCTGTAATATAAAAGAAATTGAACCTACGTTTCTTGCCGTTCCCAGTCCAATAATGAAGTTGTTTCCGATATAGAAATGGCGTTGCCAGGATCCCTAAAGCAGCTGTCAACAATCCGGCACGGGACCCTGTCACTAGGATAAGCGGGATCACTAAGGCACCAAAAGCACATGCGATCCAGATTTTCCAACGATTATCATGAGATGATGACTTTAAGGAAGACAAATAGACAGCTAGCATTGGTATCATACAGGATAAGAAAACCGCATAATGATTTCGGTTGGCAAAAAAACCGGAAGGAAAATTGCCAGCCCGGATCCTGTAAAAGTAAATTGGGCTTTCAGACGATCCAATTGCTTGCAAAACACCTAAAATAATGTTCGCTAGTCCAAAGATTAAAAAAACGCCGATAATCCGAAAGCTGCTTTCCCTATCAAGCTGACTTGAAAAAATCAGCACGGTAATCGGCACTAAAAGAGCAGAAAGGGCATTCCAAGTAGCGGTTGGTGCCATAGAAATAGGCTGCCAAACTTGAGCTATCCCAGTAGCGCCAGCAATTTCAGCGGAAAGATTTCTGCCCCTCACGTTTGGCCACACCGTCCATGGGAGCGGTATCACATATATTAATGTCAGGAACAGAACGGCTAACGCAAAAGCAAACAGGAACCGATAACGCGCGGCGTGCTCCTGCTTCAGGTTCCATATGCCATATGCCAGTACAATGGTGGTGACCGGACGAATAACGCTAAACGATTGTGTGTCTGAACGTGAGCTTCCCCCCACGATAAACATTAGCGAAATGAAGCCCACCAAGAGCCAATATGTCAATAAAAGCTGATTCAAATGGAAATGATGCTTCCGAGAAGTTAAAAGATTTATCATTGGTTCAATTAAGTCTGTTCTGATTTCAATGCGATTGATTCGGCCGTGCTTATGAGAAGGCGCCGGTTGCAAGTCAATCAACGGGCACTCGATTTTAAACACGTTGTGACCCCGCTTTTCAGTTCGAAACGCAGCCAAACATGCACCACAAGCTTGGAATCAATAGAAAGTATTGGACCAAGCAGGAGTGAATGCATAGAGCGCGACGGACAATCATTCAAACCCTCACTGATTTCATTTGGAGATGAGCAACGATGAAAACAGCCATGATAACAGGTGTCACAGGACAGGATGGTAGCTATCTAGCGGAATTGCTATTAGCCAAAGGCTATGCGGTTCACGGCGTGGTTCGCCGAGCAAGCACACTAAATACTTCGCGCATCGAACATCTGATAGCAGAGTCAACTGGTGGGCTCCAATTGCATTATGGCGACCTATCCGACTCGTCTTCTCTGCGTCGTCTGGTAGATACATTACAGCCAGACGAAATATATAATTTGGCAGCCCAGAGCCATGTTCGCGTCAGCTTTGACCAACCCGAATATACGGTAGACGTTACAGGAACAGGGGTTTTGCGTTTGCTTGAAGCAATTCGCGCACATGGGGAACATGGTGGACGTATTCCAAAGCTTTATCAGGCTGGGTCTAGCGAAATGTTTGGATCTGCCGGCGCGCCACAAAACGAGGAAACGCGATTCGAACCGAGAAGTCCATACGCTTGCGCAAAGGTATACGCACATTATCAGGTAGTTAACTACCGCGAAAGCTATGGCATGTTTGCCGCTAACGGTATTTTGTTCAATCATGAGAGCCCGCGCCGCGGTGAATCTTTCGTTACGCGAAAGATAACGCTTGCGGCGGCCCGCATTAAGCTTGGGCTTCAGCAAAAATTATATCTGGGCAATTTGGACGCAAAGCGAGACTGGGGATTTGCGGGGGATTATGTTGATGCCATGTGGCGGATGCTTCAACTTGATGAGCCAGGCGACTATGTCGTTGCCACCGGTGTAACAGCTTCAATCCGTGAATTTCTGGATTTGGTCTTTGAAAATATCGGTCTAGATTGGCGGAGGCACGTTGAAATCGACCCACGATTCTATCGTCCTGCCGAGGTAGACCACTTGGAAGGTGATGCTTCCCGCGCGCGGGACCGCCTCGACTGGACGGCAAAGACCGATTTGAAGGCACTGGCGGTGATGATGGTCGAATCCGACCTGAAACTGGTCGAACGCGAAAGCAGGCTATTAGGTCTCGACGAGCTTGAAGCTGGTTAGGGTTGGATAAGGAGGTGCGGCCGCTACTGGTCACCGGGGCGTCTGGGTTTGTCGGGCGTCACTTTGTTGCGGAAGCGGCGAAGCGGGGTTTTGCGACAAGCGCTGTCGGCCGCGGAGCACCACCTGCCGGGTTGCCCGATTCCGTGCGTTGGATCGCCGCGGACCTCTCCGACCCCTCCGGGCTTGAAGGGATAGCGCGCGAATATTGGGGCGTCGCGCATTTCGCCAATTTCAGTATCCCCGCCGACTACAGCGACGATAGCGTCATTGCCCAGAGCGTCGCCATGACCGCGCGGCTTGTTGGGCACCTTAGATCGGCCCGCTTCCTTTTTCCAAGCTCCTGCCATGTTTACGCGGCGAGCGAAGACATCAAAAGCGAGGACAGTGCAACCGTTCCGGCGGGTCGTTATGGCCGGGCGAAACTGCTGGCCGAAGAATTGGTGCTCCTTTCCGGCCATATAGATGCACGGGTGGCGCGTCCGTTCAACCATATCGGCAAATATATGCAGCCCGCGTTGATGATACCGTCGCTCGCCGCACGGGTAATGGACACCAAAGCGCACGAGACAATCGTCATGCGAGGCAAAAACAGCATCCGCGATTTTCTCGACGTCCGCGATATCGTCGCTGCCTATTTTGCCCTGCTGGAACTCGACAATCCCCCGGAACGGATTTTCAATGTCTGCAGCGGCAATGTCACGGGCATAAAGGAGCTGGCCGAACGCTTCGTGCGGCTGGCGGGCAAGGACAATGCGATCCTGTTTGACGAACAAGCTCGATCATCGGACGATATCGATCGGCTGGTGGGCGACCCGTCGCGCATATTGGCAATGACCGATTGGCGGCCTCGATTTTCCTTGGAAGATAGTATCCGAACCCTGCTGCGATAATTAGGTCTGCTTAATGCGGGTTAGGCCGGGGTGCCACCCGCCAGCATTCTCGCAAAATCGTGAATATTTGGCGCCAGGCAATCACTTCCTCGTCGCGCCATACCGATTGAATTCAATAAGGTCCGGCGCGCAGCGGCGCCCTCATGAAGAAAGCTGAAACCAATAAATTCGCCAATACCGAAAGGATGAGCTTTTCTGATTGCGACGGATTGCCTGATCACATCTCCATGTTTCGCAAAACGCAGCCGACTGATGTAAGCCCACATTGCGCTGTAATTGAACGCTACGTCGCCGTAAATTTCTGGAAAGATATCCTTCGCCTTCAACACGGCATCAGGTATCATATTAGCCATCGCCGATGTTCCACCGAACAGTGACGGGTGAAACGCGTAATCGCCATATTCGCTGATAAATCGTTCGATATTGGCCAGCGCTGCTCGCTTTACAAAGCCCAAGCCATTCGATTTTGCCGAACGACCATTGAACGTTACTGTCTTGCCAATATTAATCGCCCGATCGGCAAATGCCGGAATGGCCATGGCGGTAAAAACATCCGGCTGCGTCGAATGAAAGACCCGACCGGTCCGCTCACGCAACGAGCCGAGGATCCGCCGAGGAATGGCGGCGTGATAGGGGGATGGCAGCTCATAATATTTCCATCCGCCTAGTTCCACTACCCGGCGACCTTTGGCCTTTAGATCGAGGACTGTTTCAGCAGCTTCGGGCGCAACATATGTTGCCTTTGCCGGGCGATCTTCCACAGGCCAATCATAAATGTGCAGCGGCCACATGTGAATGACGGGTTCTGCCAATGCCCGCAGGCGTATGAGAAGATCATCCAGCATACCTGGTATCGCGGCATCGTCGTCGCCAATGATTATCACATACTCGCCGCGTGCCTTGCTAAGCGCGAATTCATAATTGTCGCACATCGAAAGGCGATGCGAGGTCCGGAAATATTTAATGCGGTCGTCATTAACGTCACTTACAACGGTCACTGTGCCGTCTTCGCTGGCATTGTCGCTTATGACTACTTCATAGTCCCGACTTGCCTGATCCAATGCCGATGCCAAGGTATATGCCAAGGTTCCGGCACGTTCGCGCGTCGGTATGATGATGCTAAGAAGGGGGGCTGCCATAATACTGCTTTAATGCTTTCGATGTTCATGATCTTGATGCAATTTATCCACCCCAAGCTTTTAGGGTCAGAATTTTCTTTTCGCTATCAGATGACAATTCATATTTTTCGGTTTGGTTGTCGGCAACCAGCAGGTTGCTTTGATCACCTTGCCAAAATGTTCCGCTGGCCGCCCATTGGTCGGGATAATATGCTTTGCCGTCCCGGCCAACCACCAAAACATCCAACCCCATTTTCTTAATTTGCTGACTGATATTATTCCTGCCATTTTCAAAACGGGCCGCATCAAGCCGCTTGATAATTGGGCGATGCTTGATCTTTAGAAGAGCTTCTCTGCGAATCATGAACGCATTTGTGCGGAGATGGGGATTGGGAAATGGAGGAAAATAGAATCTGTGGCGGAGCTCGTTCAACCAACTATTCCGCACAACTAAACGCCATGGCCACCACCGTCGTCCCGAAGCCTCACGCATCTGCAGATAATCGGTCAATAGACTCTCGAACGATCCGGTAGCCCCCACCATGCCAACGTTTTGCAGACAGGCGTGACTGCAAAGCTTTTGGAGCCAGTTATGACCAATAATGACGCTTTTTGAGTTTAGAAAGCAATAGTATTTACGATCCCATTTTTGGGAAACGTATTTGTAAGTACCAATATCATAACCTTGATTTGGAGCAATTAGATATGATTGATCTGTATAATCTATAGATTTTTGGTACAATTCTATATCCTGAACAGAAGAGAATCCTTTAAAAACAAATAGCATATCATGTTCAACACCTGCGTCTATGCTGCTATACGATTTCATAAATGAATTGAAATGTTCAATACCAAATTCGCGGAATATAATGTACACAACACCTATATCTTTGGGGTGAGTGGTTTTTAAGCCGAATTTCATGGCATATTGTCTGTTTGCGTATTCATGGCATTCCTTAGCGATTTTATATCGCTAAACAAATGAGCATGAACTCTAAGCCAGTTTTCATCTTTTTCCCACCATTTTATTGCCATGAGGAAATGTATTTCTTCAGGTGAGAATCTCATTCTAATTAACCGTGCGGGTACGCCGCCATATATGGCGTATGGCTCGATATCCTTTACCACAACAGCACCTGCCCCTATAATCGCGCCATCGCCAATTCTAACGCCGTCTCTCACTGTAACGCGTTCTCCGATCCAGACGTCATTCCCGATCTCGGTTTTACGAAATTCTGAAAAATTGTTACCTTCGGCCCAAGACCATCCAATCTCCTTACGGTTCATATAGAATATCGGGTGGGAAGATACGTGATCACGCGACGGATGGCTGCCAGTTCCAATATGGACATCAGAAGCGATTGAGCAAAATTTTCCAATTGTTGCTTCAACTGTAACACAGCGCGGCCCCAAGTAGCTGTAGTCTGAAATTGAAGTTATTATTAAATTACAGCGCTCTCCAACGCGAACGTTTCGGCCAAAACTTGAACGATAAACGTCCACATTTGAAGCCAGATTAAGTTGTTCGCTCTGCGCATGCGCCACGCAGCGCTTTACAAACCGCTTGAGGGAAACAAACATACGCCACATCCTTTAGCGATCTGAAAACATCATTGCCCATGCACGAGGCGCTAGTAAGATACATGCTGATATTGCGATTGCGCTACTGGCCGCTGCTGCGGCGAAAAAGATTCGGTACAATATAGCGGAGCCCGACGGCGCAAGATAGATGGCAGCGCCGACACAGATCATAGAAATTACGGCAGAAATGCCGATATCCATGATATACCAAGGCCACATCTGATTTTTGAGCAATTTTCTATGCATCATAGGTATCTCAAACAGAAGGTAACCCAATGTAAGCACAACCCACGTCAACGCAGCTCCAACTGATCCAAAATGTAATGTCAGGGTGGCCAATAACGGAACGTAAAGTATGACGGCAATTATATTTTTGTATAACGAAAGCTTGGTCCAGCCGTAGGCCAGCTGCAAAGCTAATGGCAAAACCATGATTGACAGGATCGTGTTACCGACTGCAAGCAAACTTAAAATCGAATGGGTTTGCATGGCGATTTTGGCACTGCCTGTATATAAAGTGACCAACTCTTTCGAAAACGCCGCGACCGTCAACCCAACAGGAAATAGAAACATAGCAAGGAGCTGACTCCCTTGGCGATATAATTTGCTTACTCCTTCAGTATCACCTGCGGCAACCCGTTGAGCCATGGCCGGAAAGATAGCGGCATAAACTGCCGTAGCGCCTACGGTTAATACGCCCGCGATCGCGCTAGATAACGCATAATATCCAAATTCCTCCAATGGGAGCAACTTGCTTAGAAGAAATTTGTCCGATTGCGTCAGTATAACAGAAAAGAATGAAATTCCCGCTACTCCTGCAGAAAACCTGACTAATTTACTCAATGCTCCAGGAGTAAACTTCGCGTGATGATTGCCGGCTGGGATGGATCTCCATGTGGCGAAAAAAAGTAGTGTGGCTTGTGTCGCAAGCGCAAAAATATGCCACAAGAAAAAGACCTCGATAGAGGGTGCTATAATCCAAAGAGCAAGCACAGCACCACCGCCTTGCAGAGTAGCACCAAAAGATATCAATCCATTTTGCAATACCTGCTTACCAAGGCCCATCAACGCCCCGGCATATAGAGGCTGCGGCCACCGGAAAAAAACCGCAACCCCCATTAACCGTACTGCAAGGGTGGTTTGTTCGACAGTGACTTTATCAGGTCGCAACCAGTCTATGGCTATTGTAGGCGCAGCCAAGATCAACGCGGTCGATAATATCAGCCCCACACCCCAGTAAATGACCTCGAATGTCCGAAGAAGATTTCGGCCCTCCGCTTCCCACTCATTTGTTGCGCTAAGTTTGGCCAACTCCCTATTTATTGTGACGCTTAACCCCATGTCCAAAACCGTGAATACGGCTATGATTGCCACGAAGAAGCCTACCAAACCATAGCTTTCGATACCCAAAAAGTGAATATACAACGGTACGAACGCGAAGTTCATTAGAGCTGCCCAAAGGCGACCGAACAAGTTGGCGACGATATTGCGCTTTATCGCCACGACTATGCCTTAAGGAGCGTTGATAGCTTTCCCGCGTCACCCCAAAATGCCATTGGCTCATAATCCGGATAGGGATATTTGCCGAAATCAAATTCGATATCCCATCCGTGCAATGCCTTCTGTTCTTCCACCAGCCGACGGATCGACACCGGTTCGCCGCTGCATATATTAACGGCGCCCGGGTCGGCGTTCCCGATCGCCAGCCTGACAAGATAATCTGCAACCGTCCCAACCGGCAGATAATCGCGAAGCTGCTCGCCGCCAGACATGGCAAACTGCCTGTCGCCATTGGCAACGGCAGCCTTTAATAACGGCAGCAGCGACGAGGCTGCCTGTCCTTCACCATAGGAATAAAATAGCCTTGCCCACGTCAGGCCAAACGATTGCTGTGCCTTGAGCAAGGTCAACTGCCCGTGCAGCGAAATTTTGGCAACGGCATATGCATTGCTTGGTTCGCCCACTTGATCCTCGGTCAGGCAACCTGACTTCATTCCATATTCATAGCATGTGCCTGAAACGAGCAGTGACGGAAGGCCTGCATCTACCAGCGCTTTGATAAAGGCATATTGCCGCGGCAGCTCTTCTTCGAAATGGTGATTCGACCGGTAATTGGGCAGGCCGCCCCACGCCAGATGGATCAGGACATCGGGCGCACCAAGCGCGTCGTATGTCGATGAATCCGCTTCGGCCATGTCTATTGGAACATAGCCGAAATTCTTCGGCAAAAATCCCGGTGGATTTGCCGACCGCGAACTCGCCGTCACTGAAACATCGGGATAGTCGGCCAATGCCGTCAGAACATGGCACCCGATAAAGCCGTTGGCACCGGTGACCGCTATTCTCACAACACACGTAACTCCGGAATGGCGCAGACAAATTGCCCGCCCCATTCACGAATATAGGCGAGTTGCCCGGTAACTTCTTCAGCTAGATTCCAAGGGAGGATAAGGACGAAATCGGGCTTTTCTGCCCTGATCCTATCCTCTGCGACAACGGGAATGCGGCTGCCCGGCAGAAACTTGTTCTGCTTGGCAGGATTGCGGTCTACCACCCAAGGTAGCAAATTCGGTCTTACGCCAGCGAAGTTAAGCAGTGTGTTCCCCTTTGCAGCCGCACCATAAGCCGCAACGGATCGGCCTTTACGCTTCGCCTCGATCAGGAAATGCAGCAGATCGGCCGCAACCCGGTCCGATTGTTCCTGCAAAGCGGCGTAATAACGAAGGCTGCCCACCCCTGCGCCGCTCTCCCGTTGCAGCATGGCTGCAACCGCAGGCTTGACCTCATGGCTCGCGCTGTCAGTCCGGCAGGCAAAGACGCGCAGACTGCCGCCATGAGTCGATACTTCCTCGACATCGAATACGGTCAAACCGTTGTGCGCGAATATCCGGTTCACTGCAGTCAGCGACAGATAGGAATAATGTTCATGATAAATGGTGTCGAACTGGTTCTCCGCGACGAGCTTCATCAGATGCGGGAATTCAAAGGTCGAAACGCCCGTGGGCTTGAGAAGGACGGCAAAACCGGCGACGAAATCGTTAATATCGGGCACATGCGCGAGGACATTATTGGCTGCGGTGAGGTCCGCCGATAGGCCCTTGGCCACTAGCTTGTTGGCCAAGGCTACGCCGAAAAACTCTTCGATAGTGTCAATACCAAGATCGCGCGACGCCTGTGCGGTGCTCGCGGTGGGCTCGATGCCCAGGCACGGAATGCCAAGCGCTTTGGCATATTGCAGCAGATAGCCGTCGTTCGAGGCGACCTCGACGATTTGCGACCTGCTATCCAGCGAAAACCGCGTCGCCATCGATTCTACATAGCTTTTCGCATGCTTTAGCCAGCTGTCTGAAAAGGAACTGAAATAGGCATAGTCGGCGGAGAAAAACTCGTCGCGTTTGGCAAAATCGGCGGTTTGAACCAGCCAGCAAGTATCGCAGATCAGCACATGCAGCGGATACCAAGTTTCCGGCCCCTGCAACGCGTCTTGGCTGAGGTAGGAGTTCGATGGCGGAGCAGAGCCGAGATCAATGAACGAATGTGACAGATCGGCCTGACAATGGCGGCATTTCATATTTTTGTTCCGTCGTAATCTGGGGAGATATAAGCGTGGCTGCGGTCCCTAGGAGAAATGTCCGTTACGGGCAACGGCCACGCGATGGCGAGTGCAGGGTCCGCTAAATTCAGCGCGGCTTCCGATTCCGGGCTGTAATAGGCAGTATGAAGATAGAGCAACTCACAATCGCTTGCGAGGGTCTGGAATCCGTGTGCAAAACCCCTGGGGATAAACAGGCTTTTCGAATTGTCGGCGGACAGGACTTCGCCATACCACTGCAGGAATGTCGGCGAGCCCGAACGCAAATCGACCGCCACGTCGAAAACACTGCCGCGCAGGCAGCTTACAAACTTGTCTTCGGCGGCTGGCGGTAACTGGAAGTGCATGCCCCGTACGGCCCCAGTTTTTGTGGTCAGGGTCTGGTTTATCTGTACCACCGGGTCCTGAAAACCGGCAGCCTTCAACTCCTTCGCGCAGAAAAACCGGCTGAGATAGCCGCGATCATCACCGCGCCGCTGTCGTTCGACAACAAGCAGATCGGCGATCGGAGTGGGGGATATGACAAAACGCGAGGGCAAAGACATTATCTGCCCGATGCCTCGTATTCGGCGATCTGCTGTCGAGAGAAAGACCGCATGTCTCCCTCCGCCCGCCACGCATCGTGCCAAAGCGAGGTTTGCTGTAATGCGCTCGATAAGGTCCATCTGGGCGCCCAGCTCAGCAAGGCGCGGGCACGCGAGCTGTCCAGCTTTAGATAATGCGCCTCGTGCACGGCGTCCGCGGCATCGATGTTCCAGACGAAACCGGGGCGCATTTCGGCAATCTTTTCGAGTATCCATTGCACGGGCTGGGCATCAGTGTCGGCTGGTCCGAAATTCCAGGCAGCGGCAAATTCCTCGCCATGCGTAAATAGCTGTTCGGCAAGCGCGATATATCCCGCAACCGGCTCTAGCACATGCTGCCAGGGACGCGTAGCCATCGGGTTGCGCACAGTCACTTTCTCGCCCGCATCTATCGCGCGGAAAATATCGGGTAACAGCCGGTCCAACGCCCAGTCGCCCCCGCCTAAGACATTGCCTGCGCGACCGCTGGCGATCCAGGGCCTACCATCCTGCCCGAAGGAGTTGCGATAGGCAGCGGTTACGATTTCCGAACAGGCCTTGCTGGCCGAATAAGGGTCATGACCGCCGAGTGCCTCGTCTTCACGGTACCCCCAATGCCATTCCCTGTTATGATAGCATTTGTCGGTGGTGACATTCACCAATGCCTGAACGGAACCGGTGCTGCGCGCGGCCTCCAATATATTGACCGTGCCCATGACGTTGACAGCAAAAGTTTCGGCCGGGGCAGCGTAGGAATAGCGCACCAGCGGCTGGGCAGCGAGGTGAAGGACAATGTCTGGGGCAGCGGCTTGCATAGCCTGCGTCAGTGATGCGGCGTCGCGCACATCGCCAAAGCGATGCTCGGTAAAAAGGCTTTCAATCGCAGCGACTTCGAACAGGCTCGGCGACGTCGGCGGCGGTAGCGAATATCCGAACAGTTTCGCGCCGAGTTGCTCCAGCCACAGGCTCAGCCATCCGCCTTTGAAGCCGGTGTGGCCGGTAATGAATATCCGTTTGCCCGACCAGAAATCTGTGGTCATTGCCATGATTTCCAGGGTGCTTCGCCTGTTGCCCACAATTCTTCCAGATGGGTCTTATCGCGAAGGGTATCCATGGGCTGCCAGAAGCCGCCATGTTCATAGGCGGCGAGCTGCCCGCCGCTCGCAAGCAGTTCCAGTGGCTCGGCTTCCCAAACAGAGGCATCGTCGTCGATGAGGTTGATGCATTTAGGCGAAAGCACGAAAAAGCCGCCGTTGATCCAGCCGCCATCGCCTCTTGGTTTCTCGATGAAACCCTTTACCAGGTCGCCATCGCGATTGAGCGCACCATAGCGCCCGGGAGGCTGCACTGCAGTAACAGTCGCGTTCAGCCCGTGGTTCTTATGGAATTCGATCAGTTCATCGATCCGTATATCGGCCACGCCATCCCCATAGGTAAAACAAAAAGCATCTTCGCCTTCCACATAGGGGGCAACGCGCCTGAGCCGCCCACCGGTCATGGTTTCCTCGCCGGTATCGACAAGCGTCACCTTCCAATTCTCGGCCTTCTTGTGATGGACGTGCATTTCGTTGGTTTGCATGTCGAATGTAATATCCGACATGTGGAGGAAATAATTGGCGAAATATTCCTTGATAATATAGCCCTTATAGCCACAGCAGATGACAAAGTCGTTGATGCCGTAGGACGAATAGATTTTCATGATGTGCCACAAAATGGGATAACCCCCCACTTCGATCATCGGTTTGGGTTTCAGATGGGTTTCCTCGGAAATGCGCGTTCCAAGACCGCCCGCCAAAATTACAGCTTTCATCTTTATCCAGACTATTAGTCAATGTGAATTGATCGGAGCGTTTAGCAGAGCGCGCCCGTAGCGCAAGATGGTCGGCAATTTCCCTCAACAAAAAAATGGCTGGATTGAAACAAATTTGCAATCTACGACTAGACGGGGAAGCATAGCACGCCGAATGGTGATTGCGGTTGCACTGATTTCTCTCAGCGCCTATTGCGACCGCAATTTTTTAATTAATAGCGACCGCCACTTAGCAATCAAAATATGGTCAATGCCGAATGTCGCTAGGACGAAGCTATCTGAAGTGATGGAACAAAGCCGGATGGAAAAAAATGGAGCGGCGTTGTTATTGCAGTCGCACCCGGCCAACATGACGGCGGGCGCAGGCTCTTTCAAAATTTTTTTGCTACTTTCGCTTGTGACCTTGTTACCGACATCTGTGTTCTATGTGTTCGCGACGTCTTCGCAGGCAGCTGGTGTGGCGTCGGCTGCGCTTGTGGTACTGGGTCTCGCTGCACTGGGAATCACCCGAAGCCCCGAGACCCACCAGGTCCTTGCGGCGCTGACTACGATCGTATTGATATCGATCGGCATCCTATCGCATGCGCTGATCGCTTATTATTTTCAGCCTCTCGATTTTCTGCGCATGGTCCAATCACTATTTCTTTTTGCACTTATGATGGTCGGATCTTATTTTTTGCGATTTGCAGTCTTCGACAATGAATTCCGCGTTATCGACATCGCGGCGACCGGTGTTTTCCTGACCTTCGTGCTGATTGGGATTGCCGCGATACTAGGCATCCGGCCGATTGAATCGGTCACGTCTTTTAACCCGGTTTTCCCGTTCACCGAACCCTCGCACTATGCCTTAACTTTCACGCCAATCCTGCTATTTATGTGCGCAAGGCATATCATTGTAGTTCGTGTGCTTGCATTGCTGTCTGCGCTGACCATCGCGTATCTGCTGGAAAGCCTTTCGCTTGTCGTCGGCGTGACGCTGGTCGGTCTTGTCACGCTGCCCATTCCTTATCTGGCCATCGCCGCCGCAGGGTTGACCATCGCAATTGGCATTCTGGATATAACTTATTTCACCGACCGGCTGGATTTGAGCTATGATAGCGGTAACTTGTCGGTGCTGGTATATCTGCAAGGATGGGAACTCGCTACTGGCTCGGTCTACCGCACGCTTGGTTGGGGGATTGGTTTCCAGCAATTGGGCTTCGGTCCGATAAACAGTCCGACGGCCGATATCATTCTGCGTCTCGCAGGCACCGACAGCAATTTGAAAGATGGTGGCTTTACGTTAGCCAAGGCCACGAGCGAATTCGGCGTTTTCGGCTTTGCGGGCATATTGCTGTTCGGTGTGATGGCGCTTCGCACCGCGTGGATAGTGCGAATGATCGCGCTGGGTCGCAAATCTGCAACGATACCATCGATCTTGGCTATGTCAGTAGTATGTGGATATGCGATCGAGGCATTTGTAAGAGGTATAGGCTATTTTTCAGGTTCAACCATGCTGCTATTGGCATCAGTGCTCTACATGAACGCTGTCAAAATGTCCGACATCGCGACCACGTTGAAGCATTGAGCGATGACAGACACTACACAAAACCCTCTCTCTCCAAGGACAAATATGCACACTTCCGACATCTCGGCCCTGATTGCTTCAAGAATAGAGGTCGATTTTGCCCAAGCTCAGCATGAATGGGCAAATCCCCAGAATACCTCGACCCGCTATTTCAAGATCGATAACTTGCTGTCTGAAAAAGTGGCTCGTGAAATTTATGATCTGTTCCCCAAGGACTCCGGACTATGGTTTAAACGCAAATCCTTTCGTGAACAGAAAAAGACATTTGCGAAATTGGGCCGCCTCGACCCGCTGATCGAAAATGTTACAGACGCGTTTCACGATGCGGCGGTGGTTGCTGCAATTGGTAAAATAACTGGGCTGCCCGATTTGGAGCCAGATCCCGAATTGTATGCAGGCGGAATATCTATGATGCAGCAGGGTGACTTTTTGAACCCGCACATAGACAATAGCCATGACAAGTCGCGTGGCAGATATCGGCGGCTCAACCTTCTTTATTATGTGACTCCCGGATGGAACCCGAAAAATGGCGGTAATCTTGAATTATGGGATCATGCCGTTGAGCGGCCGGTGCAAGTCGATTCGTTGTTCAATCGACTGGTGGTGATGGAAACCAACAAAACATCATGGCATTCCGTGAATCCTGTTAAGGTATCCGGCAGTCGTTGCTGTGTAAGCAACTATTATTTCTCCACTGGCTCACCATCAAAGACTGATTATTATCATGTTACCTCATTCTTGGGACGACCGGACCAGCCTTTTCGCAGGATATATGGGCATATCGATAACAGATTACGCCAATTTATAGCTCAGACCATTAAAGTTTCACGCGGTCGGGATCTGGGTCGCCATAATTAGGGTTGTGTATCGATGGTTCGCATAGCGTTTAACTTGGCATTCGTCGACGACGGACCACTGACTGGTCCGGGATATTATGCCGTTCAGCTATTTGAGAACATATTGCATTTGGAGCAGCGTTCGTCTGCCCACGACATCGTTGCTTATGTTCAAAGGAGCGCGATGGTCCATTTTTCCTCCCCCGCAAGGCAACATATTGTTCCCTTGCCGAATTTAGCCGGGCGCATCGCCCGTGTTGCTTACGAACATTTAATATTGCCCTTCAGCACTGCATTCTCAGGAACGGATATCCTGTTCAGTCCAGCCTTTGTCAGTCCTGTCTGGGGCGGTCGAAGATTGGTGGCGACGATATGTGATATGTATTATCAGGTTATCCCCGAAATGACCGAGCCTTTTCAAAGGAAATATTGGAGCATCATGATCCCGGTCACCGCACATCTGTGCGACCGAATCATCACCATTTCTGGCAATAGCAAGAAGGATATCGAAGCCTATATTCCGGCGGCGCGCGGCAAGACCGTGTCGATCCCCCTAGCCAGCCGGTTCGCGGTTCCCGATGCTGCTGCGCAACCGAAAAATCATCGCCCGGTCGTGCTGATGGTCGCCAACCTGACGCCGAACAAGAATTGTGCGGTCGTGGTGCAGGCGATTGCCCAGCTGCGCCGAAAGGGGCTCGATGTCTCCTTCGTTCACGCCGGAAAAGATCACGTGGGATTGCTGAAGCAAAGCGTCGCCGAGAACAATGCCGAAAGCTTTGTGTCATCGCTCGGCAAGGTAAGTGACGAGGAACTGGCGGAGCTGTACCAAAGCTGCCTCACGGTGATCGTGCCCTCGCTTTACGAAGGGTTCGGGATGCCTGCGGTGGAGGCACAGGCGATGGGCGCACCGCTTATCTGTTCGGACAGGGCGGCTTTGCCCGAGGCCGCTGGCGATGGTGCGCTTTATTTCGATCCCGAAGACGCGGTGGCGCTGGCTGATCGGATCGAGACGGTGCTTGGCCTATCTGATACAGGACGGAGAACGATGGTCGAGGCAGGCTATGACAATGTACGCCAGTTCTCTTGGGCAAAAACGGCACGCGACACCATGGCCGTGTTCGATGAGCTGCTGGCAGTGCCATGAATATGGCAGTCGACGGCGGCATGTCCGACAATTTCGATGTCATCGTGTCTTTTGTCCTGTTCGGGACGGGGACTGACGAAGTCAGCCGTGCGATCGCGCAAGTTGGCGCCAGCCGATTTAGCACTTTCGTCATCTTGGTCGATAACAGTACGCCGGCGCTACCGGCGCCCGAATATGATCCGGCAAAAGTGTTGCTGATCCGCACGGGAGCGAATCTCGGATATGGACGGGGGCATAACCGCGCAATACAGTGGGCAAAGGGAAAATCGCGCTACCATATCGTGATGAATACCGATCTGACCTATGGCGAGGGCGTGATCGACGGACTTGTCGACTTCATGGATGCCCATCCAGAAGTCGGCCTTTCGATGCCCAAAGTGCGTTATCCGGACGGCAGGATTCAGCGGTTATGCAGACTACTCCCCAGTCCGGTCGACTTGATCGGGCGCCGCTTTTTTGGATGGTCATCATGGGCAAAGCGCCGCAACGGGCTATATGAATTTCACGACTGGAATTACGACTATGTCGCCAGTTTCCCATTTTTGTCGGGATGTTTCATGATGATGCGCAGCAGCGTTCTGCACACAGTGGGTGGCTTCGACGAGCGTTATTTTCTCTATGCCGAGGACCTTGACCTGTCCCGACGGATGCACGCCTGTTCTGAAACGCTTTTTGTGCCGGCTGTCGAGGTGGTGCATGAATATCGCAGCGAAGGTGGACGCGGGATCAGGCGGCTACTGTATGGTATGCACAGCCTCGCCCAATATTTCGGCAAGTGGGGCTGGATTTTTGACCCCGAACGTGACGAAATTAACAAACGCACTATGTCCGCGCTGCGGCAAGGTCGCGACTAGGGCTAGAATTGCAGAAACAATCGCGCGCTACCTCCTTTCTGATTGGTGCTCTTATGGCTGAATTTCATTCGCGCAGGGAACTTTTCGATCTTTCGGCCGCCTCGATGATCGGTATCGCCGCCAATCCGATGCCTTCGGCACCAGCCAAGCCGGAAATTACCACACGACCACCCTTTACCTCGGTAAAGGATTTCGGCGCCTTAGCCGATGGCTTGGTCGACGACAGCGCGGCCGTAAAACGTGCTTATGAAAGCTTGAGGCCGACCGGCGGCACCTTGTTCTTTCCGCGCGGGCGATACCGGCTGTCGCTCAAGCTGACATCACGCAACGTCCATATCGTAGGTGAGGGGCGCGGTGCCTCGATCTTGAACCCTGTCTTGCCGGGCGGTACCGTCCTCCGCGCCTTGTATCGTGAAGGGTCTTGGGACGCCGTTACCATATCGGACCTTACGCTGCTCGGCGTCGGCAAAAACCATGGAAATGCCTTTGCTGCGGGGGGACAGCTATCATCCGCTGGATGAATATACCGGCTCGACCTTTTTTAGCCGGGTCCAGTTCGCCAATTTCGACAAATGTCTGGCACGACCATTCGGATCGATTGGTTTATGGGTCGATGGTTGCCAGTTTGGTGCCGCGAATTACCATATATGGAGCCGAAGCGTCTTAAAAGGGGCAAGCCGGGACGCTATGCATGCCGGTTGTTTGTTTGTCTCGCGCTGTCTTATGGACTATTTCGACAAGGCCATGCTGTACCTCGATAGCCAGGGAATTGACGGCGGGCAGATTGTCTTCGAGAATAACATCTTCGAATCCGGGTCCGGCTTTGTTGTCTATATCCGCAACTTTCATAGCAGTGGTGGCGTGCCTGGGATGCTATTCCGCAGCAACTGGAATGAAAATACGGGACACGCCACCAATCTTGTGATTGAAGGCAAGGAGCATCGCAAAGCGAGATTTCTGTTTGCCGTTAATGCGACTTCGGCGATCCGGTGTCGAAGACACGCCGCTCGGGCCTTGCGAATTGGTTGCCAGCGGATTGCAGACCGATAATTGCAGCCTCCAGAACCTGACCTCGCTCAGGGCCGACGCCGCGTCCACTGTGACGCATGAACGGGCAAGGATGTTTTCCGGCACTTCGGTCGGGCGTGTCATGGGCATCACGCATCCCGCCAATAGCGAAGGCTTGCGGACCCCGTGGTTCCGCATGGCCGTGCCCCGGCACTTGCCATCCTCTTTTGATGGTCACGAAGTTCTAGCGATCGCTGGAGAACAGCCGTTTACCTTGTTGGGTGACCTTCCCATGCGTTCGGCCACGGTTCAACGCTCGGACGTGCTGAGAGGCGGGCCAGTGCAACAACTGTCGATCGGGCCTTCGAAAAACATGCCTTTGTCGCAGGCGGCGAAAGTGCTGGGATCGAGCTGGCTAGTCACTTGCTATGTCTACAAATTGCTCTCTGGACCCGCCGTTCAGCTGCAAGTCAACGGCACAAGCGGCCTTAGCGGCATCGGCGATTTATCATCGACCGATTGGGAAATGCTCATCAACATCAGCAAGTTTGATTTCGCGGGCGAAGGGCGGATAACCGCCTATCATCAGGCGCAAGGCAAATCGGTACTGTTGATCGCCGCGATCGCCATGCGCTCGTTTGAAAAGCTGCAATAAGCAACCGATTTCACAAACACCATCCACCAATAGCTTGCAGGGACATCACGGTTCCGGTTTTGTCTTGATAAGATTGCCTGCAACCTTTAGCGGAAGCGTCCTCATGTCAGTCATTGTCGTCACACCACAACGCTTCGAGGATACTCGAGGATGGTTTTCCGAGAGTTGGAACAAGGCGAGAGTCGAAAAGATCGGAATCGGTCTGGATTTCTGCCAGGATAATCATTCCTATTCCGCTCGACGCGGCACCTTGCGAGGGTTGCATTTCCAGACGCCACCTCATGCCCAGGCGAAGCTGGTCCGCTGTTTGAGAGGCCGGATATTTGACGTTGCAGTAGATATCAGGCCAGCCTCGCCGACTTTCAAGCATTGGGTGGGGATCGAGCTTTCGGCTGTCGAGGGGAATCAGCTATTCATACCGGCCGGATATGCGCACGGATTCGTAACGCTGGAAGATGATTGCGAGGTCGCATACAAGGTCGATCGATATTATGCGCCAAAGGCCGATGGCGGGATAATCTGGAATGACTCCGATCTAGCCATCGATTGGCCAGTCGAGGAACCCGCTGTGCTCCTATCGGCGAAAGATGCAGCGCTACCTTTGTCGCGCGATGTTGCATATGCGTTCGAATATGACGGCCAGCCGCTAAACGCTCTTTGAATCACGAGAATAGATGAAATGCAATCGAAGAAGATACTGGTTACGGGCGGAGCAGGCTTTATCGGCTCGGCGCTAGTGCGCCATCTTGTAAAGGAAACGGTCTATGAGGTTCTCGTTGTTGATGCGTTAACCTACGCCGGGAATTTATCGTCGCTTGCTGAGGCATCGAAGTCGGACCGTTTCAGGTTCCAGCAAGCCGATATCTGCGATACTGCAAAAATTGGCTCGATCTTCTCTGAGTTCAGGCCGGACATTGTCACCCATCTGGCGGCTGAATCGCATGTCGATCGTTCGATAGACGGACCTTCGGCTTTCATTCAAACCAATTTGGTCGGCACATTTTCCATGTTGACAGCGTCGCTTCAATATTGGCGGTCGCTGGCGGACGACGCTCGATCCGAATTTCGTTTCCACCATATCTCGACGGATGAAGTATTTGGTGCCTTGGGCGATTACGGCTTTTTCACGGAGAGTACGGCCTATGATCCTCGCTCGCCCTACTCGGCTTCGAAGGCGGGTTCCGATCACCTAGTGCGTGCGTGGCATCACACCTACGGGCTACCAGTCCTGGTTACCAATTGCTCCAACAACTACGGACCGTTCCATTTTCCGGAAAAGTTGATCCCTCTTATGATCATAAAATCTTTGGGGGACGAAGCACTGCCGGTTTATGGTCAGGGAACAAATATACGTGATTGGCTCTATGTCGACGATCATGTGCGTGCATTGCACGCTGTGTTCGAACGCGGCATGGTCGGCGAAAGCTATATGATTGGCGGACGCTCCGAACGTACAAATCTCGCGGTGGTTCAGCAGATTTGCGATATTCTCGATCAAAAGGTGCCTCGAGCCGATGGCCAAAGTTACCGGCAGCAAATCGCGTACGTCTCCGATCGCCCCGGTCATGATTTCCGCTATGCCATCGATGCGTCGAAACTGGAACGAGAGCTTGGTTGGCAACCGTTGGAAACATTTGAATCCGGCATCGCAAAAACCGTCGGCTGGTATTTGGAAAATCGGGAATGGTGGGAGGCCATACGGTCGGGCGCATACCGCGGAGAGCGGTTGGGGCGGGCCGTCGCTTGAAGCAACAAATGAAAAAGATTCTCGTGACTGGTGGCAGCGGCCAGATTGGCAGTGCAGTGTTCAATCTTGCGGAAAAATACGGTTTCTCGGCAATTGTCCCGCCGCGGTCAGCGCTTGATCTTGGTGATCGGACATCCATTTCAGACGCGGTGCGCAGTTCGAGCTGGTCCGCTGTCATAAACTGCGGCGCTTACACTGCAGTGGATACAGCAGAGGACGAAGAAGATTTGGCCCATCGCATCAATGCGACCGCTCCCGCAATTTTGGCAAATGAAACCGCGCGCCTCAACATTCCTCTCATCCATGTTTCTACCGATTATGTTTTTGATGGAACGAAAAACACCCCTTATGAGGAGGGGGATCCTGTAAATCCGATCGGCATATACGGGCAGAGTAAGGAAGCAGGCGAGACTGCGGTCCGGCGTTTGAACCCTCGTCACGCAATAATAAGAACGGCTTGGGTGGTCAGCGTAGGCGGCGCAAATTTCTTAAATACGATGTTGCGTCTTGCGATGGATCAAAATGAAATCGGAGTGGTGAATGATCAGATTGGCTCACCGTCTTCGGCGAAGGATATTGCCTCAGCGCTACTGACCGTCACCAGTACGTTGGGCGAGCGCGCAGGCACTTGGCATTTTGTGAATGACGGCCAGGCCAGCTGGTATAGTTTTGCAGAGTACATTTTCGATAAAGTTTCTGCGCACGGATTACGCACTCCTAAACTGAACGCTATTTCTTCAGAGGAATATCCAACAGCAGCCAAGCGGCCGGCCAATTCACGCTTGGCGACACACGCATTTCAGCGTGATTTTATGATGAGACCAAGGCATTGGCAAGCGGCAGTTGATGAGATTCTGGAACAGCGACTGCTGCAATGAAGGAAAACAAATGACGTGTGGAATTATCCTAGCTGGGGGATCGGGTACACGTTTGCACCCGGCCACGCTTGCTATCAATAAACAGCTATTGCCCATCTACGACAAGCCGATGATTTACTATCCGCTTTCGACACTGATGCTGGCGGGCATCCGGAATATTTTGATCATTTCTTCGCCAGAGTATCTAGATAATTATATCCGGCTATTTGGGACTGGCGAACAAATCGGACTGAAACTCGAATATGCCGTGCAGCCGAACCCTGAGGGTCTTGCGCAGGCATTTCATATCGGCGCCGACTTTGTCGGCGATCAATCTGCGGCGTTGGTTCTGGGGGATAACATATTCTTCGGTGCTGGTTTTAGCGAGTTGCTTGCGCGAGCAAGAATGCGGGCAAGTGGCGCTACGATCTTTGCATACCATGTTAATGACCCAAAGGCTTATGGCGTGGTCGAACTCGATGATGCCGGAATTGCTATATCGATCGAAGAAAAGCCACAAAACCCCCGTTCTGACCTTGCGGTGACGGGGCTGTATTTTTACGATAACCGGGTTGTTGAATTGGCTAAGAGGGTTCGGCCTTCCGCTCGGGGCGAGCTTGAAATAACCGATCTCAATCGCCTCTACATGGAAATGGGGCAATTACATGTTGAAAAAATGGGCCGTGGCTATGCCTGGCTTGATACAGGAACTCATGACAGCTTGGTTGAGGCTGGCGAGTTTGTGAGGGTTATGCAGAAGCGGACCGGCACCCTCATTGCCTGTTTGGAAGAGATAGCGTTCCATCAGGGCTTTATCGGTCGCGATCAACTCATTGAGCGGGGCACATTGTTTGCAAAAACCGAATATGGTCAGGGACTTCTGAGGTTGGCAGAAACTGACGGTTAACACCCAAACCAGTTGTCACAAATAGATGAATCATCTTCTATCGTCTTTTAAGGACAGGGGGGGTAAAGGTATAGCCCTTCGGGATCGCCACCACTCGACCATCCGCACCCTGTCGAGAGGTCCCTCCTTGGGGAATAGCCACAACGCGGCCGTCCGAACCTTGTCGAGAGCTGTAACCAGCGACACGCGCCTTTGAAGTCTAGATGCTCTATTTCCATTACGAGATCGATGACGCCGCCGTGTCGCCCGCATGCAAAACAACGAAAGCTGTTTGTGGCGAACCGCAGTGCGAATGATGGATTTCGGTCCTCATGACCAGGTAGTGGACAGCGCCCTCGCCCGTTGACTGGAAGAAGAACCTTCAAGGCGGCGGCAACACTCGCGATAGGGATTGCCTTAAGCTCTTCGAGGTGCGTCATGCGGATCAGATAATGATTGCGGGGCAAATGTCAGACACCCGGCAGTCGGGATTAGTGCATGAAAGCTGGCAAAGTAAACAATATGAACCCTCACTTCGCGATGGCTACGCGCGAATGACGCAGGCGCAACAGCCGATCCAACGCAGTGTGGAGCCAAGCTCCTATTCTCCCCCGCTCAAGCAATGCCAAACCCAATCCGGTTCCGCAATTTTATCATGAACCATTACCACCTACACAGCCCCCAAAACACACTGGCGTCCCTACGCGCATCTATGAAGCGTCGCGCGCTGTTAAGTCAATTGATGCTTACGCGTGATGATTAGCGGGGCCACTCATAACGAAACTGGCAGATGCTTTGACGAAAACTTGTGACAACGACTGGAACCTAAGGGCCAATTAGTGGACCATCTTTGGCTATGGCTTAACAATGGGGTTTAAAGTGCGGCGATCCAACCTAGCATTTCCGCTTCGGCTTCGAGTCTTTGATCAAAGCCTCGCCCGTTTAGGGCTCCTGTAGCGCTACGCAACTGCGCGAGTTAGGAAGGACCCGCGACGATCTCTGTCCGCCCATGATTGCCCAAATCCTTCAGAATTCGAGAGTGGATATTACGGAACAATTACGGAAATCGACCAAATCAACAAGTTAACCCATTGATTTATTGGTGACCCCTACGGGAATCGAACCCGTGTTTCAGCCGTGAAAGGGCCGCGTCCTAACCGCTAGACGAAGGGGCCAATCGCTTGGCGAGCCGCGCCTTTACGGATTCGCATCGCCGAGGTCAAGTGCGGTTTCAGTCGGCGAAGGCGATGTCGTCGATGTGCAGTTCGGCCTTTGGCGTGGCGCCCCAATCGTCGATCTTGGCGCGGCCTGCTATCCAATATTTCCGGCCGCGTTCGCCGTGGAGCAGTTGCTGTCCAAGTGTGGTTTCCCCTTGCCGGAATGCCATCGCCTTGAACGACGCGCCGTCATCGCCTGCAACTATCGCGCGGACATGGTCTTTGCCGACGATATCGCACTTTACGACACGCACCGGGCCTGTGACGACACGCGGGCCTGGCCAGCCCATGCCGTAGGGGCCGGCGGCCTCCATCGCTTCAACAAAGGCGGGGTTTAATCCGCGTGGCGAAAGGACGGCATCGACCAACAAGGCCTGACCGCCCGACGCGCGGGCAACGTCGCCAGCGAGCGTTGCGTCGAGCCATTCAGCGAGCGCCTCTATCTGGTCGGCGCGCACCGTCAGCCCTGCCGCCATCGCGTGGCCGCCGCCTGCTTCCAGCAAACCCGCTTCTTTTGCCGCGATAATCGCCGCGCCCAGATCGACGCCCGCAATCGAACGGCCCGAACCTTTGCCGACACCATCGGCATCAACCGCGATGACGATCGAAGGTTTGCCGCTCTTTTCCTTGATCCGCCCGGCGACAATACCGATGACGCCCGGGTGCCAACCATGGCCTGCCAGCAACGCGACCGCGCGGTTGTGCTGGCCGGGCAGCATCGCTTCGGCTTCTTCCTGCACGACCGCCTCGATTGCGCGGCGTTCTTCGTTCAATTGGTTCAACTCGGCAGCAATTCCGCGCGCCTCTTCGCGGTCTTCGGTGGTGAGCAAGCGCACACCAAGGTCTGACTTGCCGACACGGCCACCAGCGTTGATCCTTGGGCCCAGCGCAAAACCCAAGTCAGAACAGATTGGCGCGCGGGTCAACCTGCTGGCCTCGATCAGCGCTGCCATCCCGACATTGCGTCGGGCAGACATCACCTTCAGCCCTTGCGCGACAAATGCGCGGTTGAGGCCGCGCAACTGGGCAACGTCGGCAACGGTGCCAAGCGCCACGAGATCGAGCAGTTCCATCAATTTGGGTTCGGCGCGGCTGCCAAAAAAGCCGCGCGCGCGGAGAACGCGCACCACAGCGGCCGCCAGCAGAAAGGCGACGCCGACTGCGGCTAAATGGCCATGTGATGCCGCGTCGTTTGTTTCATCCAAGCGGTTGGGGTTGATGAGCGCAAAGGCAACGGGCAGTTCGCTCGCGCATTTATGGTGATCGACGACGATCACCTCTATTCCCGCTGCCTTGGCCTGCGACAGCGCGTCATAAGCCATCGCGCCGCAATCGACGGTGACGATCAGGCTGCTGCCGCCCGCGCCTATTTTTACCAAAGCCTCGCCCGACGGGCCATAGCCCTCCATCAGCCGGTCTGGAATATAATGGCCTGCACTCAACCCCAGATCGCGGAGCAGGCGGATGAGCAACGCTGCGCTGGTCGCGCCGTCGACATCATAATCGCCGTAAACGGTGACTGCCTCGCCAGCTATGACTGCATCGGCAATCCGTTCTGCACCTTTATCCATATCGCGAAATATCGACGGGTCGGGCATGAATGCGCGGATCGTCGGGTCGCGGTGGCGCTCGACGTCGTCGCGCGGCACCCCGCGCGCCATCAGCAGCTGCGTGACCAGATCGTCGGGTTGGAAACCTGGGTCGCGGGCATCGACATTGCCTTCGCGCCAGTGCCACGGCTGGCCGAGAACCGATTGGGTGATGTTGAGGACGGCTGACATGCGACTTCCCTATGCGGCGATGCAGGTGCTAGCAAGTCCGCATGAGAACGTTGCTTATTGTCTGGCACAGCATGACCGGCGGGTCTGAGGCGTTGGCGCGTGCGGCGCATGCCGGAGCTGAAGACGTTGCAGCCGAATTGCTGCATGCCGATAAAGCGCAGGCGGAGGATATGCTCGGCGCAGACGGCTATCTGTTCATCTTCCCCGAAAATCTGGCGGCGATCAGCGGCGTAATGAAGGCGTTTTTCGACCGCTGTTATTATCCGTGCCTGGGGAAGATCGAGGGTCGGCCTTATGCAGCTGTAGTCTGTGCTGGCTCCGACGGCAGCAATGCGGTGCGACAGGCCGAGCGGATCGCCACCGGCTGGCGGCTGAAGAAGGTCGCTGACAGCATTATCGTGTGCACGCACGCGCAAACGCCAGAAGCGATATTGGCAGCGAAGATGATAACCGATGCTGATTTGCAAAAGGCGCGCGACCTAGGCGCAACGATGGCCGCAGGTTTGGCCATGGGCGTGTTTTAGAGCGATGTTACCTTCGTGTTCTTCGTGGCTTTATGTGAGTCATCTTTACACGCCGTCAGCAAATCGAAACGTTGGGATAGTTGATTCACACGAAGACACGAAGACACGAATTGAAAAAGGGTTTCACGCAAAGAGCGCGAATATTTTCAAGAGGGCCGTGGCACCCCCAAGATTCAGCACGAACGCAAGCATCTT
>JANOHL010000020.1:0-31085 GCA_031406495.1 Sphingomonadales bacterium | reverse complement strand
GCGGCTTGCGCGTCAATGTCGGCTTATTTTCGTTTTCGTCACTCATTTAAACAGAACCCGTCCTTACTCATCATTTATTGGGGTCACAGCGTCGTTGCCTCGAACCGCGTCAGCGGTCGCGGGCGCATTACTGCATCCGTTGAAATTTAGCCAGCGCCCAAGATGGTGCATTACCCGCTCGGCTGCTTTTTTGTCGGTTAGCGCGACGTGGACGGCATTTTGCCGCCCCAATGCCGCCGATATAGCGTCGCGGTCTACCGGCAGTTTGATGCCGGCCTTACCCGAACCTTCAGCATCTTCGCCCACGCGCCAGGACTGGTCGCGCTTTCCCGTCCCGTCGGCGCTGGCGTCGGAAGCATGGAGGAGCAGAGCCACCTGACCCGACCGCGCCGCCGTGTCGATCTTCTCCGCACCCAAGATAAGGTTGCCGGCCCGTGCTTCCAACCCCAAGCGGTCAAGGAATGCCTTTTCGAGCGCGGCGGATATCCGGCCCGCCATGTCATCGAGCAATTCGACCTTGTCGACCTTGAACGCGCGTTTCAGAACACCGGCAAGTTTGCCCTTGGCCTGCGCTTTCGCCAGCTCGTCGCCGGTAACGCCAATCCATGCGCCCCTGCCCTGCGCTTTGCCGTGGATATCCGGCGCGACGACATTGTCAGGCCCAAGCGCAAGCCGGATGAGGGCTGAAGCGCTTTCACGCTCGCCGCTCAGTACGCACTTCCGCTCTGGCCCGGATTGATCCGCGCCATCTGGCCTTATTGGGCGATGTCGGTTCTCATTGAGGTGGTTCCGCGGCAATGGCGTCCTCCTCTTCAAACCAATGCGCACGCGCCGCCATGATGATCTCGTTGCCCTGTTCTTCGTTCAGGCCAAAGACCGCCAGGATGCCCGCCTTTTCTTCGCTGCGGTTGCGGCGATTTTCGCGATCGGTACGTTCGTTGCGGCGCGGCTCGCGTGCTTTCTGGATCAGCTCGTCAGTTGCGAGGTCGGCAAGATCATCTAGCGTTTTGATGCCCGCCTTGCCCAGCACAACCAGCATCGCTTCGGTCAAGATTGGCAGTTCGGCGAGCGCATCTTCCACGCCCAGTTCGCGACGTTCGGTGCGGTTGGCTTCTTCGCGGCGGTCGAGGGCTTCTTGCGCGCGGCTTTGCAGTTCGGCGGCGAGATCTTCGTCAAAGCCTTCGATAACCGCGATTTCCGACGGATCGACATAGGCGACTTCTTCCAGCTCGCCAAATCCTTCGGCAACCAGCAATTGCGCCAGCGTTTCGTCAACGTCGAGTTCCTTCTGAAACATTTCAGAGCGCTCGACGAATTCCTTCTGCCGCTTCTCGCTCGATTCAGCTTCGGTCATGATGTCGATACCGCGACCGGTAAGCTGCGAGGCGAGACGGACATTCTGCCCGCGACGGCCAATAGCCAAAGATAGCTGGTCATCGGGAACGACGACTTCGATGCGGTTTTCGTCCTCGTCGATCACCACGCGGCTAACCGTCGCCGGTTGCAACGCGTTGACGATGAAGGTTGCGGCATCGTCCGACCAGGGGATGATGTCGATTTTTTCGCCTTGCATTTCCTGCACGACGGCCTGAACGCGACTACCCTTCATGCCGACGCAGGCGCCGACAGGGTCGATCGAGCTATCGTAGCTGATAACGCCAATCTTGGCGCGGCTACCGGGGTCACGCGCGGCGGCCTTGATTTCGATGACGCCATCGTAAATTTCAGGGACTTCCTGCGCGAACAGTTTTTTCATGAAATCGGGATGGGCACGGCTGAGCAAAATTTGCGGACCGCGATTTTCGCGCTGTACCTTCATGATAAGTGCGCGGACGCGGTCACCATTGCGGACAACTTCGCGCGGGATTTGCTGGTCACGGCGGATAACGCCCTCGGCGCGACCAAGGTCGACAACGACATGGCCGAATTCGACCGACTTGACGACACCAGTGATGATTTCGCCGGTGCGGTCCTTGAATTCCTCGAACTGACGCTCGCGTTCTGCGTCGCGGACCTTTTGGAAGATAACCTGCTTGGCGGATTGCGCGTCGATGCGGCCCAAATCAACTGCGGGCAGCGGGTCGACGATGAAGTCGCCAACCACGGCACCCTTTTGCAGCTTTTCCGCCTGCTTCAGATCGACCTGCTTGAAATAGTCCTCGACCTCCTCAACAACTTCAACAACCCGCCACAAGCGAAGGTCGCCAGTCTGCGTGTCGAGCTTCGCGCGGATATCGTTTTCGGCACCATAACGCGCACGGGCGGCACGCTGGATCGCTTCTTCCAGCGCCTCGACGACAATCGCCTTGTCGATCATCTTCTCGGTGGCGACCGCGTTTGCAATTGCAAGCAGTTCGGCTTTGTTGGCGGCAATCGGATTAGCCATTATCAATCTTCCTGTTCGTCTTCGGTTGTTTCGTCTTGCTCGATCTCGTCGGCACCGTCGGACTTGACGGGCGCAGTTGACGCAATCAGGCGGTCTGTCAAGAGCAGCTTGGCGGTTGCGATGTTTGAAAAGGCAAAGTTGATTCGGCCATGCTTGCGATCGTCGATGGCAATCATCTCGCCATCAACCCCGGCCAGATCACCGCGCAGTTGCAGGCGGCCATCGACGGCCTCGCTCACCACGACGCGCGCCTCATGCCCTACCCAATCGGTGAAATCGGACAGCCGGGTCAGCGGTCGATCGATGCCCGGCGAGCTAACCTCAAGCCGGTATGCCTCTTCGATCGGGTCGAGTTCGTCAAAGCGATCGGAAATCCGGCGCGACAGTTCGGCGCAATCCTCGATTACCAGCTGGCGCGTTTCCGGCCGCTCAGCCATGATTTGCAGCGTGGGTTCGTCGCCCTTCATCCACTTGACGCGCACCAGTTCGAGCCCGAGCACTTTCGCTTCGGGTTCGATGATTGCAGTCAGGGCGTCAAGATCGGGCAACGAGGTCTTTCATTTTCAGTAACGTGCAAGCGTTCAGCGCCGGCCCCTTGCGGCGCCAGCCCCTCGAAAGTCTCACAATGTCGGGATTGACGTGCAAATAGTGCCGCTGGTCGAATATTGCAACCGCTTAAATCGACGGCTGGTTGCAACCAATCAGGCGCCTACATAGTTTATCACCATCCATCTTCTTTAGAAAGCCAATGATATGCGCCGTTCCGCCTTTTTGATTGCCGCAAGCCTGTTCGTTTTTGCCTGTCAATCGGGGACGCAGGACGAAGCGACTGCCGCCACCGGCGACAGGCCTTTTCAAACCACGGTCGTGGCCGATTTCGACGCCCCCTGGGCGATGACTTTCCTTCCAGACGGACGCGCGCTCGTCACCGAAAAGGATGGGCGATTGAAACTTTGGGAAAATGGCAAAACTGCCTTGGACGTGACTGGCGCGCCAAAGGTAGACAGCGAGGGCCAAGGCGGGTTGATGGATGTTGCGCTTGCGCCCGATTTCGCCACGAGCAACATGATATATCTCAGCTTTTCTGAGACGGGCGCGGGCGGCAAGGGCGTGGCACTGGCGATGGCCAAACTCAATAGTAGCGGTTCCGCACCCAGGCTAAACGACATGAGGATAATTTTCCGGGCCACGCCATATGTTTCGGGCAGCGGTCATTATTCGGGGCGGATCGCTTTCTCGCCAGATGGAAAATATCTGTTCTTCACCAATGGCGAGCGGCAGAAGTTCGATCCGGCGCAAGATCCGAAAGCGACCTTGGGCAAAGTACTCCGGCTCAATCTCGATGGCACGCCAGCCGCCGGTAATCCGCTTGCGACAAAAGGCTTTCATCCGGCGGTGTGGTCCTACGGTCACCGCAATCTGCTTGGCATCGCATTCGATGCGAGCGGCAATTTATGGCAGCAGGAAATGGGGCCGAAGGGTGGTGACGAAGTCAATCTCGTCAAACCGGGCGTCAATTACGGCTATCCCAAAGTGTCCAACGGCGACCATTATGATGGCCGTGACATCCCCGACCATAAACCCGGCGATGGATTTGAGGCGCCGAAAGTGTCATGGAATCCAGTTATCTCACCCGGAGGCTTGATCGTTTATTCAGGGAATATGTTTCCTGATTGGAAGGGCGATTTGTTTATCGGCGGATTGAGTAGCGAAGCCTTGGTCCGCGTCGATGTCAACGGCACCGATGCCAGCAAGGGCGATCAGTGGGAAATGGGTGCACGTATCCGCGAGGTCGAGCAGGGTCCGGATGGCGCGATCTGGCTGCTTGAGGATGGCGACAGCGGTTCACAGGGCCGCCTGCTGAAGCTGACCCCGAAGAAATAAGATACGACATCCCTCCCGCTTGCGGGAGAGGATGCTTCAAGGCGTAGCGGTCACCGTTCCCGACAAATCGGCCAAAAACGATCGCACCCGCTTGGCATTGACTCCGAGGTCGCTCACGCCGACGCGGCTGACCGAGCGCATATCGACAATGCTTCCCTCGCCGGTTTCGGTGGGCTTGACCCGCAATACGATATCGTCCTTGAACCGGAAAAACGCGCTGGTTTCGGTAGCCTCGAGGCGGCCTTCATCGGGAAGCGATATCGCAACATCCCAACCGCGCGCTTTCGCCAGACGTTCGGCCTTTGCGATAACCGACGGCACTGGCTCATTAATCCGCACCGAGCGGATATCGCCATAGGCCTTCTGATGCACGACAACCCAGCGTTGTTGCGGATTGAGACCTTGCATTTCCTCTTCGCCTTCGCCCGGCACAGCATCCAGGTTGTCAGCGCGCAGAGCAAGCACTCGAAACGCGGGTGGATCGGCCAGATCGGTGGAAATATCGTGGATCGCTGGAACCGAAAGAGCGGCAACCACGAACGTGCCGATCCAGCCCGCATAAACAATCGCCGCCAACATGCCGATCCACCGCAGAAACCGGGGGCGGGTGATGCCCGCCTTTTTGGCGCGCCAGCCAAACAATATGCCAAAAAGTATCGCGCCAATGGCAAGAAAGAACGCCCATTGCACGCCCTTCAGCCCGCTCGTCCAGCTCCAAAGCCCCCAACCCGAGCCAAGCCCGGCGATCAAACCCCATGCCAGCGCACCGACGCCGGCGACCAGCACGACCAGTCCTTGCCAATCGCGTCCGGTAAAAGCCTGTGGCGGCTGAGACAATGGTGCCGCAGGTGTCGGTGTGGTCGAAGGTGCTGCAGTGTCGTCGGTCATATTGGTGACCTTCCCTTTTATCTGATGTTCCGGCCTAACCCACGTGGCGGGCAAAGACAATTTGCCATGCGACGCCTATACCGAAAAATGTCGGTCGCACCAAATTGCCGTGGACAAAGCTGTACCGCGCTGACAGGAGGCCACGATGTTTAGCGACCCTGCCCTGCAAAAACGCGCCAAGCGGTTCGTATTGTTGACGGTGTTCATATATTCTGCAGGCTTCGGGATTATAATGCCCGTACTACCGAACCTGATCCGAGAACTAGCCGACGTAGGTTTGGCCGAGGCAACCCGGCTGGGCGCGTGGATTGGTGCGGCCTACGGTATTTTCCAGTTTCTGTTGGGGCCGATGGTCGGCAATCTGGGCGACCGGTTCGGGCGCAGGCCGGTATTCCTTGTGTCGTTATTCGGTTTTGGCACCGACTTCCTTTTGATGGGACTGGCACCGTCGATCATCTGGCTGTTCGTGGGCCGGTCGATCGCCGGCGGGTTCGGCGCCATTTTCGGCCCGGCGAATGCCGCAATGGCAGACATGTCGTCCTCTGAAGACCGGGCCGCAAGTTTTGGCAAAGTCGGTGCAGCCTTCGGTTTAGGCTTCATTATGGGTCCGGCACTCGGCGGCTTACTAGGCGATTTTGGCACGCGTGTGCCATTCTTCGTCGCAGCCGGCCTGGCTTTTGCCAACGGCATTTACGGCTATTTTGTCTTCCCCGAAACGATGGAAAAGGCACGACAGCGTCCATTCGAATGGCGTCGCGCCAACCCTTTGGGTGCTCTTGCCAGCCTTGGTAAAATCAAGGGGATATTGCCGATCGCCTTTATCTATTTTGTCTGGGTGTGCGCAATCAATGTGTATCCGGCGTCTTGGGCGTTCTTTGGGCCAGCCCAATTTGGCTGGGACGCGAAGATGGTTGGCGTTTCGTTGACGCTTGTCGGCGTTTCGATGGTAATGTTTCAGTCCTTCGTGATCGGCAGGGCCGTGAAAAGGTTCGGCGAACGAAGGACCGCAATGATCGGCATGACGTTCGGCATTACCAGTTTTGCGATCACTGCATTTTTGACCAATGGCACGATTGCATTGATGCTGAACGTGCTGAACGGCTTTTCCGGGATGGCGATACCGGCGATCAATGCGATGATGTCGATGCGCACACCACCCGATCAGCAGGGCGAGCTACAAGGCTTGAACGGCAGCATGTCTGCGCTCGCATTTCTGTTAGCGCAGCTCGTTTACAATAACGCACTGGCGACATTTACGGCTAAAGACGCGCCGGTGCACTTTCCGGGTGCACCCTTTGTTATTTCGGCGAGCTTGGGCATATTGGCGTTGACGACGCTGTTTCTTCTACCGCGCCGGAATCGCCAACCTGCAACTGCATGATATATGACAAAGCTGATTCCTCTTTCGAGCGTTTGCGCTCAAGACGTCGAAATCTTGCTTGATGCAGCTTTTGGTGCCGATCGGTATCAAAGGACAGCCTATTTGCTCCGTAAAGGCGTGGCGGCAAATGACCGGCTATCTTTTGCCTGCGTTGATGAAGATCGCTTGGTCGGTAGCATCCAATGCTGGCCAGTGATGGTCGCTAGCTCCCCGTTGATACTGGTCGGGCCCGTGGCGGTATCGCCTGACCGGCAAAATCAAGGCATCGGCCATATGCTAATGCATTCAACCTTGCGCGCGCTCACTATAGTCGACCCCCCAATGGTAATGGTCGGCGATGAGGAATATTATGAACGGTTCGGTTTTGTCGCCGAACAAACCGGCGGCTGGACTTTACCCGGCCCTTGGGAGCCGCACCGTTTGTTGTTGCGTAATCCGCAAGCCATCTTATTGCCGACAACGGGGCTGCTCGCGCCGCGCCTTTGACGCGTGACGGCTTTGCGCTTATCGCCATATAATGCCTTATGACGCGCCCGATCTTGCCAAGCTGAAACTGGCCGAAATTGCCGAGCTGGTTGCCGCGCGCAAATTGCCGCCGGTGCAGCAATGGAATCCGGAAAAATCTGGCGAAAGCGAAATGCGTATCACCGCCGACGGCCGCTGGTTTCACCAAGATGGCGAGATAACGCGTCCTGCGATGATCCGCGCTTTTGCCAGCTTGTTGCGGCGGGAGGACGACGGCAGTCACTGGCTGGTTACTCTGCACGAAAAGCTATCGATTAAGGTCGAAGATGCACCCTTGCTTGCGGTTGAGGTGCGAAGCGAAGGGGAAGGTCAATTACGGAATCTTGCGTTCCGGCTGAACACCGACGATCTGGTGATTGCCGATACGGATCACATGATCGAGTTGCGGAACGAGCTTCCCTATCTCCATGTCCGCGATGGGCTTTGGGCAAAGCTGGCGCGACCCGTATATTACGAACTGGCCGAACTCGCACTGGCAGATAATCCCGACCAACCGGGTGTGTGGAGCAATGGCTCGTTTTTCCCGATCGGCGCGCCTGCATGAACTGGATTGCAAAAATGGCGGCAGCACTGGACCCGGCGCACTTGGTCCATATCGAGGATGAGCGCCATTTCGGCAACGACAATCACCGCGAAGCCGCCGTGCTTATCCCGATTACCGACCGGCCCGAACCAGGAGTTATCCTGACGCAGCGCCCCACCTGGCTGCGCAGCCACGCAGGCCAAGTCGCCTTTCCCGGCGGCAAAGTCGATGTGGGTGATGCCGACGCGATTGCCGCCGCATTGCGTGAAGCCAATGAGGAGCTATCCATCCCGCCGTCGCAAGTGCGAGTCATCGGCATGGCCGACACCTATTTTTCCGGCAGCGGTTATCGCATCGAACCCGTGGTCGGCATCATTCCGCCCGACCTGCCGCTGCGCCCAAACCCGGAAGAGGTCGAGGACTGGTTTGAGGTGCCGCTCGCCTTCCTGCTTGACCCAGCCAATGCGGTGAAGAAGGAAGCCATGTGGAACGGGCAACAGCGGATGTATTTCGACATGCAATGGGGCGAGCGACGGATCTGGGGTGTTACGGCTGGCATTATCGCCAATCTGGCGCGGCGGCTGACGTGAGCCGAGTAAATCTTCCTGCTGCGGAATGGCGCGAAGCCAAAGGCCTGGCGCGCGTTGTGGCGGCATTGCACGACGATCATGGTGGCCCCCGCTTCGTCGGCGGCGCGGTACGCGATACGTTGCTTGATATTGACGTCACCGATATCGATCTGGCTACAACCCTGCATCCGGACATCGTTATCGACCGCTTGGAAGCGGCGCGCATCAAGGCCGTTCCGACCGGTATCGATCACGGTACGGTGACTGCTGTAGCAGACGGCAAGAATTACGAAATTACCACGCTCCGGCGCGATGTGACGACGGACGGCAGGCGCGCCACTGTCGCCTTTGCCACCGACTGGAAAGAGGACGCGGCGCGGCGCGACTTTACCATCAATGCGCTCTATGCTGACCCGGCAACCGGCGAAGTTTTTGATTATTTTGGCGGGCTGAACGATCTGATAAAGCACGTCGTTCGCTTTATCGGCGATGCGGACAAACGGATTGCCGAAGATCATCTTCGTATCCTGCGCTATTTCCGCTTTCTGGCCAGGTTTGGCGACGGCGTTGTGGATAATGATGCACTCACCGCATGCGCGGCCAGCACCAACAGCCTGATGGCGTTATCGCGCGAACGCATTGCGAGCGAATTACTGAAGCTGCTGGCATTGCCTGACCCGCGCCATGCAATATCGCTGATGATTGAGCACGAAATTTTCGTGCCTTTCCTGCCCGAGCTGGCGGGCGAAGCAATGACGACATTCAACAGGCTCTATGCGCGTGAGCAGGCGTGCCTGCTTCCCCCGTCTTTACCGGCGCGGCTGCTGTCATTGTTGCCGCACAATGCCGATGCCGCACAAAATGTTGCGATGCGGCTCAAACTGTCCAACCGCATGCGGGCCGACATGCTAGCAAGGTTGGAAAACCGGCAACCGACCGCAGACACCATCCGCGCCTTTGCTTATCGTGAAGGCATAGAGGCCGCCCGGGACGCCGCAATGCTGTATGCCGTCGATGCCGAATTGTTATCCTCAATGGCGATGCTGAAGGACTGGGAAGTACCCGAATTCGTCATCAAAGGCGGTGACCTGATTAAACGTGGTTTGGCCGCCGGGCCCGTTGTCGCTGAGACTTTGAAGGCAATAGAGAAAAGCTGGATCGCCGAGGACTTCCCGGCGGCTGACCGCGCAAACGCGCTCGCCGATCAGGCTGTAGTCGACGCGACACTTCCTTCCAAAAAGGCGTAAGCCGCGTCAGGCGTCAGCGGTCTGGCGAAATAATAACCCTGCCCGACCGAACAACCCAGCCGCCGCAACACTTCGGAAATCTCTTCGCTTTCAATACCTTCTGCCGTTGTCTTCATGCCTAATGCCCGAGCGAGCGACAACACGGTGCGAACGATTGCGCGCTTGTCTTTGTCGATCAGCATCCCTGACACAAAGCTGCGGTCGATTTTCAAAACATCGATGGGTAGCTGTTGAAGATAGGCTAGGTTCGAATAACCGGTGCCAAAATCATCCATCGCCAAATTGGTATCGAGCGCCTTCAGCGACTCCAGCAAGCGTTTTGCGCCGTCGGGGTCATTGATGAAGGCACTTTCGGTCAGCTCTAGCATCATGCGCTCGCCTGCAATACCGGCACCGGCAAGAGCCGACGATACCGCCTCGACCACATCGTCGCGCTGCATTTGCACCGCCGACATGTTTACCGAAATTTTGAAATCGGCATCGCTTTTTAACCGCCCGTCCCACGCGGCAATTGTCTTCGCCGCTTCCTCCAAGGCCCATCGGCCTAGCGGCACGATCAAGCCGCTTTCTTCGGCTACGGGAATAAAATCTACCGGTGAAATGAAGCCGAGATCGGGATGCTGCCAGCGCGCCAATGCTTCGAATCCGCTGAGCGATCCGGTACCCAGATCGACCAAAGGCTGGTAATGCAGCTCCAGTTCGCCACGCTTCAGGGCGCGGCGAAGATCGGTTTCCATCGAGAAACGGCGTCGTGCATTGTCGCCTGCACCCGGCGCGTAAAGTTCGAATGTCTTGCTCGATTTTGCGCGCTTCAAAGCAATCTGCGCGTGGCGGAGCGTATCGACCGGATCATCGGCGCCGACCTCCCCTAACGCCGCCGCCACCGCACATTCCACCTGGATTTCAAGATTGGAGAGCTGGCAAGGCTCGGCAAAAGCATCGATCAGCCGCTGGGCAATGCGCTCGATATCGATACCGTCAGTATCGAGATGGACGAATAACGCGAATTCATTGCCGCCAAGGCGACAGAGGATTTCGTTGCTGCGGATACGCGAGTTCAGGCGGCGGGCAACGGTGATGATCAACTCGTCGCCTGCCATCGCACCGACCGATTCATTGACCCGGCTGAACCGTGCCAGATCGATGAGGATGATCGCGTAGCGGGAGGCCGATCCGGAAAGCGTTAATGCTGCAATCGCCGCGTCGACCTCTTCTTCAAAACCGGTGCGGTTGCAAAAACCGGTCAAGCTATCGCTCAGCATTTCGCGGCGAAGATTTATCCGGCTGACCGCCTCTGCCGTCCGGTCGACCATTGACAATAGCAGCATATCGGCGTCGGCGCCAAAGCGCGCGATGCTGATTTCCAGTTCGCGGCGGTTGACGGTATCGGGCGACTGCCAGCATTCGAAGTGCTTGTCGCGGCCCTGATCGACCATATCAATGACGCGGTCCGCCAATGCCGCCATGTCGAGGCCCGATTCCCGGCGGAAACCGAGCGCGAGTTCGTCAAACATCCGGTTGCTGATGACATGTTCGACGTTTTGGCCGGTCAATCGGAAAATTGCTCCAGCGATAGGCAAAGACGCCAACCAGCCATATTCCACCGAAGCATCGACCGCCTTACGCGGCGCACCGCCAAAATCGACGGCCAGCGGGCTTCCTTCAGCAAATTCCTGGCGACTTATTATTTTCATTGCAACTTGGCATAACTGCAACCTGTAAATTATTATCTCAACATCATGCCGAATAAAAGGTTAACGGACTTCGGTGAACCGTTAATCAAACCGATTATTGCGCCCTCTGGGCGCAGATGCGACGATAACGTCGGGTGTTCCATCCTTTGCCAATTCTGTGATTAGCCAATCGCGGAACCGCCGGATTTTGGGCACGCGCTTGCGGTGCTCGGGATAGCAGAGCCAATAGCCATAGCCACGTGTCGAAAGCTGGTCGAACAACCGGACTAACCGCCCTTCGGCAAGGTCGTTACGCCAAAAATAGGGTGTCAGCATCGCCACACCCTGTCCCGCCATTGCGGCATGACCTTCATTCGCTTGTGAATCGAGTCGGACTCCCGGTCGCACTTGGTCGTCCGCCACTTCAACCCCCGCCTCGCATAGCCACCAGGTCCACCACGGATCCTGCGGACTGATCTGCGGCAAGCGGAGTAAGTCTTCCGGGGTTATCGTCCCGCCGTTGCGCCTCAGAAATTCCGGGCTGCACATCGGTGTAAAATCGACCTTGAGCAGTTGTTCAATTTCAAGTCCATCCCAACCCCCTTTGCCCGCCCGTATGGCGACGTCGGTGTCGTCGCTGATGAAATCGGTCAACCTCTCGTCGACCAGCAACCGCACCGCCATATCGGCATGCGCCATCTGAAATCCGCCCAGCCGCCATGCGAGCCAGGTATTCGCAAAGGTTGCCGAGGTGGAAATGGTCAACAGTCCCTCATCCTCTGCACGGATATCAGCAAAGGCACTGTCGAGCGCGTCGAAGGCGCGGCTAACTTCGGGCATTGCGCGACGACCAGCAGCCGTCAGGATCACCCGCTTTTTCTCGCGGCGGAATAGCGGTACGCCGAGGCGCTCTTCCAACACGCGGATTTGATAACTCACCGCCGCTTGCGTCATGCCCAATTCGGCGGCTGCGTTGGTAAAATTCTCGTGTCTTGCAGCGGCTTCAAACACCCTAACAGCTGACAAAGGGGGTAAGTGACGCATGCATCATACATAAGCTCAGCTTATTATCTCTGTCCATCCTTTTGTTGGCATAGATACAGCAAGCCGCGCATATCAGGCGGGCAACAGCAATCTCAGTGCAAAGGAGTAACAGAAATGCGCGACGATTTTCTCTCAGCCGATTGGGCCGACCATCACGAAGAAATGTCGAACGGTATCGGCCGCCTCATCAAATCAATCGCCGAGGCATTCGCTATGCTGACCGCTTATCAATTCGAAGCGCCGTGGGAAAAGGATGAGTGCGACGCGAACCGATAATGTCAGTCGAAACGGTTATTGCGCGGAAATCCTTGCGGTGGCAGCCGGCCCGCCGCACCGCGTGCTACCCGCCACAGCGACATATCGTTCTCGGTTCGCGTGCGTCCGCTATCGCCGCCCATCGCCCAACTGAGGCCTTCGCTCATCCGGAAGCAGACCGCATCGGCAAGGCCGCCGTCCTTGTACCGTTGCAGGGTAACACCCTGCCCTTTGCTCATTTCCGGGAGCTCGTTGAGCGGGAAAGCCACCAGCTTTCGGTTGTCTCCAACAACGGCGACATACTGGTCTTTGATCAGAGCCTCGTCGGCGGATTCCGGGGGTGCCAAGCGCACAACTTTCAGTCGCGCCCCCGGCTTTAGCGACACCACGCCACGCCCTTTGCGGGTTTCAGCGACGACGTCGGCCATCTTGGCAATGAAGCCCTTGCCGGTCGATGCCGCGAGCAGCATCCGGCCATTCGGCGTAACCGGCAATACCGCTACAACCTCGTTTCCTGCCTCGATATCTACCATAGTTCCCAAGGGCTCGCCAAAGCCGCGCGCGCCGGGGAGTTTATCCGCACCCAGCGTGTAGAAGCGGCCATTGGCGGTGGCGATCAGGATCTTGTCGGTGGTCTGCGTATGGAAGGCGAAGGCTGGGCCGTCGCCTTCCTTGAATTTGAAGTCGGCGCGCGCGGATAGGTCGGCATGGCCCTTCATTGCCTTGATCCAGCCGCGTTTCGACATGATGACCGTCACCGGTTCACGCTCGATAAAGGCCTCAAGCGAGATTTCGCGCGCCTGTCCTGCTTCTTCAAGGCTGGTTCGCCTACGACCAAGCTCGGTGTCCTCAGCATAGCTTTTCCGCAGCGCGGACAAGTCCTTTTTCAATCGCTTCTTTTGCAAGCCAGGACTCTCGATCAACTTGACCAATCCCTCGCGCTCGGCCTTCAGATCATCCAGCTCGCGGCGGAGCTCCATTTCCTCCAGCTTGCGCAAGGACCGCAACCGCATGTTGAGGATTGCCTCGGCTTGCCGGTCGGTGAGCTGGAATTCCGCCATCATCAGCGGCTTAGGTTCATCTTCGTTACGAATGATCTCGATAATCCGGTCGAGATTGAGATAGGCAATGATATAGCCTTCGACCAGTTCCAGCCGTGCATCGATTTTCTCCAGCCGGTGCTGCGACTTTCGTATCAAGACCTCGATCTGATGCCGCAACCATTCGCGCAACACCGTACCGATCCCCATCACCCGCGGGGTTCGGTGAGCATCGAGAACGTTCATGTTGAGCGAGAAGCGCGTTTCCAAATCGGTCATCCGGAACAACGCGTTTTTTAGGTCTTCGGGGTCGACATTGCGGCTCTTCGGCACCAGCACGATGCGGATCGCCTCGTCGCTCTCGTCGCGGACATCGTCGAGGATCGGGAGTTTTTTATCGGCAATGAGCTGCGCAATTTGCTCGATCAGCTTGCCCTTTTGCACCTGATACGGAATTTCGGAGATGACGAGCTGCCATGTGCCACCCGATTGTTTCTCGATACCGGTGGCTTCCCAGCTGCCGTCGTCCAACCGTCCGGTCGAAAACCGCGCCCGCACCCGCATCGCGCCGCGCCCGCTGGCATATGCGGCGCTGATGACTTCACGGCTATCGACGAGCAGTCCGCCAGTCGCAAAATCCGGCCCTTGAACGATATCCATCAACTGCTCATGCGTTGCCAACGGCTCGTCAATCAACAGCATCGCGGCGTCGATAATTTCAGCAGCATTATGTGACGGGATGCTTGTTGCCATGCCCACGGCAATCCCACTCGCCCCATTGGCCAAAAGGTTTGGAAACAGCCCCGGCATAACCTCGGGTTCTTCATCCTCACCATTATAGGTCGGCCTGAAATCAGTGCCGTTTTCGTCGAGCCCGTTCATCAGCTCGATCGCTGTCTTGGTCAGCCGCGCCTCGGTGTAGCGATATGCTGCCGCGTTATCGCCATCGATATTGCCGAAATTCCCCTGCCCATCGACCAATGGATAACGCAGCGAAAAGGTCTGCGCGAGCCGCACCATTGCGTCGTAAACCGACTGGTCGCCATGCGGGTGATATTTGCCGATGACATCGCCGACAACACGCGCGCATTTCTTGTACCCCTGCGTCGGGTCAAGCTTCAACAGCCGCATCGCCCACAACAAGCGCCGGTGCACCGGCTTCAACCCGTCGCGCAAATCGGGCAGCGAGCGCGCGGTAATCGTCGACATCGCGTAAATCAGATACCGCTCGGACAAGGCCGCATCGAACGGCGAGTCAACAATCGCGTCAAACGGGTCTTCTGCTGGTGGTGTTTCGATGATGTCGGACATTGCGGGTGCGATAGCTGAGGCAAAGAGTCGCCGCAAAGGGCATTTCGCATCAATCCACAGATTTGTTATCCCACGCCGCCTCTGCTAACGGCCACGCGACTCCACGCCATACAGAAAGTGCGCCGCATGATCCCCCGTTACTCCCGCCCCGATATGGTCGCCATCTGGGAGCCGGAGGCGCGGTTCAGAATCTGGTTCGAGATCGAGGCGCATGCGACCGATGCGATGGCCGAACTTGGCGTGGTGCCGAAATCAGCGGCAGAAGCATTGTGGAAATGGTGGGCGACAAATCCTGCGATTGATGTTGCAGCGATTGATGCGATCGAGGCGGTGACCAAGCATGACGTGATCGCGTTCCTGACTTGGGTGGCGGAGCAAGTCGGCGATGAGGCGCGCTTCATGCACCAGGGCATGACGTCTTCGGACGTGCTCGACACGTGCCTCGCGGTACAGCTTGCGCGGGCCACCGACCTGCTGATTGCCGAGATGGACAAGCTCCTCGCCGCGATCAAAACCCGCGCTTTAGAGCATAAATTCACACCCACCATCGGCCGCAGCCACGGTATTCACGCTGAGCCCATGACCTTTGGGCTGAAGCTCGCCCAAGCCTATGCCGAATTCGCGCGCGGGCGTGAGCGGCTGGTAGCGGCGCGAGCGGAGATCGCGACTTGTGCTATTTCGGGCGCTGTTGGGACGTTTGCCAATATCGATCCGCAGGTCGAAGCACATGTGGCGACCAAGCTGGGCCTGGCGATTGAGCCGGTATCGACGCAGGTCATCCCGCGCGACCGTCATGCGATGTATTTTGCCACCCTCGGTGTGATTGCATCCTCGATCGAACGTCTCGCCACCGAAGTCCGCCATTTGCAGCGCACCGAAGTGTTGGAGGCGGAAGAGTATTTCTCGCCGGGACAGAAGGGATCATCGGCAATGCCGCACAAGCGCAACCCCATCCTCACCGAAAATCTGACCGGACTTGCCCGCATGGTGCGCGGATATGTGACGCCTGCGCTGGAAAATGTCGCATTATGGCACGAACGCGATATCTCGCACTCGTCGGTCGAACGTTATATAGGCCCCGATGCGACGATCACGCTCGATTTCGCGTTGGCCCGGCTGACCGGCGTGATTGAGAAGCTGCTGGTCTACCCCGAGCGTATGCAGAAAAATCTCGACCGCATGGGCGGACTTGTCCACTCACAGCGCGTCCTGCTGGCGCTGACGCAGGCTGGCATTAGCCGCGAAGACAGCTACCGAATCGTTCAACGCAACGCGATGAAGGTATGGGAATCGGACGGCGCGTTGTCGCTGATGGAATTGCTCAAGTCCGACGCCGACGTCACTGCAAAGATGAGCGCTACTGAAATCGAAGACCGCTTCAACCTCGATTATCATTTCAAGCATATCGACACCATCTTCACCCGCGTATTCGGGGAATAAGCCCCTAGCGAAAGCGGAAATTGTGCCATAAGGTGCGCGGCTATTACAAAAACATGGAGCGAACCAGCGATGCAATTTTTGAAGACACTGCTCTGGGTGACACTGATTGTCGGCCTAACGGTGTTTGCCATCAACAACTGGGTGCCTGTGTCGGTTAGCCTGTGGGGTGGCCTCCGGCTTGATACCAAATTGCCTGCGCTCGTAATTGTCGCGTTCGTGCTTGGCTTCTTACCGCTTTATATTTTCCACCGCACCATTGCGTGGCGGATGAAGCGGCGGATCATGTCGCTTGAAGGCGCACAGCGATCGCCGACATTCCCGCCACCCCCGCCCATATCGCCGACACCGGCCTATGCGCCGGGTGATGCGATATGAGCAATCCGCTCTATGTCGCCATCGACACGCCCTATCTCGACGAGGCAGTCGCGCTGATCGGTCGCATCAAGCACCATGTCGGCGGGGTCAAACTGGGCCTCGAATTTTTCTGCGCCAACGGCCATCATGGCGTTCACGAGGTGGCAAAGCTTGGTCTGCCGATTTTTCTCGACCTGAAACTGCACGATATTCCCAACACCGTGGCGAAGGCCATGCAGGCGATCAACCTGCTCGAACCCGCTATCGTCACCATCCACGCTGCGGGCGGTCGTGCAATGATGGAAGATGCCAAGGCAGCGGCGGGCGCGAACACCAAGGTGGTTGCGGTGACCGTTCTGACCAGCCTCGACGACCATGATCTGAACCGTGTCGGCGTGGCAGATAGCCCCGACGCGCAGGTAGCAAGGCTGGCGGCACTGGCGCAGGATGCAGGGCTCGACGGTATCGTGTGCTCGGGCCATGAAGTGCGTGCGGTTCGCAAGGCCTGGAAGGATGGATTCTTCGTCGTGCCGGGCCTACGCCCCGCTGGCGGCAATAGCGGCGACCAGAAGCGGACGGTTACGCCGAGGCAGGCGCGCGACGATGGCGCAAGCGTGCTGGTGGTCGGTCGACCGATTACCAAGGCAGAAAGACCGGATGATGCAGCGCGGGCCATTGTGGGAACGCTTTAGGTGCGATGGCAGATCACGCGACACCCAATTTGCCGTCACGTGACTATGACCGGACGATAGAATTTTATACCAAACTCGGTTTTGAAAAGGGCTGGCACGATTCCGGCTGGCTCATCATGAACCGCGGCGAGCTCGTACTCGAATTTTTCCACTACCCTGATCTTGATCCGGCGAAAAGCTCCTTTAGCTGTTGCCTACGGCTGGATGATGTGCAGGCATTTTATCAGGCGTGCAAAGAGGCAGATATTCCGGAGGAAACGACCGGTTGGCCGCGCATTCATGCGCCGAAGCTGGAGCATAGCGGGATGACCATCGGCTATCTGGTCGATCTGGATGGGACATTGTTAAGGTTGGTACAGAATGTAGCGGTTATTTCCTCCAGTCCGTCACCCTGAACTCGTTTGAGCGCTGCTCGCCTTCGGCTCCAAGGTCTTACTTCCACCGCCGCAGAAAAAGTAAGATGCTGAAACAAGTTCAGCATGACGATAGGGTTTGGCTGCGCTAGTGGCCATACCGATGCCCACCCAGATCAAAATTTGCGGCCTGTCCACGACCGCTGCCATCGATGCCGCAGCGAAAGCGGGTGCGACGCACATCGGCCTCGTGCATTTTGACCAAAGTCCGCGCCATGTGTCGTTGGACCAAGCAGCTGCGCTGAGGGCAAACACGCCGTCGTCGCTCAAGATTGTGCTCTTGCTAGTCAACGCGCCAGCCGACCTCACCGGCATTGCCATTGAAAAAGTGAAGCCCGATGTGTTGCAATTTCACGGCACCGAAACGCCCGAGTGGCTGCGCGCGGTCAAGGAGACGACCGGCCTTGAAATATGGAAGGCGCTCGGCGTCAAAAACCGCGAAACGCTGGTGAAGGCCGACCGCTTCATCGGCGCGGCGGACAGGCTGCTGTTCGACGCTCCGGCCCAGACCCTCCCCGGCGGCACCGGCACGCGCTTTGACTGGTCGCTGATGACTGAACACCGGCACAAAATCGATTGGGGCCTCGCTGGCGGGCTTAATCCCGAAAATGTTGCCGAGGCGCTGCGCGTCACCCGCGCGCCGCTCGTAGACACCTCATCGGGCGTCGAAAGTGCGCCCGGCGTCAAGGATGTGGACAAGATTGCCGCTTTCTGCAAAGCGGTCCGCGATTATGACAACGCCTGAAACCCAGCCGAACTCCTTCCGCAACCAGCCTGACGAGCGTGGCCATTTCGGCCAGTTTGGTGGGCGTTATGTAGCGGAAACCTTGATGCCGCTCGTGCTCGATCTGGAACGCGAATATCGTGCGGCGAAGCAAGACCCTGCGTTCGCCGCGCAGTTCGACGACCTGCTCGAACATTATGTCGGGCGCCCTTCCCCGCTTTATTATGCCGAGCGGTTGACCGAGGAGGTCCGGAAGGACGCACCGGAAGGAAAAGGCGCGCAAATCTGGTTCAAGCGCGACGAGCTGAACCATACGGGCGCACACAAGATCAACAATTGCATCGGCCAGATCCTGCTCGCGATCCGCATGGGCAAGACTCGGATTATCGCCGAGACCGGCGCGGGTCAGCACGGGGTGGCCACCGCCACCGTGTGCGCGCGTTTCGGTCTGCCCTGCGTTATCTATATGGGCGCGAAGGATGTCGAGCGGCAGCAGCCCAATGTGTTCCGGATGAAGCTGCTCGGGGCCGAGGTCATTCCGGTGACGTCGGGTGCAAACACCCTGAAAGACGCGATGAATGAGGCGCTGCGTGACTGGGTCGCCAATGTCCACGACACTTTCTACATCATCGGCACCGCCGCTGGCCCGCACCCTTACCCCGAACTGGTCCGCGATTTCCAAAGCGTGATCGGCACCGAAGCCCGCGCGCAGATGCTGTCGCGCATCAATCGCTTACCCGATTTGCTGGTCGCCGCAATTGGTGGCGGGTCGAACGCGATTGGCCTATTCCATCCGTTTCTCGACGACGCCGATGTCGCGATGCTCGGCGTTGAGGCGGCGGGGCATGGCCTCGACAAGGAACATGCCGCGAGCTTAGCCGGCGGACGCCCCGGAATCTTGCACGGCAACAAAACCTATTTGCTGCAAGACGAAGACGGCCAGATTGCGGAGGCGCACTCGATTTCGGCGGGCCTGGACTATCCCGGCATCGGCCCCGAACATAGCTGGCTCAAAGAAATTGGCCGCGTCCGTTATGATAGCGTGACCGACGTTGAAGCACTCGCCGCCTTCCAACTGCTCTGCCGCACCGAAGGCATCATCCCCGCACTCGAACCCGCCCACGCGATTGCGGCAGTGGAGCGCGAGGCAAAGAAAATGGACCGCGATCGGATAATTCTGGCCAACCTGTGCGGGCGGGGGGACAAGGATATCTTCACCGTGGCTGAGGCGTTGGGGACGAAGATATGACCCGCCTTGCCTCCGCCTTCTCCAAACCGCACCCCGCACTCGTCACCTTCATCACCGCAGGCGACGGTGACACCGCCGCCAATCTCGACGCGCTGGTGGAGGGCGGGGCGGATGTGATCGAACTCGGCATGCCGTTCACCGACCCGATGGCGGATGGCCCCGCGATTCAAAAAGCGAATATCCGCAGCCTTGGCGCTGGCACCACCACCGCCGACATTTTCGCAATTGCCGCCGCCTTCCGCGCGCGCCATCCTGACACGCCTTTGGTGCTGATGGGCTATGCCAACCCGATGACCATACGCGGAGCCGAGTGGTTTGCGTCCGAATGCAACAAGGCAGGCGTCGACGGCGTCATCTGCGTCGATATCCCGCCCGAGGAGGATGCTGAGCTCGGCCCGCTCTTGCGCGACGCAGGCATCGACCTCATCCGCCTGGCCACCCCCACCACTGACGCTGCGCGCCTGCCCGCCGTCCTCGACGGCGCATCGGGCTTTCTGTATTATGTGAGCGTCGCCGGGATAACTGGCCTGCAACAGGCGGCGCAAACCAGCATCGACGATGCCGTTGCCCGCCTGAAATCGCATACCGACCTGCCCGTTGCAGTCGGCTTTGGCGTGCGCACCCCCGAACAAGCCGCCAACATCGCGCGGGTTGCCGATGGCGTGGTGGTAGGTTCGGCACTCGTCGAACTGGTCGCCGGACACGGCCCCAACGCCGCTGGCCCCCTTCGCGAATATGTGGCTTCGCTGAAAGCGGCTATTGTTGCGGCTAGGTCTTAGCAGAAGATATTCAACGCAAAGGACGCAAAGATTATGAAGATGTGGTTTTTGGAGGCTGACGGGAAGTCGCCGCTCTGCCCTCTTGAAAATCTTTGCGTCCTTTGCGTTAAACAAACTAAAACAACCACCACATCTAGCAATATGCTTTGGGCAGGAATAATCTGTCCGTCTGGAAGGTAAAAATATGAACTGGGTCACCCGCGTCCGCAACGCCATTCCCTTCATCGCCAAGCGCGAGACGTCGGAAACCCTGTGGCACAAATGCAAGGGCTGCCACGCGATGATCTTCCTCAAGGAATTCGAGGAAAACGAGTCGGTCTGCCCGAAATGCGACCATCATGGTCGCATCGGCCCAGCCGAACGCTTTGCCGCTTTGTTCGATGACGACAGCTACGAAGTGCTAACCCCGCCCGTCGTCGGCGAAGACCCGCTGAAATTCAAAGACACCAAGAAATATGTCGACCGCATTAAGGCCGCGCGTCTCGCGACTGGAGAACCCGACGCGATGATGAGCGCGCTGGGCGAAATCGACGACCAAACCGCCGTCGTCAGTGTGCAGGATTTCGCGTTCATGGGCGGGTCGATGGGCATGGCGGTGGGCGAGGCCTTCATCGACGCGGTCAAATGCGCAATCAAGTCAAAGTGCCCTTATATTATCTTCACAGCTTCGGGCGGCGCGCGGATGCAGGAGGGGATATTGTCGCTGATGCAGATGCCGCGCATGACAGTCGGCCTGTCGATGCTGAAGGATGCTGGCTTACCCTATATTGTGGTGCTGACCGACCCAACTTCAGGAGGCGTCATGGCCAGCTACGCATTGCTCGGTGATATTCATATTGCCGAGCCAGGTGCAACGCTGGCGTTCACCGGACGCCGCGTGATCGAACAGACAATCCGCGAAAAACTTCCGGAAGGGTTCCAAACTTCTGAATATCTGCTCGAACATGGCATGATCGACATGGTGACCCACCGGCATGAACTGCGCGAGACTTTGTCGAAGCTGATTGCCTATCTGGCGCCAGCCAAGAAGGCGGCTTGAGGGCCGCGCGTTGTCATACCCTCACCGTCACCCTGAACTCGTTTCAGGGTCCATTTATCAGCCTAGACCGACGGTTTTTGTGGCACGATGGACCCTGAAACAAGTTCAGGGTGACGTAGTATTGTATTGAGGCGTTGAGTTCGATGCCCGACCACGCAATTTCATCAGACCCTGCCGTACAAGCCCAACTCGACCGGCTGACCATGCTGTCGCCGGGCCGGGATGTTTTGGGGTTGGAGCGGATTGCGGCGTTGTTGGAACGGCTCGGCAATCCGCATCATAATCTGCCGCCGGTTTTCCATGTTTCGGGCACCAATGGCAAAGGTTCGACGTGCGCGTTCCTGCGGGCAAGCGTTGAGGCGGCAGGGCTGACCGCTCATGTCTATTCCAGTCCGCATCTCGTGCGATTTAACGAGCGGATCAGGGTCGCAGGTAAGCTTATCGACGATGTGACGTTATCGGCCCTGCTCTCAGAAGTTTTGGACCATGCCGAAGGGCTGGAGGCGAGCTTTTTCGAAGTTACCACCGCCGTTGCTTTCCTTGCCTTTGCACGCACCCCGGCAGATGCGTGCATCGTCGAAGTTGGTCTGGGCGGCAGGCTCGACGCGACAAACGTCATTGCGGCCCCCGCCATTTGCGGTATCGCCTCGCTCGGCATCGATCATGAAGGGTTTTTGCTAGCGCCGGAGGAAGGCACACCGCCAGACCCGCTAGATCGCATCGCGTTTGAAAAGGCAGGCATCGCCAAATCCGGTGCGCCATTGGTCTGCCAAAAATATGCGCCGTCCATGCTCGTGGAGATTGCAAAGCAGGCGATGGCGGCAGGTGCAATTTTGCTCGACCGCGGCGAAGCGTGGGACGCGGTCACATATGAAGGTCGCCTGCATTACCGTGACAAGCGAGGCAAACTCAGCCTCCCCCTACCCCGCATGACAGGCGCGCATCAGGCCGACAACGCCGCGCTCGCCATCGCGATGCTGCGCCACCAGAACGCCATCAATGTCCCCGAAGCCGCGTTATCAGCCGCAATGGAATGGACCCGCTGGCCCGCACGGATGCAGTTATTGGGCAAAGGTCCGCTCACCGATTTTCTACCGGACGGCTCCTCCGTTTGGCTAGACGGCGGCCATAACCCCGACGGCGGTGCGGCGATTGCCAAGACATTGGAAAGCGGCCCGCCGGTGCATGTCATTATCGGCATGTTGAAGAACAAAGATGCGCTCGGTTTCCTTGGGCCCTTCGCGCACAAGATTGCTTCGCTCCATGCCGTGCCCGTGCCCGGCCATGAGCATCACGATCCGAAGGAGCTATCCGGGTTAGCACGCGACCAGCTTGGCACCGCATTTGCCGATCCGGTCGCAAATGTGCAGGTTGCGCTGGAACGGCTTGCGGCCATCGGGCAGCCGACCAATGTCCTCATCTGCGGCACACTTTATCTTGCAGGCGACGTTTTGCGCGCCAATGGGCAAGTGCCAGACTAGATTTGCGCAAGCCCTTCGGACTTGCAAGGCGCGAAGGAACATAAGGCGCGAAGAAGAAAATTGGAGGCGAGTTCCTTCGCGTCTTATCTTCCTTTGCACCTTGCAGCGGCTGAAAACCGATGCGCTAAACCGTCGGCTTCGGCGACGACTGCCCCTTCCAAGCCAGCAGACTACCGGCAAGAAGCACACCCGCTGCAATCCAAGTCAAATTGGCCGAAAGTTCAAGCGGCCCCGATAGCAGCAGCCCGATAAGCCCCGCTACAACCAACAAAAAGCCTAATATCCGGAGTGGACCGACGGGCTCTTTGAGCGCTTTTTCATCCACGGCCTCGGTTTGCCTGATGCCTTGGACGACATAACCTTTGCTCCACAACACCCAGAGCAGGATCATCCCCGGAATTGCGGCGGCGACGGTAAAGCCCCAGAAACCGACCCAGCCGATTTTCTCGGCGACGATCCCCGCTGGCCCCGCCATGAATGTGCGGCCAACGCCCGCAAAAGACGACAGCAAAGCAAATTGCGTCGCGGTATAGGCGATGCTCGACAGCCCCGACAGATAAGTGGTGAACACCGTCAGCCCGATGCCGCTGGTCAAATTCTCGGTACAGATCGCGGCTACCATCATCCAGTAATCATTGCCCGTCGCGGCGAGGATCATGAACATGACGTTGGAAAACATCATCATCAGGCCGCTAATCAGCAACGCCCGCCCCATGCCGAGCCACAATATGAACGGTGCACCCAAGGCCGAACCCACGATCAGCGCACCGAAACCCCATAGCTTGTTAGCGGTGATATAATCGGTGTCCGAAAAGCCCAGATCGACGATCATCGGGCTGAGCATCGCCTGCCCCATCGCGTCGCCGACCTTGTAGACCAGCACGAAGCCCAGGATAATAAACGCCCCGTGCCGCGTCAGGAACTCGCGGAACGGGTTGACCACCGCCTCGGTCAGCCACTGTCCCGGTGTTTTGCCCGCGACATGCGAATAACGGTCGACAAACTTGCCCGGCCCCGCCCAGAGCGCGCCAATGATCGCTGGAATGATGCAAAAGGCAGTCAGGCCATAAGCCGTCGCCCAGCCAAGCCCCAAGCCCTCCTGCGAAGCAAAATAAATGGTCCCTGCCCCCGCGATTAGGTTACCGGTGCGATAGCCGAACTGGTTGGTCGCGGTACCATGCGCGAATTCGTCCTCTTCGAGGATTTCGATGCGGTAGGCGTCGATGACGATATCCTGCGTTGCCGACAGGAAGGCGGTAATCAGCGCCCAGATCGCGAAGAGGCCCATGTCGCCCTGTTGCGGGTTGCTCGCGCCCAATTGCCAGATCGAGAAAAACAGCAATGCCTGAATGAAGAACAGCCACCCGCGTCGCTGGCCGAAGGTCTTGGTGAGGAACGGCAATGGCAATTTGTCGACCAACGGCGCCCACAGGAACTTGATCGTATAGGGAATGCCGAGCGCGACCATGAAGCCGATGGTGGCGGTATCGATGCCGACCCTTGCCAGCCAGAAAGTCATCGTCGCGATCAGCAGCGTCAGTGGAAAGCCGCTCGAAATGCCGAGGAGGAAGGCGATCGCCGGGTTTTTGCGCAGATAGGGGCGGAATGTCTTGCTGGTCATCGCGACCACCGCGACACCGCCAAGAATTGCGATAAAAATGATAAAGCGCGTTAAATCGACTGACATGCGGCCCTCCCGGAACTTTATGTCCAACTGACTAACGGCATTTTTCTGAATGGCAAATGGCTATAACAGCAGCGTGACTTTTGTGGCCGACTAGGGCAAAGGCGCGCGCATGGCTCAACCTCCCTCACGTCCACCATCGTCCCGCGCTCCGGCCCGTCCGGCCAAACCCGTCAAACTGCGCTGGGACACAAAACCCGTCCGCAAACCACGCCCCAATGCCGCGCCATCGAAGGGCGCGCTTGAACGCGCCGATGGCGAAGAGCGTATCGCCAAGCTGCTCGCACGTGCCGGTGTGGCTTCGCGTCGCGAGATTGAGCGGATGATTGCCGATGGTCGGATTACGCTGAATGGCGAGAAGATCGAGACGCCTGCTACCTTGCTCAAGTCGCTGCACGGCGTGGCGGTGGACGGCAAAGCGGTCGGCCAGCCCGCGCCGACGCAGCTCTATCTGTTCCACAAACCCGAAGGCTGTTTGACCGCTGAACGCGATTTCAGCGGGCGCAAGACGATTTACGATGTCCTGCCCAAAGACCTGCCGCGGCTGATGCCGATCGGGCGGCTCGATCTCAATACCGAGGGCCTGTTGCTGCTCACCAACGACGGTGAGTTCAAGCGGCAGATGGAGCTGCCCTCGACCGGCGTCGAACGCTCTTACCGCGCGCGTTGTTTTGGCGAAGTCAGCCAAGACCAGCTCGAAGAACTGATCCACGGCATTGAGATCGACGGGGTGCAATATGGCAAGATCGACGCCAATCTGGAACGCCGCACCGGTCGCAATGGCTGGGTCGAAATGACGCTAACCGAAGGCAAGAACCGCGAAGTTCGGCGCGTGTTGGAGCATCTCGGCCTCGAAGTAAGCCGCCTGATCCGCACGCGCTACGGCCCCTTTGTGCTGGGTGACATGGCTCCCGGCACCGTTGGCGAAGTGCGGAAGGTGGACCTGATCGAGTTTCGAAAGACTTTGAAATAATGCGGATTATTTCTGGAAGCTGGCGCTCCCGCCCCTTGGTCGCGCCTAAAGGCGACACCACCCGACCTACCGCAGACCGCACCCGCGAGACGCTGTTTTCGATGCTGGCCAGCCGTCTGGGTTCGTTCGAGGAACTGGCGGTGCTCGACCTGTTTGCAGGCTCCGGCGCTTTAGGGCTGGAGGCATTGTCACGCGGTGCGGCTACCTGCACGTTCGTCGAGCATGACGCTGCTGCGCTCAAGGCGCTGGAAACCAATATTGCCAAGCTGGGCGCAACGGCACAATCCGACGTACGCCGCTCATCGGTCCTATCGCTCGGTTCCGCCATCAAACCGTTCGACGTCATCCTGATGGACCCGCCCTATGCGAGCGGCGCAGGCTCGGTTGCACTCGACAAATTGGGCCGCCTTGGCTGGTTCGCAGCCTCTGCGTGGATCAGCATCGAGACAAGCAACAAGGAAGATATCGACGTCAAAGGCTTCACCGTCGACACCGTCCGCAATATCGGCAAGGCGCGGATTACCTTATTGCGCCCCGAGTAGGTTATTCCTTAGCCCACGGCAGATCGCCATGTTCCCACGCCCAAGGCATTCCGGTTGTACCAAGCACCGACTTTACTATCCCGGGGAAAAGCGATTCTGACCGCACATCGTTCGACAGGATCAATACACATCGTTTGCCTTTTTCAAGACAGACTAAAGTATTGCCGGTGCTGTCATTATGCCCGCCTTTCTGAAAACCCGGGCCCTGCGGTCCGTTGAAGGTCACAACCCCCAATGCCGCCGAGAAATCGGGAAAAGGCGCAGGGTTTACCTCGGGACGAAGGCTCGGAAACTGCGATTGTGTTCGTATCGGCAATTGCGGCGCGACCATGGCGGCCCGCGCTTTTTTGGATAAGCCATCGCCGCGCACATAGGCAGCAGTCAGCTTTGCCAGATCAGCCACCGACGTATCCATTGACCCCGCAGCCCGCACCTTGCTGCGTTCGTCATGTGGTTCGATCGCCCCATCCGCCTGCCATCCGTCAGCAAGGTTGCTGGCAAAATGCGGCTGCCAGACAAGGCTAGTATTCTGCATTTTTAGTGGCCTAAAGAATCGACGCTGCATTTCCGCCTCGACATCAAGACCGAGGCCCTCCTCCAGCACAAATTGCATCAGCATTATACCATCGCCCGAATAGCCGTAGCGTGTGCCGGGATCGAAATGGAATTTCAGCCGCTCATCGGGGTTGAGCCAGTAGAAATTGGCAAAACCCGATCCGTGGTTGAGCAATATACGCGGCGTGAGTTTGCGCCAGCGTTCGTCACCCGCCAAATGGTGCCACGGCGCATATTTGTCCTCAGCATCAACATATTCGGGCAGCGGTTTGGCTAGATATTTTGCAATGGAAGTATCGAGATCAATTTTCCCTTCCTCTGCGAGCTGCGCGACCAAATAACCGAACATCATCTTGGTAATCGACGCGCCGTACATCACAGTATCGGGTGTTAGTGGCTCGCTTTTGGCGTTGCGACGCCCCCAGGTTTTGACAAGCTTCACCGTGCCATTTTCAATAATGGCAACGGCTAAGCCTTGCGTTTGCGTGCGCTCCATACCTTCGCGGACCTCCACGTCCAAGGCGTTTGCCACCGATTTCGCAGTCAGGCTTTGTGTCGGAATCATCATCACTGCACCGGCAATGAACGCTTTGGACATCGCATTTAGCATGGCATTCCCTCATTCAATTCATCAGGCTTATCACTGTCATAGGACAAAGATAAACCCTTGTTCACAGTCACCGCTCTGTTTAGGCCCAACACATGTCAACACCCAAAATGTCCACCGCCGATTGGGGCATCATCCTGCTGCTCTCGCTGCTGTGGGGCGGTGCGTTTTTCCTGATAGAACTGGGCCTGCGTGGATTCCCGCCGAACACTTTGGTGTTGCTGCGAATGACGATGGCGGTGCCGCCGATGTTGCTGGCGCTCTGGTTCCTCAAGTTAAAACTGCCGACCGACGCCAAAAGCTGGCGGCAACTGTTCGTCCTCGGCGCGATCAACGCCGCGCTGCCGTTTATCCTGTTCTTTTGGGGCCAGACGCAGATTGATAGCGGACTGGCTTCAGTGCTGAACGCCACTACGCCATTATGGGGCGTGGTCACCGCACATTTCCTTACCCGCGATGAAAAAGCCACGGCTGCCCGCATTATTGGCGTGTTGCTCGGCATGGCAGGCATCATTGTGATGGTCGGCACAGAGGCGCTGGGCGGAATGACGGGCAGCGTGTTGGCACAACTCGCTTGCCTGACCGCGACGCTCAGCTACGCGTTCGCCGCCATCTACGGTCGAACCCTCTCGCAATCGACAATGTCGCCGATGGTCGTCGCAACGGGCCAAGTGATTACTGCTGCGATCCTCATGCTGCCGGTCGCGCTTGTCGTCGACCAGCCATGGACGCTTGCCAACCCCGGTTGGGATGCATGGGCGGGGGCGATAGGGCTCGCCATCCCGTCAACCGCCATTGCCTATTTCTTCTATTTCCGCCTGATCGACCGCGCGGGCGCGTCGAACGCGATGCTCGTCGCATTTATCATGCCGGTGGTTGCGATTATCCTGGGCGTGGTCGCGCTGGGAGAGACGGTCGAACTAAAGGAGATTGCGGGTGCCACTCTCATTGCACTCGGCCTGATAGCAATCGATGGGCGATTATTCGCCCGGCGCAGCGTTTAGCGGGGTTTCTTAGCCGCCTTCGGTCCCTCGCCGGGATTACGGCAATTATCCTGCACCGTTCTGCTGCAAGGCGGATATTCCTTGGTCGCCGGTTGCGGCGTCATCATTGCGGTGGTCGTTGAACCGCTTACCGCGACATTTGCTGCAGCAGAAGGCGGGGTCGCCGGCGGTCCGGGCGGCAATGACCGGTCGATAACCACCGGAGCGGGTGGCATCGGCATTTCGGGTGGCAGCGGCTCGGTCACTGGCGGCATAGGATTGGAAGGATCCGGCATCGGGTTAGGATTAACCGGATCCTCCGGTGCGCCCGGCACTGGTTGCGACCCGTCGGGCGGAGGTGGTGCGGTTTGGGCACATATCGCGGGGTCGGTGATCACCAGACCGAAGGCGAGTGCGCCAATAAGCAATTTGGTACGCATTTTCTTCTCCTATGCGGAGGGTTAATGCGCCAGTCACTCGATAGTTCCCGCAGCTGGACGAACGCAGCTTGCGGTTCGCCGCACCGTTCCCTAACTGTTCACGATGCCTGACACGCAAGTCCAGAATGAACCGCCATGGCTGCGCGGCCTAAACCCGCCGCAGCGTGAGGCTGTGCTGACCACCGAAGGCCCGGTGCTGCTGCTTGCAGGCGCTGGCACCGGCAAGACCGCGGCGCTGACCGCGCGGATGGCGCAAATCCTTTACACGCGCCTGGCCTGGCCGTCGGAAATCCTCGCCGTCACCTTCACCAACAAGGCCGCGCGCGAGATGCGCGAGCGGATCGGCGCGATGGTCGGAGAAGCGGTCGAAGGGATGCCCTGGCTCGGTACATTCCACTCGATTGGCGCGAAAATGCTGCGCCGTCATGCCGAACTGATGGGCCTGCAGAGCAATTTCACGATCATCGACGTCGATGACCAGTTGCGGCTCTTGAAACAGCTCATCCAGTCGGAGGATATCGACGACAAACGCTTTCCGGCGAAACAGCTCGCTGGGCTGATCGACAAGTGGAAGAATGCGGGCAAGACCCCCGCCGACCTCGATGCCGCCGATAATGAGGCGTACGCGAACGGCAAGGGCCAGCATCTGTACCGCATCTATCAGACGCGCCTGCTCGCGCTCAACGCCTGCGATTTCGGCGACCTGCTGCTGCACAGCCTGACGCTGCTGCGCAAAAACCGCGACGTGCTTGAGAAATATCAGCAGCAGTTCAAATATATTCTCGTCGACGAATATCAGGACACCAACGCCGTCCAGTATCTGTGGCTGCGTCTGCTCGCCCAAAAGCGTAAGAATATCGCGTGTGTCGGCGATGATGACCAGTCGATCTATTCATGGCGCGGTGCCGAGGTCGCCAATATTCTGCGCTTCGAGAAGGATTTTCCCGGTGCGAAGATCATCAAGCTTGAGCAGAATTACCGCTCCACGCCGCATATCCTGGCCGCCGCATCGGGACTGATCGATGCGAACAGCAGCCGCCTCGGCAAGACGTTATGGACCGAGATCGACGAGGGCGAAAAGGTCCGCGTCATCGGCGTGTGGGACGGGCCGGAGGAGGCACGCCGCGTTGGCGAGGAAATCGAGAGCCTGCAATATAAGGGCGAGAGCCTGAACAGCGTCGTCATCCTCGTCCGCGCGCAGTTCCAGACCCGCGAATTTGAAGACCGTTTCATACAAATCGGTCTTAACTACAAGATTATCGGCGGTTTTCGTTTCTACGAACGCGCCGAAATCCGCGACGCCATCGCTTACTTGCGCGTCGTCAACCAGCCCGCCGACGACCTCGCCTTCGAACGCATCGTCAATGTGCCGAAGCGCGGGATTGGGGATAAGGCTGTGGAAAAAATCCACATCGTCGCGCGGGCCGACCGCTCGCCGCTTTCAGTCGCCGCCGCCCGATTGGTCGGCACCGACGAGCTGACCGGCAAGGCGCGCAAGTCGCTGGCCGATCTGGTGGTCGATATCGCGCGCTGGCGTGACGAGGCATCGCGGCTGACCCCGGCTGACCTGACGCGGCTGATCCTCGACGAATCCACCTACACCGCCGTGTTGCAAACCGAACGCAGCGTCGAAGCCGCCGGACGCCTCGAAAACCTCAACGAACTCGCGCGCGCGATGGAGGAATATGAAACGCTCGGCGAATTTCTGGAGCATGTCAGCCTCGTCATGGACAAGGATAGCGGCAACAGCGACGCAAGCGTCACGATCATGACCATCCACGCCGCCAAGGGCCTCGAATTCGACAATGTGTTCCTCGTCGGGTGGGAGGACGGCGTATTCCCCAGCCAACGCGCGCTCGACGAAGGTGGGCTGGCGAGCCTCGAAGAAGAACGCCGTCTGGCCTATGTCGCGATCACAAGGGCAAAGCGCCGCTGCATCATCATCCACGCCGCGAACCGGCGGATTTACGGGCAATGGACGTCAAGCATCCCCAGCCGCTTCATCACCGAATTGCCAGAGGACCATATCGACGCCGAGCAAACGATGACCGGCGGCGCCAGCCTGTGGCGCGCCAACTGGAGCGAACGCGAAGACCCCTTCGCGCACCTAGCCGCCGCCAACGCGACGCGCGCAGGCCAACGCGGCCCCGGCTGGCAACGCGCCGCGACGTCGGGAGGGTTTAACGCAACGCCGCAAAGGGTCGCGGAAACCGGGCGGAGTGCGGTGAGTTTAGGCAACAAAGGGCGGGGGGATTTGTCAGTCGGCCAGCGCGTCTTCCACCAAAAATTCGGCTACGGCGAAATCGCCGAAATCGAAGGCAACAAGCTTGAGATCGATTTTGAACAGGCCGGGCGGAAGCGGGTGATGGATAGCTTTGTAACGGTGGAGGTGAGCAACCCGTAA
>JANOHL010000007.1:0-2854 GCA_031406495.1 Sphingomonadales bacterium | reverse complement strand
GCCAGATCGAGCCCGAGATTGATTGTCGGAACCGGCAAATATTGCGCAACCTGCGCGCGAATATTGGTCGGCAAGACGCTCGGCAACGCGAACAGTACGCCGGTCAACAAGATGATGTTGAGCATCCAAACGCGCCAACGGGGGAAATCTAGCATAAATGGGTCCGGACTTGATCAGAAGGACGGGATTTGGGGTCGGCCAACGCGGCATTCAACCCCATTGATTAGTCGTTGGCAGGTTTTACGCTGCGCGATTGCACGTTGGTGAGCGTCGCCTTGACCGCTTTCACGCGGACATTGGGGGCAATTTCGACCTCGACATAATCGTCGGCGACCTTGGTCACTTTGCCCATCAAGCCGCCGCCGGTTACGACTTCGTCGTTTTTCTGAACCGAACTGATCTTCGCTTCATGCTCCTTGGCGCGCTTTTGCTGCGGGCGGATGAGGAAGAAATAGAACACGACGAAAATCAGCAGCAGCGGGAATATCTGCACGAAAAAGGACGAGGCCCCAGCCCCGCCAGCAGCAGCCAAAATCATAAGCGAATCCATGCGATATTCCTTGCGACATCTTTATGGGAACACCGCGTTTCTGCCGGTCCCTTCAAACAATCGGGCGCGATTATCACCGCAGGGTGGCCGACGCAATGTTTAAGCGCCAATTCCCCTCCCGCAAGCGGGAGGGGAGAAATCGGTCGCTTGCAATATAGCCGGAGCGCTCATATAGGCGCTGCTCCGGTCGGGACGTAGCGCAGCCTGGTAGCGCATCACACTGGGGGTGTGGGGGTCGCAGGTTCGAATCCTGTCGTCCCGACCAATTTTTCCAAACTACTCAGCAGCATCACCTAAACGAGTGTAGATGATTGGTTCGCTTGTGTTCCCAGCGGGCCAAGTCAATCGGAGAGTATGCCGAGCGAATTCGTTTTGGAGTACCACCGCGCGCGGACGGCGCATGCCAAACGAACCCGGTTGATCTGGCTTTCCCATCACTAAAGTAAATGGAATCCGCGCAAGCTGAAATCGGATAGCCTTAATTCCCGACCCATCCGATGCTGACAATGGAACGACTTCAAATTCGTCAGCAGCGGTTACAAATGGCCGTTCGGGCGGTTCCACATAAAGACCCCAGAAATCAGGAAAATCGTCCTTGCCTGTCAAAATTCCGTTCCAGTTCTTTGGTGGTAAACTAGGTATTCGTGAACTTTGATTGGCAAGGTTGCCGCTTGCCCACATCATGTAGCCAACTTTCAACAGCCAACGCTCAAAGTTAGGGCCAATGAAAGTATGTGTCGGCGAAGTCTTAGTTCCCTGTTTGAGTTGCAATTGAGCTGTTTGCAGAGCCTTGAGCAGCCGCGATGCCAGTGAATCGAGATTCGAGAGCGACGCGTTGTGTTTCTGGCAAAGAATGTTGGCGGTCAGGGCAGACTTGCCGACTTTGATAGGCGTCGAGCCACTCCACGGTGTACCGGAGATGTGAACCGCCTTGCTGGGTCCAAGCTGTTTCAACAGAGCGTGGGAAATATAGTGCTCGCCGCTAATTTTCCCTTCACAAGGTCCATGCTCTTCCAGCATTCACGATGACAATCGACCCACCCCTAAAGCAAAGATGTTCAAATTAGGCCGCTAGCTGCGGTCGTCCTTCGCCGCGACAAGATACCGAAACCTTCACGCGCACATCGCGATTGAGCCGGTCGAGAATCCGCATTAGCCGGTCGATGGTGAAACGGTCGAGCCTGACCTGACGGATGCGCGAGAAGTCTGCCGCTGCAATGCCGGTGCGCGCTTCGGCGTCGCGCACCGTCAGTCGCTCGGCATCAAGCGTCTTGACGATTTCGGCGGCAAGAACGGCGCGAAACTGGCGCAAGCTTGCATCGGGAGCGCCAAAGTCGGCAAAGACATTGCCGGAGCCGCGCACCAGTTCGAGGTCTTCCATTTTATCAGCCATCGAGCATCTCCTTCAACCGTTTGATACGTTCGCGCACGAGGTCGATTTCGTGGCGCGGCGTCGAAATTCCCTTGGTCGATTTCTTCTGGAAGGCATGGACCACCCAGATATCATCACCCATTTGCAGCGCGTAAACGATGCGATAGGCGTCGCCGCGCTCCTTGATCGCCAATTCCCAGACGCCGACACCTAGGCCTGCCAGCGGCTTGGCGATGTCGGGTGTCCCGCCGTCCGCAACTATCGTCAGAGCATCGAGCGCCCGGTCGATTGCACGCGCCGGGAAAGCCTCCAAATCCTTTCGCGCTGCCTTGATCCATGAGATAGTGCGGAACGTTAGGCGGGACATAGTTGTTTGTAGTTAAATTTGACAACAATGTCAATCTGTAGTGTTTGGTGAGTTATCATTCAATTCCTGCACAAGAGTTCCGGCTATAGAGCGGAACTTTGCCGTTTGCGGAAGGTTTTGCAAGCGGCTGTCGCGCGGCGTGACGCCCGAGGGCCGATTGCATGAAATACTGGGATTGCATCATCGTCGGCGCCGGACCGGCGGGGCTGACGGCGGCGCTGTATATGGCGCGCTTCCGTCGCCAGACCCTGGTCCTTCACGATGGCAGGGCGCGGGCGCTCAAAATCCCGAAAACGCACAATGCTCCCGGTTTTCCCAATGGCGTCTCGGGCATCGAGTTGATCGACCGAATGACCACCCATGCGGCGGAGTTCGGCGCGGCATTCGAAGAGGCCGAAATCACCACCGCAACACACAACAGAGGGATTTTCGAGTTGGCTTCGGGCGATGGCCAAAGCTGGCAATCGCGATCGCTTATCCTGGCGACAGGCACCTGTCTGAACGAGATCGATATGCCGCAGGGCGAACATGACGCGGCGGTCGAGGCAGGAATTCTTCGCTACTG
>JANOHL010000004.1:0-29176 GCA_031406495.1 Sphingomonadales bacterium | reverse complement strand
CTTGACCGCCCGGAATGCAATCCGGCCGCGTACACCGTCAATTATTGGCCCGCCAACCGCCGCCTCAGTCACCAGATTCAGGTCGTCGCCGCCAAGCGTTATCCGGACATAGCCTTCTGTGGTGGCGGAGGGTTTTGCCGTAATCAGGTTGACCGCGCCGCCGGTGGCATTGCGACCGTAGAGCGTTCCCTGCGGGCCGCGCAGAACTTCAACGCGCTCCAGGTCGAACATCGATCCAAGCTGGGCCTGCGCCAACGAAACAACAGCACCATCGACATGCAAAGCCACCGACGGGTCTACACCCGGCAGCGAACTCGAAAGACCGATGCCGCGAATGAACAGTTTGGCAAAGTTGAAGTCGTTGCCAAAGCTGATGGTTGGCACCATATTTTGCAGACCTTCGATGTTTCCAATCCCGCTACTGGCGAGCTTTTCGGCACCAACGGCAGTCACAGAAAGCGAAACATCCGAAAGCGCCTGTGAGCGCTTTTGAGCCGTCACCACGATCTCGTCGGAATCCGTTGGCTCTGCTTCTTGAGCCCATGCCGGTGCGACTGCGCCAAGCGCCACCAGCGCGGACACAGTGCACAGAAGAATATTACGTGAAGAACCGTTGCTTTTATATGCCATCATCACTCTCCCTGGCCATTTGATAAGAATCTGCGTCCCGGACGGGCGCAGTGCTCATTCGAATTTTGGCAATCAACCAACTAGAGAGGGCTGGGGTGCAAGTGAAATTGTATTTGTTTCGCGGATATAAGCAATCACTAATTCTGATATGACGACGGCATCGTTCCTCGCGTCGGGAATCGGCTCAATCAAACAGTTCCAGTATGAGGATGTCCGCCATAGGCAGGGCGATATCGAAAAAAGTCTCCAGGATGTGGGCAAATTCCTTGGTGGTTTGGATCTCGACAACATTATCGTGACCCCCGGATAGGGTGAGAGTGCGGTTCTGCAACGACACCAAGCCGTCCGCGGTGATCATGCTGGCTATAATATCCTGCACAAATCGGGAGGTCGGCGCGGTCGATGTCCAGTGATTGGACATGGCGATGTCGGCTGCCACGGCCTTGTCCAAGGTAAAGCTGAACTGTTGGACAAAATGGTCCTTGCTGCGGCGTTCGAGCATCCATCCATAGTCGCCATGTGCGACAAGCCGGTGAGTGACCCCGTCTGGCCCGATCACCGTTTCGCCATCAAGTATCCGCATCGGCGGGCAATAGCTGCCGCCGAACCCGGCATCCACGATCCAGTCTTCGTGGTCGATTGTCGCGAGCAGCAGCATGTGGGTTTGTGGCGGGACGTCGCTGGCGTTCAGCCATACCCGCGCGAGAAGGGGCCTGGATTGAATTCCAACTGCGGCCAGCGCCCAACCAAGCAGATTATTCTGCTCGAAACAATATCCGCCCCTGCGACGCGTAACGAGCTTTTCGAATATGGCATCTGGTTCGAGGGAGATGGCGCGGCCCAGCCGGACATCCAGATTTTCGAACGGGATAGCCAGTCGCTGCGCGCGCTGGATCGCCGTCACCCCTGCCACGGAGGGCGAGGGCGTTTCCCGCAAGCCGATGCGGTGCAAATATGCCCCCAAGTCCGCCAAACTGCTCTCTCCCTACTGTGTTGACTTTGCCAATTTCAGACTGCTTTGTCACTCCGATAAACCTTTGGCCAGATGCCCTGTTTGCCCGGTGACAATATGCCATTGGGGTCTAGCGCATCTTTGATCGTTTCGTTGAATCTACGCTGGGCATGATTGTTGAAATCATATTGGTCGGCAACCAGATCCATGAAATCGAGGTGAGAGCGATATTCGCCGTAGCCCAGCTTTGCCGCCGGTTCGACCATTGACCGGCAAGCGGCATAGGCGGCCTCTGTCTGCGCAGCATTTTCGGTATCGAAAACGACCAGCCCGACATGGATCATGCTGCGTTTGCTGACGATGATGACACCGCTATAATCAAGCCCGGCGGTATGAAGACGGTTGCGCACCAGATCGCGCATCGCGGTACCATCGCGTCCCGTGATCGGCGCGGCACAGGAAAAACCGATATGGCCCCCGTTTTCGCCACCATACCAGCGGGTCATCTGGTCCAACGCCATGCTGGGAATGCCCGCCTGCACCCGTTCGTGGGGGTTCTCCAGTTCCGGCAGGTTCCTGCCATCATATTTGGAAAAGCTAACTTCGGCTCCCGGAATCGTGCCAAATGCATCCTGAACGATTTCGCGCTGGCGCTCGACAATCTTTTCATCGCCGTAAAGTGCAAAGCGCATCACCCAGTGGCCAAGGCCCGGCTGACTGGCAATATTGTCGATTATCTCTCCAGGGATGGGGCCTTCGCCGGTGTACCAGGCTTCGCGCCGGGTGAATGCCGAAATGCCGCAGACCGCGTTGATGATCATCGGCTGGTTGGGGATGGTGCCATCCATCATCAACGGGCGGAGGCGCTCCAGCAGCAATTCAAGATCGCTGTCTTTGCGTAAAGTCAGCCAGCCGGGCATGTAGCATTCGGGCGGTGGCATCAACCAGACCCCCATCTTGGTCACCACGCCATAATTTGATTGCATGAACAGGCCGTCCGGGCTGGGCCCGCAACCGCGTTTATAGACCTGCCACGCCTTTGAATTGCTCATGCCGCCCATGCCGGTGCGCAGGACATCGCCATTGGGAAGCACGACTTCCATACCACACTGGCTGGCAACATGATCGCCATAGGGCGTGTAACCCATGCCATGATCGAGCGTGTTGCCGACAACGCTGCCCCAGCCAAGGTCGGGAACCGACATCCAGAGTTTTGAGCCGGTTGACCGGAGATGATCATAAAGATCAAAGAAGCGGACGCCCGGTTCGATCAATGCACAGGCGGATTCCTCGTCCACTTCCAGCACCCGGTTCATCCGCCGCAAACTGAGAACCAGCGATCCGGACAAACGCGGCGCGGCTCCGCCATAGCCGTTGTTGCGTCCCTGCGAACTGGTCCACACGGGTACCCGATGTTCATTGGCGACACGCAATATGGCCTGAACTTCCTCTACCGAGGACGGCATCAAAACCGCCGAAGGCTCATACCAGTCCCCGTCCGGCGGCGCGAAGGGATCGCGGAATTCGGAAACTGCACTCGGTTCGGTCAATAGCCCTTCGGGGCCGAGAACATTACGCAGCTGCTCGATTGCTGTGCTCACGTCAAACGTGGGCATTTCACTGTCCGCCTGCGACATTAAACCTCTCCTTTGTCAGGGTCTTGGTGACCGCGTTTTCAGCCTGACAATAGCATCTGCCATGCGGACAGTGAAATGCCCATGGGTGCAAAACTCTTGCTCAGTTGTGCAACTGGTGACGCATGCGACCTGGAGGACAGCCAAAATGCTGCCTGAAGCGGCGAGAAAAATGGCTCGGTTCAACAAAGCCCGAACGAAATGCGATTTCGTATATCGAAACAGTGTTCAGCCGCTTGTCCGCCAGCATCGCCTTGGCGCGTTCCAACCGTTCGGTTATCAGGATGTTGCCAAAACTAGCCTGAGCTTTTGCGCAAGCCAAATACAGCGTTCGCGTTGACACCCCCAATTCGCGTGCCGCCGCATCTGCGCAAAGATCATGCTCATGTGCCCGATCCTTAACCAGCTGTTGCACGCGGCCAAACAACCGGTTGTCGCATGGCTCACGCCAGGCCGGGTTGCCGACTGCCAGCGATATAAGGCTTCCTATCTGGTCCGCGATAACGCCGCCGGGCAGTGCGTAGGGACCAAAGCCCACCAGATCGAGCTGTTCCAAAATCGCTGCCAAAGCGCGCGCCCAGCCGGAATTCCCATCAATCTTCACGCCGGCAAGAGCGGTGGGATCAGGCATCCACCGCATCAACCACGCATGATCGAACACCATTGTTAGCGAGCAGCTTGCCGTTGCGTTAAAATGATAGGGCATTGTTCGATCAAGCAACAAGGCTTCGCCTGCGGCAATCTGGCCTTGGCGGCCACCTTGACGATATTGCATGGTTCCGCTGCGAACAGCGACAAGATCCATTGCCGGGGATCTGCTGTCACGTGCGATATGACGCTCTGTGCGGTGAACCTCCTGTGGACCGGCGATCAACCGCGTCGCTACAGTCGAACCCAATTGCCCTTGACGCAATGTTGCGTGAAAATCGGGCGCAGTTGAATTAATCTCGAGCTCGAAAAGCTGCCGGGCAAACAATTCACGCCATTGACGCAAGGCCATGTCGGTTGAAGCGGAAGGGATAGTCCAGCTCGTTTCTAACATGGAGTGCAGACTGCTGGGTCCAGTCTTGGCTGTCAAGCAGTCCGCCGAAGGAGAATTTCGGCTCAGTCCGATCAAGTCAGCGCATAGTAACGTAGCAGATTCCCGTCGGGCTTACGTTCGCCCACGCCGACAAACACATGCCGTGTCAACCAGTCATGCTTGCCCTTTGGTGTTTCAAAGGTTGGTTGCCCGCGCAGGTAATAATCCTCATGCGCTACCGGTTCGCCGCCCTCGAAGGCCCAAGCCCGCAGCCGTGCCATGGCATCGGGCGTACGGCCCCAAAGAAAGCCCCGGTTCTGCATGTAGATGATCGTGCCATCATCGACTTCGAGCAGATAACGGGCATCAAACACGGCGGTATCGTCATCGCGGAAATGCGCATAATCGCCGCCTGAATTAGGGATGGCCTTGCCCCTGATTCTTGGTCCCTCAAATGTGCCTTCATCCACCAGTACGGCAGAACGGAAGCCGCCATTGTGGACATTGGGAACGGTAAAGACGCGGGTGAACATCAGTCGGCATTCGAAAGCGAATTCAAGATGCGGCTTGTCGAGCTTGGAAAACATTCAGTCAATCCTTCGTGAAAAAAGCGACACCGCGAAACTCGATGCTTTTCCGTTCGATGGCATCGGGCCTGCTGGTATCGCGAAAGGCGGTGTGCGGCGCGCGCCACGCTCTGCTGTGGTCGCTATCATTGAACTTGATGAAGATCACCTCGTCGTCGGTCATGTCCGGGAAGTACCACCAGCGGTGATCCGGCGAATGGTGGAAGATGGTGGCGGCGACCATGTCTTCCTCGCCGGGGACGTCGGCAAACAGCGCATCGCCGGTCGGGATTTCATCGACATCGACCTTGGTGTTGTGGGTGCCTTCGTTGTCGCGAACCGAACCGCCTTCGCATAATGCGAGCGGCATGTCCTGCGGCGGCGGTGAGAGCGGACGCCAGAGCGAGAAGCAGATGAAGCGGTCATACCCCGCGCCACCCGGCCGGGCTGTGCGGTACATGCGCTCGGCCACCATCTGCGCCGAGCGGGTGGTGAAATCGACATGTGCTTCGGCGGCGGGCGGCTGCATCGACGGGCTGGTCAGCCCCGAGGTGCGCACCATTCCGCCCATCGGTACGATAAGGTCCGCGCCCGTCATGGCCTTGGCGATCTTCTCTACTTCGGCGGCATAGGGCGCGTCGCGGCCATAATTGGCTTCCCAGTCAGTGATGCGGGTCGGATGCCGGGCAAGTTCGAAACCGTGGGCATCAAGCGTGAACGGCGTCGCTTGCACGCGCGCGTTGCGTATGGTCACATCATAGGGGGCATAGGCACCGGTGTTATATTCCTCGCCCGGCGCCCAGAAGCGGCGGTTGATGCGGCTGGTCGGGAGCAGGTAGGTGATCTGCGTGCGGACTTCTGCGGCGGCGGGGCTCATGCGGCGTTCCTCATGCGGGCGGGAAATCGAGGCTGCCGCGTCTTTCGGCAAAGCGCCAGCCTTTCTCTGTCAGTACCAGACGGTCCGCATAGCTGCCAACCAACGGTGCTTGATCTGCGCCGGTAAAAAGCAGGATCTGGCTCATGGCTATGGCCACATCTTCGCTTTCCACAGTGACGCGGATATTGGCACAGATATGGCGCGTCGTGCGGGCTGGCCGACCCTTGAAGGCGGCCAGAATCGCCTCCCGCCCTTCGATGAAGTCATCCGGTGCGGTTGGGCGGCTCATCCGGCCGTCGTCGGTATAGAACGCAGCTACAGCGTCCCAATCGTCCGCATCATTCAACGCAGCATAGTCAATGATCAGCTTTTTACAGGCCCGTTCGGCGATGATCCGGCAGAGCACGTCCATCAGCTCAATCCTTGAAACCTTCGCGCGCCCGGCTGTTGTCGCAGATGATGGGCTTGCCGGTCACCGGATGCGGATAATGGAACTCCACCGTATCTGTCGCTGGCCACAGGCGCGGCAACGGTGTGATCAGCTCGTCGGGTCCAAGGGGATCTTCCGGGAAGCAGGTTGTTGACATCGGAATGAAATCAATTGGCGTTTTCTGCCAGCCATCCGCAAAACTACCATGCCAGAAGGGGAAATATCGCAACGCCTTTATCTTCCAGACGCCATCTTCGCAGACATAGTCATTTTCATAGAGGCCGCCTTCCCACCAGGAACGCGCCTCTCCTTCAGCAGTTTCGTGAAGCCCCGCCTGCATCATCGATCGACCGCGGACCTTGGCTGTCTGTCGATCATCGGCCACGTCGATCACCATCTGCAGCTGCGGATGGTCGAGCAGCCAGCCATAGCGTGGGCCGTTATGCCCTTGGGTGAACCGGGCCTGAAATCGCTCGATGTAAAGCCGCCGGACCCCGGCTTTACCCTTGTAAATCCCGCCGTGGAACCACACATCACCGTCCTCCGCGAACAGGTCAACCATTTCATTATATTGCGATTTGTCGATAAAGTAGCCGTAGGTATATTGGACGCGGCGGATCTGGTGTATATCCTGCTGGATACCCAGTTCATGTTCCAGCCGGTCTACCCGCGCCGTAAGCGCAATTATGTCTGACATTTCTCTCTCTCCCTAATATGACAGGCGGCTTAAGCCGCCTTGTTCCGCCAGCTTGGTGCATAGGCTGTACGTGCGACATCCGAATAGGGTACCGATGCGACAACCGCCTTGATCGTTACCTGACGGTGTGGTTCGACGGTTGGCTTGGATGTGCCGCCACCTGGTTCACCCCAGATGAAATCCACCTCGGTACCCGGCTCGGCAAATTCTTCATCGACCATGGCAAGGGTCAGCATCTTGCCTTCATTGGCGCTGTAGCCAACCCATGTTGAAAGGCCGATCAACTGGCCACCTGATTCGACCCGGTCAAACGGGTGCATCGAATAAACGGCGCTCGGAAATTCCATATATTTGGCGCGCAGGCCGTCTTTTTCAAACTGGGTGTAGATCGCATCGGTGACCGAAGCGCTGTCGAGCGCGAGCGTGACCTTTTTCCGGTGCGGGCCAGCCGCCATCTTCTCAAGCGCTGCACGGCCAATGAAGTCATGATCGAACTTCACAAATGGACCATAGCCCAGGTCCCACGGGCTGAGATAATAATCTTCGACCTTGTCAGAGACAAAACTGCCGCCGACCGAAGCCTTGGCTTCATAATGGTTGGTGGTCAGCCATTCGCGGTAAGGCTTCATCGCTTCGCCGGTGTATACGGCGGGCAGCGGGGAGGGGATCCAGCCCGACTCCAGCGTGTTCGACGAATAAGTACGACCACCCACCAGCTTCATACCGTGCGCCTTGCCAGCTTCGACCAGCGCGCCGTGCACAATGTCGCGGTCTGCCCACGGGCCCATCAGTTCAAAACCCGGCTGCCCCGCCATGCCGTGGCGCAGCGCATGAACCTTTTTCCCGCCGATTTCCATCCAGCACATGTTGAAGAATTTAAGGTCGGGAGCGGCCTTTCCAGTGGCATCTTCGATGACCTTGGCGGCATTCGGTCCTTGAACCTGATAGCGATAGTGGCGACGGTTTTCCGGGTCAGGACGCGCAGCGGTCCGTTCGTCATAGGTCAGCGTGACATCATGGCTGCCGGTTTCGCCATGGAACATGATCCAGTTAAGCGTGGGTGCACGACCAACCAGATTGAAGGTGTTCTCGGCGAGATAGAAAAGAATAACATCGCCAATCACATAGCCATCGTGGCTGACGGGAACGAATTGCTTGGCGCGATCAGGCACGAAGCCCTTGAAGCTGTTAATGCCAAGACCATTCAAGAAGGCAAAAGCGTCAGGCCCTTCAACCATCAGTTCAGCCATGTGATAGGATTGGTTGAACAATACGCAGGTCTGCTGCCAGGCACGCTGTTCATCACGCCAGTTGGAAAATTCGGCTGGAACGCCGGGATATACGTTGGGACCAACCTGCTGGTTCCGCAGCAGTTCGACGATATTCGGGACGCCGCCGAGCAACGATTCGAGTGATTGCGCCTCTGGCATTAGTTCTCTCCCAAGATGTACAAGCGAAAGAATCCGCTTGCGAATTTTATTAAAGTAGAATGTACGTCTCACATACCAAAAATGTCAATGCATATTTGTATGTCTTACATACAAATATCGGGAGCGGAACTGAGTGACAATTGCAACGACGCATGTGGGCAGCTTACCACGCGGTGAAGAACTGGTTCCCCTGTTACTCGCGCGTGATCACGGGCAGCCATATGACGCAGCAGAATTCGACGCTGCGGTACTTGCTGCCGTTATAGCAGCAGTTGAAAAGCAGATCGAATCGGGAGTGTCCGTCGTCAGTGATGGAGAACTCGGCAAGGTTGGTTACTCCACTTATATGACCGAACGGCTGTCGGGTTTTGGTGGTGATGTTCCACGCAAGCCCGCGCTGGACCTCGCGCCGCTTCCCGAATTCCGTAAAAAGCTTGGCGCGATCATGGGCGATCAGGAATTTGTCCGGGCAGCCTGCATCGGGCCGGTCAAGCTGGTCAATCTGGAACCCTGTCACGAAGACATACGTCGTTTTCAAAAGGCGATGATGGGCAAAGCGGCAAAGGGCTTCATGAATGCGGCCTCGCCCGGGCTGATCACCGCGTTCCAGCCGAACCAATATTATCCTGACCATGAAGCCTATCTGGCCGATCTGGTCACCGCGATGCGGCCCGAATATGAGGCAATTGCCGCGGCCGGCTTCCAGCTTCAACTGGACTGCCCCGATCTCGCCATGTCGCGGCACACCGGATATCAGGATGCAACCGAGGCAGAATTTCTCAAGGTAGCGCAAGCCAATGTCGAGGCCTTGAACGCCGCGACCGCGAACATACCGCCTGAACAAATGCGCATGCATATCTGTTGGGGCAATTATGAAGGGCCGCACGACCATGACATTCCGCTTGAACGGGTGATCGGAATTATCTTGAAGGCACGTCCGGCGACCATATTGTTCGAAGCCGCCACTCCGCGGCATGAACATGAATGGAAAGTCTGGGCCGACGCCAGGGTCCCCGACGATAAAATACTCGCACCCGGGCTGATCGACACCTGCTCCAACTATGTCGAGCATCCCGAGCTCATCGCACAACGGATCGAACGCTTTGCCGCAATCGTGGGTAAAGACCGGGTGATCGCCAGCACCGATTGCGGCTTCAGCACCTTTGCCGGTTACGGCAAGATCGACCCGGCTGTGACTTGGAAAAAACTCAGCGCCTTGCGTGAAGGCGCGGATATCGCAGCAGCGCGGCTTTAGGGCTTTCGCGCCGTCACCAGAGAATAATAGCCTCCGCCGGTACGGCATGCTTCGACGCCGATAAAGCCAGCGCCCTCGAGGAAATTGCGCAATTCGGGAAGGCTGTATTGTCGTCCCTTGGTTCCGAGCAACATCAGCATTGAAAATGCGGCGGTCGTGAGCGGGCCGCATCCATCATCGTCCATCAGCATTTCGTGGAGCATGATCGTGCCGCCGGAGGGCAGCGCCTCGAACGATTTATTAGAAAGCATCCGACAGGTTTCATCGGACCAGTCGTGAAAAATGTTCGAAAAGAACAGCGCATCATGGCCGTTTGGCCAAGGTTCGCGGAACATGTCGACCACCGTTGTGGACACGGGCGGACCGACCGACGATGCTGCGATGTAACGCTGCGCCGCGTTGGCAACGGTTGCGATTTCCATCACTGTCGTCTGCAACTGCGGCCAGGCGCGGGCAATCTCTATCGAGAAAATGCCTGATCCCCCGCCGACATCGAGCAGCGATCTGATCTCGGCGAAGCGGGGCTGTCGCGCGACAGCCTTGGCGGCGGCAATACTATGGGCGTTCATTAGGGCTGTAATCCGGTCGGCCAGATCTTGCGGCAGTTCGCCCCTTTCCCATTCGGCGACCGCAGAAACATGGTCTTGAGCCCGGTCCCCGGTTCGCAGCGTCGCGAGCATCTGGGTGTGCAGCGCTGGCTGTTCCAGAAAACCCTTAAGCAACGGACCGAAATAGCCGGTGCCGTCGGGGTGCAGCCAGGTCCGCGCAGATGCGGTTGCGCGCCACGCCCCTTCACGCCGTTCGAGCAGGCCGAGTGCGGCGAGCAACCCGAGATGAACAGCGAGCGCGCGGCTATCAACCGCGAGTTTCGCCGCCAGCGCATCGGTCGTCATGGCCTTGGTCGACAGCGCGGCAAAAGTCCCGATTTCATCGGCGACGGTGACACATGGAAAACGATAAATGGAGAGCCAGATATCCCAGATCGCCTGATCGTCGCTTGTGGGGGGTAGAGCAGTCATAGCGGTGCCTCTTCGGAGTAGATCATGATGTTCAACCTCAATAGCTCGACAAAATTGCCCGGCTCGGCGCATCGAGCGGGAGCCCGTTTTTCTTCTTGTCCAACTCGTCAGTCCGGGTCTTTTTCTGCAGGTCGATCAGATAGGCGTGGATGGCATCGACCTCCGCCGGTTTCAGCCGGTCGTCCCAGCGCGGCATGCCATTGGGAAGCAACAGCCCCTCCAGCACGATCTGTCGAAACGCGTCATGCGTACCCGGTTGCATGCGCCTGAGATCGGGGGTGATCGAACGGTGCTGGTTGGAATGACACATCACGCAATTGCCGAAAAACAGCCCTTGTCCCTGGGCGATGGCGGCGGGGGTTACGTCCGGTTTCTGCGCGGGTGGTTCGGGTGCAACTTCAAGCGCGGGCAGCTCTGGCGGTACCGGCACCGTGCTGCCGTCCAGCTTGAATACAAGCAGGCGGCCCTGATTTCCGCGTTTATAGGCCGCTGAATAGCGCGGCACATAGGCAAAGCCACCGCCGCCCCATGCGGCCATGACGGCGACATATTGCACACCCTTCACGCGGTAGGTCATCGGCGCCGCGAGGATTGATGTGCCGGTGTCGATTGTCCTGAGCAGTTGCCCGCTCTTCTTGTCATAGATGCGCAGATTGCCATCTATGCTGCCCTGGAACAGCAAACCCGACGCCGTGGTCAGCACGCCGCCCCGGTCCTGCCAACCTGCGGTCGGCTTTGCCCAAACGGTTTTTCCGGTCAGCGGATCAATGGCGCGCAGTTCCGATATCGCCGGTTGGCGCTTCACTTCGGCAAAGGCCGGCAATGCCTGAACGGCAGAGGCGACCGGCGGGGGCAGGGTGGGCAACGATGCTTCGATATCCGGGCCGAAGATCAAGGCAGCATCATTGTTGAGCATTTTGGCCGCCAAAGGCTTTTTGCCGGGCGTCATGAAGATCAGGTTCGGCATGTCCAGCACATGGGCATAATAAAGCGCGCTCTGCGGATCGAAACTGCCCGGATGCCAGTTGCGTGCACCGGGCGTGCCGGGGAATATGATCTTCGCGCTTTGCGAATAATTGGTGGCAGCATCATCGAAATTCGGTCGCCCGGTTTTCAGGTTGATGGACGTGGCCCAGTTGGTTCGAACAATGGGTTTGGCGCTCAACAGCTTGCCGTCGCGGCGATCCAATATGTACAGGAAACCATTTTTGGGTGCATGGATAACCACCGGGCGCTTTTCGCCATTGATGTCCATATGTGACAGGATCATCGGCTGAGTCGAGGTAAAGTCCCAATCATCATGCGGCGTTTCCTGGTAATGCCACTTCACCCGACCACTTTTGGCTTCGAGCGCCACGATAGACGCCAGATACAGCTGGTCGCCGCCTTTGGGCGAGCGTTTGCTGGTGTGATAAGGGCCGCCATTGCCGGTGCCGACGAGCACCAAGCCGGTTTCTGGGTCGTAATTGATTGCATCCCACGGCGTGCCGCCGCCGCCGACATCCCAGCGGCTGTCGGGGTCCCAGGTCTTGACCGCAGCATCAAGGTCAGGATGGTCTTGCGGCCCGAGTTTCGGATCGCGCGGAACCGTATGGAACCGCCATTCCAGATCACCCGTTTCGAGATCATAGGCGCTGACATAACCGCGCACATCATATTCGGCGCCGCCATTGCCGATGACGACCACGTCGCCTGCAACTTCGGGCGCGCCGGTGGAATTGATACCGCGTTTCGGATCATCAACAGTGTTTGCCTGCCAGACTATCTTGCCGGTTTTGGCATCGAGTGCGTAAAGCTTGGCATCAAGGGCTGCGACATAGACCTTGCCGCGCGCCACCGCGACGCCGCGGTTCGCCATATCACAGCAAACCGTGCGGTTAACCTGCATGTCGATTTCAGGTTCGAACCGCCATAACTCTTTGCCCGTTGCCGCATCAAAGGCATAAGCGCGACCAGCAACGCCGCTGGTATACATCACGCCATCAATCACCACCGGGGTCGCCTCCAGCACACGATTGGTACCGAGGTCGACCGACCAGGCGAGGCCGAGCCGGTCTATGTTGGCTGGCTTAATGTCGGTCAGCTGCGAGTGGTGCGATTTGCCGACATCACCGCCGGGTGTAGCCCAGTCATCGGGGCCGGTCTTCATTTCCGGGGATGGTTTTGCACAGGCAGCAAGCGCCAGCAAGATCGTTGCAACAAATATTCTCATAGGGCGTCCCAAGGGCTTGGCATGTTGTATGGCACAGTTATGAAATTGGCTTCGATCTGGCTAATCATTCCGTCGTCAATCTTGAAAAGCTCAGCGATATAGAAACTGTGGGGCCGTCTGACGGGTGACTGGACAGTGCGGCCATCGGTCAGCTGATATTCGGCCAGTCGTCCGCTATGGTCAATAAATCCATAAGCGAGCACCAACCCTCGTTCTTCATCGACCATAGGATAGCGCCGCGCGCGCAGACGGTCGTCATAACGGTAATTGCCCATGCGGAATTGCTCTTCGCAACCCAGCGCAGACACCGGAACAATCTTCGCAAAATCCGGGTTGCGTGTCGTCTGCACACCATTTTCGACGCGGTTGCAATCGGGGTGGAATTTGGTGTGGATTGTCCCGTCATTCAACTGAAGCGTATCGAAATAGCCGTTGGACAGTCGGATCATCTCATCGCGTGTATCGGGGTTTTCCGGATTCGTATTGAGGATCGGCTTGTCCCAATAACGTGGATTTTCGAATTTTATCCCCGAGTCGGACTGCCGCACTACAAGGGCCTCAGCCTCTTCGATCCGTCCGGAGTCATCGAACTTAAGCCGCAATGTATAAGCCGATTCCTCCAGGTGTTCGTGAACCGTCCCGAAATAGCCGACTTGATTGGTCGTTGGATCGGCGAACAGCAGGCGGTATTCGCCAATGCCTTCGATCGTACCCCAAAGCCCGTCATCGCGGTCAAGCATGACGTTGTTTTCTGATGTCAGCGGCGAATCAGTCCAGCGGACGGCCCTCGCATCGCGTTTCGCAAGCGCCGCCAAATAGCTGTCCAGCGCCTCATACGGGGCATCGCGGTCCATGTTCTCTCCTCGTTCTTATTATTCTGTCTTGCATAAGCTAACAAATGTTACAATAAGTCGTCAAGGAGAGAGCATGGCACATTCAGCAGAAGAGCAAAGCAATCTGGATCGCGTGCTCGCGATGTACCGGGACGTGCTGGTGGCGATGAACCCCGATGCCGTTGATGATCATTTGCCACCTTATTACATTCAGCATAGCTCACTCGCCGAACCCGGGCTCGACGCCCTGAAGCAGTTTCTGGCCATGGTCCGCAAGGAAAGTCCCGATGCGAAGCAGACCATCCATCGCGCCTTTGTCGATGGCGATCATGTCATCGTCCATGTCCATGTCGAACGCTGGCCCGGTGATCCGGGTCTGGCGGTTGTTGACATTTTCCGCTGCGAAAAAGGGGAGATTGTAGAGCATTGGGACGTGATCCAGAATGTGCCGGACCATTCTGTCAATTCCAACAGTATGTTCTAAACGAGGAGAAAATGATGCGTATTGTTTTAACCCTGCTGGGCAGTGTTGCTCTGCTGACATCGGTCCCGTCCGAAGCGGCTAGGCCAGCAAAATGCAAGCTTTCGGCCAAACAGGTGGCGACAAGCTTCATGACAAAACTCTATGTCGACAAAAAGCCACGCGAAGCGTTCGAGGCATGGGTCGATGCAGGCTATATCCAGCACAATCCGATGGCGGCCACCGGTCGTGATGCCGCGATTGCGTTTCTGGAACCCTTCATGGCCGGCAATCCCAATGTCAGCTATTCCATCAAGCGGATCATTGCGGACGGTAACCTTGTTGCCGTTCACGCGCATGGCAAGTTTGCGCCGGATGATCGGGGAATTGCAGTTATTGACATTCTGCGCATCGAGGGTTGCAAAGTTATGGAACATTGGGATGTCGTTCAGCCCGTGCCTGAGAAATCTGCCAACGAAAACAGCATGTTTTGAGGATGCGATTCACTGGCAAATCGATTATCGTTCTTGGCGGCAACAGCGGCATAGGTCTCGCTGCCGCCAAGGCATTTCAGGCCGAAGGCGGCAAGGTGGCGATTACTGGTCGGGATCGGGTGACGCTTGCCGAAGTGGCTGCCGAGACTGGCCTGCTCGCCAGACGGTCCGACATGGGCGTAGTCGCAGAAAGCCGCGCGACCATGGGGGAGCTAGCCAAAGAACTGGGCGGGATTGACGTCCTGTTCGTAAACGCCGGCGTTGGCGGCTTTGCCGCCGTTATCGACGTTAACGAAGAATTTTTGGTCGGCGTTCATGATGTCAACCTTCGCGGCGCGTTTTTTGCCGTGCAGAGTGCGTTGCCCCATATGCGCGACGGTGGCAGCATTGTTCTGACCGGTTCAATCGGCTCCGTGCTCGCATTGCCTGGAAACGCCGCCTATGCTGCGGCCAAGGCAGGGCTGCGAGCGGTTGCGCGGATTTTGGCGGTAGAGCTGCTGCCACGCAGAATACGGGTCAATATGGTTTCGCCGGGTCCCACTGAAACCTCCATTTTCAAGCGAGACCTATCGCCAGAGAAGGTAGAATCTTTGCGCGCGATGATGCGTGCCAATGTGCCAATGAAGCGCATCGGCGAGCCCGAAGAAATTGCCAAGGCGGCCCTGTTCCTTGCATCAGATGATGCGAGCTACATCACCGGCGTGGATCTGTTTGTCGATGGAGGATGCGTCGAATTATAACCGTTGGGCTCTCTCCGAACAGAGAATCATTTAGTGTGGCAAAGATGTCGCATTTATACGGGGTAACGGTGCTGTCACTGGCGGACTGTAAATTTAGAAATCATATTCAATGTCTTATGCGGCACTCAACGCGTTACATAACTCGGTTGAATTGATGTGTGTTGCATACTAATCATAAATGCATAAATAATTTGGGTATCAAAACCCATGGGCTGAAACGAGCCATCAGGGAGGAGGATGCAGGGGATGATTGAGCATTTTTCAACTCGACGCGTCGAGATGCGGGATCGTCTGGATTTCTGGAATCAGTTGCTTGGTGAAACTTATGACGGGTTAGTAGTCGATCCCCTGAAGCCGCAATTTCATGCGCAAATGGCGCGTTGGCGATTGGGTGACATGACGATGATCTGGCCGCGATCAGCGGCTGCAGTGGTGGCTCGCCGCCGCGGTTATGAAGCCCATGCTCGCGAACAGAAGATTGTTGTTCACCAGGTTCATTCGGGCGAATGCACCTTAAGCCAGCGGGGTCGGGTTGCGACGCTTAAAGCGGGCGATATGGTCCTGTGCGCCGGGGAAGAATTTTATCGTTTCGATGTTGGAGGTGAACACCAGATGCTCATCGTCGAAATGGACCGTTCCCTGATTGATCAAAGAGTCGAAAATCTTGATGATCTGATCGCCACGACCATTTCCGGACAGCAAGCAACAACGCGCCTGTTCTACAATTTCATCCTCTCGCTGTGGCGCGAAGGGGCGGCCAACTTTGATCAGTCCATGGGACAATCCTATGGGGCAGTGCTGACCGATCTTCTGGCTACAAGTTTGCAGCCGCGCGAACCTTCGGCACCCCTTGGCCGGAATACATTGTTTGACCGGATGAAGGGAGTGGTGGAGGCCCGCCTTTCAGATCCGGACTTGTCGCCAGCTGAGCTTGCATCGGAATTGGGGGTTTCGCTGCGTACACTCCAATCCGCCGTGGCTGAGGCCGGAACTACCGCCGTAAGTTACATTACGCGTCGCAGGCTGGATTGGGCGGCGCAAAGATTGCTGATGGAGCCTTCAGAATCGGTTACCAGCGTCGCCTTTTCCGTGGGATTTTCCGATGGCGCCTATTTCACACGGCGTTTTCATGAGCAATTTGGAGCACCGCCCTCCGAGTATCGCCTGCGTCATTGATTGCGCAAAAGTCCAATAGTTATTCGCGTTCGTCAAAGACCCTCTTCCTGAACGTGGCTAAATCAAAGCCATAAATATCGATAAATCAGGAGAGATATATGGTTCGCCTCATGTTGCGATCGAGTGCCTTGGCAATAGCTGCGGTCAGTTCGATTTCCCCAGTTTTTGCCCAAGATCAAAACGCGCAAGAAGCGGAAGAATCGGGTATCACCGAAATCGTTGTTACCGCACAAAAACGTGCGCAAAATGTGCAGGATGTTCCAATTGCAATTTCCGCGTTTACCGCTGAAGCGTTGCAAGAGCGTGCAGTCACGAGCGTTGCCGCGCTTTCTGGCCTGGCCCCGAACGTCAACCTTGATGGTGGTACGCCTTTCTCCGGTTCAAGCGCGGTCTTGTCGGCGACTATTCGCGGTATCGGGTCTGACGATTTTGCATTCAACATCGACCCGGGCGTGGGCATATATCTGGATGGCGTCTATCTCGCCCGGACTGTTGGCGCGAACCAGGATCTTCCCGATGTAGAGCGCATCGAAGTCCTGAAAGGGCCGCAGGGAACTTTGTTCGGACGCAACACGATTGGCGGCGCGATCTCGATTGTCACGCACGATCCGGGCAATGAATTCCGGGTTGTCGGTGATGTCACAACCGGCAGCTATAATTTGTTGAAGGCGCGCGGAACCATTGATCTGCCGATCACCGAAAGCCTCACATCGTCGGTGACCTTTGCGTTGACTAACCGCGGGGGTTTCCTGAAGCGTCTGCCCTTTACTGGGGCTGGTGCCCAAGGGGCGTCCAATTCGGACTCGTTCCATAACTTCACTCATGCCGATTACGAGTCTGCTTCGCGTGAAGGTGGAGACAATAGCCTCAACCTGCGCGGTAAGCTGAAATGGAATGATGGTGGTGCGCTGACGGCGACGCTGACCGGCGACTATACTCGTCATGATTCTTCGGCGCAGGCTACGACGCTGGTGGCGGCTGCCAATGTTCCCGGGAATTTTGCCGGTTCGTTCACCCTGCCGGGTACGGCATTTGATCCCACGGGAGCCACCGGTTTCCTGTTCTCCGGCCTCTACAATTTCTGCATTGGCTCGACAACGGCGCAAATCGCTGCGCGTAATGCGCAGGCGCTTTGCGGCGCGCGCGGAACGCAGTTCTTGTCCAGCCGTATTCTCACCCCGCTTGCCAGCGTCAATGTCGATGCTGATCCGACCAACAACCGGATTCCTTGGGATAACCGTTTCCTGACCAGCGATCCCGACACCAGCTACGCGACCGGCCCGAGTTTTTCAAAGCTGACGACTTGGGGTGCTGCAGGCACGCTCCAGTATGACGCGAGCGACAACCTCACCATCAAGTCGATAACCGCCTATCGCAAAAGCGGTTGGAAATCGGGAAGCGATCTTGATGGGTCGCCGCTTTCGATGCTGGAGTTGAGCTTTGAGCAGAACCAGTCGCAGTTCAGCCAGGAGCTCCAGGTGCTCGGCCAGGCGTTAGACAAGAAATTGAACTATGTCCTTGGTGCCTATTATTTCAAGGAAAAGGGCGATCTGCATGATTATGTGACCTTTGCTGAAGGCCTGCTTCAGGTGGATGGTCCCAATGCCTTCGACACCAAGAACTATGCCTTCTTTGGTCAGCTCGATTATCGTCCGATCGACCTGATCGGTATAACTGTCGGTGGCCGCTATACCAAGGAGCGTAAACTGTTCGAAGGCGGTCAGCAGGATCTGAATGGTTTCAACTATAAATTGTTCGGTTGCGCCGACGCCAACGGCAACATTTTTCCCTTCGGTGATTTTCCGCTGGCACCACCTGTCGCGGCCGGTGGCCCGCCGTGCTTTGCCGCACTGGGTTTTCCTGATCCCACTCAGCCTACACGGCTCTATGTTCCGGGCGTGAACCGCAAATCGTTCAGCAATTTTTCGCCAAAAGTGGGCGTTCAGGTCCATCCAAATGACGATGTGATGCTATATGGTAGCTGGTCAAAGGGTTATAAGACTGGCGGCTGGACCACCCGTCTGTCGAACCCGCAGGGCAATGTCGCGCCCGACTTCAACGAGGAAAAGGCAACGACGTGGGAAGTCGGGATCAAGTCGATGCTGCTTGATCGTAAGCTGCAAATTAACGCGGCGGCTTTCACCACTGCGTATCGCGGACTGCAGCTGAACATCCAGATTGGCACGTCGCCGACCATCGACAATGCCGGTGATGCACGGATCAAGGGCTTGGAGCTTGAAGTTGTTGCAGCGCCAATTGACGGTCTGACACTCAACGCGTCGATGGGCTATATCAGTGCCGAATTCACCCGGCTTGACGCTGCCGCTCTGGTCAATGCAAGCGCGATCGCCGGTGTTCAGGCAGGCATCTTCGTCGGTGCGCCATTGCCTAAAACACCTGACTTCAAGTTCAACTTCAGCCCGCGTTATGAAGCGAAGCTGGGCAATGGCGGTTCGCTGGTGTTCATCGCCGATTGGACCCACAGCGCCGAAGTGTGGAACGATATCGCACGGACACTGGCAACACGCCGACCGTCGCATGACATCGTAAACGGTGCGATCACCTACAAGGCTCCGGAGGAACATTGGTCGCTGACGCTTGGCGGCACCAACCTGACCGACAAGCGCTACTTCACGAGCGGTGGTGCCAATCTGGCGGCAGGCGGCATCTTTGGTACCTATAACCGGCCACGGGAATGGTACGCAAAGCTTGGGTTCAACTTCTAAGCTTTAAGCAATACTGGAGGGGCCGGGAAACTGGCCCCTCTTGCTTTCATATTGAGACAATTTTTCAAGAGGTGATGCAATGCCTACTTCGGCGATGGCTGCTGTCCAGCGGACAGTTGGCGGTGAACCTTCAATTGAACAAGTGACGGTTGGCGATCCGCTTCCCAATGAAGTTCTGGTTGCTATCAAGGGCGTCGGCGTTTGTCACACCGACATGGTCATGCGCGATGGGCTGTTGCCGGTTCCGCAGCCTGTTGTCCTTGGGCATGAAGGTGCCGGTATCGTGCAAATGGTGGGAAGTGAAGTTCGCGATCTTGCGCCGGGCGATCACGTCGTTTTGAGCTTTACCCATTGCGGTCACTGCGTGTCTTGCGACGACCATCAGCCAGCTTATTGCCACAGCTGGTTTGCGCTGAACTTCTTCGGCAAGCGGCTGGACGGCACAACCGCGTTGACCGATCAGAATGGCAACATCATTCACAGCCACGTCTTCGGGCAATCCAGTTTTGCAACGCACGCCATTGTGCCCGCCACCAACGCGGTCAAGGTTGATGCAGACCTGCCGCTCGAATATTTGGGGCCTTTGGGTTGCGGCATCCAGACTGGCGCGGGCTCGGTTCTTAATGCGCTCAAAGTCCGGTCAGGTAGCAGCATAGCGGTGATCGGTGTCGGCGCGGTCGGCCTTTCGGCAATCATGGCCGCCCGGATTGCAGGCGCATCGACCATTGTCGCACTCGATCTCAATATGACCCGTGTCGATTTCGCCCAAACCATCGGCGCGACCCATGGTTACAAGGCGGATTCCGCCAGCATCAGCGAGCACGCTGCGACCGCCGGTTGTGCGACAGGTTTCGACTATATCATCGATACGACCGGTATCACCGCCGTGTGTACCGCTGCGATTCAGGCGTTGGCTGCTCGTGGCGAGATGGCACTTGTCGGGGCATATGTGCCGGGAGAAGCAATCAACATCGATGCCACCTTTGCCATGAGTGGCGGGCGTGTTGTGCGCGGCGTGGTGGAAGGCAGTGCCAATCCGGCGCAGTTCATTCCCGAGTTGATAGAACATTATCGTGCCGGTCGTTTCCCGTTCGACAAGTTGATTCAGATTTTTGAGTTCAAAGACATTGCTCAGGCTATCGCCGAGGGCGAAAGTGGCCGCGTGATCAAGCCGGTTGTGAGGATGCCGTGAAGGCTGCGCGGAGATCGGCGCATCCTGCCCGCAGCCGGAATTCGTCAACGTGATGAGTAAGATTTTCACCTATTCCAAGCAGATCGTGACTGTGAGACAGGATGCGCATGGACCATAAAGAATCAAATCTCGTTGTCGAAACAACCTCCGGCGCAGTCGGGGGCTGTATGGCCGACGGAGTGCGCACATGGCTGGGCATTCCCTATGCTAGCGCGGGCCGGTTCGAAGCCCCGCGTCCCGCTGACCCATGGTCGGGAACCCGGTTATCCGTTCAATTTTCGAGCCAATGCCCGCAGAATATGGGCGGATCGGCGCGCGCCACCAAGATGAAGGCTCCCGGATTTGACGAGAACTGCCTGCATCTGAATATCTGGGCACCCGCGCGCGCGGACGGCCATCTGCGGCCGGTCCTGTTCTGGATTCATGGCGGCGCTTTTGTCGGTGGCTCCGGCGATTCCTATAAGGGGTTCGAATTTGCCGGGCACCACGATCTGGTCGTGGTCTCCATCAACTACCGGCTGGGCATATTGGGCTTCGTCAATTTTGGCGATGCGCTGGAAGGCAGCGATATCCCCTCCAACATCGGGTTGCGCGACCAGATTGCCGCATTGCGCTGGGTCCGCGACAATATCGCCCGATTTGGAGGTGATCCCGGACGCGTAACCATCGCGGGAGAGTCGGCGGGCGCTATGTCGGTTTCGCTGCTGATGCACAGTCCGGCAGCAAAGGGGCTGTTCGCCGGTGCGATCCTGCAGAGCGGGGCGCTGAATCTCGTCCAAGACCAAGCAACCAGCCAGCGATTTGCGCGCCTGTACCTCGATATTTTGGGCGGCGAAGGGATTACAGCGGAGAGCCTGCGGACAATTGATCTGAAACGTTTGATGGACGCGCAGTGCGCGGTATTCCGCAAAGTCCGGGATGCCATTCCGGCCGCACCCTGGTTCGATGGCGAACTGGTCCCGGCCAGCTTAGCCGCTGCGGTCGCCGCGCCGACCCCACCGATCCCGGTCATCGCTGGTGCCAACCGCGACGAGATATGGATGTTCGACGTGGTTGCCAAGGATGTGCTGCCTGTATCCCGGGAGCGGCTGGAGGCGATCGTGACGCACAGCTTCGAACCCGAGCAGGCTGCGCGGATTTTGGCGGCCTATGGCAATGACAAGTCGGGGCGGCGCAATCTGGCGTCGGATATGGCCTTCAAGTTGCCGACGCTGCATTTTGCTGAGCGTCACTCTGCCACGGCCGACACATTTGTGTATCGTTTCGATTATGCCCACCAGATTGCCGGCGCGACGCATGCGCTCGATCTCGCCTTTGTATGGCCATATCGCGGCCTGCTTGCGGCGATCGGGCGGGGCGGCCGGATGAACGGGCGGCGCAAGGCACTGGCTGATCGGATGAAGGCGCATTGGGCGGCGTTCGTGAAAACCGGCGCACCGCTCGATGACTGGCCCGTCTATAATACGCAGGAGCGCCAGACGTTGGTGTTCAATTACGACGATAGCGTCGTTGCGGACCCGGACGCATTTGCTCGTTGCGCCTGGAACGGAATTGACGCCCCCGTTCCGAGCGCTTTGTCGGAACTGGATGGGATCTAAGCTGCCAGCGCCGACATCCGTTCGGCGGACTTGATCGTATTTTCGAGTAGCATTGTCACTGTCATCGGACCGACCCCGCCGGGTACTGGCGTGATCGCCGACGCCTTTTTGCAGACACCTTCAAAATCGACATCACCCGTTATGCGACCATCGGGCAGGCGATTGATGCCGACGTCAATCACCACCGCCCCACGCTTCACCATTTGCGGAACAATCAGATTGGGCACGCCTGCGGCCACCACCAATATATCGGCCAAGATTGTATATTGGGCCAGATCGCGAGTCTTGGCGTGGCAAATGGAGACGGTGGCGTCGCGCGCCATGAGCATTAACGCCATGGGCTTGCCGACAATGTTGCTGGCCCCCACGACCACCACATTCTGACCCTCGATCGGGATGTTTTCATGCTCGAGTAGCTTGACCACGCCATAGGGGGTGCAAGGCGAAAATACTGTGTTTCCTGTCACCAGCCCGCCAACATTGTAGAGGTGGAAACCGTCGACATCCTTTTCGACCGCGATGGTTTCCAGTACCCGCGTCATGTCGATATGGGGTGGCAAGGGCAACTGAACCAATATGCCGTGCACATACGGGTCGGCATTCAGTTCGACGATCCGCCCCAGCAGTTCGGCATTGCTGATCGTGTCGGGCAGCCGCTCGGAAAAGGATATTATGCCGACGGCGGCGCAGGCTTTTATCTTCTTGCCAACATAAACAGCGGATGCCGGGTCTTCGCCAACCAGAATGACAGCAAGCCCGGGAGTCACTCCATGCCCCTTCAGTTCTTCAACGCGGGTGGCAAAACCACTCCGCATGGACTTGGCGAGGCCGAGCCCGTCAATGATGCGCGCTGTCATACAAGCTGCTCCTAATTTAGTATGTAATGCATACAAAATTATTGAGGCCTTCGTCAAGGACAAGGGCCGTTATAAAAGCCCTATGCAGACCCGTTGGGGCAAAAAACTAACGGTTTTGGTTTTGGGCCTACGCCATAGTCCAGCGAAACAGGGTTCCGGAGGCCGCTTCCTCCTTAACCCGCATTCCCTTTTCTTCGAGCAAGCCGCGCACGATGACCCAGTCGCTCCAGCTTGTTACCCCGAATATGGCTCCATCAGGCGCTGCCGTCCGCAACGCACGCCAAAAGTGCGCATCTTCGTGGGCAACGTCAATTGTGCGGGTGCGCCATGTTTTTGCAAAGGCGCTGCTTTGCGGCAGACGACTGTCATAAATGATCAACGCCGGTTGTGGAGCCGCCAACGCGCGGCTGCCTGTCGCGGCGATTGCTGTGGCAAGAACACCGGACTTGATCATCGAGCGGCGGGATAAAATCATTGGCCTGCCTTTCCAAGAAATGCGGCAATGGCATCAAGCTCGGGGTCGGTCACTTCGGTTCGCGACAACCGTGGCATCGCCATCTTGCCTTGACGCACGACCGCCTTGACGTAACCGCCCGTCAGATCCTTGCGGTTGGCAAGCAAGCCGTTTTCTGGCGGCTCACCGGCCATCATCCGCTGTTTGGTGAGCAGATTGGTGCCCATGCCCCCGGCCAGATGGCAAGAGCCACAACGGTTGGAGAACAGTTCCTCGCCGCTTCTTCCTGCGGCCAGCCGATCACCCGAAGGCATGGCAGCGCGCATCTGATAAGGCGGCGGGGGAGGGGGGCCTCCTGCTGAGCCCTTCGCCGGCTCTGTGGTCGGTGCGTCAGCGGAGTTGCAGGCCGCGAGGAAAAACGCTGCCATCAGCAGTGCTTTTTTCATGCCTTTCCTCCTTCCGGCTGATCGCGATAAACAGAGGGCCACACGCCCTGTTTGCCCGGTGCGAGGATACCGTTCGGGTCGATCGCATCCTTCACTTTCTCGTTCAGGCGGCGTTGGGCACCATTGTTGAAATTGTAAGTGTCGTTGACCTTGTCCATCCAACCCAGATGGGTGCGATATTCGGCATATCCGGCCTCGGCTGTTCCCTTGATCAAAGCATCGAACATCTTGCGGATATTGGCGACCTGTTCGGGCTTGTCACGGTCATACATCAGCATGTTGATATTGGTCGCAAAGCGCCCGCCGATGGTGAAGCTGGCGTAGAAATCGACATCATGGTCAGCGATAATCTTCCGGCTGCGATTCAATTGGCCAAGCACATGTTTCGATGTGGAGGGCACCACAGGCGAAAAGCCCATATGCGCGCCGCGACCGCCCACCCAGTCGCCCATTTGAAGCGCCACTGCAGACGGCACGCCCATAGTCACATCATATTGGTTGACGGGATCACCCTGACGCCACCAGTCTTCGTGTGGCGGCACATCAAGATGCTGTTTGAAGGCTTTTTTTACGATTTCTGCACGCGCCTTGTTCAGCGCTTCGTCACCGTAAAAGCGGATCTGCACCTGCCAGTAGCCGAGCTTATGCTCCTTCAGCAGTTCCTGCACCCGCCATTCCGGAATCGCACTTTCCTTGTCCCAGAAATCCTTGCGCTGACCCTTGAGTACAATCTTGCCGAGCCAGGAAGGGATGAAAACATTCTGTTCGATCACGCCCGCTGTTTTCAGCGGTGTCACGGTGTCGATCACCCAGCCGATGTCCTGTTCGTTGGGGATGTCAAAGGTCAGCTGCAGTGAGGTTTCAGGCGCGGGTTGTAACCAGACTCCGGCTTTCGTCACCACGCCCATGTTTGACTGGGTGAACATCTGCGTCCAGTCCGGGCCAAAGCTTAGGGGGAACACGTGCCAGCTATGGTTGTTCTCCATCGCCCCCATGCCGGTGCGCATCAAATCCCCATCGGGCAAGACGACCTCCAGCCCGCACAGGTTACGAGCATGCTGGCCATAAGGGGTGTAGCCCATGCCGTGATCGAGTGCATTGCCAAGCACCGAGCCCCACGCATTGCCGGGCACCGACATCCACAGTGGTGCCTTTTCACGCTGGATATGTTCATAGAGATCGAAATAGCTGACGCCAGGCTCGATCACGCAATAGCCCAGTTCGGCGTTGAGCTCATGGACCTTCATCATGCGACTAAGGTCGAGTACAATCGACCCCGGCATACGTGGCGCCGCCGTGCCATAACCAAGATTTTTGCCGCGCGAGACCGGCCAAAGCGGTGTCTTATACTGATTGGCGAGGCGGACAATCGCCTGGATTTCTTCTACAGATGAAGGTGCTACCGCAGCCGAGGCCGGCCATTCGTCTTCGCTGCCGGGCGCGTAGATGTCGGAATAGGCATCACGATCCTCGTCGCTCGCCAACACCCATTCTTTGCCAACGACGCCTGCATAGGCCTTCAGCGCTGCGTCAAACTGTGTCGGTGACATGCGTGGCGGTAATGTGAGTTTCACCAGCCCTCTCCTCCATATTTTTATAACAATTGTTAGTATTTTTGCCGAATTACGCGACGTTCGTCAACGTCAATCTGTTGCAGCTCAAACAAAAAGGGGCGACCAACAGGCCGCCCCCTTCCCATGCCATTTGGCAATTTCAGATCAGAATTTCTTCTTCACCGTCAAAGCCCATTCGCGCGGCCGACCGGGCAGGCCCGTGATGGTGCCGGCGCCCGGGCCGGTAAGGTCGAATTTCCCGAGGAAATAATATTTGTCGAACAGGTTTGTGACCTCAAGCGAAGCTTCCAGATCCCTGTCCGCGTTGCGCCATGTCAGGCGAGCGTTGGCGAGGGTGAAACTCTCTGTGGTCGAAAACAGGGCCGATGGCGAACCGGCTGCCGGCTTCGTCGCAGTTCCGGCAATCGCACCCTGGTACGAAACATCGAAGCGCGGTGTTAATGAGCCCGAGCCACCAAGATCGATTTCATACTGCGCACCGATGCTCCACTGCGATTTTGAAACGCCGCGCGGCGGCCCTACAAGCCGATCCACAAAGGTCGGATCGGTAGAGCATCCGGTGGTCGCCCCGGTGCCGATCACGACAGCGGGTACGACGCACTTCCAGTTCCAATCGAGTATGGACAGTGAAGCGTCGATCTGCATTCCGTCAACCGGACGGGCGAACAGTTCGACCTCGAACCCCTTCACATCGGCGTTGCCGGCATTCTGGGGCAGGGCGCACGGGCCGGGGCCACCGAATTGCGGGCAAGCCGTCAATGTCAGCTGCGCATCCTTGAACTTGTTCAGGTAGGCCGAAAGATTCAGGCGGACGCGACGATCAAACAGGTCGGTTTTCAACCCGATTTCATAGGCGACGAGCGTTTCCGGATCGAACGGAACTGCTTGCAATGCGTTGAACGGCCGCGGACCGATACCACCGCCCTTGAAGCCCGTCGAAATCGTCGCATAGGCCAAAACTTCCGGCGAGAAACGATAATCAAGGCTGGCCCGGTAGTCGAGGCGGTTGCCGCTGTAACGTGCGGTGCGTCCAGTCAATGCTATCACGGTATCCGCAGTGCCCGCAGCGCCAAACAGGTTGAGCGTATCAAGACCATTGTAACCGGAACCATAGGCTGCACCAATGGGGTCAAGGAAGGAATTGATCGTCGTTCCGTTCAGATTGTAGCGGAAGAAGGTATAGCTCTTCGATTCGTCGGTGTAACGGATACCGGCGGTGACTGTGAACGCGTCGGTCGGCTTGACGATGACGGTACCAAACGCGGCCTTCGACTTGGTGCGGACGGGATCGTCGCCAATGAACTGAAGCGGGAACAGTGGTAGCGGCCCCCCCGGCGTCGGCACGGCAACGTAGCGGATGTCCTGTTGCGTCGCATAGGTCGTCTTTTCGTCGGAATAATAGCCGCCGACCGTCAAATCGATCATGTCGGAAACTTTGACATTGAGCCGCAGTTCCTGGCTCGCGAACCAACTATCGAGATCGTTGATGCCATATCCAGTATTGGCAGGTGAAAGATCGCCGTCGATACTGAAAGAGGATTTGAACGCGCGATAGGCGCTGATCGATGTCAGCTTGATCGTATCGCTCAAGCCCAGATCGACGTTACCCGCAAAGCCGTAACCTTCATATTCGGAACGGTTGTTACTACCGGTCGCCGCGACCGGAAAACCGGCGAGCGGTGGTATGGCTCCGGCAACCCACGAAGCAGCAGGCTGGCCGGTTGCCGAATAGTTGCAATACCGGCCGCAAACGAACCGCGAGTCGAGCGGGACGCCGGGTGCAGCTGCGACGTTGGGGTTTGTATTGCCTCCATAGAGCAGCACTTCGGCCGAGCTGTTGCGGCTGTCACGATTATAGTCGGCGCTGAGCATCACATCAAGATTGTCCGATGGATTGTAGCGCAGGATGCCTCGCAGCGCCTTGTAACCTACGTCGCCAGAGGCCGGGCCTTCGCAATCATTACCGGGGCGGGTGCGCGGGACACCGCTTGTTGGGTTGGCGCACCCGTAGTCGATGTTCTTCACATAGCCCTTCTGGTCGGCAAAGGTTCCGGAAAGACGACCGAACAAGTCCTTGGCGATCGTGAAATCGGCGCTGGCGCGCAGGTTGATCCGGTTGCGGCTGCCATAGGTTGCCTGCACGTACCCGCCATCGCCCGACGGTTTGCGCGAAACGAACTTGATTGCGCCGCCTTCCGAGTTGCGGCCCGTCAGCGTGCCTTGGGGCCCGCGCAGGATTTCCACGCGCTCAACGTCCAGCAAGTCGAAGTTCGCGCCGGTAAGACGGGGATAATAGACATCATCGACATAGAGGCCGACGCCAGGCTCCAGAGCGGGGTTGAAGTCGATCTGGCCAAGGCCGCGAATCGTTGCGCTGATCGCAGGGCCGAACGCGGCGGTTGCAGGACGAAGCACGACGCTCGGAGCCTGATTGGCGACTTCGGTCAGGTTTGTCTGGCTGCGCGCATCGAGTGTCGCGGCGTCAATCGCGGTGATTGCGATCGGCACGTCCTGCAACTTCTGTTCCCGGAACTGGGCAGTTACGACGATTTCCTTGATTTCTGGATCCTCATCAGCTTCTTGAGCTGAAACTGGTGACCCAGCGTACAATGCACCAAGTGCAACGCTGACAGCTAGGCCGCAGCGAAAAACAGATTTCTGGCGTGGTGATCTTGACATTACCCTCTCCTCCCAAATTTAGGTCCTTGGGGGGCTTATGCTAGCCCTCCCAATTTTGTTAGTAATGCATACAATATTAGAAGATGCAATATAAACATTTGTTAGCATCCATTTGATGTGCTTTTTTGATCCAAGCGTGGCAATCGTGTAACGGTCACGCAATTCGCGCGCCAAAAAGGGAGACGTATGAACAGTCCAGTTATCCATGATGCCGAAGTTAGGGCACTGGTCAGCCTGCTGAAGGTCGCAACCCGAATCGGCAGACCCATGCGCGACGGGGTGGCTGATCCAGAGCAGGTCAGTGTTACCGAGTTGCGAATCGTTTTGGTTCTGGGTGGCGAAGGCGGTCTTGCCGGGCATGAGTTGGCCGAGCTAATGGCCATGCAACCGATGAATGTTAGTCGCGCGCTGGCAAGTCTGTCGAAAATGGGTTTGGTTGAAATGGTCGACAATCAGGAAAACCGTCGCCGTAAACCCTTCCATCTGACCCCATCGGGGCGACGCAAATATGATGACATGCGAATCCGGATGCGCGAAGTGGCCGAGTTTATGTTCGATGGCTTTAATGAAACCGAGCGTAAAAATGTTGGAAAGCTGCTGAGCAAACTGGATCGGCGGTTGGTGGAGTGGCAATCGCCGCCCGAATTGCACCACGTCCCCCGCGCATGATCTAAACACGAAACCGATGAAATTTGCCTATAATAATCATGCACTCCTGCGAAAGCAGGAGCGCTGTAAGGCGAACGCAACGATGCAACTCCAGCGCTCCTGCTTCCGCAGGAGTACAAGGTTTTCGATCTCATCGGTTTTTGGGCCTGGCCAGATCGCTCTGGCGCATGCCGCTGGAATGGCTTTCCTATGCTGCCAGCATTGCGCCAAATTTTGGATGCGCGAAATGCATGGGAACATCGTGGCGGTGCGGCCATGTCTGGCGGATATCCGACGCAGGCAGAATGACATCCGGACCCAAAGGGTTTTCCGGATAAGGCGCTGAAGCGGGTTGGAGATGGGCAATGGTCTTTGACCAGCCGGTTTCATAATCGGCTTGCCACTGCATCAAATAGTCGAGACGACTGATTTTCCATACGCCGTTTTCGCGGACATAGTCGTTCTCGTAAATGCCTGCCTCCAGAAACTGGAGCGGCAGGCCTTCAGGCTTGTATTCGCGTGATTCGTGGCTGCCGCCATACAGGATCGCACGGAAGCGCCCCTTTGCCGTTTGCC
>JANOHL010000001.1:0-66781 GCA_031406495.1 Sphingomonadales bacterium | reverse complement strand
CTGACCCGCTGGAACGAGATCCTCTGGCAGGTCTATCCCGATTATGCGCCGACAGGCTCGGGCAATTTGCTGGGCGCTGCGGTCGGCATCGACCAGGCGTTCATCATGCAGATGCTGATCCCGGCGTTCGAGCTGCGCGGGTGGACGTTCGATCCGGCGACCGGCCTTGGCACCGGGCTCGACATCAGAGGCGTTGCGCATGCGCTGTCGGTCAATGAAGAGCGGATCATCACGCATGCAAGCGATGCGCTCAGCGTAGGCGGCACCAGCGGCACCGACTTTTTCTACATGACCGCAGGCGATCAGACGCTGGTCGGCGGCAATGGAGCTGATTATTATTTTGTCGGCGGCAATGCTGGCAATGATGTCATCCGTGACCAGGATACAGGCGGCGATGACGAACTGCGGTTCACTGCCGCCGACAGCGAACATGTAAAAGCAATCCGCGACGGGCAGGACCTGATCCTCGAAATCCGCGATAATGCAGGCGTGCTTCTCAGCACCACGCGGCTGACCGACCAGTTTCTGGGCGAGCTCAATCCGTATCTTTCCAATGGCAAGCAGTTGCAGAGTGGCGTCAACCAGATCGTCTTTGCCGACGGCGTTATCTGGGACCGGTTCCGCATGGCGATGCAGGTCGCCGACCCGCGTGACAGCAACGATGTCTATGCAGGCTCGGGTTCGGGCGATGTGCTGTGGGGCGGCAAGGGCAACGATGTGCTCACCGGCGGGCTTGGCGGCGATATCTATATCTTCCAGCGCGGCGACGGCAGCGATGTGATTTCCGAGCGCGGCGGGTTCTCGTTTGGGCCGATCAAGGCCGGGATCGACTTCCTGAGCTTCCGAGGCGACATAAGCGCCGACGACCTCCGCTTGCGCCGCGATGGCGATGGAACAACGCTCTACATCACGATCCTCGACAGCCAAGGCAATGCAACCAGCGATACTATCGAGATCGAGGATTATTTCGGCGGAATCTCGCTTGGTTTAGGACTGTTTGGCGATGCTTTGGGCAGCAGCGACGGGCTCGATTATGTGTCGCCTAACCTCATCGAGCGCTTCATTTTCGACGACGGCACCAGCCTTGAATTCACACAAGTCGCCGAACGTGTGCTTGCCAATGCCAAAACAGTCGGTGACGACGCCATTTACGGCTTCCTCAACGACAATGTTTTCGATGGCGGTGCAGGCGATGACTATCTGACCGGGCGCAAAGGCGACGATAGCTATATTTTCGGGCGCGATTACGGCCATGACGTGATCGAGGACGATGGCCCCAAATATGGCCTGTTCGATCCGCCCTCGCAAGACGTCCTCAAATTTGTCGATGACATCCGCTGGACCGATCTGGATTTCTTGCGCACCGGCAAGAGCGACACGCTGACGCTGCGGGTGACCGGCACCGATGACCAGGTCACGCTGAAGGACTTTCTCGAAGAACTGCCGTTCCTGGGCTATGTCAACGCAATCGAGAATATCGAGTTCGGCGATGGCACTAAATGGAGCTATCTCCAGCTTCTCCAGCGCTTTGTTGATGTGGCCGAAACCGCTGGCGACGATATCGTCTATGGGTTCGAAGGAATATCGGACACTTTCCGTGGTGGTGCCGGCAATGACCGGCTCGAAGGTCTGTCGGGCGGCGATACATATTATTTCGGGGAAGGCAGCGGCAACGATACGGTTTTCGATACCGGTGGCGGCGACCGTATCATCTTTGCCAATCTCGATTTTGCCGACATCGCAATCTCGCGCACCGCGCTCGATCTTGTGTTCACGATTGTCTCGACCGGCGAGCGGCTGATTGTCGAAGGGCAATATGTCCGTGAGGGCAGGCAATATGCGGCGATCGGGCTCTTCGTGTTCCGCGATCAGGAAATCGGATTTACCGATCTCAACCCAGAGGACATCGCGCTCGACCGCTTTACCGGCGGTGCCACCAGCGGGGTCGATATCCTCACCGGCTCCAACTTTGGCGAGATCATCGATGGCCGCGGCGGCAATGACGAGCTGATCGGCGGCGATGGCGGCGACACCTACATGTTCGATGTGGGCTACGGCCATGATGTGATCGTCGACCGCCGCCTGCGCGCACATTGGGGCGACCGTTCGGGAGTCAATGTCCCTGTCAACGATGTGATCGAATTCGGGGCGGACATCCGGTTCCAGGGCGACCGCAATGTCGTCTTCACCAAATCGGGCGATGATCTCCTGATCACCATCGACGGACGCCCCGATAGCAGTCTGCGCATCCGTAACCAGTTCCGCAGTATCGATGATGCGATCGAAGTTTTCCGCTTTGCCGATGGTACCGTCATCAGCGCAGGCGACGTCGAGCAAGAGCTGCAGATCGAAGGCGGTAACCGCGGTGACAATATCATCGAGGTCAGCGATCTTTTGATCAATGTCCCCAATACGCTTGACGGGCGGCAGGGCGACGACACGCTGATCGGCGGTAATGCCGGTGACACTTATGCGTTCACTGCGGGTTATGATTTCGACACGATCATCGAGAAGAGCAATCAGGCTGGCGTGATCGACAGAATCGTGTTCGGCGCTTCGGTGCGACTCGAGAACCTTATCGTGACCCGCAGCGGCAATGATCTCGTCATCGATCTTGGCAATGGCGAAGATGTTGTGCGGGTTGTCGGCGGACTTGCCTCAACCGGCATCGAAGAGTTCCATTTTGCCGATGGCACGATCCTGAGCTTAAGCAATTTGATCGATGCGATGCTCACCGGCGGCGATGCGGACGAGAATCTCGTTGGCTTCGACAACCGCAACGATATTATTTCGGGTGGGAAAGGCTCGGATGCGCTTGCAGGCGGCGGCGGTAATGACAGTTATAAATTTGGGCTTGGCGACGGCTATGACAGCGTCAATGATACAGGCGGCGTCGATAAAATCATCTTCGGTGCTGACATTAGCAGCCAAGAGGTCAGTTTCGTCAATATAGACGGCGATCTTGTTATCTCGCTGACGGGTGGCACCGACAGACTGGTGATATTGGGTGGCTACAAGACGCGGCCTGTTGAATCCTTTGTCTTTGCAGACGGCCAGACGCTGACCATCAGCGAAGTGCGCAGCCTCATATTGGGCAATGCGCCCAATAGCGGGCAGGACCGCATTGATCTGCGCGAGTTGGAAAGTGAAGCCATATTCGAGCCGGGTCGTGGCAATGACCGGCTGTTAATGGCAAATGGTTCGACACTTCTCATCAATCCGGGCGAGGGGATCGACCGGATCGAAATGCCTTCGGGCGTTAGCGATGCGACGGTGGAATTTTCAGGCTTCGGTCTGGCCGATGCGGTCATCCGTCCTTTTGCCCGCGGCAGCAGCGACATCGTTATCGCTTTTCCTGCGAGCGGTGATGAGATCGTCCTGGTTGGCGCAATGTCGGGCGGCGCTGTCCCGCTGTTGCAATTTGCCGATGGCCAGACGCTTGATGCGAGCGGTCTAGCGGGCCGTCTGGCTGCCGATCAGGCAAGCAGCGGCGACGATGCAATATTCGGTTCGCGCCATGCGCAGACGCTGGCGGGCGGGCTTGGCAATGATTATCTCAACGGCTCGGCGGGAAGCGACAGCTATGTCTTCGCGCGTGGCGATGGACAGGATGTCATTGAAGATGCGGACGGCGCTGACGATGTGCTCCGTATCCAGGGCTATACCCGCGCTGATATGCAGGTCAGCTTTAGCGCCGATCTGTGCGAGACCATCATCAGCTTTGGAGAAGGTGCCGACCGGATTACGCTGCGCCATTCAGGCTCGGGCGCGAATATCGTTCATGCTGTCGATCGCATCCTGTTTGGCGATGGCACCAGCGTCTCGCTGGCAGACCTCGCATCGCAGTGGCGGGGTCAGGGAAGCGACCGGGCCGAGCGTCTGACCGGCACGACTGTTGCTGAAATATTCGCAGGCGGTAAGGGCGACGATGTCATTATCGGCAATAATGGCGCGGACATCATCCGCTTTGCGCGTGGCGACGGGCATGACCGGATTGACAGCAATGGCAGCAGCGACGGTCTGGCGGTCATCGAGTTCGATGCCGCAATCGCGCTTGAGGATATTTCGGCAAAGCGCGATGTCGATGGCAATATTGTCCTGACGATCGCGGGCGGGAACGACCGCCTGACGCTGATCGATCCGGTCGCCGACGCCGATGGTATCGTTGCCGCGCTGCGTTTCGCCGATGGGCGCAGCCTGAAGCTTGCCGATATCGCGGAGGCAATCCTTGAAACCGACGGTGACGATCATATCATCATTCCCGCCGACGCGACTAACGCGGGCGGCGGTTCTGGCGTCGAAGCCTTTGGCGGCCTTGGCAACGACCGGATCGAAACCGGCGATGGCAATGACATCATCACAGGCGGCAACGGTAATGATCTGCTTGAGGGCAAGAGCGGGGCGGATACCTATTATTTCGACCGCGGCGACGGGCAGGACGATATTTTCGATATCGAGGAATATTTTCCAGGTAGCATCGACCGGATCCGCTTTGGCGCTGGCATAGCGGCATCTGATATCCGTTTTCTTGTCGTCGGCCCTGTCGATCTGGTGGTGGGCATAACGGGCAGCGATGACCGGCTCACCATCCGCAATTTCTTCGTCTCGGCAGGAACGGGCAAGGATTATGCGGTTGAATCCTTTGCTTTTGCCGACGGCACCAGCTGGACGCTTGCTGACATTTATGCGCGAGCAGGAATTGGCGGCGACGGCGCGGAGACAATCGATTTCGGCAATGCTCTCGATATCCCCGCAACGCTAGTGGGCGGTGCTGGCGACGATCATCTTGCAGGCGGTATAGGCGATACCGTCTATGTCTATAATCGCGGCGACGGGCGTGATGTCATAGCCGAGCCTGCCAATGTGTCGGGATCGATTGACACGCTGCGTCTGGGTGCCGGGATCAATCCGGCTAATATGGTTGTCACGCGGGTTGGCAATGATGCGCTTGTGCGATTTGTTGGTTCTGACGACGAGATCACTATCATCGGCCAATTTGGCGGTAGCAGCGCTGCCATCAATAGCGTCGAATTTGCAGATGGCACGATCTGGACGTCGACCGATCTTGCCGGGCAAATCCTCTCGACCGATGCGGCCGAACGCCTGCTCCATCCCGTTGTTGCGAACGCAAATCCATTCGCCGATGCATTTTTTGCGGCCCAAGGCGGCGGTGCGCAGATTGACGGCATTGCAATCGATGCAAGCCTGGCACCCGAAACCTTCGTTGGCACTGCGGACCGGGATATTTATCGACTGTTCGTGCCCGCCGATGCAGACGGCAATACGACAACCACCATCGCCTCTTTCCAGACTGGTGATAGCGGCGATGTCCTCGACATCCGGCTTGCATTGGGGCTGACTGGCTCGGTTGTGTTCAGACAGGACGGCGCGGATACGCTCGTTTATTTCCTTGAGGAAGGGGCGGTAAATTTAGGCGAAGCGCGGACTTTGTTCCGGCTAACCGGCGTTGTCTCTACTGCGCTTAGCGCGGGCAATTTTAATGGCGCGCCATTCATCAGCGGCAATGACATTTCGGTGACCGGCAATGCAGCCGGTCAGATCATGCTGGGCGGCCTTGGCAATGACAGCCTCAATGCGACTTCCAATCTCGAATATGACACCGACAGCGATAGTATCGAAGGCGGCGGCGGCAATGACTGGATGCGCGGCGGGCGCGGCAATGACAGCTATTTGTTTTCGCGTGGCTTCGGGCAGGACGTTATCAACGAAGGCTCGATCTGGCGGGGCATGGGCTCCGATACGATTCAGTTCGACGCCAGTATTGCGGCTGCCGATATCGAAGTGCTGCGATCGAGCGACGGCGATGACATCATATTGCGTGTCAAAGGGACGAGCGACCAGATTACCATCGAAAATGGCATGGCGCGCGACCGTGACGAGAATGACTATATTATCGAGACTGTCAGTTTTGCCGACGGCACCAGCTGGTCCTTTGGGCAGATATTTGCTCTGGCCAACGCTCCCACGAGCGGTGACGATGTCCGTTATGGTATATTCGCATATGGCGCCACCATTGAAGGTGGCGACGGCAATGATGCGCTCTATTACGGAACCAATCTTGAATATCATGCGACCAATGACGTCCTGATCGGCGGCGCAGGCAATGACTGGATGCGCGGCGGGCGCGGCAACGACATTTATCGTTTCTCGCGCGGCTTCGGGCAGGATGTTATCAACGAGGGCTCGATCTGGCGCGGCATGGGCTATGATGCCGTCGAATTCGACGCCACGATTGCGCCTGCGGACATGATTGTCAGGCGTTCAGCCGACGGAGCCGATCTTATCTTCCAGATCGACGGGACCGAAGACCGGCTCACGATCGAAAATACCCTGAGCAATGGCGACTATAGGATCGAAGAGGTCCGCTTTGCTGATGGCACCATCTGGTACATCGAAGACATGCTCGACCGCGCCAAGGGTCTTGCAACCAGTAGCGACGATATCATCAATGATTCAGGCTATGCGAATACGCTCGCGGGCCTTGACGGCAATGACAGTATTACCGGCAATGGCGGCGATGATATCCTGGTCGGCGGCCAAGGAAATGACAGCCTGTCCGGCAACGCAGGTAATGATATCTATCGTTTTGCGACAGGCGACGGTCAGGATATCATCAATGAAGGATCGGGTGGTGCAGGGACCGATACCATAGAGTTCGATGCCACGATTCTGCCCGCGGATATCGAGGTCGTTCAAAGCGGCAACAACCTTGTTCTCAAAATCATAGGCAGCGCCGACCAGATCATCCTGACGAACACGGTCACGGGCGGGGCCAATCGTATCGAGCAGGTCCGTTTTGCCGACGGCACGATCTGGACCCACGCGATGCTGATGGGCTTTGCATTGGCGGGCAGCGATGCGGACCAGACGCTTAGCGGCAGCGAAATCGGCGAGATCATTGCTGGAGGTGCTGGCAATGACAGCCTGACAGGCAATGCTGGAGACGACAGCCTGACGGGCGGCACGGGCAATGATGTGCTGGCAGGCAATGCCGGGAATGATATTTACTATTTCAGCCGGGGGCACGGGCAGGACAGCATCAATGAAAGCGCTGCGGGTGCTGGCACCGACATAATCGAATTTGATGCCAGTGTTGCACCGTCCGATATCGAAATCCTGCAAAGCGGCAATAACCTCATCTTGAAAATTCGTGGAACCGACGACTGGATCACGCTTGTCAATAGCGTCTCGGGCGGAACGTATCGGATCGAGACCGTGCGCTTTGTAGCGGCGGATGGCACGGTCACGAGCTGGACCCATGCCGACCTACTGACACAGATTGCTGCACCGCTGGTGGGGATTACCATCAACGGTGACACCGCGACCAACGTGTTGGCTGGCGGCAATGGCGATGATATAATAACGGCACCTTCTGGCGGATTTGTGCTGCAAGCGTCTGCGGGGAACGACCAACTGACGGGCAGTGCCAGTGCAGATACGCTGGTCGGTGGTTCGGGCGATGACGTCCTTGCAGGTGCCGGCGGCGGCGATATCTATCGTTTCTCGGCAGGCTTTGGACAGGACATATTGTCCGATTCCTCCGGCGGAACGATCGTGGAATTCGACAATACGGTAACAGCCGGGCAGGTGGTCATAGAGCTGCCTCCGCAGGGTCCGTTCGAAAACAACGATATGGTGATCCGCATTGCGGGCTCCGATGACCGGCTTGTGATCCGTAACGGCGCGCAGTCGACCTATGGCGTTTCGGTTCTGCGTTTTGCCGACGGTACGCAATGGAATTTCAGCGAGTTGATGGATCGCGCCGTCGATCTGGGTTTTAACGGTATCAATGGCAGCTATGTCACTGCGGCACAGACCGTTGATATACTTACGGGCACCGATGGAGACGACCGGATTGACGGCGCCGGCGCCGCTGACACGCTCGGTGGCAGTTCTGGTAGCGACACCCTGATCGGTGGTGCCGGGAACGACATCCTTATCGGTGGATCGGGTGCCGATCTCCTCGAAGGCGGCGAAGGCAGTGATGTCTACCGCTTCGCTGCAGGGTTTGGCAACGACACGATCAGGCTCGGCAATTGGGGAACAAATGCCGACACGATCGAATTTGATGCCTCAATCTTGCCTTCACAGCTCATCGTTGAGCGTGGTTCGAACGAAACAGGAAATGGCAACAACCTGGTTTTGCGCATAGCCGGTAGTCAGGACCGGATCACCATCATCGACGGCAATACAGCCTTCGGTGATGACAAAATCGCAGATGTCCGCTTCGCTGACGGGACGATCTGGACATACCAGATGCTGCTTGATCAGGCGATTGACAATGCCGGCGAACATATAAACGGGGACACCGGCACACCCGATGCGCTGACCGGAGGCGCTGGCAACGATATCCTCGATTCTGGTGGCGGCGATGACGTGTTGTCGGGCGGTGCGGGCGACGATGATCTGTGGGCTTCTGACGATAACGACATTCTCGAAGGCGGGACTGGCAATGATTATCTCGAAGGCGGTAGCGGAACCGATATTTACCGTTTCTCTGTCGGCTTCGGCTTCGATCAGGTGTATGACGATGTAGGCCAAGGCGAACTAAGCGTATTCGAGTTCGATGCAACAATCAGCAGCGCAGACTTGATCGTCGAAACTGCCGCCAACGGCAATGACATGATTCTGCGGTTTACCGGCAGTGACGACAGCATCCTGATATACGGGGCACTCGCAGGATTCGGCCAAGGGGACTTCGTTGCGCCCCAGATCGAACTGCGTTTTGCCGGTGAAACGACTTATGATTTCAGTGATTTAGAGAGCATGTTGCAAGTCGCGTCTGGCACCTTTGAAGAAGGGCTGGAAACCGACGATGCGCTTACCGGCACGGCATCGGATGATGAGTTGTACGGCGATGCCGGAAACGACACGCTGCTAGGTCTCGCCGGGAATGACAGCCTATATGGTGGCGTCGGCGACGACATTATCGAGGGCGGAGCGGGCGCAGATTATCTATCGGGCGACACGGGCAACGACAGATTCCAGTTCTCCGTCGGGTTTGGGCAAGATGTGGTGTCAGCTTTTAGCGAGATTGACGGCGCGGACATTATCGCGTTCGATAGCAGCATTGATGCCGCCGACATGCTCGTCAGCCGCGGGCATTATGACGGCAGTTTTGTGCTTCAAATTGCAGGAACGACCGACCGGATCACAATCTATGACTGGTCCGCCAATGACGAAATCCGTTTTTCCGACGATACGATCTGGTCGTTCAGCTATCTAACGTCGGTTGCGGCCCCAAATGCTGGCTTGGAACTGATCGGTGGCCAAGGCAATTATGGTGGTGGCGCTGGCGATGACCGTATCGTTGGCGGCACACCTGGTCTCACCCTGTCGGGCGGCGCTGGCGATGATTTGATACAGGATGGCGATGGAGCCCCGGTTCTGATCACCGATACTGCACTTGCAAGCTATTTTGGTCCCTTGTCGGGAAACCTCGTCAATGGTCTTGGCGGAGTGGCCGGATTCGGGGAAAATGCGCAACCCGCCGCAGATACACTTGTCTCGTCGATCGATGTTCCGCCTGACTTCAATGGTGGCGCACTGGATGTAGATGGAACACTTATCACGGCTCTTTCGGTGTCTACTGACGGGATCGTAACATTGGGCGGTCTGATACTTGCTGTGTGGCCACACAATGTCGACACGCGAGGGACGCCTCCGGGCGTAAGCGACGGGGGCAATTCCCAAGGCACAAATAGCATCTGGTTTGATTTTGATACTGCAAACAGCACCATCACTATTACCTGGGATGATGTCGCCGGATTCTATGCGCAGGAGTACCGCGATGCCTTTCAGGTGCAGATCAAGGTGCTGGGCAATGGCGACTTCGACATTGTTTACCGCTACGAGAATCTGAACTGGTCCGCGCCGCTCGGCGAGCGCTCGCCCTATGTCGATATCGGCACATCGATCACGTCCATCCTGCCGCCTAGCGATAACATCTTCGATATCTTCGACCTTCCCTCCAATGCGGGCAATACCGGTGATGTCGGCGTCTGGGCATTTCAGGTGCGCGGCAGCGCAGTCTCGCCGGTTAGCTACGCGCCAAACCGGATTGACAATATCCTGATCGGCGGGGCGGGCAATGACCGGCTCGAAGGGTTTGCGGGCAACGACATTTACCGTTTCTCTGCGGGCTTCGGCAATGATGTCATCTTCGAGAACTCCAGCGATACGGACATAAACATCGTCGAATTCGACAGCTCGGTCCTGCCCGGCCAGATTGCGGTAGAGTTTGACGGACCGACAGCAGGCGACGACCTGATACTCAGGGTTATCGGCACCGAAGACCGTATGCGGTTGGGCAATGCGTTGGTAACCGATGGCATAACCGCATATGAGGTCCACTTTGCCGATGGTACGGTGTGGACGCATGCGCAGTTGCAGTCTTTGGCTGGTCCTGCATCCGGCCTGACACTTGTTGGTGATAACGGACCTCTGGTTGGTACCGCCCTTGACGATGTTATCGAAGGCGATGACGCCCCGAACATTCTCAATGGGGGTGGGGGTAATGACCAGCTGACCGGTGATTGGCTGTCGCCTGAAGATGGTGCCGACGCTGCGGACATACTTACAGGCGGTAGTGGCAATGACCAGCTGGCAGGTGGCGCGGGTTCTGATATCTACCGCTTCTCACGCGGGTTCGGGCAGGATACCATCTACGACACGGTCGGCTTCGACGAAATGGGTATCGATCATGGTGCGGGTGCAATCGAGTTCGATGGCACAATCCTTTCGGCGGATGTTGTCGTCGAATATTCGGCAAGCGACAGTTCGGACCTTGTCCTTCGCGTGCAAGGAACTGACGACAGGATCACGCTTGCCGGCGCTCGCTTCGACCCCCATATGGGCGTTTCCGAAGTCCGTTTCGCCGACGGCACGATCTGGGATCATAGCGCGCTATTGGCACGGCTTGTAGCGCCCAGCGGATTGACCGTAACGTCTGCCACAGCCAACGACATTCTCACAGGAACGGCAGGCAACGACACCCTCAACGGGCTGGCCGGCGATGATACGCTCTATGGCGACAGTGCGACTGCGCTGCAGCCGGTCGGCGAAAATCTGCTGTTGAATGGCAGTTTCGAGCAATCGGGCTCAACGCCGGTTACCGCCGCCTGGGGTATCAGTAACAGCGATCTTCCGGGTTGGTCCGTCGTCGCAGGGACGCCGAAACTTGAACAGGTCAGTTCGGGGCAGAACGGTGTTGCGGCATCCGACGGCTCTTATTGGCTCGATCTCGACGGCGTGAATAATCTTACCATCTCTCAGGCGATATCGGGCCTACTGGCTGGCGAACAGTTCCTGCTGCAATTCGACCATGCCAATCGCACCAGTGCTGCGAGTGGTGCATTTGATGTGCTGTGGAACGGGAGCGTCGTTGCGTCCTTCAACAATGTCGGCACGGCGATGATCCACGAGGCATTTGTGGTCTCAGCGATTTCGGGCACAAATAGCCTGTCCTTTCGTAGTGTTGGCACGTCCGATGCGACCGGAGCGTCACTCGACGGCGTCAAATTGCACCGCTTCGATCAGGCATCAGGCCTTGGTACATCGGGCCGTGACCGCCTCGACGGTGGCAGCGGCAATGACATTCTCTATGGCGGCGGTAATGACGACACTCTCATTGGCGGTTCAGACAACGACCAGCTATTTGGCGAAGCTGGCAATGACGTTCTGACCGGCGATGCCGGTAACGATATTCTGATCGGCGGCACCGGCGACGACAGCGTTCAGGGCGGTGCGGGCGATGATATTTACCGCTTTGCGCGCGGCGATGGTCAGGATGTCATTACCGACACAGCCGGTATCGACCGCATTGAATTTGCTGCAGACATTACAGATGACGATATTGATGTCCGGCAAATCGGCAGCACAGGGCTGTTGCTCAAGGTTAAGGGCAGCGATGATCGTCTGACGCTTACAAATGTAATGAGCGGTGCCGGTAATGTGATCGAAGAAGTCCGTTTTGCAGACGGGACGAGCTGGAACCATGCCGAACTTCTACGTCGCTCGATGTTCGCGACAGATGGCAATGATGTCATTTACGGAACTTCGGCTGCCGATGTGATTTCCGGTGGGGCAGGCGACGACAATATCAACGCGCTGGGCGGCAATGACACGCTTTCGGGCGATGCTGGCAACGATGTGCTTGCAGGCGATGTCGGTGACGACATCATTATCGGTGGTTCAGACACCGATACGTTGACCGGCGCTGCGGGTAACGATGTATATCGTTTCAACCTGGGCGACGGGCAGGACATAATTACCGACACAGCCGGTATCGACCGTATCGAATTTGGCGCAGGGATCACGGCAGCCGACATTCGTGTCCGCCAGCTCGCCAATACAGGTCTCATTCTGCTGATCGAGGGGAGCGAGGATCGCATCACGCTTGTGGGCGCGCAAAACATAGCGGCCAATATCATCGAAGAACTGTTGTTTGCTGACGGTACCACCCTCACCCATGCGGAGCTTCTGGTCCGCTCGATGGCATCGACAAGCGGTAACGACACCATTTACGGGACATCGGCGGTAGACAGCATTTCCGGCGGTGCCGGGGACGATGTCATCAACGCATTGGGCGGTGACGATGCGATTTCTGGCGACAGCGGCAACGACAGCCTGACTGGTGATGTCGGCAACGACTTGCTGATAGGCGGCACCGGAGACGATGCGCTGGCGGGTAACGCCGGTAACGATGTCTATCGCTACAATCTGGGCGATGGGCAGGATGTCATCACCGACACAGCAGGTATCGACCGTATTGAATTCGGCGCAGGGATCACGGCGGATGATGTCGAAATTGTAGCCCAGGGAACGACCGGGCTGATACTGAGGGTTGCTGGCAGCAACAATCGTCTGACGCTCCAGAATGTGCTGGGCGCTGCTGCCAACCAGATCGAAACCGTGCAGTTTGCAGACGGTACGGTCTGGAGCCACGCCGATATGGTGCGGCTCTCAACCGGCGGCACATCGGGCGATGACAGCTATGCAGGGACGGCCAATGCCGATGAACTGCGCGGCAAGGATGGGAATGACACGCTCACCGGCAATGCGGGCAATGATATCCTTGTAGGTGACGCAGGAAATGACCGTCTCGATGGCGGAGCAGACCCGGATTCCATATATGGTGGAACGGGCGCAGACGTGCTTTCTGGCGGCGCAGGCGGCGATTTGTACGTCTATGCCGCAGGCGATGGCAGCGACGAGATCGACGACAATGGCGATGCCACCACCGATACGTTGCGCATCGACGGATATACGCTTGATCGCGTCCGTTTCAGCCGGACGGGTTCGACGAGCAATGACCTCACGATAAGATTTAGCGAGAGCAGCGACCTCATTGTCATCCGCAATGCTTTTGTAGGCAGCGATGCCGACCGGATCGAACAGATTGAGGTCAGCGCGAGCGGTGCGACCCTGCCTTTGGCAGATATATTGGCTCGTCTGGTTCAGGATGCTGACGTTACCGGACTTGGGGTATTCGGCGGCGCGGCGGACGAAGTGATTACAGGTTCCAGCGCAAACGATCTGCTATTGGGCGGTGCCGGGGCAGACCTGATCGATGGCGGCGCTGGCGACGATATTTTCGGCGACGTTGGCGCGGACGGCGAGATCGATACGCTGACCGGCGGCGCAGGCCGCGACACCTACCGGTTCGTTCCAGTCTATAACCTACCGGAAGATTATGTTGCCGACGTCATCACCGATTTTGAGGCTGGCGATGGCGGCGATATTATCAGGCTTGCCATAAGCGACCCCAATCCTTTCGAACTGGGACTGCTGCGTCTCGCGCAGGAAGGCGCAGATACCGTTCTCGTGGCGACGACCGATAGCGGCGCTGAACAAGTCGTGCTGCGCCTTGCCAATGTCGATGCGGCTATCTTGACGGCGGCCAATTTCGGCGGGCTTCCGATCGATGTCGATAATAGTCTGCGTATCATCGATGGCGAAGGCGCGGGCGTTCTGCTCGGCGGGCCGCTAGGCGACCGGATTTTTGGCAATGGCGGCGCGGATACTGCATTTGGTTTTGGCGGCAATGATCGCATCGCGGGCGGCGCGGAAGGCGACACGCTCGATGGCGGCTTTGGCAGCGACTGGCTGTCGGGCGAAGCAGGCCATGATGTGCTGATCGGCGGCGAGGGCGCGGACATTTTGGCGGGCGGCGCAGGCAATGACACACTGCACGGCGGCGAAGTCGGGGATGCACGCGCCGATAATGAAATTTTTGCAGGCGGGCTTGGCGATGACGCGCTTTTCGGGGGCAGCGGCAACGATGTCTATCATTTCGCACGCGGCGACGGTCAGGATGTCCTCGTCGATGCAGGCGGGATCGACGCCATCCTGTTTGGAACCGGTATTAGCTCTGGCGATGTCACTGTCGTGCAAATTGACGACAGCCATCTTGAACTGCGGGTAGCCCAAGGCGGCGGACAAATCCGGATTACTGGCGGGCTTATGGGCAGCGCCGACGTGCGGATCGAGGAAGTTCGCTTTGCCGATGGCACGATCTGGGCCTGGCCGGAACTGCTAACCCGGTCGATTGCGGCCAGCGCCGGCGATGACCGGTTGGTTCTGCCGACCGATGGGGTTGATAATATATTGAGCGGCCTTGCGGGCAATGACATGCTCAACGGTTCGGCTACAGACAATGTCCTTGTCGGCGGCACCGGCGATGACCTGCTCGAAGGCGGTGCTGGCGATGACAGTTATATCTTCAATCGCGGTGACGGGCAGGATATCATCAGCGATGTATCGGGAGCCAACATAGTGATATTTGGCGCAGGGATAGCTGCGTCCGAAGTTCGTGTTGTGCGCGGCAAAGCAACCGTGGCTCTCGAAATCATCGGCACGGGTGATAGGATCGAACTCGGCACAGATGCCAGCATCTCCAATGGCATCCAAACCGTCCGTTTTGACGATGGCAGCGAATGGAATGCCGCGACGCTGGCGGCAATGGCGTTGGCGTCAACTGCTGGTGACGATGTGTTGTTCGGAACCGCAGGGGCAGACTCGCTCAACGGCGCTGCAGGTGACGACCGCATATCCGGCCTTGACGGTGATGACATATTGTCTGGCGCTGCCGGTACGGACTGGTTGTTGGGCGGCGCGGGTAACGACCTCTACCGCTTTGCACTTGGCGACGGCGCAGACCGGATCGCCGATACAGCCGGCACCCTGGACGTGCTGGAATTTGCCGAGGGGATAACTTCTGCGAGTATCTTGGTAGAGCAGAGCAGCGATGGCCTCGATCTCATCCTGCGCATTGCAGGCAGCGACGATAGGGTCACAATCGAAAATGCCCTGACCTCTGGCCGGATCGAACAGGTCCGCTTTGCCGACGGCACCAACTGGACTGTGGCTGATCTTCTTGCGCGCACATCGACTGCGGGCGCGGACATTTTGACCGGCGATGCAGCCGATAACATCTTGGCAGGCGGTGCCGGGGCCGACAATCTCAGTGGCTTGGGCGGCAACGACGTCTACCGCTATGCGCGCGGCGGCGGACGCGATAGCATTTACGACAATTCGGGCTCACTAAGCGACACGCTTGAGATAGCAGGCTATGAACTAGCCGATCTTGCGATTTCTCGGGCCACCGCTGAAGGCGACGATATCATCATCCGTCTTGCGCAATCGGGCGACGAGATCGTGATTGGGCAAGCGCTTGCCAGCGGCAATCGGGGTATCGAGCGTATCTTGCTCAGCGATAGCGGCATATTGTTTGGGCTACCCGAAATCCGGGCAGCGGTCATCGCTGGCCAGCAAAGCGCGGGCGACGACTGGATCGTGGGTACGACCGCGAGCGATATGATCACTGGCGGTGCTGGCGACGATATCATCTCCGGCTTTGGCGGCGCGGATATTTTCGTTTTCCGGGCAGGCGACGGCAAGGATCGCATCGAGGGCTTTAGCAGCGATGCCGATATTGTCCGTCTTGAAGGATTAGCCCCAAGCGATATCGCAAGCGCGGTGCGCGGCGGTCCCGACAGTCTCGATTTTGTGATCAATTTCGCCAATGGCAGCGACCGCATCGTGCTCACCAACGCGCTAGCTGCGGGCAACGCTCTCACGATCCAGTTTGCCGACGGAACATTGTGGAACCAAGCGGCGATGCGCGCGCGCGCTCTGTCCGACATCGATACGGCGGGCAGCGACAAGGCATATGGCTTTGATGGCGCAGATAATTTCGCCGCGCGAGCAGGCGATGATTTTCTTGCTGGCGGTGCAGGTGCTGACATTTATGCCTTTGGCCGGGGTAGCGGCAACGACAATATTCACGACGATTCGACCTCGACGAGCACTAACGATAGCGTATCGATACTCGATTTCACTTCCGAAGAAGCATCGGTCACGCGGCTGTTCCGCGGCAGCGAGTCCGTCGTCATCAGTTTTGGGTCTTCGAGCACCGATAGCCTCACGATTGTCGATGCGCTGGCGCTTGATGGACGCGGCGTTGAAATCATACGCTTTGCCGATGGCGTTGAATGGACCAAGGCGACGATGCGCGACCTCGTCGATAATCGTGCGCCGACGGCGGCCGATGACGGCTATTATTCGATCACGACCGGTCTGCCAATCACGCTTCGGGCGGTCGATCTTTTGCGCAACGATCTCGATGCCGATGGCGATCCCTTGCGGATCGTGGCCGTCGATGGTGGCGCACATGGTGTCGCCACATTCGATGCGCAGGGCAATATCGTCTTCATTGCAACAGGCGGCTATTATGGGCCGACGACGCTGACCTATACGCTGTCCGATGGCCGCAATGCTTTTGACACCGCAGAGGTCGATATTCGCGTTCGCCCGGTGGCAACGGCGCGCGAAGATCGTGGGTTTACGGTCGCTGAAGACGGCTCGATCGCAATCAGGGTCGAGCGGCTGCTTTCGAACGATCTCGACGGCGACCGCATGATTGTGGGCCAGGTTTACGGCGCGCTGAATGGCACGGCGGCACTGTCGAGCGATGGCAATATCACTTTCACGCCGAACGCGAATTTCAACGGCGTTGCCGAATTCAGCTATCTGGCCAACACCCCGGAAGGCGGACGGGCCGATGCCAAGGTCTATATCACCGTTACCGCGGTGAACGATGCGCCTGTTGCCTATAATGACGGCACGATCTCGGCAACCGAAGGTGTCGCCTTCGAAATCGACCCGCGTTCGCTTACGGCCAATGACCGCGATATTGACGGCGACATATTGACCATCCAGTCGGTGATTTCGAACACCAATGTGTCGGTCAACATCGATGCTGACGGCATGATCCAGGTGTCCCCGCGCGAATATTATTGGGGCAATGCCTATTTCGACTATGTTGTGGCCGATGCCGCAGGGGTAACTTCGACTGCACGCGTCAGCCTCTATTTCGCGCCCGTCAATGACGCGCCGATTGCGGTCAATGACCGTATCGAAACAACGCAATTTGGCGGTCCGATATTGGAGGACAATCCGATTGTCCTTAATGCGCTGGCGCAAGAGATTGATGGTCTCATCATCCCCGGTCTCCTTTCAAACGACAGTGATCCCGATGGCGATGTGATGACCATAGTCGGTATCGGCCAGTCATATGGTGGGTCGGCACGTCTTCTTGCAAACCAGACCGTGGTTTTCGACCCTTGGGGCAATTTCAATGGCGATGCCTGGTTCGATTACCGGGTGAGCGACGGGCAGGGCGGGTTCGATTGGGCGCGCGCGACGATTGCCTATCAGCCGGTCAACGATCGCCCGGTTGCGGGCAATGATCATTATGGCAGTCAAGGCCTTGCCTTCCTGCGCGGTACCGAAGATGTCGCCATCGAAATCCCGATCATCGAGCTGTTGAAGAACGACTATGATCCTGAAGGCTTCTCGCTCACTTTCCTCACCAACCAAGACAGCGTTCCAACCGCAGTCAATGGCGATATCACCTTCACCGATCGCGGCACGATCATCTTCACGCCCGATGAAAATTTCTGGGGCGAGGCGACCTTCCATTATCTGGTGTCCGATCCTGACGGCACACTCGACGATGGCACAGTCACGCTCTATTTTGCCAATGTGAGCGACGCGCCGCCCGTCGCACGTAATGACAGTGTCGATGTGCTCGAAGATGTGCCGGTCACGATTCCGATTTCGGTGCTGATGGCCAATGACAGCGATATCGACCGCGATCCGCTGCGGTTCCTGGGTTTCTGGGCGGACAATGGTCTTAATGGCCGTCTCGAATATGACGGCGATGGCAACATTGTCTATACGCCGAACGCCAATGCAACGAGCGCGTCGGGCTTTTTCTACCAGATTACCGACGATACCGCTGAAGGCGGGACTGCAACGGGTTATGTGGACCTGCGCATCATCCCGTCAGCGGACGATCCAACGGCCGTCGATGATTTGGATTTCTACACAGCCCTTGATGTTCCGCTGGTGATGCGTGTGGCCGACATTATCGATAATGATTACGATGTCGATACACCCGGTGTGCGTCCGCAATTTTCTGGGATCGATGCGGTGCTCGACCCCGTTGCCCTCGCGCTAGGCCAACAAATCAGCGTCGGGACTACGGAAATTGCCGAGTTCCGGGGCGAGCAGTTCATCGTCATCCGGTTCAATCCGGGCTATACCGGCGAAGCGACCATCCAATATCGCGTTGTCGATGCAACGGGGCTTGAAGACACCGCATTCATCCATGCGACCGTCGATAGCGCTTATGCCTCGATCCTGCGAGGCACGCGCTGGACAGACTATATGGTCGGCAACGGTCTCGATGAACTGATCGAGGGCCTTGAAAGCGATGACTATGTCCTGGCTCTGGGCGGCAATGACAGGATCGAAACCGGTGAGGGCAACGATGTCATTGATGCGGGCGACGGCGATGACATCATCGATGGCGGCTTTGGCGGCGACTACATCACCGGCGGCGCTGGTTATGACACCGTTGTGTTCGCCGGCTCCAATATTGGTGTGCGCGCCGACCTTGAATCGCGCGTCGGGCAGGGCGGCACGGCGGCTAACGATGTCTATGTCGGCATTGAAGCGCTCGTTGGTACGCAGTTTAACGACCGTCTCGGCGGCGATGGCAGCGACAACCGGCTTGAAGGCGCCGGCGGCAATGACACGCTCGAAGGTCGCGGCGGAACCGATACGCTCATCGGCGGAATTGGCAACGACACCCTCGATGGTGGTATGGGCGCGGATATCCTAGATGGCGGCGACGGTATCGACACCGCTTATTATTTCGACGCGACCGACAGTTCAGACGCTACCGAAGGTGTCAATATTTCGCTTGGGGCAGGCACGGCCTCGGGCGGCGATGCGGCGGGCGATACGCTCATTGCAATCGAAAATGTCGTCGGCTCCGATTTCGACGATGTCATCGAAGGCGATTCTGGAACCAACCGTCTAGAAGGCGGGCGCGGTGACGATGTCCTGACAGGCGGCGGCGGCGATGACGTGCTGATCGGCGGCCGCGGTGCCGACACGCTTATTGGCGGCGACGGCGAAGATGTTGCTGACTACACGCTGTCGATTGAAGGCGTTACCATCGATCTCGCCAATGCGGCGGCAGGCGGCGGCGATGCAGAAGGTGACACTTTCTCGGGCATCGAGATCATCCAGGGCTCCTATCATGATGACATCATCCGCGGCGATGCAGGCGATAACCGTCTGCGCGGCGGGCTTGGCGCTGACATCATCGATGGTCGCGGCGGCTTTGATATTGCCGATTATGCGCGCGCCGATGAGGCCGTAACGGTCGATCTTTCGCTCGGCCAAGGTCTGGCAGGCGAAGCTGCGGGCGATACACTGATCGACATCGAAATGCTGCTGGGATCGGTTTTCGCCGACACCTTCATCGGTAGCGCTGGCAGCGACACATTTGACGGTGGTTACGGGCAGGATGTGATTGAAGGCGGCTTTGGTTCTGACAACTACATACTCGGCTTCGACAGCGACAATGACCATGTGACCGAGCTGGGTGCCGCAAGCGATATCGACCGCGTATTGATCAAGTCGGGTGTCTTACCCAAAGATGTGTCCGTCGTCCGGCAGGGTGACGATCTTTTGATCGAGCTCGAAAATATTGCAGGTGCCTTAACCTTCGATACGATGCTGGTGACAGATCATTTCCTCGGCAACGAAACCGGTATCGAGGAAATCGTCTTTGCAAATGGCGTGGTCTGGGATCGCACCCAAATCGAAGCGGCGGCACGGGCAGGGCGGTTCAATGCCGAAGACGATGTCTATCTGTTCGGTGTAGAAGACCAGATCGCCATCATCGATCCTTTGACATTGATGGCGAACGACGCCGAAGAGGGCGTTGCAGGGCTACGTCTCGTCTCGGTTAATGGCACCAGCACCGGCAATGCGTGGATCCAGGCAGACGGCAAGATCGCCTTCCAGGGCGCGGCCGACTATAACGGCCATGGCTATTTTGAATATGTGGTGGCCGACGAGTTCGGGCGTGAGTCGACAGGGCGTGTACGCGTCAATATCGCCGCCGTGAACGATGCGCCAGTGGCTGTGGCTGACGCGCCTATATTGAGCGCTTTTGAGGACCAGATCCTGCGTATCCGACTTGATACGATTCTCAAGTCCAATGACTATGATATCGACAACAATTGGGATGATTTGCGCATTGTCGGGATCACGCCGCTGCGCGACGAGAATGGCAACAAGATCGATCCGTTCTCGTTCAACAATCCCTGGCAGGAAGGTACGAACCTCTCGGCCCGCGTCGATGGGGCTTTTCTCGAAATCCTCTCGCGCCCCGATTTTTACGGCTTTGCAGGGTTCAATTATATCCTGGAAGACCCTTCGGGCGCGCAATCAGTCGCGGCGGTCGAGCTTTATTTTGCGGCGGTGAACGATGCACCGCGCGGAACCGACGATGTCCAAAAAAATGTGCGTTTCGGGCGAACGACCAATATCACGGTCACCGATCTCATGGCCAGAGTGTACGATATCGAAGGCGACGGGATCAGCTTTGTGGGCCTGCATGAAGCGTTAGATGGCGATGCTGCCGCCAATGGCACGGCCGACTTCGATGCGGTGGGTGGTATAATCGCGTTCACGCCCGATGCCGAAGGTTTTGCGTCGATTGCATTCGATGTGATTGATGCCCGCGGTGCAAGTTCGACGCTATCGTACAGGATCAAGGTGCTGCCCGCCAATTATGCGCCTGATGCGATTACCGACCGCTTCACGATCCTTGAAGACCAGACGATCATTATCGATCCTGCGACCTTGCTCGCCAATGACCGTGACGCAGACGGCGATGTTCTCGTCTTTACCGGGATCGAGCGTTTCGCCACCAATGGCAAGATCAGCCTCAATGCCGATGGCAAGATCGAGTTCAAAGCGCGGCCTGACTATAATGGCAATGCAGGGTTCAGCTATACGATCAGCGACGGCAAGGGCGGTGTCGACACAGGCTATGTTTCGATCAACATCCTGCCCGATAATGACGGCGCGATCCTGCGCGATGATCTGGTAACCGGACTCGAAGACCGTCCGCTGTTCATCATTCCTGCAGAAGCGTTCGGTAACGATATCGAGCCCGAGGGCGATGTGCTGTTCTTCCGCAGCGCTGGCGTGCTGGGCGCGCTTGCAACCCGTTATCTCTCGCCCGATTTTACGGTTGTGGCCAAGCAAGCCAATGGTGAGGATCTGCCCTCCTGGCTCGCCTTCGATGCGGCCAGCATGACCTTTAGTGGCAGCGTCTCTGCGGGCGAGAGCGTTTCGGTGCACGTGATTGTCAAGGATCCGGGCAATGGCAATTTTGTCCACCGCTTCACTTTTGGCGCGGCTGATAATGGCGATCTGGCAGATGGCCATATGGTGCGTTCGAGCGTGCTGGCAGGTTTCGAGGTGCGCGAAGCCCATGCAAGCGAATTTGCTTTTGGTGCGGGCGATCTCGCTAGCGCGACCGTAACCGCAACCCTCGCCAATGGCGACCCGCTGCCAACCTGGCTGACGTTCGACGCTGCGAACTTGCAATTTGGCGGAACACCCGATGCTGGCGCGACTGGCATGATCGATGTCCGCTTGACCTTCACTCATGCGGATGACGGTACAGGTTCACCCGTCTCGTTCACCGATGACGTCGCCATAGATCCGGCGTTGCTCACTGCGGGGGTCGGCTACCAAAGCGACATCGCGCTGTTCGACATAAAGGACGGTGCGTTTTCGGTCAGTCTGGAAGGCGGGCGACCGCTCCCTGAGTGGCTAGCGTTCGACCTTGAGACAATGACGCTGTCTCTGACCGAGACCGCACCCGGTGCGGGCGATCAACCGGTGCGCATCCAGCTCACCTTCACGCCTGATGCGGTCTCGCTGCCGTCGGGAACCTATACGTCCGACAAACGCGGGTTCACACTTGAATTTGTGATTGATCCCACGCAGCCGCTCGATCCAGCGATCAACGCGCTGTTGCAGCAAAGCGATTTCTTCGCATCACAAGGCCTGTTTGCCATCGATCTCGGTGCTGCGCTTGCGATTGTGGCGAAGAAAGAGAGCGAAGCGCCGCTGCCCAGCTGGATGTCGTTCGACGCAGAGACGCTGGCCTTTACAGGTACGCCGCCTGCTTCTTATGTCGGTGCGTTACCGATCCGCCTCGATGTGACCGGCAATGGTAGCAGCCTGCCAAGTCTTTCGCTGATCACGGACGTGATCGTCGATGACCAGTTCAGGCTGGTGGATGACAGCGCCGACCGTTTCGGGATCCGTACCTCTGCCGAACAGATCGATCTCACAGCACCTCAGGACTTTAACGGTTCGGTTGCGCTCCAATATACCACGCGCGATGAAAAGGGCGGGATTTCGCAAAATAGCGGGATCATCATCTTCAATGTCCTGCCCACCGCCGAGCGTCCCGATGCGGTGGCGGACAATGTATCGACGATCGAAGACCAGGCGATCACGTTTGCGCTGATGGATCTTTTGCGCAACGACCGCGAGGATGATGGCGATTATCTGCGCGTAAAATCGGTGTCTGCCGCAGGGCACGGTACGCTCGTTATCAACAATGGCACGGCGCAAGTTGGCCCGCCTGCGGTGATGGCAGTCGCCGGCGCAAGCTGGACGGCCAAGCTTGCCGACGGTTCCGATCTGCTTTCGTGGATGACGATCGATACCGCAACCGGAACAATTACGGCGACGGTTCCTTTCGACCTGCGGCAGAGCTTCGATATCGTCTGGACAGCGACAGTTGGCGAGACCAGCCAGACGGGATCGGCAGCACGGTTGTTCGACGGCAAGTTGCTTGCAACGATCACTTACACACCCGATGCGGCTTATTCGGGCAACGATGCCTTCACCTATGTGGTGACCGACGATTTGCAGGGCGATGGCAGTACCACGGTTCGGATATCGATCGCCGCGCGTAATGAGGCACCCTACGCGGTTACCGACCACTTCTCGACCATCGAGGAGACGCCGCTCACGATCACGCATGCGCAGTTGCTTGCCAATGATAGCGATATCGACGGCGATCCCATCCGATTTGTCTCGGTGCTCAACGCCGTTAACGGTACGCTGAGCTTCGACGGCACCGATATTGTCTTCACGCCCGATGTCAATTTCAGCGGCACGGCAAGTTTCGACTATGTCATCACCGACGATGTTGATGGCGCGCGGACCGGCAGGGCAGAAATCAATGTGCAATCGACCAACCGCGCGCCCCTAGCGGTTGCAGATAGCTTTGCTACCGATGAAGACACGCCCTTCGAATTTACCGCAGCCGATCTCCTCGCCAATGATAGCGATCTCGACGGTGATACCGTGCGCTTTGTTTCGATGGAAATGTCGGAAGCCAAGGGCCGCATCCAGCGCCTGCCCGGTGGACGCTACAGCTTCATTCCTTATGAAAATGTGAGCGGCACAGCAACGTTCCGTTACACGATCACCGATGGCCGCAGGGAAACGACTGGCAGCTTCTCGATTGCGGTCGCGCCCGTCAATGACGGCCCGGTTGCCAATGCCGATGGTATCGGCACCGGCAACAATCCCGAAGGCGTTTTTGTCGGCGAGCAGGATCAGCCGCTGGTTATCGATCTGGCGGCTTTGCTCGCCAACGACCGCGATGTCGAAGGCGACAGTTTTGCCATCGTCGAGCTGTTCGACGGCGACAATGGCACGGTGGTCATGGATGGCAGCACTGCGATCTTCACCGCAAGAGCAGGCTATTACGGCAATGCCGGTTTCTCTTACCGTGTGACCGATGCAAATGGCGACGACAACATCGGCACGGTATCGCTCACCATCCTGCCGCAGTTCAACATTCCCATCGCGGTTTCCGATCACGGCTTTGGTATGCTTGAGGACAGCTATATCGATCTCGACCCGGCAGTGCTGATGGCGAACGACTATGATCCCGAAGGCGAGGCGCTGACCTTCCTCGGATTTGTCGGAAATCCTGGCAATGCGACAATCACAGCACTTGAAAACGGTCAATATCGCGTTACGCCTACGGCGAATTTCTGGGGCAGTGTGACGCTTAGCTATGCAATTACCAATGCATCCGGTTTCCCGGTCACCACGACGGTTGAAATCGACATTCTGGCGGTCAACGACCAGCCCGTTGCGGGCGATGACGCGCTCGACATGGTCGAGGACACGACCCTCACGCTCTTTACCTCCGCGCTGCTTGAAAATGATATCGAGCTCGACCTGCAGGCACTGGTATTCAACCGCATTGTCGATACGCATGGGGTGACGGTTACCGACAATGGCATTGGCCAGCTGATCATCACGCCCGATGCGGACTTCAACGGCGCAGCATGGATTGATTATGAGGTCATCGATTCTGCCGGAACCACCGATATCGCAAGGGTTTCGGTTACAATTGACGCTGTCAACGATGCGCCCGTCATTGCTGCCATTCCGCTGCTGCAGGGTGTCGAAGACCAGCCATTTTCGGCCTCGTTGCCCGCTTCTCTGGTCTCCGACATCGATGGCGACGCAGTGCTGGTCGAGGTTCGCGGAGTTGGCGGAACCGCACTTCCGGGCTGGCTCTCCTATGACCGCCGCACGCAAAGCTTTACCGGAACGCCGCCTGCTGACTTCAACGGCACAATCACGCTCGAAATCCTGGCGGCAGACCAGAATGTCGAAGTCATCCGGCAATTTGCGATCCTGATTTTGCCCGTGAACGATGCACCGGCGCTGGTCGAGCCTTTCGCAACTCTGACCGGCGACGAAGACACCGCATTCAGCTTCGTCTTGCAGACGGCCAATTTCGTCGACCTCGATGGCGACACCCTCGATTATTCGGTGACCTTGGCCAACGACGATCCGCTACCTGGCTGGCTGAGCTTTGCAAACGGCATCCTGTCGGGACAGGCACCCGCCGATTTCAACGGCGTCCTCGGACTCAAGATCAGCACGAGCGATGGTCAGCTGACGACAAGTGCGGCATTCGATCTGGTCATTTCGCCGGTCAATGATGCGCCAGTTGTTGCTGAGACGCTGGCAGACCAGATCATTGCAGAGGACATGGCAGTGGATCTGCTGCTGCCCGCCGGGAGCTTCACCGATATCGATGGTGATGCTTTGGCGTTGACCGCAACCTTGGTGAATGGTGCTGCGCTCCCGGGATGGCTCAATTTCCAGAATGGCCGCTTCTACGGCCAGCCACCGCAAAACTTCAACGGCGCGCTTGATATCGTGGTTACCGCCTCCGACGGGAGCCTGTCGGCAAGCGATACATTCCGCCTCGTCATCGATCCCGAGAACGATGCGCCGGTTCTTGCCCAAGCGCTGGCACCCGCGACTGTTGCTGAGGACAATGCCATCGATATCGCGCTGCCAGTGGACATGTTCACCGACGCCGATGGCGATGCGCTGGCCTACAGCGTCAGCATGGTGAGCGGCGATGCCTTGCCGGGCTGGCTGCAATTTGCAGATGGGCATCTGCTGGGAACTCCGCCACTCAACTTCAACGGCGTGCTCGACTTGAGGATTTCAGCTAGCGACGGCCAAGCGGTTGCAACCTCTGATTTCCGGCTGACCATATCAGCGGTGAATGATGCGCCTGTTGTGCTGGTGCCTCTGGCCAATGCGCTTTTCCTTGAAGACAGTGCCCTCGATGTCGCCATTCCGGATGGCAGTTTTGGTGATGTTGACGGCGACGCGCTGACGCTGACGGCTTTGCTTGCATCCGGCGATCCGTTGCCTCACTGGCTGTCCTTCGACGGAAGCCGGTTCACCGGCACGCCGCCTGCTGATTTCAACGGCGTTGTCGATATCGATGTCACCGCAAGCGACGGCACTCTCTCGGCGACAAGCCGCTTCCGCCTCGAAATCGCCTCTGTCAACGATGCGCCCAGTCTCACCGCATTGCTGCCCGACGCCCATAGTCCTGAGGATGGCGCCATCGACATTGCCATTCCTGAAGGCACTTTTGCCGACATCGACGGCAATGCGCTGACACTGACGGCCAGGCTTGCAAGCGGTGATCCCTTGCCTAGCTGGCTGTCGTTCGATGGCGTGCGCTTTACAGGCACGCCTCCCGTTAATTTCAACGGTGCCATCGACATCGAGGTTCAGGCGTCCGACGGGCAATATGCGGTCGGCGACGTGTTCCGGTTCAACATCGATCCAGTGAACGATGCTCCAACTTTTGCTAACGCCGCGCCCTTCTATGCAGCAACAGAAGATAGACCGTTTGCGCTCGATGTAGGCGGGCTGTTCGCGGATGTGGACTCCGCCAATCTAGTTTATTCGGCATCGAACCTGCCGCCCTGGATGCAGTTCGACGCTGCATCGCGGACTTTCAGCGGTGTCCCCGGCAATGGCGATGTCGGCGAGGTTACGATATCGCTTGCAGCATCCGATGGCGAGTTCACGACCCAAGGATCAATCACGATACGCGTTGCCAACGTCAATGACGCGCCGACGGTCGGCGCTGACGTGATCTTGCCCGCGATCGCGGAGGATAGCGGCGCTGTCGTGATTACAGCCACCCAGTTGCTCGCCAACAGCGCAGACCAGGACAATGGCGATACGCTCTTGGTCGTTGGCCTGTCCGCCTCGTCTGGAAGCCTTATCGACAATGGCGATAATAGCTGGACGTTCACGCCAGCTGCCAATGACGATAGTGTGGTCATCTTCAGCTATGGCGTGAGCGATGGTGCTGCTACGGTCGCGACACGCGCATTGCTCGACCTCGCTCCCGTCAACGACGCACCGATCGTGGCGGTGACGCTCGGCGATCAGCAGGGGCTTGAAGACTTGGCCGTTGACTTCACCATTCCGGCCTCGACATTTGCTGATATTGACGGCGACGCGTTGACGTTATCTGCGCGCCTTGAGGGCGGTGCGGTATTGCCTGGATGGCTGAGCTTTGCGGATGGCAGGCTGTCGGGACAGCCACCGCTCAACTTCAACGGTATCATCGACATTGCGGTGACCGCTAGCGATGGTGCGCTCGCCGCAACCAGCATTTTCCGGCTCACCATCAGCCCCATAAACGACAGGCCCACACTTGAAGCGCTTCTGTCCGATATTTCGGTGAATGAGGATAGCATGATCGATATTGCGATCCCGCTTGCCGCCTTTGCCGATATCGACGGTGACAGCCTGACCCTGAGCGCGCGTCTGGCAGGCGGCGCTGGCTTGCCCACTTGGCTCGCTTTCGATGGCGCGCGTTTGACCGGGCAGCCGCCTCTCGATTTTAACGGGCATCTGGACATCGAGATCGTTGCATCGGATGGTGCGCTCGCGGTTTCGGACGTCTTTCGCCTGACAATCGACCCTGTCAACGATGCGCCGGTGATCCTCGAATCGCTTGCAGACATGGTTTATGCCGAGGACCGCGTTGTGGACATTGCAATCCCCGCAGCCATGTTCGGCGATGTCGATGGCGATGCACTCGCTCTGACAGTCACGCTTGGAAATGGCGATCCGCTTCCAGCCTGGCTTTCCTATAATGCGGCAACCGGAAGACTGACCGGGCAGCCGCCCGCAAACTTCCACGGGATCATCGATCTTGCCGCGACGGCAAGCGACGGCGCGCTTAACGTTACCGACACCTTCCGTTTGGAAATCCTCTCGGTCAATGATGCGCCGGTTCTGACCTATCCTTTGGCCGATGTCGTGAGTACCGAAGACAGCTTTGTTGATATTGGCCTCCCCGCAGACCGGTTCGCAGATGTCGACGGCGACATACTCACGCTGAGTGCGCGTCTTGCCAACGGCAATGCCCTGCCGAACTGGCTCAGCTTCGATGGCGCGCGCTTCACCGGCACGCCGCCTGCCAATTTCAACGGTTTTGTCGATATCGAAGTCTTTGCCAATGATGGCCTGCTAGCAGTTTCGGATGTTTTCCGTTTGACGATTTCACCAGACAATGACGGGCCGAGCGTAGCGCTCGCCCTCGTTGACCGGAGCTTCGCTGAAGATAGCGCGATCGACTTTACGCTACCGGCAGGCAGTTTTGCGGATGCTGATGGCGACGCGCTAACATTGTCTGCGACCCTGAGCACTGGCGTACCTCTCCCGGTATGGCTCAGCTTCAATGCCGCAACGTCGCGGTTTACAGGCATCCCGCCTGTGAACTTTAACGGCTTTGTCGATGTGCGGGTGACGGCAAGCGATGGTGTGCTATCAGTGGCAGACGACTTCCGTCTGACGGTCACGCCGGTCAATGATGCGCCGGTTGCGGTTAATGATGGCGGTCTGTCTGCGGTGGCCGGTACGGCCCTTGTAGTGCAGCCCGCTAGTTTGCTTGCCAATGATAATGATCCGGATGGCAACGCGATATCCATCACATCGGTTGGCGCAGCTGTCGGCGGTACCGTATCGATGAATGCACAGGGCGAAGTCGTTTACACGCCCGATGCCAGTTATCAGGGTACCGGCAGCTTCAGTTATACTATCAGCGACGGTACTCTGACTGCGACGGCAACAGCATCGGTCCAAGTCACAGCTGCGGGTACGCCTTGGGTTTACGGCACGAGCGGAAACGACAATATCTATGGCCCGCAAAATCTCCCTAACCGGATCGACGGTGGCGCTGGCAATGATACAATTACCGGTGGTTCGTTGAATGATGAGCTCGTCGGCGGCACTGGTAACGATCAGCTGTATGCGGCGGCAGGCAATGACATATTGAATGGTGGCGACGGGGATGACACCTTGACCGGCGATGCGGGCGATGATGTTCTCATTGGCGGCATCGGGCGTGATTTGCTCTATGCCGGCACCGGCAACGACAATATCGATGGTGGCGACGGGGATGATACTGTGACCGGCGATGCTGGCAATGATGTGATTGTCGGCGGTGCCGGAAACGACCTGCTTTACGCGGGCACAGGCGACGATACTGTCAGTGCGGGCGATGGCAATGACACCGTCACCGGTGACGATGGCAACGACATCATCACCGGCGGCAATGGCGATGACTTGCTCTATTCCGGCGCTGGCAATGACAGCGTTGATGGCGGAGCGGGTAACGATACCATGACGGGTGATGCGGGCGTTGATAATCTCAGCGGCGGGGTCGGTAATGACACGCTCTACGGCGGCGCTGACAATGATACACTCAGCGGCGGCGATGGTGCCGATAAGCTGTACGCAGATGGCGGCAACGATATTCTGTCAGGCGGTGCCGGAAACGACATCATCGACGGCGGTGGCGGAGTTGACACTGTCGATTACAGCAGCGCGACAGCCGCGTGGACCATCAACCTTTCAACAAACTCGGCCACTTCAGGAACCGAAACGGACACAGTATATAATATGGAAAATGTTGTCTCAGGGTCGGGCAATGACGTGATCACCGGGACAACGGCTGCGAATACGCTGTCTGGCGGCGATGGCAACGACACATTGAATGGCGGTAATGGTAACGACACGCTTAATGGCGGTGCTGGTAATGACATCCTTTCCGGTGGCATCGGCAATGACATCATATCGGGCGGTACGGGCACGGATAAGCTGGTTCTGGCCGGTTTGCAGGCTAGCTATTCGATCGTAACCTCAGGCGGCACGGTCAGCATCGTTGACAATCAGCCCACGGTCGACGGCAACGATGGCACTGATACCATTTCCGGCGTAGAGCAGCTTCAGTTCAAGGGCGGCACGACGGCCAATATCACCTCGCCGATCATTCTTGACCTTGACGGCAATGGCGTAAAGACCGTGTCAGCAGCTGATAGCAACGCCCGCTATGATCTCGACGGTGACGGCCTGGCCGATGACACCAGCTGGATCGGCAACACCGAAGGACTGCTGTTCCTTGACCGCGATGGCAACGGCACGGTCACCAATGCGGGTGAGTTCAGCTTCATCGGCGATGTCGTGGATGCGAAATCCGACCTTGAAGGATTGCGCGCCTTTGATAGCAACAATGACGGCATATTGTCGGCGCTCGATGCGCGTTTTGCCGAATTCCGGGTCTGGCAAGACCGTGACGGCGACGGCGCGGCTGAGGACAATGAGATATTGACGCTGACCACCGCTAGCGTCCGCTCGATCAATCTTGCTGGGACAGCAGTCAATGGTGCGACAGCTTTGGGTGAGGTCGCGGTGATTAACAAGGGTAGCTACACCCGCACTAATGGCGTGACGATGGAGTTTCTTGATGCGGCACTGACCTATTTCTCTAGCGCCAGCTCCATGCCCGTTCTGCCCGTGCAGGCGCAGCAATATGCACGCAAGGTCGGAAAATATGCGGTCAGCTTTGCCGACGGTGCGATGACGCTCAACCCCAAAGGCCGTAAAGGCCAGATTGACGCGCGGGCAGGGGCGCTTGGCGCGTCGAACCTGATGACGTTTAAGAACAAGAGCTACGGCTTGCTCTCGCCAATCATTCTCGATCTCGACGGCGATGGCATCGAGATGAAGTCGATCAAGAAATCCAAGGCCGCCTTCGATATGAACGGTGACGGCATCGCTGATGATACTGGCTGGACCGGCAAGGGCGACGGGTTCCTGGTGATCGACCGCAACAATGATGGTAAGATCAGCCATGCTTCTGAACTGAGCTTTGCGTCCGAAGACAAGAACGCAAAGAGCGATCTTGAGGCCCTCGCAGCGCTCGATAACAATGGTGACCGCGTGCTCGATGCCAAGGATGTGCGGTTCAAAGAGTTGAAGGTCTGGGTCGATGCCAATGGCAATGGCGTGACCGATGCAGGCGAGCTCAAAACGCTCGAAGAAGTGGGCATCACTTCGATCGGTCTGGTCGGCAGCAATCTTGAAGGCACCGCCAAGGTTGGCGAAAATGTGCTGATCTCGACATCGACGTTCACCCGCGCCAACGGCAGCACGGGTACGCTGGGCAACGCTGCGCTGGCCTATACGCCGGGCAAGGGTGTATCCGCGGGCGGAGGCACAATCCTTGACAGTGGGGTGCCAAATGACAATGCAGCGTTGGTTGCCGCGTTGCGCAATGCCCGGACTGGAATGGCTGGAGGAAATCTCGGCTTTGGACTGAATATCCCGCTTAATGTCGATCCGTTCGACTATTTTGCCGATGCGGCCTTCCCGTTGGTCGATGACGAGAACAGCCCAGCTGGCACGGTCACGACCCAGGATTATCAGCTTCGCAATGTCGATAGCAACTTGGAGGCGATCAGCGCCGATGATGCAGCGGCACTGGATGCCCAGCCAACCGGCAATCCGCTGGCTACGACAGCATCGACAAATAATGACCGGCTGCTCGCGATCATCGCCCAAGACATGGCTTCATTTGGCGCGCGTAGCGGTGAGAATGAGCTGTCATGGCGCAGGGACGGGATCGGCAAGCCGGTTGAATTATTTGCTTAGAGCTTGATTGCGGGATTTAATGACGAAGGCAATCAGCAGCTTGATTTGTTGGCTTGGTCGTTCTCGATCTATTTCTGGGCTGCACCACTCAACGATAAAGGCCGAAGCCGAGACATGCGGTGATGACGATGCGTTCCGTATGCAAGATATCTCACGTAAATCTTGGCCATCGTCCATAGGCCGCCCCCCTACTGGTAGGTAATTAGCTACGCACTGTGGGGAACAACGTGGGGAAACTCATTCCAGCGAGATAAGTTGTGTATCTATTTCAGATTGTTAGAGAAAAAATGAGCGGACTATCTCTCCGCCAAATATCGAACTTACTCGATACTTTGTAGCTACGGCATGCGCGACCACATCCTTCAAGAGATTTGACGACTATCGGCCCGGCTAGATGATTTTTCACCACCGAGACGTAAGATCGACGCATCCAGCAACGCATTTTAGCGGTTTGAATCATCTCAGCGGATGTGGTTATATTCGGCATATGTGTGATCGCAGGTTCATGTTTGCTCTGTCATGGCGGACTTCGCGCTAGCGCGAGTGCTTAACATAAACCCGGCTAGCGAATAACGGCATGGGTTGAGGACGTTGTAAAATGCATTGGACGACTTGCTCATTCCAATCACACGTTTATGCTGCGCCGCAACAAGAGTGACTCAGTATGCGCATAGCCATTATTGACGAAAGCGCCGCGCGTGCAGCGGTCATCGCCGAAGGACTCGCTGCCTCTGGTTTGAGCGATATCACCGTGTTGATACAACGCCAAGGGCTGGTCGCGCGGATAGAGGAATTGTCACCTGATGTAGTGCTGATCGACCTTGCCAACCCGCGCCGTGATGAATTGGAAGAATTGTTTGCAGTGTCACGAGCGATATCGCGACCGATTGCGATGTTCGTGGACCGAGCCGACGCTAGCTCGATTGAGGCGGCGATTGATGCTGGGGTTTCTGCTTATGTGGTTGACGGGATGAAGCCGGACCGGATCCGGTCGGTGCTTGATGTTGCCATCAAGCGGTTCAATGCCTTCGCGCGGCTCCGTGCCGAACTCGATGATGCGCGGGGTCAGCTGGCGGAACGCAAGGCGGTTGATGCCGCCAAAGCATTGCTGATGAAGAAACGTGGAATGAACGAACCGGCGGCTTATGCTGCGCTGCGTAAGGCAGCGATGGATAGCGGGCGGAAGATTGGTGATGTTGCCGATGCTTTGCTCACCGCCGAAAAACTGATGGGGGGATTATGAGCCTGATTACTGTGCGTGTTGGCTTTTTGCCCCTTGTTGACGCTGCTCTTCCTATATTGGCGCGGGAACTTGGTTTAGCGGAAGAAGAAGGGCTGGCGCTCGATCTTGTCCGCGACATGAGTTGGGCGACGGTGCTCGACCGGTTGCTTTATGGGCATAGCGACGCGGCGCATTTGGTCGCGCCGCTGGCGATTGCGACGACATTGGGATTGGGGCGTCCAGCGGTTTCGTTATCGGTGCCGTTCGTGTTGGGGCTGAACGGTAATGCGGTGACTCTGCGGCCAGAGTTGGCAGCGCAAGTCACGACCGTTGGCTTGCCAGGAAATATCAAAGAAATGGGCCGCAAGCTAGCTGCGGTGGCAACGGCGAGAAAGGCGGCTGGCACGCCTCTGCGGCTGGGCGTTGTGCATCGCTATTCGAGCCATAACTATATGCTCCGTTATTGGCTGATGGGCAGCGGCATCGATCCCAATTCCGATGTAGAAATTGTCACCATCGCGCCACCTTTTGCTGCCGATGCGCTTCAGGCGGGGGAGGTCGATGGCATTTGCGTTGGCGCACCATGGAACAGTGTCGCGGTTGAGCGCGGCGTCGGTGTGGTGATCGCCACCACCTCGCAAATCTGGCGGCGGGGTGTGGAAAAAGTGCTGGCGATGAAGACCGCGCGGATAGAGCGCGAGCCTGAACTGGCGCACCCGCTAATTCGCGCAATGTACAAGGCAGGGGTCGCATTTGTGGACCCCGAGCGCGTGGACCAGATCACCGACATATTGGCACGCGCCGAATATCTCGATGGTTCCGCCGCCGCGATCAAACGCGTGGTGCAGGATCAGGTGTTATTCGCACAAGGCGCCGCGCCGGTGCATGTGCCAGACTTCATGTTCCAGCACCGTGAGGCAGCAAACTTCCCGTGGGTCAGCCAGGCAGCATGGCTTTATGCGCAAATGTGCGCGGCGGGGCATGCGGTAGCTGATTCGGTCGATTACGAATCGGCGCAGGCTGTATTTCGTCCCGATATTTACCGTGCAGCGCTTCGACCGATGGGTGTGCCATTGCCCGGAGCTAGTGCAAAACTGGAAGGCGCGATCAGCGATCCTGTGGGCGTCGGCACGACGCAAGGCCGCTTAATCCTTGGCTCAGATGGATTTTTTGATGGGAAAAGCTTTGATCCAGAAATCTATGGAGCGCTGGTTAATAATGCGGCATCTGCCTAATATTTAAGCAATAATGCTGCACTGCAAAAAAGTGCTTGCTTATTAGGCAAAATCGCTTCAGTTCTGAATACGGAGGTTAAATAGCTTCCTTAAATTAATGCCGCAGGCTCGCAACGAGGCGACCAAAGCGGCATGCAAATAAACATCGACAATAGGCAACGCTGCCACGCGGGTTTCGGGATTTCCTCGAACGTCGCGGGTGGCGCTTTTTGCGTTTTGGCGAAGCAAATCGGATACGCCGCTGGGGCGAAAGACATTTCATTGAAAAGGGGCAAGTTTCATGCGCAAATATCTAGGTACAGCAGTAAGTCTGGCATTGGTCGTGACGCTTTCGGCATGCGGCGGCGGCTCTGAAGCACCGGCACCGACAGCCAAGGGCGATGTGGAAAAGCCCGTTTTGAAACTGGGCTTCATCAAGCTCACCGACATGGCGCCGCTCGCCATCGCCAAGGAAAAAGGCTTCTTCGCCGAAGAGGGTTTGACCGTTACATTGGAGCCGCAAGCCAACTGGAAAGTGCTGGTGGACAATGTCGCATCGGGCGGTTTGGACGGTGCGCATATGCTCGCTGGTCACCCCATCGCTTCTGGTGCCGGAATCGGCGCCAAGGTGAAGATCGTCACCCCGTTGAGCCTCGATATGAACGGCAAGGCTGTGACGTTATCGAACAAGGTGTATAGTTTAATTGCGCCAACCTTGCCCAAAGGCGCGGACGGCAAAGTAACGCACCCCGTTTCAGCCGCTGCCTTGAAGCCGGTGGTCGCCAAGCTGAAGGCCGAGGGCAAGCCGCTCAAAATGGGTGTGGTTTTCCCGGTTTCCGGTCACAATTATGTGTTGCGTTATTGGCTGGCGGCGGGCGGGCTGAACCCCGGCTACTATCTGCCCGCCGACACGGCGGGCGTTACCGGCGCTGATGTTCAGCTGTCGGTAACGCCTCCACCGCAAATGCCATCGACCCTCGAAGCGGGCACGATTGACGGCTATTCGGTGGGTGAGCCATGGAATCAGGCGTCGGTTGCCAAAAAAATCGGCGTGCCGGTGATTGTCGATCCCGATATTGTCGGGCTTAACGCGGACAAGGTTTTCGGACTGACTGAGAAATTCACGCAGACAAATCCGAAAACAACCAAAGCCATCCTTCGCGCCCTCATCCGCGCGCAAATGTGGCTCGATGCAGACGGCGGCAAGAACCGGCCCGAAGCCATCAAGATACTCGCCAAGCCCTCTTATGTCGGCGCGGAAGAGAAAGTGCTGGCGGCGTCACTCTCAGGCAAGTTTACCTTCGCCGCTGGCGACACACGTGACACGCCGCATTTCAACCTCTTCTTCGGCGAATATGCCAGCTATCCTTATTATTCGGACGCAATCTGGGTGCTGACGCAGATGCGCCGTTGGGGGCAGGTCTCCGAAGACAAGCCCGATAGCTGGTATCTCGACACGGCCAAATCTATCTACCGGCCTGACCTTTATATGGATGCTGCCAATTCGCTTGTCGCAGATGGCAAGGCAGCGGCTGATGATTTTCCGAAAACTGATGGTTTCCGCATTTATACTGGGAAAGCTATCGACGGCATCACTTTCGATCCGCACAAGCCTGCTGCTTATGCCACCAGCTTTTCGATCGGTCTGAAACCTGGTCAAAAAGTTACTTCCGCAGGTGTAAAATAGGACCGATATGATGACGGCACCTGCACTCAAAATTTTGGAATCTGATGTGAAAGAAGTTTCTTCTGCTCCGCACTTAACCCCCGTGGAGACGAAATCTGTGCCAGCACCGAATAATTCGGTGCTGGCATGGACCAGAAAATTGAAGCTTCCGACCGGAAGGGCGACTTTCGAGGCGATTTGGCCACCGGTTGTCGGCGTCGTCGTGTTCCTTGGTCTTTGGGCACTGCTGGCACCGCAGGTCAAAACATCGCTTGGTGCGCTGCCCGGCCCGGCGGACGTATGGACAGCGTTCATTGCGCTGATGGGCGAACATAACGCCGCAAGAGTAGAAGCGGCGACGGCAGTCGCAGCGGGCGGGCTTTATTCGGGACCGCCAACCTTTGTGGACCAGATTTTCACGTCACTCTACACCGTTGCGACAGGCTTCCTGCTCGCAAGTATCGTCGCGGTCCCGCTCGGGCTGATTGCGGGTCTTTCCAAGCGTGTGAATGCTGCAATCAATCCGCTCGTGCAGGTGATGCGCCCCGTCAGTCCGCTGGCATGGTTGCCGGTGGTGACAATGGTCGTTTCGGCTTCGATTACCAGCGACGACCCCACCTTTGCCAAAAGCTTCGTTATCTCAGCGGTAGTGGTGATGCTGTGTTCGATGTGGTCGACGCTCATCAACACCGCCATCGGCGTTGCCTCCATCGACAAGGATCTACTGAACGTGGGCCGCGTGCTTCGGCTCGGCTGGTTCGCCAAGTTGACCAAGCTCGTTTTGCCCTCTGCCATGCCCTATATCTTCACTGGCATGCGCCTGTCGCTCGGTGTGGGCTGGATGGTGCTAATCGCGGCAGAAATGCTTGCGCAGAACCCCGGCCTTGGCAAATTTGTCTGGGACGAATTCCAGAACGGCAGCGATCGTTCGCTCGCCCGGATCATGGTGGCGGTGGTTGTCATCGGCCTGATCGGTGTGGTGCTCGATCAGATCATGCGGTTGTTGCAAACCTACGCCAGCCGACACTCGGTACGGTGATAGCCATGGCAGCTGAAACCATCTTGGAACTCAAGGGCGTCGTGAAGGGCTATCCCGACACGCCAGTCCTGAACGGCATCGATCTGACCGTTAGCGAAGGCGAGTTCGTTGCAATTCTTGGCTTTTCTGGCACCGGCAAGACGACATTGATGTCGTTGATGGCTGGGCTGCTTGAACCCGATAGCGGCGAAGTTTTGATCAAGGGTAAACCAGTGACCGGCCCTAGTGCTGAGACCGGATTGGTGTTCCAGAGCTATTCGTTGTTCCCCTGGTTGAGCGTCGAAGGCAATGTCGCTCTGGCGGTGGATGCCATCCATAAAGACATGAGCAAGGTCGAACGTGCGGCGTTGACCAAATCGACGATCGAACTGGTTGGCCTGGACCATGCGATTGATCGCAAGCCGGCGGAACTGTCGGGCGGTATGCGGCAACGTGTGGCGGTTGCCCGTGCGCTGGCGATGAAACCTGAAATATTGCTGCTCGACGAGCCGCTATCGGCACTAGACGCACTGACACGTGCCAAGTTGCAGGCCGAGATTGACCGCATCCGCGCGCAAGAAAAGCGCACGATCATCCTCATCACCAATGATGTTGATGAGGCGTTGTTGCTGGCCGACCGCGTGGCAATATTGGAACCGGCGACTGGGAAGATAGGCGAGATTTTCGACGTCACCATTAGGCGTCCGCGGGAGAAAACCGCGCTCAATCACGACGTTGAATATAAGGCGCTGCGTAACCGGATCGCCAACTATTTGGGCGGTCTGAATGATGCGCGAACCGCGATCAGTGGTGACGAGCGGGCATTACCCAATATTACGCCGATCACGGCGCTTAACCCACCGCAAGTTTATCTGGATGCGGCAAAGTCGGGCTTTGACCGGCGCTATCTGGAATTCTTCAAGGTCAAGAAGATCTATCCCACAGCCAAAGGTCCTCTGACTGTTGTCGAGGACTTCACTCTGCTGATGGACAAAGGTGAGTTCGTCTCGCTCATTGGCCATTCGGGTTGCGGGAAATCAACCGCGCTCACGATGGCCGCAGGATTGAACACCATTTCCGGCGGCGGTATCGTCCTCGACGGGCGCGAAATTACCGGCGCAGGCCCTGACAAAGGCGTGGTGTTTCAGTCACCCAGCCTGATGCCGTGGCTAACCGCGCGTGAAAATGTGATGGCTGGTGTCGCGCGGGTGTATCCGCACGCGACGCGGGCCGAGCGGCGCGAGATAGTCGATTATTATCTCGCGCGCGTTGGTTTGGGCGATAGCCTCGATAAGCTCGCCGCTGAAATGTCAAACGGCATGAAGCAGCGCGTGGGCATCGCCCGCGCCTTTGCGCTCAGCCCCAAATTGCTGCTGCTCGACGAACCTTTTGGTATGCTCGACAGCCTGACCCGTTGGGACTTGCAAGACGTGTTGATGGAGGTGTGGGAACGCACGCATGTCACCGCGATCTGTGTCACCCATGACGTGGATGAAGCAATCTTGCTCGCCGACCGGGTGGTGATGATGACCAATGGTCCCAACGCCACCATCGGCAAGATACTGGAAGTCGATCTACCACGCCCGCGTGATCGCAAGGCGTTGCTCGAACATCCAAAATTCTACGGATACCGCGAGGAGGTTCTTCAGTTCCTCGCCGATTATGAACATGGATCGCATGCCGAAGCAGCATGAGACCACCAAAGGGGATGCCTTGGACAATCACTTCAGGGAGGAAAGATTATGTATAAGACTGTTATTACTATTGCGCTTTTGGCTTCGGCCAGCCCTGCATTTGCAGACGAACTCACGCTGAAACCGCTGGTCGATGCACGGCTGCGGTATGAAAGCGTAGACCAGGTGCCTTTTGCCCAAGATGCAAGTGCGGTCACCGCGCGTGTTCGCGCCGGGATTGAAGCGAAAAAGGGAGCGTTCGCTTTCCTCATCGAAGCCGAGGCTACGCTGGCGATTTCGGAGGACTATAATAGCGGCGTGAACGGCCTAGGGGCATTCCCGATAATCGCCGACCCACAAAATATCGAACTCAATCGCGCGCAAATCCAGTTTACCGGACTTCCCAAGGCGGTCGTTACTGTCGGGCGTCAACGGATCAACCTGGATGACCAACGTTTCGTCGGCAGCGTCGGCTTCCGGCAGAATGAGCAGACTTTTGACGCTGCGCGTATCGAATATAGCGGCATCAAAAATGTGAAGGCCGATATCACTTATGCGTGGAGTGACCGCACCATCTGGGGCATTGACGGTTTCGGCGCGCGGCAACAGTCGGTTAAAGGCGACAATGTTTTTGCCAACCTGTCCTACAAACACAAACTCGGTACGCTGACCGGCTTTGCCTATTTGGTCGATCAGGATGAGGCGGCGGTCTCTGCCTTCCGGATGTCGAGCAAAAGCTTTGGCGTGCGCTTTGCGGGGGCGGCACCGCTGTCGAAAGCGGCAAAGCTGACCTATGCCGTCAGCTACGCAAAGCAGAGCGATTATCACAATAACCCGAATGATTATTCCGCAGATTATTGGCTTGCCGAATTGGGAGGAGAGGCGAAGGGCTGGAAGTTGATGGGTGGCTATGAAGTGCTGGGCGCTGACACCGGCACGGCGCTCACCAGCTTCCAGACCCCGCTTGCCACACTCCACAAATTCAACGGCTGGGCTGACAAGTTTTTGATAACGCCACCCAATGGTTTGCGCGATGCTTATGCGGTGCTGGGTTACACCAAAGCCAAATTTGCCGGGTTCGATAGCGTCGGCCTGAGCGTGAACTATCACGACTATCGGTCGGATCGGTTGAGCCTGAATTACGGCGACGAATGGGGCGCGCAGCTGGCCGTCAAGCTCAAGAAATACACCTTCACGGTGAAATATGCCGATTACAATGCCAAGGCCTTTGCGACCGACACCAGCAAATTCTGGGCATCGGTTGAATGGGCGCTCTGAGGAAATGTTATGACTGAAGCGCCTTTTGATTCTAGGCCCCATCTCATCGTCATAGGCAACGGCATGGCCGGGTGCCGCGCGATTGAGGAAATCCTTGCCCGTAATGCGACCAAATACCGCATCACGATTTTTGGGGCGGAACCGAGAGTCAATTATAACCGTATCATGCTCTCTCCCCTGCTTGCGGGGGAGAAAAGCTTCGATGACATCGTGATCAACGACCAGGCCTGGTATGATGATAATGATATCACGCTGGTTAGCGGCGACCAGGTGGTGGCGATTGACCGGAAAATCCAGACTGTCACAGCCCGTTCGGGTCGTACTGAAAGCTATGACAAGCTGATCCTCGCCACCGGTTCCGATCCGTTCATCATTCCGGTGCCGGGCCATGATCTGCAAGGCGTGGTTACCTTCCGCGATATGGACGATGTCGGCGCGATGTTGCGTGCGGCGGATGGCGGCGGTGATGCGGTTGTTATCGGCGGCGGATTGCTGGGGCTGGAGGCGGCACATGGGTTGTCGCTGCGCGGTATGAAGGTTACCGTCATCCATCTGATGCCGACGCTGATGGAGCGGCAGTTGGATGAGGCGGCCGGCTGGCTGCTCAAGGAAGCACTCGAAGGGCGCGGGCAGACCATCCTGACCGGTGCCGATACCGCCGAGATTTACGGGCTCGGCAAAGTCGAAGGTGTACGCCTGAAAGACGGCCGCGAAATACCGGCGTCGCTGGTCGTTATGGCAGTCGGCATCCGCCCCAATGTGAAGCTGGCGCGCGATACCGGCCTCGCGATTGGACGTGGTATCCATGTTGACGATCATCTCGTCACGTCGGACGAGAACATTTTGGCCGTCGGCGAATGTGTCGAACATAATGGTCTGGTCTACGGATTAGTCGCGCCGATCTGGGAAATGTGCCGCAGCCTTGCCGACGGCCTGATCGCGGAACCGAACGGCTATACCGGTTCGGTCACCTCAACCAAGCTGAAGGTTTCCGGCATTGATGTGTTTTCGGCAGGCGATTTCTCAGGCGGCGAAGGCTGCGAAGATATCGTCATGCGTGACGCGACGCGCGGCGTTTACAAGCGGGTGATCGTCAAGGAAGACCGCGTGATAGGCGCGGTACTCTACGGCGATACCGGCGACGGCAATTGGTATTTTGACCTGTTGAAGAAACAGGAAGACATAACCGAAATCCGTGACGCCTTAATCTTTGGCCAAGCCTTCGCCTCAGGAGGAGGCGCGTCGCTAAACCCGCTTGATGCCGTTGCGGCCCTTTCGGACACGTCCGAAATCTGCGGCTGTAACGGCGTTTCCAAAGGCCAAGTCATGGCCTGCATTTCGGGCGGCGCGGGTAGTCTTGACGCAGTGCGAAGCGGGTGCAAGGCCTCCGCCAGTTGCGGTTCGTGCACCGGTTTGGTCGAAAACCTGTTGGCGCTGGCAATGGGCGACGATTACGCGGGCGAGCGCGACAATAAACCGATGTGCAAATGCACCAGCTTCACGCACGAAGATGTGCGGCGGAATATCGTCGAGAAGGTGCTGAAAGAAATTCCAGAGGTCATGCAGGCGCTGCATTGGACCACCCCCGATGGCTGCGCGTCGTGCCGTCCTGCGCTCAATTATTATCTGCTCTGTGCTTGGCCTGGCGAGTTTGTCGACGACAACCAATCGCGCTTTGTCAACGAGCGGATGCACGCGAATATCCAGAAGGACGGCACCTATTCGGTCGTTCCGCGGATGTGGGGCGGGGTTACGAACCCCAAGGAACTGCGCGCCATTGCCGACGTATCTGAGAAATATGAGGCGCGATTGATCAAAGTCACCGGCGGCCAGCGGCTCGACATTTTCGGCATCAAGAAAGAAGATTTGCCCGCCGTCTGGGCCGATCTGAACGCCGCAGGCATGGTCAGCGGTCATGCTTATGCCAAGGCGTTGCGGACGGTGAAGACCTGCGTTGGCTCGGAATGGTGTCGCTTCGGCACACAGGATTCGACCGGGCTTGGCATCAAGACCGAACAGATGACCTGGGGGTCATTCATGCCGCACAAGTTCAAGATCGCGGTTAGCGGCTGCCCGCGCAATTGTGCGGAGGCGACGATCAAAGACTTCGGCATCATCTGCGTAGACAGCGGTTACGAGCTGTCGGTCGGCGGCAATGGTGGCATCCATCTGCGCGGCACCGATGCGCTGTGCAAAGTCGAAACCGAGCAACAGGCGCTCGATTATTGTGCGGCGTTTATCCAGCTTTACCGAGAAGAGGCGCGCTATCTCGACCGCACCGCACCGTGGGTCGAACGCGTCGGCATGGACTATATAAAAAGCCGGATTGTCGAGGATGCGGAAGGGCGTGAGGCGCTGCGCCAACGCTTTCTGTATTCGCAAAGCTTCATGCAGGATGACCCTTGGGCCAAGCGGGTGGCGGGTGAGGATGAAAAGCTCCATCAGCATTTGGCAGAAATCCGGCCCCTCAAAACTCTTGAAACGCTGTCCGCATGAGCGCGGTCGGCGAATGGCTGGATATTGGCCCGGTCGATCAGCTGCCTGCGTTGGGCGCGCGGACATTGCCGGTGCGCGGGGGCGAGGAGATTGCGATTTTCCACACCGCTAACGGCGACGTTTACGCGCTAGTCAACAAATGTCCGCATAAGCAGGGGCCGCTTTCGCAAGGCATCGTTCACGACACGACGGTGACTTGCCCGCTGCACAATTGGCGCATCTCGCTCATCACCGGGAAGGCACTGGGCGATGACGAAGGCTGTGTGCCCGTCATTCCGGTCAAAATTGATGGTGGGCGGATATTGATCGGGCGGGCCGAGGCGCTTGCCAGCGTCGCTTGACGCCGGTCAAAACCACTTGCGCCTATTGCGGCGTCGGTTGCGGGATCGTCGCAACCCCGACCGGCGAGCGGAGCGCCACGATAGCGGGAGACAAGGATCATCCCGCCAATCATGGCAAGCTGTGTTCCAAGGGGACGCATCTGGGTGAAACTATTGGGTTGGAGGGGCGGTTGCTCCATCCCGTTATCGGTTCGGAGAGGACCGGCTGGGACGAGGCACTCGATTTTGTCGCCAGCCGGTTTACCCAAACCATCGCCGAACATGGCCCCGAAAGCGTTGCCTTCTATGTCTCCGGCCAGTTGCTGACCGAAGATTATTATGTATCCAACAAGCTGATGAAGGGTTTCATCGGTACTGCAAATATCGATACAAATTCAAGGCTTTGCATGGCTAGTGCCGTCGCTGCACACAACCGCGCCTTTGGCGAAGATGTGGTACCTTGCAGCTACACCGACCTCGACGAAGCGGACCTTATCATCCTGCTCGGATCAAACACCGCGTGGTGTCATCCGGTCATCTGGCAACGGATCGAGGCCGTCCGCGAGGCTCGCGGAACCAAGATTGTCGTCGTTGATCCCCGTCGCACAGAAACCGCCGAACGCGCCGACTTGCATCTGGCGATTGCACCCGACAGCGATGTCGCATTGTTCAACGGCTTGTTGCTCGAAATGCGCGCCCGCTTCATGCTCGACGGTACGTATATGGCGAACAGCGTCAGCATTCCGGACGGGTTTTGGAACGACTTGGGCGCAGTTGATATAGCCAAAGCGTGCGACATCTCGCCCGCGCAACTGGAGGCCTTTTACGACCTGTTCGCCGACAACCCGCGCACGGTCACTTTATTCAGCCAAGGCGCCAATCAATCGGTTTCCGGCACCGACAAGGGCAACGCCATCATCAATGTCCATCTCGCCACCGGACGGATCGGCAAAGCCGGTGCAGGGCCATTCAGCATAACCGGACAACCTAATGCGATGGGCGGGCGCGAGGTTGGCGGGCTCGCCTCGATGCTTGCCGCGCATATGGGTTTTAGCGAGGCCGAACGCGACACCGCGCAGCGCTTTTGGCGGTCGCCAGTCATGTGCCCCGGACCGGGTCTCAAGGCAGTCGATATGTTCAACGCTGTTGCCGATGGTCGGCTCAAGGCAATCTGGATAATGGCGACCAACCCGGCGGTGTCGATGCCTGATGCGGGCGCCGTTCGTGCGGCACTGGCCAAATGCCCGCTGGTGGTGGTGTCCGACTGCATTTCCGAAACCGACACCACCGCGCTGGCGCATGTGAAGCTGCCTGCGCTTGGCTGGGGTGAAAAAGACGGGACGGTCACGAACAGCGAGCGCGTAATTTCCCGCCAACGCGGTTTTCTGGCGGCACCTGGTGAAGCGAAGCCCGATTGGTGGATCATTGCTGAAGTTGCCAAGCGCATGGGCTGGGCTGACGCTTTCGATTATCCAAACGCCGCTAGCGTCTTCCGCGAATATGCCGCGCAGACTGGCTTTGAGAATGACGGTGCGCGAGTGCTCGACATTTCGGAGCACGCCGACATAAACGATGCAGGTTATGACGCGATGGAGCCATTCGTCTGGGGTGGCGTATCTCCTTTCGCCGACCACCGTTACTCGACACCCGATGGCAAGGCCCGAATGGTCCCCATTCGATATGCGCCGCGCGACGATGGTAACCGCAACTTCACGCTTCGCCTCAACACCGGACGTTACCGCGACCAGTGGCACACCATGACCCGTACTGGTCTTTCACCCAAGCTATCACAGCACCGGCGGGAACCGTTGGTCGAAGTGCATCCCGACACGATCCAACGCTTCGGGTTGGCCGATGGCGGGTTGGCTGTGGTAACGACGGCTTCAGGCACATCGGTCTTCCGTGTCGCCAGCGTAGATGGTCAGCGGCGGCAGGAGATATTCGTTCCGATGCATTGGACCGACCAGACCAGCGGCGGCGGGCGAACCGGCTTGCTGCCGTCCCAAGATCGCGATCCGGTTTCGGGTCAACCGGGCTTCAAAAACACCGCTGCGACCATCCGGCCTTATTTGCCAGCGTGGACGGGGTTTCTTGTCACGCGCGAACAAACGGTATTGCCCGACTGCACCTATTGGACCCGCATCCGCACTGCGCATGGTTGGCTGACCGAACTGGCAGGCGATGGCGACCCAACATCACTCGCCGCGCTTCTGCCCGCAGGCGAACGGGCTGAGGTCCAAGATACAAGGCGCGGCGTCGTGCGCGTCGCAGTGATCGCCAACGGCCATCTGCAAGGGGCACTGTTTATCGCTCGCGATGGCGGCTTGCCACCGCGCGCATGGTTGATCGAGCAATTGGGCGGCGAAGGTGCTTCGACGATGGAATTGCTCGTTGGTCGGCCCGCCATACCGCAAGCTGATCGTGGCCCGATCATCTGCGTCTGCTTCGACATCGGCATGACTACCATCCTCGATTCCATCCGCGCCGATACACTCACGACGGTCGAGGCCGTGGGTGCAGCACTCAACGCAGGCACCAATTGCGGGTCTTGCCGCCCCGCCATCGCCCGACTGCTGCAAACCGAGAAGGAAGCCATCCATGCGTGAACTTATCAACCCGGGCGAAGTCTGGCTTGTCGGCGCGGGGCCGGGTGATCCCGACTTGCTGACGCGCAAAGCGGGAAAGCTGATCGAAGCGGCGGATATTATATTCTATGACGCGCTGGTCGGGCAGGGTGTACTCGATATCATTCCGGGCAGCACCAAGAGTATTTGCGTGGGGAAGCGGTCCGGGCGTCATTCGAAAGAGCAGGCAACGATCAACAATCTGATGGTTGACGCCGCGAACAAGGGGTTTCGTGTTGTGCGCCTGAAAGGTGGCGACCCTTCGATTTTTGGTCGCTCTGCTGAGGAAATTGAAGAGTTGACCGCCAACGGAATTCCGGTCCGGGTATGCCCCGGCATCACTGCCGCGTCTGCCGCTGCTGCCAGTGCGCGCATGTCACTTACCCTTCGCGGTGAAGCGCGAAAGCTGATCTTCGTGACCGCCCATGCTCGCGGCAACGAACCGTTAGATATTGACTGGCAGTCGCTGGCCGATCCGGCTGCTACCCTGGCCATCTATATGGGCAAAGCCATGGCGCGAACGATTATGTCGGAACTGATGTCGCGCAATATGCCCGCCGATACGGCTGCGCTGATTGTTGAAAATGCCAGCCTTCCTGATGAGCGATTGATCCAGACCCGCCTTGACCGGTTGGCGCAAACGGTCCGCCTCGTAACAGGAACCGGGCCTGTTCTGATGATATTGGGAACAGCGGTAAAGACATATGGGCAGGAAACGCAGCCGCTGACCGCGTCCGACCAGAGACGAGTTCGCTGCTGACGGCTGCCACCGCCAATTTGCTGTCCTGTAGCGGATATTCAAAAAGGGTGGCGTTGCCGCGCGCATTTCGCTAGCTGATCGCAACTTCACAGTCTGGAAATTCTCATGCTAACCCGATTCTCCTTGCTCCTGCTTTCGACCTCGCTTGCCTCTTGTGGCAGTTCGAGGTTGGGCGATGCCGGTTCGGCTTCCGGGGTTCAGGTTGTCGAGCAAGGCCAGTTGCCAGAGCCATTGCGGGTTGATCTGTTCGAGCAGAACAGGCCGTATCTTATTGGCCCGTTTGACAAGCTGATCATTGACGTGTTCGGGATTGAAGAGCTGAGCAAGCAAGAGGTTCAGACTGACGCCGGGGGACGCATTTCTTTCCCCCTTGCGGGAATAATGGAAGCGGCGGGTAAGACGCCGGGGGAGCTGGAGGAAGAGATAGAGCAGCGGCTCCGGGGGCAATATGTACGCGATCCTCAAGTCACTGTGAATTTGAAAGAAACGGTGAGCCAGGTCGTGACCGTCGATGGGCAGGTCAAAAAGCCGGGGCTATATCCAGTGATTGGCAAAATGACGCTGATGCGTGCCGTCGCCACTGCCGAAGGCACTGCCGAATTCGCGAAGTTAGATGATATTGTTATTTTCCGTACGGTTAATGGTCAGAAAATGGCTGCGCTTTACAATCTGAAGGCGATCCGGCGCGGATATTACGACGATCCCGAAATTTTCGCGAACGATGTGGTTGTGGTAGGCGATTCTACCGCACGTCGTCTGTTCAAAGATGCCCTGCAGCTTGTACCATTGTTGACCACGCCGCTGGTGGTCGCGCTTCAAAGCAGCAACTGAGTTCGGATTGGTTGAGAGCACCAAGCGCACCGAATTCATGAACACCTGCTATTTTTCGTATATTAATCAGATAGATATGAAATTCCAACCCCGTTATTAAATGAGACGATCGTTTTTTGCGTTGTTGTTTTGCATAATATGCTATGAACCACGCTTGGTTGGGGTGGCCAAGCACTGATTTATCGGGGGATTTATGGCATTCCACTCCCGCGTCGTCGATGGCGCTTTACCTACCTCTGCGCTTGCGTTGCAAGAACGGGCGCTTGGCGTGCCGATTGTTGGACGCAATTTTCAAGAGATAGCAGTCCGTCATGACCAGCAGGACAAGATATTCTGGTGTTTTATGAACCAGACTGGCCGACCCAGCTATACTTACAGCCTTGGCGCAGAAATTCAGCAGGTGCAGGATTGGATCGGCAATAATTACGCGATGCCGGCGAACGGTGGACCCGACGATTTGCGCTATTTCGTTTGTGGGTCGAAAACCCCAGGTATCTACAATCTGGGCGGCGATTTACGTCACTTTGCCGACTGCATCCGAACGCGCGACCTGGCCGCGATGCGCAAATACGCCGAAACATGCGTACGCATGCAATATGCTAATTCGAACGGATTCGGTGCACCGATCATTACCATGGCGCTGGTTCAAGGCGACGCGCTGGGCGGTGGGTTCGAACATGCTCTGGCTTTTGACATATTAGTTGCCGAGCGGAGTGCGCGGCTTGGTTTGCCCGAGATCATTTTCAACCTGTTCCCTGGTATGGGCGCGTACAGCTTTCTGATACGGCGGGTAGGCCGAAAAATAGCGGAAAGCTTTATTCTGGAAGGGAAAATACACTCAGCGGAAGAGTTGTACGATTTAGGAATCGTCGATCTTCTGGTCGAAGATGGAGAAGGAGAGGCGGCAATTGTCGATTATTGCCAACGAAATCAGCAGCGATTTGCCGCCGAGCGTGCAGTTTATCTCGCTCGCCGGGTAACTACGCCCGTGGAGTTGGAAGAACTGCTGCGTATCACCAACATCTGGGCAGAGACCGCGATGACTTTGACCGATGCCGATGTCCGTAAGATGGAACGGCTTGCAGACGCGCAAGAACGCCGTATCCAGCGTAGCCTGAAAATAGTGCCTACCGCTGATTGACCGCTGCGTTGCCCGTGTTCAACGCACGCAACGAATTGAGCGCTGATAGAGCCCGATCAAGTTCATATTCGATTTTTTCCAGATAGGCATGTCGATGTTCGGCAAAATCGGCCTCGGTGATCTTTTCCAGCTTGCCGCATAAAGCGGCAAGATATTTGGCGCCCATATTGTTTCCCGAACTTTTGAAAGCATGGGCGCAAAACCGGAACTTGCGAACGTCGTTATTCTCGACCGCCTTGCGCATCGGTTCTGCGGTATGTTCGACGTCCTCGAAAAATCCGTCGATCATACCGGCGACAAAATTGGCGTCGCCAATCGACATCAGATATTCAAACTGAGCGGGGTCAATTGCGTCCGGAATAGGTGGCAATGCGCAATGCAGAGGGACCACGACATTGAGCGGGTCAGGTGCCGCACCCTCGACACTAGGCTGGCTCGAGTCATCTGATTTTCCACAAAAATTCTCGATCGTGGCCAGCAAAACCTTTGAATCGACGGGTTTGGTCAAGCGCGTGTCCATACCGGCGTTTTTGCACCGCTGCTCGGTCTCGCTCGTTGCATCGGCAGTAACCCCGACAATCGGGAGATGCTGCCGCCCACCTTCGATCTGGCGCCACATTGCGCATGCGTCGATACCGTTAAGTCGCGGCATATTGACGTCGAGTAACAATATGTCGAACTGGGTCTGCTCCAGCGCCTCGAGTGCTTCGTCACCGTCGGTGACCATCGAAACTTCATGCCCGACAGCTTCCAGAATAGCCGCAAGCACGTTGCGATTGGTCCGGTTATCGTCAGCTACCAAGATTTTCCTCGGTTTCGATATTATTACCGCAGGCACTTCTTCGGTATGGGGTAGGCGAAGCTGCCGAGCGAACGAACAACCGATGCGTATGGCACTGCGAATTTCATCGAAGCCAGGGCTTGGCGGCAGCACCGATGCGAACGAGGCCCGCAATGTGACGTCTTCAAGGTCGAGCGCACCGGTATCTTTGACAAGTACCGGTGCGACTTCGGCCTCGGCAAAACTCGTCCATATCGTACTGTCCTGATCGATCTGCTGTGCGAGATGCTCGGCAACCAACGCGACGTTGAACTGGTGCAAATCAGTCGCTGAAATGGCATTAGCCATGTCCTCCGCTGACTGGCAGTTCACATGCTGTACGACAAAATTCTCTAGCGCCTGCGCTCCCGCTAGCAGTTCCGGCTGCAACTCACCAAAGGATATAATGCGGACCATACCGTCCGCTGTGTCCTGTATGGCGTCGGGCGCATCGCCGAGCAAATCAATCGGAACTTCAATTCGAAAAGTGCTTCCCTGTCCTATACTGCTGCTGACCGAAATCGTACCATTTACCTGCTCGACAAGTTGTTTGCAGATAGCCAGTCCCAACCCGGTTCCACCAAAGCGGTTCAAGACGGTATCATCAGCCTGCTGAAAAGGCTGAAAAATATGATCGATAGCTGCTTCAGCAATGCCTATGCCGGTATCGCTTACTGTAAACCAGATGTTGTGTTTACCTGCATGCTCGTTGATGCCGCTGCTGACTGAGATATTTCCCGAATCCGTGAACTTGATCGCGTTGCCAATCAAGTTAAGCATTATGTTTTTCAGAACATCGCTTGGCCCATTAACCAGCCGGTCGCTCAACGGTTCGGCCTGCAATTGCAGGCCCAAGCCCTTTTCCTCCGCCCTGACAGCCATTATCGCGCGAATTTCGGTCAACAGATCCGTCGGGCTGAACGCAGTCTTCTTGATTTTGGCAGCCCCGGTCCCTGACTTTGCAACCTCGATCAATTGTTCGATCAGGTGCAACAGGTGCTCGCCGGCCAGAACGCTTGCTTCGACCATTTCCTTCTGGCTGCGCGGCATATCGGTTTGGCGCAGGTGATTGCCGTAGCCGATAATCGCGTTGAGCGGGGTCCGAAGTTCGTGACTGACGCTTGCAAGAAAGTAGCTTTTTGCGCGGCTGGCAATTTCGGCCTGCTCTTTGGCATGCGATATTTTCCGGATAAGCGTTGAGCAATATGCGGGGATGATAAGTAATGCAGCTGTTAAGCTGTAGCCTAAAACCTGGTTGGGCTGCCAATATGCGGTGGTTGCAACGACAACTCCGAACGCAACAGTCGACAAACCTGCCGCCACGAACAACCATCTCAATCCGAAACGGAAACCGTTACCCAGGATCATCCAGAGCAAAATAGGATAGAATATCGACATGTGCTCCGGCTCGCGAAGCATCGTCGCAAAAGCCATCATAACGTCCAGAATGATGGCAGCAAACCAGCGCTCTTCCTGCCGCCAGACGCCATATTTTTGCATGACGTAAAGCGCGGCATTGAAAGATAGATAGGCAAGGAAGGCGGCAAAAATTATCAGATCGAAGGCGAAGAAATAGCAACCGAGTCCGGCGGATCCGCCCATGAAGAGACGATTGCGCAGTATCTCCTGCTCGAGCGAAAGCGTTGCCTTGGACTCTTGGACACTCGCTATCATCGGGCGGCCAGTGCAAAACGGGCGGGCTCGCCGTTAAACAGTTCGCGCAACTGCTCGACCGAGAGCGGACGCCCTAGCAAGAACCCCTGCACCTCGTCGCAGCCCGATGCCCGGAGCAGCGAAAATTGCGCTTCTGTTTCTACACCTTCTGCAACAACTCGCATATTCAGCGCATGCGCGAGATGCGCTATCGTGGAGATAATGGCGCGATCTGCGGCCGACTGTTCGATCCGGGCGATAAACGTCTGATCGATTTTCAGCCGTGTGGCGGGTAGATCGCGCAGATACTGCAACGACGAATAGCCTGTCCCGAAATCATCGATTGAGATACCGATACCGCTGGCGCGCAAGGTCGCAAGCTGTTCATGTACATCCTGATTGTGGTCGAGCAGCAGTTCTTCGGTTATTTCGATGGCGAGTTGGCCGGGCGCAATATTGTATTTTTCGACATTGGTCAGAATTTGCGCGCACATCGCGGAATATTGAAACTGCTTTGGTGAAACGTTGACTGCGACATGGGGTAGCGTGATGCCGCGCTCCGCAAACTCTGCAATCTGTTTGCATGCGGCCTCAATCACCCAATGGCCGATCCGGCCTATCAATCCTGAATCATTTGCAACCCTGATAAAGTCGGCAGGGACCAAACGCCCGCGCACCGGGTGATGCCAACGCACTAATGCCTCCAGCCCAACATATTCGCCGTTCGATGTATCGACAATCGGTTGATATTCCAGGAACAGCTGTCCTTGGTTCAACGCCTCGCGCAGGTCGCTCTCGACGCCGGCATTGAGTTGCGCGACCTGGTTCAGCCTTGGTGAAAAGAAGCAGAAACAGTTGCGGCCGGCGGCCTTCGCCTCATACATAGCCAGATCGGCAAGCCTCAGCAGCTCGTCTGCCGACGTGCCATCTTGCGGGATGAGCGCCACGCCTATGCTGGCGCCAATCAGCTGTTCCACCCCGCCAATCGAATAGGGTTCACCGATTTTCGCCAAGAGACTTGTGCAGACCGAAGTGACGTCGGTTCCGGTGTCCAGATTTTCCAGGATGATCGCGAATTCATCGCCGCCGATCCGGGCAGCAAAACCCATGCCGTGAACCGCCGCGCTGATGCGCTCCGCAACTTGCCTGAGCAAAATGTCGCCGGTTTGATGGCCGCGCGTGTCATTGATTACTTTGAACCGGTCGAGATCGAGCAACAGCAACGCGGCGTCTTTGCCGGTCGTAGTGCTTTCGGTAATCGCCAGCCGCATGCGCTCAGCGAGCAGAGTCCGGTTGGGCAAGCCAGTCAGCATATCGTGCAGCGCGAGATGCGTGCGGTGCTCTTCGGCAAATTTGCGCGCGGTGATGTCGAGCCCCGTTGTCAACACGCCGATCGTTTGGCTGTCCTTGTTGAGCAAAGGTGACTTGTTGCAATGGAATGTGAGCTCAATACCCTCGCTGACAAATTTTTCTTCGTAGTTGGGGATCGATAGTCCGGTTTCCAGGATGACGCTGTTGCGCCGTTGTTCGCGGTCAGCGACATCGCCTTCCAATATATCGAAGGCTGACTTGCCGACCAGTTGATCGGGTTCTTGTCCGAACAGTGCCGCTTGATAGGAGTTGAGAAACAGAAATTTGCCGTTCCGGTCGGTGGCGTTGATCAATATCGGGGTGGTGTCGATAATCTGTTCGAGCATGGACTTGGCGCCGCGCACATCGTCGTCGCTGTCATCCGAACGCGCCGTAGTCGACGACGACAGCGATTGCTTCAATTCCAGTTGTTTGTTGTGCTGCCCGATCAGCAGCAACGCCCTGTCGCGAAACTCGATATGTGAAACCGGGCTTTGCAAAAAGTCAGTAGCACCGGCGTCGAGCGCGCTGATCCGGCATTCACGGTCCTGACGGGCGGTAATGATAATCGCCGGTATGTGCGAGCCGGTGGTTCGCGCTCGGACTTTGGAGATGAACTCTGCACCGTTCATCTCGGGCATGCGATAGTCAACTATTAACAAATCGGCGGTTTCGTCCTCCAACCACTCCAATGCCTCCACCGCACTGTGGAAACATTTGGCGGAAAAATCCGGACCCATCATCGCCACATATTGCGCGTAAACGCGTAGGTTAGTGGAGCGATCGTCGACAATGACTATGCGCGCATGCATGGGTTTTGCGTTAGCCAGATAACCTCAAGGAATGGTTAAGGAGGCCTTTGCAAAAGAGACTTTGGCGAAAGCGTCAAAAGTTGGTCAGGGAAAGAGGATTCGAACCTCCGGCCCCTGCCTCCCGAAGGCAGTGCTCTACCGGGCTGAGCTATTCCCCGACCGTGCACAGGCTGATACGAAATCGGCATGCATGCGATGTGCTTAATCGGCGATTTTGACGGTTTCAAGCCCATTGTCACAGTCGATGAGGTGGTTGCCAGAATCGGCGGCGGGTCTTAGCGTTGTAGCGATGACCGCGACGCCGCATTATGAAGACCAATATCTCGCTCTTATGCGTAGAATATGGACCGAAGGAACCGTTCAGCATGACCGGACGGGCATCGGTACCAAGGCATTGTTCGGAGCGACGATGCATTTTTCGCTGGCCGACGACGCCATCCCTTTGCTCACCACCAAGCGAGTGTTCTGGAAAACCGCAGCGCGCGAGATGCTGTGGTTTTTGACGGGCGAGACCAATATCCGTCCGTTGTTGCAGCATAAGGTGCGGATCTGGACGGATTGGCCGCTGGATCGATATCGTCGTGAAACCGGGCATGATATTGCGCAGGACGATTTTGAAGCAAGAATCGTCGAAGATGCCGATTTCGCGCTGAAATGGGGCGATCTGGGGCCGGTGTACGGGGCGCAATGGGTAAACTGGCCGCGTTACATCCCGGTGGGCGAGGGGCTGTATCGGCGCGCGGATAAAGGCATCGATCAAGTGAGTTTGCTGGTCGGAAATCTCAAGAACAATCCTGCGTCGCGGCGGCATATCATCGAGGGCTGGAATGTCGCCGAACTCGACCAGATGGCGTTACCGCCTTGCCACAAAACCTATCAGTTTCACGTTGCTGACGGCGTTTTGAGCTGCATCTTGTTCCAGCGTTCGTGCGACCTCGGACTTGGCTTTGCGTTTAATGCGTTTTCGGCAGCTTTGTTGACGCGAATGTTGGCGGCGGTGTGCGGATATCAGCCGGGTGAACTGATCTGGCAGGGTGGAGATGTGCATTTATATCTGAACCATGCCAAGCTCGTCGAAGAACAATTGTCACGGAAGCCTTCAGGTGCGCCTAAATTGAAGATATTGCGGATGCCGGATAGCATTTTCGATTTCCGGGTCGAAGATTTCGAAGTGCTGGAATACAACCCGCAAGCGCACATTTCTGCACCTGTTGCGGTTTGATAAAGATATTAGGACAGCTATATTGACCTAAAGCAGCAGTTGAAATAATATAACAATCTCTGACAATAAAGTGCATGAGCCGATTCACGTGCATGTGACCGCAGGAGAGAGCGATATGGCATATAGTCCCAAGGACAATCTTGCGCCGTTGCGGCTGCATGTGCCCGAGCCAAAATTTCGCCCTGGCGATACCGCCGACTTTAGCGACATCATAGTGCCAGCGGTGGACGAGCATCCAAAACCCGATGAAAATGTAATGCCAGCGGCGATCCATCCGCTGGCTTATGGTTTGGTTCGGGTGCTAGACGGTGATGATGTCGCCAAGGGTAGCTGGAACCCAGGGCTCGACCCTGACCGACTGCGGTTGATGCTGCGAAATATGTTGATGGTCCGTGCCTTTGACGACAGGATGTTTCGGGCTCAGCGGCAGGGTAAAACCAGTTTCTATATGAAATCTACCGGGGAGGAGGCGACGTCGGTTGCGACTACGATGGCGTTGCACCGCGATGACATGTGCTTTCCAAGCTATCGCCAGCAAGGCATTCTTATTACCCGCGAATATCCGTTGATCGAGATGATGAACCAGATCTATTCAAACCGCGGCGACAAGCTGAAGGGCCGCCAACTCCCAATCATGTATTCGGCAAAGGACTATGGTTTCTTCAGCGTTTCGGGCAATCTGACAACGCAATATCCGCAGGCCGTGGGATGGGCGATGGCATCGGCATCACGCGGCGATACGCGGATATCGGCGGTATGGTGCGGCGACGGTTCGACCGCCGAGGGCGATTTTCACAGCGCGCTGACCTTTGCCGCAGTTTACAACGCGCCGGTGATTTTTCAGGTCGTGAACAACCAGTGGGCGATCTCCTCATTCTCCGGTTTCGCGGGCAGCGAGCGGACGACCTTTGCAGCACGCGCAATCGGTTACGGCATCGCCGGGCTTCGCGTGGACGGCAACGACGTGTTGGCGGTCTATGCAGCGATGCAATGGGCGGCCGACCGCGCACGCACCAACAACGGCCCGACGCTGATTGAATATTTCACCTATCGTGGCGAGGGGCATTCGACTTCGGATGATCCCAACGCTTATCGTCCGGCCGAGGAATATGCTTTTTGGCCGCTCGGCGATCCCGTCGATCGGCTGAAGGCGCACTTGGTCAAATTGGGCGAGTGGGATGACGAGCGCCACGATGCTTTGCTGCTGGAATTATCCGATCATGTGAAGGCGTTGCAGAAGGAAGCCGAGAAGAACGGTATCCTCGGCCACGGCCTCCATCATGCGTTCGAAACGATGTTCGAAGATGTGTTCGAGGAAATGCCCTGGCATTTGAAAGAGCAATGCGAGCAGGTGCTTGAGGAACAGCGCGACAAATTCGGTCCCGAATGGAAGGCGCAGTAATGGCTGAAGTTGCGATGTCCGAAACCGGGACCAAAACCATGAACATGATCGAGGCGATCAACAGCGCGATGGATGTCATGCTGGCGCGCGACCCCGAAGTCGTAATCATGGGCGAAGATGTCGGCTATTTCGGCGGGGTGTTCCGCGCCACCGCAGGATTGCAGAAAAAGCACGGCAAAATGCGGGTGTTCGATACACCGATTACCGAATGCGGCATTATCGGCGTCGGCGTTGGCATGGCGGCCTATGGCTTGCGGCCTGTTCCCGAAATCCAGTTCGCCGATTATATCTACCCCGGCCTTGACCAGCTGGTCAGCGAGGCGGCGCGGATGCGGTATCGGTCGGCGGGTGACTTTATCTGCCCGATCACGGTGCGATCGCCCTTTGGCGGCGGGATTTTTGGCGGACAGACGCATAGCCAGAGCCCCGAAAGCCTGTTTACCCATATTTGCGGGATAAAGACGGTTATCCCGGCGACGCCATACGACGCCAAAGGCCTGTTGATCGCGGCGATTGAGGATAATGACCCGGTCATGTTCTTCGAGCCCAAGCGCATTTATAATGGCCCGTTCAGTGGCTATTATGACCGACCGGTCGAGCCGTGGTCAAAGCACGAGGGCAGCGACGTGCCTGAGGGCCATTATCGGATCGAACTGGGTAAAGCCGCAACCATCCGCGAGGGGCAGGCGGTTACCGTACTTTGTTACGGCACAATGGTACACGTCGTGAAGGCCGTTGTCGCTGACCTCGGCATTGATGCAGAGATACTCGACCTGCGCTGTCTGCTGCCGCTTGATATCGACGCAATCGAAACCTCGGTCAAGAAAACCGGACGCTGCATGGTCGTGCATGAGGCAACGCGGACCAGCGGTTTCGGTGCCGAATTGGCCGCCCTTGTACAGGAGCGCTGCTTCTATCATTTGGAAGCGCCGGTTGAGCGCGTTACTGGCTTTGATACGCCTTATCCGCATAGCCTTGAATGGGCTTATTTCCCCGGGCCAATCCGCATCGCCCGCGCGTTTGACAAAATTATGATGGATGGAGGCCTGTAGCCATGGCAAAATTTCTCTTCAATCTACCCGACATCGGTGAAGGCATCGCCGAGGCAGAGATTGTCGCCTGGCACGTAAAGGTGGGTGATGCGATATCGGAAGATCAGCCGATTGCCGACATGATGACCGATAAGGCAACGGTCGAAATGGAGAGCCCGGTTTCGGGGGTGGTGACAAAAGTTGCTGGCGAGGCTGGCGATGTCATTGCGATAGGGTCGATGCTGGTCGAGATCGAAACCGAAAGTGACGTCACTTCTGAACCGGCTGCTCCTGAACCGAAAATCGAGACGCCGGAGCCGGTCGCAGTCGCCCAGAAAACGGCTCCTGCGCCGGTAACCGCGCCCAAGATTGTACCAGAAGAAAAAGCGGAAATACAAGCGAGTAAGCCGCGTTCGCAGGTGACTGCATCCCCGGCTGTCCGCGCCCGTGCGACCGCGCTTGGGGTTGAACTAAGTGACGTCAAGACGTCGGGCGGGCATGTTCGTCATGCCGATCTCGATGCCTATTTAAGCTATGGTTCGGGGCAGGGGTACCGTGCACCGCATGCATCGGCCAAGCGCGAAGATGAGGCGATCAAAGTCATCGGTATGCGTCGCCGCATCGCCGACAATATGGCCGCATCAAAGCGTAACATCCCGCATTTTACCTATGTCGAGGAAATCGACGTGACCGCCATCGAGGCGATGCGCGCCGATCTGAACGACAATCGCGGCGCGAAGCCCAAATTGACCATGCTGCCGATGCTGATCGTCGCGATTTGCAAAACGATCCCGCAATTTCCCATGATAAATGCGCGTTTTGATGACGAAGCAGGCGTCGTGACGCGGTACGGTTCTGTGCATCTTGGCATGGCAACGCAGACCGATGCCGGCCTGATGGTCCCGGTTATCCGCGACGCGCAAGATCGGAATATCTGGCAGTTGGCGACGGAAATCACGCGTTTGGCAGCCGCAGCGCGCGATGGCAGCGCGAAAAGCGATGAATTATCCGGTTCTACGCTTACTGTGACGTCTTTGGGGCCATTGGGGGGCATCGCCACCACACCGGTCATAAACCGCCCTGAAGTGGCTATAATCGGCCCCAACAAGATTGTTGAACGCCCGATGTTTGTCGGCGACGCAATCGAGGCACGCAAGCTGATGAATCTGTCGATCAGCTGCGATCACCGCGTGGTCGATGGTTTCGATGCAGCCAGCTATGTCCAGGCGCTCAAGAAACTGATCGAAACGCCGGTTTTGCTGTTTGCTGATTGATGTGCTCCTGCGAAGGCAGGAGTTTTGTCAGCATAAAGCTACCTTTCCAGCGCTCCTGCCTGCGCAGGAGCACGGCAACCTAAAATTTGAGGCCGGCCAGGCTTTCTTGATCCAGTTTCAACTTCAACGTCACAAACGGACCCGAGCGCGTATAGCGGCTTTCCTCGAAATCGCGGTCTTTAAAGCCGACGATGTTGTAGCCAAGCGAAATATTGGCGTTCTTGAACGGCGTGACGGTCAACACCGGGCCGCCGGAGTAAGCGATATTCTTACCATTGGTGCCGATCCGCACGGTTCCCGCAGCACCGATGTCCGCGACATCGCTCAGGTCGAACTTCATGTCAGCACCGATGATGTTGCTCCAACCTTTCACGTCGTCCTGACCGAACTTGTCCGAAGCATAGCGTGTGCCCCAGAAGAATGTATATTCGCCGCGCTCGATGAACATCCCGTCGCCTTCGTCGATCGGGGTGTAGTTGACCGACAGGCTGTTGATGACGCGGCGCGATTTCGCGTCGCCGTCGATATTTAGCGGGGTCCCCCGATCGGACCCGGCAAGCCGGCGACCGCACCCCGCACCGCATCATAGCGGAACTCTGATTTGTTCAGGAACGACCACTGGCTATCGGCGGGGCGGTGGGCCCAGCTCACCTCTGCCTGCGCGGTCGTTGTGCTGGCGCCAAGTTCGTCCTTGGCGCGGAACCAGCTGAATGCGCCGCCGACCGCCCGGCCTTCGCCGATTTGGCGCAGAATGGCGGTGGTCAAGCCGTAACGGTTGGTGGTTTCACCATCGCGATATTCGGCGCGACCGGTCCAGCTCCACCGTTCGCCGTGATAGGTGCCGCCCGCTGTTACTGCAGTAAAGTCTTCGGTCAGGCTGCCATCGCTGCCGAGGAAGCCGCCCGAGGCGACGGGCTGCAGCGGATTGACGACGTCGGCCCGGCTGAAGCCACCAAGCGTCTTGTTGCCGTCCAGCGTAAAGTCTACCGACCATTTGTCGCTGATCTTGAACGACTGCGCGAGACCGTAAGCGGCAAAAGTACGCGGGCCGTATTCGGTGATTTCCTGTTGGTTGGCGCTGGCAACGATGCGGCCACCAGCCCAAGGTGCCAGATCGAAGCCGATCCGCGCAGTGCGCGCGTCAATATTCTCGCCTTTGGCGATCTCATAGCTGCCTACAAGCGCAATATCCGACCTTATTGCATAGCGTGCGCCGATGCTGTGGCGGGCAGGGAAGTCGATGCTTTCGTCCTGATCGCCCAGCGCAAATTCGGTCTGTGCAGACAGCTCCAGCCTATCACCCAACAGCTTTTGCGAACCCGACAATTTGGCCAATGTCGATTTGTTGGTCGTGCCGTCGGCAAGCTTGTCATTGGCATGCGTCAGACCGGCGCGGACGGTGGTGCCGCCGTCGCGATACTCGACCTCGGCAGAGCCAACGCGGCGGCGTGTGTCGTTGCCCATGAATTCTTCCTGATAGCCAAGTGCCGATACCGACAGCTTGTCGTTCAGGCGGACGCGGCTATCGACGCCGAACTTGCGGGTGCCGACTTCCGAAGCGTTGGTTTGACCGACGCCAAAGCCCGCTTGCTGCTCGCGAACATAAGCGAGCACGTCGAACTTCTCGTCATGATGCTCGGCCTCGACCAGCCAGGCGGTTGCTCCACTGGCGCTCGGGTTGACGCTTGCCGCTTTGGCTTGGCCAGTCGATCCGGCGAATTCTGCTCGGATTTCGGTGCCAGCGCCGGGGCGATAGATGATATCGGCACCAAGCAGGTCAGTCTTGCTGAGATCGGTTTCGTCATGGATTGCGGTTGCACCAATCTGCAGCTTTGCATCAGGGCTGGTCCAGCGCACACGACCACCAGCATTGGCGACACGCTGACCGATGCCATCGACTTCATATTCGGCGATGATGAACTGTGGATCGAGGCCGCTTGAGCGCGACAATATGGGTTCGCGGAAGCGCAAGGTGCCCGCGAGATAATCGATGTCATAGTCGATATGCCGGATCAGCGACTTGCGCTCGACGATCCGGTCGGAACGCAGACGATCGCGGGTTTCCAGCGTGATCCGCTCGCTGTTCGCCAGGATGTCGCGCGCGGCCAGCGCATAGGGGCCGGAAAGGCCGTTGCCCTGAATTTCTTCGCGGCGATAGCGGTAGGGCGTGTCCGAACCGAATGCCGTTGCCTGAATTTCGTCGTTGCGATACTCGGCCTTCACGCCGTTGTAGGAACGCTGGTAACGCGCCAGCACTGGCTCGTCGATGCCGGTCTGGTAATCTCCGAACAATGCATAGAATTGCGGACGTTCAAGCTTCAGATAAAGCCTGCGGATCGAAGCCGCGTCATAACGCTGCTCGGCGCGGTCGGCGTAGATCGTGTAATAGCGGCGTGGGTCGATGACACCGGCAAAGCGGGTGTCGTCTTCCTTTTTGTCGCTGTCATAAGACATCGTCATCAGCCATTTGCCGCTCACGCGGCCCTTGGCGTAGAGCGCGATCCGGCCATCCAAGTTCAGCTGATCATCGTCGTCTGCCAGTTCTTCCAAGCCTTCTTCGAGCTTGTTGAAACCGATGGTGCCAGCGGCAAAGCCTACCACGGTCCACGGGCGGTCGCCTGGATCGAGCCATGTTTCGACACGTTGCGCGCGTTTCACTTCGCCGTCCTGAAAATTGAAGCTGACGGCAACGGTGCCCGACGCGGTGGTTGGTTCAAGTTCGATATAGGCGATGCCGTTGTCACCGTGGACGCGCCATACCGGACGGGCACGCTCAAGCCCCGACAACTGGCTTGCCTGTTGCGCATCGACCTCGATAGCCGGGGCGTAAGGTGCCGTAACGCTGAAATCGCCCACAGAGCCGTGCTGGATAGGTTTACCGGCGCGATCGGTCAGACGCACCGCAATACGGGGCCGCGTGACGCCGTCTGCCACCAGAACCGACTGGTCCTTGATGAACTGCGCTTTCATCGGTGCATGGGCAAAATATACGCTCTGCTCGATGGTTTCGATCAGCTTGCCGTCATTGTCCTTGATGTTCGCGGTCAAACGGTTGGTGCCGTCTTCGATGCCGACGCCACGCCATGTCGATACGCGGATCTTGCCGTCGGGACTTTTCTTCATGCCGTCGAACGCCAATGGTTCGATCGGCTTGCCGTTGACCAGCAATTCAACGCTCTGGCGCGGCATATGCTTGACCGCAACGCGGATCGATTTGACGCGCGGGTTATAGTCGGTTTCCGGGAACAGGAAGCCCACGCCGGGCGCTTGGCCCGCAAACCAGTCGCGCTCTGCACCGGCGGCTTGCGGGTCGGACAAAGCGGGTGGCAAAGGCACCGTTGATTTGCGTAAATCTTCGCGCGGTGCCGTTTCGATGGCGCGGAAATCTGCGCGTTTCAGGCTACCACCGCGGCCCTCGACAAAGCGTGAAATCGCGCTGCCGGCGCTGCGGGTGTTTTCTGCGCAATCGACCGGTTTCTGGTCGAGCGGGAAGGTGTTCGGGTCGATCTGCACGACATGCAGGCCCGGAATCAGCCCTTCAAAATGATAGCGGCCATCCAGATCGGTGACGGTGTATGTGCCGTCCTGAAGCATCACGCGGACGCCGTGGATACCCTTGGCTTTGCGCGGGTCGATCGCGCATCCGCCTTCGGTCACGCGACCGACAAGCGTGAACCGCTCGCTGATACCGTCACGGACGATCCGCACTATTGCATCGGCTGTTTCGCTGGCCGCGCCGCGATTATCGGCGGCGGACGCAAGATTGATAGCATCGCCGGGGCGTGCATCCTGTCGCACTTCGGCCACATAGGTCAGCAATCCGGACGCGCCGCCCGCCAATGGGGGAAGCGCAACAGTGAAGCTGCTGCCGTCAGCCGCAACGGTCGGTGTCACACTAATACCCTGATAACGAACACTATCATGACGCAAACGCATCGCGCTTGGCAGGTTGTCGGTGACTGTAATAGGTCCGGAATTTCGGAGCCGGTCAGGATTTCGCACTGTCACACGGTACTGCACAACATCGCCCGGCATTGCGGTCGCTGTCGAGGTCACCTTGCTCAGCGTCAAAGCGCCGCCGGGCCTGTCAAGCGGGATGTCTATCCTCACTGGCGCGGGATCGGAAAGCGTGATTGCTCCGCCGTAGGACCCGGTGGAAATGATAAATTGCCCGCCATCGGGCCGCGTCAGAAGCGCGATCTCCGCCGGTGTGGCAACTGAGGGATGGGTGTAGGGACCGGGCGGTGTTACAATCAGCCTGTACGTGCCCGGTCGCAAAAACGGGAAACGGTAAAATCCTGAAGTAAAAGGATAAACCTGACCGCCGCTGTCGGTTACGGTCGAGCCTGCCAGTATGCTGCTCGGGAACGAGGACACGCCGTCGTCACCGAAAACAGTCGCAGGGTTACCCGTCGCGGCCTCGACGATCGCAATCCGGGTGCCATCGACCGGCCGTCCGTCGCCGCTGTCGAATGCTACACCGAAAGGATCGATAAGGACTTCGACGTCGGCACTTCCGACGCTTGCGCCTGTGCTGCTATCGCCCAATTCTACCTGCAAATTATCGCCGGGCCGCACTGAAAGCACGCAATCGCCCTGTATGGCGCTTGGCGGAACGGCGGCCGTATTGATAAAGCCGGTAAATCGACCGCTGTTGGGCGCAGATTCGGTGAGGGTGATCCTCTCCCGGTCGCCATTTCCGGTGTCGATTATTGCCTCAAACCGGTCGATCGCGGATGGGTCGAGGTTTTTGGCCGCAGCATCCACCTGAATGACCAGCGGTTCGCCTGCGCGGATCACGCTGGCAGGAACCAGGCTTGCAGGAGAGGTGGATACCCCTGCAAACGCACCGGAAAGCGCCACAGGCGCCGCTCCGCCGCTGCCGAAACAGGTTGTCGAAGGCAGATTGACCATCGACGCGCCCGGCGCGTTGGAAAAATGGAAAAGCGAAAGCGACGGAGCAGAGGGCTGCACCGTTTCAACGGCAAATTGTACCGTGTTCGATGTTCTCGACAGCGTTTGGCCGCCCACATCCCACTCTGCCATCGCGGTATTGCTGATGATTTGCGGTTGGCCTTGCGCAAACGCAGGTAGGCTGGCGGCAGGATGCAAAATTCCTGCCGCCAGCACACCGGCGCATTTGATAATAGATTTGGTTAACGTCCGCATGGCGAAAAAGGGCGACGGCGGATGTCCCGCACGCCGCCCCTATTCTTGTCAGTCGATCGTTACGCGGAACACAAGCGTCCGGGTTTCGCCAGCCGCAATGTTGGTCAGCGTCCCCGAAACCGTATTCGTACCGCCATTGTACGTGGCGTCGGTTGCCCCCGGGGTGCAGGTGCTGCCGGTTACGACTGTGCCATCGAGTTTGGGTACGAATGCAGCGAGATAGGTGAAGTCAGGCTCCAGATTGAGGTTATCCGCAACTGCCACGTTGGTTGCTGTTGCGCCGCCGGCTGCGTTGGTGACTACAATGCAATATTCAACAACAGCGCCGGGCACTGCCTTCGGATTGGTGACGCTAACGCCGTCCGAAACCACGCGACTTAGCTTGGTTACTGTCAATGTTGGCGCTGCGATCGTGTAATCATCGCCATCGCTTTCGATACCATCACGACCGGTATCCGCAAATATCGTTTCGATCCCTGCGGTGTTGGCGGTTGCATCGGTTGCCGCAGTGATTGCCGAACCGTCGGCATTGCGTGCTGTTGCAGTCATCGTGACGCCGGCGACTTGGCCGTTGGTCTGTGCCAGCGGAATGTCGCCAATGACGAAAACCGCAATCGATGTATCAGGCGCCAGATTGTTTACTGTTGTCGCGGTGTCGGTGCCTGCTTCATACGTGCCGTTAGCATTGGCATCGACGAAAAAGGTAAACCCTGTCACATCAAAAACATCGGTACCGCCGTGCTCAGCCGCGCCGCCAGCCAATTGAGCAGCAGCAAGGTTGAAGTCGAGCGTATCGTTCGACGTGTTGTTCAAGGTGAACCGGGTAACTGCATCCTGCTGGCCGGGAACAACGGAAGTTGTGCCTGTTGCTGTCGCCTCGGTCAGCGTGAAGATCACCTTGCGGTCAACGTCGAACAGATCGGTTGCGGTACGCTGCGTTTGCGCCACGCTGCCAACCTGATAATCCACGGTTGCGGTGTTTTGGACATCGGTGCCAACAAGAGATCCGGCTGCGAATGCCGAGCCGGAGCCCATCATCGCAACCGTTACCGTACCTGCGGCAACGAGAAATTTAAGCTTACTGGTCATTGCTTATTCTCCTGTTGCATTCAAAAGATTGCGCCCACTCCGCTGCAATCAAGGCGGTTCGCGATCACTTTACGATTCCACGAAATATCAATTTGCCTTCCGCACCTGCGGTAAGCGTCTGATTCAAATTCCATTTTATATGAGTAACATCGCTGGCGCGGGCAGGACGGAGCGTTCCGTCTGCCATCGCAACACGCAGAGCGTTCAGCATACCCCAGCTCTTGCCGCCATCGATCGAAACGACTTCGAGCCCATCTGATGTGCCGTTGAAAGAGACCGCTGCAGGCAGCGGGTTGGTGACAACAAAATTGCTGGCGGACGAGCCGCTGGCATTCTTGTAGCGCACGATGAACACCAGATTATCGCCGGGTGTCACCATATTCGGTTTTTCCAGAACGACAGTCTTGCTGCCGTCGGCGCGGATGACCTGCCGCTCGACAAAAACATCGCTGTTGAGCTCAAGCGGGGTTGCGGTCGCAGCAGCGGATACGCTGAACAGGCACGCGACGGTTATCAAGAGCGATTGAATGGCAGTTTTCATGGAATTCTTACCCTGAATGTGACGGTGCGTGTCTGGCCTGCTGGTACCGAGCCTGCGGCTACGCTGATGAGTGTGCCATTGTAGTTGGCGGCGTCCGCGTCGGCGGCGTCGGTCAATGCGACGCTTTGGAGCGTGATCGTCCCGACTTCATATGTCGCGCCGACGGGAATGGGATCGGTGATGACCAGATTATTCAAGCTGCCCGACCCCGTCACGTTTGCCGCAATGCTGTATGTTATGATTGCGCCAGGAACGGGTCGGTTTCCGCCAAACGGGTCGAGTATTGTTGCTGATTTGACGAGGGCAACCGACGCCGCCTGCACAGCGAGAAAACCGCTATCGCTGCCGTCAGCGCCTGTCGTACCGACAACAGCATTGCCACCGCCCTGTCCGGCACCGGCAAAGCTGGTGCCCGGCGCGCCGCTTCCGGTGTTGGCGATTGCTGTCAATCCAACATCGGCGCGATTGCCATCGACGACACCGACCGGCGTACTGGTGATTACAAAGACGCGGACGCTTTGATCCGGTGAGATCACAGGGTCGTTTGTGCCTGCGACATAGACAGTGTCGACACCGGCATCATAAACACCGTTGCCGTTGCTATCGATTATGATCTGCTGGAGCGTAGGGTCGAAATCATCGCCGCCATTCGCGACGTTTGCGGTCAGCGTGAATGCTTCGTCGCCATTACCGGTGTTGGTAACCTGATATGTCAATATATTCCCGGTTGCGCCGGGTGCGGTTGCAACGTCGCCTGGATCGGTGGAAGCGACCGTAACGTCCAAAAGCTCATCGACCTTTATGATGACGGTGTTCGACTGGATTGTGACCGGACCCGAAGGTGTATCATAGGTTGCCGAGGCGATATTCTCGATATCGGTACCGGCCAACGTGCCAGCCGCATGGGCTGGTTGCACGGCAGCGATGCCCAACAAAATGCAGACCGCAACGCTCGAATATCGAACGGCGAAAGCGATAAGGCTTAGCCTTGTGATGTAAGATGACTGGTCCGCCATGGCCGACGTTATGCCGGAATAACATCAAGAAACCGTTAACTCAGGCCGGCATTGTTAACCAGACTAAGTTACTATATTATATAAATAAATTCTATATTATAATTGTAAAAAATTGTATTTTAATAACGAATTAATGGCTTTGAAGCCGTGACGTCAGGGGCGTCATTTGGGCTAAAAAATCGGCGTGATCCAAACTCGCGGTTGACAGAATCCGTCCCCGCTTCTAACGCGCCTCCACCGCATCAAGCGGGTGTAGCTCAGTTGGTTAGAGCGCCGGCCTGTCACGCCGGAGGTCGCGGGTTCAAGTCCCGTCACTCGCGCCACTCTTCGGAAGGTTTAGACTTTCGGTGGCGCCTTAAAGGATCCGGTTTCCATCCAGATCATGAGCGGACGCAACGGTGCGATCCACACAATCCCGGCAATCAGGTAAACGACCGCTTGCGCCAAGATGTGGATTTGCCCGATGTAAGCCGACAGGCTAACGATCACGAATACCCACAGGACGATCAGGATCAGAATGATCAGCATTCCCACAGGCTTGCGCCAGCTGGGTTTCTGAGCCTTGCCGCTCATATCGTCATCCATGATTTTTCGGTCAGCACGGCGTCCATCGGAACATCCCACGGATCGGCGGCTATGGCAGGCGCGTGTTGAATGGACCATCCGATACCGATGGCAATGGTTTTCTCAAGTACGCTTAGCGCGCGGTCGTAATGACCTGCACCTTGGCCAAGCCGCATCAGGCGGCTGTCAAAGGCCACCAGCGGCACAAGCACGACGTCGGGAGAAACAGGTGGCGCGTCGGCGCGAGGCTGTAACAGCCCGAACGGCCCATCCTCAAACGGATCGCCCGGCGACCAACTTAAAAACTGCATCGGAGCGCTGCGGCTAGTCACATGGGGCAGGGCGATCGAACAACCTCGGCTATGTGCTGCTAAAAGCAATGCCGACGGGTCGGCTTCACTATCCATGGCTTTGTAACCAGCGACAATCGTACCGGGCTGCAGATAGACCGCCAATGGCGTCGGAACTTGCGAAAACGAAATTGCGAGATCCTGCGCGCTTAGCGCGCCTACAAACTCGTCGCGCTTCTGGCGATAGTGGCGGCGCATGGTTGCTTTGTCGGTTTCCATGTCACCAATCGCGTCAAAAAGTTAGCGGAACCACCATGGGTCGTTTCCCGGAATATCCTCTGACGCCAAAACGTCAGGTGGGCGCCGTTTAGTCTGGACCAGGATCCAAACAGGGACAGCTCCCTTAGATAAATAATCGCCTCAGGGATGTTCTCATCAGTTCGTGCCGGGCAGTCCCTGTTTGGATCCTGGTCCAGACTAAACGGCGCCCACCTGACGTTTTGGCGTCAGAGGATATTCCGGGAAACGACCC
>JANOHL010000120.1:0-1596 GCA_031406495.1 Sphingomonadales bacterium | reverse complement strand
CGAAGTTGCTGAGCCAGGCAGGCTGATCACATCAGGATACGGCGGACTCTGTCTTTGTCTTTTTTGCGAATCGGCATTGATTCGGTCATCGGGCGAACAATGCGCCGTTGTGACTTACAGACACAGTTTGCATTTTCGGCTTGGTCGCTTTCGCGCGCCAATGATGTCTCGGGCATAAAGCCCAATAACAACACACCGCCAATGGCTAAAGTAGTGAAAACAAAACCCCTCATGCGCATAAATTGTACGGAAAAAGCTTTATGCAGGATGAACGACATCGTCACTCCCTATCCTGTCGGGGGTGTCCCCGAAAATGGTGGGCGCTAACGGGCTCGAACCGCTGACCCTCTCGGTGTAAACGAGATGCTCTACCAACTGAGCTAAGCGCCCCTCAAGGGGATGAGCGCCTCTGCCAAAGCAAAGTGCATTTGGCAAGGTTTAATCAAACAAGCGGCGCAGATCTTTGTTGGGCAGCAACCAGATATTCCCGCAATGCGGCTTCAACGCTTGTTGAAAGCTCGATAAAAATGCGGCGTGCATCGTTTGGGTCATGTTGCCTGACCAGCATACCGCTTTCAGTCATTGCGGTAATCCAGCGCAGTGCCGTCGTCGCTGGAACAGCGGCAGCGATGCAGAGGCTTGATACCGACACAGGGCGCCCCTCTAGCCGCGATGCCATCAGGTCGAGCAATATGTCCCAGGCGGGGTCTGCAAAAAGATCTTTTTCGAAGTAGCTGTCACGTAACCGCCGCAGTTTGATCATTTCACGGATCATCGCTGGTGAAACATCTTCATCTTTAGCTCTGGCGACAGTCGAGAAGGGTTGCAACGTACCAGCGGGGGCAGGTCGAAATGACACCGGTTTGTCGGCAACGCCCGAAATATCAGCTTCATCCTGTTCGGCGATACGCGCCAGCGTTCTTGCAAAACTGGCAAGCTCGTCGCTTATTCTGTGCAAAGCGCCGAACTGTATGTCCCGATCCCTACCATGCACCTGATCCATTCTGTTTCGTCCATATGCACATGTTAAAATCGGCATCGCTTCAATGTCACTGGCATCAACCAGAAAATGACACCGTTCCGCAGGCAGTGTAGCGTAGGCCGCCTCAAGTCTTTCCATATCGGTCCAAATCAGCGCGATAGTTTGATGACTGACAAGATATCGCGCTATTTTGGATAAAGATTGGTCAGTATGCTCGGATATGGATGAAAGATCGGCCAATATGAAATCAACAAAGCGCGACGGCATGCCGTCATAAAAGTCTTTATTGTAATCGACGATGCTGCACTGACATGCAGTGGCCAACGCTTCCAGATCGGAACGTCTTTGCGGTAAATCGCACAAAAGCAGCGCTGTACGGTTTGTACCCTTATAGTCCATATGCTCCGCCGCTGTTGTCTTTCAGTTTTTATTGAGATGGCAATTCTGCGCTGATCGGATTCTCACCCATCAAATCCCATGTAAAAAATACTCGGTTTTGGACGAGGTTTGATTTTTTGAATGGTCATTTGCATCCAGCACAGCAAGCGGTTAATTCCGTTTGCATTCATGTGCATATTTACAAACATGCGTCAGAGCAAAAAAGATTTGAGGAG
>JANOHL010000107.1:0-62229 GCA_031406495.1 Sphingomonadales bacterium | reverse complement strand
GAAGTCGGTTGCACTCGCTTCTTCCACCGAACTGGTAGCCGGTGGCACTGCTTCTACTGCACGAGCGGCAGGGGTTGGCTTCACAGCCGCACGACGGGTGGCGGGCCGCGCGGCGGCAGCACGTGGTTCCGGCGCGCTTGCAACCGGTTCGCCCAATTGACTGTCAGGAACAGTACGAACCGCTGGCGGTGGCGCAACCGTTGCTGCTGGTGGCGCGGCTTCCGGTACGGTCTGGATGACCGGTGGAGGCGACACAGGCGCGGCGACTGTAGGTTGGACAGCTGGAACGGGCACCGTTTCTTGCGCAAATAAAGCGGACGAGCTGCAAAGAAGTGCAGCACAAATCGCCATATTGGCGGTGGTGTTCAGTTTGTTTCCTCGGATCATTTTAACGTCCTTTCAAATGGTGACATCGAAAGAACCAACGAACTATCATATAAAGGCCACGCAAACCGCTATATGGTGTTCAGGTTGCGTTGAGTTGAAGGGATCAGTCCTAAGTTAATCTGTAGTTCATCTAGAACACGACCAAATTCATCTGGCGTTCATTATTCAAGCCCCGATAATTTGGTGTGCGCTGCGTCTCGCCGTCATCACTACGCTAGCTGCTGGCGACCAGTAACATCTGCTTATGGGTTTCGGCGAGAACGGCATCTGCGGTCGAAGGTCCAAGAAACATTAGCAGCAAAGGATATAGCCATTTTCGCATCGAGCAATTCAGTTGATGATGAGCGAGGTTGCCACGACCAGCGAAAGGATCATCAGCAAGCGCGGCGGGATGACTATGCGGAATGCAATTTGCATCATACTTCTCCTTCTTCGAAACCGAGCAAGTCGCCCGGTTGGCATTCAAGCACCTCGCAGATCGCTTCCAGCGTGGAGAAGCGGATTGCCTTGGCCTTGCCGGTTTTCAGGATCGACAGGTTAGCGAGCGTAATGTCCACGCGCGCGGCCAGTTCGGTCAGCGTCATCCGCCGGGCGTAGAGTAAGTCGTCGAGTTTTACGGTGACAGGCATCAGACGGTTCCTTCCAGCTCTTCACGCATTTCAGCGCCGCGTTCGAAGATACCCGCGAGGGTGAACACCAGCAGGATGGTGAGAATGCCAGTGAGCGATATATCGAGATCGACATCGTTCTCACCGAACAGATTGGCAGTTTCGCGCGCCGCGAGGGCGAGCGGAATGCCGACGATTTGGGCCGCGAGCATCAGCCAGCCGATGGCCTTTAACCTCAGCGCGTTCGCGCGGACGAACGGATCGCCTTCGGCAACGCTACTAACGATAGCGAGCAGCTTTCGCAAAATCGTCCAGACGATGCCGAGAATGACCAGACCAAAGGCGAAAATGATATATAATTGCGGAAATAGCACTGCAGCATCGAGCGTAGGATATTCCTTGGCGATCTGAGCGGCTGCTTCGCTCCAATAGAAAGGCAGTACCGCCGCGACGAGCGAAAGCACGACCCCGGCAAAAGCTATCAGCGCCATGATAAGATAAATCAGCCACCGCGTGGTAAGCAGAACGCGGTTATGAGAATGGGTATTCATATCGACCTCCAATATTGAGATTATTGTTTATCAATAAACTCCATCCCGAAGTTCGTCAAGGATTTTATTGTTTTTCGATAAAATCCTTGGAAACCCAGCTTTTCCTTTGAAAATTCCGGACGATCAAGGCAGACAGGAAAAATGACCGACAATGCCGACCTTGCTGCGCTGATCCGTAATATTCCGGACTATCCCAAACCGGGCATCATGTTCCGTGACGTATCGACGTTGTTGCTGGACGGTCCCGGCTTTAGGGCAACCATCGACCGGCTGGCGGCAATGGTTGCGCCCGATACCGCACTGATCGCGGGCATAGAAGCACGTGGATTCGTCGTCGCCGCCGGACTCTCCTATGCGCTGGGCCTTGGCAAATTGATGCTGCGCAAACCCGGCAAGCTTCCAGGCGAAAAAATCGGTACCGATTATGCCCTGGAATATGGCACCGACCGGATCGAGATGCATGTCGGCCATGTTCGCGTTGGCCAAAAAATACTGTTGGTCGATGATCTGATCGCCACGGGCGGCACCGCGATGGCTGGTGTAGACCTGATAACGCGCGCTGGCGGGGTGGTCGATCAAGCCTTGTTTATCGTCGACCTTCCCGATCTCGGTGGCTCGCAAAAACTCAAAGCCGCAGGCATCAGCGTCAACAGCCTCATCGGGTTTGACGGCGACTGACGGCGTTTTGACATCAATATGTAAAATCTGGTATTTACATGTTCGTTATCGAGTCGCGCGGCGCTCGAACGACGACGCTTTCCGCGACAATTTGCAGAGGTCAGATTTTGCTTCTTTGCGGATACAGATTGCACCCTGCCGAATCCCCCGAAACCCAATGGCAGGATTGCAGCTTGACCCTCTACCCCCTCGGGGGTTGAGGGTCATTTTTTGACCGGCGTACCACAGGGTTTGATATTTTCCGGCTCAGGTCGCGGCCCGGCCAGCTCGAACCGCGCCATATAGCCCCCTAGATTAAGTTGCTCGCTGAATCCGGTCAGCCGGTATCCAACGGCTTCAAATTCACAGAACAAAAGCTTGGGTGGAATGCCGTGTTGGTCGGTCGCCTTGTCGCGGTCGACAACAATGACCTGCCCGCCTTTCGCCAGGGCCGAGCGTAGTCGCCAAAGGAATGCGTATGGCTCATCGACCTCGTGATACATATGCACCATGAAAATCCGGTCGAAGCTGTTCTCGGGCAAGCGCGGGTCGTCCACCGCGCCTTCCTTGATCGCGACGTTGTCGAGCCGGTCGCGGCTTACGCGTTCGCCAAGCCGGTCAAGCGCGCCGCGATTGATGTCTTGTGCCAACACCCTGCCCTTTGCGCCGACGCGTTCGGCCAGCCGGATGGTGTAATAGCCCTCACCGGCGCCGATATCGGCAACCGTGGTCCCCTGCTGAATACCCGCCCAGTCCATCACGAACTTTGCTTCGCCGGCCTCGTCCCGCGCGGCCTCGTTGGAAAACTGCGTATCGCCGGCTTTCGACACCGAACGATAGGGTCGCGGAAAATCTCTCGACGTCTCTAAACGATCGGGCTGCGGATCGACCCGTTCGCAGGACGACGTAACCGCGGCCAACAACAGGGCAGAAACGATGAAAAGAGCGTTCGTTGCTTGCATCACGCCGATGTAAGCACCAGCCAGCAAGCTGGCAAGCAAAGCAAGCACCAATAGGTGTTGAAAACGCAGCGATTAATCACTGACGACCATGTCAGACTGCATTTTGACAATGTGCATCAAACATTGGACTCCCCCTGTCCAAAAATTACCACGGCCGGACAGTCAAAGCATCATTTGCAAAAATTAACTATTTCTTAACCTTTTAAGGCCGATAATAGTTAATATAAGCGGGGCAGCTTTTAACCAGTTGAGTGCACGATGGCTTATACATATATGCTCGAACCGGCGTTTTCTGCCGATGAGCTGGCGGTACTGGGATATCTGGACCAGCAATGGCCAAATTCCGCGACAGTGACCGCCAATGTCTTGCCGTTTGCCGAACGGTCAGTCGATAAATCAGAATTTGTCGATCTTGTTCAAACGCTTAACGACAACGGCTTGATATTGTATGAAGCGTTTTTGATGGAGGCATCATTGGGCCTGCGCTTTATCGAAACCATGATAACCGCACGCGGCAGGGCTGCACTCAAATCAGCCGAGGTGCATGCGTAAGTTACGCGCGCGCCGCTACCGGCATTTTTTCAAGCCCACCGACACGCGCCGCGATCTGCGCGGTCACATCCTTTAGCACACCGAGATCCTGTTCGCTCAAATCGCGCTCGTCACTGCCGCCGCACGATAGCAGGCCAACGGTGACGCCAGAGGTATCCCTGATCGGCAGCGCTGCAAAAAAAGGCAGGTTTTTGACCACCGCTGCTGCGGGGTTGTCCAACGCTTCGGCGTCGACTTCGGGATGCTCATCCGCCCAGCTTTGGTCCACGAACAACGCCTTGCGATCATCGCCGTAAAGCGCAATCGTAACAAATGGCACGTTCAGCAAATTTGCCGCCGAATGCGCAAACGCCTCCAAATCGCGATCGATTGACCCCTGCAACGTCATTGTCTGATGCCCCCGTATTGGAGAACCCTAGGCCCAGTTCGTTAAGCTTAGATTAACCAAGAAGCAGATGGTTAATGATGCATTCAGAATTTATCCACAGGAATCTTTCAGGTATATTTTCTCCGTTATCTTCATAATGTTGTGGCGACCCTTTCGTTAACAACTCTAACTGAGCGCGTAGCAAAACGAGCGAATCACCGCGAATCAACAGCGATTTCCGGTGAACTTATTCACAAATTTTCCACAAGAAATTTCGCGGCCAAGCTCGCAGGGGCGCTTGCATTTCTATGACAATGTCATATAATTTATGCATGACAGCCAGAGCAGCAAAGCCCGTCACCGTAACCCTCGGCCCACTTACCGACATGGCGCAATCCTGCGTTACGTCGGGGCGCTATGCCTCGGTCAGTGAAGTCGTGCGCGCCGGATTGCGCGCGCTGCAACGCGAAGAAGCGGCGCTCGATGCCATTCTTAAGGCGAAAGTCGAAGCGGCACTTGCCGATCCTTCGCCTTCCATTCCTCAGGCAGATGTTTTCGCCGAACTACGCGCGCTTCACGAACAGCGTAGATCTGCGTGAGGCAATACTTTATTGTCTGGCGGCCAGAGGCTCGAACAGACCTGCTCTCGTTATATTTATGGATCGCAGAGCGGGCTGGCCCGGACACCGCTTTTGAATATGCCAGCAAGATTGAGGCCCACGCGGCAAAGCTGACACCCTTCCCGGAACGCGGAACGCCTCGCGATGATCTCGCCGTTGGTGTGCGCACTACCACCTATCGCCGCCGCACCGTAATCGCTTATCATGTGCTTGAAGACGCCGTGGAGATATTGGCCATTGCCCATGCAGGTCGCGATTTAGGCCGGGCGTTCGAGGAGGAAACATGACCGCCTACCGCCCCGAATTCGAAGCCGCGCTCCGCCTGTTCGCGCGGGTGAGCGAGGCCATGAAGGCGCGCGGTTTTCAGGCACCGGTGCTCGTGGGCGGGGCGGCGGTGGAGATTTATTCGTTGAGCGCCATCGCCACCGGCGACTTCGATATCGTCACCGGCGCGCAAGATGCGTTCGATGAAGAACTGCAACGCCACGGTTTTGTCAGGCCATCGGGTGCAGGCGTCGCGACGCGCGGGTGGATACACCCTAAACTGGCGCTGGGTTTTGAGGTTGTGTCAGCGACATTGCTGGATGGCATGGCCGAGCGCAGCAGGGTTCGCCTGATCAATGCGGGCGACGGCCCCACGGTTTCGGTCCTGTCGTTGGAGGACATCATTGCCGACCGCATGGGACAATTTGCATCCGGCTCAGCATCCGAAATGTATGCTCAGGCGCTAGAATTGTTCAATATGTATCCCGAAGCCGATTTCGGCTATATGGAACGCCGGATAAGGCATGAAACCGCAGGCGATTATGGCATTGAAGCGCTCAAAGGCTGAAGAAACCATCCCCTCTCTGCAAGAGTTCGGGGCCGAAGTCCTGCGCCGCCGCGCTGCCTATGTTGTCAAATACGGCAAAGAACCCGAACTCCCCCGCAACAGCGGCGAACGCCGCACGGAACGCAAGAAGGCGCTGCTCAAGGCGATAGAGGATGCGGGTGGGAAGTGGTGAGTTCTTTTGGAATCTAGTAAACTATAATCGTAATTCAGAAATATGCCTTAATTAGTGCCCAACCTCGGCAAAAACGATGTCGGCAAATTCCGGTACGGTTGCTTCGCGCAACCAGTCGCGCTGTAGTTCGCAGGCAAGCTGTATCCAGCTTACCGGTTTGGCACCCGCCTGAACGATGCGTTCAAGACCAGCTCGATGCGCCTCGGGAGAGGTGCCGCCCACAGCATCAACAACCGGATATACTTCGAACCCGGCCTGAATCGCGTCGAGGGCCGGGAAAACCAGACAGACCTCGGTCCACAAAGCGACCATGATCAGCTTCTTGCGCCCCGTGGCGACCACGGCAGCGACGAACTGCTCATCCTCCCAAGCGTTGATGGACGTTCGGTCAAATACGGGCTGGTCGGGCAAGACGTCCGTGATCTGATGGATTGTCGGCTGGTTGCGACCAGTCTCAACATTGACCGAGGAAAGGACGATCGGCAACCCGTAAAGCTTCGCAGTGCGCGCAACCGCAACAACGTTGGAGACCAACGCTCGTTTGTTCATCGATGCAATCGAAGCCACTTGAACGGGCTGAAAATCTATGATGACCAATGCGGCATTTTGCGGGGTCAGCATATGGTCGGCGACAGGATCACGGATGGCTGCAGGTGATGTCATGATAAGTTCCTTGGATAATTGGTGGAATAGCGGTCAGCAAGAACCGCTGTTATGTTGCGGCATCCAGAAACGCTCGCACCGCCGCAACCGTGCGCTCGGGCTGTTCTTCCATTAGCCAGTGGCCTGCACCCGGAATAACCCGCTCTGTGACATTGGAGGCAGCGGCTCGCGCGACAACCGCCATTATCGGCCCGAACGACTTCTCCCCGCCGATAGCCAAAACAGGCATAGCCAGTGGTCCCTTGGCGAGGAAAAGCTGATTATCCTTGGCATCCTGATCGAAAGCCTTGAACTGCTCAAATCCCGCTCGCATCGCGCCCGGTTTTGCATAAAGCGCGGCATAATGGACACGCGAGGCCTGACTGAATTTGCCTGGGTCAGCGGAGAATTCGTTCCAGAAACGATCAAGATAGATACGCTCACGCCCCGCAACGAGCCGCTCCATATCCGGCCCGCCGAAACGGAAGTGCCACAGCAGCGGATTCTTCAGAATCTCCTCCCACGGGCCGATACCCGGAAGAGGTGCGTCCATCAGCACCAACCGCGTTACGCGTTTTGGATATTGTGCAGCAAAGGCATAGCCCACCATGTTACCGATATCGTGCGTGACCAGATCGGCCTTTTCGATCTTCAGCGCATCGAGAACACCGGCAACGTCATCGCCTTGCGTCTTCTTGTCGTATCCCCCCGCTGCGCGGGATGAGAGACCGAGGCCTCTCAAATCGGGAACAACGACGGTATGATCGCGCATCAAGTCCTTGGCCAACGGCACCCACATGTCACCGGTTTCGCCATAGCCGTGCAGAAGGACGACCGCAGGCCCCTTACCGCCGGTGCGGACATTTATGGTCGTGCCATTTGTGGGGACGCTTATTGTACGGAAGCTGCTCGGGAAAGGCTCAACCTGAGAGAGAGCGGGAACGCTTAACAGCATTGCCGCAACCGCAGCGATCAATTTCATCATTGGACGTCTCCGCCAGTGTCTGCCGACGATTGCGTGGGCGCACATCACTCTGAATCGCTTCGCGACTCTAACGGAGTGGACTTCAGTTTTGGACTATTCTCATTTGTATCCTGATTCGAAATGCCAGGCAAATTATAACGGGAGTGCAGGTAAATTTCTCCAGCCCCCTTCCTTGGGAACTCCGGGGAAACTGCAAATTCCGGGCAAATTCCGGGGACACAAATTCCGGGGACACGGAAGAAAATTCCGGGAATTCCGGGCGGGAATTCCGGGGACGGAATTCCGGGGAGGAATTCCGGGGACACAATACTAATTACGCCCCCTCAAGCCACCGCCATCAACCCGTTCTTCTCCACCAGCGTCAACAGCTTGAGCGCCGCGCCGCCGGGGCGTTTTTGCCCTCTGGTCGCCTTCGTCCCCTCCGCGTTCCCATTGGCTGACCATGCCCGGGGTTACGTTGAGCACGCGGGCAAAAGCAATTCCAAGGTGCAATAACCCTTCAATCCGCTAGTCTGCGCAACGCATCGAACGGAGAGGTAAACAACAATGCGATCAATCATAATTGCGCTATCGGTTCTCACCCTAACCGCCTGCGGCGAGGGCAGTGCTTTTGACGAAAGCTTCAAGGCCAGCTTTCGCGAAAAGCTGGTGACGACCTGCACGTCCAGCGCGTCAGGGTCCATCCCGGCTGGTGTGAATATCGACCTCGACAAGATCTGCGGTTGCGCCGCGGACAAGATCATGGAGGGCAAGAGCGCCAAGGAGCTGGTGTCCACCGTTCCCGGCAGCGCCGAAGACCTAGCAAAGGTGCGACAATGCATGACCGAGCTTTACCCGAACGGGGTGAACATCAAACTGGGGCAATGAAACCTGCCCCAACCCGGAGGCGCTTATGTCTCATTGGCCGTTGACAGTCCGGATTGGGTTGACCGATTCGAAATGTTCTGCTAATGTTCCGATTGTTCTTTGACAGCCCCCGGCCACAGCATCTTAGCCAAGGCCCCGGCACTGAATTTCAATCGCTCGGCGCTGTGTTGTTTCGTGCGGCGACGTGATTTCGCGCGGCCCGGCTGCGGTGATGGCGCGAGGACGGACGCCTGCTTGTCTCGGCAGGCGAGACCTTAGTGTGACCTTTCGATGGATTCGCCAGCTTAACCGCCGACCAAAGGGGTCTGTCTCTATGAATATAGACAGGCATTGCAAATGTTGGATTTCATCTGTCCTATAATGCCAGATGACAAGATTCGTCCCACCCCGATTTGACTGTGCCCCCCCACGACAAGGGCTCTCCTGAGCGAAGTCGAAGGGCTCGGGACAGGCTTGCGCAGTTTTCTGCGGCTGTCATGGTCGCGTCATGAAATTCTGGGACGGCGCTTACAAGAATTGGGAGATACAAAGATGAGCAAGTTGCCGCAACTATTCTTGGCCTCGGCCCTCGCCGCCGCCCCTGCCTTCGCCCAAATGGCACCGACACCGGCACCTGCCCCCGCCAAACCACCGCTCAACACGTCGGACGAATATCTGCGCGCCGGGCAAGCCGAACTCAAACGCCTGATCGCGGACAAACCCAACAACCGCAAAGCGCGCAACGTCATCATCTTCATCGGCGACGGGATGAGCGTTACCACCCTGACCGCTGGCCGCATTTTTGAAGGGCAGCAAAAGGGCCTCGACGGCGAATCCTTTGTCGCCGAGATGGACAAGCTGCCCCACACTGCTCTCGTCAAAACTTACTCGCATGACGGCCAGGTGCCCGACAGCGCGCCGACCGCGACAGCCATTGTCTCGGGCGTCAAAACGCTGAACGGCGTGATCGGCGTTGGTCCGCAAGCGATCGAGGACAATTGCGCCGCGACCGCGCCGTTTGCGGTGCCGTCTTTGTTCGAACTGGCCGAGGATAAGGGCTATGCCACCGGCATCGTCTCGACCGCGACCATCACCCACGCCACCCCTGCATCGACCTATGCCCACACCGCGCAACGCGATTGGGAGTATGACGGAAAAATGCCAGAGGCGGCCAAAAAGGAAGGCTGCACCGACATCGCGCGGCAGATGGTCGAATGGCCGCATGGCAACGGGCTTGAGGTCATGCTGGGCGGGGGCCGCGCGCACCTCATGCCAGCCACCGCCGCCGACCCCGAATATAGCGACAAAAAGGGTCTGCGCGCCGATGGCAAAGACCTGATCGCGGTCTGGAAAGCGGCCAATCCGGGTAGTGAATATGTGTGGAACAGCGAAGGTTTTGGCGCGGTCGATGCGAAGAAGACGCCCAAGCTTCTTGGCCTGTTCGAACAATCGCATATGCAGTTTGATGCGGACAGGACGGCTACGGGCAGCAAAGAACCTTCGCTTGCCGAGATGACGACGAAGGCTATCCAGCTGCTCGGCAAAAACCGCAAAGGCTATGTCCTGATGGTGGAAGCCGGCAAAATCGACCATGGCCATCATGCGGGTAACGCTAGGCGGGCGTTGCAGGACACCGTGGCGCTGAACGATGCGTTAAAGGCGGCGATGGCGAGCGTTGACCTGCGCGATACGCTGATCGTCGTTACCTCTGACCATAGCCATACCTTCAGCATGTCGGGCTATCCGCAGCGCGGCAACCCGATATTGGGCACTGTCGTCGACCAGAAGGGCAAGGCGACCTTGGCCAAAGACAAAAAGGGCTACACCACATTGGGCTATGCCAACGGCCCCGGCGCGGTCAGCACCGCAGCGCGCACCGACCCGCTGACCGAAGACACGCAGGCGCTCGACTACAAGCAGCAGGCGCTGATCCCCACCGGGTCCGAAACGCATAGCGGCGAAGACGTGGTGGCGCGTGCGGCGGGGCCAAAGGCGTATCTGTTCAAAGGCACGATCGAGCAGAACACGATCTACCACATCATGCGCGCGGCTTTAGGATTGTAACTGGCGGGTTAGGTGGCGGATATGGCAGCCGGACCTGACAGTATCGCCGACACCTTGCGCGCCGCAACCGCGCGGTTGGCGGCGGTTAGCGAGACGGCGCGGCTCGATGCCGAGATATTGATGGCGCATGCACTGGGGTGTTCGCGCTCGGATATGCTGATGCGGCAGCATGACTTGGCCGTGCCGGATAGCTTTGCCGCGTTGGTTGAGCGGCGCGCCATGTCCGAACCGGTGGCGTATATTCGCGGTGTGCAGGAATTTTGGGACTTAACCTTGGCGGTGACGCCCGACGTGCTGATCCCTCGCGGGGATAGCGAGACGTTGATTGAGGCGGCGGTGGAGGCGTTTGCCGGGCGCGGCGGACCAAACCGGATTTTGGACCTCGGCACCGGTTCGGGTGCGCTGTTACTGGCGGCAATGTCGGCTTTTCCAGAGGCACATGGGGTCGGCGTGGATGCCAGCGCCGCAGCTCTGGCGGTGGCCGAAAGTAATGCGCATGCGCTGGGCTTTGGTGAGCGGGCAGAATTCCGGCATCTGAGCTGGAAGGATGCGGGATGGACGAATGCGCTACACGGCCCTTTCGACCTCATCCTATGCAACCCGCCTTATGTCGAGGATGCAGCCAATCTTGCGCCGATGGTGGCCGACCACGAGCCGCACAGCGCGCTGTTTGCCGGGCCTGACGGCCTTGATGATTATCGCGTTCTGATCCCGTTCATACCGACCCTGCTAGCCCGTAATGGAGTCGCGATATTCGAAATAGGTTTCACGCAAACGCAAGCCGTTAGCGATTTGGCAAGTAAAGCCGGGTTATCCACCGAAATGCGTCGCGATCTGGCCGGCAATCCGCGCTGTCTTCGCTTTTCGCTTGGAATCGGTGATTGAGACGGCTAGAGCGTGTAGTGCATCGCAGCAAAATTGCCTGAAAGTGGGCTTTTGCGCGAAGCCGCCCCCCAGCGCAGTTGGAAAGAAATCAAGGCTTGGAACAGCCTTGGCGCAACCCGAAAAGAACAGGGTTTACGGGGCATCACACATTTAAAGTGCTTATTTGAGGACGGGTTAGCCCTTATGAACAATAACAACAGTCGCCAGCCGAATAATAACAACCGGCGTCGCGGACGGAACAACAATAATAACAACAACCGGCAGCAGCAGAACAACCGCAGCGGGTTCGATTACCAGAACAACATCGACAATCGTGCGCGCGGCAACGCGAGCCAGATGCTGGAAAAATACAAGAAACTGGCGAGCGACGCGCAGTTCAACGATGACCGCGTCAATGCCGAATATCATCTGCAATTCGCAGACCATTATTTCCGCGTACTCGCCGATTTCCGTAGCCGCCAGGAAGTGCGTCAGGAACAGCAAGGCGAGCGTCGCCCCAGAGAAGATGTGCGCGAAGATAGCCGCGTAGACCGTGATGACTGGCAGAATGAGGATCGCTCGCCTTCTTATGAAGAGCAAGTTTCGAACGAAGGCTCGTTCACCGAAACCGAAACCGAAACCGCCGATGACAACGCCAATAACAATGACGGCGAAGACCGCCGTCCGCAGCGTGAGAATCGGCCGCGCCGCGACAACCGCAGTGACCGCCCGGAACGCAACGGCAATGACCGTAATGGCAACCGCGCCCCGCGCAGGCATCACAGCGAAGAAACTGTCGATGAACCTGTCGGGATCGACCTCGCCGTGCTGCCACCATCGATTGCAATTGCGAACGATTTTGACGATGCCGAGATCGAAGCAAAGCCAGCTCGCAAGCCGCGTGCACGCCGCCCGAAATCGGCGAATGATGAAGACGTGGTGACTGCGGCGGAATAATCGCCCCGCCGTTAATATACTGGCAATCTAGGGAAAACTAGACCATCCTCTGAAATGATTTCAGGGGAGATGATGATGCGCAAACTGCTGCTACTCGGATTGGGGAGCGCACTTGCGGTACCCCTGCTAGCCCAAAACACCGCGCCGACCAGCGTTGCAGTTCCGGGCGAAACAACGGCGCAAGGCGACGTCGCGGTTACGATTTACCAGAATGGCCAGAGCCTTGTGCAAGACACGAGGCGGATGAACCTGCCATCGGGGCGGTCCAAACAGGAATTCCCCGATGTTTCCGCCCAAATCCGTGCAGAAACGGTTACGCTGACCGGTCCCGGAATCGGTATTGTCGAACAGAATTTCGATTATGACTTGCTGACCCCTGCGAAGTTGATGGAGAAAGCCGTTGGCCAAACCATCACCCTGCTACGCACAAACCCCGCGACCGGTGCGGAAACCCGCGTCCGCGCCAAGGTACTTGCCGCCAATGGCGGCGTGGTTTTGCAGATTGGCGATACTATCGAGGTGCTGCGCGACGACGGCCTGCCTGTCCGCGTGATATTCGACAAAGTCCCGCCCAATCTGCGTGCTCGGCCTACGCTTTCTGTGACGCTGGAATCCAGAGGCGGGACGGTACCGACCACGCTCACTTACCTGACCCCCGGCCTTGGCTGGACGTCGGACTATGTCACGCTGTTCGACGACGCAAAGCAGACCATCGATGTCCAGGGCTGGGTCACGCTGACCAACAACACTGGTACCGACTACACCAACGCCGATGTATTGTTGGTCGCGGGCAATCCGAACAATGGAGGTGGGCGGCGTAACGTGCAGATGCCGTGGAATGGCAGCACCGGCACAATCGATGAGGCGGGCACCGAAAGCAACGAGCGCGAACGGTTGGGCGACTATTATCTCTACCCGCTCGCTGAACGCACCACGATAGCCAATGCCCAACAAAAGCAGGTCAGCTTTCTTGATGTGAAGGCGGCACCGGCGCGCAAGGCTTATGAATTCAACAATGGCTGGCTCGCAACAAACGACGCGGCCAGCGCGTCATCGGTGCTCAAATTCTCGACATCGCGCGGCGGCGGCCTGGGAGATCAGCTCCCGTCCGGCACGATGCGTGTCTACATGCGCGACAAACGCGGCGACCCGCAATTTATCGGCGAAAGCGTGATCGAAGCAACGCCGATGGGCAGTGCGATGTCGATCCGCACGGGCGACGCGTTTGATGTGAAGGTCAAAACCGTGGTTGAAGAACGCACCCGGATTAACTCAAGCCGCTGGAAAACCCGTATGCGCTACGAATTTACCAACGCGCGCAACGAAGCAATTACGGTCGATATGGGCCAATCGGGGTTGTGGGGCGATGTTCGCGTCACCGAGCAAAGCCAGGAAGGCAAACGCGTTTCCGCCGACCGGGTAGAATGGAGCGTGCCGGTGCCTGCAAACGGCAAGGCAACGCTGACCGCGACGTTCGATAGCCGGTATTGAAGCCATGCGCGGGCTGATCGCGTTTTTGTGGTCCGCCTCTAAGCCCCTCCCCTTCAGGGGAGGGGTTGGGGGGGGGGCTGTCGGCAAAGACTGTGCCCGACTGAAAGCCCCCGCCGCCCTCCCCTCCCCTGAAGGGGAGGGGCTTAAGAAAGTTTCGTCGATCTTTTTCCTCTGCTTAGCGGTGCCCCCCATACACCTGTCTGCCCAAGCCATTGTCACCTCCCCCGAACCAGAAGCAGTGTCACTCACTGTTTATCGCGGTCAGAAATACGGCAATGCGTCGATCGATAAAAACTGGCCCACCGGATATGCGTTGGTTACCGAGACGCGCACCGTCGCCATTCCGGCAGGCGAATCGGTTGTGCGTTTCGAGGGTGTTGCCGAGGGAATGTTCCCAGAAAGCGCCATCGTCACCGGCTTGCCTAAAGGTGTAAAAGAGAAAAATCGCGATGCGCGGCTGCTATCGCCGCAGGGGCTGGTGGATGCCTATTTGAAGCGCGCGGTGACGCTTACCCGCACGAGCAGGGCGACAGGCGCGGTTCGGACACAGGAGGCTTTCATTACCGCTGGCCCCAGCGGCGGCGTCATCCTGCAAACTGCCGATGGTTATGAGGCGCTGCACTGCACAGGGCTGCCGGAGCGCATGGGCTATGGCGGTGTTCCCGCCAACCTGTCGGCAAAGCCTACATTGTCCGTCATCACTCACAGCGACACGGCCATAACCACCAAGCTGACGCTGACTTATATGGCGGCCGGTTTTGACTGGCAGGCGAATTATGTCGCGCAAGTGCAGGAGCGCGGTGTTGACGGCAAGGGGAAAGTGGACTTGTTCGCATGGCTGACGCTGGCCAACGGCGGCAACCAAAGCTTCCTGAATGCCAACACCATGGCAATTGCCGGCGAACCCAACCGCGTGCGGCGCGGTGCACAGCCGAGGTCAACGGGAGGTGCGCTCCGCATTACATGCTGGCCGCAGCAACGCACACATCAGGTGCCATTCCGTCTGGGCTACGACCCTGCGGCCCCGCCGCCGCCGCCAGCACCGATGATGGAAATGGCGGCTGGCGCCGTGATGGATGCCGAAGACGTGATCGTTACCGCAAGCCGCGTGAAAGCGAAGTCTATGTCGCCCGTTGCGGTGGTTGTGGCTGAACAGGAAGATCTGGGCGACCTTAAACTCTACCGCATACCCGAACCCGTGACGGTCAATGCCAAGGGCCAAAAACAGGTGGCGATGCTGGTCAAGCCCGGTGCGGCTTTCGAACATTATTACGCCGCTAATGTCGGCGACTATGGCGAAGACAGCCGCCCGATGGCGCTAATGCTGCGCAGCGAGAACCGTGCCGACAAAGGCCTTGGTCTGCCGATGCCGCAGGGTCAGGTGATGATATTCGAGGATAGCAAATATGGCCCGCTACTGACCGGCCAAACGTCGATGCTTGACAGGGCAATTGGCGATGAGGTCGAGCTCATCGTCGGCCAATCGAGCGACGTGCGCGCCAAGACTACGCGAATTTCTGAGAAATCGGGTAAACAACAGTGGAAAATAGAAGTCACCAACGCCCGCAATTCGCCGGTCAATATCGAGGTCGAAATTCCCTACCAGCTTTTGGGCAAACCGCAGTCGGTTGTCAAAGTAGACGGCGTCCCGACGTGGAAGGTTACGGTTCCGGCGAACGGCGACGCCGCGCTATTCTATGATCTGAAACTGGACCCTAATCGACCGGAAGTTCGCGTGGCCGGTGCTGCTCGTCGAGCGCCACAAAGGTAAACAGGCCTTCGGTGACTTTCACCTCCTGCTGGTCGCGGGCGCGGGTTGCGATAACTTCGACCCTGATCCCCATCGACGTCCGCCCCTTGCGTTCGAGCGCGGCGTAAACCGAAATGATATCGCGCAACAGTATGGGCGCGATGAACTCCATTTTTTCGATCGCCACCGTAGCGCAGGCCCCCTGCGAAACACGGCCAGCCAATATGCCGCCGGCCTGATCCATGACACCAAGCACCCAGCCGCCAAAGATATGGCCGTTGGCGTTGATGTCGGCGGGCCCGGGCACGACGCGCAATATCGGGTCATTGCGCTTGGGTAAGTTATGTATCTCGTCGCTCAACGGTCAGCCTCATCTTCAAATTGATCTTCAATCGATTCGTCATGGCCCGAACCGCTCGACAGAAATACCAGCCCCATTAATCCGGCGGTTAGCATAAGCGAGAAGATAATTGCCCCTGCCGTTGCGATAAAAAAGTGGATCGAGACCATTCCGTTGTTCCACCAAAACGCGGTAAGGACTATCACCGTCACCACCAACGTGAACGCCAGCATCCATCGCATCAACCGCCAGTAGCGGGCCCAGGCAAATCGGCTATATTCGGGATCATCAAGGCGGGAGCGGCGAGTCATATTTTCCTGCGCGCTTTATGCTATAAGGTGACGCGAGGGAAGCGATAGACGGAGAGAGCGATGACAATAGCAACAATACTGGGCGGTGCGAACCATGAAGTGTTTACCGCCGGGCGCGGCGAAAGCGTCGGCGAAGTCATAACCCGCCTGGCCGAGCACCGGATTGGCGCGCTGCCGGTGGTTGACGGCGATGCAGTCGTCGGCATCTTTTCCGAACGTGACATTGTTTATGGCGTGGCAAAACACGGGTCGGCCTTTCTCGTCAAAACCGTGGGTGAAGTGATGACCGCCCCGGCGATAACGGTTACCGCCGAAACCCCGATATTGTCGGCTTTGTCGCTAATGACCAAACGCCGCATCCGGCATTTGCCGGTGGTCGAAAATGACCAGCTGACCGGATTTATCTCAATCGGCGACCTCGTCAAACACCGCATCGAAAAGATCGAAGCCGAAGCCGCTGCGATGCGTGAGTATATCAGCATGGCCTGAATTGGCATTGCCATCGCGTCTATTTTGTTCATATAATGTTCCGTTGCCGAGTCGAGGAGAAAGCCTGTGGCCAAGATAGATTTTTACACTAACCCAATGTCGCGCGGGCAGATTGCGCGCTGGGCGCTGCATGAAGCAGGAGCGGATTACGAACAGCATCTGTTGAGTTACGAAGGCGCGATGAAAACGCCCGAATATCTTGCGATCAACCCGATGGGCAAGGTTCCGGCGATTGTCCATGACGGCAACATCGTTACCGAATGTGCCGCAATCTGCGCCTATCTGGCCGACGCATTTCCCGATGCCGGGTTGCAGCCAACGCCGAAAGAGCGCGCCGATTACTATCGCTGGATGTTCTTTGCCGCCGGACCAATCGAGGCCGCGATCACCAACCATTCGGCGGGGTTCGACCCCGCACCTGAAAAGCAAATGATGTTCGGTTACGGCGATTATGACCGTGTGGTCGACGTCCTCGAAGGCGTGCTTTCCAACCGCGATTTTATCTGCGGGTCGCGTTTCACCGCCGCCGATATTTATGTCGGCGCGCAGGCCGACTGGGGAACTCAATTCGGTACGATACCGCCGCGCCCGTCAATTGCCGCTTATGCAGAGCGGGTCCGTCAACGCCCCGCCTATCAGGCCGCGAAAGCCATCGATGGTGCACTGATCGCGGAGGCGCAAGCGGGCAAACAAGCGGACGGCTGATCCGCCCACATAATTTTATATCTGACGGCGTTTTCAGCACCGTTGGTTAACGGGAATTTTACGCGAGGGGCCTATTCATGACCCATGACGGGCAGAATATTCCCAATATGCAGAAGGACAATAGCGATATTGGCCTTGTGCTTAGCATTCTTGCTACCTGCATCGCCGGCAATGGCGGTCGCCGATCTCGTGCCGTGCATATCCGCCGTCCGCAACGGCGACAGCGTTGAAACTGTACTTGCCGATACCAAAAGGTTCGATTGCACAACGCCGCAAAGCAGTTTGAAATCAGGCGACTATTGGGTCCGCATGGACGTGCCGTTGTCGGCACACAAAACGGCCCAACGGCCCATTTTGCGCATGGCCAGCCTTTGGGATGACGGCTTCGACTTGACAGCTATTCACGCAGACGGGTCGGTCAGGCGCTACAGCTCCGAAGAGATGAGTCAGCGGCTCGGTGCCACACAGCTACTGAGGCTCGACGCCGAGAAACCACCGGTCACGGTGCTGATCGCCAAGGTCAAGGGGTCGGTAATAATTCGCGGCGTGCTACAGGCACCGCAGCTATCGACACCCGACGAGGCAGTCAGATACGAGCTGGGAATGGCGGTGCTTTACGCCGGTTTTGGCGGACTATGCATCGCGATGCTCGTCTATAACATCGCCTTGTGGCGTGCCATGCGCGAGAAATTCCTGCTGGCATATTGCGCGATGGTTACTGCGATGACCGTCTATGCGTTCTTCACATCGGGTGCCATCCACTATGTCGTTGACGGAATGGCCGGTGGTGATCGCTTGCGAATAACCATTCCGCTATTGGCGATATCAGCCAGCACGGCTTTGATATTCACCCGCTATTTCTTCGAGGCTTCGAACATTCCGCGCTGGCTGGTGAAAGTAACTATCGGCCACGCCACGGCGATTGCCGTATTTGCGCTGTTCTATGCGGCGGTCGCTCCGCGCTATATCGTCATTCTCGACCAAATCTATCTCCTCGGCTTTGTGCCAGTCCCCATCATTTTCCTGACCTATCTTTGGACAGCATGGCGGCGGAAAGATCCGTATCTTGGCTATTTCCTATTGGCATGGTCGGGGCCGCTTATCTCGGTCGCCCTCAGAATGTCGCACGGATATGGATTGCTCCCGTACCATGTGTTGATCGAGAACAGTACGTTGCTGGCCCTGGCATTTGAGGCATTGGTGAGCTCACTTGCGATCGGACATCGCGTCCGGCTTTTGGCGCAGGCACGCGATCGTGCGGAGAATGCGGAAGCAAGTGCGATGGTGATGGCCGATACCGATCCACTGACAGGACTGCTGAACCGCAGGGCATTTCTCCGGTCGTTACTGGAACGACAAAATCATTGGACGCTGGTTCTGCTGGATATCGATCATTTCAAGCGGGTAAACGATAGCCTCGGTCATGCCGGTGGCGACGATGCCATTACCAGTATAGCTGCCGTTATGCTCGAAAACGCACCCGATGGCGCGCTGGTTGCGCGGATGGGCGGTGAAGAATTTGCCATCGGTTACCTGACCGATACCGCTCATGTTTTCGACGCCGACAAACTTCTCGCCAGCGTGCGTGCAATCCATCTGCCCGAAGGATACCGGATTACCGCCAGCGTCGGGGTTGCCAACCGGCTAGTCGAGAGCGAGAATGACTGGAAGATATTGTACCGCGCCGCTGACATGGCGCTGTACCGTGCCAAATCCAACGGGCGCGATTGCTTCGTCCGCTACTCCGCCGAACGCGCCGCTGCGTGACTTAACGACGGCCCGGATTAATCGTGGTGCCTTGCGGTGCGGCTGTTGCTGGCGTCGGCACCGGCTGTGTCGTCACCGGAGGCTGGATGTTGGGGGCCGGGACCGGGGTCGGCGTGATGACCTGAGGTGGGGTACCACCCGTTACAACCTGCGGCTGGAACTGGATCGTCTGCACCGGCGGCGCATATTTCATGTTCCAATCCGCCAGATCGCGCTCATATATAATATATGCATCGAAAAAGCGGATGAATATGCCATCGATATCGCTGAGCGCGCCGAACGCATATTCGGGTAACGCATCCGACGGAAGCAAATTAACCTCCTGAATTTTGCGAAGTGAAGCGTCGCAATATTCGGCCTTGACCGGTGGCAGCGCAAAATAATTATACAGATCGGTCAGCTTGGTGTCGCGAACGCGCAGGCCGTTCTGCCCAGGATAGCGCGCGACATATTCACGGTCGAGCGCCTTGCTCGCTTGCGAGAGCCGCTTTTTATGGACGGTGATAAACTTGTTATACTCGGTGGCAATCTGTCCCCAGATCGGCCCTTGGCAATTGAGCGCAGCCACATTGACCGCCGACCTGAAATGCCAGATATTTCCTTCGCGGCTTAGCCCACGATTAGGCGTGACGCGGATGCCGTCGATGCCGACTGGCGGGATCGACATCGATAACGCAGCGCCGCTGGGCGGCCGCGGCATGGCGGGGGGCGGAGGGGGCGGAAAGTAGATTGGCGGCGGTGCAACCTTGACCGGCACAGGTGCCGGTGCACAGGCAGCGACAGCGCTAACCGTGATGATGGCTGCAAGACCTTTGAAGCCCATACGCATTTTTCATTCACTCCCCAAATAGTCCGCTTTTCCAACAGGATTTTGCCGTGAATGAAAAGCCCTGTTCGACCAACCGCGCAAAGAAAATGGCCCGGCGGTTTCCCACCGGGCCATAATCGGCAAACTTAGCTGAACCAGAGGTGACTTAGTCGCGGCTGCCCATGAAGCTGAGCAAAAACTGGAACATGTTGATGAAATCCAGATACAGGTTGAGCGCGCCCATGATTGCGGCCTTGCCGACCATGTCGCTACCCCGCACCTGCAGATAAATGCTCTTGATCGTCTGCGTATCATAGGCGGTTAGACCTGCGAAAATCAGCACACCCACGGCGCTGATTACCCAGTTCAGCGTGCCCGACTGAAACCAGAGATTAGCAAGCGACGCGACGATCAGGCCAACAAGGCCCATGACTAAAAACGTCCCCATGCCACTCAGGTCTTTCTTCGTGGTATATCCCCAAAGGCTTAGACCGGCAAAAGCCGCAGCAGTTGCAAAAAATGTCTGGGCGATGGACGCACCTGTATAAACCAGGAAAATCGTCGACATCGAAAGGCCCATCAATGTCGCAAACGACCAGAACATCAGCTGGAGTGTGGATGTTGAAAACCGGTTCTGGCCAAAACTCATCGTCAGCACGATTGCCAGCGGCGACAGGATAATCAACCAGCGCAGCATGCCGCCGTTCATCAGCAAACTTTCTGCGAAACCTGATTCTGCAAAGATCATCGCGACGATGCCGGTCAACAGCACGCCTGATGTCATATAGTTATAAACTTTGAGCATGTGGGCGCGCAAACCGGCGTCCACCGCAACAGCGCCGACACCCAGCTCGGCACCGGTAACGGTCGACTGCGTGCCCGTAACCCGCGGATCGGACCATTGAGCCATGACTAAATTCTCCTCAAAAACGGCAACATAGCCGCATGTCGTCAATATCGTGATGTTTTGCCAACAATTCAAGCGAAACCGGAATCAACCGACCGATTTGACAATACCGCCGCATCTTGGTGATCGTCGCTAGCGATCATCGTCAATCCACAAAGTTGAAAGGCAATTCAGGTTGCACCGCCACGCTGTTCTGCTAGCCCATCGCACAAGGCGACAACAGCCATTAGAGGGAGACGGGTGTGAGTGATACGGAGCGCGGCGAAAAAGACATCGCCGATACCGAACAGGCTGCCCCGGCTCTGCCCGAAGCGAGCGGTTATAGCTGGTACGTGCTTTGCGTCCTTGTGGTCGTGTATATTCTGAACTTCATCGACCGGCAGATCGTCAGTATATTGGCGGTCGATATCAAGGCCGATCTGGGATTGACCGACTCCGATATGGGATTTCTTGGCGGAGCAGCTTTTGCTGTATTTTACGCTTTGTTCGGGATACCGCTCGGGCGGCTGGCGGATAACTGGAGCAGGGTGAAGCTGCTCTCGGTTGGCCTTGCACTTTGGTCGATTATGACGGCATTATCAGGGTTCGCACGCAACCAGACGCAGCTTACGATGGCACGCATGGGCGTTGGTGTCGGAGAAGCCACCGCCGGCCCAACGGCATACTCGCTGATCTCCGACTATTTCCCGAAGCGGCAGCGCGCCACGGCCCTCGCCATCTATTCATCGGGTCTTTACATTGGCGGCGGCGTCTCGCTGTTTATCGGCGCGCTGATCGTCAAATCATGGAACGACGCTTACCCGGGCGGAGGTCCGATGGGACTGGTCGGATGGCAGGCGGCATTCCTGGCGGTCGGTATTCCCGGAATATTGGTTGCTTTGTGGGTATCGACGCTTCGCGAACCTGTGCGCGGCGCAATGGACGGGCTGGCGACGGTCGGCTCGCCCAGGCCTTTTAGGACCTTCGCGAGCGACTTATCGATGATCGTTCCCCCCTTCACGATTTTCAGTGCCTGGCAGCGAGGCCCGGCTGCGCTCTTCATCAACCTCGGTACGGGCGCGGCTATCGCCGCCTTTGCCATATGGATGATCCATCTGACCGGCAATTTCCCGCAATGGTCGGCCGTCGGCTTTGGCTATTATGCGGTATTTTCCTGGGCCTCGGCGCTGCGCGCGCGCGACCCTGCCACCTTCCGGCTGATCTGGGGAACACCGGCCTTTATCTGCACTACGCTAGGCTACAGTCTGGTATCGCTGGCGGCTTACGCATTGGCTTTCTGGTCCGCGCCCTATGCCGAAACGGTGCTACGCCTGCCGAAACAGGAACTCGCATTCGTGCTGGGTGCCAATGGCGCAGTCAGCGGCTTTCTCGGGGTGATTATCGGTGGTCGCATTGCGGACGCTTTGCGGGCGAAAAACCCGGCCGGACGCATATTGATGGTCATTTTCGGTGTTGTAGGACCGATCATTCCGATCGGGATAGGCTATACCACCGACAATTCGACACTGTTTTACACCATGAACTTTGTGGCGGGCATGTTGGGGGCAACGGCTCTCGGCGCGGCAGCGGCAACGACGCAGGATCTGGTGCTGCCGCGTATGCGCGGCACCGCGACCGCCGCCTTCTTTTTGGGAACCACGCTGGTCGGGCTGTCCTTTGGCCCCTATATGGTTGGCCAGATTTCGGACCTCGCCGGCTCGGTTGTCGATGGCAAACCCGTTGGAAACCTCCGCGTCGGCATATTGTCCCTGATCGCCGTTGCGCCGGTTGCGCTGGCCCTGCTGATCGCCGCTTACCGCCTCGTTCCGGCAGCAGAGCGGACAATCGTAGAACGCGCCCGCGCCGTCGGCGAACCCGTTTAATCGTACGATTAAATTCTGCTTGACGCTTACGGAAACTTATTGTCTCTATGCGTGAAGATCGTAAAGTTTGGAGAATCCCATGTCGCTCGACGTCATCCCGCGCAGTGCCTATAATGAAGACCATGAGGCATTTCGCCAATCGGTGCGGCAGTTCTTACTGAAGGAAGTCGCACCCAACGCCAAGCAATGGCAAGAAGATGGCATCGTCCCCAAATCAATCTGGCCCAAAGCAGGCGAAGTCGGCATGCTTTGCCCGACCGCGCCGGTCGAATATGGCGGTCTCGGCCTCGACTTTGGCTACAACGCCATCGTCGATGAGGAATCGGCTTATTATGGCGGCGCCGCCACCGGCTTCTCGCTGCAATCCGATATCGTGGTCAATTATATCACCAGCTACGGCAGCGAAGAGCAGAAGAAGCATTGGCTGCCCAAGATGATCTCGGGCGAGGTCATCACCGCGATTGCCATGACCGAACCCGGCACCGGTTCCGACCTGCAAGGAATGAAAACCACCGCGCGCAAAGACGGCAATCATTATGTCGTCAACGGCAGCAAGACCTATATCACCAACGGCCAAAATGCCGACCTCATCCTCGTCTGCGTCAAGACCGATACCGAAATCCAGCCCGCGTGGAAAGGCATGTCGATTGTATTGGTCGAGGCCGACCGCGAAGGCTTCAAACGCGGCCGCAACCTCGACAAGATCGGCATGGACGAGGCCGACACGTCGGAATTGTTCTTCGAGGATGTTCGCGTGCCGATGACCAATTGCTTGGGCGAGGAGGGCAAGGGCTTCATCTATTTGATGAGCGAACTTCCCCAGGAACGCTTGTCGATTGCGGTGTCGGCGATGGCGAGCACGCAAAAGGCGTTCGACGAAACCGTTGCCTTTGCCCGCGACCGGATTGTGTTTGGCAAGCCTCTTCTCGATTTCCAGAACACGCGTTTTGTGCTCGCCGACATCAAATCCAAATTGCAAGTCGGCTGGGCGCATCTCGACTGGGCACTCAACCGCCATTACAAGAAAGAGCTAACCGCCGAGGAAGGTGCTGCCGCCAAATTGTGGCACACCGACCTGCAATGGGAGGTCGTTGATGCCTGCCTGCAATTGCACGGTGGTGCTGGCTATATGAACGAATATCCGATCGCCCGCATGTGGCGCGCCGCACGCGTGACGCGGATTTTCGGCGGAACCAACGAGATTATGAAGGAACTGATCGGGCGGGGTTTGTAGGCATTATCCTCCCCATTTTGAAAAAATGGGGAGGGGGACCATCTGCCGTAGCCTTGGCGAAGGCAGATGGTGGAGGGGCCAGCGACGTCGAAGGCCCCTCCGTCAGTCGCTTCGCGCCTGCCACCACCCCAAATTTTCAAATTGGGGAGGATAAGAGAAAGAAGAACCAATGCCCAAACCCCAGCCATGGCAGCTTAGCCGCGAAAATTACCCCTTCTCCCACCTGACCGAAACGCGCTTCGCCGATCTCGATCTGCTCGGCCATATCAACAATGTATCGATGGCGGGTCTGTTCGAACATGGCCGTGGCATGTTCAACCATCGCATCGACGTGCAACGCCGTGCGCCGGGCCAACGCTGGCTGATCGTCAGCGTCGAGATCAACTATCTCGCCGAAAGCTTTTTCCCCGACCCGGTCGATATCGCAAGCGGCATTGGTCGCGTCGGCGGTTCGAGCTGGGACATAGCGTCTGCCGCATTTCAGAACGGGAAATGCGTTGCGACCTGCATGACCACGATTGTGCTGACGGACGATAAAGGACCGTCGCCGATACCCGACAGCTTAAGGCAGGAGTTTGAACGGTTATGGGTTAAGTCCGCTTAATCCACAAACGCCGCAGGGCGTTTTTGCATCTGCGACATGACCGCTTCAATCTGGTTAGGCGTCCGGATCACCCTTGCCTGCCGTTCGCTCTCGGCCATCAGGATCGCGTCCTCGTCCATGTCGGCAAATTCGTTGAACAAAGCCTTTGCTTCGCGCATCGCCTCCGGGTTGCGGTTAGCGATATCCTGCGCGATGCCCATAGCCCGCGCATATGGATTTTCATCGACATAAGTGGCGAAGCCCAAACCCAACGCCTCCACCCCCGAAAATTCGCGATTGGTGTAGGTTAGTTCGCGTAAGCAGTCATCGCGCACCAGCCCGCGCCACAACGCATATCCGCCCATATCGGGGATCAGGCCCCATTTCATCTCCATCACTGCCAGCCGCGCGTCGGGCGCGACCACGCGGATGTCGGCGCCGCTGGCAATCTGCAAACCACCGCCGAAGCACACGCCGTGCACCGCGGCGATTACCGGCATGGGCAGTTTGCGCCACAGCATTGCAACCTGCTGGAAATCGTTGGCATTGCCGTGGGTGCGCGCGGTCAGACTTTTGATCCCACCACTCGCGCTGGCACCGCCGCCCGCCATGCTTGCCATATCGAGACCGGCGCAGAAGCTGCGGCCCTCTCCCGATAACACCACGGCGCGAACGCCTTTCATCGCGGCCAGTTCTTCGCCCGCCGCGATAATCGCCTGAAACATCGCAGGGTCGAGCGCATTCATCTTGTCAGCGCGGGTCAGCCGGACGTCGGCGATGTGATTTTCGACTGTGATGCTCACCCGGTCATTCATGCGGCATTCCTCTTCAGTGCAAATTCCACCAGCGGCAATTGGTCGTTACCAAAATACATCTGCGTCTTGTCGATAAAGATTGTCGGCGAGCCGTAGCCGCCGCGTTCGATTACTTCTTCGGTATTGGCGCGCAGCATCGCCTTGACGGCATCGGTCTGCGACGCGACGCGCATCGCTTCGCCGTCCAGACCAACGCTGTTGGCAACCGCGACCAGTACATCAGGATCGTCGAGATCCTCTTGCCTCCCAAAATAGCTTTCGAATGCTGCCTTGGTAAACTCGGTCAGCGCGGGCATATCGTCGGCCAAGGTGCAAGCCATGCGCATCGCGTTCACGCTCTTTGCCGGATGAAATTGGCTCGGAAAGTTCATCTCTACACCCGCGATCGCCGCCCAGTCTTTCAATAACCGAAAGCTGTGTTTCAGTTTGCGATTGTCGTTCGCCTCGCGCGCTGCATAGACCGACTGGTTCACCGCGTTGAACACGCCGCCCACGAGTATCGGGCGCAGTTGCGCGCAACAACCGGTGCGTTCGATTACGCCGAACAGATTAGTGAATGCCAAATAAGTCCACGGGCTGGACAGGTCGTAGAAGAATTCGATCCGTTCATCAGCCATTATCCGCTCCAATAACGCGCTTTTCAAAAAAGTTCCGGCGCTTGTCGGCGATTTTGCACATCCTGGCGCAGGTAACAATATCAAGTCCGGTCTTTAAGTTGACATTAACCATGTGACGCCACAGTGAAGTGGGCAGAAAATCATCCGTCCAATGGTGGGTCAGGACAGGGTCGCTAATGTTTGAAGCCAATAATTTAGGCTTTGCAGCAGTTTCGGGAGGGGGCAGCATGGCGATGGCCGATGCGATGGTCGCCCCCTTGCGCCAAACACCCGAACGGACTTGGCGCGACAAACTTTCCGAAATGGATCTGGTACCCGATCTGGGTGAAGATATCGGCTCCGCACGCTGGTTTCGCGGCCTTGGCAGCCTGACATTGTTGAGCGTCCTCGCACTTTCATTGCTTCCCGAATTTGGCCCGGTTTACGGCGCGCAACCGCCGATACTGACCGATTCAGAATTCGAAGAGGCGCGCGCGCAGATGGTTATGCCGATTGCGTTCGGGAGCGACAGCGGAAAACGCATGGCGGCGACCGACGCCGTCGTCGCCCTGGCCGGAAGCCCCGAACGCCCGCGCATCGAACTGACCGCCACCTTGGGTCGCGGAGACAGCTTTGCCCGCGTTCTGCAACGTGCTGGCGTCGGCGGCGGAGAGGCTAGCCAGATCGCCTCGCTCGTCTCGGGCGCGGCCTCGCTCGGCGAGATCGAAGCCGGTACACCGATTGAAATCGTTTTGGGCAAGCGAACGTCGAAAAATGAAGCGCGCCCGCTTGAATCGCTGGCTTTCAGGGCGCGGTTTGACCTTAATTTGGCGGTAAACCGAGAAGGCGGCGCATTGCGCCTTGATCGTAAGCCGATAGCCGTGGACGACACGCCACTGCGGATCCGTGGCGTGGTCGGCAGCCAAGGCATTTACCGCTCGGCGCGCGCCGCCGGGGCGCCCGCCAACGCCGTTCAGGCCTATCTGAAGATCATCGCTGGCCGTACCAATCTATCGTCGATCCGCCCGACCGACGAGTTCGATATCATTGTGGATTACCGCCGGGCCGAAACCGGCGAAGTCAAGGTCGGCGATCTGGTATATGCCGGCATCGACCGTGACGGCAAATCCAGCATCCAGATGTTGAAGTGGTCGGCGGGCGACAATAATCAATGGTTCGAAGCTTCGGGCGTCGGCGAAACCAAGGGCGCGCTCAGCCGCCCGGTCAATGGTGCGGTTACATCGGGCTTTGGCTCACGCCGCCATCCTATTCTGGGCTACCGCCGCATGCACAGCGGACTTGATTTCAAGGCAGGGCATGGCACGCCAATTTACGCGGTGACGGACGGCAGCGTAGCCTATGCAGGTCGCAAGGGCGGTTACGGCAATTTCGTCCAGATCAATCACGGCGGCGGACTTGCAACCGGCTACGGCCATATGAGCCGCTTTGCCGTGTCTTCGGGCAGCCGCGTCCGGCGCGGCCAGATTATCGGCTATGTCGGCTCCACTGGCCTCTCGACCGGTCCGCATCTGCATTACGAGCTTTATCGCAATGGCCGCGCGGTGAACCCGGCGTCGGTGAAATTCACCCAGCGCGCGCAGTTGTCAGGCAACGATTTGGCCCAGTTCCGCCGCAAGCTCAATGGATTGAAAGCGGTCAGGGCAGGCGCTGCCTTAACGCCGATGAAATCGTCGGCGAGCAAACCCAAGGAACCGACCCGCGAGATCGACCGGTTGACGCAGCGGGTTGATGATCGCAACGCGCGAAGCTAAGCCGCTTATTTACGTCATTGAGCAACGCTTGCCGCTCGGCTAAGCCAGCCCGATGAGTGTAAACGCAAGCTACCCGAACACCCGCCTTCGCCGCACCCGCGCAACCTCGTGGAGCCGCAACATGGTGCGCGAAAATGTGCTGACATCTGCCGATTTGATCTGGCCACTGTTCGTGACTGGCGGCACAGGCGTCGAGGAATCGATTGGAACCCTGCCCGGCGTATCGCGCTGGTCGGTCGATCTGATCGTCGAACGCGCAGCCGAGGCGATTTCGCTTGGTATCCCCTGCATCGCATTGTTCCCCAACACCCCTGCCGACCTGCGCAGCGACGATGGCGCGGAGGCAAGCAACCCCGATAATCTGATGTGCCAAGCCATTCGCGCGATAAAAACGGCGCATGGTGACAGCATCGGTGTCCTGACCGACGTCGCGCTCGACCCCTATACTGCTCACGGCCAAGACGGTTTGATCGATGACAAGGGCTATGTCCTCAACGACGAAACCGTCGCGGCATTGGTAGATCAGGCGATCAACCAGGCGCGCGCCGGGGCCGATATCATCGCACCTAGCGATATGATGGATGGTCGCATCGGCATGATCCGCCGCGCGCTAGAAATGAACGGACACCAGAATGTCCAGATCATGTCCTACGCCGCCAAATATGCGAGCGCCTTTTACGGCCCATTCCGCGACGCGGTCGGCTCGCGCGGGTTGCTGAACGGCGACAAGAAAAGCTATCAGATGGACCCGGCGAACAGCGATGAAGCGTTGCGCGAGGTCGCGATGGACATAGCCGAGGGTGCCGACAGCGTGATGGTGAAGCCCGGCCTGCCCTATCTCGATATTATCCGTAGCGTGAAAGACAGCTTCGACGTGCCGGTCTTCGCCTATCAGGTGTCGGGTGAATATGCGATGATCGAGGCGGCGGTCGCGGCGGGTGCTGGCGAACGCGACGCGCTGGTTCTGGAAACGCTGATGGCGTTCAAGCGCGCAGGATGTTCGGGCGTACTGACCTATCACGCCGCGCATGCGGCTCGATTGCTGCAGGGCTAAACCATAGTGCAAAGCGCTAAACGCGACCGCAGCCATTATCTGTTCTTGGCCACGATATTGACCGGCAGCTTCCTGCTGTTTCTGGTCCAGCCGATGATTGCACGTATGGCGCTGCCCCGTTTGGGCGGTGCGCCTGCCGTCTGGAACAGTGCGATGCTGGTGTATCAGGCGTTGCTGCTCGGCGGCTATGCCTATGCGCACCGGCTGGCGAGAGAAGCGCCGCGCAAGCAGGCGATGATTCATCTGGCCGTCTTGCTGCTAGCCGCGCTGTGGCTGCCGCTTGGGCTCGCATCGTTCACCCCGCCCGCCGACGGCTCGCCGATATTCTGGGTGCCTTGGTTACTCGTTGCGTCGATCGGCCCGCTGTTCTTCGCGGTCGCCGCGCAAGCACCGTTGATGCAGCGCTGGTACGGCTTTGCCGGCAACGAGGGAGAACCTTATGCGCTCTACGCCGCCTCTAACATCGGCAGTTTTACCGGGTTGATTGCCTATCCGTTGATCGTTGAGCCGTTCATGCCGCTGAAGGCGCAAAACTGGCTGTGGACCGCGATCTATGCGGTGCTGGTACTTGCCGTCGCGGCCTGTGCTCGTTTGCTGTGGCGAACGCGAAACGAAGCGATGCCGACATTGGCGGTTCCAGAGGCCAAGTCATCGATTGGCTGGAAACGCCGCCTGTACTGGATCATCCTCGCTGCCGTTCCATCGGGTCTGATGCTATCGACGACGTCGCATCTGACCACCGACCTGATGGCGATGCCGCTCGTTTGGGTTATCCCGCTGGGTCTGTATCTACTGAGCTTCAGCATCGCCTTTGCCGAAAATCAGCGTCCGGCGTTCTGGATCGGCAAAGTCGCGCCCGTTGTCCTGATGATTACCGGCGCGGTGGTCTTTCTTGTCTGGGGCAAAGCGGCAATCAACGGCCTTGCCGCAAGCCTCAGCCTGTTGCTGGTGGTTGCCGTCGCACTGCACGGCGAAATGTACCGCACGCGGCCCGAACCGTCGCAGCTTACCGGCTTCTATCTGATGATGTCGGTCGGCGGGGTGTTCGGCGGATTTTTCTGCGCGATCGTAGCACCGCTCATTTTCGACTGGACTTGGGAACATCCGATATTGATCCTGCTCGCCGCAGCATTGCTGCCGCAGACGCGTCTCTTTTCGCTGGGCGAAGAGCACACGTTCGGCGAAAAAGGCGCGCGCGGCATCTTGATATTTATGGGATTAGTAGCGCTGCTGGTTGGCGTTTATGGCGGCACCGAAATGCCGATCGAAACAACACCTGCAAAAATCATATTGCTCGCGGCTATCATGGGAATAGGCGTCATCGCCATCGGGCAGCGGCTTGCTTTCACGCTCGTGGTCGCCGGGCTGATGTTTGCCAATGGCGGCTGGCACAATATGAAACAAACGTTGGACGGCGTCCGGATGCGCAGCTATTTCGGCACCTACACCGTCAATGCCAGCGAAAGCGGTCGGATACGCTGGCTGAACCACGGCACCACGATGCACGGATTGCAGATGTTGGAGGCCCCGACGCGACCGGTCAGCTATTATGCGCCAACATCAGGTGTCGGCATAGCGATGAGCAGGGCGGCAGAACTGTACGGCGCAGCGGCAAGCATCGGGGTCGTCGGCCTCGGCACCGGGACGCTGGCTTGCTACCATAAACCGGGGCAGACCTTGCAGTTCTTTGAAATCGATCCGTTGATGATCGAGGTCGCGCGCACCCGGAATATATTCTCGTTTGTCGAACGCTGCGCCCCCGACGCCACCGTCACATTGGGCGATGCCCGGCTGACGCTCGCCGAGGTGCCAGCGGGCACGTTCGACATATTGGCGCTCGATGCATTTTCGTCAGACTCGATTCCGCTGCACCTGCTGACAAAAGAGGCGTTCGCCGTATACCGCCGCGCGTTGAAGCCCGACGGGATGTTGCTGGTTCACATTTCCAACCGCTATATCGATTTGAACCCGGTGGTCGCAGCCGAAGCCAAGTCCAGTGGCTGGTTTGCAGCATTGCGCCAGGACAGCCCGCCGGTGGCAATGATCAACGATGGCGCCCGCGCGTCGCAGTGGATCGCGCTCAGTCCGGACGCGGGCAAGCTTGCCCAATTGACTGGCAAAGTGGAGCCGCGCCGTGGCCGTTATTACCGTCCGGATGTCTGGACTAAACTCGACGAACCCGGCAAAACGCGCGCGTGGACCGATGATTACGCGTCGGTGTTGCCGCATCTATCGCTTTGGAAGACAATCGAATGATATACAGACCCGACGTCAGCATCATAACGATCAACGGCAAGTCGCCGACCATAGACGACAGCGCGTTTATCGCGCCGGGTTGCCGGATCATCGGCGATGTTACCATCGGCGCGGGGTCGAGCGTCTGGTATAATTGCGTCATCCGCGCCGAGGTAAACCGCATCGTCATCGGCGCGCGTAGCAATATTCAGGATGGCAGCGTCGTCCATTGCGACGGGCCGATGCCGGGGGTCGAGGATGGCTATCCGACGATCATCGGCGACGATGTGCTGGTCGGCCACAACGTCATGCTACACGGTGCAGTGCTGGAAGACCGAGCTTTTGTCGGATTGTCAGCAACTATCATGAACGGCGCGGTGGTCGAAGGCGATGCGATGCTGGCGGCTGGCGCGATGCTGACGCAAGGCAAGCGGGTGCCTGCGCGGCAATTATGGGCGGGAAGCCCCGCGCGTTACGTCCGCGAGCTCGACGACGCGGCGATCATGGGAATGCGCATCGGCGTTGCGCATTATGTCGAAAATGCCAAAATGCACATGGCCGCGCTCTCGGCGTCACAATCCTAAAGCAGATAGGGCCACACTGCCCAGGTTCCGAGCGAAGTGCTGCCAAGCAGCAGAAACCCTGCAAGCAACCGTCCACCATGCAGACGCGACCACAGCAGAAACCCTGTTATCGCCATCGCGATCAGCGCGCCCGCGATACTGTCCATAAGCAGTACCCAGGCGATGCCCACGCCGCTGCCTTTGTGCATGTTTTTAATGAAACCCAAACCGTTCTGACTGGTTTGTTTGACCGCGACGCTCCCCGATCCCTTCACATGTTCGACGATTAGACGGCCATTGGGGTGATTGAAATTCACTTCCCATTTCTCTGCCTCGGGTCGTTGTTTGCCAAGGAAGGCTTTGGGCTTTGACTTGTCCTTGTCGCCCTTGGGTGGCCTGGGTTCGCTGACAAGATTGAACTCTGCCTTGGCCCACTCCCCCAATGCCTTTTCGTCGGGGATGGACCCTGCGGGCACCGCAATATCCATCGCGCTCACCTCGACCGGTTCGCCGGTATCGATTTTCAGGATGTCGCGGTGGTTCAGCAACACTCCGCTGATGCCCAACATCAGGAAAAGTATCGCGCCCCAAAAGCCCGTCCATGCATGAACGCGTTTGAGCCAGCGGATAGCGTGCCCCTTCTGCCATTTTGAGGGGACAAACAGCAAGCCCGACTGATTGAGTTTCCAAAAGCTCATAATTCCGCCCATTTACGTAACAGATTGTGAAAGGTCGATGTCAGGCCAAGTACGCCAGGATGCGTGTCGCCCAGTTCGGTTCGCGCCAGCGTGATGGCTTGGTCGAAGCGGTAAAGCAGCGCCCGGTCGCCATCATCGCGCACCATAGATTGTATCCAGAAAAACGAAGCCCAGCGGCTCCCGCGCGTTATCGGCTCGACCCGGTGCAGGCTATCCGCAGGATACACCACCAAATCGCCCGCCGCCAACTTTACGCGGGTGTCGCCGTAGCTGTCCTCGATCACCAGCTCGCCGCCGTCATATTCGTCCGGCTCGCTCAGAAAGAGCGTAGCCGAAATGTCGGTGCGTACCCTTTGCCGCGCGCTTGTAATATATCGGATGGCATTATCGACATGCGCGCCGAACCCCATCCCTGCATCGTAACGGTTAAACAGTGGAGGGAAGACGCGGAGCGGCAGTGTCGCTGAATTGAACATTGCGTTGCTGCCCAGCCCGCGCAGGATGATTTCGCCCAACGCCTTGGCTTCGGGCGCCTCCTCGGGCACTTGAAGGTTATTCTTCGCCAGCGCAGACTGCACACCCGACGTAACGTTGCCATCGACCCACGCCGTCTGGCTCAGCACATCGCGGAGATGGCTGACTTCGTCGGAACTCAGGACAGATGAAATGTTCAGCAACATGGGCAATCTTTCAGTTTGCAGGCGATCAGAATGCTACCCCCAGACTTGCGACAAAGCTCCGTCCGGCCGCAGGCACTACGCGGCCACCGTTGACCTGCGAATAGAAGCGTTTGTCGGTCAGGTTATAGCCATTCACCGCCAGACGGACATTGCCGATTGTGTAGCCGAGCAATGCGTCGAACGAGACGTACGATGGCGTGGCTTGGGTATTTTCAGGATTCAAGAACACCTTTGACTGATAGGTGAGGCCGCCGCCCAATTGCAGGCCTTTTAATGCACCATTTGATGCCGAATAGGCGGTCCAGACCGAAGCTGCATGTTTGGGCACGTAACGCACCTGGTTGCCGATCACCGCTGTGTTCACCACCACCGCGCCTGTCCCTGTCGTCCCGGTGAAAGCCTCGCGGATTTCGGCATCTACATAGGCATAGTTCGCCGACAAACGCAGTTCGGGCGTAATGCCACCGCTCAAGCCAAGTTCGAACCCGCGCAACCGTTGTTTCGGTTCAGCCGAATATTGCAGAAACCCGCTGACCGGATCGGACTCAGTCGCGTTGCTGCGGTTGATCTGGAAGACGCTGCTCTGCACCAACAGCCGGTCGCCGAACAATGCAAGCTTCACACCGGCATCATAAGTTTCGGTTTTTTCAGGTGGTAGATCGGCACGGCTGATCGCGCCACCGACACCAAGCGATGCGAGTGAATCGCCATTGCCGATTGCGTTGGCCTGCGGGATAGCCGCCTTGCTGTACGTTAGATAGGCACTGATATTGTCGTTCGGTTCCCAAATGATTGAGGCTTTGGGGTTCAAAATGTTGTTCTTGCCCTCCTTGGTTTCAAGACAGAGGCCGGATGATTGCGCAACCCCGTTGCAGACGGTCGCCGCCGCAGTGAACAGTTCCTGTTCCGTCTTGAAGTTGAGATAGCGAACCCCGAGATTGACCGACAGCGTGTCCGCCAGCCAAAATCGATCATCGACAAAGAACGCCAGTTCGGTTCCGCGCAAATCGCGTCGGCTGGACACCGTTCCCGGCGTCACACCGAAGCCGCCGTTATTCGGATCGATCAGCGTTTTGACCACAGGTGTGCCGTTGGCAAATGTCACCCGGTCGCTTTGCTGGTAAGAAACATCCCATCCAATCAGCAGCTCGTTGCGCATTCCGCCAATCGGCTTGGTGAACAATAACGTCGATACGTTCTGAATACCCCGCGTATCGACATCTATGCCGCCGCGCGGCGTGATACTCGTTGTTGGTATGGTGAGCGGATTGTTGTCTAGCAACGCCGCCGAGCAAGCATTCGGGCAAGACGCAATAGACTGCCGGAAGAAGCGCTTATAACTGCCGAGCTTCGTATCGCTAGTGAATTTCAGATACTCGCTTGCATCATGCGCGAATTTCAAGGTCAGCGTATCGACATTGGCATCGTCGGCATCGCTTTGTGAAAAGCCATAAAACGTCGAGCGCGGGACGCCTAGTTCGGTTACCGGGACTTCGGTGTCATCGACGCCGCCAACCGGCGTTGTGGTGACAGCGATTGGCACGCCGTAGTCGGGAATCCGGTCTTCCTGCTGGTGCAAATAGGTCGCCGTGAAGCGGGTATTGGTGCCAATGCCGAACGCGATGGAAGGCGCGATGGCCCAGCGCTCAGAGTTCACAACATCGCGATCGGGCGTATCATTCTCATGCGCCATGAAGTTTAGGCGGATGGCCGAGGTTTCGGAAAGAGCCTTGTTTGCATCCAATGTCACGCGACGATAGCTGTTGGTGCCTGCAAAAAAATCTACGGCAAATGCATCTTCTGTGTGCGGGCTCTTCGATGTGGTATTAATCGCTCCGCCCGCTACGCCGCGTCCGAGCGCTGTCGATGAGGAGCCTTTGAGCACCTCGATCTGTTCATAGTTGAAGGCATCTCGGGTGAACTGCCCGAAATCGCGCAGGCCATCGGTGAAGATATCGTTGCCCGCCGCTTGGCCGCGAATGAAGAACTGGTCGCCGTTGACGACGCCGCCTTCGCCGACCTGCGTTGTAACGCCTGCGACATTGCGCAGCGCCTGTTCCAGTGAGACGATGCGCTGCTCCTTTATCGTTTCGGGCGAAACCACACTGACAGTCTGCGGCACGTCGATGACCGGGCCACGCACAGTCGGGATGCCGACCTCCGCCTTTTGCCCGGTAACGACGATCGCTTCCCCGGCGTCGGCATAAGCGTCCGCTTCGTCAGCTTCTGCGGCGAACGCTGGCATCGCCAGCAACATTGCCGCCGCTAATGATGGAACTGTATATGCTAGAGGCCTTGAAGACGGTTCTATCTTGTTGCTGCGCATCGGAAAAATATTAACCTTTCGACTGGGAGAAACCATGAGGTTGAAAGGGCTTTATTGCGAATCATTCGCATATGCAATTGCAAAAAGACCTATTCGCTAATTTTGTTTTGCGCCTGTGCGATGTGCGACTATCCCCGCCAAAGGAGGACTGATGAAAGCAACGATCTGGCACAACCCCGACTGCGGCACATCGCGCAAGACATTGGCAATTTTGCAGGAAACGCCCGGTCTGGACCTTTGTGTGATCGACTATCGCAACGTGCCGTTCGCGCGCGCTAAGTTGGAGCAGTTGTTTGCCGACGCTGGCCTCACCCCGAGTGAAGCCTTGCGAACGCGCGGTTCGCCAGCGGAAGAGCTCGGCCTTTTAGACGCCGAAGGCGACCATATTTTGGATGCGATGGTCACATATCCGATATTGGTTGAGCGCCCTTTCGTCGAAACCGATAAGGGTGTCAGGCTATGCAGGCCACAAGATGGGGTGCGTGAGATACTTTAGATAATAGGAGCGCCGGGGATGATCTGGATGGAGCCCCCCGCTCCGAAACAGAGTCCGCCCACCAATTAATCAGGCTACGTTGCGCTGCCGGCGGTTGAACAGTTCAAGGCTGTCGGCAAAAACCATCGGGCGGCCGAAATAATAGCCCTGGATTTTGTTACAGCCAAGCTGCTGGATCATTGCCAACTCGGCTTCGGTTTCAACACCTTCGGCGGTGGTCGCGATATTCAAGCTATCCGCCAACGCGACAACGGCGCGGATGATGGCAAGGCTTTCGGCCTTGTTCTTCGCCGCACCCTGCACAAAGCTGCGGTCGATCTTGATCGTGTCAAAACGTACGTTGCGCAAATAACCAAGCGACGAATAGCCGGTGCCGAAATCATCAAGCGACAGCTTGATACCAAGCCCGCGCAACCGGTCGAGTACTTGAACCGCGAGCCCGCCATCGCGCAGGAAGATGCTTTCGGTCACCTCCAACTCGAGCCGCCACGCTGGCAAACCACTATCGTGCAGCGCCGAGATTACGGTTTCGACGAACGATGTGCTGGTCAGCTGATCGACCGAAATGTTAACCGCGACGCGGGTTGAATCGGGCCAGCTCATCGCGTCCTTACACGCCTGGCGCAGAATGAAGTCGCCGATTGGCACAATCAGCCGTGCGTCTTCGGCCACAGGGATAAATTTGGCCGGCGACACATTGCCGAATTTGGGATTTTTCCAGCGGAGCAACGCTTCGAAACCGACGAGCATATGCTCGCTATCGCTATTCACAACGGGTTGATATTCGACGTGCATCTGGCCCCGGTCGAGCGCGTTGCGCAGCTCGAATTCCATCAGCCGCTTTTCCTCTGCGTTGGCATGCAGCTTGTGCTGGTAACTGTGGTGCGTGTTACCGCCCTGATCCTTCGACCGGTAAAGCGCGAGATCGGCGCTGCGCATCAACAACTCAACGGTGCGGCCATCGGCTGGGCCGAGCGCGCTGCCTATGCTGGCACCGATGAACAACGTGTTCTGATCGACCTCATAGGGGCGTGACAGGCTTTCAATGATCCGGCGCGACAATGTCATCAGATATTTGCTGTCGGTCGCATCCTTGATCACAACGGCGAATTCATCGCCGCCCAATCGGCCGCACAGTTCGTTGTCGGTCATGATAAGCTGCAAACGGCGGGCGACTTGTGCGAGCAGGCGGTCGCCAACGGGATGCCCCAAAGTATCGTTGACCGCCTTGAACCGGTCGAGGTCGATCATCAGGAACCCGCAACGACGACGCCATTTGTCTGCATCGACAAGCGCCTCGCCCAATGTCTCGGTCAGCTGCAAACGGTTGGGTAGACTGGTGAGCGTATCGAACCGCGCAAGGTGCGAAATTTTATCGGCGGATTCACGCTGCTCTGTTACGTCCGAACCAACACCGCGAAAGCCAAGGAAAGCACCGTCGTCGCCGTTTCGCGGCGACGCAGAAAGCTCCCACCAGCGCGTTAAGCCCTTCATCGTTACCGGTACAATCAGGTTGCTGAACGATTCACGTCGTTTCAGCCGGTCAGCAAGCTCGTGGAGCGCGTCGGGATACTGCCCTTTCTCCCACGCGTCACCGGCGATCAGCTTCAGTAGCGGCTGGCCTTCGATGGCCCGCGCGTCTTCGCCCAGCGCATAGGCAAAACGCGGACTGACATGTGTGGCGCAGCGCGACGTATCGGTTTGCCACAACCAGTCGGCGCCGCTGTCTTCGAACTCGCGGAGCAACAGGCTGACCGTTTCGGATTTTTCCTGCAATATTGTGTTCGCAACCTCGAACAATATCTGCGCCCTCGCCGCCCGCATGCAGGCAGTGATTAGCAGGGCACCGATACCAACGGCAGCTATCGTCAGGTAATAAGCGCCATGAAACGCAAAGCCCACAGCCGCACAAAGGCTGGTGATGATGATAAAAATGGTAGCCGACATCGGCGAGGTTGAGAGCACCAGCGAAGCGTAGACCATCAGCGACAGCACAATCGACCACAGGCCAATCATTTCGACCAGTCCGCCATGGGTGCCCAGCAGATAAAACGATGCGCCCCAAACCACACCAGTCAGACCGGAATGCGTTTCGATCTGACGAAATTCCGCCTTGTTGAACTCTTGCCGGTCCCAAGACCGTGACCCGCTGAACGTCTGAAACGAATAAAAATGAAACGCCGCAAAACATGCGGTCCACGATGCTGAAGCCCAAACCGGTGCTATTCCGCGGTAAAGCGAGATCGCGAATATCGCGAGAACGAGATTGAGTGCAACCCGCAAAGTCGTGCGATTACGCATCGACCTGGCCTGGATATTACGAACGATCGCGCCGTCAATACCGACAGGCTCTTCCAGGCCCAGCAATGCCTTGAACGACAGCTCGGCGGGAAGTTCTAAAGACGCGTCTCGTTTGCTCACCCCGCCGTTCTAGCGCGGTAACCTTACTCAAAGGTAATCAACCACCTATATATGCGGTCATATGGTCTAAAATTTCCATGTTAAATCAACGCAATCGAAACTTGACCAGAAATTAAGCAAATTTTCGCGCAGCAACGATTTCAGGCGGCAATTGCATAAGGCTGAATTTCGCCTGAAAGATACAAATTGCGTGCCTTGGCCCTGCTCATTTTGCCCGAGCTGGTGCGGGGCAAAGTGCGCGGAGGCACGAGTTCGACGACGCAATTCATGCCGGTTACCGAGCGAACCTTGTCGCGGATTTGCTCGCGAAGCTTGGCGCGTTCGACTTCATCGGTCGTCCGGCACTGGACCAGAACGGCTGGCGTCTCTTCGCCGCCAGGTGTCGTCACGGCAAATGCCGCGATGTCACCGGCCTTGAAGCCTGGCAATTGTTCCACTGCCCATTCAATATCTTGCGGCCAATGGTTCTTACCATTTATGATAATCATGTCCTTGGCCCGACCGACGATGAAGATGTAACCGTTAGACAAATATCCCATGTCACCGGTGTCGAGCCAGCCATCGACCAGACATGCATCGGTCGATTCCTTGTCGCGGAAATATTCCTTCATCAGCGAAGGGCCGGAACACCAGACTTTACCGATCGTCTTGTCAGCCAGCGGACGGCGATTCTCGTCGCGTATTTCGATGGTCATGTCCTTCACCGCTTTGCCGCAATTGACGATCGCGCGGTAACGCGTCGGACGGTCGGCGGCCCCGGCATGTCCGGTCAGCTCGGTTTCCTCGACCAGCTCTACCTGTATGCCTTCGCCCGGTGGCATGATCGAAACCGCAAGCGTGGTTTCGGCCAAGCCATAGCTTGGCAGGAATGCAGAAGCCTTGAACCCGGCATCACCGAACGCATCGACGAAAGCCTGCATCACGTCGGGACGGATCATGTCCGCGCCATTACCCGCAAGCCGCCATTTCGACAGGTCAAAGCGCTCCGACACATGCGTCTGGCTCGAAATCCGGCGCGCGCAAATGTCATAGCCGAAGGTCGGCGAGTAGCTAATGACCGTGCCGTCGGCGGCACTGATCACATCAAGCCACGCGAGCGGACGCCGTGCAAAATCCTCAGTCTTCATATAATCGGTCGAAACCTGATTTGCGACCGGCGACAGGAAGCATCCGACAAGGCCCATGTCATGATACCAGGGCAGCCATGAAACACAGCGGTCAGTGTCGGTCACCTCCATACCGTGCGAATGCGCCGAAAGATTATTGAGCAACGCATGGTGCGTCACCGCGACGCCATGGGGAAAGCGGGTCGATCCGCTGGAATATTGCAGATAGCAAATCTCCTGGGTGTCGGCCGTCGGCAGCTTGGCCTTCAACGCGATGCGGTCGGCAAAGCTTTCCCAGTCGATACCCTCAACACCGCAGGCGGCGGCAGCTTCGCCCGCCATTTCGGCCAATTCTACTGGATAAAACAATATCTTCGCGTCACAACTTTTCAACTGGACTGAAAGTTGGTCTACATAGCTTTCCTTGCCACCGAACGACGTCGGCAACGGCAACGGCACCGGCCATGCTCCCGCATAGATGCAGCCGAAAAACAACGCGGCAAAATCCGGCCCGGTTTCCGCAACCAGCGCAATCCGGTCACCTTTTTTAATGCCGTGGCTGATCAACCGGTAAGCCGCTTGCAGCGCCTCCGCCCGCATTTCGGAGTAAGGATAAGCCCGCGCGAGTTTGCCGCGCATATCGTGGAAATTCAGGCCGCGTTTGCCGGTTGCGGCATAATCCAGCGCTTCGCCAAGCGTAGCAAAATCGGAAAGACGGCGCGGCAATTCATCCTGCGTCGGCGTCGGCACCAGTTCGCTCATGTTTTTTCCTATAGCTTTTATTCGACCCGGAGCATTTGGCCCGCAGTCATTTTTATTATTGTCGGCTTCTACCCGCCGATACGAGTTCAAAATTCGACCCGACTGTGGCAACAATAGGGCGTGAGAAATGACCGCCCTGCCAAAAAACCGCCACCGCCGCTGAATGACGAGCGTTTGCGTGGGTTAGCGCTGCATTATGTCGGAAAATACGCCACCACGCGAAGTAAGCTGGCGACCTATTTAACGCGCAAAGTCCGCGAACGCGGCTGGGACGGCGAACGCAGCGCCGACATTGAGGCCCTGGTCGAACAATTCGCCGAGCTTGGCTATGTCAACGACGCGCAATTTGCCGAGGCGCGCAGCCGCTCGTTCGTGCAGCGCGGTTATGGAAAACGGCGGCTGGACGAGGATTTGCGTGCGTCCGGCATCACCGAAACCGACGCGTTGGAAGCGGTGGGCCATATGACCGAAAGCGCTTTTGCCGCCGCCGCCAATTTTGCCCGGCGGAAACGGATCGGTCCGTTCGCGAGCGAAGCAGCACCGCCTGAAAGGCGGCAGAAGCAACTGCAGGGCTTTTTACGCGCCGGTCATGCGTGGGATTTGGCACGGCGGTTTGTGCAGGCTGAACCAGGAGACGAACTCACCGACGAATAAAGTTGCAGCTTTTTGGGCGGTCGCTCCGTAACTGACTGACAACCAAAGCGAGCCAAGCAAATCGGTTTCCCCAGAGCTCGTAAAGCCGCAGAAAACTGCGCAAGTTCACAGTGGTTTCAGCGACCCCCTCAATCATAAACCCGGTCCGCCGTCGCCACCGCTTCCGACGCCCTTAGCGCCGAGATAATACGCATCAGGTGCTGCAAATCATGCACCTCCAGATCGATCTCGAACGTATGAAACTCGGTGTCGCGCGCGGCCATGCGGAGGTTGATGATGTTGGCCTTGTGATAGCCGAATATCCCCGCGATCTCACCCAGAGTTCCGGGACGGTTATGGATAACCACCCGCAACCTTGCCGATGCGCCGTCGCTACCCTGCCCCCAGCTCAGATCGACCCAGTCGGCATCGACGCCGCTTGCCAGCCGGTCGCATTCGATGGTGTGAACCTCGACCGGCTGATCGGGCAATCGCAGCCCGACAATGCGGTCGCCGGGGATCGGGTGGCAGCAGTCGCCGAGATGATAGCCGACGCCCGGGGTCAGCCCGCGGATCGAAATCGCGCGTTCCTGATTGGGGAAATCTACATCGGATTTGCCAGCGTCGAACCCCGGCACCAGCGCCTCCATCAGCGCCCGGTCGGTGATCTTGCCCGCCCCCACCGCGTGCATCAGGTCGTCCTCGGTTGCGAGATTGAGGCGCGATGTGGCCGCACCAAGTGCTTTCTTGCCGATCTTGGTCGGCATCCGCTCGGCGATTTCTTCGTAAAGCTTGCGCCCGATCGCGATCAGCTCATCGCGTTCGCGGTGCCGGACATGCCGCCTGATTGCGGCACGCGCCTTGCCGGTGGTGACGAAATTGAGCCATGTCGGCTCGGGTTCCTGAGCTTTCGACTTCAATATGTCGACCATGTCGCCATTGTTGAGCTGGGTACGCAGCGGCACATGACGACCGTTGATCTTTGCTCCGACCGTCTTGTCTCCAAGGTCTGTGTGGACGGCATAGGCGAAGTCGACCACGGTCGAGCCCTTGGGCAACTGATGCAAAGCACCCTTTGGCGTGAACGCGAAAATCCGGTCCTGATACATCGCCATCCGCGTGTTTTCGAGCAGGTCTTCGGCATCGTGGCTGGTTTCGAGGATTTCGATAAGGTCGCGTATCCATCCCGCCTGCCCATCCGGCGTGTCCGATTGTTTGTAAGCCCAGTGCGCGGCATAGCCATGCTCGGAATTGCGGTGCATGTCCTTGCTACGGATCTGCACCTCAACGCGCATATTCTTGGCGAACATGATCGTCGTGTGGATCGATTTATAGCCGTTGCGTTTGGGAGTAGAGATAAAATCCTTGAACCGCCCCGGCACCATTTGCCAGCGCCGGTGGAGGACGCCCAATGCGCGGTAACAATCCTCCGGCGTCTCGGTGATCACGCGAAACGCGTTGATATCGGTAAGCTGCTCGAACGCGACATGGCGTTCCTGCATCTTCTTCCAGATCGAATAAGGATGCTTTTCGCGGCCTGATATCTGGATAGTGAGACCCGCTTGCTCCATCTCCCAAGCCATGGTCTGGCTGATCTGGTCGATCTCGACATCGGCCTTGCGGCGGATATCAGCAAGCCGGTCGGTGATGGTTTTGTACGCGTCAGGCTCCAGCTGTTCGAACGCCAGCAGCTGCATCTCGCGCATATATTCATACATGCCGATCCGCTCGGCCAGCGGCGCGTAGATATCCATCGTTTCCTTGGAAATGCGACGACGTTTGTCCGGGCTTTTGATGAAATGCAGCGTGCGCATATTGTGCAGCCGGTCGGCGAGCTTGACCAGCAAAACACGAATGTCGTCGGAAATTGCGAGCAGGAATTTGCGCAAGTTCTCGGCGGCGCGTTCATCTTCGGTCTGCGCCTCGATCTTCGACAGCTTGGTCACGCCGTCAACCAGCCGCGCGACTTCGGGGCCGAATTTCGCCTCGACATCCTCGATCGAGGTTAGCGTGTCCTCCACCGTGTCGTGGAGCAGCGCAGTGATGATCGTATCCTCATCCATTTTGAGGTCGGTCATCAGCCCCGCGACCTCGACCGGATGGCTAAAATAGGGATCGCCGCTCGCGCGTTTCTGCGCGCCGTGCATCTGTACTGTAAAGACGTACGCCCGGTTGAGCCGATCTTCATCGACGTCCGGGTCATAAGCACGGACCCGCTCAACCAGTTCATATTGCCGCATCATCACTCACAAGTTGGGTCATTCGCGCTGCGATGCAACAGGAAAATGGTTTTGGGTGGGTGATTGCAGGTGTCAGGGACGGATTATGGATCTATTTCTGCGACCGATAGTGGTGCATCCGGAATACGAGGTTGCGCAGCACCAACTTTTATAATTATCGCAAAAAACCCTTTCCTACAACGTTCCATATATGTTCTAAACTGGTAGATGGAACACAAACACCCCACACCCACCCGCCCCGACATCGCTTTCGACCCCGCGTCGATGGCTCCCGTCGGCCCTATAATCCCTAGCAATGCCGCCGATTTCGAACCCGGCGATGACGCCATCGCCCTCCCCGAATCGCCCGCTTACGACCCGGACGAATATCGCTGGGTTCCTGTCCGTCGTCGCCCGCGTCTTGACGGGTGGACCGAGGAGAAGCAGCGGCGGTTTATCGAGGCGCTCGCCGATACCGGCCTCGTCAGCCACGCCGCGAAGGCGGTGGGGATGAGCCGCGAATCGGCCAATCGCCTGCGTCGGTCGCCGCACGGTGCCGCCTTTGCCCGCGCTTGGGATGCGGCGCGGCAGCATGCAGGCGCAGCGCTGGAGGACATTGCCTTCGAACGCGCGATCGAGGGGGTCGAGCACAATATCTATAATGAATATGGCGAGGTCATCTGCACCAAACGGGTCTATAATGACCGGCTGCTGACCTTTCTTTTGCGCCATTTGAAGCCCGAGCGCTATGCCCGCGATGCGCCACCCTCAAGCAATTTGGCCGCACCTGCGCCGCCCGCCGACACTGTCGACGCCAGCCTGCGCGCGATGGAACCGCAACTGCCTGCGCCGCCCGAGATCGTGCTGGGCGAGGAAGGTTTAGAAGACGCGCTTGTGCTTGCCGATGTGGCAGACGGCGTGCTGCCGCAGTTTTTGTCCGAACAGCGCTCACCCAAAAGCGCCGTGCAAGTGAAAGCAGAGGAGATAGCGGCGCAGGAAGCGCGCGGCGATGCCGTGATGGAGCGGCTGACGAACAAACAGGCCGGTGAGGAAATTGCGATCAGCCATCAGGATATGATCGACATAACGCGCACGCTCGACCCGCAAAGCCGGAACGAGCGTCCGCGCCATAGGTATCAATAGGGGGCGTTTCAGGTGAGACCATAGTGCGACTTTCCAGACTTCGCCCCTGCAAAAACAAAAACGCCGGAAGGATATCATCCGGCGCGAGGGGTTTCGGCTCTCATGGGGTCAGTCGATTAGTGACCCGGGGGGGTAAGGAGAGTGAGAGCCGAAGGATGCTAAACTTAATTCTTGGCGATGCGTTCTTTCGTCTTTTCGTTACAAGCCGCGACTTCGGTTGCGTCAAATACACGGTTGCCAGCACTGAACGCGGTCACTTCGCCAAGTTCGCGCGAAATGGTGATGCACATGTTCTTTGGCGCGGTGCCAGCTTGCGGCGCGCGGCAGTTAGCGCCGTCGCAGTTTACGAATACGCCGCGAAGAAGCTGTTTCTGGGCCGTAGCGGGCTGAGCAAGCTCAGCCTTGTAATAAGGTGCATTCGCCGCGTGCGCCTGCGGAGCAACAAACAGCAACACGGAGGTAGTGAGCGCGGCACCTACAAGGGCGCCGAAACGGGTGGATACATGGGAGAGGGTCATAATCTTGTCCTTTTAGCTTTGCCGTTGGGCCAAAACCCGCCCCGACCTTGAAAGTCGATGTTCGGATTTTTTTGCACTGGAAAACCAGTTGCGAATCACTACCTAATATATTAGGTTTCTAGTTGCAACTTAAAACTGATATTAGATTGATTTTTTTCCAGCTTGCGCGCTAGGCTGTTTTTCATGAGGATATTTTATGGGTGAATTGAGAGAATCGCTAAGCGATATCGTCGAATGTGGATTGCCGACAGCGCTGGAGGCAATGGGCGAAAGGTGGTCGTTTATGATATTGCGCGGCGCATTTAACGGTGTCCGGCATTTCGAAGAATTCCTCTCTGAAATCGGTATCGCCCGCAATATCTTGGCCAATCGCCTGACCCGCCTTACCGAAAGTGGAATACTGCACCGCACACCTTGTCCCGATGACCGCCGCAAGGTGGAATACCGGTTGACCGAGAAGGGGCTCGACCTCCTCCCCACAATGATCGCGCTGCGCCAGTGGGGCGAGAGATGGGGAACCGGTATTTTTTCCAATCCGGTTCTGGTCGACGAGAAGGACCGGCAACCGATCCTGCCCTTGAGCATCCGCAGTCACGATGATCGGGTGCTCGGACATATGGATCTGTGCTGGATGAATTCAGCCGACATCAAGCCAATCAATGCGAGCGAACACGCAGACGAAGATAGCCGCGTGAGGAAACTGAGCGCAATTTGAGGCCAAGCGATTCGCCTTATTGACACGCGCTAAAGCAAGCATTGAAATTTTGTTGCGACTCTGTTACACTGCGCGCGACGGGCCGATACACGGTCGCCGTTTGCAAAAGCAAACGTAACGCAAGGAACGAACAGCCGGCTAACGGGCATGCGATCATCGCTGGCATATATGTCGTCCAAATAATCAGAAAGGGTCCAATTATGGCGTCAACCGCTGTGATGTTTGATGTTGGAGATTATGTAGTTTACCCGAAGCATGGCGTTGGCCGGGTGATCGAACTCCAAAACTCCGAAATTGCCGGGATGCAGCTGGAGCTTTACGTGCTCCGCTTCGAAAAAGAGAAAATGACCCTCCGCGTGCCTTTCAACAAGGCCGAAAGCGTCGGCATGCGTAAGCTGTCTTCGGACAAGACACTGAAGGAAGCGATGCAAACGCTGACCGGCAAGCCCAAGGTGAAACGCACCATGTGGTCGCGCCGTGCGCAGGAATATGAAGCGAAGATCAATTCGGGCGACCTGGTGTCGATCGCGGAAGTGACCCGCGATCTGTTCCGTCCCGACGATCAGCCCGAACAGAGCTATTCGGAACGGCAGATTTTCGAAGCCGCATCGAGCCGCCTTGCCCGCGAACTTGCGGCAATGGAAAAGACCGACGAACCAACCGCGCTCAAGAAGATTTTGGTCATCCTGAACGAGTCTGCTCCGCAATATTACGAAAAAGCGGAATAAAGTTTCCTTACCGGAAAGCTGAAAAGGGCGCTGGAGACGGCGCCCTTTTTTGTTTGGTACGGGTGAAGCTCTAGAGCATGATGACAAGCTAGCAGCGGCGGCCGACCGCGCCCAGAGGAGCGGCCGGCCGGCCACCGTCAATAGCTGGCGCGGACACCGAAGTTGAAGCTGCGGCCATATGCGTGGATTTGATACGGCTTGAGCTTGCTGCCCTGATAGGCTGCCTGCCGCCCGTCGAGGACGTTGGTACCCTCCACGAACACCTCGAAATCGGGCGTGACTTTGAGGCGCGCGCCAAGATCGAGCGTTCCAAACCCATCGGCGACGATCGCCTCGAGTGGATTGGTGACCGCGTTGCTACCCGGCGAGATATTTCCGTTGGCCGTGAACTCCGAGCGCCAGGTATAGCTGAGGTTCGCCTCGAAACCGCCTAGCTTGAAGAAGGGGCTGATTGAATAGCTGGTGTCAGAGACGCCCTGAAGCCGCGCCTTGACGCGCCCCGCCGGCGTTTCGATCTGCGCCTCGCTGTCGGTCAGGGTGACGCTGCCCGCGATGCCGAAGCCCGCGAACAGATCGATCGCACCACCGATCTCGACACCGCTCACTTTGGCATCGCCGATATTCTGGGGCCTGGTAATCAGGAAATCGGCGACAATGGTTTGGCCGGCCCGGGTGTTCAGTAGCACCTGTTCGGTGCGACCGATCGATCCAATGAAATCCTTGATATCCTTGTGGAACGCCGCGATCGAGATGCCGCCAAACCCGTCGAAATAATACTCGAGCGAGGCGTCGAGATTGAGCGCCGTATAAGGTTTTAAGTCTGGGTTGCCGCCGACGCCGTTGAGCGCCGAGGCCGGTCGTTCGTCGATAGCCGCCTGGCCGCGATCGAACACGTCGGCGATCACCGAGCTGTTCGGAACCGTCGCGGTGCGCAGATCGGCGAGCGAGGGCCGGGTCAGCGAACGCGACGCCGCGAGGCGCAGCTTGAGATTGCTGCTTAGGTCGAAGTTGAGGTTCAGGCTGGGTAACCATTTTTCATAATTGCCCTCGAAGCGCGCGGGTTCGATGATTGTCGTCGCCGCGCCGTTCGGACCAACGCCGGCGCGGAGCAGCGTGCCGTCGACGGTCGTGCGAGTCGAGACGTATCGCACGCCCGCGTTACCTGTCAGTCCGATGTCATCGACCGCGAAATCGGCCCGCGCATAGCCGGCAAAAATCTTTTCGGCGACACCATAGGATTGCTGAAGATCCTGGCCGGTTGGGACCAGGTCGCGGGACTGAGGATCGACACCGTCAAATTCGCCCCGGACGACGAACGCACCCGCAAAGGCCTGGGGACTATAACTGGTCCACGGACCAAAGAAGTTGCCGATCGTCTGATCGAAAATGTTCGACGGCAGGCGCTGGTCGGTGAAGCTCGGCAGTACCGTTGCACCCGGCCGGAGTTCGAGCGTCCGGTCGCGGCGTTGATAGTCGCGGCTACGGTCGGTATATTGGCCGCCCACGCTCAAGCTCGAAAGACGGACGCCTCCGATCGCCGTGTCGAATTCGCGCGTGATGTCGAGCAGCGCAGTCAGGTCATCGTCGAGCGAATTGGTCGGACGGATCCGATAACGGAAAAACGGTGCGGCATCGGCGCGGGTCAGGTCAAGATTGGTCTGCAAGGTCGCGATACGGCGCTTGCCCACGGGATCGTCACCATAGGCAAAGCTGTAGACGAGGCCTGCCGGATTGTCGGCGGTGCGCCCGTCGATCCGCTGAAGCGGGAGGTCCAGCCCGCTCGTGGCGCGCGAATAGCTGACCGAGGGCGTGACCTTCCAGCCGTTCGCATCGTAAACGGCGCTGCCCTGGACAAACAGATTCTCGTGCGTCTGTTCGGAAAATTCGGCGTTGCGGTTGATCCGCCCGCCGCGAATTTCGCCGCCGTAAAGGACACCGTCCTGGATTATGGCGCTGCCCGGCGTCAGCCGCGCGGCGAAGTCTGCGCGGCCGCCCCATTCGAAGCTGACGCGGTCTTCGAGAATCTTGTTGTTGAAGTTCGAATAGAGCGCATCGACCTTAATCGAAAATTCGGGCGACGGGGCCCAGGCGATCGCACCCATCGCGCTGAACCTGCGGCGCTTCTCGCGCTCGAGCGTGACGACCATATCGTTCGGGACGCTGACCGTCTCACCGCCGATCACGCGGTTGGTGTAGCCGAAATGCTGGAAGCGATCGAATTGCACGTCGCGGGTCTGGTACGACACGCCCGCGATGACACCAAAATTGCCGTCGGCGTTGCGCCAGCCAGCCGACAACGATCCATTGGGGGTAAACTGGTCGGTTCGCTCCTCATAATGCTGGAAGCCGCGCAGCGTGACGAAGCTTTCGATGTCGAGCGGATCCGCAGTGCGGATGTCGATATTCGCGCCGATACCGCCATCGATCAGATTGGCGGTCGGCGCCTTGGTAACGACGATTCCCGAGATCAGGTCGGCAGGGATGACGCGAAACTGGAACTGGCGCCCGCTCTGGTCCGAATTGCGGATATTCTCGTTATAGGCGACCGGAGCACCATTCAACGTGACGTTCGAAAAATTCGGGCCGAGACCGCGCACCGAAACGAACTGGCCTTCGCCCGCCTCACGCGAGATCGCGACGCCTGGCACGCGCTGCAGCGCCTCCGCGACGTTGACCGAAGGAAAGTCGCCGATATCGGAAGCCGAAACCGCATCGACGATGCTGTCGGCCGCACGCTTTACCCGCAACGCATCCTCGAGGCTGACGGCGAAGGAGCCCGTAACGACGATTTCCTCATTCGCCGGATCGCTTCCTTCGACAGCCTTCTGCGCCGCTGCGAGGGTGCTGAAGCCCATCGCCGCGCAGCCCGAAAGCAGGCCGGCGACCAATTTTGTACAATTCATGTAAATCCCCTTTGGACCAAATCCGTGTTCGGCTGCGGACGCAACCACGATCCTCCCCGCCAGCGCATGTCGGTTCGCCGCCACGCCGGTCTGATGCGCGACGCCGCTCTAGGCGGACAAGATGTCAGCGGATGGACGTTCGGATTGCGGAATGAGGAAGAATTGAAGTCAGCAATGTGAACGATCACAACGGTTGTCTCGTCCGCGACACAGAGACAGCGGAACCAGCTTGCCGTCCGCCAGCTCCAATCATCGCTTTTGTATTTTACTAGACGGGCGGCTCGGCGAAGGAGCGAAAGGAGGAGCAAATGGTCGGAATCGGGCGCAAACCAACCAACCACATTTTCCCCATTGCACCCCACCCCAATCACTGTATTATATCCACAACACACATGGAGACCCACAATATGAAAACCCCATTCTTCCTCCTCCCGCTCGCGGCGTTGTCGCTCTCGGCCTGCGGCTATTCGGTGTTCGATGCTGCCGAGGATATGTCGCATAGCGACGATAACGGGCTGGCTGACGGCACGGCTATTACCAACGCCGCCGCGACCGTGGCTGCCTTTACCGAGCTTGAGGCGTATGGCCCCGACAATATCGTCTTTGTCACCGGTGATACGTTTTCGGTCAAGGCGACCGGCGATGCCGATGCGCTCAAGAACCTGCGCTACCGCGTGAAGGACGGCACGATCAGGATCGGCCGGGTCAAGGAGAAGATCTGGGGCCATGGCCGCAAGGGCGTGACCATCACCGTTACCGCGCCGCGTCTGGCCGAGGCTTCGCTGGCTGGCTCGGGCAGCTTTACCGCTGACAAGATGGTGGGCGAGGCAGTCAGTCTCGAATCCGCTGGCTCAGGCAATATCTCGGTCGCCGAAGTCACCGCCAAGTCGCTCGAAGCAGAGCTCGCCGGTTCGGGCGAAGTCGTGCTTGGCGGCAAGGTCGACCGCGCCGATTATTCGATTGCCGGTTCGGGCAATATCGACGCCGTCAAAATGGCCAGCACCGACGCCGATGTGTCGATTGCAGGATCGGGCAACGTGAAGCTGACCGCGACCGGCAAGGTTGATGCCAGCATCGCGGGCAGCGGCAATGTCAACGTCGCGGGCGGTGCGAAATGCACCTCGTCGACGATGGGGTCGGGGAGTATCAGTTGCTCTTGAGGCTTGGCATAGATTGAGCCCCTCCCCTTCAGGATTGGAGGGGCTTGAACTTACCGCACCTCCTTGGACGTCAGCGCGGCTGATTGACCCGCCCTTAAACAATGGCCATATCCCGTTAAGGTGTTGCGACCTATTGCAATGCCGATGCAACAACGGGAAATGACATGGCTGGGTCGATTTTGAAGATTTGTAGCGCGGTTGCGGGCCCGATTGCCGCAGTCCTCGCAATTTTGCCGCAACCCGCGAATGCCGTCGAGCGCAAGCTGCTAATAGCGAGCTTCCAGAATATCGTCGTCGAAGGCGACATCACGGTCATCGTCGAAACCGGCAAGGCACCCTCCGCGCGCGCAAGTGGCGACCGGCGAGTACTCGATTCGCTCAAGCTTGAACGGACAGGCACAACCCTGCGTGTGCGGTTGCAGGATGTCGTCAATAACGAGAAGGGCATACCCTTCACCGAGCCCCTGCTGGTCACTATCACCAACCGTGAGGTCCGCGACATTGTGATGAACGGCAACGGACAACTGTTGGTCAGCGAGATAAAACAGATCAACGAGTCCAGAATATTGATCAACGGCGGGGCTCGAGTGAACATTGGACGCGTCGTGGCAGATCGATTGACCGCTAATCTGGTCGGCAATGGAGCGCTGGCGATCAATAGCGGGGTGGTTCGCGACAGCCGCATTACAATGACCGGTGGCGGTGAGTATAGCGGCGAGAATCTGGCAACACGCAAACTGCGGCTGGAGCATAACGGCAATGCAAGGTCTTCGGCGAGGGTCGCGGAAGCAGCCGACATTTATAACAACGGGTCGGGCAGCATCACCATCGGTGGCACCGGCACCTGTTTCATCAAAAAGGCGGGGGCTGCCGCAATTAACTGCGCCAAAGTGGACGGCGCAGGGAAATGACTGCCATGCCGCTGAAACCTGCCCTCTCCAAGCGTGTATTTTTGGCAGTTGTCGCGGCTTCTGCGCTGACCATTGCCTGTTCGGTGCCCGCCAACACGCGAACCAAAACGACGGGTTGCATTGCCGGAAATGCGCTTGGTCAGTCCGACGCCGGTCTTGAACAAATCAGTTTATGCGTCACGAGCGGCGGCAAAAAGCGCGCGTTCACCGTCGAAGTCGCACGCAGCTCGGCCGAACAGGCCAAAGGTATGATGTTCCGTGACCGTTTGACCGACGACAAGGGCATGTTGTTCCCGTTCGCGCAAGCCAAGGTCGCCAGTTTCTGGATGCGCAACACCGTCATTCCGCTCGACATCATTTTCATCCGTGCCAATGGCAGCATCGAAAGCATAGCCGAGAACGCCATACCTTATTCAACCGATCCGGTAGAAGCAGGCGAACCAGTTGCCGCCGTTCTGGAACTGCGCGGAGGGTTGACATCCGAACTCGGTATCGGACCCGGCGATACGGTGCGCTGGCAAGCCAAATAGGGATTGCGCGGCGAACGGGTTCGCCCTAATCGCTCACGCCATGGGAATTCTCTCGAAAATCTTCACCTGGTGGGACGGCGCGACCGTTGGCACCGCGCTTTATAGCTGGCGCAAGGGCAAGGCGTTTGGCGAAGACGACACAGGCAACCGCTATTTCCAGTCGGCCGACGGCAAACGCCGCTGGGTTATGTATGCAGGTGCCAACGACGCGAGCCGCGTTTCGCCCGATTGGCATGGCTGGCTGCATCACACGCATGACGGGCAACCCGAAAGCTATTTGCCGCCGGCACGCGGGTTTGAGGCCGAGGCCATTCCAAACCTGACCGGCACCGATGCGGCTTACCGCCCGGCGGGTGCACTCGAACAGGGCGGCAGGCGGGCGCGGGCGACCGGCGATTATGAGGCGTGGAGCCCAAACGAATAATGAGATGGGCATCATGAAATTGCGCCGCAGCCTGCTGATGCTGTCGTTCGCGGCATTGGCTGCATGCGGCAGTGGCAATGATGATGACGCGCTGGCACCCGCCAAATCGGGCAAAGCACAGCCTAGCAACGACCCGGTTGCCGTTGCCGAAGGCCAGTCGCTCGGCACGCCAATGGCCGAACGCGTTGCGGTGCTGGGACTTCTCAACAAGCGCAACGGCCAGACCCGCGATATCGAGCTGAAGCCCGGCGAGGCGATCCGTTTTGGCAAAGTTGTCGTGCGACTGCGCGCATGCGAAAAAACCGCGCCGTGGGAAAACCGGCCTGACCAAGGCGCATTTGTGCAGTTGATCGTGCGCGAACGGCCGCCGGGGACGACCGATGCCGAAAGCTGGCGTCAGGTCTTTTCCGGATGGCTGTTCAAGGAAAATCCGGCGGCCAATGTCGTCGAGCACCCGATCTACGACGTCTGGGTTAAAGCCTGCAAAATGAGCTTCCCCGGCGAAGAAGCATCCGTTGAGAAGAAACCCTCCGAGGGGCCACCTGCCGCTGCCGACAAGGCGCCGTCAAGCGCGCCCCAATCGCCCGCGCCTGCTGCGCCGACCGACAATGAAGAAGCCGAAGAAGACACAATCGAAGCCTGAAGATCACGGCCGAGTGCGGCTTCAAGCAGCACAAGATATGCCTCCTGGCTGATCTCGATTGCACCTAACCTCGCCAGATGGTCGGTCATAAATTGGCAATCGAGCAGCCTGAAACCACCAATCTTCATTCGCGCCACAAGCCACGCCAATGCCACTTTCGACGCGTCGGTCGCCCGCGAGAACATGCTCTCACCGAAAAAGGCACGGCCCATCGCAAGACCGTAAAGCCCGCCAACCAGTTCGTCGTCCAGCCAGCATTCGACGCTATGGGCATGGCCAAGCCCGTGCAGCACGCAAAATGCGTCCTCGATTTCAGGGTTTATCCAGGTTTCGCGGCGACCGTCATTCTCCTCGGCGCAGGTCGCTATCACCCGAGCAAAGGCATGGTCTGTGGTCAACCGAAATCGCTGTTGCCTGATGGTTTTGGCCAGGGAATGCGACAGTTTGAACCGCTCTAGCGGCAGAATCGCGCGCTTTTCGGGTTCGATCCAGAACGTATCGGGGTCATCGCGCGCATCGGACATCGGAAAGATGCCATTGGCATACGCGCGCATCAGCAAATCGAGATCGATGGGCAACCCGCTGTCCTTCCTGACAATTTCATTCTGCTATCACGAATTGCGCGGTCGCGCGCAATCGCTTATACGCGAAATGATACCCCGGCCCCGCCGGGGTTATTCTTTCACTGCGCTAGCTCGCCCAGACAGGTACCGCCATATGACCCGCCGCCGCAAAATATATGAAGGCAAGGCCAAGATTCTTTATGAAGGCCCCGAGCCGGGCACGCTGATCCAGTATTTCAAGGATGATGCAACCGCCTTCAACGCGCAGAAAAAGGGGACGATTGCGGGCAAAGGCGTGATCAACAACCGCGTGTCCGAGCATGTCTTTACCCGGCTTGCGCACATCGGCATCCCGACACATTTCATCCGCCGCCTCAACATGCGCGAGCAGTTGATCCGCCAGGTCGAGATTGTGCCGATCGAGGTTATCGTCCGCAATGTCGCCGCGGGCACCTTGTCGAAGCGGCTGGGCATTGAGGAAGGCACGCCGTTGCCGCACACCTTGCTCGAATATTGCTACAAGGACGATGCGCTTGGCGACCCATTGGTCGCCGAAGAACATATAGCCTGCTTCGGATGGGCAACGCAGGAAGAAATGCAGGACATTTCTTCGATGGCGATCCGCATCAACGATTTCATGTGCGGAATGTTTGCGGCGATCGGCATCCGGCTGGTCGACTTCAAGCTTGAATTCGGACGGCTGTTCGACGGCGATTTTTCGCGGATCATCCTGGCTGACGAGATCAGCCCTGATGGATGCCGCCTGTGGGACATCGAAACCGGCGAGAAGCTCGACAAGGACCGGTTCCGCCGCGATCTGGGCGGCGAAGCCGAAGCCTATCAGGAAGTGGCGCGGCGTTTGGGTTTGATGCCTGAGGAAAGCGAAGGCGCGGTGCTCGATCTGGTCAGTCACCGGCTTCGCAAGGGCAAATAATCGACCCGTGCTCCTGCGCAGGCAAGAGCACTGGAGGCAAACAATGCGTCCGCCAGCCAACGCTCCTGCCTTCGCAGGAGCACAAATTGATTGATGCAATGCGTATCACGCACAAGCCGAATATCGCTTAGCTTCAACCATGTATTGCGGCATAAGCGGCAACAATGTTGAACCGTCTTGCTCTCATCGCTGGCGCATTAGCGCTGTTTCTTCCCGCTACAGCCGTTGGCGCGCCCGACAAGGCGCCAGCCGGTGCCGAACGTACAGCGCCCTGGAACGCGGAAACGTCCGACCTCGAGCCGGACAGGAGCATCATCTATGGCCGCCTACCCAATGGTTTGCGTTATGCCATCCGCCCGAATGACCGCCCACAAAATCAGGTGCTTGTCCGGCTGGCGTTCGATTTCGGATCGGCGGCAGAGGCCTATGACGAACAGGGTCTCGCCCATTTTATTGAGCATATGGCGTTCAATGGCACCACCAACGTGCCCGAGGGCGAAATGGTCAAAATGCTCGAAAGGCTGGGCCTGTCGTTTGGTGCCGATACCAACGCGTCGACCGGATACGCGCAAACCCAGTATAAGCTCGATCTGCCCAGGGCCGACCCCGCGCTGATCGAGCGGTCGCTGTTCCTGATGCGCGAAACCGCGAGCGAAATGTTGTTCGATGCCAAAGCGGTAGACCGCGAACGCGGCGTGGTTATTTCTGAAATGCGGTTGCGCGAAAATTTTGGCTTTCAGAGCAGCCGGGCGGCCAACACGTTGTTTTATCCGGACACGTTTTACTCGACGCGCTATCCCATCGGCACACTGGAGGTGCTTCAAACCGCGCCAGCCGAGCGCATGAAAAAGCTGTACCGCAAATATTACCGCCCTGACCGCGCAACAATCGTTATCGTTGGGCCGGTCGATCCGGTGGCGATCGAACGGCAGATTGTCGCCAAATTCACCGACTGGAAAAATGACGGGCCAGCGCTTGGGCGGATCGACCAGTGCAAAATTGACCCGCGCCGGACCGCCGCCGCCGATGTTTTCATCCATCCCGAAATCAGTGAGGCCATTGCGGTCCAGCAGATCGTGGCGGACGTGAAGCGGCCCGATACAGTCGATCGCGCGATGATGGAGTTGAAGATGCAGATCGCGGGGGGGATTATCTCGCAACGTATCAGTCGACGATCGCGTGAGGCGGATATTCCGTTCCTCGGCGGCGGCCTGTCGTTTGCCACCGGATTTTGCGAGGAATATGCACGTATCGGCATCAGCGCATCGGGCAAGGACGGCAGCTGGCGCGAATTGCTGCCTTTTGTCGAGCAGGTCGTCAGACAGGCCGCCGAACACGGCTTCAGCGACGCCGAAGTGGCCGAGCAGATAAAGCGCCTGAACTCGGCCTATGAAAATGCGGCCAAAAGCGAAGCCACACGGCCAAGCAGCACTTTTGCCAACGAACTGGTCGCGGTGGTCGACGACACGGTGAACTCCGCGTCATATCGACAGCTATTATGGGTGCAACTGCGTCCGTTCATGTCGAATGCGGCGGTCCATGCCGAATTTGCCAAATGGTATGCCAAGCTGGACGCACCATCGATGTTTCTCACCACCAAATCGACCGATGCCGTCGAGCCCAAGCAGTTGCTCGCCAGCTATAACAAGAGCCGGGCCGTTGCGGTCGCCGCACCCGACGCACGGGCTGAACAGGCTTTCGCCTATACCGATTTCGGACCGGCGGGAACGGTGGTTGCGGACAAACAGATCACCGATCTGGGCATCCGTACGATCCGGTTCGCCAACGGGGTTTTGCTCAACATCAAGCAAACAGATTTTGAGGATAACCGGATACGATATTCGCTGCGTATCGATGGCGGCGAACTGCATTTCGGCAGGGAAAATGCGGCACTGGCCCGGCTAATGGGCTCGACTTATGTGTCCGGCGGGCTGGAGGCGCACGATGTCGAAGACCTGCGCTCGCTGCTCGCCGGGACGACGGTGGCTGCCGCCTTCAATGTCGCCGACGAATATTTCGGAACATATGGCGCGGTGACGCCCGCCGATCTGGATCGCCAGTTGCAGGTCTTGGCCGCTTACACCAAATACCCGGCCTATCACGCCAACGCCATCCGGTTGTTCCGCAGGCCATTGCCCGAGCTTTACGCGTCGCTGGATTCGACACCCGGCTCTGCCCTAAGCGTTGAGGCAGCCCGGATCATGAATGACGGTGACCCGCGGTTTACGCTTGAACCGCTGGAAACGATGCAGGCGGTCGATTTCGATATGCTCAAACCGGTATTGGGCGCCGCGCTTTTGACCAACCGGCTGGAAATTGCATTGGTCGGCGATGTCGATGCCGACGCGACAATCGCCAGCGTCGCGCGAACTTTTGGCGCACTGCCTGTCCGAAAAGCGGAAGCGAGCGACTATGCAACGGCACGGTCGGCAAGCTGGACAAAAACCAGCGGCAGCTTCGACATCGCGCACAAGGGAGAGCAAAATCAGCTGGGATGGCGGCGAAGCTGGATAACGACCGGTGACGACGACCAGCGCACGACGCAGACGATGGATTTGCTCGCCCGCATTGTGACGGTCCGGTTGATCGATGAGCTGCGGGAAAAGCTGGGCGCGACCTATGGCGGCAGTGCCAACTCTTCGATGTCCAAAACCTATCCCGGACGCGGCATCTTTTCGATTTCGACGAACGGCGATCCTAAAGACCTGACCGCGATCGAAGCGGCGGCTGATGTTATTATTGCCGAATTAGTGGCGGCCCCTGCCGACGCCGATCTTTTCGAACGCGCGCGCAAGCCCGTTCTCGAAAGCTATGCCGACTGGCGAAAGCGCAACGATACTTGGATCGGCGTGGCGGCCGAGGCGCAGAGCAACCCCGATAGGCTCAACCGGTTCCGTAACAGCGAAGATAGCTTCAAGTCGATTACCGCCGACGACGTCTGGAAACTGGCGAAGAAATATCTGGCGCGACCAGCACAGTTTACATTTCGCGCGCTGCCTGAAAAATTGATTGCGGCAAATGCGGCCAAAACGTCATCGGTGACGGGTAACTAGCCCTTGGTTTTATAACCGCACACTATCCCGAGCACGAATGCCACGAACAGCCCAAGCTGGACTTCATCGTTGGTTGTCTGGCTCCAGCCAAAAAATTCCTGGCCAAAGGCAAAAAGCCCTATGAACATTGCAGTTGCCAATCCGACCATGGGTTCCTCCAACCGGCGCTATTGCCACAGTGAACCAAAACGTAGTGAACGGGCTTACACGCACTAGCATCAAGGCCGCATTGCCAAACAGCGTTAATTTTCACTTACCCGCAGCCTGCCCCCTTGTTTCAGCCGCTCTGGCTTCTATAGGGATGCCAAGCGCAAGGAGTCAGGCACCCCATGAAAACCCGTGTTTTTGTTACGCTGAAAAATGGCGTTCTCGACCCACAGGGCAAGGCGATCCACCATGCGCTCGAAGGCCTCGGATTTGCAGGGGTCAACGACGTGCGCGCGGGCCGGCTGATCGAAATCGACCACGAGCCCGGCGTATCCGAATCCGACCTCGAAGCCATGTGCAGCAAGCTGCTTGCCAATATGGTGATCGAGAATTTCGAGATCGAGCAAGCCTGATGCGCGCTGCGGTCATCCAGTTTCCCGGATCGAACTGCGACCGCGATATGGCGGTGGCGATCCGCGAGGTTATGGGCGCCGATACGAGCCTTGTCTGGCACCGCGAGACCATATTGCCCGATGGCCTCGACCTGATCGCCGTGCCCGGCGGCTTTTCGTACGGTGATTATCTGCGCTCTGGCGCGATGGCCGCGCGATCGCCGGTGATGCAGGCGGTGGTCGCAGCCGCCGGACGCGGCGTTCCGGTGCTGGGCGTGTGCAACGGCTTTCAGATATTGACCGAAGCGGGATTGTTGCCCGGTGCCCTCATGCGCAACGCCGGGATAAGGTTCGTCTGCCGCGAAGTCAGGCTAACCGTGGAAAACAGCCAGTCGATTTTCACCAGCGGCTACGATGCGGATGAAGAGATCGTCATTCCCGTCGCGCATCATGACGGCAATTATTTCGCCGATGATGCGACACTAGACCGGCTGGAAGGCGAGGGCCGCGTCGCGTTCCGTTATGCCGAACCGGTCAACGGCTCGGCGCGGAATATTGCGGGGTTGCTGAACGCTGCAGGCAATGTCCTCGGCATGATGCCGCACCCCGAACGGATGATTGAAGCGGTTCATGGTGGATCAGATGGACGGCGGCTGTTTGAAGGGCTCATCCGCGAGATTGCTTGATTCAGCTTCGGGCGCGGACTTGACGTCAGGATGCAACCACCGCCCGACGACCAATAAGACGGTCGGCCAGAACATCGTGTTCCAGATATCATGCAAGTGCGAGGCGTCGGGCTGGATTGGCGATCCGACCGCCACCGTGCGCATGTCCAGCCACTCAAAGATAGTGGCCAACGTAAGCGCCGCCAGCCAGGCGAGCAGCCAACCGCCACGCCAACGCCATAGCAATCGCACGGTCAGGAAAATCGCAAGGCCGATATAGATGTGCAACGCGTCCTTATCCAGACCGGTAGCCTCGATAATCTCCACCTTGAGCAACTGTAAATCTTGCGGCGCTGCCGCCCACATTTTAATCATATACGCGCCCGGAAAGGAGAGAAATCGGTGCCGTTATCGAATATGTCGATGCCCTCACGCCGTTTCAGCCAGCCTACTACGGCATAAGTTACCGGCGTCAACAGCACTTCCCACAATAATTTCAGTACAAATTGCGAGACGACCAGTTGGATGATCGCGGCATTGGTCCAGCCCTCGGTTCCCCAGAACGCCAGTGGATAGAATATCACACTGTCGAACGCTTGCCCCACCGCGGTCGAGCTTATCGTGCGTGACCACAGATATTTGCCTTTGGTCAGCAGCTTCATCTTTGCCATCACAAAGCTGTTCGCGAACTCGCCAACCCAGAATGCCGTTATCGACGCAAGAACAATACGCCAAGCATTGCTGAATACCGCTTCATAAGCGGCCTGATTGGGCCATCCCTCCGCAGGCGGAAGCGAAACAACGACCCAGGCCATGAAGGCCATGAATATCAATGCTGCAAAGCCAGCCCAAATAACGCGGCGCGCCCGTGCATAGCCGTAAACTTCGGTCAAGATGTCGCCGATTATGTAGCTGACCGGGAAGAACATCACGCCTGCGCCGAATATCCACGGGCCATAACCCGGCACATCGACAACCGATTGTTTACTGGCTCCGATGATATTCGAGAGCAGCAATATCGTAACGAACGCCGCCATCACGAAATCATAATAGCGGAATTGCCGTCCCGATGCGGCGGTGGCGCTTTGCGCAGTTATGCTGGCGTCGTGCATGAGCGGGTGCATAACCGCCTTTCCAGCGCGGTGCAAAGCGGTTATTGCGTGCGTCGGCGCGCGCCCTTAGCTCAGCTGGATAGAGCGCGAGACTTCTAATCTTGAGGCCACAGGTTCGACTCCTGTAGGGCGCGCCAATATATCGATATAGGATTTCTCTCCATATACTTAGCCAGCCCGCCTCGTCCGACTTTCGGAAAACTGCTACACATTAGTGCTCCACAATTCAAATGACTGGACCTCGGCCTAGATATTTGGTGCCTAGAGGAGCGGTCTATTCTCTGCGCTTTCGCATTCCAGTACACTTTCGAACATACTTGGGATTGAGCGAATTCGTCAGGTCGTTACATTGTCATGATCCTAAGATCGCACGTCGGCGGTACCGAGCCACTACACTGTGGTTCTATTCGACTATTGAGGAGTTAGAGAAAATTCCAGGCCCCAGCCGTCAGGATCTAGAGCAAGCCGCTAGTCGTGAAACGTATGATTTGGCGAGAAGCCGAACGTCTTCGTATCCGTATCGCTGGCCTCCAGCCGTCGATCGGCTCGGCCAACACCTCCCCGCAACGCTACGTCATTGCCAATCTAAGGCAAGTCAGATCGCAAAGGTACGCGAAAGGAACCGTTATTCAACAAAGCATTAAAGTGCTTGATGACGGCTTTTGGCCGAAAGCAGACAGTCTGTTTTGTCCATCAAGAGTTCGAATGCGGATGTTTTGGCCAAACGCATAGAAAGTTCAAACGCCCCTCGCGACCGAGCGTTCCCTGAAATCAAATTGCAATTTCGACACTGTCCAGATAGCTGGACAATTCACTCAACAGCTTACGCGCTCCGTCAACGTCGGTGTCCTCGGAGGCTTGCTCAAGACCAGCACCGAGGTCGGTGATCGTCTGAAAGCCAAATCCTCCGCCGGATCCTCGCAGATTGTGTCCAAGAATTGTCACGGTTTCAAAGTCGGCCCGGTCCAGGGCATCTCGCATAACGAGAACATTTTCCTGACAGCTTGCCATATATGCGGGGATCAGTTTCGCCAATCTCTGGACTGATCGCAGGGCCCTAGCGTCCGAGCCGCCGTCCTCTTGCGGCACCCCGGACCTGACAAGGGTATAATCGCGGATCGCCTGAAGCAGAACATCCTGCTTGATAGGCTTGGTCAAATAGGCCGTGCATCCGGCCGCAAGGCACGTCTCCCGATCGCCCTTCAGGGCGGAGGCGGTCAGGGCGATGATCGGGGTTGGCCGCCGATCATTGGCCATCTCCCAGGCTCGAAGCATCCGCGTCGCGGTCAATCCGTCCATTACCGGCATTTGCCGGTCCATCAGCACCAGGTCGTAGTGCCCCGCTTTGAACATCTCGCAGGCGATGAGCCCGGTTTCGGCAACGTCGATCTGGTAGGGCGTATCCTCGAGATAAGCCAAGGCGATAGTGCAATTGTCGGGCCCGTCCTCTGCCATCAGGATGCGCAGCGGCTGCAGCGGCGCATCGGTATCGGGGCCGATCGTCGTGCTCACTGGCGGGTTGGCGGTAGCCCAGATTTCGAACGGGACGGCGAAGCCGAACACGCTTCCCTTGCCGACTTCGCTGGCCACCCAGATGCGCCCTCCCATCAGTTCGACCAGGCGCTTCGAGATGGTCAAACCGAGGCCGGAGCCACCGAACCTGCGCGTCGTAGAAGAATCGGCCTGAGTGAAGCGCTCGAAGACGCTGGCGAGCTTGTCGTCGGCAATACCAATGCCGGTGTCCGAGACTGTAAACCGCAAGTTGGTCGGCACCAAACAATCCTTATCCGGTTCTACTTTCAAGACGACCTCGCCTGCCTGGGTGAACTTGATCGCATTGCCAAGCAGATTGAGCAGCACCTGTCGAAGGCGCGTCGGGTCGCCGACGAGGTCGTTGTGGACGCTCGGTGCGATCTCACACAGCAGGTTGAGGCCTTTCTCGTGGGCGCGGGGCGCCACCATCTCGATCACCTTCTCGAGATGATCGCTTAACGAAAAGCCGGTTCGCTCAAGATCGAGCTGCGAGGCCTCGACCTTGGAGAGATCTAGGATGTCGTTAATGAGGTTCAGCAAATTGTCGCCGGAACGACGGAATATCTGGACATATTTGTCTTGCTCGGGGGAGAGCGGGGTCTTCGCCAGCAAATCGGCAATGCCCAAGATTGCATTCATCGGCGTCCGAATCTCATGGCTCATGCTGGCCAGAAAGTCCGACTTCGTCAGGTTGGCGCTCTCGGCCACAGCTTTGGCCTGTTGCAACTCCTGTTCAACCCGCTTGCTTTCGGTGACATCACGCGCGGCGGCGAAAACGCCCTGCAGGGTGCGGCTGCGGTCGTAGAATGTCGTCGCGTTGTAGGAGACCACCGTCTCTTTGCCGTCGCGGGTGCGCGCTGTGAGCTCATAGTCAGTTACCGACTTTTCACTCAGCACACGCTTGATAGCTGCCTCCGCTCGATTGGGATCGGTGAAGCAATCCTTGAACGGAGCACCGATCAATTCGTCGCGGGTACATCCGGTCAGTGCCTCCATCTGCTTGTTGACGTCGGTGATGATGCCTGATGGATCGGTTGTCATCAGGGCATCGATGTTGGATTCGATCAGCGAACGGGTGTAGAATTGCTGGTCGCGGAGACGCTGGTCAGACTGTTTCTGCTCTTCCTCCACCAGCTTGCGCGCGGTATTGTCGGTTCCGATCAACAGGTAGCCGATGATGACGTCGTGCACGTCGCGCAGCGCGGTAACCGAGACGACAGCGGGAAGCCTTGTGCCGTCCTTGCGGATATAGGTTAGCTCATAAATATCCTCGATCCCGCGCGAGGCCTTGAACACCAGCGCCTCGAAACCGGGCGTGATTTCGGTGGCCAGTTCAGCACTCAAAGCCTGCGCGCGGGCGATCAGTTCCTGCGGATCGGAGATGTCTGCGGGTGTGATCGTGTTCACCACTTCGGCTGCGGCATAGCCCAGCATCTGCTCGGCCCCGACGTTGAAGATCTGGATCA
>JANOHL010000077.1:0-1558 GCA_031406495.1 Sphingomonadales bacterium | reverse complement strand
GCAATTTGCCGAGCTCTACACGCTGGGTGAACTCACCCACCGCGCGTGGAAATCCGACGTGCAGGTGATGATCGAAGGCCCCGGCCATGTGCCGATGCACAAGATCAAGGAGAATATGACCAAGCAGCTCGAGGTGTGCGGCGAAGCGCCGTTCTACACATTGGGGCCGCTAACGACCGACATCGCGCCGGGATACGACCATATCACCAGCGGCATCGGCGCGGCGATGATCGGCTGGTACGGCACGGCGATGCTCTGCTACGTCACGCCCAAGGAGCATCTGGGCCTGCCCGACCGCGACGATGTGAAGGTCGGCGTGGTGACCTACAAGCTGGCGGCGCACGCGGCGGATCTGGCCAAGGGCCACCCGGCGGCGCAGGTCCGCGACGACGCGCTGAGCAAGGCAAGGTTTGAGTTCCGCTGGCGCGACCAGTTCAACCTGAGCCTCGATCCCGACACCGCCGAGCAATATCACGACCAGACTTTGCCTGCGGAAGGTGCAAAGACCGCGCATTTCTGTTCGATGTGCGGGCCGAAATTCTGCTCGATGAAGATCAGTCAGGAGGTGCGGGAGTTTGCGCGGTTGCAAAATCAGGATGGCGCTGGTTTCATCGCGGCGGAGGAAGCGGACTTGTCCGCCGAAGCCTTGGCGAAGGCGGAAGAGGGCATGGCGCAAATGAGCGAGGTCTATGAGGAAACTGGACGCGAACTCTACATGGGTCAGGGCGACCGCGAGCATGACTGAGGAACCTTGCGCGGTTTGTCTCTCTCGCGACGGTTTCAACTGCACTAAATCACAGTATGGCTCATATGACGCTTACCTGTTTAGCTGCGACGTTTGTGGTCGCTTCGTCGTTTCTCGTACCGTGATCTGGGACATCCTAGCGCCCGATCACCCTGGTATGACGCCAATGAAACGTGCTGTGCTATCACATCAAATTCGGCTCCTCGCAGACGCTGGAGGAGAAAAAGAGATGTGGACTACGGATCGCCTGGATCGCTTTTTCGAAAAGGACCAAAGACTGCCTTCGCCCGCTCAGCAAGCTACCAACATTATTCGGCTTATTGGAGATGAAGTAATTTCGTCGGGCACGTCTGTGGAGATGCTGCCGCCGAGTTTCAGCGCAAAGATCGGCTCACCGAGCAAAGCATTTGCGGTTAATCTCCTGGTAGAATTGGAAGGCCGAAATTTAATCAACGCTGCGGTTATTCCTGTTGGGCAAGAAGCCCCGCATGTTCAAGAGATCGGTCTAACGCTGACCGGATGGGAACTGTATGAAAGCGAGAAGCAAGGGCAGGTTGCGGGGCGCTATGGGTTCGTTGCTCTAAAGTTCGGTGACTCCATTCTAGACCCGCTATTGCAAAATCACATAAAGCCGGCGGTACGGGAGGTAGGATACGATCTCGTTGACTTGCGCGATGTCGCGCGGGCAGGGGTAATCGACAATCTGCTGCGCATGCAAATTCGAGACGCTGCATTTGTACTGGTGGATTTAACTCACGAGAATGCAGGGGCCTATTGGGAGGCTGGCTATGCTGAGGGCCTAGGCAAGCCTGT
>JANOHL010000070.1:0-1739 GCA_031406495.1 Sphingomonadales bacterium | reverse complement strand
CTCCTCCGCGTGCGCGGGACGCTGGAGGAAGTGACGGAGATTTTGCGGGAGGGGTGAGGTGGATACCGCTTCCCCTTTAGCATTAGATCCGCGACATGTTCAACGTTGGCTATGATCGCAAGGAATCAAAATGGCTTGGGCATCAGATCATGTGATTGAAGCGATGGGGTTTGAAAAGGCTCCTAAGAACATGTCGTTGACGGCTCGGTTTCACATCTTGAACGTGTTTCACATTCAGGGTGTTCGAGTCGATGAATCTGCATTGATCGTTCAATCGAATAAGATGAATGATAACGTGTCAGAGATCGGGATAGGTAACAGCGTTAATTCAATTTGCAAAAAAATGCTGAAAGACAAATTTGTCGACAATGAGGAAGAGTGGCAAAAAGAGAAGAAGTGTCGACCGCCCTATATTATAGTTCATTTAGGCCCAACGAAAGTCCATACACAAAAACTGCGTTACTTCCGTCGTGATGGAAAAACGCTCCATACCTATGATACGTTTAATCTGGCCAAAAACGAAATCAGAGAGCTTTCGAACGAGCTTCTACCGATAATCGTCACGGCAATAAGTTGCACGTTGCTGGAGAAAGGACGCCCGCTTCCTAGGCTCATACCCGTTGACACCGCAGTTTTTGGTCAAACAGATGCCGGTGAGACCTTACTGGATACCAGATTTGAACTATCTGCCAACTTCAGTACCGCGTCGGGATGGGACGCTTCTTCTATACGTAAAGCCTTAAGGCGCGTTCCAAAAATCTCAGCCCAGATTGATGGCAAATCAGCTTCCTTTTTTCATCTTGCGCTTATGGAAAGGGACTTGTTGAAAAAGTTTTTGTACTTTTTTCTTTCGATCGAAATAATTACCCATTCATCATTCGGCACGATCGATCACGAGCAGTGTGTAAGTCAGCTCTCGGCGAACCAAACCAAATCATGGACGAAGGAATTGTCTTTTCTTCGAGAGGTAAAAAAATGGCCTAACCTCAGGGACCGATTTTTGTGGTGTGCTAGCTTCCTATGGAAGCATCTTACAGAAGAAGATGTCGAAACATTCGCTAGGCTTAAAAAGGTTCGGGATGACATCGCGCATGGCAACATTCGAGAACCCAATGCAACCGACGTAGAGGCCGCCCAGCTTGTGGCTACAAAACTACACTCATTTCATGAATTTTGATGATCGGAGTTCAGGGACACAATGCTAATTAGCTGAAGGCAAGTCACGATCAAGCGCCTTGGCGGCGTCCAGCCACTCCTCGATGGCACGTTCTGCATTGGCCAGTGCCTCTTCGGGCGTCTCGCCATCGCCCATGCAGCCGGGCAGCGACGGAACGCGCGCAATCCAGCCATCGCCATCGGCTTGTGACAGTGACTCGACGGCGATTGCGAAATCTCCAGCGCCATCTTTCATCTCAAATGCCTTCCTAATTTGAACGAAGCGATTGCCCATGTCGGTAAGCAAACCTTGCTCTTCCAGAAAGCTGTCGAGCGTCGAGCCGCGATGTTTGTTGTCCGTCATAACCATTACTTACAGGTTTCGACTAGCTCTGTTAAGTCCAACGCTCATCCCCTTCCCGTCACCCTGAACTTGTTTCAGGGTCTTACTTTTTTGGCGGTGGTGGCTTAGGACTGCCATTAAGACCCTGAAACAAGTTCAGGGTGACGGAGTGTTGTGAGGCGATGACTTTCTTGATCGCCTGCGCCTGAAATTCGGCGAGCGTGCCTTCCTGTTCCAGAAA
>JANOHL010000065.1:0-42891 GCA_031406495.1 Sphingomonadales bacterium | reverse complement strand
GAGCGTGCAGATCGCGCCGCTTTCAGCCTTCAGCTGGATCGACATGTCCATCGCGATACCCAGCTCCGGATGGTGCGGGCCTTCAATCGCATTGGCCTTAACAATCGGGCCTGCCTGATAAGCGAACAAATCGACAGTATGCGCGGCATGGTGCCAGAGAAGATGGTCGGTCCAGCTCCGCGCCTCGCCCTTGGCGTTCATATTTTTGCGGCGGAAGAAATAGGTCTGGACGTCCATTTGCTGAATGTTGAACTCGCCCGCTACAATCCGGTTGTGGATATATTGGTGCGATGGATTAAACCGGCGCGTATGGCCGACCATGCAGACAAGGCCGGTTTCCTGTTGCTTGTCTAGCACGGCCTGTGATGCCGCCCAACTATCCGCCAGCGGGATTTCGACCTGCACATGCTTGCCCGCGTTCATGCAGGCAATGGCCTGATCGGCATGCATCTGCGTCGGCGTGCACAGGATAACAGCGTCCACATCGTCACGCGCCAGCGCATCTTCCAAATTGGTCGAACTATGCTTCGCACCATATTTTGCAGCGACCGCCGCTGCCTGTTCACCAGTGCGGCTGATGATCGAAGTAATCTCGACTCCGTCAATCAGCCTCAATCCGTCCAGATGCTTTTCCCCGAACGCGCCTGCGCCCGCCAATGCTATTCTCATGCAACTGGCTCCAATACGATATGTCCGATGGCCGTGTTGCTGCATGGGATATGATAATGGCGGTGCAGGCATTTGGTTGCCTTGCCCAGCGCGCCACGCATGATCAGCCACATCACCATTTCAATGCCTTCGCTGCCGGTTTCGCGCAGATATTCGATGTGCGGAATAAGGCGCGCCGCATCGCTGTCGCCGATCAGCGCGTCGAGGAACTTGTTGTCCCATTCCCTGTTCAGCAGACCGGCGCGTGGCCCCTGCAACTGATGGCTCATCCCGCCCGTACCCCAGATCTGCACATTCAGATCTTCGGGGAAGCTTTCGACCGCGCGTTTGATCGCCTCGCCCAGCGCCCAGCAGCGGTTGCCCGAAGGGACCGGATAGGTGACGACGTTGACGGCAAGCGGCACAACCTTCACTGGCCATTTTTCGGGCTGACCAAACATCATGCTCATCGGCACAGTCAGGCCGTGATCGACATCCATTTCATTGATGATGGTCATGTCAAAATCATCGAGGATCAAACTTTGTGCGATATGCCAGCCAAGATCGGCATGCCCCTCAACATCGGGTACAGCGCGTGGCCCCCAGCCTTCGTCTGCAGGCTTATACCGCTCGCCACAACCTATCGCGAAGGTTGGGATTATGTTTGCGTCAAATGCCGACGCATGGTCGTTATAGACTAGGATAACGACATCGGGCTTCTCGGTCTTTTCCCACTCGCGGGTCCATTCATAGCCCGCGAAGATTGGTCCGAAATAATCGTCCTGCCACTTGCCCTGGTCGACTGCGACACCCAGCAGAGGCACATGGCTGCTGCCGACACCTGCGGTAATACGGGCCATATCAGTTGCTCCCCATTTTGTCTGCGGCGGCGCGGTTGGCCTGGATCGAACGGTTGCCTTCGGCTGAACGTCCGCCCTGCATCATCATGTCCCGATATTCGGGAAAGGTCATGTCCGTCATGGTTGAAACGGCCTCCGCAAAGCTCAGGCCATCGGTCGAAAACACCTTGGCGAGGAAATAGACATTGCCGCCCAGATCGAGGCAGCGATTATAATCGCGCGCGAGAATGGCTTCCTTCTGCTCATCCGACATTGGCCAGTCTTCGAGATATTTGCGCTCATCCGCTTTCCAGCGTTCGCGGTTTTCCGCCGTCATCAGGCTCATCGCGAACTGGTTGAGCCAATAACCCTTGCGGGCGCGGGCCGCCGTGAACACGCGAGTGCCGGGAATGTCTTCCAGCTCGGCGAGATATTCGTGGATGTCCTGCTTCATAGTCCGCGGCCTTTCAGTAGGGCGTCAAGCCGGGGGAAGACCCGCCGGGCATTGCCTTCGAAAATCATATGCTTTTCGTCCGCGCTGATGTCGAGCGCATCGACATAGCGCTTGGTATCATCGAAATATTGGCCTGTGGTCGGATCAATGCCGCGCACCGCACCGACCATTTCGCTGCCGAACAATATGTTCTTGTTGTCGATCACATCGGCGAGCAAATTAATCCCCGGCTGATGATAAACGCACGTGTCGAAGAACACATTATTCATCACATGCCCCGCCAGATCGGGTTTTTTGAGCATGTCCGCCAACCCGCGATACCGCCCCCAATGATAGGGGACCGCGCCGCCGCCGTGCGGGATGATGAAACGCAGAGCCGGGAAGTCCTTGAACAAGTCGCCCTCTATCAGCTGCATGAAGGCAATGGTGTCCGCTGCGATATAATAAGCCCCGGTCGCATGGAGACCGGGGTTGCACGACCCCGAAACATGGATCATCGCGGGTACATCTAGCTCAACCATCTTCTCGTAAAACGGATACCAGAAGCGGTCGGTCAGCGGCGGATGTTTGAAATGCCCGCCGCCGGGATCAGGATTCAGATTGCAGCCGATAAAGCCCATATCAACGCAGCGCTGGAGCTCGGCAATCGAGCCTTGCATATCGGCAGCAGGCGATTGCGGCAACATGCACACTGGCGCAAAAATATCAGGATAGAGGTCAGCGCAGCGCTTTATCAGATCATTGTTTACCCGCGCCCAAGCGAGCGCGACGCCCTCGTCCCCGACATGCGGGGCCATGGCCGAAGCGCGCGGCGAAAATATCGTCATGTCCGCGCCGCGTTCTTTCAGTAGCCGAATCTGGTTCGTTTCCAGCGTTTCGCGGATTTCGTCGTCCGAAATCACTGGATAGGCGGGCATGCCCTCCCCCGCCTTGAACGCCGCCTTTTGCAAATCGCGCCAGTCGTTATGCGCTGCAGGCGCGGTCGTATAATGGCCGTGGCAATCGATGATGAGGGTCATGCTGCCATCTCACTTTGTCTCACTATCGTTCCATTGGTCATCAACGGTTCTATGCCTAATGCTACAAGCGTTTTGACGACTTCTTCCATCTCGGCAGCACGGCGTATCCCATGCGTTTTCATACGCTCAAGATTATAGTCCGTCTTTTCGCGCCAGCCCTCTCCGAGCGAATTCAGCACTTCATCAACCACGCCCGCCTTGCCTGCCGCCAGCATCATTTCGGCGGTCAACGCTTCCTGGCCCTTGACCATGATCGAGCGGATCATCTTGATCGACGACGCCCGGCCGACATCACCCACGACCACACGGACATTGGTAAAACCGAGCACGGTCAGTGCCGCCGCACCATCTTCTGCATATGGCCCCGATAGCAGCAAAGGCACGGCCAACCGCATGTGATCGACCGGCGCCATCACCGCCACATCGACATAACGCCCACCGGCAGCGTCGATTAGCGTTGCTGCTTCGCGCTTTGTGTCCGGCGCAACCGAATTCATATCAAAAAACAGAGCATTTGCCGAAATATGCTGCGCAGCATTTGCCGCAGCAACCGCTGCTTGATCGGCGGTTACAAGGCTCAATATGGCGCCGCTTCCATCGAAAGCATCGCCCAGATTTTCGCAAGGCGTTACGCCATCCGCAGCATAATCTGCCAGCATAACGTCCCGCGTCGGAGGAGCGTCGGTTTTGATATCAAAAACCCGCGCCTGACGTTTCCACCCCGCCGCTCGCGCAAAAGTCCGCCCCGCTTCGCCATAGCCAATAAGAGTTAGTGGTAGCACCATATGAACGGCGCTACGATGGTGGATCAAATCCTGCCAATACAAAGGGTGTTGGGGGTATAAGCTTTAACGAATTCAACTCTGCCCGGCTACATCCCGTAGCGATATAACGAAGGCGTCCTGCATCCCCGTTGGCCGCCATTCGTTGCGCGTTGTGATACCGATTGTCCGGGTCAAACCATGGGGTGTGTCCGCTATTTTGGTCAGCCAACCGGCCTCCAGTTCCACCGCAACCTGATCGGGCGACAACAGGGTCAAAAAGTCGCTGTCGAGCAGGATTTGACGGATGGTGATGACCGAGCCACATTCTATCGGTACTTTGGGCGGGGGCAATCCTGCATCGGTAAACATCTTCTCCCATTGCTCGCGCAACGGTGTGCTGGGGGCGGGGACTATCCAAGGAAATTGGGCCATTGACGCAATTGACGCGAGCGCCTTGCTCAACGGATGTCCCACACGACCAAGCACCACAGGTCGGTCCTCAAACAGCGCCCGTTGCACTACGTCCTCACCCGGTGAAGGGTCGCGAAGTGCGCCGATAATGAGGTCAAGCTCTCCGTCGCGAAGTGGTTCGATCAATTCCTGAAACGAGCCCTCAACGATGCTGATCCGCACATCGGGATATTGGCGGTGAAATGCAGAGGTCGCGGCGGGCAGCAGGCGCGCGCGGGATAAAGGCATCGCGCCCACCGCGATGCGCCCGGTCTCGCGGCCTTGCAGCGATGCAAGCTCGGTCAGGCCAGCCTCCAACTCTGCGCGCGCCAATCGGAAGGCGCGGACTGTACGTTTGCCTTGTTCGGTAAGCGCGATGCCCTTGCCCCGCCGCTCAACCAGAGTCCGTTTGAGCGCCAACGACAGGTCGCCAATGGCACGGTGCAGCGACGGTTGGGCAAGACCCGCAGCAACACCGGCGCCGGCATAGCTGCCGCTGTCTGCCAGCATGATGAGCGCGCGCAACTGCGCCATCGTGACCCGGGGCGAATGGATAAAGCCGAGCGCTCTCTCGATACGGGGGGTTAACAGTTCGGCAGCGGCATTCGCGATCATCCCGTCGGGGCGGCGTTCAAACAATGGCTGGCCCAATTGCGATTCGAGTTTCGCAAGCGCCTGGGTGATAGCGGGTTGGGTCAGGTTGATGGCCTCGGCAGCCGCAGAAATGCTGCCCAAACGCGCGATGCTGGCGAGCGCCCGAAGATGGCGAAGGTTCAGATTCCAGACCAGCATATCCTACAGGATTAGCATAAACTAATAGGAAAGCCATCATTCCGTCTTGCCTTTCGTAACTGTAAACTTCACTCAACTTGGCAATTGCAGGAGTCCCAAATGACCGGAATCGTCGTCCAGAATATCGACCGCGCCGCCGCCGATGTAATCGACAGGCTTGGTGCTTGCGGTGTGGCCACGGTGCATGAGGCGCAAGGGCGGACCGGCTTGCTCGCCAGCTATATGCGGCCCATTTATCCCGGCGCACGTATTGCCGGTTCCGCCGTCACCATTTCGGCGCCACCGGGCGACAACTGGATGGTGCACGTCGCTATCGAGCAGTTAAAGGAAGGCGACATATTGGTGATCGCGCCAACCTCCCCTTGCGAGGACGGATATTTTGGCGATTTGCTGGCAACTTCAGCAATAGCGCGCGGTTGTCGCGGCCTGATCATCAACGCCGGTATCCGCGACGTCAAAGACCTCACGGAAATGAATTTCCCCGTCTGGTCAAAGGCTGTGTTTGCCCAAGGTACGATCAAGGCATCGCTCGGCTCGGTCAATGTCCCGGTGATCTGCGCAGGCGCGCATATCGAAGCGGGTGACGTGATTGTCGCCGATGATGATGGCGTGTGCGTCGTGCCGCGCGGCAAGGCAGAAGCGGTGCTGAAAGCTGCCCAGGCACGTGAAGACAATGAAGGTGACAAGCGCGCAAGATTGGCAGCGGGCGAGCTTGGGCTCGACATGTACAAGATGCGCGAAAAGCTTGCCGAGATGGGTTTGAAATATGTCTGAGGTTGGCGTCCGCTGTATGTGGATGCGTGGGGGGACATCTAAAGGCGGTTATTTCCTGAAGGACGACCTGCCCGCCGATACCACAGCACGCGATGCCCTCTTGTTGCGCATCATGGGTTCCCCCGACCCCAACCAGATTGACGGAATGGGCGGGGCAGACCCGCTGACCAGCAAGATCGCGGTGGTCAGCAAGTCAGCACGCGAGGGCGTCGATGTTGATTACCTCTTCCTGCAAGTCTTTGTCGATCAAGCCATTGTGACCGATGCGCAGAATTGCGGCAATATCCTCGCCGGCATTGGCCCCTTTGCAATTGAACGCGGCTTGGTTACCGCACAGCCGCAGGAAACCAATGTCACCATCTTCATGGAAAACACCGGACAGGTTGCGGTCGCCACGGTACAAACGCCGGGCGGCGGCGTGACCTACGCTGGTGAAGCAAGGATCGACGGTGTTCCGGGTTCCCATGCGCCGGTTCCGCTCGAATTTCGCGATACCGCCGGTTCAAGCTGCGGCGCGTTGCTGCCGACCGGAAACGCAGTGGATGTGGTGAACGGCGTGCCTGTGACCCTGATCGACAACGGCATGCCCTGTGTGGTGATGAAGGCGGCAGATGTCGGCATCACCGGCTATGAGGATCGCGACTCGCTGGATGCGAACACCGAGTTGAAGGCGAAGATCGAGGCAATACGGCTGGCGGTGGGCAGCGCCATGAACCTGGGCGATGTGAAGGAGAAATCGGTCCCCAAGATGATGCTGGTTGCCCCGCCCCGGAACGGCGGCGCGGTAACAGTGCGCAGCTTCATCCCCCACCGCGCGCATGCCACCATCGGTGTGCTCGGCGCGGTCAGCGTGGCAACCGCCTGCCTCATTCCGGGGTCACCGGCGGCGGAGGTAGCGAATGTTCCCGATGGCACGCGCAAGACGCTGTCGGTTGAGCATCCGACCGGTGAAATGAGCTGCGTGCTCGAACTGGATGAGGCAGGCGCGGTCATATCGGCGGCACTTCTGCGCACTGCGCGCAAATTGAGGGACGGAATGGTTTTCGGATGATGCTTCGACAGGCTCAGCACAATCGGATTGTGAGTTGGCTCGGCAATCCGTCCAAGCCGCGCTACACGCCGCCGCTTGGTGCGGTCGATGCGCACTGCCATGTGTTCGGGCCAATGGCGGAGTTCCCGTTCAGCCCTAAGGCCAAATATCTGCCAGAGGACGCCGGGCCGGATATGCTGTTTGCGCTCCGTGATCATCTCGGCTTCACCCGCAATGTTGTCGTTCAGGCCAGCTGCCACGGCACTGACAATGCGGCGACGTTGAACGCGATTGCCCGGTCAAATGGTATGGCGCGCGGCGTGGCGGTGGTTGATCCGGCCATTTCCCAGGCCGATCTGCACACGCTCCACGATGGCGGCATTCGCGGCGTGCGCTTCAACTTCCTGAAGCGGCTGGTTGACGACGCGCCGAAGGACAAGTTTTTGGACCTCGCACGGCGTTTGCCCATAGGTTGGCATGTCGTCATTTACTTCGAAGCCGACATTCTGGAAGAGATGAGGGCCTTTATCGATGCCCTCCCCGTTTCGGTAGTAATCGACCATATGGGGCGGCCAGATGTCTCGCAAGGGCCGGACGGGCCAGATATGAAAGCCTTTCGTCGCCTTCTCGACAGCCGCGATGATATCTGGTTCAAGGCCACCTGTCCGGACCGGCTTGATGCGGGCGGGTCCCCATGGAACGACTTTGCCCGCAGCGTCCGGCCGCTGGTTGAAGACTATTCCGACCGCGTGCTGTGGGGCACCGACTGGCCGCATCCCAACATGGAAACCAACATCCCCGACGACGGCCATCTGGTGGACATGATACCACGGATTGCAGTGACTGATGCATTGCAGCACAAACTCCTCATCGACAATCCGATGCGACTTTACTGGGATGATGTGTCACCGACTCGGTAGGCCACTATAGTTGCAACGAGATCGGCAGGTCCAAAGTTTACAGAAGTTTATTGAAGGGAACGTTAGTTTGCCGCCGGTTTCGGGAGAGGAAGGACGAGATCAACGGTTTGAAAGAGCATGCTTGTTCGCAGAAGCTGCAGCGAAGGTGGAAGAGTCTCAAATCAAATCCTACATTGCCAGTGCTTGATGGAGTTTAGGGGTTATTGCACGTGTCATGTCTGGACGGCGCTCTACGCGATCGTCGATTGGTGTCGGTGCAAACCCATTGCATCCAGTGTGACACGCTGCACTTTGCCCGAACTCCAGAGCTGCACTTCCTGACCCGGCTTGCCGCGCAGGACGAAGCTCTCGACCTTGCTGCCGCGCCAGATAAGATCAAGCGTCAGGCCCCCGCGCAACCGCATCCCGCGAACGCTACCATTAGGCCATGCCAACGGTAACGCGGGTAGAAGGCGAACCTCGCCGCCCCATGACTGCGCGATCATCTCGACGATTGCAGCCGCTCCGCCGAAATTGCCATCGATCTGGAACGGAGGGTGTGCGTCGAACAGATTCGGGTAAGTGCGTCGGGGGCCGAGCAGGCCGAGCAGGATGCGATGCGCATGCTCGCCGTCGCCCATGCGGGCCCAGAGGCAGGCACGCCATGCCGTGCCCCATCCGGTTGTCAGATCGCCGCGCTGACGTAGCGTTTCCTTGGCCGCGTCGATCAGCGCAGGCGTGTCGCGAACGTTGATCTGGCCACTGGGGTAGACGGCGTACAGGTGTGAAACATGGCGGTGATGAATATCGGGCGCATTCATGTCCCAATCGTCCAGCCATTCCTGCAACTGGCCCGTTGCGCCGATTCGATCGGGAGCTATGCGCATGCGGGCCTTACCGATTAGGCCGATCAGCGCCGGATCGCGCTTGAGGCGCTGTCCGGCGGTCATCGTATTGTCAAATAGGTCGCGGACGATTTGCCGATCCATCGCCGGGCCTGCGCAAACCGCCGAACCGAACGGATGCTGGTTCTCCGGCGAAATCGACGGTGAAGTGACGAGCCCGCGACCTTTTTGATCCTCCACCAACGTATCGAGAAAGAATTGCGAGGCACCCGCGAGGAGCGGATAGAGCCTCTCCAACAGTGCATCGTCCCGAACATGGTCCCAATGGTTCCATAGTGTGTTGCATAGCCACGCGCCGCCGCATGGCCACAGGCCAGCGAAGGGGCCGTCGATAGGCGCGGTCGCTCGCCACAGATCGGTATTGTGGTGTGCCACCCAGCCATTGGCGCCGTACATGGCGCGCGCGGTTTTCGCGCCCGTAACCGCCATCTCCTCGACCATCCTCAACAGCGGCTCAACACATTCATCTAATGCGGTCGGGTCGGCGGGCCAATAATTCATCTCGGTATTGATGTTGATCGTGTACTTGCTACCCCAAGGGGGATTGAGCCCTTCGTTCCATAGGCCCTGCAAGTTGGCCGCCTGCCCGCCGATGCGTGACGAGGCAATCATCAAATAGCGCGCATATTGTGTGTAGAGTGCGGCGAGCGCGGGATCGTCGGAGGTATCGCCTTCGGCAATACGCGTATCGGTGGGCCGCCCTGCCGACGAAGTGTAACCGAGGTCGATCCTGAAGCGATCGAACAATGCACGGTGATCGGCGACGTGGCGGCGCCGTAGCGCTGCGTAGCTCTTCCGCGCGGCTGCTCTGGTGGCCTCGCGGACCTTGGCCACGGGATCGCCACCGGTATCGCGATAGTCGATGTAGCTGGTAGCTGCCGAGATCAGCAGCGTAACCGATGTGGCATCGCGCACCGTCAACCCGCGTTCGGTCGCATCGATCGCGCCATCTCCCACGATCTGCACGCGGATCGCGTAGGTGAGGCCGGATGGAACACCCGAACCGGCCGCGTTACGACCGGTAACGAGCATTGCGCCAGAGCCATCCGGCGCAATCACAACGCCAGCGGCAGAATCGGCGGAATTCTCACGCATCAGCCAGTCGATGGCACCGGTCGAAACCGTCGCGGTGGCAGGGCCGTCGTAGTCAGGCGAAGGATAATCGACGTTGCGGGGACCGCGGTGGTCGAGCGCGAAGCTGATCCGCCCCGCTTTCGCCTCAAGCCTCAGAACAATGACACCATCGGGTGCCGAGGCGAACAGTTCACGACGGAAGCGCGCTGCGCCACTTCGATAGCCTACCGTCGCGATGGCATTGGCTATATCGAGGTCTCGCTCGTAGTCATCGGGCACCTTTGCATCCGGAAAAGTGAGCAGCAGATCGCCGAGCGTGCCGTAGGACATTTGCCATAACGGCTTGGCCATCATCCGCTCGCTGGCAAGCTTGTCGGCATCCTGGTATCGGCCGGCATCGATCAGGGCACGGACCAGCGGCAACGCTTCGCGTGCGTCAGGATTCTCGGGCGAATAGGGTGCACCGGCCCATAGCGTGTTTTCGTTAAGTTGGAGCCGCTCTTGTCCTACACGACCGAACAGCATTGCCCCCATGTGGCCATTGCCGACGGGCAGCGCCTCATTCCAGGTCGCGGCGGGACGTCGATACCAAAGTCGGTTTTGCGTGTGAGGCGAGCCTGCAGCGACCCGCGCCAAAGCATTCGGGACGCGCAATGCCGCGGCGACGGCCGCCATCATCAACGCCGTGCGGCGGGTCACCATTCCCATGTCGTTCCTCTCTTGTGATTGCATTGATGGTAGCGCTACCAAAAGGCAATGTCGAGCAGTTCCAACTGCCACATCGCGAGAGATTACATTCAATTACGGGCATTACGGTGATGTTGCGTAATTCCAACATAATTCTCTCCATAGGCGTCGCCCATCAACGCCGGACCGCTAGTTATAAAGACGCATGGCGCGCTCACTTCGTAATCTTTGGTGCCGCCCATGGTCCGGGAACGCGGGGGAACAGCAAGCTATCGGCGGCGCAAGTTACAGAAGTCGCTCACCCGTCTTTAGCGGATTGGCACGTTCGACGCGCGGCAAACTCTCGCCGTTCCCGCCAAAACTCGCGGCTGACAGGATCCGGCGGACGAGCGACATGCCCTACATCCCGCTACCGGCATGCTCAGTCGCAAATTGGCGCAACTGGGGCCGACTTGCTCCTGAGCCGGCCCCAATTTTCACTTCACCTCTCGCAGGCGCGAGGCACGCTGCCAACGTATTTCACTGGCAAACATTAGACCAAACCAGTTCCACCACAACCTCACAGTCTCGTGACAGATGTCGATCCCGCGCTCGAAAAGCAGGTTCTCAACGTTCCGCAGAGGCAGCGGAAAACGCACATACATCATCTCGACCAGATGGATGATCTCGGGTGACGAATGCAAATATCGGAACGGATTATCAGCCTTGCTCATTCCAAGCAGGCTAGCAGCCCATCACGCCCCCAGCCATCCTTTTGACAGCCCCCTGCAATTCCATCTGGCGCTTCGATATCCTCTCGTGAGCCGGTTCGAGTTACGATCGTAGTTTTTGCCACTGTGATCCTCCTGCGCGCGTCACCCGATTGTTGAAATGACAGCTTTGAGGTGATCTGCATTGCAAAGGCTATGAATGAGATTGGCGAGTATCTGGGCTGGAACTACTCCGCTTTGCGGGTTTTTGCCGATACAACGGAAAGCGACGTTTTTTGATCTCGCTTTATGCCAAATTGACGTTACGGGACCGGCATGATCGAACCATCACCAATGCTGCATGATGCGCACAGACGTCAGCTCAGCGAGCTCTCCGCGCGGGGGCGATATCGGCGTTTGATTGCACAGGAAGGAATCGATTTTTCGTCGAACGACTATCTGGGTCTAGCCGAATCAACGCGTATCAAGGCCGCGATTAGCGATGCCATTGCACGTGGCGTGCCCGTCGGTTCAGGCGGTTCGCGGCTGTTGCGGGGTAACCATTCCGAACATGAAACGCTCGAAGAAGAAGCGGCAACATTCTTCCGCACCGAATCTACCCTGTTTTTTTCCAGCGGCTTTGCAGCCAACGCCGCTTTGTTCGCCAGCCTGCCGCAACGCGGTGATCTCGTCGTCTATGATGCACTGATCCATGCGAGCGTTCATGAAGGATTGAAGCTCGGGCGCGCCGCATCGGTCGCCGCCGCGCATAATGATGTTGGCGCGTTCCGTGACGCTATCGACGAGTGGCGGAGACAAGGCGGCCTAGGGCGCGTGTGGATTGCTGTCGAAAGCCTCTACAGTATGGATGGTGACTTGGCACCGCTTGATGATCTTGCTGTGCTCGCGCGCGACCACGATGCTTTCCTGGTCATCGACGAAGCCCATGCAACTGGCGTCTTCGGACCTGACGGGCGCGGTTTGGGTGCGCATCTGGACGGGCGGGACAATATCATCAGCTTACACACGTGCGGTAAAGCTCTGGGCTGCGAAGGTGCCTTACTGACCGGCCCTGCGATTGTGCGCGAGTTTCTAATCAACCGAGGCCGCGGTTTCATTTTTTCGACCGCACCCTCGCCATTGATGGCGAGCGCGGTGCGCGAGGCACTCCGCATTTTAGCAAACGAACCCGAACGCCGCGTCCGCTTGTCAGCGCTTGCCGCTGACGCGCGTGCACGGCTGGTCCCGTTAGGTGCTGGCATCAGTGCGTCACAAATATTGCCGGTTATCATCGGCGATGACGCGCGGGCGATGACGGTTGCGCGGGGCCTCCAGAAGGCTGGTTATGACGTGCGCGGCATTCGTCCGCCAACAGTCCCGGCAGGCACCGCCCGGCTGCGGGTTTCAATCACGCTCAACGTAACGCATGATGATATAGCGGGTCTCGCTCAAGCAATCGAAGCAGCACTGACGTGAGCCGGACTTTCATTATCACCGGCACCGATACCGATGTCGGTAAAACGATATTTGCCGCCGCACTGGTTGGCGCGTTGGACGGGTATTACTGGAAACCAGTTCAAGCCGGATTGATGGAAGGCAGCGATGCGCAAACCGTGGCACGCCTGTCGGGGCTACCGCCTGAGCATATCCTGCCCGAGGCTTACCGGTTGACCACCCCCTGCTCGCCGCACCGAGCTGCGACTATCGACGGCGTGGTAATTGATCCAGCACGCCTGGCATTACCAGTTATGTCCGGCCCGCTCATCGTCGAAGGAGCGGGCGGTGCTCTCGTTCCCTTGTCACCTGGGCTGCTGCATGCTGATCTGTTTGCCGGGTGGCAAAAACCGGTAGTCATTGTCTCGCGTACTGCGCTCGGCACCATCAACCACAGTCTTTTGACAATCGAAGCGTTGCGTACGCGAGGCGTGCCAATCCACGGCATCGCGTTTATCGGCGACATGCATCAGGACAGCGAGGAAGTGATCTGCGAAATCTCCGGCGTTAAAAAATTGGGTCGCCTCCCCCGCCTGCCATTGCTCAACGCCAAGACGCTGAGTGCCGCGTTTGCTGCCAACTTTAACTTGGCCGATTTCACATGACGCACAGCCCGGTTTGGCACCCGTTCACCCAGCATGGGCTCGGGGTGCCGATCCCGCTGGTGGTGCGCAGCGAAGGTGCTGCGCTATTTACCGATGATGGCAGGCGGATCATTGACGGTATTTCGTCATGGTGGGTCACGACACATGGCCATAGCCATCCGCGTATCATGGCAGCGATTGCCGAACAGGCCGGAAAGCTCGACCAGATCATCTTTGCCGGATGGACGCATGAACCGGCAGAAACGCTGGCGCGCGCGCTCGTCGATATGATGCCAAGCCCGCTTGATTATGTATTCTTTTCCGACAGCGGTTCGACCAGCGTCGAAGTCGCACTCAAAATGGCGCTGGGCTACTGGACCAATCGCGGCGAGCCGCGACACCAGATTGTTGTGATGGAGCATAGCTATCACGGTGACACCATTGGCGCGATGTCGGTTGGCGCGCGCGGCGTGTTCAACCGGGCCTATGCCGAGTTGCTGTTTGATGTAAGCCAGATACCGTTTCCGACCCCCGGACGGGAGCAAGCCTCGCTCGACGCACTCGATGCGCTCTGCCGCAGCCAGTTACCTGCCGCGTTCATCGTCGAACCGCTGATCCTCGGTGCGGGCGGTATGCTGATCTATCCCGCGTGGGTGCTAGCGGAAATGCGGGCGATTTGCGCTCGGCACAAAGTGCTATTTATCGCCGATGAAGTAATGACCGCATGGGGCCGCACCGGCACACTTCTCGCTTGTGAGCAGGCTGAGGTGGTACCGGACATTTTATGCTTGTCCAAAGGACTGACCGGCGGCGCTATTCCGCTCGCTGTGACGATGGCATCACCCGCAATCTATGACGCGCATTATTCGGAAAGTCGGGCCAAGCTTTTTTATCATTCGTCCAGCTATACCGCGAACCCGATTGCATGCGCTGCGGCCAATGCCAATCTGGCCATCTGGCGAGACGAGCCGGTACTGAGGCGGGTTGCCCAGCTTGCAGCGCGGCAAAGCGCAGCGCTCGCTGGCATAGCCGCACTGCCCGGTATTAGCGGCGCGCGGCAAATAGGTACAATCACCGCGGTTGACCTTGAGGTTGAAAATAGCGGCTACCTTGCTGCAATTGCTCCTAAACTGCTGTCGTTCTTCGCGGGGCGTGACTTGCTGCTGCGTCCGCTTGGCAACACTGTCTATGTGATGCCGCCATATTGCATTGATGATGACGATCTTGCCGCGCTGTATGATGGATTGTCCATGTTTGTCGGACAATCGACCCCGGGGCAACGTAGCCTGTAAGGGGTCGATTGGCGTTGGTGCTAAACCGTTATTCGCCACTCGGCTTTATGTTAAAGGCTTGTGTCCGCAACGCTTCGACGGCGACAGCGCAAACATGACTCCGCGATTCACTGCATTGCGATTATAGCTCCATCTGCTGCGGCGGTTTAGCTGCCGACTATTACGGTGATGTTGTCACCGTAATGGAGATATGAGATGGTAATGAGCTGGTACCCAGCGCACTAAATCGGGCCGATTGACGATAGGTGCATTTGAATTGACCGCGCCCTTACCGCGCTTTCTTGCAGCTTGGCCGGCAAATGCAGCTATTTCTTTTGGGGTACCTTGGCTGCAATCGCTTCAATCTCAATCAGGAAGTTGGGGCCGGCCAACCCTGCGACCTGAACCGTTGAACGTGCAACTAGGTTGGGGTTTTCTGCGGTGCCGAAGAATTCCTTATATCCTGCGTTGAAGCCCGCGAAATCCATCTTACCGCCTAATTTAGGGTCGCCAGTAACGAATACTGTCAGCTTGATGACATCCGACATCGAATAGCCCAATTTTTCGAGCGCAGCCTTGATCTTGTTGAACGTGCTGATAGTTTGCGTTTTGGTATCGCCATAGGCTTCAATGCTGTCAGTTTTAGCTGGGTCGATAGGCGACGCCAACTGGCCGCTGAGCATAATGATTTCTGCACCCGGCGGAATGGTAACACCGCCCAATATGATCGCTGGCGGCGGGTTGGTGTGGCGGACTATCGGTTGGGCGACAGGCTTGGCTGCAACCGGCGACGCTAGACACGCGACGGCGGCCAGTGTCGCGATTTTAATAGATGCATTCACTATATTCATCTCCTTTTCATGGCTGGTCTCGGCAACGCCACCAAAGGCGCTACCGAGTTCCAGTGTCACGGATGTGTCAGAATTTAAATCCGAGCCGTGCATAATAATAGCCGCCGTTGATGCCATAAGGGCTGAACGTAAGCGGTGCGTCCAAGACGTTGCCGCCATTGACGAGCGTGAAGCTGGTCGTTCCCGGCACCAGCGCAACCGTTGGTGGTTTCTTGTTGAACAGATTGTTCGCCCCCAATGACACCTCAAGTTCTTCGGTCAGCTTATAGCTCAACTCCAGATCGGCGATCACAGCGGTTCCGATTGTCTGCTTGTAGTATGTACCACCGTTGGGGCTGGTGAAGTTTGACGTCTTGCCAAAGACTGTCCCCCGCGCGATTATCGTGAGGTCGCCAAGCGTCAATGTCCCGGACCCGATGACCTTCAACTTGGGCGACGCGGTTTCCAGATTGCTTTGCGTTCCGGTGTCGAACAACGGGATCGGCTGTCCGGTACCCGGGTCGGTGAGCGTCGCTGGTGCCGCAACCAATTGGGTAATCTTGGTTTCATTGTAATTGCCCGACAATGTCCACGCGATGCTGCCGGTGCCGACATCCATCAAATAGCTCGCCGTCAACTCCACCCCGCGGGTGCGGGTGTCGGCGCCGTTGGTAAAGATGTTGATGCCGGTCTGGGTGACGGTCGGATCAAGGATGTTGCCATTGGCGATAATCGCCGCGGTGACGATCGGAAAGTTAACCGCCCCGCCGCTGCCAAAGATCGACCCCGTGCCAACGATACGGTCCGTGATCTTCACCTGATAGGCGTCGAGTGTGATCGTCACATCGGGGGCCGGTTGGATGACCGTACCGATGCTAAAGTTGGTCGATTTTTCGGGCTTTAGATTTTGGAAACCGACGACCTTGGCAGCGGCCGAGTTGGCAGGAAGCTGAACAAAGGCTGCTGTCGGCGACACGTTGGTGGCTGAGTAGAAAGATTCTGCCATGGTCGGTGCGCGAAAGCCGGTCGATACTGTGCCGCGAAGGGCAAAGCTTTCCGAGAAATCATAACGGCCTGTGCCTTTGAAAATCCAGTTGCTGCCGAAATCGGAATAATCCTCATAACGAACAGCGCCGTCGAGCAAGAGCCCATCGACCGGCGTTGCCGAGATGTCGAGATAGATCGATTTGTTATTGCGCGAGTTAAATCCCGCATCGGACGGGCGGAAACCGGGGTATGACTGCCCACCTTCCTTATAGATTGATCCTGCATCGCCTGCGCCTATCTCATAGGTATTTTTGCGGTATTCAAGTCCGAATGCGACATTCAGCGGCTCCGCCATCCCCGCCTCGACCTCAGTGCTGAAATCGGCGTTGGCCGTAAATTCAGTCGCCTTGAAAAAGCCGTTGTAGAAGTCGAACGGCGTGAACCCGGTGTCAATGAACAGCGACCGGTTTGCTGAATCGAGCGTGTAGATCAGGTTTTTGTCTTCGCCGTAGGTCGTGCTGAAGTCATAGGTGAAGCCGCTCAAAGTGCCCTTGACGCCGCCGGTGATCGAATAATCATCTTCACGGATACCTTCACGTGGGCTGAAGCCGATAGGGAACGGGATCGTAGTGCCGGCCGCACCAAGAACGCCACCCACGCCCAACACCGGTGAACCCAATATGCGGTCGGGCACGCGCAGGTTTTCATAGGCGCTAGCAATACGCTTACTGTACGTGCCGAAGGAATAAACCTCCACATCGCCATAGTCATAGCCGGCGTTGAATTGCAGGTTTGTCAGCTTCGACGTCGCATCGCCGTTGATTTTGTTGACATAAGGAAAACCCGGAATGTTTGCATATAACGCCCGCTGGGCGGCGCTGAGCGTTGTGCGCAAGACCCCATTGGTATCAGTTACGCGCCGGTCGAGACCGCCAATCTGGGTGAAATCATGAAAGCGGTGGAACGCGGTGATATTAATGAAGCCATCTTCGCCCACGCGTGTGCCGAAATGCAATGTACCGGCATAAGTGTCGCCGCCAACGTCGTAATTCTTACCGGCGGTGATGTAGCCGTCGCCACCTTCGGCTGTGTCCTTCAATATGATGTTGATAACGCCGGCAATGGCATCCGAACCATATTGTGCAGCAGCACCGTCTTCCAGGACCTCGATACGCTTGATTGAACTAGGCGAAATCAAGTCAAGGTCGGCGGTCGCGGCACCCTGAAATGGCCCGCCTAGAACGGCAAGGTTTGCTGTGCCGTGCCGACGCTTGCCATTGATCAAAACAAGCGTGTGGTTCGGGCTGAGGCCACGCAGGCGTGCAGACAGCGTCAAATTGGCGGTATCCCCGCCAAAGGCCTGCGCCGTAAACGAAGGTACCAGCTGGGTCAGCACCTGATTGAGATTGGGTTGCCCGACATGCGAGATGTCCTCCTCGCTCAGCAATTTGATCGGCGTTGCGCTCTCGGCTGCGGTTAATCCGACTTTCCGTGTTCCGGTGACGATGATGTCGCTGCCGGCCAATTCTTCATCGGCTGGTGCTGTCGTCTCTTGAGCCCACGCGGCGTGGCTGGCCACTAGTCCCGCAATCGCAATTACGGTCCGTGAAACTGGTCCGATAGTTTTCATGATAGAGCTCCCTGATTTCCTATTAAGTTTTCGAGCCCTCTCCCTGTTTCACCCATGACTATTGCCTGGACTACATTGGTTCGTTCCCGTGAAACTCAAATGGCTTTCAGGTGCTGGCTTTTGCCTGTCACCGGTTGGAAGTTTAGATTTGCACCTCCTTTGTCGGGCGCATCGCGGCTGGCGATGCGGTGGGTTCCAATGATTTGCGCATCGGCACAAAATTGATGGCGACCCCATCAAGATCGAGTTGGATTGGCTGATCGGCGACATAGCCGTGCGCCGCATAGAACGGCACACCGGGCAAGGTGGCCATCAGCTCCGTATTTTTGAAACGGGCATCCAAGGCAGCTGTTTCGCATGCATTGAGGATTGCGGTTCCAACCCCAGCCCGCGCAAAATCCGGAGCCACAAAAAAAGCGCGAATTTTTGCGGCATCCCGTCCGGGATCAAGCAGGCCGGAACTGCGGGCGGCATAATGATCACCGCCGAACAATGTTGTGCGCTTGCTCCAGCCACCGCAGCCCGCGATGTCAATCCCCGCCACAGCGACAAGATAAGTACAGTCGGCAACCAGCTCGCTGTCGATCCCAAAGACGTGGGTGATCGCGGCCTCGGTCTGCGCCTCATCATAATAGCCTTCACTCAGCGCGCGCGCCGACACAGCAATCAGCGCCTCCAATGCAGGTACATCATCTATTGTCGCGGGACGGACCATGATCGCAATGGGCTCTTTATGCCGCACGGCGCGCGGGTTCGGTCACGGCCCGGTCCGCCATCTGCTGGGCAAGCGCGGCAACGGCGGCATGCGCCGATTGTATCGCGCCTTCCTGCCAACCCGGAGTCTGGCTAAGCGCGGCGCTGGAGAAAACGACGCGACCGTCGGGCTTGTTGAGCAAACGATAGGCAGGCGTGTCGGTATGGCCCTCCTGACGCCCTGATATGCCGGGATACCAATTGGGCCATGGACCCAGACTATAAGGCACTTTGATCCAATTTACCGTGAGCGGATTGACGCAATCATCGCCGTGTCCGGGATGTACCTTTTCGATCATTCCGCGTGCTAGCGCAACCTGCTCTGCCATCGGACGTTTGGCGAACTTCGCCCCCAATTCGCCCGAACTGTAGCAGCCAAGTATCATGCCACGTTCGCTATGCAGACCGGTCGACGGATACCAAATCAAATTGGTCTCCCCGCCAACGAAACTGATTCCTCCATATATTTGGTCTTTCTCCCAGAAACGGGGCGCTTCAAATGCCACTTTGACCGAATTGTCATAAACGACCCCGGCAATCGCTGTCGCAACCGGCTTGGCAAAATCGGCGTCGATTTTGGCAAGCACGGGAAAGGGAATGGTGCAGACGCAGTAGTCTGCCTTCACAGTAAGCGCCGCACCGCTGGTGGTATCCATATAAATGACTTCAACGCCCTTGCTGTCCTGCCGGATGCGCTTGACCTCCGCCCCGCGGATGGCACGGCTTTTCAGATTACGTTCGATCCCTACCGAAATCTGGTCCATTCCGCCCACCGGTTGAAACATCGTTGCCTGCATGTAGAGATTGTCTTCAAACCCCATCATCGGCAGCTGTTCATTCGCTAGCAGGGTGCTCAGCGGCGTCGGGTTGTTAGCAGTCGCAAAGCTCGAGACCCCGGCACCCGGGCCCGTTGCAAAACCGGAACGCGTTGTACCCCTGAATTCGTAGCCCTCTTCAAGGTCGCCATAGCCTTTCAGGAATGGCAGCAGTTTTGCTTTGTCTTCAGGCGTCAATGCCTGATCGAGCGCGCCCTGATTGACTGCCTTGGCAAGCAGTTCGGAAATATGGCCGCGCGTATCGTTGATCGCGGTACGCATTCTGATTTTGCTGCCATCCTTACCGACGACATAGGCCGACCGGCTGGAGTTCACCTCAACCTCCAAGGGCACGCCAAATTTTTTTGCGTAACCCAGTATACCCTGATGAAAGCTCGGTAGGCGCGCAGGTCCAGCGTTGAAATAGACACCGTCGGAAAATTTGGCGGTCTGCGTGGCTTCGCCGATCATCTCGATTGTGTCGCCGTCGCGCACCGTCCATGCCCGACCGCCCACCCGCTGTCGTGCCTCCAAAATAATGACTGAAAACCCGCGCTGCTCAAGTTCGTAAGCCGATACCAACCCGGCGATTCCGGCACCCAGCACAATGACCGAACGTCCCCTGCCATATCCACGCGGCGTATCTGGCAGGGGTGTGGCATGCGCTACTCCGAAAAGCCCCAATGATTGCATTGCGGCGGCAGCTACTGCGACACCCCCTGTTGCCCCAAATCGCTGCAAAATATGTCTACGCGTCAACATTTAGAAGGTGCCCCATCCCTGTGCAAACCTTCAGACATCATCACCCAAATGAACGCGGCTCTCTTCCAAAGCGTAGAGAGACATCAATGTTGCAGTGCATCAACTGAACGCAAAAAGACCCATCCGCAGACGGTAGAGAATACCCGTCAGCGGTCATTCTGCGTTCAACAGAAGCCCCGAATCTCAGCTAAGATCAGCAGAAAAACATCGTTTGAATTGTAACGCAAGTGAAATATCTAACTTATGAAAAAATTATTGTGCGCCGCACCATAATTCTGAGCATTTGTTCGCCGCACCTCAGGCAGCATCAATCCTGATACGAATACAAACTCAACCGACCGAGTGAGCAACAGAGACGCACAGCGCCTCTATCGCATAAGCCAGCAAATCACGCCGTCTCTGCGATAGGTTAGCACCCGAAATAGCGCCAATCTGCTGGCCTTTCAGGTGCATATTATCATTGTTTTTCAATATGTTATGCTGGACAACTGAGGTGGAAAGCGTTTTGAGTTCGCCTGCCTCGGTTACGCCGCCGCCATTGGCATCATCCCACACCTTCAGCTCGCCAAAGTGCACATCTTTGCTGTCGATCACGAGGAACCCGTCACCCTTCCCGGTTTAACCGGTATTGTCGGTTAGCCTGTTATGATACTTGCAGCAGACTGGTCCAAAATTGGATAACTGACATACAGAGTTTCGAATCGGACACTGGGAACCAGCATTTGATCAAGGACAGTGGCTTCAACCTTGCCCCAAAAGTCAGGCACGACCGGCAGTCACATCTTCCGGTTTGTGCTCGGGCAAGGGCGCGCCATTATGCAGATAGGCTGGGGCCTCGATCAGGATGAAGGCGATGCGGCACGGCTTATCCGTCACATTGCGCCACAGATGGTTGGTCCCGCGCTGGACGATGATGCCGCCTTCACGAATGGTTTTGGTTACACCGTCGTCGAGTTCGAGTTCGACCTCTCCTGAGAGGATAATGCCATAATCAATGCTGTTGGTGCGGTGCATCGGCGACACGCCGCCAGGCAGCATATCAACGATGCGAATGACCGAACCCTGATTGATTGTCAAACCGGCGTCACGAAAACGCCCGTCGGTTTCGTCATTAAGATCAGCAGGTACGGTTTCGGTCGTCCACACCAGCAAGAATGCTGCATCGCCGGTGGGGATGGTCTTGGTCGGCTCAAAATCCTCGGATTTGAACACCGCGCGACCATTTTCGTCATGGCCGGTAACAACGCGCTGCACCAACGGCAAGCCGGATTCGCTCAATTCACTCATGCTTTTACTACCTTCTGATCAATTGCGCCAAAGGGGGCTCGGCCATTTTTCGATGTCCCCTGCATCTTGACAGTGTCGCCAAAGCGCATGAATTCGGTCTTTGCCGCACCTTCATCGACAATCTCGATCCCGCGCCGCTCGGCAATGCAGGAGGAGCCGACCTCGCGAAAATTCTCGTTGGAGACGGTGCCTGAGCCAATGACGGTACCCGCAACAAGATTGCGTGTACGTGCGGCATGGGCGATAAGTTCGTGAAAACCGTAACCCATCGGTTCACCATTCGCGTTGCCAAAGCGCTTGCCGTTCCAGTCAACTTGCAGCGTAAGGCAGACGCGACCACCCCGCCAATCGTCACCCAATTCGTCGGGCGTTATCGCAAAAGGTGCCATCGAACATGGTGGCTTCGCCTGCACCCAACCAAAGCCGGTCTTCATTTCAGAGCCTGCCAAAGCGCGCAGCGACCAGTCGTTAATCTGCACAATCAGCTTGATATGCTTCATTGCATCAGCGGCGGACGTCCCCATCGGCACGGCATCAACTATGACCCCGAACTCGCCTTCAAAATCTATGCCTAGGGCCTCGTCCGGCATAATGACATCGTCGGTCGGGCCATAAAATTTGTCCGACACGCCCTGATACATCAGCGGAAAGTCCACCGGGTCTTTCGAAATGCCCAGCATCTTGTCCATCAATGCCCCGTGGCTGGAGAATACCGAACCGTCGAGCCATTGCCATGCGCGCGGCAGCGGAGCCGTAACTCGGCTAGGGTCGAGTGCATGCGGAAACTTATCAATGGCGGCGAGCTTTGGCGCGACATCGATCCAATCTTCCAGCGCGGCTTGAAGGGTCGCTACGGGTGCGTCGGTGTAGGAACTTCCGTCCGCCGAAACCACCACCAATTGCCCGTCTGGCGTTCCATTTCTCAAAGTCGCAAGCCGCATAGTCATCCCATCCTATTTGATTTGACGTTGCCTACTACGAACAACCACCGCATCGCAAAGGCATAGGGTCGATAGTACGCTTCGATAATTTGGATTGGTCGCGCCATCGCGGATTTGGCAAGGCGGATAAAATCAAATGGAGATTGTGATGGCTGAATGGCTCAAACGCGGCGCGACTGCCGAAACCAAAGCGGATACCGACCGCAAGGTACGCGATACGGTAGAGGGCATTTTGGCCGACATCCAAGCGCGCGGCGACGAGGCCGTGCGCGATCTGTCGATCAAGTTCGACAATTGGGACCGCGATTCCTACCGGCTGACACCCGCCGAAATTCAGGATTGCATCGACCAGCTTACCGGTCAGGATTTGAAAGACATCGAGTTTGCGCAGACGCAAGTGCGCAATTTCGCCCAAATCCAGCGCGATTCAATGAAGGATGTCGAGGTTGAAACCCTCCCCGGTGTTGTGCTTGGTCACAAGCATTTGCCGCTGAATGCGGCGGGCTGTTACGTGCCGGGCGGAAAATATCCGTTGCTCGCGTCGGCACATATGTCGGTGATTACAGCCAAGGTTGCGGGCGTGCCGCGCGTCGTTACGTGCGCACCGCCGTTCAATGGCAAGCCTGCCCCTGCAATTGTTGCTGCGCAAGCCATGGCTGGTGCCGACGAGATATACTGTTTGGGCGGGATTCAGGCAGTTGCTGGCATGGGCATAGGCACGCAGAGCATCGCACCTGTCGATATATTGGTCGGCCCCGGCAATGCCTTTGTGGCAGAGACGAAGCGGCAATTGTTCGGCAAAGTCGGGATCGACCTGTTTGCCGGCCCGACTGAGACGCTGGTAATCTGCGACGAAATCGGCTGCGACGGCGAACTGGCGGCGACTGACCTGTTGGGTCAGGCCGAACATGGCCCGGACAGCCCCGCAATCCTGCTGACCACCAGCCGCAAACTGGCCGAAGAGACGATGCGCGAGGTGGAGCGCCTCCTAACCATCCTCCCCACCGCTGATATCGCACGGCGCGCATGGGAGAGCTTTGGCGAGGTGATCGTCGCCCAAGACGACGCCGAAATGGTGCGCATTGCTGATGAGATTGCGTCAGAGCATGTGCAGGTGATGACGGCAGACCCCGATTATTTCCTCAAGCATATGACCAATTATGGCGCGCTGTTCCTCGGCAACCGCACCAATGTGGCTTATGGCGACAAGGTGATTGGCACCAACCACACGCTCCCCACCAAGAAAGCCGCGCGCTATACCGGCGGGCTATGGGTCGGCAAATTCATCAAGACCTGCACCTATCAGCGTGTCCTGACAGATGAAGCGAGCACGATGATCGGCGAATATTGCAGCCGCCTGTGCGCGCTAGAGGGCTTTGCCGGACACGGCGAACAAGCCAATATCCGCGTCCGGCGTTTTGGCGGGAAGAACGTGCCTTATGCCGGAAAGGCAGAGGCCGCTTGAGCCTTCCCGTTACGCCTTCCTTCCGCCTTGATGGTCGCCGCGCGATTGTGACCGGAGCGGGGCGGGGCATAGGCTTGGCCGCTGCTGCTGCTCTGGCGGATGCCGGGGCTGAGGTGACCCTCGTTGCCCGCACGGCGTCCGAAATTGAGGCCGCTGCTGCTGAAATTGGGCAGGATGCGATAGCCGCTACGCTTGATGTCTCTGATATTGCCCAGGTGAAGGCCTTCTTTGCCGAACGACGCGCTTTTCACATCCTCGTCAACAATGCCGGCACCAACCGGCCCAAGCCAATGGTGGACGTGAGTGAAGAGGATTATGATGCGGTATTTGACCTGAACGTCAAAAGTGCCTTCTTTGTCGCCCAGGCCTGCGTGCAGAAGATGCTGGCCGAAGGCGTAACCGGTTCCCTCATCCATATGGGGTCGCAGATGGGCCATGTCGGCGGGCCAAACCGTTCTCTTTACTGCGGCTCCAAATGGGCGCTGGAAGGGATGAACAAGGCATTCGCGCTCGACCTTGCGGCACATGGCATCCGGTCGAACACCATCGCGCCGACATTCATCGAAACGCCGCTGACCAAACCGTTTTTTGAGGATGCGGCATTCAAAGCCAATGTCCTTTCCAAAATCAAGCTAGGGCGCATCGGAAGGCCCGAGGATCTGATGGGGGCAATATTGTTCCTCGCGTCCGATGCGTCCGCACTGATGACCGGCGCCAGCATGCTTATCGATGGCGGCTGGACAGCAGATTAGGAGATCGCAATGCAACGCCGCTTTATTGACCTGTCTATCCTGCTTGAAAACGATGTGATCACCGATCCGCCGATGATGCGGCCGCATATTTCCTATCAGGGGCATTATGACACGATGGGAGAGGCCAATCATTTCTTTCCTGGCGTTGATGCTACAGCATTTCCGGGAGGCGAAGGATTTGCCGCTGTTGAAACAATAACGCTGACTACGCACAACGGTACGCATCTTGACGCGCCATGGCATTTTCACCCGACGCAGGACGGCGGATCGCCATCGATGACGATTGATGAAGTGCCACTCGATTGGTGTTTTCGTCCGGGGGTGAAGCTGGATTTCCGACATTTTGAAAATGGGTATGTCGCAACCGCCGCCGATGTCGAAGCGGAGCTAAAGCGGGTCGGTCATAATCTTGAACCGCTCGATATTGTACTGGTCAATACCGCCGCAGGCATGGCAGTCGGCAATCCTGATTATATCAATACCGGCTGCGGCATGGGATATGAGGCAACGATGTACCTCACCTCACGCGGGGTACGCGTGACCGGCACCGATGCCTGGAGCTGGGACGCGCCATTCAGCTATACCGCTAAGAAAGTCGCGGAAACCGGCGACACATCACTCATCTGGGAAGGGCATAAGGCCGGACGTGACATTGGCTATTGTCACCTTGAAAAGCTGCACAATCTGGAGGTTCTGCCCCCGCACGGCTTCACCATGTGCTGCTTCCCCCACAAGATCAAAGGCGCATCGGCGGGTTGGACCCGTGCCGTTGCAATTATAGAGGACTGACAAAGGCCATGTTTGAACCCTTCCCCGGAAACTATGTCTGGAACCTTGCGACCAATCTAGCGCTGATCTGTGGCGGCAATCATGGCGAGATTGACGAGGCGAACCGCCCTATCATGGAAGCTGCCAAAGCCGGAGCCGATGCTGGCTCCGCCCAGATGTTCGACAGCTGGATCAGGGTAGCCGATCAGGTCGCCGCCAACGCAGCGGCTGACGAGGCGGCGGGCTATACGTTGTCCGCAGGCACCAAGTTTCTGCGCGCTTCGGGCTATTATCTGGCCGCCGAACGGATGCAATCGCGCGATTATGCGCCGCGGTGGGTCGCCTATGACAAGGGACTAGAGCTGTATCACAAAGGCTCGGCGCTGCGTGGGCTACACGTCGAAAAGGTCGAAATTCCCTATGAAGGTCGCGCCTATACCGCGATCTTCGTGCATGACGGATCGGGTACATCGCGCCCGACCCTGGTTTCGGTCAATGGCCTCGATTCGATGAAGGAACAGGTCAATATGGCCGGACACGGCCTGTCCAATCTGGAACGCGGCATCAACACTTTGTTCGTTGACCAGCCAGGCACCGGCGAGGCACTCCGCAAACGCAATTTGCCCGCCGTTTACGATGCCGAGCGCTGGGGTTCGCTCGCCTTTGATTACTTGCTGACCCGCAGCGACGTGATCCATTCGAAAATCGGCATTTTCGGCCTCTCATTTGGCGGCTACCATGCGCCGCGCATCGCGGCGAACGATTCCCGCTATGCGTTATGCGCAGTGATGGGTGCTAACCATGTCTGGGGCCAGCGGCAGCGCGAACGCGTTTCCAACGAAGGTGAAAATCCAGTTCCGCATTATTGGGACCATGTGCTGTGGGTATTCGGATTTGAAGATCGCGACGCTTTTCTTAACTATGCCGACCAGATAACGCTTGATGGTCAGGTGGAGAAGATCAAGGTGCCGTTCCTGATCACGCACGGCGAAAATGACCGGCAAATCCCCGCCTATAACGCACAGCTAAGTTATGACCAGGCGATCAATTCACCGAAGCGGCATATGCGCATGTTCACCACGACCGATTTCGAAGTTGAACATTGCGGGGCGGATAATGGCACCGGCATGCGCGATTATATTGCGGACTGGTGTGCCGAAACCTTTGCCGAGATGGGGTGATGGAGCGCTGCCTGCGCAATGCTTGGTATATGGCTGGATGGGCACGCGAGGTAGGCGAGACCGGCCTAACCCGCATGATACTTGGAAAGCCGGTCTATCTTTATCGCCTGACCGACGGCTCGGTGAACGCCATCCTTGATCGCTGCCCACACCGCTTTGCCCCGCTTTCCAATGGCGACCGCGAAGGTGACACGCTGATTTGCGGCTATCACGGGTTGCGCTTCGGTGCAGATGGCAAATGTGTCCATAATCCATTTGCCAAGAAAATTCCGGCGGGGGCGAGTGTCCTGACATTCGCAGTTGAAGAACGTGACGACATCATCTGGCTGTGGGGTGGTGACAAGGACGCCGCAGACATATCAACCATCCCCGAATTTGCTTTCATTCCCGACAGCCCGACCAACCGCACGGTCACCGGCTACACGCTGATGATGGCCAATTATGAATATGGCACCGACAACCTCATGGACCTCAGCCATATCGAATTTGTCCATAAGGGCACTTTTGCCGGACAAGGGGTAATCTTCGCGGGGCAACACAAGGTCGAACTCGATGACGACACGCTCCATTCCAACTGGTGGATACCTAAAATCGCACCGCCATCGGTAGCCCAAGGCCATGTGCCGCCCGATGCTGTGGTCGATCATTGGTTAGAAATGCGCTGGAATGCCCCGGCCACTATGCGATTAAACGTCGGAGTCTGTCCAAATGGCGCACCGCGAGATGCGGGATTTGAGGTTCCGCAAGCCCACATATTGACGCCCGCCAATGATCACGAAACGCATTATTTCTGGTCATCCAGCCGCAATAGCGATCTGGATTCCGCGGCAGTCGATGGGTTTCTGCTACAACTGTTTGGTGAAGCGTTCGATCTTGAGGACAAACCGATGATCGAAGCCGCTTATGCCAATGTGCGCAGCAATCTAGAGGCTGGCGGATCGTTCTGGGATGAGAAGCCACTGTTTCTTGGTGTCGATGCAGGCGGGACACGCGCGCGCCGCCAGCTTGAGGCTATGATAGGGCGGGAGGCAAACTGATGCCCGAATTCACCTTTCACCATGGCGGCGTCAGTGTTCCAAGTCTTGACGAAGCGATTGACTGGTATGGCCGCGTGCTGGGCTTCGAGCTTGAGAAGCGCTTCTATATCGAAGCTGCGGCGTCACACACCGCGATGGTCAAGAAGGGCCCGCTGCGCTTCGAGCTATTCGAAGTCGAAGGTGCCGCCCCCCTTCCCGACGACCGCCGCCATCCGCCGAGCGATGTCAAGACGCACGGCAACAAGCATGTTGCCTTTCGCGTTGATGATCTGGAGGAATTTCTGGTCGAGGTAGAAGCTAAGGGTGCCGACGTCGCCTTTGTGGTGCGCGAGAATTTCGGTAGAGGCTGCTTTTTGCGCGATTGCGCCGGGAACTTGATCGAGTTTGTCGAAGAGCCCGCCAGCTAAGCGTCCACCCATTCAAAGGTCAGTGGCGCTTCGCGGAATGCGAAGCGGTCGAGGTGGCGTTCGGCGGCACCTTTTAGGCCCTGCAACTGGCCGGCCGCCGAAGCGTCGATCCGGCATTCGAGCGCCTCTGTATGTGCGGTCATGGTGAACAGCCCGTCGGCCGGCCAATCGGCACCGCGCGCATCCTTTGGGAACACCACCGTCCCGCGGGCCGCGTCGAACTCAACCGCCATATTGTGCGCCCAATGCTTGCAGAGCTGCTGCAAATAGCGGCTGCCGCTCTTGGTCGGCACTTGCGCGGTCGAGCTGAAACGGGCTGTATCAGATGGCATGTTCGTCGGCCTCGGTAAGGTTGGCCAGATCTCCCTCGACTGGTCGCTTACCCTTTGTCGTCTTGCGATAGGCGTCGAACGATTTCTCGTCCTTATCGAAGGTCATATCCCACGGAATATCATCGCCACGGAAAATCGGCGGCGCGTTGTTTGCCCACAGGAGCGAGCCGAATTTGAAATCCCATGCACGCGGCACCCAATTGTCGTCCAGATAATCGGTATCGGCATGATATTCGGCTTCACCGGCATGACCCGGAATATCGCAATAATAATAGATCGCGCTCGATATCCGGTGGCGCGAAATGCCGCCGCTGGCGTTCATTGACTCGTTTTTCCAGCCCTTATAATCCATGATATTCGCGCCAAGCATGACTTCATCAATGTCGTCGCAACCAAAGGCAATGTGCATGAATTTGAAATGGTCGGGGGCAATCGGCAGGTCGCAATTCACCCAGAAAATGCTGTGATGTTCGCTGGTGCCGTCGGCGCGTGCGAAAATGCCGACGCCCTTACTGTGATCGGTGTAACGGAAGCCTAAACGGTCGCGGTAGAATTCGTAGCTGGCAACGTAATCGGGGGAGAAGAAGACGACATGGTTGATCGTCTTCGGGATCGCCCGGTGCCGCCAGATGCGGTGCTGGTTTAGCCGCTGGATATTGCCCGGTGAATTAACCGCGCTTGCTTGCGAAAACATCGGACGCTTGGCCCAGACGCGCAAGGCAATCGGCTGGCCATCGTCGGCGACGCAATGTGCTGTTCCGTCAGCATCGCGTTTGACTTCGCGGTCAGTTGCAAGCCCGGCAATCAGTTTTTCCAGACTATCAGGGTTATCAACGCCCCAAACCGTTTCCTTCACCCCGTCGCCTTGGAAAGGGTCGGGCGAGGGCAGTCGCATGTCGCCATGTTTGTACAGGATCACCCGCGATCCGCTGGCAAGACGAAACACCGCCTCATCCCGGCCAGCATGTTCGAGCGGCAAACCAAAATCGGTCCAAAAACGTGTGTGCTCGGCGAGTTCGGTAACCCCGAACAAGACGCTTTCAATACCCAATATACTCATAAAAACTCCACTATAATTACAGTCCTTATGCGCGCGAGCGCGCGGGCGCCAAAGCCGCTTTTATGGAATTCAGCTATCCAGCGGACAAATCCGCGCTGCGCCATTTCTGCACGTTGGCTAGGATGAATTCCGCCGGAATAGCAATGTCAGCAGGAACAGGATTGTTCTGAAATCGAGCAGCTTGAGCGCCGCCCGCGCCTCCTGCGGCGTCAGCTTGGCCACCATCGGCATTGCACCAAATATCTTACCGCGAATGACCAAAACATTGCCGTCGCGCTCGATCTTGCGGACAGTCATCAGTTCCTTGTCGCTGGCGTCGAGGATGCGCATTACCGGTGCTTTTTTGTCGCTCATCAGACCGCACTCCCTGTGATTTCTTTGGCGCACACCTTGTCATAATCGATATCCATATCGTCCATCATCTGGATTGCGGTCGCACGCCCTGCCCCGAACACACCGCCGCCGGGGTGCATGAACGGGCCAACTAAATAGAGGCTCTCGATGCCCGGCACCCGGAAAGATCCCAGATCGGGCGTTGGGCGGTGGCCGACGGTCTGGTACATGAACGGCGCGCAGCCGTGGATGTCGCCCTTGATGAAGCTGGCGGGGCTGTCGCGTTCATGGTCAAGCGGTGAGCGCACCAACTTGCCGATGATGTTGTCGTCGGTCAGGTTGGTGAAGAATTTCCGGTACTGTCTCAGGCTTTCCTCCGCCACTTCGTCCTTTACCCGGTCCCATGCAGCGGGACCGCCGTCATGCAAGTCATAGGGCGCAAAGGTAACCCCGTAGAATATCCCGCCACCGGCCGGTGCACGGCTCGGATCATTAGATGTATTATCGCCGCCTGCGATCAACCGGCGCGGCGGCACGAGCCCGCGGCGCAGATGGTCATAATCGAGCAGCATGTCGCGCATCGTGTGCGTCTGGAGCAATTCGGTCATCACCGCGCCCTCGCCTTCTGGTGCTTTCAGACGTGCCTGCTCCTTGAGCGCGAGGTGCAACAGGTTGATCGAGAAGGTCGATGGTGTAACCCGTTCGGCGCGTTCAAGCACTGGCTCTGGGGTTTCGGCCACAAATTTGCGGAGGACAGCGGGGTGGATCGCGCCGATTACGCCGTCTTTTGCCATGAATGTCTCGCCGTCGATCAGCTCCAGCCCAACGGCTTTGCCCGACGAAACGATGACCCGCTTAACCTCGGCATTGCAGCGGACTTCACCGCCGAAATGCTCGATTGCGCGAACGAGCGATTTGGACAGCTCACCCGACCCACCCTTGGGCATCGATACGCCGTAAGTGTGGATGATGCCGGGCATCAGCAGCGCGCCAAAGCCCGTGCCAAGCTCATCGGGCATTTGCAGATTTTCGGTGACCAATCGGACAATGTGGATTTTGAGCAGGTCGCTTTCAAAATATTGGTTCACCACATCGAGCGCGGAACGCGACATCACGTCGAGCAGGAAGCGCCCTTCGTCCGACTGATCCATCATCGCGACAAATGCGCCCATCGGGAACGGCGGTGCATAAAGGCCCGACATGAACATCGGCAGGATGCTTTGAGAAATGCCAACGAATTTGCGGTAAGCCTCCGCATCACGCGGGGAAAATTCGGCTATTCCTGCACAGGTGCGGTCCAAATCTCTCCACGAACGGACCACGGTGCCATCATCCCAAATGCTCGCGTGCGGCAGTTCGGGATAGATATATTCCAGACCGAATTTCGAGATCAGGCCAAGCTCATCGTCACGGATCATCGGGTTGCCCTGGATCATGATATGGACGTTTGAATGCTCGTCATGCCAGTAACCCGGTGTGATCAATTCGCGCGTCGAGACGCCCCCGCCGAAATGTGGCTTGCGTTCTAGGACGAGCACTTTCTTGCCGGCCTTCGCCATATAGGCAGCGGCGGTGAGACCGTTATGACCAGCACCCATTACAACGATGTCGTAGTTGCTCATTCCGCTTCTCCGAAGAATTTTTGAAAACCGGCCAGCCCGGGCACATGGCTGGCGGCACCGCCGTCGGATACCAGCACCTGCCCCGTAATGTTGCGCGCGGCGGGCGAGGCGAGAAAGGCGACAGCTTCGGCGATGTCTTCAGGCTCGCCGAGTTGATCGCGCAGCGTTTCTTCCTCGACACATTGGCGCAGCAGCGGGGGAAAGGCTTCGATGAGGGCTGGCGTCGTCGTCATACCGGGGGCGACCGCATTGCAGCGCACGCCGTGCCGCCCATGGCTCGCCGCTATCGAACGGGTCATCTGGATGATCGCCGCTTTTGACGAGCTATAAGCCGCCTGAATGATATGTCCTTGCAGCGCCAAATTGCTCACCGTGTTGACGATATTGCCCCGCGTTTCCCGCAAATGCGGAAGCGCCGCGCGGCAGGCGATCATACTGCCGCGCACATTAATGGCATAGGTGCGATCCCATAGCGCGGTATCCATACACTCGACATTGCCGTCTCCTTGCGCAATTTCAGGCCCGAGCAGCGCCGCATTGTTGTGCAGGATATCGAGCCGCCCGAAATGCGCTATCGTATCTGCGATCATCGTATGGATCGAATCCTCGCTTTCAAGGTCAAGCCGCACCGCGAGCGCCCCCGGAATTTCCGCAGCCAACTCCTTTGCGCGATCCTCGATAATGTCCGCGATCACCAGCTTTGCGCCGCGCGAAGCCATCAATTTTGCGGTCGCCGAACCTATGCCGCCAGCGCCCCCGGTAATGATCGCTATTTTGCCATCCAGCCTAATTGCATCTGTCATTTGAAACTCTCCTGATACCGTCATAAGGTGCGGGAAATTAATGTGAAGGAGGCACTTTTTTGTGCCTTTAGGGAAAGCTGATTGATCGATCTCAACGATATTGACCCCGCATTGCACCAAGGCGTTACCGCGCTCGCCGCCGATATGCGCGCGCATGGCTATCAACGCTCCGATCCGGTGCGCGAAGTGTTCGCGCTTTTGGGCGATCGCTGGACGACATTGATATTGCTCGTCCTCAACATTGGCACTTGGCGGCATGCCGAACTCCGGCGAGTGCTTGGCCGGTTGGGAGCGGAGGGCAAGATATCGCAGCGGGTGCTGACGTTAAAGCTGAGGGCACTTGAACGGCACGGCATTGTGTTGCGCCATGCGACAGCGGATGTGCCATCGAAGGTGAGTTACGAGCTATCGCCGCTCGGGATTGATCTGGTCAATGAAACCGACCGCCTGATGCACTGGGTCCATGACAATCGCTCTGCCATTGACGCGGCAAAAGAGCGATTTGACGCCCGCGATCTTTAGCTCGCCCTGCCTTGCGGATTGGATTGGGACTGGAATTGCGCGGCAAGTTCTTTATGCGCCGGTGAGCGGGAACGGGCAGCATCAAGGTCAACAATCTTATCCGCACCGATTCTCTCTGGTTTGTGCGCTGCGGTTGTAACAAAGCGCTCGACGACCCACCGAATTGTCGGGTCATTATTGTTAGATATATGCCACTGCACCGCCTCGCGTATCGTCGGAATGGTCAAAGGCACTTCTTTCATGACAAGCGGTAATGTGGGAACCATCCGTTCGGCCAGCCTTCTGTGCATCGTCGCAATCCGGTTTGACCCGATCACCAGACCCGGCACCGACAGGAACGAAGGCGCTATGATTTCAACATTGCGCTGCTTCTTTTGCCGCCGGACAAACCAGTCTTCAAATGCCGCAACACGCGCGCGCCCAAAACGTGCGCTAACATGGCCAAGCTGAAAATACAGTTCCTCCGTCATCGGCTTTTCCATCGCCGGGTTGCCCGACCAGCCGACGACGACATAATCATCCTCGAACAATATCTTGCTCGGATGATCGGTCGAAATCGCATAGTCGATGGTCATCAACAGGTCGATAAACCCGCGCTCCAGCGTTTCGACCAAATTCTCATTCATCGGTTGAATTTCAAACCGCATATTCGGCGCTTCGACATTCAGCTCGCGCATCGCAGTCGCCAGCAAAACTTCGGTGACATAGTCTGACGCCATGATACGGATAACGCGATCCGATGTCGCCGGATCGAACGGTGGCGACACCGAAATTGTGCTGCGGATCTGCTCCAGCACAGCCCGCACCGGCTCGACCAGTTGTTCGGCTCGGGCAGTGAGGACCATCTGGCGGCCTTTAATAACCAGCAGGTCATCCGCGAAATATTCGCGCAGACGACCAAGCGCGCTTGAGGTCGCGGATTGTGAGAGACATATCCTCTCAGCAGCCAAAGACACGCTGCGTTCGGCCAACAGCGCATCAAGCGCCACCAGCAAATTCAGGTCCAGCCGTTCAAACCGCATCGCCCCTCTCCCTCAATCTTGCGCGATCATCGCCAGCGCATTGCGCACGAGTGTAGCAAGATCGCCATCATGTGCAAATCCTGCGCGTTCGGCCGCGGGGGTTGAGAGCGGAGGCTGCGCGCCAAAGGCCGCCTCAAGCGCAGCATCGGGCATATAGCTTACGAGACTGGTCGACACGTTGCATTGCGCGGCGATCTCCGCAGCAAGTGCGCTCATGATTATTCGCTGCGCTGGCAAAGTGACCACCCGCGTCACCGGCATCATCGTGCTGTCGAGGGTCAGCGCGTGCATCAGATTGGCCGCGCATTGCGACACCGACTGCGCCCAGATCGTTGCTCCTTCGGACACTGGACAGACGAAGCGTTCGCCAGCACGTAACGCGTGAAACAGGTCGCTCATGAAAGCCGATTTCATGCCACTTGGTCCTTTGGGACGCGCCAGAATACCGGGCAAACGAACGCTGACGCCGTCAATCTCTCCACGATGCGACATCATCGAAACCGCTATTTCCATCATCGCCTTATGGCCACCATATATCATCTTAGGCGCAAGCGGGGTCGCGTCATCGACACCCTGCGGCGGCAGCGGGTCGCCGAACACCGCGATAGAACTAGCATAGACGATACGCGGGCAATTACCGTTGGCGCGTGCACCTTCCAAAAGGTCATACATTGCATCGATATTCACCCCCCGCGACGCAGCCGGATCAGCCTCAGCCGCACCCCCGGGGACGGTCGCGAGATGGACCAGCGCGGTGCAGCCATCGCGAAACGCTTCGGCTCGTATGTCGGCGGAGCAGATATCACCAACCACCGCCCGCGCACCTTTGGGGATGCCCCCAGCATGGTTGTCCATACCAACTACCTGATGACCAGCGGCTAGCAATTTGGCTGTCAGCGCCCGCCCGACAAATCCGCCTGCGCCGGTAATAATGATAGTCATCGCTTGCCTCTTTTCGTCCAAATACTATTGGGAACTACATGATCACAGAAATTGCCCACATCACCATCGACCCCGCCAATGCCGCAGCTTTCGAGGCTGCCGTGGCCGAGGCTGCTCCTGCATTCCAAAATGCAGAAGGCTGTCACGGCATGTCGCTCGAACGTGTCATCGAGGATCCCGCCCAATACCGGCTGCGTGTGCAGTGGGACAGTGTCGATCATCATATGGTCACCTTCCGTAATTCGGACGCCTTCCAAATCTGGCGCGGGCTGGCCGGTCCGTTTTTTGTACAGCCACCGCACGTCGAGCATAGCGAAACTGCCGGACGCTATTTCTGACCGTTCAATAACGGTCAGGGTAGCTGTGCTTTACGTCCTCTGAAAAGCTGTGTGCAGGATAAGCCAGCATCTGCGCGTTCCACTGCGCATGAAGCTGCTTCAATTCTGCCAGTTTCTCAGGGTTCCGTTCATTCAACCGCGCCCGTTCACGCGGGTCGTTCACGACATTGAACAAATGTTCCTTGTGGCCCAGCTTCAGATATTTCCAATCACCTCGGCGGACGGCGGCCTGCTCATTAGCGCGAAACCGCCAGAATAATGTGCGTTCCTTTGCAGTCTCAGCTCCGGTCAACACCGGCAGTAAGTCCATGCCATCGAGCCCGGAAATCGCCTTGCCACCTGACGCCGAGACCAACGTTGGCATGAAATCCATCGATGCCATCACCTGTTTCGACGTCTTTCCCTTGGCGATGCGCTGCGGCCGTTTGAAGAGCAGCGGCACGCGAATGCCCCCTTCCAGCAATTCACCCTTCACACCGGTAAAGGGCCATGTGTCGGAAAAACGCTCTCCGCCATTGTCAGATGTGAAAACCACGATCGTATTATCGGCAATCCCCTTGCGCTTGAGCGCCGCCAGCACTTTGCCGATGTTGGCGTCCATGCTGCGCACCATAGCGGCATAGGTTTCAAGGCTGCCGCCATCGCGGTGGAAGATATCCTTGAGGTTCTTTGAAACATCTTCGTCTTCGGGTCCCTCCCATGGCCAGTGCGGTGCGTTGAAATGGAGACTGAGGAACAGCGGTTTCGGCCCCGCATTCTCGATCAGCGTCACCGCTTCGTCACCGAACAGATCGGTCAGATAGCCTTGCTGTTCTGCCGGATTGTCGTTGCGGTACAGACCATCAACCTTTGCCTCGCCCTTCAGATCGATCCGGTGTGAAAAATAGTCGGCGCCGCCGAGAATTATTCCGAAATGACTGTTATAGCCGTGGCGCAAAGGACCGTGCTCGGGCGGCTCGCCCAAATGCCATTTGCCAACCAAGGCAGTTTGATATCCCAGATCACGCAATGCCGAAGCGATAGTTGGCTGTGTGTAAGGCAGCCCACTGTGGAGCGGTGCTTTTGGCCCCAGCGGTTCCTGCAGTCCCAGCTCAAACCGTTGCTGGTAACATCCGGTCGCCAAGGCTGTGCGGGTCGGTGAACAGATGCAGCTATTGGCATATCCGTTGGTGAGCATGAGCCCTTCACGCGCAATGCTGTCGATATGCGGCGTGTCGATATGCCGCTGCCCATAAACGCCGACATCTGCATAGCCCATGTCGTCGGCCAAGATAAATATGATGTTGGGCGGGCGGATTGCCTTGTTCGTCTTGGCAACAGCAGCAGTAGCCATCACGCCTGCACCGGCGCTCGCCATAACAAATTGCCTTCGATTGAGCTTCACCGATCCACCCTTCATTTAAACCGATCAAAAATGACTTGAGGCAGGAATACCTTGAACGGTACGCCTGCCCCAATCAACCACCGCAAAGCTGGAACTACGCGTTAGAATGATGCCTGTAAGCGCAGACCATATTGCCTCGGCGCGGTAAAAATTGTCACCGCTTGCCCCGTTGGAGCCGCAATCGGCGATGCCCGGTGGCGGTTATTTTCGATATTCTGGACATAGCCGGTAAGCGACCAGCCGTCGTCAACGCTACGCAGCGCGAGGCTAAGATTGGTGCTCCAATAGGATGGAATGACCTGAGTCTGGAGATATTCAAACCCACCATTTTGCTCGCCGCGCCAGGCAGTATTGACCGCGCCAACCAGTTCAAAGGCGCCAACCGGAATTGACTGCTCCGCGCCCAGATTAAACGCCCATTTTGGCGAATAGAGCGCGGTATTGCCCGAACAGTTGAAATCCTTGACCGGTGCGCCGCCGGCAAATTGCCCGGTGAGCGTGAAAGGACAGCCGATATTGTCGCGCGGTGCGGCCGTAAAGAAATGCAGATCCTTATATTTTGCATCAAGATACTGAACCTTGGCATTCAAAGTCGTGCCCCGGGTCGGGGCGACGATCAGATCGATATCAAAGCCCTTGTTGGTTGCCTTGCCGATATTGCGCGTCGAATTGATCAGGACGCCACTGGTATCAAGGCTGAAATAGGTGACCTGCTGATCACGGTATTTCCAATAAAATGCCTCGACATTCAGTTGGACCTTGCCATCCATGAAACGGTTTTTCGAACCGAGAGTGAAGGCGTCGATAAATTCCGGATTGTATGTCGGATCCCCCTCCGCCAACTGGAAACCACCAGCGCGGTAACCGGTTTCGAAGCTTGCATAAAGCAACGAGTCCTCGGCAACATCAAATTCGACACCGAGCTTATAGGTGATCCGGTCGCTCGTTCCGCTTGCCACGACGGGGTTGTGGGTTTTCAGGATTGTGCCTCTGCCGTTGAGCAAAGGAATTACCTGAGGATTGGCCTGCAACGTTGTGCCAGGTGCAATCCAGCCATTGGCCACCAACCAGCTGATCGTTTCGGCTGGGGTATCAAGGGTGGGATAGCGAGGTAAAGCGCTGGGGGCCGCACAACCTGCGGCGAACGAGGCAGGCGGGGTGATATTTGCAGGCGGCAATCCACCACAGAAAGTGATGAAGTTGTTGATGATCCCGTCCATATCCTTTTTGTCGTTGGTGTAGCGTGCGCCGCCGACCAGCCGGAAATCTTCGCTGATATTATAGGTCAGTTGACCGAACAGCGCATAGGAACGCGTCGTCTGGACATATTCCTGCAGCGGCAGAACAAATTCCTGATTATACGTATTATCAGCTTCGATTTTTTCATCGAAATAATAGCCGCCAACAACATAATCCAGCCCGGTACCATTGTTGCTGGCCAACCGCGCTTCCAAGCTGAACTGCGTGTCGGTTTCGTCAATAAAGCCGCTGTTAAAGCTCGGGACCGCCCATTTGCTGCTGCCCTTGGTTTTGCGCCATGCCGGGATCAGGGTAAAGGTGCCGATCGAGCTGTCATAATTCAGCTCCGCATTGATGCCGTAATAGGCGTAATCCTGATAGGGCCGGTCTTGCAGGTTGGTGAAAAAGCCAAAACCTGGCGCGCCCAGCAAGGTGCGACGGTAGGCATTGGCTGCGGCAGTGTACATTCCTTCGTTGTTATCAAGGCCGGATGGGATGAACGTGTAGCCAGCTGGACCAGGCTGGTAGTTGCCCTCATAAGTGGAACCGGCACCCAAGCCGCCAACATGGGTATAATCGGCTGCGATGCGGATCGATAGCGCGTCGGTCGGCTCGGTCAGGAACTGCGCACGAGCGCCATAGCTGTCAGCGTCGGAAGTGCCATCGCGATTAAAGCCATCGCGTGAGATCCGGTTCGCTGCCAAACGGAACGCACTGTTGTTGCCTATGGGCAGATTGACCGCGCCCTGGACGTCGACGGCATTGAAATTGCCATAGCCAAGGACAAATTGCCCGGTGCGTTCGCCAATTTCAGGCTTGGCCGGAAGAATGTTGATCGCGCCGCCAGTTGCATTGCGGCCATATAGAATTCCCTGTGGCCCCTTCAAAACTTCGACCCGTTCCAGGTCAAAAAAGGCAGCACCAAACGCTGCGGCGGAGCGACCCATGAACACGCCGTCATAGCTTATCGCGATGGCAGGGTCGGCATAGCTGCTCGTGGTCCTGTTGCCGATGCCGCGCATATAAAGTGACGAATTGCTTCCGCCACCGTTGTTGATGGTCAAGGCTGGGATGATTTTGTTCAAGTCATTGGCGGTGGTAATCCCGCTTTCGACCAGACGGTCGCCAGTGACCGCATCAATCGCAATCGCCGCATCTTGCAGGCTCTCTTCCTTGCGCTGGGCGGTAACAACAATGTCTTCAATTCCGCCAGTATCCTCGGCGGCATCCTGCGCCAAGGCAGGTGTTGCGGTAATGGCAATGCTAAGTGCAGTCGATGCCAGTAGTAAAGCGCGCATGAGTCTCTCCCAATAAATTTTACTTTTATGGGATTCTATTTCGTCGCCCACGCGGCGATAGTCACATTGATTGTGTCGATAGGTCGTATCGACGGCGTCTTATGTGGCCAAGCTGCCACGCTGCAGAATGGATGATGCTACCGTCTCGCTTCCTGGTGGGACATCACCAAGCCGTCGCTCCAGCATCGACCGGAATATTTGCCCCGGTGACATAGCCAGCTTCATCCGATGCCAGCCAGACTGCGCAGTGGGCAATATCCTCCGGCACACCAAGCCGTTTTATCATATTTTTGGCGAGTACCTGTGCTTTGAAGTCGGGGTCTGCCGCCAAATGGGCTGCGGTGGCGGCGGTCTGAATAAAGCCGGGTGCAATGCTGTTGGCCCGAACACCAAAGGGAGCACCCTCCATTGCCAATTGCCGTGTCATCGCAAGCACACCACCCTTGCCTGCAGTATGCGCAAGGGCAGGCGAGCCATCGAGAGCATGCTGCGCATTGGCCGACGCAAAGTTAATGATCGACGCCTTACCGCTGGCTTTCAGCAATGGCCAAGCTCCACGGGTCAGCAGAAAGACGATATCCAGCTCTCCTGTCAGCGTGCTGCGCCACTCGGCATAGCTCATATCTTCGAGCCATTTGAATGTCGCAAATGCGGCGGCGTTGACCAGTATATCAATACTCTGATGGACTGCGCCGATGTCAGCAACAATGCCGGCAACTGCCGCCTCGTCAGTCAGATCACAGATGTTCGTGACATGCGGTCCTACGCTCGCATCGACGCCGATGACTGTAGCACCCTGGCCCGCAAACATCGCGGCGCAACCTTCCCCGATTCCGTTTGCAGCACCGGTTACCAGCGCGATTTTACCTTCTAATCGTCCGGCCTCATCCATTCGCTGGTGTCTTTCGTGTAAGCGCGACGACGGCAATTACCGCACCCGCCAGCGCACCATAAGAAAGAAACGAAAGGCTTGGCAACAGGCCGCCGACGCGCAGCGAGATGAAGGTGACGACAATCGGACTCAGCCATTGGCCAAGCGAAAATGCCGCCGTCCACATCCCCGTGCCGCGACTGCGCATTTCAAAATTGAGGATGCTCATCGACCAAACCAGCAATGTCGGAAGCAGCAGGCCTGCACCCAGCTGGTTGATGAAGCAGCCAATAAGGAACCCGTTGACGCTGCCCGCGCGCGACATCAGCATGAAACCGATCGCCAGCATGCCAAACTCTATAAGCAGCAACCGGCCAACCGGCATCCGCCCGATCTTGGAATAGATATAAGTACCAAGCGGCACGCCTATGCTGGCAATTGATGTCAGGAATCCGATCCTTGCCGGGTTAGTAAGTCCCAGAGCAACCAGACCGCTCGATGCTTGAATTTGAACGGTGTAGAAGAATACCGATCCATAGATGGTAATCAGGATAATCCCCAACATTTTGGCCCATGGAAATCCAGCCCAGCTTGCATTGTGCGGCGCGGCTTCTGCCGGTTTGGCAACGCCACCACCTTTTGCGGGTTCCCACGTAAATGCAATCACAGCGGCCATCATCAGCAGCGCGGACGAATAAACCCAAAAGGGCGTACGCCAGCCATGCGTACCTAATAGACCGCCGAGGTTGAAAAATAACAATGCCGACATTGACGCGAAGGCCGTTTGACCGGCGAGCCATTTGTCGCGCGCGGCACCCTTGTAATAATCGCCGATCATAGTTGTCGACAACACCATGATAAGCGCTTCGGATATACCGACGCCGATGCGCGAGATCAGTATCGCAGTGAGATCAGTCAGAAATATGGGAGCCAAACCGACAACAGCGTAGATAAGGAACGACCCAATTAGAAGCCTGCGCCGACCGAAATAGTCGCCCAATATTCCGGCAAATGGGGAGAGGATCGCAACGCATAGTGCCGGAATGGTCAACACCATCGGCACCAGATATTCATGCCCCGGAACCGATTTATATTCCTCCATGATCTGAGGCAAGATCGGGGCGAGCAAGACAATCGCCATAGTAGAAAGCGTAATCGGAAACAGTAATGATAGCCCGGTTGCCACACCCGGCCCACGGACATTTTCAGAATCTATCATATGCTCCCCCTATTTCTCGCAGCCATTAAGTGCAGGTTCGATGGTAACAGCGCAATATCATTTGCTGGATGCATCCTATCCAATCGCCGGATAGTTCGTATCCAGCGTATTGGCTTTTCAACCATTGGCCTTGCCGATAGCAGTCCGCACCGAAGCACATTTTGGGGAGAGTTGCGACGTGACGCATGTCGGTAAGGCATTGATCGTAGGCGGTGGCATTGGCGGCATGGCAACCGCTATTCGCCTGCGCGAGCTAGGTGTCGATGTTGACCTGATCGACCTTGATCCCGAATGGCGCGTCTATGGTGCTGGTATTACAATCACTGGTCCGACGCTACGCGCTTATAAGCGCCTTGGACTAATTGATGCGATAAAGGCCGAGGGTGCGATCACCAATGGTTCGCGCATTTTCCGCTATGACGGTCTGCACCTGAAAGATCTGGATGAGCCAGCGCTAGAAGAAGGTCTCCCGGCAACCGGCGGCATCATGCGCCCAATCTTGCACCGGATTATGCAACAACGCGTCAATGCACTTGAAACAAACGTGCGACTTGGTCTGACAGTTACAGGATTAAACAATGCCGGTGACGGTGTAGATGTCACGTTTTCTGACACCAGCGCCGGACGATATGATCTGGTTGTTGGATCTGACAGTATCCATTCAACGGTGCGCGATATTGCCTTTCCGCATATGGCGCCGACCAAACGCACCGGCCAAGGGTGCTGGCGTATTTCGATACAACGCCCGCCCGGCTTTGACCGCAGCGAATTTTATTTTGGCCACACCAATCCTGCCGGAATAACCGCTTGCAGTCCTGACAAGGTCTACATGTGGATGCTGACCAAGCACATACGCGGCGGTCGCATTCCCGATGACCAGCTGTTTGATAAACTGCATGCCCATTTGACTGATTTTGGCGGTAGTATCGGTTGGATACGCGATAATATGCAGCGCAGTGACTGGATCAACTATCGCCCGCTGGCAGCCGCGATCCAACCTGCGCCCTGGCATAACGGGCGGATCGTGTTGGTTGGCGATTCTGCGCATGCGACGACGCCACATCTGGCCTCTGGCGCGGGTATGGCGGTTGAGAGCGCGCTTGTCCTCGCTGAGGAATTGGAAAGCGCAGAGACGATTGAGACGGGCTTGGTAGCCTATCAGGAACGACGGTTTGAACGCTGCCGCGATGTCGTCGAAACCAGCATTGCGGTGGGCCAGTTGCAACTTGATGGCGGATCACCTGACCAAGTGGGCGAAATGATTGGCGCGGCGCTCCATAGGCTGGCACTTGACTATTAAGACTTCTGCTAAGACTTCTGCCAGACATTCCGTCCTTGTGCATCGCTAAAAATTCCGGGAGCCGATCTGGTGCTGCCCCGAACAATTAAACTGCCGGGAACGGTATCATGGCCCTCATCAGCATCTTCGCCCTGGATCGTCGTCAACAGATGCAGGTGGCAGCCTATGGCGGGCTGGGGATGCCGATACCAAGCGCCTTCTCAGCCCGATGATGTGCTGATTAAAGCGCTTCGTTCCGCACATTCTATGCTGCAGACGGACCGCCGAGGTATGCCGTGGTTAGAGGAATCGCCAAAGTCACCGTACGAGCGGAGATTGGTGATGTTGGCGTTCTTGGCGCCTGATATTCAGAAGGCAATTCTCGATGGCCGGCAATTGGCGGGCTTGATGCTTGAGAGACTGATCCATGGAGGGGTACCGGCATGCTGGGCGGAGCAGCGACGAATGTTCCGGAGTTAGCGTCGGCAATGTTGAACAGGAACGTCCGCTTTTGTTGCCCAATCGGGATAAGCGGACGTTCATGTAGACGGCATCAACCGCAGAGTCCGAGACAATGTTGCCATTGAGCGGCGCGGACGGATTTCTCCAGCTCGGGCAGTCGGCCGTCGGAAAAATTGA
>JANOHL010000101.1:0-3244 GCA_031406495.1 Sphingomonadales bacterium | reverse complement strand
GCGATCCAGATATTCTCGCGCGTCGCGCCCACCGCGACCAGCATGTTCATGCAGGCAATGGCCGCCGCGCCCGCGCCAGAGGTGCAGATCTTGACCTTGGCAATGTCCTTGCCGACCAGCTGCATGGCATTGAGCACCGCGGCGGCGACAATGATGGCGGTGCCGTGCTGGTCGTCGTGGAACACCGGGATATTCATCCGCTCGCGCAGCGCTTCCTCGATCTCGAAGCATTCGGGCGCCTTGATATCCTCAAGGTTAATGCCGCCAAAGCTGGGCTCGAGCGGCGCCACGATCTCGATGAAGCGCTTGGGATCCTGCTCATTGACCTCGATATCGATCGAATCGATGCCGGCGAACTTCTTGAACAGCACCGCCTTGCCTTCCATCACCGGCTTGGACGCCAGCGCCCCGATATTGCCCAGCCCCAGCACGGCCGTGCCATTGGAGATGACGGCGACCAGGTTGCCCTTGGAGGTATATTTGTAGACCGCCTCGGGATCCGCAGCGATTTCCTCACAGGGAATGGCGACGCCGGGCGAATAGGCGAGCGATAGATCGCGCGTATTGGCCAGCGGCTTGGTCGCCACGATCTCGAGCTTGCCCGGCTTGGGGAATTCATGGAAATGCAGTGCCGCATCGCGCAGGCTGGTGGTCTTGTCGGACGACATGGGGCTTCCTCCTGAGCGCGGGCGGCGCGTTTGGCACGCCTGATCATGACCGCGCAGCAATCATTCCCCATTGGTGCCCGTCCTCGAGCCGCGGATCAATGCATCGATAGTTTGAAAGCTGCGGTGCTGGTCGCGAGGGACTAGGGAAGTGCAGCCCCGGAAAAGGAAAAGCCCAGCGAACCGGGTGGTTCACTGGGCTTTTTTGGTTGCGGGAGCAGGATTTGAACCTGCGACCTTCAGGTTATGAGCCTGACGAGCTACCGGGCTGCTCCATCCCGCGACAAGAACGTTGATAACAATGCCGGGTTGGCTGTCATCGCTGCGGCCCGAGCCGCGACGTGAGGGGTATATAGGGGGTCGGGACGCATAGCTCAACCCCAAAACGGCGATGCATGACGGTTTTTTGACGACGCGTTTTTTTGGCCCTTGAGCATACCATTTCGTCGCGCATCCATTAGGTTGGCGGAAACTTCGATACCAGCTTGAGTTGTTTCCGATGAAATTGAAGCCGCTTGGCCGCACCGACCTGCGGGTCACTGAAATTTGCCTGGGCACCATGACCTGGGGCAGCCAGAACACCGAGGCTGAAGGCCACGCCCAGATCGATATGGCGCTCGCGGCGGGTATCAATTTCATGGATACCGCTGAGCTTTACGCCGTGCCGGGCAGTCCCCAGACCTCCGGCCGCACCGAGCAAATCATCGGCAATTGGCTCGCCAGGACCGGCATGCGCGACAAGTGGATCATCGCCTCCAAGATCGGCGGTGGCGGCAGCAAGTTCCTGCGCAATGGCCAGCGCGCCGATGGCCCTTCGATCCGCATCGCGCTCGAACAGAGCCTGCGCCGGCTCAGGACCGATTACATCGATCTCTACCAGATCCACTGGGCCAGCCGCGGCAGCTATAACTTCGACGGCTCCTGGACCTACGCCCCGCACAAGCAGAACTCCGTGGACGTGCTTGCCAACATCGAGGACATGCTCGAAACCCTTGGCGCGCTGGTCAAGGAGGGCAAGATCCGCCATGTCGGCGTCTCCAACGAGACCACCTGGGGCATCGGCCAATGGCTGCGCCTCGCCCAAGCCAAGGGGCTGCCGCGCCTGGTTTCGGTGCAGAACGAATACAACCTGCTGCGCCGGCACTTCGATCTCGACCTCGCCGAACTCAGCCACCACGAGAATGTGGGCCTATTGGCCTATTCGCCGCTGGCTGGCGGCATGCTGACCGGCAAGTACCAGAATGGCGCGGTGCCCAAGGGCAGCCGCGGCGACTACCAGAATGGGTTCTGGCGTTACAACGAATTTTCCGATGCGGCCGTGGCGGAATATCTCAAACTCGCGGCACAGCACGGTATCGATCCGGTGCAGATGGCCGTTGCCTTCGCCCTGACCCGGCCCTTCATGACCTCGGTGATCGTGGGTGCCACCAGCACGTCCCAGCTCGCCAACGCGTTGGCTGCGCTCGAGGTCACCCTCTCCCCGCAGCTGCTGGGCGAGATCGACGCCATGCACCGCCGCTATCCGCGGCCCATCTGATCCTGTCTCGGTTCTATGCGGCAATCCGGCTGCGTGGCCGGTTAGCTCAGGCCGAGGCGAAAATGGTGGTTTTCGAGAACCGGAGCGCAGCGTACATCAGTATGTGAGCGCCGGTTGCGCAGCAAGCTGCCCTTTGCAGCCCGGCATCACCTGACTGTTCACATAACCGCGGGGCTAAACTTGTCGACGACGCTGATCTCCACTCTGTTCCCGCTGGTCTGCTATTTCGCCTACAACATCATCGTGCCGCAGGTGGAAAAGCTGCGGCCGTCGCTATCGGTGATCATGAACATGCAGCGCCGCCGCTGGGTGGCCAATGCGGCTTTGCGCGAATCCCCGTTCGACGCCATCCTTTCGGGCAATATCATGAGTTCGGTCAGCTTCCTCGCCTCGACCGCGGTGCTGCTGATCCTCGCCATTTTCGCGGTCTTCGGGCAGGTGCCGGCGCTGATGGGGGCGCTCGATTCACTGTCGCTGGATCGCGTCTACACCACGCTCGATGTGCAAGTGCACCTGGTGATCATCCTCACCATGTTCGTGCTGGCCTTCTTCGCTTTCACCCTGTCGCTGCGCCAGTTCAATCATTTCTGCATCATGCTGGGCGCCATCGACCATTCCGCCCCAACCTCCGAGGAGGAGATAGACGCCATCACGCGCATGAACGCCCTGGGGGCCAAGAACTTCAACAGCGGTATCCGCGCCTACTACTTCTCGGTGGCAACCGTGGCCTGGTTCGTCTCCGAATGGCTGCCGATCGTGGCCAGCCTGATCACCATCCTGATCCTGGCGCACCGCGAGTTCTTTTCCTCCTCCCACCGCACCGCCGCCTCGGCCGCCGTCATCGCGGCGCGCCGCCAGAAGGAAAAGGCGCAGTAGAGGCCCTACTTGCTCTTGGTCTTGCCGGTGGTGCCGTCGCCGACTGCAGGCCCGGTCAACCGCGCCAGATTGTCGGCCGCCAATTCGTAGCCCTGGTCGGCCGATTGCTGGTAGTAGTCGATGGCGGCCTGCCGGTCGGTAGCGACGCCCAGCCCGTTTTCATAGA
>JANOHL010000035.1:0-17214 GCA_031406495.1 Sphingomonadales bacterium | reverse complement strand
GGCAAAGTTTCAGGTTCCGTTCCTGCACCACGCGATGATGGAGCCGTTCGCCCTCACCGCGCACCACAAGGACGGCAAGCTAAACATCTGGGGCGGGATACAAGACCCGCTGGCGTCGAAGATGATGGCGGTCGATGTGTCGGGCCTTGATGCCGACGCCGTGACCTTCCACCCGATGCTGATCGGCGGCAGCTTTGGCCGCCGCCTGCCGATGTACATGGAAATCGTGCAGCAGGTCACAAAACTGGCGATGCAATTACCCTATCCGGTCAAGCTGATCTGGAGCCGTGAGGAAGAAATCGGCCAAGGCGCGTATCGCCCGCAAAGTTCGGCACAATTGAAAGGCGCTGTCGGCGCGAATGGACGGATTTCGGCTTGGCAAAATGATTATGCCCAGCCCGAAAGCGCCGAGAGCGAAACGACCTTCATCTATGACCTGCCCGTCGTCGCGCGGCGGCATTATGAGCATGTGTCGAACCAGACGACGGGGTCATGGCGGTCGGTCAATTCGACGCAGCAGGGTTTTTATAACGAGAGCTTTATCGACGAGCTCGCGCATTCGGCGGGCGTCGATCCGGTGACATTCCGCCGCAACCATCTGAAACCGGACTCGCGTCACCTAAGGGTGCTCGACGAGGTCGCACGGCGCAGCAATTGGGGCACGCCGTTGCCCGAAGGCACCGGGCGCGGCGTGGCGATTGTCGAATCGTTCAAAACCATCGTTGCGCATGTGATCGAAGCGTCGGTCAAGGAAGACGGTACGCCAAGGGTCCACAAGATATTCACCGTCGTCGATTGCGGCATGACGGTAAACCCGGGCGCCGCCACCGCGCAGATCGAAGGCGGGACGATCATGGGGCTGTCGTCGGCAATCGGCGAAGCGATCACGCTCGACAAGGGCGCGGTGCAGCAAACGAACTTCACCGATTACCCGATCCTGAAAATGGCCGATACACCGCCCGAGCATGATATCCACTTCATCGAAAGCGGTGCGCACATGGGCGGCATCGGCGAACCCGGCGTCCCGCCTGCGGCACCGGCGTTGGCCAACGCATTGTTCGCGGCGACCGGCAAGCGTATCCGGCAATTGCCGATATTGATGCAAGCGAAGGCCTAAGGATTGCCAGAAGCACGGTTGCTGTCACCTACGGATAATCTGGAGATTGCCGAAACCTTGGCACGCGCTTTCCGGAACGAGACGGGATGGAGCTATGTCATCCCCGATCCCAAACTGCGCGCGCAACGGCTGGTCGGCGCATTCCACCTGTTCCTGCGCGACGAGCACCGCAAAGGCGCGGTGTTCGGCACCGATGGCTTTGAAGCGGTCACCTTATGGCGCGGCCCGGGGCAAGCGCATGACAGCCTGTGGGACCGCGCGCGGCTGATCGTCCCTTTCGTCCAAACGCTGCGCTGGTCAATCATGCGCGGGCTGGAGGTGGCCGACTTAATCGAAAAGCATCTACCGAAAGAGCCGTTCTGGTATCTGCATTATGCAGGATGCGACCCTGCATTTCAGGGCCAAGGCTTTGGCGGAGCCGCCATCCGCGCGGGGCTGGAACGCGCCGACCATGACGGCCTACCCGCCTATCTGGAAACTGCGGATGAGCATAATGTAGCGCTGTATCGAAGCTTTGGCTTCGAAGTGAAGCATAGCTGGCACGTACCGGAGGGGCCGCAGTTTTGGGGGATGCAAAGGCCGGGGAAGACGCGGCATTAGGGGTGGGGTGTTGAGTCTGCCCACACGGACATTCACGTATCCCTGATGCGATCTGAAATCCGTCATTCAATCATTGTTCCGCATGTATGTTTGCAGATTAAATTAAATACGCAGTTGGGCTCTATCGACCAATTTAGCGAGTATCTCAGCTTGTATGCGAACGTCGCTAGGCGGAAGGACTTTTCCGCGCTTAAATCCGTTTATAAGCACAAGGCTGCGAACGAATTTTTGCATTGCCTTGAAGCCGCTCTCCTGACGACCAAGGCCGTGGAATGAGGAAGGCAGGCACATGATTGATATGATCAAAGACACCCTCTCCAACTTCGACTTGCAAGCTAGCTTGCAAGTCTCCCTATCCTCTCCCGTCAAGGGAGAGGGGAAGAACGGTGCTTGCCCTCCCCGAAATTCCATCCTAGAGGCCCGCCCACGCAACGGGTCTTTGTGAAAGCAAGGATAATAGGGAATGTGGTGCGGGCTTTTGGCCCCAATCCACAACTGCTCCCGCAACTGTAACCGGCGAGTCCGCGTCCCATATGCCACTGGAGAAATCCGGGAAGGCGGGGCGCAACGGATGATCACCCGGAAGTCAGGAGACCTGCCCGGCGCGGTCGTCTTTCTACGCGGGCGGGATGTTACCTCGTGGACGGAGTTGGGTGCGGTGATAGCCGCAGCCGACCTTCGCATGACGGCGAATTTGAACCGTTATGTGAAGGATAAATTTGTGAAATATTTGAAGTACACAGTAGCAGCACTGGCGATTTTGCCAGCGTCGGGCTTTGCCCAGGATGCGGAAAACGACGACAACATCGTCGTCACCGCCAGCGGCTTTGAGCAGCCACGTGCCGAAACCGGCCAGGCGATTACCGTCATCGACCGCGACCGTCTGGAAACGCTGCAATCGACCTCAATCAGCGACGCACTGCGCATCTTGCCCTCGGTCAGCGTTGCAGCGCGTGGACCGGTCGGTAGCCAGACCAGCGTCTTCATTCGCGGCGGCAACAGCTCGCAGACTCTGGTGCTGGTCGATGGCGTGCGGATTAACGATCCGTCGAGCCCGAACGCGGCGTTCGATTTCGGCGCGCTGTTGACGGGCAATGTCGGGCGTGTCGAAGTTTTGCGTGGACCGAACTCGATCATCTGGGGCAGCCAGGCCATCGGTGGGGTGGTAAACGTCCAGTCAATTACGCCGAGCGAGGCTTTTGCGGTCAATGCAGGTGCCGAATATGGCTATGCCGACAGTGCAAAAGCCAGCGTCAACCTGTCGGGTACGAGCGGGATATTCGAAGGCAGCGTCGGCGGCGCATATTACCGCGCCGATGGCATTTCGGCGCTTGTTGGCGGAACCGAGAAAGACGGCTATGAGAACGCCGCAGCCAATGGCCGGTTGAAGGTCAATCTGTCGGACGGCTTCGCGCTTGATTTCCGGGGCTATTATAATCGCGGCACAATCGAATATGATTCACCCTTTGGTGCAGGAGCGAATGCGTTGCCGGTATCGCGCAACAGGCAATTTGTCGGTTATGTCGGGGCCAATCTCGAGTTGATCGATGGCCGGTTGCAGAACCGTATTGCCTACACGCGGACCGATATCAGCCGTCTTGGTACTGACCCGGTGGTGTTCAGCTTCAACAATTTCGACGTCGAAGGGACAATCGACCGATTTGAATATCATGGCGCGTTCGACGTCGCAGATGCAGCGACCTTGGTGTTCGGCGTTGAGCATGAGCGTACCTTTGCCAGCACCTCGTTTGAAGGCGCGCCCGCCGACGTCGCGCGCAACCGCGTGACCAGCGGCTTTGCGCAGTTGATCCTGCGTCCGGTGGCCGGGCTGACGCTGACCGGTGGTGTGCGGCATGACGACTATAGCGATTATGGCGGCCAGACGACATTGGGCGGCAATATCGCCTATACGCCCAACGGCGGCCAGACGGTGTTGCGCGCCACTTATGGCGAAGGCTTTCGCGCACCGACGCTCAGCGAGGGCCAGCCGCCTTTTGGCAACCCGAACCTGAAACCCGAAACCGCGCGCAATTTCGATCTTGGCATTGAGCATGCGTTTATCGACGACAAGGCGCGGGTGTTTGCCACTTACTTCAACCGGCGCAGCACCGATCTGATCGCGTTCTCGTTCACGACATTCCAGTCGGAGAATATCGACAGGGTGAAGACCGAAGGGTTGGAAGCGGGCTTTGCGCTGAACCCGACCGATACGCTCGATATCCGTGCGAGCTATAGCCTAACCAATGCGATTAACCGCTCGGCGGGTGCCAATTTCGGCAACCGGCTGGCGCTGCGTCCACAGGACAGCGCCAACCTGACGGTCGATTGGCAAACGCCTTGGGGGGCCTCGCTGGGCGGGACCGTGCTGATGGTCGGTGACAGTTTTGATAACCTGTCAAACACCGTCCGGCTCGATGGCTACATGCTCGTCGGTTTGCGGGCATCGCTGCCGATTACCGATGCGCTGGAAGTCTATGGCCGCGTCGAAAATCTGTTCAACGAAGACTATGTGACCGTTGCGCGCTACAACACTTATGGCCGCAATGCCTATGTCGGCGTCAGGGCTAAATTCTGATGCGTGGCCGGCTGCTATTGTTGCTTTTGAGCGGCTGTAGCGGCCAGCCAGCCATCGCGCCCGGCAGCATCGTGTCGAATAATCCGTGCATCGACGCCGTGCTGGCGGAGATTTCCGCGCCCGGCCAGATTGCCGCCGTGAGTGTTTACTCGCACGACGCCGATAGCGCGTCCGCGCCGCTTGAATGGGCGAAGCGACTGCCAGCACTTGGCACCAGTGCCGAGGAAATCATTGCCGCGAAACCACGGCTCGTACTCACCGGCAACCTTGCCTCATCGGGTACAAATGCAGCGTTGGCCAACGCGGGGGTAAAGACCGTTGCGGTCGGCGTTGCGGCCAGCGTCGAGGATGATATCGCGCAAGTGCGGCAAATTGCCAAAGCGATTGACCGGGTTGATGCGGGCGAGCAGTTGGTGGCTAGAATACTTAAGCCCCTCCCCTTCAGGGGAGGGGGTGGGGTGGGGGCTGTCAGCAGATTCAGCGCCCGACGGACAGCCCCCACCCCCAACCCAGTGGAGCCTCTCGGACCAGTCCGGGGGACTGGTCCCTCCACTCCTGACGGGGAGGGGCTTAAATCCAAACCTGCCCCGTCGGCAATCATCTGGCAAAATGGCGGCTTTGTTGCGGGCGAAGGCACGTTGCAAGACGAGCTGCTTGGCCTCCACGGCTTTGCCAATGCGAGCAAGGCTTATGGCCTGAAAAGCTGGGACAGGCTGCCGCTCGAAACACTGATCCGCAATCCGCCCGATGTCATCTTCATGCCTACCGCAGCCAAGGGCGAGGACGCGCGGCAACTCGCCGCGCGGTTGCGATTGCTGCGGCATGTCGGGGGTAAGACGCGGATCGTTGCCTTCCCCGACAAGCTGCTATTTTGCGGCGGGCCAACGGCCATTGAGGTTTCGCAGATATTCTCGCAGACGTGGGAGGCGATGCAATGAACCGCCGTTCGCTAACGCTTGTTCTGCTACTCCTCACCGTCGCCGCGTTCCTGCTGTCACTCACCACGGGCAAAGTTTGGATCGGCCCTGCCGACTGGTTTGCCGGCAACGCCAATGGCTGGATCATGGCCGAACTGCGCCTGCCCCGCGCGCTATTGGGCCTCAGTATCGGCGCAGTGTTGGGGCTGTCGGGTGCGGTGCTGCAAGGCTACCTCCGCAATCCGCTCGCCGACCCAACGGTGCTCGGGGTGTCGTCGAGCGCCGCGCTAGGCGGCGTCACCGCCATCTTCCTTGGGCTTACCAGCCTGCCCTTCGGTCTGTTCGGCTGCGCGATGTTGGGGGCAGCGGCGAGCATCGTTCTGCTGCTGGCTTTGGCCAGACGCGGTGGGCCTTTGGGGTTCATTTTGGGTGGCATGGTCATCGCGACGCTCGCCGGTTCGCTCACCGCATTCCTGATCAGTATTGCGCCCAACCCTTTTGCCACAAGCGAGATTATCAACTGGCTGATGGGCGCGCTGACCGACCGGATACTCGACGACGTCGCCAAAGCCCTGCCCTTCATGGCGCTTGGCGGCGCGTTGTTGCTGACCACAGGCCGCGCTTTGGATGCGCTAACCTTGGGCGAGGACGGCGCGCGCAGCCTAGGCGTCGATCTGAAGCGGCTGCAATGGATCATCGTCTTCGGTGTTGGCCTGAGCGTTGGCGCGTCGGTCGCGGTATCGGGCGTGGTCGGCTTTGTCGGCCTGATCGTCCCGCACCTCATCCGTGGCCTGTATGGTGAGCAGCCGTCCGCCATCCTGCTGCCGTCGGCTCTTGGTGGGGCCATATTGACTTTGGTTGCCGATAGCCTCGTTCGCCTGATCCCCGGTCCCGGAGAGATGCGGCTTGGGATAGCGATGGCCGTACTCGGCGCGCCGTTTTTCCTCGTGTTGTTGCTGCGTGGAAAGCGGGGTGCGGTATGACGCTCTCAGCCAAAAATCTGACATTCTCGCATGGTCCGAAACCAGCGTTGTTCGACGTATCGGCGTCATTCGCGTCCGGCACGTTAAGCGTTATCCTCGGACCGAACGGTGCCGGTAAATCGACATTGCTCGCCTGCCTGGCCGGTTTGCAAAAGCCCGATAGCGGTGCCGCTTTGCTTGGCGAGTTGCGGGTTGTAAACATGCCTGCCAAGATCCGCGCCAAAGCCATCGGCCTGCTCCCCCAAGGAGCCGAAACGCATTGGGCGATCAATGCCGAGGCATTGGTTGCGCTTGGTCGATACCCGCATAGCCAAGGGGTTGCATCGGACACGGTCGCGATTGAAGCCGCAATGAACGCAACCGCGACAACCGAATTCAAAGGCCGTCCCGTCACCCAACTCTCCGGTGGTGAACGCGCGCGTGTGCTGATGGCGCGTGTGCTCGCGGGGCAGCCGCAGTGGATATTGGCCGACGAACCGCTTGCCAATCTCGATCCGGGTTACCAGATCGACATGCTGCAACTGCTCCGCGCGCAAGCCAATCAAGGCGTTGGCGTCATCGCGGTCCTCCACGACCTCCACCATGCCGCACGCTATGCCGATCATATATTGCTACTGCATCAAGGTCGTGTTTTCGCCGAAGGTTCGCCAGCCGCTGTACTGACCAAAGAAACGCTCGCTGCCGTTTACGGCATTGACGCCGATGTGACGACAGGCGAGGAGAGCGCATTCCAGCTTTCCATCAAAGGCAGAGTCGCCAAATGAAACGCACGCTATTGCTCGCCGCCCTGCTGCTCTCGGGCTGTGCGAACACCACCGGCAATATGAACACCGCCCCCGCCGCCACGCCGCAAAGTGCGCAGGAGGCGCTGCGGCCTTATTATGCATCGCTCAATGCTAAGCTTCCGGTCGCACCCGCCAATCCCGCGCTCGCCGCCGATACCGTATTGACGCGCATCGCCTTTGGCTCTTGCGTCAACGAAAACCGCGACATGAAATTTTGGGACGTGATTGCGGAGCAAAAGCCGCAGGCATTCTTGCTGATCGGCGACAATGTTTACGGCGATACCGGATCGTTTTCTGATGCCGACATCCCGACTTTGACCGCAAGCTATCGCCGCCTGTCGAGCCGTCAGGAATTCGCACGCTTCCGGAAAAGTGTGCCGATGATGACCGTCTGGGACGACCATGATTTTGGCGCGAATGACGCAGGCGGTTCGTTTGCGTTCAAGGAACAGGCCGAGAAAATCTACGAAACCTATTGGGGTTCGTCGAACGAAGTTCGCAGCCGCCCCGGCGTGCACGAAAGCCGGATCGTCGGCCCCGAAGGCAAACGCGTTCAGCTCATCATCCTCGACGCGCGGTTCTTCCGTTCGGACTTGGCGCGCCTGCCTTACCGCGAACAATCGCCGCCGCTTGGCTGGTATATTCCGAACAACGATCCCAAGGCGACGATGCTCGGCGACGCGCAGTGGGCATGGCTGGAACAAGAACTGGCTAAACCAGCGGAGTTACGCTTCATCATCTCCTCAACGCAGGTCATTACTAGCGCGCACGGGTTCGAAAGCTGGTATAATTTCCCCAAGGAGCGCGAGCGGCTCTATGCGATGCTGACCAGCAAGCAGGTCAATAACGCAATCTTCCTGACCGGTGACCGCCATTCGGGTGGTTTCTACAAGGCGCAGGTTCCGGGCGTCGGCAAGCCGGTGTGGGATTTCACGTCAAGCTCGCTCAACTTCGCCTTCGGCAAGGGTGATGGCGGCGACAAGGAACCCGATCCCACCCGGACCGGCGGTTTATGGGGCATCCCCAATTTCGGCCAGATCGACATCGACTGGGCAGCGAAAAAGGTAACAATGAGCTTACGCAAAGACGATGGCAGCGTGATCGAAACGCAGGTCGCTCACGTGATCGATTGATCAATTTTTCCGTTCGCATCGAGCGCAGTCGAGATGCCTATCGGCGGTGTATGACTTCACGGTGTCTCGACAACGCTCGACACGCACGGATTATGTCTTTCAACCCATCTTGTTGATCGCCGAATAATCGACCGCCGCGACTTGCTCCATCACAGCGTCACGGATTGCCTGCGCTGTAGCCAAGGGCAGCGCAATCATCTCTAGCGTGCCGCCAGCGATCCCGAAATGCAGCGCCGCCAGTCCCTGCCGACGCGCAATCGGACCTTGCACGATCTCGACGGTCTGCACCTTTACCTGCGGAGCGATTTTCATCTGCTGCTGCCACCAACCGCGCCGGACGTATAACTGTCCCTCATCGATGGCATCGCGGTAATTGCGGCGGTTGAACCAGAGCACAAAAGCCCACGGCACGAGCAGCCAGTAGATATTTACCGTCCGAGCGAGCGCCGCCTCGGTGAAAACCCCGAGCGAGATGACCGGGCCGGACAGGATGAGCGCGGCAAAGAAAAGATAGGGGACCCACCAGCGACCGTCGCCCTTGCGGAAAGGCACATGTTCGTCGGGAGCTTCGATGCTGGCCGCTGCGGCAATCGGCCAAATTTCGAAGAGCGTCGCAAAAGGTGCAGCAACATAATTGCTCTCTTGCTTGCTGTCCTGAGCAAGGCTGACAAATTTCAGCGCATGCCAGCCGCGTCGTTTGCGGATCGGCCCGGTCAGGATCACCGCCGCCTGCACGCGGTGCGCGGGCATCACGACATCGGTCAGCGTCAGCAACCCGCGCCGCCGCCGGAAACCCTTATCGGTGCGGTCGAGGCGGAAACCATGCTCCTTCAAAGTCGTACGGATCACACCCGAGGCGAAGCCGACAAACAGCAACGAGACGAGCGCAATAGCGGCAAAGATCACCCGCGCGGTCATCTCGATGTCGCTGATCCGGTCAATCGTGATGCCACGTTCCTCGGCGATGCCGATCCACGCGCCGACATCCCATAAATCGAAAGGCAAGAGGGCATCAAACTGCTGCGCCACACCGCCCAGAATCGCAAAGATGACCAGCGAGAAGGAATAGAGTCCGAGCGTGAATACGCGTTTGCCGTTCATCGCGAAAATCGGCGGAGCATTGACCGCCTCATCCGCTTCTTCCTGGTCGACCGCTACTGCGACCCCGCTTTTGCGGGCGCGCACGAGTTCGCGTAAATTTTCAGCGTCAGCCATACTGACAAAGCTGAGCTTTGCGTCGTCGCCGTCACCGCCTCCGGTTTCGAACTTGACCTCACCCAGCCCCATGATCCGCGCCAGCGGTTTTTGCTCGATGCTGACGTCCTGGATGCGCTCATAGGGAATCGAGCGCGCATTGCGGCTCAATATCCCGCTCTCGATGCGGATGTCGTGCTCGCCGACATGATAGCGAAACCGCATCCACGCGAGCCAGCGAAAGAATAGGCTGAAAAACAGCACAATCGCGATAATGGCAGGAATGAGGATCGGGTTACTCGATGCCCGGATGCCGAAGACTGCCGCGATGATCGGGAAGACCAGTTGCGGCAGGCCGGTGACAAAGCCGACCAGCAGGCCGGAAATGTGCAGGTGCTGGCCGTCCTCTTCAATTCCCCCTCCGTTCGTGTCGAGCGAAGACGAGACACCGTGAGGCGTTGCCCCACTGATAGGCCTCTCGTCTTCGCTCGAGGCGAACGGATTTTGCGGTTCAGGAGTATTCAAAGCATGTCCCGCCTGATCGCCGCACGAATAGTCTCGCGCATCGCCAGCGCGTCGGCGTGGAGCAAGCCCGGCAGGCTCACCGTGCTGTTGTGATTGCCCGCAGTATGCACGGTCAGCTTCGCCAGATCATAGCGCCGATCAATCGGCCCCTGTTCGACATCGATATGCTGGATACGGCCAAAGGGCACAACGGTATCGCGAAAGAACATGTAGCCACGCACAATCCGCAGCCGGTCGGTACCCATCGCGTAGCCCCAATATTTATATTTCCGCTTGGGCACTACGAAGGCGATATAGAAATAGAGTATCAACGCCGGGACGATGAACGAACCCGGCGTGAGCAATTGTGCAGCCTCCAACACCCCGGTACCGATGAGGAACGGCAGCAGCCCCAATGCTGAGGCAATCCGCGTGGTGGTGATATAGGCTGGATTGAGCGGCGCTAGCTCGGTTTTGGCTTCATCGGTCATATGCGGGATATGCGCAGACTGTGTTGTGATAGCAAGACGGTTTTGACTGACGCTTATCCTCCCAATCTTAAAAAGATGGGTAGGATAAGCGTCAACGCGCCAGCGCTTCTTCCGCCTCGGCCACAAGCTTGGCGATGATATCGACCACCGGTCGTTCGACATGGACCATGCCGACCGACTGCCCGGCCATCACCGATCCATATTCGACATCGCCATCGATCACCGCACGGCGCAGCGCGCCCGCCCAATATTTTTCGATCTCAAGCTGCGCTTCTTCCATATCGATTTCGCCCGCATCGAGCCGCGCCGCGACCTCGACCTGTTTGCGGGTGAATTCTTCGGTGCCCTTGTTCTTCAGCGCACGCACCGGGATGACCGGCAGGCGCGGGTCGATCTGCACGCTAGCAACGGCATCGCGGGCATTGGCGCGCAGAAAGGCGCGTTTGAAATTGGGATGCGCGATGCTTTCATGCGCACAGACGAACCTTGTACCAAGTTGCACGCCGGCAGCACCCATTTCGAGATAGCTCGCAATCAATCCGCCGCGCGCAATGCCGCCCGCGACGAATATCGGCAGCTGCTCGCCAAGCTCGGGCAGAATTTCCTGGGCCAAAACCGAAGTCGCCACCGGCCCGATATGCCCGCCCGCCTCGCTGCCTTCGATAATCAGCGCATCGACGCCCGAGCGGAAAAACTTCTTGGCCAGCGTCAACGCAGGCGCAAAGCAAATGACCTTCGCGCCGAAACCCTTGATCGCCTCGATACTGCCCTTCGGCGGCAACCCGCCAGCGAGCACGACATGACTGACATTATATTTCGCACATACCGCTATCAAATCCATGATCTGCGGGTGCATGGTGATCAGATTCACGCCAAAATGTTTGGACGTCAGTTCCTTGGTCGCGGCAATCTCTGCATCGAGCAACTCAGGCGTCATGGCCCCGCAGGCTATCACCCCAAAGCCGCCCGCATTACTAATCGCGGAAACCAAATTGCGCTCCGAAACCCAAGACATCGCCCCACACATGATGGCGGTTTCGCAGCCTAGGAAGTCTGTGCCGCGTTGCATGAGATGGGTAAGTTTGGTCACTCAGCATCCAACCCATAGGCCGTGTGCAAAACACGCACCGCCAGTTCAGTCTCGTCCTCGTCGATCAGCACGCTCACCTTGATCTCCGACGTTGAGATCGCCTGAATGTTGATTTTACGGTCCGCAAGTGCGGTGAACATCGTGCTCGCAACCCCTGCATGGCTCTTCATGCCGACGCCGACGACCGAAATCTTCGCCACCTTGGTATCGGAAATCAACCTATTGAAGCCGATCGCGTCGCGCTGGTTTTCCAATATGTCGGTGCAGCGCGCGAGGTCGGCTTGCGGCGCTGTAAACGTCACGTCGGTTTCGCCTTTGTCGCGGCCGACATTCTGGATGATCATATCGACGTTGATATTGGCTTCGGCCAAGGGCGCGAAGATGTGGCTCACCGCGCCCGGCCTGTCGGGCACGCGGGTCAGGGTGATTTTCGCCTCATTCTTGTCATGGGCGATGCCGGTGATCAGTTGGCGTTCCACGTTTGCATTCTCCAGTTCCCAATTCTCTAACTCTGCGTCGCTGATAATCATCGTGCCGGGGATGCTGTTGGCATCGGGCGCGCCCTCGTCTGTAAACGACGACAGCACCTGTACGCGGACATTTTCCTTCATCGCCAGACTGACCGAACGGGTCTGCAAAACCTTCGCCCCGACGCTCGCCAGTTCGAGCATTTCTTCGTAGGTGACGGCCTTTAGCTTACGCGCACGCGCAACGATCCGCGGGTCGGTGGTGTAGACGCCATCGACGTCGGTGTAGATATCGCAGCGGTCGGCTTTGATGGCTGCGGCTACCGCAACAGCAGATGTGTCCGACCCGCCGCGGCCCAAAGTGGTAATCCGGTTGTCGTCGGTCAGTCCTTGAAAACCGGGGATAACCGCGATCTCGCTCCGCGCCATCGACGCTATCAGGGTTTCGGCATCGATCTCGCCGATCCGCGCCTTGGCATGGGCATCGTCGGTATGGATCGGCAATTGCCATCCAAGCCAGCTGCGCGCTTTGCAACCCAACGCCTGCAACGTCATCGCCAGCAGCCCTGAGGTGATCTGCTCACCAGCAGCCACCACCACGTCATATTCTGCCGGGTCGTAAAGCGCATTGGCTTCGCGGCAGAAATTGACCAGCCGGTCGGTGTCGCCCGCCATCGCGGAAACGACCACGGCAACCTCGTCACCGCATTCGGCCTGCGCCTTCACGATCTGCGCGACGCGGCGGATACGCTCGGTCCCCGCCATCGACGTGCCGCCAAATTTCATTACGATGCGCGCCATGAGTCCCTGTAATTATTGCTATGTTACAATCGGGCGTCCTGATAGGGACAGGATATGGCAAAGGCAAGCATAGCGACGACAATAAATGCCGCAGAAGCCGCGCATTTTGGCGCGCTGGCGGCGGACTGGTGGGATCCGAAGGGCAGTTCCGCCATGCTTCACAAGCTCAATCCGGTGCGGCTGGGCTTTATGCGCGCCGCGATTGATACGCATTTTGGTGGCGATGAAAGCGCGCGCTATCCGCTGGCAGGGAAGACCGCGCTCGATGTCGGTTGTGGGGCCGGATTGCTGTGCGAACCGCTCGCGCGGATGGGCGCTGCGGTTACCGGTGTCGATGCCGCCCCTGAGAATGTCGCGGCAGCCAAAGCGCACGCTGTGCAGTCAGGGCTGACCATCGATTATCGCGATGGCGAATTGTCGGAGCAGGGTCTCAAGAAATTCGACATCGTTACTGCAATGGAAGTTATCGAGCATGTCACCGACCCGGCGGCCTTTGTCGCCGAACTGGCGCGCCACCTGAAACCGGACGGGCTGCTTATCCTATCGACGCCGAACCGGACGGCGGCATCGCGGCTGTTTTTGGTCGAGGCGGCGGAACGCTTGGGCCAAGTCCCACGTGGCACGCATGATTGGCACCAGTTTTTAAATCCGCAAGAATTGGGCGGGTTATTGGCGGATGCAGGGCTGAGCGTGACCGAGACCAAGGGCATAGCCTTTTCACCGCTATCGGGGTTGCATTTGAGCGATAATATGGCGTTGAATTATATTTTGAACGCACGGTTCGCGTAAAAACCCCCTCTCCCATTAGGGAGAGGGAAGTTACATCAATCGTAACCGGCATCGGCATAGGCATCGTCGGCCAAATCGCTGAACCGGGTAATCTTCGCTTCGAATTTCATCCGCACCTTGCCGGTCGAGCCGTGCCGCTGTTTGGCGACGATCAGCTCCGAAATGCCATGGATCTGCTCCATCTTCTCGCGCCAGGTCGTATATGCCGCTTCGTTGGCGGGGTCGGGCTGTTTCGACGCCTCATAATAATCTTCGCGGTAGACGAACCAGACCATATCGGCGTCCTGCTCGATCGAACCCGAGTCACGCAGGTCGGACAGTTGCGGGCGTTTATCCTCGCGCTGCTCAACCGCGCGGCTGAGCTGCGACAGCGCGATCACCGGCAGGTTTAGTTCCTTCGCCAGCGTTTTCAGACCACGGCTAATCTCGGAGATTTCGTTGACGCGGTTGTCGTTAGCGCGCGACGAGCCCTGCAGGAGCTGCAAATAATCGACGACGATCAACCCGATCCCATGCCTCCGCTGCAAACGCCGCGCACGGGTGCGAAGCGCCGCGATGGTGAGCGCAGGCGTATCGTCGATGTAGAGCGGCAATTCCTGCAACTCGCGGCTGGCGCGCGACAATTCGCGGAAATCGTCGCGGCTGATTTTGCCCATGCGGAGCAGTTCCGAGCTGATGCCCGATTGCTCGGCGAGGATACGCGTTGCGAGCTGGTCGGCGGACATTTCGAGGCTGAAGAAAGCAACCCTCGCGCCTGCACCCTTTGCCTCTTCGATCCCGTCTTCACGGTCCCTGATCCAACGGCGTGCGGCGTTGAACGCGATATTGGTGGCAAGCGAGGTTTTGCCCATACCGGGACGACCAGCCAGGATCACAAGGTCGCTGTTATGCAAACCACCGCATTTGGAATTGATGCTATCGAGGCCGGTGGTGACGCCCGACAAATGGCCGCCGGAATTGAGCGCCTTTTCAACATTCTTGATCGCCTCAGTCGATGCCATCAAAAAGCTCTTCATCGAACCGGTGTCGCCCTCACCCTCGGCAACCTTGTAAAGCGCGCTTTCGGCAGCTTCGATCTGGCCCTTGGGGTCAACGCTCTCGCTGGTGTCGAGTGCATTATCGACCAAAGTCCGCCCGACGGTGACCAGTTCGCGGAGCAATGCGAGGTCATAAATCTGTTGGGCAAAATCGCGCGCACCGATCAGGCCTGCCCCGTCCGCTGTCAGCTTCACCAGATAACCCGGCCCGCCCAGTTCCTTCATCGCCTCGTCAGCTTCGAAAAACGGTTTCAGCGTCACCGGCGTGACCAGCATATTGCGGTCGATCAGGCGTAAAATCTGCTCGTAGATACGCCCATGCAATGGCTCGAAAAAATGGTCGGGCTGCAGCTTGATCGAAACATCCTCGATAATCCGGTTATCGATTAGAATAGCGCCCAAAAACGCGGCTTCCGCCTCGATATTGCGCGGCAAGCGTTGGGGTTCTGCCTCATTGGCAGCGGCTAGTCTGATCGGTTCGGCCATGGCTCCCTATCCTTTAGCACATCGGCACATGCAAGGGTCCGCAAAAAGAAGTTGGGGGACAGGACTGTGGACAAAACTCCGTTCGGCACTTGCCCGAAAAATATCTCTAGCTAACACAAGCTCATGTCCGATCAGCGCATCACCAAGGTTGAACTCGACGAAGCGACGATACTGCGGCGTAATGCCGATATCGAGCAGGAGCGGCGCGTGGCGATTTTTGATTTGATCGAGGACAATGTTTTCAAGCCGTTACGCGATTTCGGCGATGGCTATGTCGGGCCATATCATTTGAAGATCAGCGTCCAAGAGGGTCGGCTAATCCTCGACATTCGCCGCAGCGATGACAGCGCGTTCGAGACGCTGATCCTCGGCCTCGGCCGCTTTCGTCGCATCGTGAAGGACTATTTCGCAATCTGCGACAGTTACTATCAGGCCATTCGCAAGGCGAGCGCTGCCGAGATCGAAACCATCGATATGGCCCGGCGCGGCGTGCATAATGAAGCGGCTGAACTGCTAATGGAACGCTTGGAAGGAAAGATCGAAGTCGACTTCGCCACCGCGCGTAGGCTGTTCACGCTGATTTGCGTGCTGCATATCAAGGCGTAAGCCCCTCTCCCATGGGGAGAGGGTTGCGCAGACTTGCAAGCTTGCTTGCTAGTCGTAGCTGGGTGAGGGACTCTGCCCTGCCGATGGCGCACAACCCCTCACCAACTTCGCCTAGGCAAGAAATTGCCAGGGCTTCGTCTTTCTCCTCTCCCACAGGAGAGGAGAAAGACGAAGCCCTCTCGACTTCGCGTGACGCCAGCGGCAAGAGTGCTTGCGATTCGACACGGGGCAATCAAGGAACAGCATGACCGGGGCACGGAAGCGATATTTGCGCGTTAGCGCGATGCTGCTAGCTGTAGCGCTGGGCATCTATGTGATCTGGAGCACCGCCACCGGCTGGGCACCCTCGCGCGACGAATATAGCGTGCAGGGTGTGGTCGTGAGCGAGGCCAATGGCCAACCTGAATGGGCAAAGCTCGGCGCGACCGGCGTCGATTTTGCTTACATCACGGCCAGTGAAGGTGCTGGCGGTCGCGACGCGCGCTTCGGGGCAAATCTGGAAGGCGTGCAACAAGCTGGCATCCGCTACGGCGCGCTTCATCATTTCGACATTTGCCATCTGGCGTCCGATCAGGCGACATCGTTTATCACCACCGTACCGCGCAGCGAACAGGCTTTGCCGCCCGCCGTCCAACTCGACTTCTCCGAAACCTGCAAAGGCCGCCCGAACCGGGCGCTAATATTGTCTGAAATCGCGACATTTCTCAACCAGATCGAGGCGCATAGCGGGACGCCTGCTATCCTGCTACTCAGCAAGGAATTCGAGGAGGAGTATAAGGTGAGCAGCGCAATCGACCGCACCATCTGGTTGGAAGGCAACTGGTTCCTCCCCGATTATTCGGCGCGGCCCTGGGTGATGTGGACCGCGAACAAGGCGCGCCGTGTCGATGGCATAGAGGGTCCCGTCCGCTGGGCGGTGGTGCGTAAATGACCGCGGACGTCGACAGGCTATTGCAGGCGGCGATTGCAGCGGCGGGCAATGCCTATGCACCCTATTCGAACTTCCACGTAGGCGCAGCTTTGTTACTCGACGACGGTAGCATTGTCGCCGGGGCCAATTTCGAAAACGCCAGTTACGGTATGGCGCTGTGCGCAGAAACGGTGGCCATCGCCAAAGCCAATAGCGATGGGCAATTGAAGCAAATCGTCGCGATTGCGGTTGCTGGCGGTCCTGAAGGCAAGGTTGCCGCCGGAATCGAAGCGATTACGCCGTGCGGACGCTGCCGCCAGATCATCAAGGAAGTTGCTGACCTGACAGAGCGCGACCTTCCGGTTTATTGTGCGCGCGATGGCGGATATGACACTCACCTGTTGTCGGAACTGCTGCCTTATGGCTTTGGCCCCGCCAGCCTTAAATGACCCGCCGCGAGACTAGGGTCAGGACCTATTAAATGCGCATCCGAGGCGTCAAAATGGCAAAGATATCGAAGGAAAATGGCCGCCGTCAGGCAGTTATTCTGCCTGCAAGGGCATTTTGCTTTGAGATCGACGCCATTTTGACGTCCTTCGGATTTGACCGCTTTCGTCCATTGCTTCGTTGGCGAACCTTGAGATATCGGCATATCCCTGCGGCCCGCCGCCTCGCACTGAACGAAAGCGCTTCAAACCTCGAATGCGCATTTAATAGGTCCTGACCCTA
>JANOHL010000033.1:0-9753 GCA_031406495.1 Sphingomonadales bacterium | reverse complement strand
CAATGGCGCCAATGATGGCTTCCACGAAGCGATTGGCGATTTCGTCGCTTTGTCGATCACGCCCGAGTATCTGGCGCAGATCGGCCTGCTCGAGCGGTCGAAGATCCCGTCGCCCGACAAGGATATCGGCCTGCTGCTGCGCCAGGCGATGGACAAGGTCGCGTTCCTGCCGTTCGGGCTGATGGTCGATAAATGGCGCTGGGGTGTGTTCGACGGATCGATCAAGCCCGCCGATTACAACACCGCATGGACCGGTCTGCGCCGCCAATATCAAGGTATCGTTCCGCCGGTCGAGCGCCCCGCCAATGCGTTCGACCCCGGCGGTAAATATCATGTTCCCGGCAACACACCCTACACCCGCTACTTCCTCGCACGTATCTTGCAGTTCCAGTTCTACAAGGCCGCCTGCGATACCGCGGGATGGAAGGGCCCGCTCCACCGCTGCTCGTTCTACGGCAACAAGGAAGTCGGCAATAAGCTGAACGCGATGCTCGAACTCGGCGCATCGAAGCCGTGGCCCGACGCGTTGGAGGCCTTCACCGGCACAAGGCAGATGTCGGGCAAAGCAATGATCGAATATTTCGCGCCACTGATGAAATGGCTGAAGGCGCAGAACAAGGGGCAGAAAAAGGGGTGGTGAACGAGGCCGGTCATGGTCTGCTACGCATGCCGGACCTTATTTGCTCGCACGGCCTGGCTAACTTTTAGCGACAGGCTTTTTCGTAGGCGGCTTAGTTGTGGCGGTTTTCTTGGGCTCCGCTTTTTTGGTTTTTGGCTTTTTGTCGATCGGCTTTTGGGATACCTTGGCCGAGGCGGTCGCGCTCTTCGATCCGTCAGCCTTTTTGCTTGCGGGCTTTTTACCACCGGTTGCTGCAGCGGAGGCCGCGGCAACGACTGCACCTGCTACCGCTGCCGATTTGACCGGGTTATTTTTGATGGCTTTGCCGACGCTGCTTGCGGCATCGGCAGCGGTGTTGGCCGCGCTTTTAGCCGCCTTCCGTGCAGCTTTTGTCGCCGATTTCACCCCGTCTTTCAGGCTCTCTGCTAGGTCTTGCAATTTGGTCTTGTTCTTTTTCGACTTAGGCATCAGCTCATCCTTTTGGGTTCAACATAGAATGCACTACAGTCAGTTTCGTTCCAGTTTCGCTCTACCTAAACGGCGGCTCGTTGAACGCCCTTAGTTTCCGGCTGTGCAGGCTATTCCCCGCATCACGCAGCAATTCGCAGGTCTGGATACCGATCTGCAAGTGGGCGGCGATGGCTTCTTCATAGAAGCGGTTGGCCTGACCGGGCAGTTTGATCTCACCGTGCAGCGGCTTGTCGGATACGCAAAGCAAGGTGCCGTAAGGTACGCGAAAGCGGTAGCCTTGGGCGGCGATGGTGGCGGATTCCATGTCGATAGCGATGGCGCGCGATTGCGAAAAACGCAGCGCTGAGGCTGAATAGCGCAGTTCCCAATTGCGGTCGTCGGTGGTGACAACGGTGCCGGTACGCATCCGGCGTTTTAGATTGGCACCGCTGGTTCCGGACACGCGTTCTGCCGCCGCCGCCAGTGCCTGCTGAACCTCGGCAATCGGCGGGATTGGGATTTCGGGCGGCAGCACTTCGTCCAATATATGGTCGTCGCGCAAATAAGCGTGGGCGAGCACATAATCGCCAATCCGCTGCGTTTCGCGCAAACCGCCGCAATGCCCGATCATCAACCACGCTTCAGGCCGCATGACCGCAAGGTGGTCACAGATTGTCTTGGCGTTCGATGGGCCTACGCCGATGTTCACCAGGCTGATCCCCGCGCCATTGGGTGCCATCAGGTGATAGGCGGGCATCTGGTGCCGCCGCCAAGTGCTGTCAGCCACCAATTGCGCGGCGTTGTCGGTCGGCTGGTCAACATATAGCCCACCCGCACCCGACAGCGCGGTGTAATGGCCGTTGCCGACCTGCGCGCAGGCCCAGCTGACAAATTCGTCGACATAACGGTGATAGTTGGTGAACAGCACATGATGCTGGACGTGCTCGGCAGGTGCGCCAGTATAATGGCGCAGCCTCGCGAGCGAAAAGTCGGTGCGCAGCGCATCGAACAGGGCAAGCGGCGAATTGTCGCTGCCTTTAACGCGGAGCAGACCGTCCGCAATCTCGTCGCCGATATCTGCCAGCTCGGTTGTCGGGAAATAGCGCGCCAGTTCGGTCGGACTGACGGTGCCCAGTTCGAGGTCGGCTGACCCGTCGAGCACATAGGGGAAAGGGATTTCCTGTTTGCTGCGCCCGACCGAGATTTCGATCTCATATTGCTCGGTCAATAGATCGAGTTGGTCGCGCAGATAATCGGCGAATAATTCAGGTTTGGTCAGCGTCGTCCGATAGGTACCAACCTTTTCAAGCTTGCCGAATGAGAGGTTGTTGACGGCATCACGTTCTTTTCCGAAATATTTGATCGCCAGTTCGGGATAGCAAAAATCGCAGTTGGCACGTTCTTCGATGGTAGGGGCAGTGCCATCGTTGAGATAACGCGAAAGCGCGGCCTGCAGCCGTTTTACCGATGCTGCATATTCTTCGATCAACTGGTCGATGATGTCTTGGGAATGATTAGTAGGCATAGCAACACATCGACGAAATTTCGTTTTTTCGCAACAAAAAAGGGAGGGTTACCCCTCCCTTCTCTATGCCGCGACGGCGTGACGTCCGTATTACGCTCAGAGTTGACCAAGCATATGTTCGGCCGAGCTGACATTGAAATCGCCCGGCGCTTCGACATTGACCTGTTCAATCACGCCATCGTTGACGACAAGCGAAAACCGCTGCCCGCGCTTGCCCATGCCGAATGGCGTGCCGTCCATTTCGAGGCCCAGCGCGGCGGCGAAATCACCATTGCCGTCAGCCAGCATCGTGATGGCATCCGATCCACCGCTCTTGTTCCAGGCACTCAATACGAAAGCGTCGTTCACAGCGGTACAAGCAATCTCATCGATACCCTTTGCCGCAAGGTCGTCGGCCTTTTCAACAAAGCCGGGGAGGTGGCGTGCCGAGCAGGTCGGCGTAAACGCACCGGGCACCGAAAATAAAGCAATGCGGCGTCCGGCGAAATAATCCGCAGACTGGACGGGGTGCGAACCGTCTTCGGTTACCTTTACCAGTTTCACGTCAGGAATTTTGTCGCCAACAGAAATGCTCATCATTTTATCCTTTCAGGGGGTCGGAATTTTAGCGCCTATTCCGGGACTGCCAAGCCTGAGTCAAGCTTGCCTTTCTTGGGTTATCGCAACCAGATGTTTATCTGTCGAAATGTTCCAGCAAAACGCAAATTTAAGCGGATGCTTTTACAGCGGCCTACATAGTTACTTTTTCTTTACCTTGCATGTTCAAAATTCAGTAAACAGGATCGTCAATCTTGGCCCTGTTGAACACGAACAGGGGACGTAAAATGAGGGGTATTTTAAAGCAAGCTGCGCTCGTCGCAGCGATCGTAACCGCATCCGCACAACCGGCTCAGGCTTGTTGGAGCAGCGCTGGACAAGACGCCGTTAAAATCAAACATCTAAACACCATGCTGATGGTAACCGCACTCCGTTGCCGTGGTGGATCCGACAATTTTCTGCCGCAATATAATCGCTTTGTTACAAACAATAGTGCCCTAATCGGTTCGCAAAACAATCTAATTAAATCGCATCTCGCCCAGACCACCGGCGCAAGAGGTGCGGAAAACGCGCTCGACCGTATGTCGATCGGCTTTGCCAATAGCTACGGGACAGGACATGCCAGCATGAACTGTCGCGAATTGAAGCAGTTGGCGTCAGACCTTTCGGCGCAGCACCACGGTGTCGCAACGCTGGCTGCAGCGGCCGAGAGACATATTAACGCGTCACCACTGCCCGGCGGAGCATGTTCGGTGCGAATTGCGACACGTCCATAAGATATAAAGCAATCTTTATATTTGATTTCGTTGGAAGCCACGGCTATGGGCGGGGCCATCAAAAACCCTCCCGGAGACCAAGCCCGTGGCTTTCAACGATTATGTCATCGCCGATATTGGCGAGGCCGATTTCGGCCGTAAGGAAATCAATATTGCAGAAACCGAAATGCCGGGCCTTATGGCTTTGCGCAGCGAATTCGGTGCATCACAACCGCTAAAAGGCGCGCGGATTGTCGGTTCGCTCCACATGACAATCCAGACCGCTGTTTTAATTGAAACCCTGACAGCGCTTGGCGCCAAAGTGCGCTGGGCAACCTGCAACATCTTCTCGACCCAGGACCACGCAGCAGCGGCGATTGCTGCCAAGGACATTCCGGTATTCGCCGTAAAGGGCGAAAGCCTTGCCGATTATTGGGATTATGTCGGCCGCATTTTCGATTGGGGTGATGACATCACTTCGAACATCATCCTCGACGATGGCGGCGATGCTACGATGTTTGCGCTTTGGGGCGCGAAGCTGGAGCGCGGCGAGACTTTTGCCGAGCCGGAAAACGAAGAAGAAGTCGAATTCCAGCGCGCGTTGAAGGCGTTCATCGCCCAAAAGCCCGGCTATCTGACCGAAACCGTCAAAAACCTGAAGGGCGTTTCGGAAGAAACCACCACAGGCGTTCACCGTCTTTATGAAATTGCGAAGAAGGGCGAGTTGCCTTTCCCCGCGATCAACGTCAACGACAGCGTTACCAAGTCGAAGTTCGATAACCTGTATGGCTGCAAAGAGTCGTTGGTCGATGCGATCCGCCGCGCCACCGATGTGATGCTCGCCGGTAAAGTGGCCTGCGTTGCTGGTTTCGGTGACGTTGGCAAAGGCTCGGCACAATCGCTCCGCAATGGCGGCGCGCGCGTTATGGTGACCGAAGTCGATCCGATCTGCGCGCTTCAGGCCGCGATGGAAGGCTTTGAAGTCGTGACGATGGAAGAGGCCGTCACCCGCGCAGATATCTTCTGCACAGCGACCGGCAATGCTGACGTCATCACCGCCGAGCATATGAAGAACATGAAGCCGATGGCGATCGTCTGCAACATCGGTCACTTCGACAGCGAAATCCAGATTGCAGCCCTCAGCAACTACAATTGGACCGAAGTGAAGCCTGGCACGGACCTTGTTGAGTTTCCCGACGGCAAGCAAATCATCGTGCTTGCCAAGGGTCGTTTGGTGAACCTTGGCTGCGCAACGGGGCATCCCTCGTTTGTCATGTCGGCATCGTTCACCAACCAGACGCTTGCGCAGATCGAGCTTTGGACCAAGGGTGAGAACTACAAGAACGAAGTCTATGTTTTACCAAAGCATCTCGACGAGAAAGTAGCGATGCTACATCTCGAAAAACTGGGTGTGAAGCTGACCAAGCTTTCCGAGAAACAGGCGGGTTACATCGGCGTATCGACCGAGGGTCCGTTCAAGCCAGATCACTATCGTTATTGATCGGTCGGTTCAAACAAACAGATAAAAGCCCGCCCGGCAACGTGGCGGGCTTTTTTCGTTGCACGAAGCCTGCTTTTGCGCATTAGCGAAGGGGTGATTTTTCTACGAACAGCATCGGCATGACGGGCGACAGCCTGCCAGTTGCACTGATCGGCATCTTGATGGCGCTTTGGCTCGTGGGAGCGACCGTGGCTATCTGGATCGGCCTGTCGCTGCGCCGGCAGTCGCTGAAGATGCTGCACCAAACATCCAGGCTTGCACGATTGCTGGAAACCGCCCCGGCGATCCCGGTAGTGGTGAAAGGTGACGGTCGGATCGAGGCTGCAGACAGATTCTCGCGGTTATTAGGTTTGGCAACGCCTGCGTCCGCCTTGCACGAGATTGGCGGCATCGATGATGCGGGGATAACCGACGCTGATTTGGCCGAACTGGACCAGCGCGTGCGGGAAACGCAGCGCACCGGCAAAGGCTTCACGTTACCGGTTGCGATCAAAGGCTCCGATCGCCGCCTGATGGTGGTTGGCAACATTGCCGACGCCGTAATTTATCCAAATGGTGCGGCTTTGCTCTGGTTCTTTGATTCAACCGAAAACCTGCGGGAGCTGGAGAAGCGCAAAGGCGAATCGGACGAAGCGCGTGCCGCATTCGAGGCGCTGGCGGGTTTGATCGAGGCAGCACCGTTACCGATGTGGCATCGTGGGCCGGATTTGCGGTTGAACTTTGTCAATCGGGCTTATGTCGACGCGGTCAATGCTGTCGATGGCAACCAGGTTGTCGAAGAGGGCATCGAACTGATCGAAACGCTGAACGGCATATCCGCGCAGGAATTTGCAGCCAAGGCGCATGCGGAGGGTGCACAGGCGGAACGCGTTGTGCCCATTACGCTGGATGGCGACCGCCGGAATATGCGCGTCTTCGACATCCCACTCGGTGATATCGGCGTGGCCGGGCTAGCGATCGATGTTCAGGAACTGACCGATGCGCGCAGTGAATCGCGGCTTTTGTCCGATGCCCAGCGCGGCTTGCTCAACATGATGTCGGCGGGCGTTGCTCAGTTCGATGCGGAACAGGTTCTGACTTTCGCCAATCTGCCGTTTCAGCGCTTGTTTGCGTTCCGTGACCAGTGGTTGACCGAGAGGCCTGCGTTCAACCGGGTGCTCGACCGGATGCGGGAGAACGCAAAGCTACCAGAAGTGCGCGATTTTCCTGAATGGCGAGCCGAACGCGAAAGCTGGTTTCGCGCCGCTGAACCCGCCGAGGAAAACTGGTTGTTGGCCGATGGCACGCACTTAAGAGTGCTCGCGCAGCCGGTACCCGATGGGGGCCTGCTGCTGATCTTCGAAGACCGAACCGAGCAAGCGGAACTGGCTAGCGCGCGTGATACTTTGCTCCGCGTCCGGACGGCGACTTTCGACAACCTGTTTGAAGCGATCGCGGTTTTCACAGCCGATGGACGGGTCAGCATCTGGAACCGGCTGTTTGCCGAAACCTGGGGTCTGTCGGATGAGGTATTGATCAAGCATCCGCGGTTGGACGAGTTGCTGCCCTTGCTTGCCAGCCATTTGAAGACGCCGTCGCTCATTTCGATAGTGGGTGAGTTGGTCCGCGCCACCACCGCAAAGCGCGAGCAAAGACGAAGCCAGGCGAGCTTTGTCGATGGTCGGATATTCCGGATAGCGACCATACCGCTGCCCGACGGCAACGCACTCTTCACGATGCTCGATATGTCAGACAGTTTGCAGATCGAAAGGGCTTTGCGCGACAGGAACACCGCGCTGTCCGAAGCCGATGCGATCAAGGGCAAATTCCTGGCCAATATGTCTTACGAATTCCGAACGCCGCTAACCTCGATCAGCGGTTTTGCCGACTTGCTAAAGGCGGGGGTTGCGGGCGAACTGAACGATCAGGCGAAGGAATATGTCGATGCGATAGCCACGTCGGCGGAGCGTCTTTCAGAGCAGATCAACACGGTCCTCGACTATAGCCAAAGCGAGGCTGGAGCGCTGCCGATTGTTCGCGAAAGCGTGGATGTAGGAGTGCTTCTGGCCGAAGTTGCAGACGGCAAGGCGGGCTTTGCTGAAGAAGTTGGGGTATCTCTGGAAGTTCAGTTGGTGGACGCAATCAGCATTTCGGCTGATCCCAAACGTTTGGCACAGGCGGTAAGCCAGATACTCGATAACGCGATCCGGTATAACCGTGCGGGTGGGAATATATTGATGCTAGCGCGCAAACAGGGAACGGCGCTCGAAATCATCATATCGGACGATGGACCGGGCGTCGGCGATGAGGATCAGGGTCTTTTGCCCATGCAAGGCCTGTTCCCATTGCAGATCGTGGGTATGCCGGCAACGCAGGGTCTCGGGCTGCCGCTTGCCAAACAGCTTATCGAATCGCACGGCGGCACTTTCACCCTGGAATCGCGACCGGGCGAGGGGACAACGGTCATTATGTCCGTACCGATTGGATGATTATATCCGACGAACAAGCAATGGTTGCCTTTGGCCAGCGGCTGGCGGGTACGCTGGCTGTAGGAGACTGGGTGGCGATCGACGGCACCTTGGGCGCCGGCAAAACCGTATTGTGCAAAGGCATATTGCGCGGGTTGGGTTTTGGCGGAGAAGTCGCCAGCCCGTCTTACGCCATCGTCCATCAATATGATCCGCCCGAAACAAGCATTGCGGTTGCCCACGCCGATTTGTATCGCCTGAACCATGTTGAGGAACTCGATGAGTTGGGGCTGGCACAAGAACGCGATTGCCGCGTTACGCTTGTCGAATGGGCAGAGCGCGGGGGTGCTGCTTACATGCGCCCGAGCCACCATATTCTTATCGAGCCACAACCCGACGGTAGCAGAATTTTGACTTTGAAGACGGACACAAATGACACCGGCCACTGATGTAACCCTGCCCGCAGGACTGGACGAATTTTTGAACGACCGGGGCTGGGGCGGTGCCACGGTTACGCTGGTCGCTGCCGATGCCTCGTTTCGCCGTTATTTCCGTGCAACCGCCGATGATGGCCGCAAGGCGGTGTTGATGGACGCGCCCCCCCCCCAAGAAGACCCGCGACCCTTTATCGACATAGCACGCTATCTTGTTGGCCATGGTTTCCACGCGCCCAAAATTTATTCCGCCGATCTCGATCGCGGTCTTGTGTTGATCGAGGATTTTGGTGATTTACAGATGCGGCAGCATCTTGATGTCGCGCCGCAAGATGCAGACCGGATTTACCGGGACGCAATCGATGCGTTGGTGCGTTTGGCGGATACGCCGGTCGCGGAGCTGCCGCCATATGACGAAGACGCCTATCTTCGTGAGGTACAGCTGCTCAGCGAATGGTATATGCCCGCGATGGGTTTGGCCGTGGATGACAACGAGTATGAGGCGCTGTGGCGTCGGGCGTTAAGGCCGGTATCCGGCGAGCAGAAAGTGACTGTCCTGCGCGATTATCACGCCGAAAACATCATGCTGCTGCCCGATGGCAGTCAGGGGATTATCGATTTTCAGGACGCGTTGATCGGCCATCCAGCCTATGATCTTGTGTCACTGTTGCAGGATGCCCGACGCGATGTTGAGCCGACACTGGAGCAGGCGATGCTCGCTTATTATTGCAATGCAACAGGTGCAGATGCCGATTTTGACCTGCATTACGCCATACTAGGTGCGCAGCGGAATACGAAGATAATCGGCATCTTCACCCGGTTGTGGAAACGCGATGGCAAAGAGCGCTATTTGGGGTTCCTGCCACGGATGTGGAGGCTGCTCGAACGCGACTTAGCGCACCCCGGCCTTACCGAATTGAAGGCGTGGTTCGATCAAAATGTGCCTGCAAATATCCGCGCACAGTCGCCGGCCGCGGCGTGACCAAACACGTCAACACCGCGATGATCATGGCCGCAGGCAAAGGCACGCGGATGATGCCGCTGACCGCCGACCGGCCCAAACCGTTGATCGAGGTCGCAGGCGTCGCCCTGCTCGACCATGTGCTCGACCATCTGCGTGGGGCAGATATCGGCAAGGTGGTGATTAATGCCCATTACCGCGCTGCACAGGTTGAGCAGCATATGGTCGATAACGCCGCTGACTTCGATGTCACGATTTCTGACGAGCGAGACCTGTTGCTCGACACCGGCGGCGGATTGATCCGCGCGCTGCCGTTGATCGGCGACGATCCGTTCCTTTGCGTCAACGCCGACAACTGGTGGACCGACGACGGCGACAACGCGTTTAAGCGGCTGATGTCGGCATGGGACGGTGACGCGATGGATGTGTTGATGCTGGTAGTGATGGAACGGCGCCGACGACACTGGCACGACGAGCGTGGCGCTACTGGCGATCGCTCGCGCATGGAAGAAGCAGCCGAGCAA
>JANOHL010000005.1:0-2390 GCA_031406495.1 Sphingomonadales bacterium | reverse complement strand
TCGACCCGGTTACCGGCGTCGAATTCGCCTTCGAGCACGTCCCATGCGGCTTCGCGACGGGCGCGGTCACGGCTGAGCATCGCTTCGCCGTTCATATTTTCTACGCGGTCGACAAAGACTTCAACTTCGTCGCCTACTTTAAGGTCTGCTTTTTGGCCGGGCATCGCGAATTCACGCAGAGCCACACGGCCTTCCGATTTCAAACCAACGTCGATGACAGCATGGTCATTGTCGATTGCGGTTACGGTACCTTTGACTACGCGGCCTTCAAAGCCGCCATCTGCTCCACCGAGTGATTCGTCGAGCATTGCCGCGAAATCGTCGCGGGTCGGGTTTGGCGAAGTTGCCATATATGAGAATCCTTACTTGCTTTTTGTCCGGCCAATCGGTTGGTTCCGATGGTCTTTGACCAGAAATGCCCCATTGCCCGAATAGCAATAAGGCGTTCGTTTTAAGAGGGTTGCAGCAATCAGGCCGTCATCCTGAACTTGTTTCAGGGTCTTACTTTTTAGTGGCGTCGGCCAAAGTAAGATGCTGAAACGAGTTCAGCATGACGTGTGTTTGAAGTCGCAACACACCCGCCGGTCAACGTCGGTTAAGGCGAGCCTCTACCAACGCTATCGCGGCTTGAACGGCGCCGCCTATAGTCAAATCGCCGGTATCAAGCAAGAGCGCGTCTTCGGCTGGCCTGAGCGGCGCATCCGCGCGCCCCATATCGCGCTCGTCGCGCGCGTGGATATCAGCGAGGATATCGACAAAGCTGACATGAGGGTCGCGCGAGATCATCTCGGCATGGCGGCGTCTCGCGCGCACTTGGGCGGGAGCGGTGACGAAGAGCTTCACATCGGCATGGGGCGCAATCACCGTCCCGATATCGCGCCCGTCGAGCAGTGCGCCGCGCGGCTGGTTGGCAAAATCCACCTGCCGCTGGTTAAGCGCGGCGCGAACCACCGGATGAATGGACACACGGCTCGCCAGTCCGCCGATTTCTTCGCTCCGCAAAACCGCATCGCCGAGCAAGTCATCACCAAAATCGCAAGCCGCCAGCGCATCTGCCGCATCATCGGGATCGCCACCATTCAACTGCACTTGCCGCCCAACCGCACGGTAAAGCAATCCGGTGTCCATAAACGGCAACTCGAAATGCGCAGCCAAAGCCTTGGCGAGCGTGCCTTTGCCTGAGGCGGTGGGGCCATCGACGGCGATGATCATTTCTCTAATAGCTTGTTGATTATGGCTATGCCGTCAGTGCTCAACTCCAGCGGCTCCGGTCCACCGCCAACAATAATTCTGTCGGTTGCTATCCATTCGCCGTGGAGCCGCTTCACAAAATGCTCGTCGCCCCGATAATCATGCTCAATTTCCGCTACCTTCTTGTCGTTGAGCAGGACATCAAAACGATAGTTCCCGAATCTATCATCACGACCGCGATGAACTATCCGAAATTCAGTCATTTCTTTTGCTCGCTGACAATCTTCGTTCTGGCCTTAAGCGCTGCGGCGATCCCGGCAACCGCAATAATTGCCCAAGCCACTTCCAAAACCACCGCTGCCAGATTGAAATGCACCGACAGTGAGATCAGCAGCAATATCGCGCCCGCCAGATTGGCGATGTTGAACCACAGCTTGTTCAACTCTTTTGCCATGTTGGCATAGGCAAAGGCGCTGATGAACAAAATGCTGCCGATAATGCCGATGATGTCGGCCATCAGCCCACTCATGCGCTCAGTTCCTTCAGCATCGCCTCGAATGTCGGAAAGCTCGTCGCTATCGGCGACACATCATCAACGGTAACGCCGTGATAGCAATGCTGTCCTGCCACTGCGAAACTCATCGCGATGCGGTGGTCGAGCGCGCTGGCGACGGCTGCGCCGCCCTCCAGTGGTTCGCCGCCGGTGCCTTCGATTATGAGGCCGTCTTCACGCTCCTCGACCTGCGCGCCGATGGCCTTGAGGCCCGCCGCCATCAGTGCCAGCCGGTCCGATTCCTTGACGCGGAGTTCGTCTAACCCGCTCGTGACCGTCCGCCCTTGCGCCATACTTGCGGCCACAAAGAACACGGGAAACTCGTCGATCATGCTGGGCGCAACATCGGGTGGCACCTCGATGCCACGCAAAACCGAATGCCGCGCAGTGATATCCGCGACCGGCTCGCCGCCGACTTCGCGTTCGTTGGAGTAAGTGAGGTCCGCACCCATCGCCTCCAGCATCTTGTAGATGCCGGTGCGAGTTGGGTTCATGCCGACATGGGTAACGGTGACTTCGCTACCCGGCGTGATCAGCGCCGCGACAATCGGGAAGGCGGCAGACGACGGGTCACCGGGGACTTCGATAGTTTGCGGTTTAAGCTCGGCTTCTCCCACCAACCGGATATGTCTCACGCCGTCAGTAT
>JANOHL010000040.1:0-45812 GCA_031406495.1 Sphingomonadales bacterium | reverse complement strand
AACCGGCTGACCCGACCGCTGGCGAATGGGTGATTTGATATGTATAAATATGACAATTTTGACCAAGCGATCGTCGATGCCCGTGTCGAGGAATTTCGCGATCAGGTTAAGCGCCGTCTGTCGGGTGAGATGACCGAAGACCAGTTCAAGCCGCTGCGGTTGATGAACGGTCTTTATCTGCAACTTCACGCTTATATGCTACGCGTTGCTGTGCCTTATGGCACGCTCGACAGCCGACAGATGCACGTTCTGGCGCACATCGCGCGCAAATATGATCGCGGTTACGGACACTTTACGACGCGGCAGAATATTCAGTATAATTGGATCAAGCTGGAGGAATGCGCCGACTTGCTCGCCGAATTGGCGCAGGTTGAAATGCACGCGATCCAGACCAGTGGCAACTGCATCCGCAATATCTCGTCCGACCAATATGCCGGTGCTGCCGCCGACGAAGTCGCCGACCCGCGCCCTTGGGCCGAGTTGCTGCGCCAATGGAGCACGTTCCACCCCGAATTCAGCTATTTGCCGCGCAAGTTCAAGATTGCGGTGATTGCTTCGCCCGAAGATCGCGCTGCGATGCGGCTGCACGATATCGGCATCGAACTGGTCAAACAGGACGGCGTTTTGGGTGGGCGAGTGTTTGTCGGCGGTGGCATGGGCCGCACGCCGATGATCGCGCCAGAGATCAACCCGTTCGTGCGCGCCGATGATTTGCTCAGCTATGTCGAGGCCTGCCTGCGCGTCTACAACCGCTACGGCCGCCGCGATAATATTTACAAGGCGCGGATCAAGATTTTGGTCCACGAAATCGGTGCCGACGAATATCGCCGTCAGGTCACGCAAGAATTCGCGCATGTGAAGACATTGGGCATCGACCCGCCTTTGGCTGAATTCGACCGCATTAGCGCGTTCTTCGAAGCCCCTGCCTTCGAAGCGGTGAGCGACGACATCGACCGCAGCGATCCCGATTTCGCTGTCTGGCTCGACCAGAATGTAAAGCCACATAAGCAAGCCGGTTACGCTATCGTCAATATCAGCCTGAAGCCGATAGGTGGCATTCCGGGCGACGCCAGCGCTGACCAGATCGATGTGATGGCGGACCTCGCCAAAGAATATAGCTTCGACGAACTGCGCGTCACCCATGCGCAGAACATCGTATTGCCGCATGTCGCCAAGCGCGATCTTTATTCGGTGTGGCAAAAACTGAATGATACCGAACTGGCCAACGCCAATCTCGACCTCATCAGCGACATCATCGCTTGCCCCGGCCTCGATTATTGCAGCCTTGCCAATGCGCGGTCGATCCCGGTCGCGCAAAAGATTGCAACGCGCTTTGCCGATATGGACCGGCAGCGCGATCTGGGCGAGTTGAAGCTCAAAATCTCTGGCTGCATCAACGCCTGCGGTCACCACCATGCCGGCCATATCGGTATATTGGGTGTGGACCGTAAGGGCGTGGAAAACTACCAGCTGACCTTTGGCGGTTCGGGCGCGGAAGATGTCAGCATCGGCAAGATCATCGGCCCCGGCTTCGACGAAGACGGCGTTGTTGATGCGGTCGAAAAGGCCACCGATGTCTACAAAGCTCTGCGCGAAGGCGACGAACGCTTCATCGACACATACCGCCGTGTTGGCCTCAATCCGTTCAAGGAGGCGATCTATGGTTGAGTTTCGGTACCGCTCTGACGAGGTATCCGAGCAACCTTCGGTTACGCTCGACGCCTTTCTAGACCAATCTAATGCCACCGCCGTGCGGTTGGAGCCCGACGACGACGCGCGTGCATTGTTGCCGTTTCTCGACCGGCTGACCTTGATCGAAGTCGCCTTCCCCAAATATCGCGACGGACGCGGCTATTCGTCTGCACGAATCCTGCGCGAAGCGGGCTACATCGGTGAATTGCGAGCGCAAGGCGACGTTCTTGTCGATCAGATCGCGTTCATGCGCCGCTGCGGCTTCGATAGCTTTGCGCCCGAGGGATCACTGAACCCTGCCGATGTCGACGCCGCTTTCGCCCGCTATGACCATGTGTATCAGCGCGCCGCGGATGCCGCCGCTCCTGTTTGGAAACTGCGGCATGGGTGAGCATGTCCGTATTGTCGACCGCATCGACACAGCGCCGCGTTATACCGAGGCCGACGCCGTTCGGTTGAATAACATGTTCCGCGGACGCGATACCGTTGAGATGCTGACTGTGCTGCTACAGGAAAATATGCTCGGTGATGCCGCGATTGTGTCAAGCTTTGGCGCGGAATCGTCGGTGTTGCTGCACCTCATCGCCAGCATCGATCCTACGGTGCCTGTGCTGTTTCTGGAGACTGGGAAGCATTTCCCCGAAACCATCACCTACCGCGAAGAGCTGCGCGAACAACTGGGGTTGACCGATCTCAGAATTCTGACGCCCGACCCGGCTTTGCTGGCAAAGAGGGATGAAACCGGCTTGCGCTGGTCTTACGATCCCGACGGTTGCTGCGAAATCCGCAAGGTTTTGCCTTTGAAGGCCGCCCTCGCTCCATTCGACGCCCAGTTCACCGGGCGCAAGGCATTCCAGTCCTCAACGCGCGCCGCGCTGCCGCGGTTCGAGATCGAGGAAGGCCGCCTGAAGGTCAACCCGCTCGCGGATTGGGACAAAAAACGGCTCGATGCGTATATGGCCGAGCATGACCTGCCCGCGCACCCGCTGGTCGAACAGGGCTATCCCTCGATCGGCTGCTCACCTTGCACCACCAAAGTAGCCCCCGGCGAAGACCCGCGCTCGGGCCGCTGGAAGGGTTGGGACAAGGTCGAATGCGGTATTCACACCGAAGTCACGCCGTTGGATGACAACGGAGCGAATGACCCAATTTTCTAGCCCAATTTCCCGCTCCCATGGGGAGAGGATACGAAGCCTTGCCGCTTCAGCGGCTAGGCGGAGTTGGTGAGGGGTTCTGCGCTATCGACGGGACAACCCCTCACCCAGCTACATCTAGGCAGCAAGCTGCCAAGCTTTCGCAACCCTCTCCCTATGGGAGAGGGGCTTCAATCCTTCGGAAAGAAGTGCGCCTGAATCTCCGCCGCAATCCGCGCCGGACGCAATGTCTCGGCATCGATGCAGCACCAGCTCGATTTCACCTCGGCCAGCACTTCCTCGCCGCGTTTAATGACTGTGTCATAAAATGACCTGGCGCCTTGCACCTTTTCCAGCACCACCGACGCGATTACATCATCGTCGAGAAACGCAGGTTTGCGGTAAGTAATTTCGTGTTTCAACGCGACCCATAGATATTTGGTGGCGGTTTCCGGCGGTGCGAGCTTGTTCCAATGCGCCAGCACAGCGTCCTGCACCCAGTTTAGATAGCGCGCGTTATTCACATGCCCCATGAAGTCGATATCGGCCGGCAAAACGCCGATGCGGTGAAGATGAGGGAGAGCGAGGGCCATGATACTTTCAAATATAAGTCTGATCGGGCAGCGTTACAGCTCTATTACGGCGAAAACATGAATAAATGCCGGTGAACGAAAAAGAGCATTGGAGCGCCGCGCCCTTGCATGAATTCGCAACCGCCACCACATCGGCGAAATGACGGATCCCAACCGCAAAAACTGGCGCGACAGGAATGCCTTCCGCTGGTGTATGCTGAGCTTGGGCTGGCTTTTGGTGATCGTCGCACCTTTGCTCGGCCCCATCCCCGGCCCCGGCGCTTTGGTTATTTTGCCGATCGGCTTGGCACTCATTCTTAAGAATTCGCTCTGGGCGAAAAAGCGATACGCGAGGCTCGCCCGACATCATCCCGAATATGGGAGTTGGGCGAACTGGGCGCTGCGCCGGAGCAAAGTGACCGAGCGTCCGCCGTTTCCTGACATCAAGCGAGATATCATGCACCTGTTCCGGCGTGATGATATCGACCAAGATATGCGCTAACCGATGTTGACTTTTGCCCTTCCCGACCGTATCGGCCACGTCAACAAAGGCGGTCGCTGGACAGATTCGGCGGCCCTTTTCATTTCAAGACGCATAAAATTTAAGGATTACAGTCATGAAGCGCACTTTTCAGCCGAGCAATCTCGTGCGTGCCCGCCGCCACGGTTTCCGTCTCCGCATGTCGACCGCCGCTGGCCGTAACATCCTGAACGGTCGCCGCGCGCGTGGTCGCAAGAAGCTGTCGGCCTGAGCCACGGCTTAGGCAGCAGCATAGTGGGCCGCGATATGCGCGGTTACAGCATTATCACAAAGCGCGCCGATTTCTTGGCCGCCAACCGGGGGAAGCGATATGCTACTCCCGGTTTTGTTTTGCTTGTTTTCGACCGGCGAGACGACGATCCGACGGTTAGGTTGGGCATCACCATCACCAAGAAAGTCGGCAATGCCGTGGTCCGCAACCGGATGCGGCGGCGCTTTCGCGAACTGGCGCGTGAGATGCTGGCGGTCAAGGGCAAGGCGGGTGCCGATCACATATTGATTGGCCGCGATGGCGGGATCGAGCGGGATTTTGCCGAATTGCGGGCGGATATGGAACGGGCTTTGGATAAGCTCTGTAAATGATAGCAAAGCTCCTCATCCTCATTGCGCGCGGCTGGCAAATCGGGCCATCGCGTATATTGCCGCCGACCTGCCGATATGCACCAAGCTGCTCGGCCTACGCCGTCGAGGCGCTGCAAAAATATGGCGCAATTAAGGGTGGCTGGTTAGCACTCAAACGGCTATTGCGCTGCAATCCTTGGGGCGGGCACGGCTATGATCCTGTGCCTTAAGCGCCCTAACTTATTGAATAACGGGGAATAACACACGTGCAAGACCGGCGTAACCTAATCGTTGCCATATTGCTGACAGGGCTCATCCTGTTCGGCTGGCCCTATGTCGCGAGCACATTCTTCCCCACGCCGCCTGCTGTTACCAGCACCGAAAAGGTCGGCGAAGCGTCTGTGGGCGCGCCGACTTCGGACGTCGCTGTGGGCACGGCCGCAGCCCCGACCAAGACCGTCGCGCTTGGCACCGCGCTGGGCGGCAACCCGCGCGTACTGATCGAAACGCCAAAACTCAAAGGCTCGATCAACCTTGAAGGCGCGCGGATCGACGACCTTCTGCTGCTAACCCACCGCACTGCACTGCCCAAAGATTCGCCACCCGTGCGGTTGTTCGCGCCGTCGGGGACCAAAGCCGCCCATTTCGCGCGCTTCGGCTGGACCGGTACCGGCATCACTGCACCCGATGACAAGACCGTGTGGACACCCAGCGCGGGTAAGCTGACTCCGACCACGCCGGTGATATTGAGCTGGACCAACCCCGAAAACCAGAAGTTCGAAATCGTCTTCAGCATCGACAAAGATTATCTGATAACGGCAGAACAGCGCTTCACCAACGGCGGCGCAACCGCTGCCCAGATCGCACCCTTTGGCCTGATCAGCCGCAACGGCAAATCGCCCAACGCCGATACCTGGAATATCCATGTCGGTCCGATGGGCGTGTTCGACGACACGATTACCAACGTCAATTATGACGATGTCGATGAAGCGCCGAATGGTACGCTTGCGTATAAAAGCACCGGCGGCTGGCTTGGCGTGACCGAGACATATTGGTTGGCGGCATTGGTCCCCGATCAGAAAACCAAGATCAATGCCACGTTCAAAACCGATGGAGGCTATTACTGGTCGCAGATGGTCAATGCGAACAAAATTGAGGTCGCGCCTGGACAAACTTTCAAACAGACCTCGCGGATGTTTGCCGGGGCCAAGGAAACCGAAATCCTCGACCAATACGCCAACAAACAAGGTATCCCACTGCTCGACTACGCCATCGACTGGGGCTGGTTCTGGTTCATCGCCATTCCGTTCTTCTGGATACTCCATTGGCTATTCGGCGTATTCGGAAACTTCGGCGTCGCGATTATCGGCCTGACCATCATCGTCCGCGCTTTCATGTTCCCCGTCGCCCAGCGCCAGTTCGCCTCGATGGCGCAAATGCGCGTGGTGCAGCCGAAGATGAAAGCGGTGCAGGAGCGGTGGAAAGACGACAAGCCGCGCATGCAGCAGGAAATGATGAAGCTGTACAAGGACGAAAAGGTCAACCCGCTTGCCGGTTGCCTGCCAATCGTGCTGCAAATCCCGATCTTCTTCGCGCTCTACAAAATCTTGATGCTGAGCATCGAAATGCGGCACCAGCCGTTCGCATTGTGGCTGAAGGATTTGTCCGCGCCCGACCCGTTGACCCCGGTCAATCTGTTCGGCCTGCTTCCGTTCGATCCGCCCACTTTCTTGGCCATTGGCGTGTTGCCGATACTGCTGGGCGTGACGATGTGGCTGATGCAAAAGCTCAATCCGCAGCCGATGGATGAAGTGCAGAAACAGGTTTTCGCGGTGATGCCGTGGTTCCTGATGTTCATCATGGCACCATTTGCCGCCGGGCTTCAGCTTTATTGGGTGATGTCGAACATCATTTCGATAGGGCAGCAGAAGTGGCTCTATTCGCGTCACCCGATCTTGAAGCAGCAAGCGGCCAAGGACGCCGAGGATAAGGCCGCGGAGAAAGCCAAGGCGGGGACGTGAGCGCGGATGTGATTGCAGGAATAGAGGAGCCGAACCGGATTTTTTCCGGGCCGGTGACATTCCTAAAATCAGCGCCAAAGCTGGAGTTTTTGCCTGAACCAACGGTGCCCGAAATCGCCTTTGCCGGCCGGTCGAATGTGGGCAAATCGAGCCTGATTAACGCGCTGGTCAACCGCAACAATCTGGCGCGTGCATCGAATACGCCGGGGCGGACGCAGGAGCTGAACTTCTTCGATGTGGGCGCCCCTGCATTGTTCCGCATCGTCGATATGCCGGGCTATGGTTATGCCAAAGCCCCGATCAAGACGGTCCAGCAATGGCGATATCTGATCAACGACTATCTGCGCGGGCGGGTGGTGTTGAAACGCGTGTTTGTCCTGATCGACAGCCGTCACGGCATCAAAGATGTCGACCATGACATCATGGGGATGCTTGATGCCGCCGCGATAAGTTACCGGATCGTGCTGACCAAAACCGATAAGATCAAGGCCAGCGACCGCGAGGCGGTTGAGGTCGATACCATGGCGAAGCTGCGCAAACATGTTGCTGCCTATCCTGATCTGTCGGTCACATCGGCCGAGAAGAAGGGCGGGATTGAGGATTTGCGGCGGGCTGTGTTAGAGGCGGTGGCATCCTAGCCCAAATCCGTTCGTGTCGAGCCCTTCGGCTGGCTTGCAGCCGCTCAGGATAAACGTGGCCGATGGCCAAGTCGAGACACCGTGAGTTCGAGCGAGACGGACAGGTGTCTCGACTGCGCTCGACACGAACGGAAAAGAAAGTCATTAGAGACTGATGAGCATGAAGTTGATCATCGGAAATAAGGCCTATTCAAGCTGGAGCTTGCGCGGTTGGTTGGCGGCGAAACAATCGGGCCTCGGCTTCGAGGAAATGACCGTGCCGCTATACAATGACGGCTGGGACGAGCGGAAGCGCGAGGAAGACTTGGCCCCATCTTCGGGCAAGGTTCCTATCCTATGGGATGGCGACACCGTCGTCTGGGATTCACTCGCAATCATCGACTGGCTAGCCGACAAGGTCGGACGCGAGCGTTATTGGCCGAAGGATGAAGTCGCGCGCGGCATGGCGCGGTCGATGGCTGCTGAAATGCACTGCGGCTATATGGCACTGCGCCGCGAATGCCCGATGAACACGCGCAAGACGTTCGAGAATGTCTCAATTTCGGAAGAAGCCCGTGCCGATGCTGTCCGCATCTTGCAAACATGGGCCGAGGCACGATCGCGGTTTGGCCGCGAGGGGCCATATCTGTTCGGCACCTTCACCGCCGCCGACATCATGTTCGCGCCGGTGGTGACGCGTTTTGTCACTTATGGCTTCACGCTGCCCGGCTTTGCCGACGCCTATGTCGAAGCGATGATGGCGCATCCGTGGATGCTCGAATGGTATGATGGCGCGGCGGAGGAGACTTGGGTCATCAAACGCATCGAGGATGTAGCGACTTAGGGCCAGGACCTATTAAATGCGCCTTCGAGGTTTGAAGCGATTTTGTTCAGTGCGAGGCGGCAAGGCGGAGGCTTAGTGGTTCTAAGTCGAGCCTTGCCAACGCAGCAATGCCTGTCCTGAGCGCCTGCCTTGCAGGCAGTCGAAGGGGACAAAATCGGTCAAATCCTTCGGACGACAAAATGGCTTCGATCTCGAAGCAAAATGCCCTTGCCGGTAGAACGACTATCGGCGGCGGGCATTTTACTCCGATATCTTTGCCATTTTGACGCCTCGAAGGCGCATTTAACAGGTCCTGACCCTAGTCTTTCCCCTCTCCAGTGGGAGAGGATACGAAGCCTTATGAGCACAGCGAATTAGGCAAAGTTGGTGAGGGGTTCTGCCCTACCGATGGTGCACAACCCCTCACCCAGCTACGACTAGCAAGCAAGCTTGCAAGTCTGCACAACCCTCTCCCTATGGGAGAGGGGATAGAAACTCAGATCAGCCGTGTTGTCGGATAGGGCGTGCCGTCCTTGTGGTAATAGCCGTCCTCGGCAAAGGTCATATCGATGTCGGAATAGGCACCGCCCTTGTCGCGGTCGCCGGTGCCGATAGCGATGAAGATGCAATCGCTGTCGGTCCGGTTTTGCAAGTGATGGCCATTGGCGACACCCGCCGGAAACGCCGCAACGTCGCCAGCGCGCATGACCGTTTCACCGTCATCTTCGATTAGCACCGCCTCGCCCGACAGCATGACGACCAGTTCATCCTCGCCCTCATGCCAATGGCGTTGCGATGACCATGCCCCCGGTTTCAGGACTACATGGCTCGCGCCCATTTGGGTCAGGCCGCCGACGGGCGCCAACCGCCGCCAATATCGCCCCGCCACTTCTTGGTCGAACGGTGCAGGATAGCCGGTGGCGTTGCTTTGTGGGATAGCTTCGACGTCGAGTTTTGGCATAACAAATTCCTTGCAGACAATGGACAAATCATAACGAACCCGCCATTCGGACGAAAGCATGAATGACACCGCCCTAACCTACGCCAAACGCCTGATCGCCTGCGAAAGCATTACGCCTGCCAGCGGTGCCGTTTTCGACGTTCTGGAGGCGATGTTAGTGCCGCTGGGTTTCACCGTCGAACGCTTCCTGTCGGGCGAAGGCGACGATGATCCCGCGCACGGAGCACCGGTTGAAAATCTGTTCGCGATTCGCGGAAATGGTGGCCGCCATTTCGCCTTTGCCGGGCATCTCGATGTGGTGCCACCCGGCGACGGCTGGGCTACCGATCCGTTCATGCCGGAAGTGCGCGGCGATTTGCTGCATGGGCGCGGCGCTGTCGATATGAAGGGCAGCATCGGCGCCTTTGTGGCGGCGTTGCACGATATTCCGGCGGACTCTGGCACCATCAGCTTCATCATCACTGGCGACGAGGAAGGCCCGGCCATCCACGGCACGCGCGCGCTGATCGACTATATGCAAAAGCGCGGCGCGATCCCCGACCTTTGTCTTGTCGGCGAACCGACCAGCGTCAACCGGCTGGGTGACATGATGAAGGTCGGGCGGCGCGGCTCGGTCAATATGTGGATCTCGGTCGCGGGCATGCAGGGCCATGTCGCCTATCCGCATTTGGCCGACAATCCGATCCCGCGCTTGGTAGCAATCCTTGCCGAAATCGAAGCCGTCACGCTCGACGAAGGCACGGAGTTCTTCCAGCCGAGCAATATCGAGATCACCGATCTGAGCGTCGGCAACAAGGCAACCAACGTCATTCCGGCCAAAGCCGAGGCAAGGCTGTCTATCCGTTTCAATGACCTGCAGAGCGGCGAAGCGTTGGTGGCGCGGATGCGTGAACTGGTCGAACGCGGCGGCGGGACGTTAACCGCGATGATATCGGGCGAGGCGTTTTTCACGCCGCCGGGCGAATTGTCGGTAGCAATCGCCGATGCGGTCGAGGAAGTGACTGGCATCCGTCCCGAAGCCTCCACTACAGGCGGTACATCGGACGCGCGGTTTTTGACCAAAATCTGCCCGGTGGTTGAATTCGGGCTGTGCAACGCGACGATGCACAAGCTCGATGAGGCGGTGGCAGTGGCTGATTTGGAGGCGTTGACGGAGATATACCGGCGGGTAGTGCTGCGGGTGTTGGCAGCCTAACGCTTCAACACAATATACAGCGCACCCGTCCCGCCATGTCGAGGATGGGCATTGCGCACAGCGGCAATAGAACCAGAATGCCGAGATGCTGCCAACCAGTCGCGCACGACGCTGGCAATCGCACCCCTGCCCTCGCCGCTTGCCCGGTCATGCGTTCGCGCCTTGCCGGTTACGAGCAGCACAACTTTCATTTTCTGCGCAATCGCTTGCTCCAATGCGCCATCAAGCCGCGTATAGGCGCCTGAAAGCGCCGATCCGTGGAGATCGACGCTGACGTCCGGAATGATTACACCCTTGTCGATGCGGCGATCCCAGTGGCCGTCGAGGGTGTTAGACGCTTTGTGCTCCTGCGCAGGCAGGAGCGTTGGACGGACAGGCTGCGTTTTAGCTGACAGCGCTCCTGCCTGCGCAGGAGCACGAACCGGTTTGGGGGGTGTCGGTGGCGGCTTCACCTCAACCTTCGGCTTCACCACATGCAGCGGCTCAACCGTCGCAATCACCCGCCCCCAAAGCGCCTTTTCTTGTTCACCCAGCCGCCTACCCATCGCAAAGGCCTAGAGCCCGAGCCGCGTGACCGACGCTTTCGGCAAGAATATCAACGCAGACCCTCTTGCCGACATACCGCCCGCAATCGCCCGCGCCCGGTCGCCTGCACCCCAGAAAGTATCGACGCGGTTCGCACCCTTGATCGCGCCGCCGGTGTCCTGCGCGATCCAGATGCCACCCGGTTCAGCGCGGTCCATCGACAGCCACAGCGGCGCGCCGAGCGGCACGAACTTTATATCGACCGCAGCACTCGCCTCGCCGACCACCGGGTAGCCCATCGCGCCCAAAGGCCCCGCACCGGTCAGTTCGCGGAAGAAAACAAAGCTCTTGTTCTCCTGCATCATCTTGCGTCCCTCTTCGGGGTTCGCGCGTAGCCAGGCGACGAGCCCCTGCATCGATGCGTCGGTCACCAGACCACGCTCTTTCATGATCCGGCCAATGCCGGTGTATCCACGCCCGTTCTGGCTGTCATAACCGATCCGCATGACGCCACCATCGGGCAGCTTCAGCCGCCCCGAACCCTGAATTTGCAGAAAGAAGAACTCAACTACATCGGCGGCATAAGCGATTTCCAGCCCGCGTCCGACAAGCGATCCGCCCTCGATGGCCGCGCGGTCGTCATATAGCGTCAATTTCGTTCCCGCGACCTTACCGCGCACATTTTTGCCCTTGAGGTCATCTGAAAACTGGCCGAGATCGACGTCGATCAGATCGGACGGACGTTTGTAGATCGGCACATCGCAACCCGCTTGCTTTGCGCGGCATCCGGCAATTTCGGGTTCGTAATATCCGGTGGCAAAGGCTTTGCCGTCGCCGACCTGCACCGCGTCCATATGCGCCGCGAAAAACGACACCGCGTCGCCGCTCCATGTCTTCACAGCATCGCAAGCCGGTTGCCACTCGGCATTTTGCGTCAGGCCTGTGGTATCGGTGCGCCGCAACAGCCCCGGGCAGCTAGTGCGAAACGATGCGAGCGCGAGGCTGGCTCTGCGCGCATCGACCTTCAGCGAACCGATTTCGGGGCCACGCACCACGCCGAGCGAGGCGGCGGTTGTGCTGTCGCCGGTCGCGACTGCCGCAGGTAGTGGCGCTTCGGCTGTCGAAGGGATTGGCTTCGCTGCACGCTCCACCGGCGGTTGCGATGCGGGCGTCGTTCCGCCATTGGGGATTACCCCGCTCGCACAGGCGGAAAGCAATGATGCAGAAATGACGAGCGACAGGAGCGAGTGTTTCATCGCCCCGGTGAATCAGACGTCGTCGGTTTCGTCAAGCTTCCAGTTGCGGTCGCCGTTCTTCACGTCGCGCATGAACGTCCAGATATCGTGGCTCTCGACCGCATCGGTCATCGATCCACCAATGATATTACCCTCGGCATCCTTTATCAGCGCCGCAATGTCTGCATCGAAACGCACAGTAATTCGGGCCATCGGGTGGTCGAAGCTGGCATCGACGATTCGCGCTTCTTCGATCCGTACCAGACGATTTGCCAGCACCTCGCCTTTTGCAATGCGCGCGTCGATTGCCTCGATAAAGCTTTCATAGACGTCATCGTCGCACAAAAACCGCAAGGCCTCACGGTCGTCGTTCCAATATGCCTCTAGCACAAGCCGGTAAGCCGACTTTGCGCCCTCGACGAACAAAACAGCATCGAACTGCCGGTCGGCGTTCACGATCGAACGAAGTCCGCTTTGCGCCGCCATATCCACCGCAGAAACCTCGCTTTGCGGTAAGGAAGACGATGAGTCGCCAATCGCTACGGGCTGACGTATAACCGGCTGCACGCCTTCAAGCGGCTGCCGCGCGACCGGTTCCTGCTCGTGGCCAGTGCGCTTGCCAAGCACCGAATAGAGGCGAAGGCCCAGAAATGCTGCAACCAAAGCCAGTAATATTATGGTAAAAGTCACGATGCCTCCGCTAAGATAAGCGCAACAGATAACCGACACGAAAATGGTTCGTTCCAGCTCTGCCCAAAGCGCATATAAGCACTTCCTGCCATACATTCAAATGAGTTTACCCAAAGAATCGCAACGCCTATCCGTCGTGCAACAATCATTGCCCTTTGAGGCTGCCCCTGCTAGGCGCGGCGGCCAGTAAGGGTGCTGGGGTAGCGCCCGAAATAATTAATAGGAAAGCACATCGACACATGGCCGAAGAAGAAGGCAACATCGTTTCAGACGCAGTCAAATCCAATGGCGAGGATACCTCCCCTCAAGTCGGCATGTTAAGCCAGTATATCAAGGATTTATCGGTCGAAAACCCGCAGGCACCGCTCAGCTTTAGCTGGGACGTGCAGCCGCAGATCGATGTCCAGGTCAACATTCAGGTCAATGCCGTCAGCGACGAAGTGCACGAGGTTGCATTGAAGCTCGCGGTGAAGGCAGAAAGCGACAACGGCGTCCATTTCAGCGTCGAACTCGACTACGCCACATTGTTCGGTATGCGCAACATTACCCAAGAGCAGGCGCATCCATTCCTGTTCGGTGAAGCACCCCGCCTGATGTTCCCGTTTGCGCGCCGCGTCGTGGCCGATGCCGTCCGCGATGCAGGTTATCCGCCGCTGGTTCTGGAGCCGATCGATTTCAACTCGCTCTACATGCAGCAATTGGCACAAGCGCAGTCTTTGGCCGAAGATCAACCCGCAGGCGAGGCGTAAGAAGCGGGTAGCGGGGACGCACATCGATGAGCCTGCTTAAAAACACATCGACGATAGCTGGCTTTACTCTGCTGAGCAGGATATTCGGATTCGTCCGTGATATCCTGCTAGCCCGCGTGTTAGGTGCGGGGCTGGCGGGCGATGCTTATCAGCTGGCCTTTACCCTGCCCAATACCTTCCGCCGCCTGTTTGCCGAGGGCGCTTTTTCGGTTGCCTTCGTGCCGATGTATTCGCGCAAGCTGGCAGGCGAAGGCGGCGAGGCAGAGGCCATGCAATTTGCCGACGATGTGCTGTCGGTCTTTATCTGGGTCTTGCTCGGTTTTTCGGCGCTTGCGATGATCGCTATGCCCTGGATCGTATATGGTCTGGCAAGCGAATATCAGTCGGTGCCGGGCAAGTTCGAACTCTCGGTTTTCCTGAGTCGGGTGACCTTCCCCTACCTGTTTTTCATCAGTTTGGTGGCCATGCTGTCGGGGTTGCTTAACGCCCGATCACGCTTTGCGCCGGGCGCGATTGCGCCGGTATTGTTCAATATTACACTGATTAGCGGGATAGTCGCCGGTTATTATTGGCGCGGCGCCAGCGGAGATGACCGGTTCGTGGTCTATGCGCTGAGCGCGGCTGTGTCGCTTTCCGGCTTGGTACAGCTTTTCTATCTTTGGTGGGCGGTAAAGCGCGCGGGGCTGAAATTACACGTAAAAAAGCCCAAGACAACCCCCGATGTGAAGCGTCTTGCTATGGTCATCCTGCCAGCAACCTTTGGTGCGGGAATTTACCAGATCAGCCAGTTCGTCGACACATTCTTTGCGACATCGCTGCCGCAGGGTTCGCTGACGCTTCTAAAAATGGCCGACCGGCTAAACCAGATGCCATTGGGCATTGTCGGCATCGCGCTCGGCACCGCGATCCTCCCAATGCTATCACGCCATATCCAGAGCGGCCATGCCGACCGCGCGCAGTGGTTGCAGGCCGAGGCATTCGAGACTGCAACATTGCTGACCTTGCCCGCCGCTGCCGCACTTGCGATTTGCGCGCCTGCGTTCGTCAATGCGTTCTTCGTCGGCGGAAAGTTTACGGTCGAAGATGGCCAGCTAATGTCGCACATCACGATGGCGCTGGTCGCAGGCCTTCCATCCTATGTGATCGTCAAAATCCTGAGCCCCGGATTTTTTGCAAGGTCGGACACCAAGACGCCGGTCTATACTGCACTCATTTCGCTGATCTTCAACATCGTCCTCAACGTCTTTATCGTACGCGAATATGGCATTGTCGGTCTGGCAGCGGCGACGGCGTGTTCGGCGACCCTTAACTGCTTGCTGCTTTATGCCGTGCTGCACAAACGGGGTTGGTTCTATTTTACCGCAAGCCTAGGCAACCGGATATTCCGCCAGTTGATTGCCGTCGGCGCGATGTCGGCTTTGCTGGCGTGGTTTATGACCTGGATGACGCCGCTCTTCTCGGGAAGCATTTTCGGGCGCGTCTGGTCGCTGACCTTGCTGGTCGGTGGCGGCATGGCGGTTTATTTCTTTGTCGGCTACATGGTCGGCGCGCTCGACCGCGACCGCATCAACCGCCTGCTCCGCCGCAGCGGACCAGCTGTTTCGGAGGTTTGATAATGCGCGTCGTATCCGGCATCCAGCCCACGGGCAATTTGCACCTCGGCAATTATTTGGGTGCAATCAAAAACTGGGTGAAGATGCAGGAGCAAGGCGAATGCCTCTTCTTTCTGGCCGATCTCCATGCGATCACCGTCTATAACGACCCCAAAGAACTCAGCGCAAACACGCGCGAAATGGCGGCCGCGCTGATCGCGGCAGGTATCGATCCGGATAAGGCAATCCTGTTCAATCAGGCGCGCGTTCCCGGCCATGCCGAGCTTGCGTGGCTGCTGTTCTGCACCGCGCGCATCGGCTGGCTGAACCGGATGACGCAGTTCAAGGAAAAATCGGGCAAGAACCGCGAAGGGGCGAGCATTGGGCTCTATGCCTATCCGGTGCTGCAAGCCGCCGATGTGCTGATCTATCAGGCGACGCATGTCCCTGTTGGCGAGGACCAGAAACAGCACCTTGAGCTGGCGCGTGATATCGCTGCGAAATTCAACACCGATTACGGCGTCGAGCTTTTCACCCTTCCCGAACCGTATATCAGCGGCGCTGCAACGCGGGTAATGTCTTTGCGCGACGGATCGGCGAAAATGTCGAAATCGGACCCGAGCGATATGAGCCGGATCAATATGACCGACGACGATGACCTGATTGCGCAGAAGATCCGCAAAGCGAAGAGCGATGCGGAACCGTTGCCCGATGCTCTTGGCGATTTGGAGGGCCGTCCAGAGGCGCGCAATCTGGTCAATATTTACGCCGCGACCGCTGATATGTCCCCGCAAGCCGTCCTCGATCAATATGCAGGTCAGGGCTTTGGGCAATTCAAACCCGCGCTCGCCGATTTGCTTGTCGAAACGCTTCGCCCGATCCGCGACCGCTTTGTCACGCTGAAGTCCGATAGCGCTGCTATCGACACGCTGCTCGCAACAGGTGCCGATCGTGCGGCTACGCTAGGCAGACCAACGGTTAACTCCGCCTATTCGGTCCTCGGCCTTCTGCGCTGAAACGAGCATCTTCATCGTTCAACCGCAGTTCAGCGAAGAATGTTATGCTGGAACCTTAAAGTCGGGTAGCGTGTTGCACCATACGGAGATCGATCATGCGTAGAAAATTAATCCGTTTTGCCGTTCCATTGGCGCTGCTGTCGCTCGCCGCTTGCGCGACCCCATTCAAGGCCGATGTATCGCGCTTTCAGGAACTGCCCGCGCCGCAAGGGCAGAGCTTTGTCATCAAGGCCGCTGATTCCCGGGATGCAGGCGGCATCGAATTCGGTCAGTACGCCGCTCTGGTTGCCGGAGAAATGATCGAACTGGGCTATATGGAAGCCCCCCGCGGATCATCCGCCGATATGACGGTATTGCTCGATTATGGTGTGGACGAGGGCAAGGAACGGACGATCATTCGCCAGGATCCGTTTTACGACCCCTATTGGGGCTATGGAAGCTTTTATCGCCCCTACATCGTGCGCACACGTCGCGGCCACCGTTACATTTCGGGTTATTACGACCCGTTCCTGTTCAGCGGCTTCAACCGGCCATATGACGTCGATAGCTTCACCGTCTACACCAGCGGGCTCGACCTGACGATCGAACGAAATGCCGACCGCAAGCGATTGTTCGAAGGCAAAGCCGAGGCAAAATCGCGCTCGAACAAGCTGCCTTATCTGGTGCCGAATCTGGTTGAGGCGATGTTTACCGGCTTTCCTGGCAACAGCGGTGAAACCGTCCGGATTTCGGTTGCACCTGAAGATAAGCGCTAACTAAGCTCCTCTCCCCATGGGAGAGGGATTTCTAAACGCCGCAGCCGAGTTCCGATTTTCCGTAGGCGGTACCTTCGCCGCGCGTCCCGCTTATGCCCGCATAAAGCTCGGTCGACGGAAATGTGCCGTCACGGCCTATGCGAAATCCCTGCGCGCGGAATGCCTCGATCACTTTCGCCGGCGGGTCAGCAAAGTATAGCGATTGCGATTCGTAATGCTGGGCAATCGCGATGAGCGAAAGACCAGCAAACGACCTTGGTAGCCGGACGAACGTGCTTTTGCCCTCAGCGGTGCCGTACGCCTTTTCGCGCGCATCATCGTCGGCAAATTCCTTGTCTTCCAACGCCGTCCACTGCGCCCGCAATCTGGCTGCGATCTTGGCAAATTCGACGTCCAGTTCTCCCCCGAAATTGCATGTTTGCGGGTTAAAACTGATTGCGATCGGCCTGCCATTGGCGCGTGCCACGATTGCCGCACCATCGGCGATATAGCCGATCCCGCCATTTTTGAGCTTGATTTCGATATAGTCGTTGTCGGTCAAACCCGACAGCGTCAGCTTGGTCCCCTCGCTTACCCGGTCGATCAAAGAGCTACTATCGGGCTGAGCCCAAATTTCGATCGCGCTATCGGCGGTCCAGATTTTGTCGCCGAGCGTTTTGACAAGCACGGGCGGTTCGATGTCAGACAGATTGATCGCAGCGACAAAGCCTTTGCCTTCGGCCAGTTCGAGCCAGTCTGTCGTGCCGTCTTCGCCGATTTTCAACACGCCGGTGAGAGCACTTCCGCGCGGCAGTTTGCCGAGTATGTTGCTCTCGACCGTCGTCGCCTTGTCGCGAATATTGGCCTCGGTCATGGTAAACATCTGCCGGGGTGCAACGGCCTCGGCGGTTTCGCTATTGCCATAGCTGTTGCCACCACCGCTTCCCATGTCATCGGCGACAAACAGGAAGAAATAGAGCGCGGCCAATACCAGCAGAACTAAGGCACCGCCGATCAGCAACCAGTTACGTTTTGGCTTAACCTCATCCATGGCCATTGCTCCGAATCCCTGACCGCAATGGATAGGGCGGAGTGGGCTATATTGAAAGCAGGCATGGGTCACAAACTCATATAGAATACGGCTGAGGTTTGAAGCGATTTTGTTCAGTGCAAGGCGGCAAGGCGGAGGCTTAGTGGTTCTAAGTCGAGCCTTGCCAACGTAGCAATGGACAAAATCGGTCAAATCCTTCGGACGACAAAATGGCTTCGATCTCGAAGCAAAATGCCCGCCGCCGGTAGAATGACTATCGGCGGCGGGAATTTTCCTCCGATATCTTTGCCATTTTGACGCCTCAGCCGTATTCTATGTGAGTTTGTGACCCTAGGCTTCTAACTGGCGGAGCAGCGCGCGGACATCATTGTCCATATCGCTATCCTGTGCGCGCAAGCCTTCGACCAGGCGCACCGCGTGGATCACGGTCGAATGATCGCGGCCGCCGAACTTGCGACCGATTTCCGGGTAGCTGCGCGGCGTCATGACCTTCGCCAGATACATCGCCACCTGACGCGGGCGCACCACGGCGCGGGCACGGCGCTTAGACGACATTTCGCTGCGGTCGATGCGGTAATATTCGCACACCGCACGCTGGATTTCGTCAATGGTGATACGGCGGCGGCAGGCGCTCAATATGTCCTTGAGCTGCTCCTCGGCCAAGACGCGTGTGACCGGCTTTCCGGTCAGCTGCGCATAAGCGAGCAGTTTGTTGAGCCCGCCCTCGAGTTCGCGGACATTGCGGCTGATCGTGCGCGCGAGAAACTCGACAACATCTTCGCCGACCTGAGCCTCGGGCATATTCGCCAGACGCTGCTCCAGAATAATGCGGCGCAGTTCAAGATCGGCCGGCTGGATGTCGGCAACAAGGCCCATCGACAGCCGCGACAAAATCCGCTGGTCAACACCGTCCAAAGCTTGCGGCGCGCGGTCGGCGGCGACTACCAGCCGTTTACCCGCACCGATGATCGCGTCGATGGTATGCAGGAATTCTTCCTGCGTCGAAACCTTGCCGATGATGAACTGGATATCATCAATCAGCAGCACATCGACCGCGCGCAGACGCGCCTTGAATTCCATGACTTCCTTGCGCCGCATCGCGGTCACGAATTCCATCATGAACTTTTCGGCCGACATGTAGATGATCTGCGCATCAGGATTGACTTCGGCATAGGCATGCCCAATCGCATGCATCAAATGCGTTTTGCCCTGCCCAGTTGCTGCCTGCAGATAGAGCGGGTTGAACAACGGCTTTTCGGTCGCCGCTACGCGCTCTGCGGCGGAGAGCGCCAGTACATTGGTCTGGCCTTTAACAAAATTGGCAAAGGTCATCCGTGGGTCGAGCGCGCTGCGCACCGGCAGCGCTTCAACCGCATGAATCGCCGCAGGCCGTTCGTTAACGCCGGTGCCACGCAGCATCTCCACCCGCGCCGCCCCTGGACGCGTACGAATTTTCAACTGTTTGACTGAGCCATTGGTGCTGTTCCACGCCAGCCGGAGCCGGTCAGCGTAATGGTCGGACACCCAGCTCGCCGAGAAATCCGACGGCAGCAACAATTCGAGCGTTCCGGTCAGATCGCAGAAATCGCCCAGCGCAATCGAGCGAATCCACTGGCCATAGATCTGCGCGCCCAAGTCGCGGCGCAACCCTGACGAAATCATCTGCCAGTCGGCCTCTAGTCGTGACGCAAAAGCGTCCACTGGCCGATTGCTACCCGATACCTGATCGGTCTGAGTTTGCGATACAGAAATGTTGCCGTTCACCTTGCGCTTACCCCCTCTTGTCCACCCCTATCAGCACCGCGAAACCGCCGCATTATTCGCCTCAAAAAAAGGACAGCCGTTTCCATTGCCTATTCATTCGCGAATAGGGCGGTCGTTCATACCGGATCTTATGTGAGGCATTGCGCGACTGTCGTCACACGCTGCTGGAAAGACTGTCTTAGACAGGGAAAATTGAGTCGATCAAGGGGCCGACTGCAAAAAAAGTGAAATAATTAATGTTGACTCGTCTCAAGCGAAGCAATTGCGTAAAACTAATTTACAAGATCCTGTTTTACCCTGATTTTTAGCCGCGCCTTTGCTTAATACCTTCCCGAATCGCAGGAAATGCGCGTGTTTGATTTTGCCAAAGAAAAACCCGCCGGATCAGCGGCGGGTTTGTCGTATCAAAGCCAGACGGGTCCGGCCGGAAATTAACCTTAAGCCAGCGAACCGACAGCCTTGGTCAGGCGACCGAACTTGCGCGAAGCGGTATTCTTGTGCAGCACACCCTTCGAAACACCGCGCGCCAGTTCGGGCTGGGCGGCAGCAAGTGCAGCAGCGGCGGTTGTCTTGTCGCCAGCTTCGATCGCGGCTTCGACCTTCTTCACGAAAGTACGGATGCGGCTGACGCGGGCGCCATTGACTTCGGTGCGACGCGCGTTGCGACGGATACGCTTTTTTGCTTGCGGCGTATTGGCCATTTTAGTCCTCAAATTTCGATATTTAAAAGGGCATCCATAAAGGACTTTGCCCGTTGAAGGAGCCGCCCTTAACCGCCGTCTACAGATTCGTCAACCTCGAAAAGCCGCAATTTGCTGCGTTATCGCTGGCATTTCGCGCAGTAAAAGGTCGAACGGCCCGAATCGACGCGGCGTTTGACGAGCGTGCCGCACCGACAAAGCTGTCCCTCGCGGCCATAGACCAGCCAATCTTTGGCGAAATAGCCAAGCTCGCCGTCGGGTGCGGCGAAGTCGCGCAGCGTGGAACCACCTGCGGCTATGGCCGCGTTCAGCACGTCCTTTATCGATACCACCAACTTTTCCAGACGCGGCTTGGTGATCTTCGCCGAAACCGTCGTCGGCGATACTCCCGCCATATGCAGCGCTTCGCAAACATAGATGTTGCCTAGCCCCGCCACGACATTCTGGTTGAGCAGCATTGCCTTGATCGGCGCAGCCCTACCTTTGAGCGCCGATTGTAATGCGCCCACATCGAAAACATCGGATAGCGGCTCCGGTCCCATGCCGACAAACGGCCTGTATGCCCCCATCTCTGCAGCGGGCAGAATATCGAGCGAACCGAACCGGCGCGGATCGTTGAGCGCAACGAGCCGTCCTCCACCCGTTTCCATCACGAAATGATCGTGCTTTTCAATTTCGGACGGATCGACCCGCCAGCGGCCCGACATCCCCAGATGGAATATAAGCACATCATCGCGGTCGGTATGGATTAGGCCGTATTTGGCCCTGCGAGAGAGTCCGATGATACGCGCGCCGGTCAACCTCTGGCGTAGGTCTACCGGCATCGGCCAACGCAGATCGGCGCGATAAGCTTCAGCGCGCGCTATCGTCTCGCCGTCGAGCACCCTGCGTAATCCAGCGACGGTCGTTTCTACTTCGGGTAATTCAGGCATGGCATTTTGCACTTATCAGCCTTTGCGAGGTGCGCAACTATCGGCTAGGGAGTCGCGCGATGACTGATACCGTATCCTTTGGCTATGAACAGGTTAGCCCTGAAGAAAAGACCGCGCGCGTCGGCGGCGTCTTTTCCAATGTCGCGCGCAAATATGACATCATGAACGATGCGATGTCGGGCGGCATGCACCGGCTGTGGAAAGACAAGTTCGTCAGGCGTATAAAACCGCGCGAAGGCGAAGATATCCTCGATATGGCTGGCGGCACCGGTGACATCGCATTCCGCATGGAGAAATCAGGCGCGAATATCACGGTGTCTGATATCAATGCAGATATGCTCGCTGTGGGTATGGAGCGCGCGGTTGAGCGCGGCATAGACACGCTGGTGTGGAGCGAGCAGAATGCCGAAACGCTTAGCTTTCCCGACAAGCATTTTGACGCCTACACCATCGCATTCGGCATCCGTAACGTCACTGATATTCCGGCTGCCCTTAAAGAAGCGCACCGCGTGCTGCGTTATGGCGGGCGGTTTTTCTGCCTGGAGTTCTCGACCGTCGAATGGCCAGGGCTGGCGCAGATCTATGATGTCTATTCGGACAAGCTCGTGCCCAAACTGGGCAAAGCGATTGCGGGCGACGAGGACAGCTACCGCTATCTCGTCGAGTCAATCCGCCGTTTCCCCGATATGCAGAATTTCAAACGCATGATTGGTGAAGCCGGTTTCGTACAGACCAAGGTCGAACCGATCATGGGCGGGCTCGTTGCCATCCATAGCGGCTGGAAGGTTTAACACCCGCCCTTATGACCCGGCCCACAACCCATATCTTCCGCTTGCTCAAATGGGGCCGCATTCTTGCCCGGCATGGTGCGCTGCGCGCGATCGAGGCCGACCGCAACACACCGCCGCAGGTTAAACGGCTGTGCCGTATTGCGCGTTTTGGAACGCGTCAGCCTAAGGTGCCGGACTATGCGGGCGCGTTTAAGGCCATCGGCCCCGCCGCGATCAAACTCGGCCAGACACTTGCCACCCGGCCCGACATCATTGGAACCGAAGCCGCGCATAACCTGCTGATGTTGCAGGACCAACTTCCGCCTGCGCCCTTCGCCGCGCTTTACGATGAAATCGACAGCACGCTCAACAAACCGGCGGCCGAGCTGTTCGAGCATATCGATCCGGTAGCCGTCGGCTCTGCCTCCATCGCCCAAGTCCACCGCGCACGCACCAGCGACGGTCGGGACGTCGCGGTCAAGGTGCTCCGTCCCGGCATCCGTCAGCAATTCGCGCGCGACATCGAAACATACGAATGGGCCGCAGCGCATCTGGAGGCGTTGGGTGGCGAGGCCGCGCGGCTGCGCCCGCAACTCGTCGTTGCCAATTTGAAACGCTGGACCCTGCGCGAACTCGATCTGCGCCGCGAAGCTGCGAGCGCGTCGGAACTGAAGGACGCGATGGTCGCGGTCGATGGCTATACCATACCCTCGATAGACTGGGACCGGACGTCGGGCCGCGTACTGACACTCGATTGGGTGGATGGCATCAAGATTGCCGATATAGACGCCCTGCGTGCGGCGGGACATGACCTCAACAAGCTCGCCGAAAAGCTGGTGCTCGTGTTCTTGCGTCAGGCAATTTCGGAAGGCTATTTCCACGCCGACATGCATCAGGGCAATTTGTTCGTCCGTGCCGACGGGACGATAGTAGCGGTCGATTTCGGCATCATGGGCCGTATCGACCGGCAGGCGCGATTCTGGCTCGCCGAAATCCTCTACGGCCTGACCACTGGCAATTACAAACGCGTCGCCGAGATCCACTTTGAGGCGCAATATGTGCCGAGCTATCACAATGTCGACGAGTTCGCGACCGCACTCAGGGCCGTCGGCGAACCGACACGTGGCAAGCCGGTAAGCGAGCTTTCGGTCGGCCAGATGCTCGACAGCCTGTTCGCCATCACCCGCGATTTCGATATGCAAACCCAGCCGCATCTGCTGCTGCTGCAAAAAACGATGGTGATGGTCGAGGGCATCGCAACCTCACTCAACCCCGACATCAATATGTGGGATGTGGCCGCCCCCTATGTCCGCGATTGGATACGCGGCGAACTAGGGCCGGAGGCGGCGCTTGCGGATGGGTTGAAAAAGCAGGCCGACACGTTGAAGCTGATCCCCGACCTTATTCGAAGGCTGGACGACCAACTGCCCAAAAAGGGCGGAGCGCCCGACGCCCCACCGTTGCCGCCTGTGAAGCTGATTTGGGAGAAAGACGACCCGAATAGCGGTAGTTGGTGGGGTTATGCCTTGGTTGCCGTCCTTGCGGCCAGTGCAGGAGCAATATCAGTGGCATTCTTCGGTTGAATGGCAAACAGCATGCGTATATGTTATGCGCATGGAGATAGAACATGCGTAGTTCCACTGCCCGAAAGCGCGCTACCAACCTTTCGCTCGACGTAGATCTGGTTAATGCGGCCCGTGAATTTAACATCAACGTGTCGGAAGCCTGCGAGCGCGGCTTGGCCGACGAAGTAAAAAGTGCGCGTGAGAAGAAATGGCTTGAGATAAATATGCCTATGCTCGACGCGTGGAATGATTGGGTTCGCGAAAATGGCATGCCTTACGCGGAATATCGTGATTTTTGATGGCACGTTTCGACGTGTATCGTGGCGCAAAAGGTTTGGGCTATTTACTCGATTGTCAGGCTGACCTGCTTTCCCATTTGGAAACGCGCGCGGTTGTGCCGCTAATGCCAGTAGCGGGATTGCCCAAAGTGTCGCAGCTCAATCCTTCGTTCGACATCGACGGAGAGCCGCATCTGATAGCTACGCAACTGATTTTCGCCATTCCTGTTGATCGGGTGGGTAACCGAATAACATCTTTGGCTGACGAACATACCGTCATCCTGAATGCGCTCGACATGTTATTGACTGGCGTTTGATTCTTATTTTTTGCTTCACGCGTCGGCAAGAACCCGCCACATCCTAACCACTCCTTAACCATCAAAAGCTAAGCATTTTCCCAACAATCGGGCGATTGAACAGGGAATTCGCGTGCGTCAGGACATTATCCACACCGAACGCGCATGGGCGGTGACCGACCGGCCGCTGGAGTTGGCAGTTATTATCCCGACCTTCAATGAAAGCGCCAATGTCGAGCGGATGCTCGCGCGGCTATCGATTGCTTTGGCCGACATCAGTTGGGAAGCGATATTTGTCGATGACAATTCGCCCGACGGCACCTCGGATACCGTCCGCAAGATTGCGCTCGAAAACCGGCATGTGCGGATCGTGCAGCGGATCGGCAGGCGCGGTTTGTCGAGTGCGGCGGTCGAGGGCATGCTGGCAAGCGCCGCGCCGGTGCTAGCGGTGATCGACGGTGATTTGCAGCATGACGAGACCATCCTGCCGCAACTGTTCGAGCAAATCTGTTCTGGCGTCGCCGATATGGCGGTCGGCACGCGCTATGCCGAGGGCGGCGGCACGGGTGATTGGGACGCCGGGCGATTGCGGATGAGCCTATGGGCGACGCGGATCGGCAAGCTGGCATTAGGCACCGAACTGAGCGACCCGATGAGCGGCTTCTTCGCGCTGTCGCGCGAAACGCTGATGCGGGCCCTGCCGCGAATGTCCGGTGTCGGATTCAAGATATTGCTTGATATCGTCGCATCGTTACCGACCGCACCAAAGATCGCCGAAATACCCTATCATTTCCGCAGCCGCGACGCAGGCGAAAGCAAGGCGGGAGCGTTGGTCGCGGCGGAATACATAGCGCTGATTGCCGACAAGACAATCGGGCGTTTCGTTCCCGTCCGCCTGTTCGGCTTTCTCGCGGTCGGCGGCTTGGGGGTCGGCGTGCATCTGACAGTATTGGGGGCAATATTGGCAGCGGGCGCGAGCTTCCTGAATGCCGAGATTGCAGCCGTGCTGCTGGCCATGACCTTCAACTTCTTTCTCAACAACATATTCACCTACCGCGACCGGCAGTTGCGCGGATGGAAAATGCTGCGCGGGTTGCTGAGTTTTTACGCAATCTGCGGCTTTGGCGGCCTCGCCAATATCGGTATCGGCACCTATCTGAACGGGCAGGACAGCAGCTGGTGGCTGGCTGGTTTGGCGGGCGTCGTGGTCGGCGCGATCTGGAATTTTGCCGCATCGTCGTTCATCACATGGCGCAAATGAACTCGGTGGAAACGGCCACGGCATCGCGCTTCGCCCCGCTTGGCCGAACGCAGGCGATCATGATTATCTGCGTGCTGTTGCTCGCCATCGCAATAGGATTTATCCCGCCGCAATCGCAAGGCACTTCCGCGCCCAAACCGGTCGCCGAACCGCAAATCGCAGATGCCGACCTTTTGCTCTATCGCTCTATCAATGCGCGTGTCGCGGCGGGTCAGCCTTATTATCCGGTGGCTGCCGAGGAACTGCGTCGCGGCAATTATCCGCTGAAACCTTTTGTCACATTCCGGCTGCCGACATTGGCGCATATCATGAGTTTGATCGGCCCCGTCGCGTCGGTCGGACTGCTATGGGCGTTGATGGTGGCAACATTGCTGGCATGGTGGCGGCGACTGGACGGCGCATTTGACGACCCCGGGAGGCGGATTACAGGCGTGATGCTAATCGGCGCCGGGTCAGCAATTGCCGTGCAGACTCAGTATGTTGTCATGCACGAACTATGGGCCGGGCTGCTGATGGCGCTTGCCCTTGCTTTACGCCAGCCGCAGCGTTGGTGGTGGCCGGTCATTGCTGCGGCAGCCGCTCTGATGATCCGCGAACTGGCCCTGCCCTTTGTGCTTCTCATGGCAGCGTTCGCGCTGGTCGAGAAGCGCTGGAAGGAACTGGCGGCCTGGGCCGTACTCGTTTTGGTGTTCGGCATCGTGATGTCGCTGCACGCCCAAGAGGTGGCGGCTGTCGTGCGCGAAAGCGACCCCGCATCCCCCGGCTGGCTGACTATTGGCGGCTGGCAGGGCTTCCTGCGCAGTATGCGGATGACCAGCGCGATCCGCGTGCTGCCCGAATGGATCGGCAATGTCAGCGTTATCCTCGCCATATTCGGCTGGATGTCATGGCGCTCGGCAACCGGATTGTTTGGCGCGCTGCTGCTGGGCGGCTATGCCATCATCTTCATGGTTCTGGGCCGCGCCGACAATTTCTACTGGGGTCTTTTGGTCGCACCGTTGCTCCTCCTCGGTCTCGCATTTCTGCCGCGCGCCTTTGTCGATCTGCGCGCCGCGACAACGCGCGCCACCTAGACTCTGCGACAAAGTGCAGGCAAAGCTGCGCCAATGACCAAGCCCAAACATATCCTGCTAATCGTCGGTGGCGGCATTGCGGCCTATAAGGCTTGCGAGCTGGTGCGTTTGATCCGCAAGGCCGGGATGACGGTGCGCTGCGTTGTTACCAAAGGTGGGCAGCAGTTCGTGACGCCCATGACGCTCGCCGCGCTGTCCGAAAATCAGGTGTTTACCGAATTGTTCGACCTAAAAGACGAGGCCGAGATGGGGCATATCCAGCTGAGCCGCGAGGCTGATCTGGTTGTCGTCTGCCCTGCCACTGCTGATCTGCTTGCAAAGATGCACGCGGGGATCGCAGACGATCTGGCAACCACATTGCTGCTCGCGACCGACAAGCATGTGCTCACTGTCCCCGCAATGAACGTGCGGATGTGGGGGCACGTAGCGACGCGGCGTAATGTCGCCGCCTTGCGCGCCGATGGCGTCACCGTGATGGAACCCGACGAGGGTGAAATGGCGTGCGGCGAATTCGGGCCGGGGCGATTGCCCGAAGTTGAGCGGGTTTTGGGGGAGATTGAGAAGCTGTTACTTAAGCCCCTCCCCTTCAGGGAAGGGGTTGGGGTGGGGGTTGTCAGTGGTGCGGAACCTACAGCCCCCACCCCTAACCCCTCCCCTGAAGGGGAGGGGAATCTGGAGGCCCAACCCGACTTCGCCGAGGAAAACCACCGACCGCTGTTCGGCAAGCGCGTACTCGTCACTGCGGGGCCAACCTATGAAGCCATCGACCCGGTCCGCTATATCGCCAACCGCTCGTCGGGCCGCCAGGGCTTCGCAATAGCCCAGGCCGCCGCCGAAATGGGTGCTGACGTAACGCTGATTGCGGGGCCCGTTCATCTGGTCACCCCGCCGGGCGTCATCCGCATCGATGTCGAAAGCGCACTCGAGATGCAAGCCGAGGTCGAAAAGGCCTTGCCTGCCGACGTCGCTATATTGGTCGCCGCCGTCGCCGACTGGCGCGCCGCCGACGTGCCGCCGCAAAAAATCAAGAAAGACGGCAAAGGCGTGCCGCCGCTCGCATTAACCGAGAATCCTGACATCCTTGCAACACTCGCCAAGCATAAGGATCGCCCGAAACTGCTGATCGGCTTTGCTGCAGAGACCGAGAAGATCGTCGAACATGCAACCGCCAAACTCGCAAAAAAAGGCTGCGACTGGATTGTCGCTAACGATGTTTCGGGAGACGTGATGGGCGGCCCTGACAACGCCTTTCATATTGTGACCAAGGACGGCGTCGAAAGCTGGCCCGAAACCCCGAAGGCGGTAATCGCGCGGAAACTTATGGAGAAAGTCGCTAATGAAACCGCCTAAGCCCGCGCCCGTTGAAGTCCGCGTCAAACGCCTGCCCAATGGCGCGGGGCTGCCGTTGCCCGATTACGCCAGCAAGGGCGCAGCGGGCATGGATATTTGCGCGGCCGAGAGCGTCAACCTGCGCGTCGGTAGGCGGCTGGACATCGCGACCGGTTTCGCCTTCGCCATCCCGCACGGCTATGAAGTGCAAGTGCGCCCGCGTTCGGGGCTTGCGCTTAGAAACGGCGTGACCTGCCTCAACACGCCGGGCACCATCGACAGCGACTATCGCGGCGAGGTGAAAGTCATCCTCGCCAATCTCGGCGAAGACGATTTCCAGATCACCAAAGGCGACCGCATCGCGCAGATTGTCGTGGCGCCGGTGCAGCATGCCAAGATGATAGAGGTCGACGAGATCGACGAAACGGCGCGCGGCGGCGGGGGTTTCGGTTCGACGGGGGTATGACGCTTACAGACGCGCAACTCGATCGTTACGCCCGCCACATCGTGCTGCGCGATATCGGCGGCGCGGGTCAGGCGAAATTGCTTTCTGCCCACGTGCTGCTCATCGGTGCGGGCGGAATTGGATGTCCGGCGATTCAGTATCTGGCGGCGGCGGGCGTGGGCACGTTGAGCGTCATCGATGACGATGTCGTGTCGCTATCGAACCTCCAGCGTCAGATACTCTACAGCGCGGCGCAGATCGGCGAGGCCAAGGTCGATGCGGCGGGCGCAGCGGTCGCGCGGCTTAACCCCGATGTTCAGTTTCACGCGCTCAAACAGCGTATTGACCACGACACCTCATCCGAAATCCTGAGCGGCGTCGATGTCGTCATCGACGGCAGCGACAATTTCGCCACGCGCCTTATCGTCAACGACCTCTGCCTGGCCGCAAAAACCCCGCTGGTCAGCGCCGCGATCGGCCAGTTCCACGGGCAGATCGGCACCTTCGCCGGCTGGCACGCCGACCGCCCTTGCTACCGCTGCTTCGTCGGCGACGCGCACGACCCCGACGATTGCGACGATTGCGCGACGCAAGGCGTGCTCGGCGCGATGTGCGGCCTGATGGGCAGCTTCGCCGCAATGGAGGCGATCCGCTTGCTCACCGGCTTTGGCGACGATGCGGCCGGCAAACTGCATATATTCGATGGTATGAAACCGGCGATGCGGACGATCACGCTACCGAAGGATCCGGGCTGTTCGAGCTGCGGCGAAGCTTAACATTTTCGCGCAGCGAGATTATTTCACACGAAGACACGAAGAGGGCAGATATGCCTTCAATGCATACTCAACATCTTCGTGTCTTCGTGTGAATCAAAAATACCTGCGGCGCATTCAAGCCTAGCCGTTCAAAATCTCATCCACCCACTTCGGTACCAATTCGGTCGCCGCACCGTGCCGCGCTTCGTCGAACCAATGCGTCCCCTGCGAAGGCTCCAGATTCAACTCCAGCGTCCGCACCCCCTGTTCCCTCGCCTCACGCACGAAACCCGCCGCCGGATAGACCGCCCCGGAAGTGCCGATGCTGACGAACAAATCCGCGCGGTTCAGCGCCGCGTATATCTCGTCCATCCGGTAAGGCATCTCGCCGAACCAGACTATGTCGGGGCGCAACTTCCCCTGGGCGCCGCAGGCCGGACACGCAGGCCGCTCGATCAACGTGCCTATCCACTCCGACCGCGTATCGCACGCCAGGCACCATGCGTTCAGATGCTCGCCGTGCATGTGTAACAGCCGTTTCGCACCAGCCCGCTCATGCAAGTCATCGACATTCTGCGTGACAATGAGAAGTCCACCCTCCCACTCCGCATCCAGCCGCGCGAGCGCATGATGCGCCGCATTGGGCTCGACCTCCTGTATCCGCGCACGACGCATGTCGTAGAAGCGCAGGACAAGGTCAGGATCGCGGGCAAAGGCCTCCGGCGTCGCGACATCCTCGACACGGTGCTGCTCCCACAGACCGCCTGCCGAACGGAAGGTGTCGATCCCGCTCTCCGCGCTGACCCCGGCACCGGTCAGGATTACGATGTTTTTGAAGCTCGCTGCCAACTCTCAATCCCGTCATGCTGAACTTGTTTCAGCATCCATTTCACAGTCGCAACCGAAGGTCTAGGCGGCAAAATGGACCCTGAAACAAGTTCAGGGTGACGGCGATGGGAATAAAACGTAGGAATGCGGTCAAATTAGTATGAGCATGGGTAGTATGACCAAAATAGGTATCATCGGCAGCGCGGGGCGCATGGGGCAGGCTCTGGTCGAGGCCATCAAAGCGGCGGGCGAGACCCATGCGGGCGGCATCGACAAGGGCGGCGACCTTGAACCGCTGATCGCGGTATCGGATGTGCTGGTCGATTTTTCCACGCCCCACGCGCTGGAAACGACGCTCGATGCATGCGTCGCCGCTGGCAAACCCATCGTTATCGGCACCACCGGTCTCGAAGAGCGCCACCATTATCTGATCGACGACGCCGCGCGGGACATTGCCATCTTGCAGACCGGCAACACGTCACTCGGCGTCACGATGCTCGCCGCGCTCGTGCGACAGGCCGCCGCGCAACTCGGCGATGATTGGGACATCGAGATCGTCGAGATGCACCACCGGCACAAAGTCGACGCGCCATCGGGCACCGCGCTGCTATTGGGCGAAGCCGCCGCGAAAGGCCGCGGCATCGACCTCAAGACGAACAGCGAACGCGGCCGTGACGGCATCACCGGAGCGCGGGGCAAGGGTGCCATCGGCTTCGCAAGCCTTCGCGGCGGCAGCGTCGCAGGCGACCACAGCATCATCTTCGCGTCGGACAACGAGCGCATAGAACTAACCCACCGCGCCGAAAACCGCGCGATCTTTGCTAGCGGCGCGGTGAAGGCAGCGCTGTGGTTATTGGCGCAAAAGGCCGGGCGGTACGGGATGGATGAGGTTTTGGGGGTGTTATCAAAAGAGCATCTTTAGCCGCGAACTAGCAACTCGCGACTAATCGACGTCTCGATCACTGATTTTCTCCGTATTCTCGTTGAAATAGAGCATGTGCTCTTTTTACGATCATCAGCATTGTCAGGATAAAATGCGCGTACAATCCAAACGTGATGGTTGCTGTAAGGATACTGTTGTCACTCTGAACATAACTCGATAAAACAATGACGAGGGTTATACAGCAAATGAGCACAAGATACGATATATTCGAATTCAACTGCTCAAGGAGCCGACGTCGAATTTCAAGATCCTCATCTTGAATCTGTGCATCGATATCTTCCTGCTTCCTTTTCCATTTGCGTTGATAGATAGAAAATATCGCAATCTGTATATTCAACAGCAGCGCTATGAAAACACCGAAAAAAGTAATGGATGCATTGTAGGATTCTCGATCTAGATGCAGATCATTATAATAAACGAAAAACCCCAAGATGATAGGTACACCAAAAAATATAAAGTAATCAAGATATGATGGCTTGTCGGTTTTTTCGTTTCTCAATGACTTTAGATGGTCACGGATTATGGGAAAAATGTTGATTTTCATTCGGTCTTACCCGGCATTGTTGCGATAAAATCCTTAAGGATACTTTTGGCTTCTTTCCGAATTGATTCTAGCGTGGGATGCCCATCGTCTCCCCAAACCACTGACTCAGAAATGTCGATTACACCCGCATTGCTGTGGTCGCCAAAAAGGCCGACCGGACGCGTTTTATTGCCTATTCTTATGTCAGCGATGGCCTGCTCAAATTCTATGCCATCGTAAATTATAACGCCATCATGTTGGACGGACGACGCTACGGCTTTAAAACTCCCTAAAGACTTAGAACGACGCGCAGACACAGTCAGCACTACGTCAACTGTACTTGGTGCTTTCCCGTGATGCACATCAGCAAGATCGGATGATGTGTTTCGCTTTATCAACCTAAGCTTTTTTACCGGCAACGCATTGTATATGCTACCTTTCGCGTCGCTGGGCATCAACTTTGAGGTGCGGAGGTGAAGGTCTGAATTGAGGGACTCAAACCGCTCCTTCAGACGGTCAAGGACAATTTGGACGCAGGAACGACCCTGAAACGACTGAAACACCACCAGCGCGTAGTTTTTGCCACCAGGAAAAACGAACTGAAAATACAACGGAATTTCCTCGACATCGGTGGTTTTGCGACGATAATTCAGCTTCTTTGTCTTGTTATTTTTGAAGTTGCTTTCAAATCCGTACGTGCCGTAATGAACATGCCCGAATACATCGAGTTCCTTGCTATTCGGGTCCTTTTCGAAGAACCAAGTACGCTCCATTTCCGTTTCGCTGTTAGCGACGATATTTTCGTCAAGAAATTCACTGACAAACGCATAAAATGGCAAATGCAGAGCTCCGTCATCGAGCGCTAGTGTTCTATCCCGATTTCCCTTCTCATTAATCGACAATTTATAGACGCGAAGGCCAATAGCTCGAGCCATAATTCAATCTACCCTTTGATGTTATTAAAAACATATCCTGAAGGCAGGTTAGTTGACTAATTCATCAAATACGAGAGTGAGAATTGCTTGCGGCGTAAAATTAACGTTCAAGGCCGAGTTCACGCCACACCATACCGGCAGGTATCATATCGTCACGCTTTTTGGATTGCTCCAAACCGGTTTCGACCTTGGCGCGTTTCAAGGAAGCATAATCCAGTTCAACCGCGCCATCGTGATCGGCAAGTTTTTCTAATTCAGGGCGCGCTTTCACTGGCACAACCAAACATTATCCGATTCGATGCCCCAGTGCAACCAAATAAGAACATAAAAAGAACAAATATAGCTTGCAATGTAGGATTTCAAATGTTGTAAGCTCGGGATGACCCACCAGACTCCTCCGCTCACTGCCGACGACATTCCGGACTTCGACTTTGCCCCCGTCGCCATGACGCGAAACCGCCATGATGGCTGGGTGCCCGAACGCCAGCGCATGTTTTTGAAGGCGCTGTCGGTTACGGGCTCGGTCGAAGCTGCGGCAAAGATGGTGCAGATGTCGCGCAAATCGGCTTACGCGCTGCGCAATCGCTCCAATGCGGAGAGCTTTGCCAGAGCTTGGGATATTGCCATCGGGACCGGTCGCGCACGCATCTACGACTATATGTTCGACCGCGCGATCAACGGCGTTACCACGATCACGCTGAAAATGGGCGGTGCTGTCGAGCTGTCTCACGGACTGGACAGCCATCTGGTGGCCATGCAAATGAAAGCTCCTCCGCCCGACCGGCGTTCTGCTGATGGACACAAAGGTGACATAAGGTGACAGATTTACCGCTTCAGCGATGGATATTTGTCACCTTTAAGTTAGACGCACAGTGATGAACCCCTCCATCAAACACCTGTCCTGGTCCGATGCGCATCTGGCGGATATCGTCCTGCCGACAGGGACGATGCGCCTGACGCGCAGCCTTGCGTCGGGGCTGTGCCAATCCCCGCTTGATACCGCCGACATTTTCTGGGGCGTGGGCGACAGGGGTCCGAACATCAAGCCCGAAGCTGCCGCAGACCGTTATGGCACCGAGCATCTTCGTCAGCTTGCCGCAATTGACGGCGCGAAGATCATGCCGCTGCCGTCCACCGGCCCCGCGCTCGCGCGGTTCCGGATACGCGGCGACGCTGTGGTGTTGGAGGCCGCCTTCGACATCACCGATGCGGAGGGCGTCGTGATCAGCGGCCTACCTGTCCCCTACGGCCCGCATGCCGAGTTCGAACCGGTCTATGACTTGGCTGGTAATGCGCTGCCGACCGATCCCAATGGTGCCGACAGCGAGGGGCTAACCGCGATGCCCGATGGCAGCTTTTGGATCGCCGAGGAATATGGCCCGTCGTTGCTTCGCGTTGACCGCCACGGCCGCGTGCTTGTCCGCTGGGTGCCGCACGGCCTTGGCCCCTCGTTTGACGGCGCAAGCTATCCGGTATCGGAGGCACTGCCAGCAATTGCAGCGACGCGAAAACTCAATCGTGGCTTTGAAGCCATTGCCGCATCGGCGGACGGAAGCAGTCTGTTTGTCGCTTTTCAAAGCCCGCTCGCGCACCCTGACCGAGAAGCGCATGAACGCAGCCGCCATGTCCGGATATGGCAATTGGATGCCGAAAATGGCGCGTTGCGGGCGGAGTATATCTACCCGCTCGATGACCCCGACAGTTTTCGGCGAGATGCGGATGCCGGAAAGGTTTCGCGCGACGATATCAAAATCAGCGAAATCCAGCTGACCAGTGACGGACAAATGCTGGTGTTGGAACGCATTACGCTCAGCACAAAGATTTACCGTGTCGCGCTTCACCCTGACAAGGCAGCGCCGACAGCACTATCGCATCCCGAAACGCGACCGACGCTTGAGCAACTGTCGCGTAAGGATTTGAAGGCGGCGGGCATATCATTGCTCGATAAGACGCTCGTATTTTCCAGCGACGATCATCCCGAAATCTGCGGCGATCTTGAAGGCATGATCCTGCTCGGTCCGACTGAGTTGCTGTTGTCGAACGATAGCGACTTTGGAATCGAAGGCGCGGAGACACAATTTTGGCGGGTGTCGCTGGCGGATGCCCCAGAGCCGGAAGCCGCAATATGAAAAAAGCCGACATCTTCGAATTTTACCGGCGGCTGGCGGAGGCGAACCCTGCGCCCGAGACCGAGCTGGCTTATGGTAACACCTACCAATTGCTGGTCGCGGTGGTGTGTTCGGCGCAGTCGACCGATGTCGGGGTGAACAAGGCGACGCGGGCGCTGTTTGCCGAGGTCAAAACGCCGGCGCAGATGGTAGAGTTGGGCGAAGATGGCCTCAAACAGCATATCAAGACCATCGGGCTATATAACGGCAAGGCGAAGAATGTGATCGCGTTGTCCGAGATTTTGGTGCGTGACCATGACGGCGAGGTGCCAGCCGACCGCGATGCGCTGGAGGCTCTGCCGGGGGTCGGTCGCAAGACTGCCAATGTGGTGATGAACACCGCGTTCGGCGCGGAAACCTTTGCCGTCGATACGCACATATTTCGCGTCGGCAACCGGACGGGACTGGCACCGGGAAAGACCGTGCTGGCGGTCGAAAAGACGCTCGACAAAAAGACACCGCAACCGTTCCGCGTTGGCGCACATCACTGGCTCATCTTGCATGGGCGTTACGTCTGCAAGGCGCGGACGCCCGAATGCTGGCGCTGTCCGGTGGCGGATTTGTGCCGGTATAAGCCGAAAACACCTGCGCCAAAAGCAAAGTCAGCAAAAGTTCATCCGAAGCCCGTTAAGCTGGCCTGAGTCGTCATGGAGGTTGTTATGAGAAAAGCATCGGTCATTTTGGGAGTAGCCGCACTGGCATCGAGCGGCCTCGCGGTCGCATACGCGCGCGAAAAGGCACCCGAGCCAGAGGTTCGCACGGTCGGCGCGCCGAAAAATTGTGTTTCGCTGACGCAAATCCGGTCGACCAAGGTCATCGACAACAGCACCATCGATTTCAAGATGGCGGGCGGCAAAACCTACCGCAACACGCTACCGGGCAGTTGCCCGGGTTTGAAATCCGAGAATCGCTTCTCATACCGCACTTCGCTGAGCAGCCTGTGCAATGTCGATATCATCCACGTGCTCAACGATTATGGCGGGCGGTTGCAGGAAGGCGCAGGTTGCGGCCTCGGCAAGTTCCAGCAAGTGGAGAAGATTACTCCAGCGTCTTGATAATCGCGGAGAAGTCGAGGCCCGCTGACCCGCTATCGGCGAACGCCTGATAGAGTTCGGCGGCGCGTTTGCCCATCGGAGTATCGGCACCAACAGACCCTGCCGCCTCCATCGCGAGCTTCAAGTCCTTGAGCATCAACGCAGTCGCAAAGCCGCCTTGATACTCATTGTCGGCAGGTGATTTCGGGCCGACACCGGGGACCGGGCAGTAACTCGTCATCGACCAGCTCTGGCCAGAAGCCTTTGAAGATATGTCATAAAATGTCTGAAGATCGAGACCCAGTTTTTGCGCCATCGCAAAGGCCTCACATGTCGCGATCATCGACGCGCCGAGCAGCATGTTGTTGCAAATCTTCGCCGCCTGCCCCGCCCCGGCGTGGCCCGCATGGATAACCGCCTTGCCCATTGCGGACAGGATCGGTTCGGCCCGCGCAAAATCGTCATGCGCGCCGCCCACCATGAAGGTGAGCGTCCCCGCGTTGGCCGCCGCGATCCCGCCGGAAACCGGTGCATCGACCATCGCATAACCCTGATTTCCGGCAAAGCTCTCGACCGCGCGAGCAGTATCAACGTCGATCGTCGAGCAGTCGATCAGGATCGCGCTGGTCGGCGCGTGGCCGATGACGTCGCCCTCATAAACGCTCTCAACGATCTTGCCATTCGGCAGCATAGTCACAATCGCATCGACACCCGCAACCGCCTCACGGACGTTGGTGAAGGTCTGGCAACCACTGGCATTGGCCGCAGTCAGCGCCGCTTCGGACAGGTCGAACGCGTTGACGACATGCCCTGCCTTGACCAGATTGGCAGCCATCCCCCCGCCCATGTTGCCGAGGCCGATGAACGCGATCTTCATAGCATACCCATTTCCGAAAGAAGTCCGTACGAACCGACAAGGAGCAGTAGCGGTCCGAGGATTGCCACCATAACGATTTGAAAGCGTTGGAGCCAACGGTCAAATCGAGTCACAGGTAACGGTTCGGCACCCGTCACCTTCAGGATGCCAGCCTCGAGCAGGCTGATGCTCTCTTCTTTCCTGTGACGCCAACCCAGTATGGCAAGCCATGAGAAGAGTGTGCCCACTCCCATCAAGGCCAGCGCAAAGATCATTTCCCAGTCCAGTTTCCGGGCCGCTTTTCGACGAACGCTGCCATGCCTTCTTTCTGGTCATCCGAGCCGAACAGCCCATGGAACAGGCGGCGTTCGAACACGACCCCCTGTTGCAGCGTGGTTTCAAACGCGGCGTTGACCATTTCCTTGCAAGCCATCGCGGCCAGCGGCGCCATGCCGGCTATGGCCGCTGCGGTTTTCAGCGCCTCTTCGACAAGATCAGCGGCGGGCACTACCTTCGCAACCAGCCCCGAACGCTCGGCCTCGCCTGCGTCCATCATCCGCCCGGTCAGGCACATTTCCATCGCCTTCGCCTTACCAATAGCTCGCGTCAACCGCTGCGATCCGCCCATCCCGGGGGTGACCGCGAGCTTGATTTCGGGCTGGCCGAATTTGGCATTGTCGCCTGCGATGATGAAGTCCGCCATCATCGCGACTTCGCAGCCGCCACCAAGCGCGAAGCCGTTAACCGCGGCGATCCACGGTTTCCGCGTCGCGGTGATGCGCTCATATCCTGCGAAGAAGTTACCGCCATACATATCGGCGAAGGATTGCGACTGCATTTCCTTGATGTCGGCCCCCGCCGCAAAGGCCTTTTCGCTCCCGGTCAGAACCGCGCAGCGCTGGCTGTCATCGGCATCAAACGCGGCGAATGCATCGATCAGATCGGCCAGCACCTGGCTGTTCAGCGCATTCAGCGCCTGCGGCCGGTTGAGCGTGATCAGCGTCACTGCCCCGCGCTCCTCGATCAGGATCGTTTCGTAACCTTGCATATCAAATTTCTTTCGTCAGCTTCTGGCTTCGTCGTGCCACCCAACGCATCCAGAAGATTATCAGAGTTATCGGATTGAACAAAATGAGGAGCCAAAGGAAAAGTGGTCCCGCAATTCCATCCGGGCCGCTGGTAGAGAATAAAAGATCATCAAGCCCTAAGGGGTTACGCGTAATTCCGAAGATGATCAGTGCCATAAATGATAGCCAAAACAAAAGGTAAACTAATCCGATCGATCCAGCTATCACCCTGATCAGCAGCCTCATAGGGGCTTCCATTCTTCCTGGGGCGGGAGCGCCGCAAAGATCGCGTCGAGCAGATCCTCCGTCACGCCCTCAGGCGTCGCGGGATTCCATTTGGGCGCATTGTCCTTATCGACGATCACCGCACGCACGCCTTCGGCAAAATCGGGACGGAGCAGCACGCGGCTACCGATGCGATACTCCATCACCATATTGTCGGCAAAGTCGGTCAGACCGGCGCTTGTCGCCAGCTGGCGCAGCGCAATCTTGCAGGTTTGCGGGCTTTTGGTCCTTAGCGTCGCCAGTTCTCGCATCGCCCAGTCGCTGTCGTCGCCCTCAAGGCTAACCAGAATATCTTCGTAGCGATCAGAAACGAAATGCCGGTTGATGAGCGGAATATTGCCAACAATCCGCGCCTCTGGCGGGGTGGCTGCAAGCGTTCCCAAAATGCCATCGATCCGCTCGATATCTTCGTTGGCTATACGGGTTTTTGCATCGGCAATGGCTTCTGCAGGAAGGTAATGTGTGGCGAGACCCAGTTCCAGGCACTCAGCACCATCAAGCCGCGCGCCGGTCAGTGCGAGGAAAGGCCCAACACGTCCTTCCAGCCGCGACAAATACCAGCCGCCGCCAACATCGGGGAACAGACCTATCCCGGTTTCGGGCATCGCCAATCTTGTATTTTCCGTCGCCACCCTGAATTTCGCCGGTTGTGAAATCCCAACACCGCCGCCCATGCAGATGCCGTCCATAAAGGCAATCACCGGCTTGGGGTAGGTGAACAGCAAATGGTTGAGCTGATACTCGTCGTGGAAAAATTGCCGCCCGGCCTCGCCGCCCGCTTTTGCCGAATCAGCCAGAAAGCGGATGTCGCCGCCTGCGCAAAAACCTCTGCCCTCGGCATGGTCGATAATGACGCATTTAACCTTGCGGTTGGTCGACCATTTGATCAGCGCCTCGGTCATCGCATGGACCATATCGAGCGTAAGCGCGTGCAGCGCAGCCGGTCGATTCAGGCTGATAAAGCCCGCATGACCTTCAATGCGCGTGATAACGTCGGTTGTCATTGCCGCAATAAATCCCGACCGATAATCATCCGCATAACCTGGTTGGTGCCCTCCAATATAGAATGTACCCTTAGGTCGCGCCAGAAACGCTCGATCGGATAATCTTTCAGATAACCATAGCCACCATGCAGTTGCAGCGCCCGGTCGACGATCGATGAGCCATTATCGGTCGCCAGCCGCTTTGCCATTGCCGAGAAACGCGACTTGTCGGGCGCGTTCGCGGTGACCTTTGCCGCCGCCATGTAAAGCAGTGCCCGCGCCGATTCCAGATCGGTCGCCATATCGGCGAGCATGAACTGCGTATTCTGAAAATCGGCCACCGGCTGGCCGAACTGCTGGCGCTCCTTGGTATATTTGATCGATTCGTCCAGACACCGCTGAGCACCGCCCAGCGAACACGCGCCGATATTCAGCCGCCCGCCGTCGAGGCCCGCCATTGCGAAGCGAAAGCCATCGCCTTCTGCGCCAACGCGGTTCTCCACCGGCACTTTCACATTGTCGAATATGACTTGAGCGGTGGGCGACGCATTCCAGCCGAGCTTGCGCTCGGGCGCGCCAAAGCTGACACCTTCCATGCCCTTTTCGATGACAAGGCAGGAGATACCCTTCGGCCCATCAACCCCGGTTCGAACCATCGTCAAGTAAACGTCGTTGACCCCGCCCCCTGATATGAACTGCTTGGTGCCATTGACGACATAATGATCGCCTTCAAGGCGTGCAGTGGTCTTTAGCGCCGCCGCATCGGAACCGCTGCCGGGTTCGGTCAGGCAATAGCCCGCCATTTTTTCCATACCCACCAGATCGGGTAGATATTTCGCCTTGACCGCCGCCGAACCAAAGCCGTCTATCATCCAGCTCGCCATATTATGGATGGAGATGAACGCTGATGTCGCCGGACAGCCATAAGCCATTGCTTCCATGATCAGCGCAGACTCAAGCCGCCCCAAACCGATGCCGCCCGATTCTTCGGATACGTAGATCGACGCAAAGCCCAATTCTGCCGCCTTCTTGATCGTCTCACGCGGAAAATGGTGTTTTTCGTCCCATTCGGCGGCATGCGGCGTGATGGCATCTGCGGTAAACTTGCGGGCCATGTCCTGAATCGCAAGCTGGTCCTCAGTGAGGTCGAACTGGTTGGTCATATCGCCGCCGTAGCATTGCGACAGCGCCATATCCAGACGCTAATCACCTATGTTTGGCAACGGTCGTAGACATATTTTTCGCCGGTCGCCAAATCCTCGCGCGTCAGTTGCTGGCGGTCATTGGAGAGGCGATAGCGTGTGTGCGCTTCCCACTCTTGCCCTTCGCCGGCGACATCGAAATGGGCCGACATCGACGTCAGCGATTCGCGTTTGCCGTCACGCATGGTGGCGACCGATTCGTAAAATTTAACGAGACTCCCCTGCACCGAAATCAGACCGGTCGCGACGGTTGTGCCCATCGCACAATCACCTTGCGACAGGCCCCATCTGCCGAAGTAGGATTTCGGAAACTGCGCAATGGCGATGTCCACAGGAGCATCAGCAGCGACAACCGCCGACGTGGTGCCAGCAGTCGCCTCAGCCGAATTGTCGGGTGAACCGCAACTTGCAAGCAACACAGCGACACCGACTACCAGCCAATTTTTCATCGTGAAATTACCCCGTTTCAACCAGGGTATAACGAATGGAGCGGCCGCAAGTTCCGCCCTTGATGGCCTCACCCCATCGTCGGAATGACAAACGCATTTGCGGCTTCACCCACGCCGCCGTCGGGCCAGCGCTGGGTGATGGTCTTGACTTTGGTCCAGAAGCGGACGCCTTCCATGCCGTGCTGGTTGGTGTCGCCAAATGCGCTGCGTTTCCAGCCGCCAAAGCTGTGATAGGCGACAGGCACCGGGATCGGCACGTTGATGCCGACCATGCCGACATTGACCCGCGCGGCAAACTCGCGTGCGGCATGGCCGTTGCGCGTGAAGATCGCGACGCCGTTGCCATATTGGTGCTTGCTGGGAAGTGCCAGCGCCTCCTCAAAGTTGGCGGCGCGGACGATTTGTAGCACGGGGCCGAAGATTTCTTCCTTATAGGCGCTCATGTCGGTGGTCACATGGTCGAACAATGTCGGCCCGACGAAGAAACCCTCTTCATGGCCTTGTAGCTTGAACCCACGCCCATCGACGACCAGCTCGGCACCTTCGTCAACGCCGGTTTGTATCCAGCCCTCAATCTTTGCCTTATGTGCGGCGGTGACCACCGGACCGTAATGCGCTTCGGCATCGGTGGAGATGCCGACGCGCAACGCATCGATCGCCGGGATCAGTTTTTCGCGTAAGGCATTGGCGGTGTCCTCGCCGACCGGCACGACGACCGGCAACGCCATGCAGCGTTCGCCTGCGCTCCCAAATGCTGCGCCCGACAGGTCATTCACCACTTGATCGAGATCGGCGTCGGGCATGACGATACCGTGGTTCTTCGCTCCGCCCATCGCCTGCACGCGCTTGCCCGCAGCAACACCGCGATTATAGACATAATGCGCAATGTCGGACGAGCCGACAAAGCTGACCGCTGCTATTTCCGGGTGGTCGAGTATCGCATCGACCATTTCCTTGTCGCCGTGGACAACTTGGCAGATGCCTTCCGGCAACCCGGCCTCGACAAATAGTTCGGCCAACCGCACCGGGACGCTGGGATCGCGCTCGCTCGGCTTGATGATGAAGGCATTGCCGGTCGCGATTGCCACGCCCGACATCCACAGCGGGATCATCGCGGGGAAGTTGAACGGCGTTATCCCTGCACCGATGCCCAATGGCTGGCGCATCGAATAGACGTCGATTCCCGGCCCTGCGCCCTGGGTATATTCGCCTTTGAGCACATGCGGGATGCCACAGCAGAATTCGATCACCTCAAGCCCGCGCTGGATATCGCCCTTCGAATCGGCGATCACCTTGCCATGTTCGCTCGACAGCATGTGCGCCAGCGCGTCCATGTTCGCCTCGACCAAGCGCTTGAATTCGAACATCACCCGCGCGCGGCGTTGCGGATTGGTTGCCGCCCACCTCGGTTGGGCCGCAAGTGCTGCCTGCACCGCACGCTCCAGCACCGCCGCGTCGCCCAAAGGCACCCGCGCCTGAACGCCGCCATTATTGGGGTCGAAAACATCGCCGAAGCGCGTTGCCGGGCTGCCCGAGCCGCCCGATATGAAATGATCTATTGTACGCATTATTGATAATCCTCGATTGATTTGACGTTATACCGGATTTTGTTCGATGCGCACCAGCAGTGCCTCGACCTGCACCTGCGCGCCGGGGGTTGCGTTGAGTTCGGCGACGGTGCCGTCGAAGGGGGCGGTGAGCGAATGTTCCATCTTCATCGCTTCGAGCGTGACGAGTTTTTGGCCCTTGGTGACGGCTTGGCCAACGGTGACCTCCACCGCGATGATGCGGCCCGGCATGGGGGATAGGATTGCGCCGTCGCTGACCGCACCGACACCCGAACCACGCGGTTCGGCCAATGTATAGCGACGGGCGAAGCCCTCGGCAAAGGCGAAAACTTCGGCGGTGGGCGCATCGGCCTGTACTTCGTCGAACGACACCACAAGCGTTGCACCGGAATCGTCCAATATTCGCGCTTCGGCGCGCGGCGGCGCGTTAAGCCGGAAACCGAGTGCGGCGCTGAACGGGCCGTCGCCTGGGCTGGCACATAGCAGGGCTGCAGCTTCGGCCAGCTCTTCGCTGTCGGGTTCAGGTGGTGTGACGAGGGCATCGACTTCACGCGCGATTAAGCCGGTATCGACATCACCGGCTGCAAATTCTGACAGGTCGAGCAGTCGACCCAGAAATCCGGCATTAGTCTTAACCGGCCAGACTTCGGTGCCGTCGACCCCGTCGCGCAAGGCCGCTATGGCGTCGTCACGGGTATCGCCGGTCGCAATTAGCTTGGCGATCATCGGGTCGTAGAAGGGCGAGACTTCGCCGCCTTCTTCAACGCCCGTATCGACGCGCAGTTCTTCCGGGAATGACAGGTGATCGAGCGGGCCTATCGACGGCAGGAATCCGGTTGCGGGATTTTCGGCATACAGCCTCGCCTCCATCGCCCAGCCGTTGATGCTCAGCTCATCCTGCCGCTTCGGCAACGCCTCCCCGCTGGCAACCCGCAACTGCCATTCGACCAGGTCGACACCGGTGATTTCCTCGGTCACGGGATGTTCGACCTGCAACCGCGTGTTCATTTCCATGAACCAGATGCGGTCGGCGCGCAGGCCTTCGCTGGCGTCTGCGATGAACTCGATGGTGCCTGCGCCGACATAATCGACCGCCGTTGCCGCCTTGACCGCCGCCGCGCAGAGTTGTTCGCGCGTTGCCTCATCCATGCCGGGTGCGGGAGCTTCCTCGATTACCTTCTGGTGGCGGCGTTGCAGGCTGCAATCGCGTTCGAACAGGTGGACGATATTGCCGTGGGTGTCACCGAACACCTGCACCTCGATGTGCCGGGGGCGCTGGATATATTTTTCGATCAGCACATGCGCGTTGCCGAACGACGATGTCGCCTCGCGCTGGCATGACGCGAGCGCATCGGCGAAGTCGCCCGCCGCCTCGACCTTGCGCATCCCCTTGCCGCCCCCGCCCGCGACCGCCTTGATCAGCACGGGATAGCCGATTTCGGCGGCTTGCTGGCCAAGGAACGCCGGGTCCTGGTTCTCGCCCATATAGCCGGGGGTGACGGGCACGCCCGCCTCGGCCATCAATTTCTTGGCCGCATCCTTCAGCCCCATCGCGGTGATGCTGGCGGGACGCGGGCCTACCCAGATCAGGCCTGCGTCAATGACGGCCTGCGCGAACTCGGCATTTTCGGACAGGAAGCCATAACCCGGATGGATCGCCTCGGCCCCGGTGGCCTTGGCGGCGGCGATGATCTTCTCGCCAACCAGATAGCTCTCGCGCGCCGGAGACGCCCCGATATGCACCGCCTCATCCGCCTGCCGCACATGCAGCGCCTTGGCATCGGCATCCGAATAAACCGCGACGGTGCGGATACCCATCGCCCGCGCCGTGCGGATGATCCGGCACGCGATCTCGCCGCGATTGGCGATAAGCAGGGACTGGATCATATGCTTTTCTCCAATCGACCGTTAGCCCGCTGCATGTAACCAGCATTCCTTATGGGAGCTATGAAAGTGATCAAACCGCCAGTTTCCTCCCTCGAAGTCACCCAAAACATGGGCTGCTTTCCAGTTCACTTTATCTGAACGAGCATCCTTGATCTGCAACGAGAGACACCGATCCGACCACCCGTGTTCAGTGATCTTGCCGTAATCCAAAACATTCTCGTCGCCCACAGAAAGAGCGACCGCCTGATGGATCTCACTGATTCCCGTCATCGATCTTATGACAACAATCCCAAAACCAATTGCTATAGCTACAACCGCCAAAGTGACACAGCCCGATATACTCCGATCAGCGATCCTTACGCCTGCATCAGTATGTCTTTTTGATTGTGGTGACTGATCCATCATCACATCCGGAACACCCCAAACCGAGGCGTCTCCTCAACGGGCGCGTTCAGCGCGGCCGCGAACGCCAGCCCCAGCACATCGCGTGTCTGTGCCGGGTCGATGATCCCGTCGTCCCACAGCCGCGCGGTGGCGTGGTAGGGATTGCCTTCGTCTTCGTATTTCTGGCGGATCGGGGCTTTGAAGGCTTCGGCTTCCTCCGGCGTCCATTTGTCGGCGTCGCGGTGGACGGTTGCCAGCACCGAGGCCGCCTGTTCGCCGCCCATCACGCTGATCCGCGCATTGGGCCAGGTGAAGAGGAAGCGTGGGCTATAGGCCCGCCCGCACATGCCATAATTGCCCGCGCCAAAGCTGCCGCCGATCAGCACGGTGATCTTGGGCACGCTCGCGGTGGCGACCGCTGTCACCAGCTTTGCGCCGTGCTTGGCAATGCCCTCCGCCTCATATTTGCCGCCGACCATGAAGCCCGAGATGTTCTGGAGGAACAGCAAGGGTATCCGCCGCTGGCAGGCGAGTTCGATGAAATGCGCGCCCTTGACCGCGCTCTCGCTGAACAGCACGCCGTTATTGGCGAGGATCGCGACGGGGATGCCCCAGATATGCGCGAAGCCGCAGACAAGCGTGCTGCCATAGAGCGCCTTGAACTCGTGGAACTCGCTGCCGTCGACGAGGCGCGCGATGACTTCGTGCACGTCATAGGGGGCGCGGACGTCGGTGGGGAGGATGCCGTATAGCTCCTCTGCGTCATATTTGGGTGGACGCGGTTCCTTGAGGTCGATGTCTGGTTTTTTGATCGGACCAAGGTGCGAGATGATATCGCGCACGATCGTCAACGCATGCTCGTCATTCTCTGCGACATGATCGACCACGCCCGATTTGCGGCCATGTAGGTCTCCGCCGCCTAAATCCTCGGCGCTGATCTCTTCCCCGGTCGCTGCTTTGACCAATGGTGGGCCCGCCAGAAAGATCGTTCCCTGGTTGCGGACGATTACACTCTCATCCGACATTGCAGGGACATATGCGCCGCCTGCGGTGCAGCTGCCCATCACGCAGGCTATCTGCGGGATGCCCTTGGCGCTCATATTCGCCTGATTATAGAAAATCCGGCCAAAATGGTCGCGGTCGGGAAATACCTCCGCCTGATGCGGCAGGTTCGCGCCGCCGCTATCGACCAGATAGATGCACGGCAGATAGTTTGCCTCCGCAATCTCCTGCGCGCGGAGATGCTTCTTGACCGTCATCGGGTAATAGGTGCCGCCCTTCACCGTCGCGTCGTTGCAGACGATCATGCACTGACGGCCCGACACGCGGCCTATGCCGCAGATCAGCCCAGCGCCGGGAACTTCGCCGTCGTAGAGGTCGCACGCGGCGAGCTGTCCGATTTCGAGGAAAGGCGAGCCGGGATCAAGCAGGCGCTCGACGCGCTCACGGGGGAGCAGCTTGCCGCGCGACGTGTGGCGTTCACGCGACTTCTCGTTCCCGCCCAAAGCGGTCTCGGCGACCCGTGCCCACAGTTCGTCCTTCAGCGCGCGGTTGTGCGCGGCGTTGGCACGAATATCTTCAGCTTCGGGGTTGATCGAAGTGGTCAGGACAGGCGCGCTCATAGGTAAAGCCCCTCCCCTTCAGGAGTGGAGGGACCAGTCCCCCGGACTGGTCCGAGAGGCTCCACTGGGTTGGGGTGGGGCCTGTCAGCCAAGCGCCATTTGTGCGGCGAGGCCCCACCCCCAACCCCTCCCCTGAAGGGGAGGGGCTTAAGTTTCGCATTCCCGTTCATGCCCCAATCAACTCCCTACCAATCAGCATCC
>JANOHL010000104.1:0-17269 GCA_031406495.1 Sphingomonadales bacterium | reverse complement strand
ATGAAGCCGTATTTGTTCACGCGGCTGAACGAAGCCAGCGAGTTGATCAGACCGATGTTCGGGCCTTCCGGCGTTTCGATCGGGCAGATACGGCCATAATGCGTCGGGTGAACGTCGCGAACTTCGAAACCTGCGCGTTCGCGGGTGAGGCCGCCTGGTCCAAGTGCCGAAACGCGGCGCTTGTGGGTAACTTCGGACAGCGGGTTGGTCTGATCCATGAACTGCGACAGCTGCGAGCTGCCGAAGAATTCGCGCACCGCAGCAACCGCTGGCTTGGCGTTGATCAGGTCGTTCGGCATCACCGTCGACACATCGACCGATGACATACGTTCTTTAACGGCGCGCTCCATGCGAAGCAGGCCGACACGGTACTGGTTCTCGAGCAATTCGCCGACCGAACGGACACGGCGGTTGCCGAGGTTATCGATATCGTCGATTTCGCCCTTGCCGTCCTTCAGGTTCACCAGTTCCTTGACCACCGCGAGAATATCCTCGTTGCGCAAGGTTGTGTGATCGTCGGGGGCATCAAGCTGCAAACGCATGTTCAGTTTGACGCGGCCAACGGCTGAAAGGTCGTAACGCTCTGCATCGAAGAACAGGCCAGCGAACAATGCTTCGGCGGTTTCGCGCGTTGGCGGCTCGCCGGGGCGCATAACGCGGTAAATCGCGTCGAGGCCCATGTCGCGGTTCTCGGCCTTGTCGGCTTTCAGCGTGTTGCGCATCCATGCGCCGGTGATGACATGGTCGATGTCGAGCAGTTCGAGCGCGTCGATCCCGGCCTTGTCGAGCAGTTCGAGGTTTTCGGCGGTGATTTCATCGCCCGCCTCGACATAAATCCGACCGGTTTTCTCGTCGATCAGGTCGAGTGCGGAATAACGACCAAAGATTTCCTCGGTCGGGATCAGCAGGTCGGTGAGGCCGTCTTTCACTGCCTTGTTGGCGGCGCGCGGAGTGACCTTGGTACCGGCGGGGAAAATGACTTCGCCCGATTTCGCGTCGACGATGTCGAACATCGGCTTCGAAGCACGCCATTGCTCGGCGTTGAACGGAATGATCCAGCCGCCCTTGCCGCGTTGGAAAATCACGCGGCTGTAGAAATGGTTGAGGATTTCCTCATCATTCATGCCGAGACCATAAAGTAACGTGGTCACCGGCAGCTTGCGCTTGCGGTCGATACGGACGTTGACGATGTCCTTCGCGTCGAATTCGAAATCCAACCACGAACCGCGATACGGAATGACACGCGCGGCGAACAGATATTTGCCCGACGAGTGGGTCTTGCCGCGGTCATGGTCGAACAAAACGCCCGGCGAACGGTGCATTTGGCTGACGATAACGCGCTCTGTACCGTTGATGAAGAAGGTGCCGTTATGCGTCATGAGCGGCATGTCGCCCATGTAAACGTCCTGCTCCTTGATATCGAGGACGCTGCGCGCTTCGGTGTCGGGATCGACCTCGAACACGATCAGGCGGAGTGTCACCTTCATCTGGGCAGCGTAGGTAATCCCGCGCTGGCGGCATTCCTCAACGTCATATTTGGGATCTTCGAGTTCGTAGTGGACGAAGTCGAGTTCCGAGGTTCCGGCAAAATCGCGGATCGGAAACACGCTGCGCAGCGTCTTTTCAAGGCCGGAGACATAACCGATCGACGCGTCGGAGCGCAGGAACTGCTCGTAGCTTTCGCGCTGGACCTCGATCAGGTTAGGCATGTCGATAACTTCGTGGATGTTACCGAAGATTTTGCGGATGCGTTTTTGACGCGACAAAGATGCAGGAGCGGTACGGGTTGCCATATGGGGAGCTGAAGCCTCGCTTGAAAATCGATATGCTGCGCAGGGGGCACCACAGACAAGAAAAGGCCGCATGGCAAAGCCCCCAAGAATCGGGCTCTGCTGTGCAGCCATTTCGCGTATGTGAAAATCCATACCCTTCAATGCGTTAGCCAAGTTGCGCGACGACAAGGCCGTTCCCGAAGGGCGGGATTGAATTTGCTATATAGGCGTCGATGGTGATACGGTCAAGCGTCGGACTGTGCCTTGAGGCTATTTTCGGTGGTCACGCTGCTCGTTCGCCGCCTTGATCGCGCGCCTTTTGCGAAAGAATTATGCAGTCGACACGAATCGGCCTACACTTTGTTTTCTTTGCACGACGTGGACCCTCCGTCGATTGAAACGGCCTGAACTCTGTGTGGAGAATGTAATTGGTTGGTCCTCGAAAAGCAAAAAAGGCCGAGCCGGCCGTTGCGGGCAGCGGCTCCGACAGTTCGACGGGCGGCGCTTTCCCGATCGTCGGCATTGGCATGTCGGCAGGCGGGCTTGAAGTGGCGAGCTCTTTCCTGAGGGTGATGCCTGCGGATAGCGGCATGGCGTTCGTCATCGTCCAGCATCTTGATCCGACGCGCGAGAGCTTGCTGGCTGATTTGCTGCGCCGCGAGACGAAAATGCCGCTGGTTCAGGTCGAGGAGGGCATGCGGGTTGAGCCCAACCACGTTTATGTGATCGTGCCTGCAAAGACCCTTTTGATCGAAGACGGCATATTGCGATTGGTCGAGCCGGAGGAAAAACGCGGGCTTCGTCATCCGATCGACAAGTTTTTCGTCTCGCTAGCGAAAGATCAGAAGGAAAAGGCGATCGCGATCATTCTGACCGGGGCGGGCAGCAACGGCACGGCGGGGCTACTCGACATCAAGCAGGCGGGCGGACTGTGCATCGCGCAAGAACCGAAAACCGCGAAGTTCGACAGTATGCCGCGCCATGCCATCGCGTCGGACATGGTCGATTATGTGCTGGCACCCGAAGACATGCCGCAAGCGTTGCTTGCATACGCCAGCCATTCCTACATACACGATAATATTCCCGAGGTGATCCCCGCGAGTTCGGCCACCGGTCTGGATGACGTACTCACTATACTGCATACAAGCGGTATCCACGATTTTCGCCAGTACAAACGTGCGACCTTGTCGCGACGCATCCACCGCCGGATGTCGCTTTCGCATATCGAACAACTCGCCGACTATATGGCGATGCTACAGAGCGACCCCGAAGAATTGGTGGCGCTCGGCAAGGATTTGATGATCAACGTCACCTCGTTTTTTCGCGATCCCGATGCATGGGCCGCGTTGGAGCGGGAGGTGATTGCGCCGATAGTAGACAAGGCGGTGCACGAACAGTCGATCCGCGCCTGGGTGCCAGCTTGCTCGACCGGCGAAGAGGCCTATTCGATCGCGATGCTGCTGATCGAACACATAGAGGCGTCCGGCAAGGCGTTGAACGTAAAGATTTTCGCGACCGATGCCGCCGACCATCATCTTGGTTCTGCGCGCAAAGCTACGTTTCCTGGCAGCATGGTCGAAAGCCTTTCGCCCGAGCGGCTCGCGCGCTTTTTCGACAAGATCGATGACAGCTATTACCGCGTCAAGCCGCACGTGCGCGAGGCTGTGTTGTTTGCCCCGCAGGATTTGCTGAAAGACCCGCCCTATTCGCGGATGGATTTGGTCAGCTGCCGCAACCTGTTGATCTATCTGCAACCCCTTGCGCAGGATAAAGTCCTGTCACTCGCTCATTTTGCGTTGCGTGAGGGCGGGTATCTGTTTCTGGGCAATGCAGAAACCATCGGTTCACGCCGCCATTTGTTTGCCGATGTCTCCAAACGCTGGCGGATTTACCAGCGCATTGGCCCCGCACGGTCGCCGGCAATCAGCTTCTCCGATTGGCCGACGCGCGATGACAATGTGCCGCGTGCCAACGGTCGGGCGAAGCTTTCCGACATCGCGATCAAAACGCTCGCCGACCGCTTTGCCCCGGCTTCGGTGTTGATCGACCGTAGCTACCGGGTGCTGCATTTTCACGGGGTGACTGACGATTATCTGGCGCAACCGACGGGCTCGCCGACGATGGACTTGCTCGCACTCGCGCGTGACGGTTTGCGTCTGGCAATCCGCAGCGCGGTGCAAAAGGCAGTTGACGATAGCCAGCCGGTAACTGTGCAGGCAAATGTGAAGCTCATTCGCGGAGAACAAGCGGTGCTGATTACAGCCAGTACGGTTCGCGACGGCGACAACATGGGCGGGATGGTTCTGGTCAATTTTGCAAAGGATGATGCGTCGATAATACCGGATCGCAGCGCCGTTTTGACCACCGATCTGCTCCTGCGCGACGATATCGAGGAAGAACTGCGTTCGGCGCGCGATGAAATGCGCAGCACCGTCCAGCAATATGAAGCGACCAATGAGGAACTGACCGCCGCCAATGAGGAAGTCACCAGCGTCAATGAAGAGCTGCAGGCGACGAACGAGGAGCTGGAGGCATCGAAGGAAGAGTTGCAGGCGCTCAACGAAGAACTGTCGACAATAAATGCCCAACTCGACCGCAAGATCGTTGAGTTGGGCGATGTCAGCGATGACCTCAAAAACCTGCTGATGGGCAATGATATCGCGACGATCTTCCTTGACATTCACATGCGTATCAAATGGTTTACCCCTGCGATCCAATCGGTGTTCTCGCTGATCGAAGACGATATCGGTCGCCCGATCACCAACTTTGCCCAGAAATTCGAAGGTGGTGGGCTAATAGAAAAGGCCCAAGCTGCAATTGCGGATCTGACCACGTCCGAAGCCGAAGTGGCATCGGACGGTGACCGGTGCTACCGGATGCGCGTCTTGCCTTACCGGACGCATGACAACCGCATCGCCGGGGCGGTTGCCACCTTTGTCGATATCACCGACCTGAAACAGACTTATGCTGCGACGGCGGCGGAAAAAGAATTTTCCACAGCCATTATTGAAACCGTTCGCGATCCTTTGCTTGTGCTCGGTGAAGATTTGCGCGTGCAAGTGGTCAACGCCGCATTCTCCAATATGTCCGGGATCAATCATGCCGACGCGATTGGTACCCTGGTATACGAGCTTGACGATGGCATGTGGAACAGTCCGCAATTGCGGCTGCTGCTGGAGGAGATGCTGCCAAAAGAGCGGCAGATCGATAATTTCGAACTGGAAATTTCAATGCCGCACGCGGGCGTCAGAAATCTGCTGATCAACGCACGGCGCATCGAAGGCGATAAGGGGCACCCCGACGCCATCCTGCTGACGATGGAGGATGTTACCGATCGCGTAGCGGCGATTGTGCATCAGGACATGATGATTGGTGAACTCAGCCACCGGGTCAAAAACACGCTTGCCGTCGTTCAGTCGATTGCCAGCCAGACACGGCGAAACAGCACGTCGCTCACGCAGTTTGGCGACGCATTCAGCGGACGATTGCAGGCGCTTGCAAGCGCCAATGATGCGCTGATCGACGGCAACTGGAGAAGTGTGCAGCTTCATGAAATGCTGCGACGTTCGCTGCACCCGTTCGCGGAGAGCAAGCAATTCATCATCGGCGACGGTCCCGCAATCGATCTTGCGCCACAGGCCAGTCTTGCATTGGCGATGATCGTACACGAACTGGCGACCAACGCCGCCAAATACGGTGCCTTGTCGGTGCCGAAGGGCCAGGTCAACATAGTGTGGCGGACCGAAGTTCGTGATAATGCGCAAACAGTGTGTCTCGATTGGCAGGAAAGCGGTGGCCCGAAGGTGTCCGCGCCGACGCGCCAAGGGCAGGGGACGCACTTTATCGAGAACAGCGCGGTCTATGAGCTCAAAGGCAAGGCCACGCTGGATTATGCAGAAGATGGATTGCAGATGGCACTTTGGTTTCCGCTGGCCGAAAACACCGCCCCCCCCCCGATAACCTCCCAGCCGCAAACGGAACCGCTTCATGATATCGCGTGATTTATCTGAACAAAAATCTGCTTTATCTGGCCGGAAAATACTGGTCGTAGAAGATGAATGGTTAATCGCGCAGCATCTTTCGATGCTGCTCGAAGATCTGGGCTGCGAAGTTGTCGGCCCGGTCGCGACGGTTGCCGAAGCAATCGATAAAATTGCGGCAGAAAAAATCGATTGTGCGTTGCTCGACGCCAATCTGAACGGCACCAGCAGCGGACCAATCGTCGAGGCGCTTGCCATCGACGCGGTGCCCTTCATCATCGTAACCGGCTATGGTGCGCTGGAGTTGCCTACCGCGGCGATGAACGCCGCGCCCCGTCTGAATAAGCCCTTTGCCGAACACGAGTTGCAAAAGAGCTTGCTGAGGGTGTTGGAGCCCATATTGTAAGAATTCCAGCAAAAAGCCGCCTCATTTACTATTCCGCAACCGCGCCTCGGTAAAACAGCGATATTCGAGGACCAGGCGAATAATGGAACAGGTTGAAACAGACGGCTTTGTGCCCGATGAGGAGGAGGAGCATGCAATTGCACCTGCCTATGAATCGCGCGGTTTTTTCAATAAGTTAAGCGCACGCATCGCCAAGCAAAGAGTGATTTCGTTGCCAAATAGCAAGATGCATGACGCGTTGTTGTTGTTGCAGAATTACGAAGAAACGCGCCAAGGCTGGTTTTGGTCAACCGATGCATCCGGGCGGATCAGCTATCTGACCGAGTCGGTTTCCGAATTGCTCGGTAAAAAGCGGGGTGAATTGGTAGGGACGGCGTTCACCGACCTGTTTTTTCGAGCTGCCGGAAAAACCGACCATCAGCGCACGCTTCCCTTCATTCTCGTCAAACAATCGAAATTCGACGATCTGCCGCTTCAGGCAGCGATCGACACCGATGAGCGTTGGTGGGCGGTTTCGGGCCAGCCGCAACATGACAGTGCTGGTAACTTTGTGGGCTATCTGGGCAGTGGGACCGACATTACCGCGCAACGCAGGACCGCCGAAGACTCGTCACGGATGACAACCTATGACTCGCTGACCGGTTTGTTGAACCGGTTTCGGATGTCGAAATTGCTCGAAACAACGCTGACGGCCTTCAAGCCGCAGGAACGACCCTGCGCAGTCATGTTGATCGATCTTGACCGGTTCAAACAGGTCAACGACACGCTTGGCCACCCTGCCGGCGACGCGCTTTTGAAGAAGGTCGCCGAACGGCTGTTGAAGGTGGTCGGTGACCGTGAACGCGTTAGCAGGCTGGGCGGCGACGAGTTTCAGGTGATACTTCCCGACACTGAGGACCGCGGCACCCTGGGCGATATGGCGGCGGAAATCATCCGCAGCCTGTCGCAACCTTATTCGGTCGAGGGCAGCCGCTGCATCATCGGTGCGTCGATCGGTATCGCGATCAGCCCTTTCGACGGGCTTTCTAGCGAAGATCTGATCCGTAATGCCGATCTGGCGCTGTACTCCGCCAAAGGCAACGGGCGCGGCCGTTTCCGTTTCTATTCGAGCGAACTTCATCAGGCGGCGGAAGACCGGCGGGTGCTCGAAGAAGATTTGCGCGACGCGCTGAGCAATGGCCAGATGACGCTCAATTACCAGCCGATTGTCAGCAGCAACACCAACATCGTAACCGGGCTGGAGGCATTGATCCGCTGGACGCATCCCGAACGCGGCCCGATATCGCCAGCTTTGTTCATTCCGATTGCCGAAGAAGCGAACCTGATCGGTGCATTGGGTGAATGGGCAATCCGCAGGGCGTGCGAGGATGCATCGAAGTGGCCGGGGCAGCTTCGGGTTGCGGTCAACGTGTCACCGATCCAGTTCGCCAATGATCTGCTGCCCAAGATTGTCGCCGATGCCTTGGTCGCCACCGGCCTCAAACCTGACCGGCTTGAGCTTGAGATCACCGAGGGCGTATTCCTTCGTGAATCCGCAGAAACCGACGACATGTTCGCGGCGCTCAAGAAAGTCGGCGTGCGGCTGGCACTCGACGATTTCGGTACCGGTTACTCGTCGCTCAGTTATCTGCAATCGGCGCCGTTCGACAAGATCAAGATCGACCAGAGCTTTGTCCGCAATGCGACCGAGCCGGGATCGCGTAATGGTGCGATCATCGCCGCGATTGTGGCGCTTGCCGAAGCGCTCGACATGGAAACGACGGCAGAAGGTATCGAAACGCTCGACCAGCTCGAACTGATCCGTACGCTGAACGTCAGCCACGTGCAGGGTTTTGTTTACAGCAGGGCGGTGACCAATGACGAGCTGCACCGCCGGTTCGAAGCCGGTGACTGGGTTATCCTCCCTGCCGGCCCGGCGAAGCAGCGCAACGACCGGCTGTCGATGTTCCGCAAGGTAAGGCTGGTTCACGACGATCATTGCTATTCGGTGTTCATCCGCAATCTCTCGGTTTCCGGCGCGCTGATCGAAGGCCTGCTGAACGTTCCGCTCGGCACAAAATTCGTTGTCGATTTTGGCGAAGGCCAGTTGGTCGTGGCAACCGTGCGCCGATCGAAAGAACACCAACAGGGCGTCGAATTCGAACAGCGGATGGTGAGCGACGGCAATGGCGGCCTGTGCACCAGCCACCGGGTATCGACCTATCTGGTTGCTGCAGCAGGTTTGAATATCGCCAACCTGACGACGCGAAAGATGCTACAGCCGGAGGTCGAAAAACCGAAGATGCTGTTGCCTGCGTTTAATACCGTGGGTGACTGGAAGGCCGCTTAGGGGGTTTTTCCGCAAAATCGTCCGGCGCGAATGGCCGACGGTTTGCCAATTCGGGTTCAATGAGACATACAGATTTTCTTTTGGGGAAAAGAAGATGCGTATTGGGCGGGCGAGGTTGCGGCAGATTTCGAACAATTCGAACGGCGCGATCCCGATAGTCGCTACATTGCCTATGTGCCAAAAGGCAGCATCGAACGCGGCGAGAGGCTCGCGAAAAGTTGGGGGAAGGGCGGTGAATATGCCTGTGCATCCTGCCATGGTCCGGGGCACAACGGGCTGGACGATATCCCCGGCCTCGCGGGCAGGTCGCCGACGATGATCGCGCGCCAGCTATATGATTTCCAGACGGGGTCGCGCGGCGGGCCACAGGCGGCCATCATGGCGCAGATCGTCAAGGATATGAGCAACAAAGACATGGTCGCGCTGGCGGCCTATCTGGCATCTCGTCGATAAAATTGCGGAGGCGATAAATGTGACCAATGTTCCGTCGCCTTGTATCGACATATGCGAATTGGACCAGACCGGGCAGTGGTGCCTCGGCTGTGGGCGGTCGCTTGAGGAGATCGCGAGTTGGGCGGCGGCCAGTGATAACGAGCGGCGGGCGATACTGGGTAAGTTGCCGGAACGGTTGTTGCGTTTGCACGTTGAAGGCGAAGACGCGTAGCGATATCGCAGCCTCGGGAGCTGAACGAAGTCAGGAATTGGGCTTGATGGACGATTTTAAAGTCGCCTGCCAAGGGCTTTAGTCCGCCTTCTCCAAAGCCTCACTCGCCGCGACCCACTTTGCCTCCGCTGCCGTCTGTGCCGCGACAATCTTGCCGCGCCGTTGCGACAGTTCGCCCATGGTGAGGTCCTTATATTCGTTCGCCGCGGCTTGCGGGTCGAACATGGCATTGTCGATGGCAGTCAGGATGACTTCGTATTTTGCCAGATCCGCCTCAGCATCATTGACGGCCCGCTTAAGCTTGGCCTGCTCCTCGCGCGCGGCAGCGGCGGCCTTCTTGTCCTCTTTGCGATCTGCCTTGGACATGCGTTCCTTCGCGGGACCTTTACCCAGGATCATGTCGGTATAATCGTCGATGCTGCCATTATATTCGGTGGCGGTGCCGTTATCGACGAGCACCAGCCGGTCGGCGGTCAGCTCCAGCATGTGCCGGTCATGGCTGACCAACACCACCGCGCCCTCATAATCGTTAAGCGCCTGCACCAAGGCCTCGCGCGCGTCGACGTCGAGGTGGTTGGTCGGCTCGTCAAGGATCAGCATATGCGGGGCCTCGCGGGTAATCAGCGCCAGCGCCAGCCGCGCGCGTTCGCCGCCCGACAGCTTGCCCACGAGCGTCGTCGCCTTCGCCCCCGAAAAGCCGAAGCGCCCAAGCTGGCCGCGCACTGCCCCTGGCGTCGCACCCTTCATCAGGCGGCTCATATGCTCCAGCGGCGTGTCCTTGCCGTCGAGTTCCTCGACCTGATACTGCGTAAAATAACCCACGCGCATCTTGCCAGACGCGCTCATCGCGCCCTCCATCGGCGCCAGTTGCGCCGCCAGCAACCGCGCCAGCGTCGTCTTGCCGTTACCGTTCCGACCCAGCAAGGCCACCCGGTCATCGGGGTCGAGCCGCAGGTTCAGCCGCTGCAATATCGGCGTCCCCGCAGTATATCCCACCGCCGCCATATCGAGCGTCACCAGCGGCGGCCGCAGTTCGTCGGGGCTGGGGAAGTCGAAACTCAGCGTCGGGTCTTCGGCCATCGCCGCAATCGGCTGCATTCTTGCCAGCGCCTTGGCGCGGCTCTGCGCCTGCTTGGCGGTCGACGCACGGGCAGAGTTACGCGCCACATAAACCTGCAACTTCGCGCGCTGCGCATCTTGCGAAGCCTTCGCCGCCGCCAGCTGCGCCGCGCGTTCGGCGCGTTGGCGTTCGAACGAGTCATATCCGCCCGAATAGAGCGTGGTCTGCCCACCCTCCAGATGCAGGATATTGTCGACGACATTGTTCAGCAAATCGCGCTCATGGCTGATCACCACCATCATCGACGGATAGGATTTGAGGAAATTCTCCAGCCACAACGTCGCCTCAAGGTCCAAGTGGTTCGACGGCTCATCGAGCAGCAGCAGGTCGGGTTCGGAGAACAGCAACGTCGCCAGCGCCACCCGCATCTTCCACCCGCCGGAGTAACTGTCGAGCGGCCGCCCCTGCATCTCCTCGTCAAAGCCCAGCCCCACCAATATCCGCGCCGCGCGGGCAGGGGCGGTATAAGCGTCGATCGCGATCAGGCGCTCGTGTAGTTCGCCCAGCCGGTCGGGGTCGGCGCAATGCTCGGCCTCCTCCATCAAAGCCGCGCGCTCGACATCGCCAGCCAGCACGGTTTCGAACGGCGTCGCGGTGCCCGATGGGGCCTCCTGCGCGATATAGCCGATCCGCGTGTTCTTGGGCATCTCGATGGCGCCGTCGTCGGCCTCAAGCTCGCCGATCATCACCTTCATCAGCGTCGATTTGCCCGCACCATTGCGCCCGATCAGGCCGACGCGTGAGTAAGGCGGCAACGTCGCGGTCGCGCGGTCGAGTATGGTGCGCCCGCCAAGCCGCACGGTGATAGCATTCAGATTGAGCATGATGTGCGCGCGCCTAGCAGAGCAAGGCCAATGCAGAAAGGGCTTTCCTACAACAAACCATATTGGTTAGCATATGCGAATCATATGAACCAATCGGAAAAGAACCCATGACCGACCAGCTACCCGACAAGCAACCGGCCCAGGAAATCCTGCCACCGCTCCCCGCCCCCTCCGCATGGCAACACGCCGCGCGCGAAGAACCCGACGAAGACGACGACAACGAAGTGTTCAAATCCGACCTGCCGCCCGATCTTCAGTTCGAACCCGTCGAGCGCCAGATCAGGCGCAAAAACGGCTTCACCCCCGAACGGCAACGCGCCTTCATTGCGGCACTGGCCGCGTGCGGCAGCGTGCGGTTGGCCTGCAAGACGATTGGCTGTTCGAACCATGCGATGCACAAATTGCGGCACGGCGCAGGCGCGGAAAGCTTTTCCGCCGCGTGGGACAATGCGGTCGCGCGCGGCGTCCGGCGTATCCTTGATGTGATGGTCGACAATGCGGTCAACGGCACACCCGAATATCTATACCAGAACGGCCAGCTGGTCGCCGAACGCCGCCGTTTCAACACGCGCGGAATGATGTGGCTGGTCTCGCATTACATGCCGGACAGGTTCGCGGTCGAAGGCGGCCTGATGCACCAACCGGGCAACCCCGCGCAGCTGAAGCGGTTGAAGGAGCAATGGCGCGAAGAATGGCGCCGGGAAATGGAGGATGAAATGGACGGAAAACGGGCAGGATCAGGCCGGCATTCGCCATATAGCGGCGGTCGAGGCGATAACGCACGCGTTGCGACGGCGGAGGAAACCTATCACTCCATCATGGAACGCATGCACGTGTTGAAACTGAACTTTGATGATGACGAGGCACAGAAACATGTCGGCGACCCCGAAAAACAGGCGGCCTTTGATATATTGAACGGCCCGCAAGATTGGGACCGGCTTGCCGCACAAAAGCAGGCCCGCGAAATCGAGGATGAGAATAATCGGCAGCGGCGCATTGGTGGAAGCGAAGCAGGCGGCGCAGGCGGCAGCGACGGGTAAGCGCCTGGGGATTACGGCTGGGAATTACGGTGACAGTCAGCACTGTCACCGTAATTCCCAGCCGTATCTATAGCGGCGTCAGTATTTCATTGAGCCAAAACAGCGGGGAGCAGCCATGCAGAAAATCCATCAGATCCTGACCGACGAACAAGGCGCCACCGCCATAGAATACGGCCTGATAGCCGCGCTGATCGCGCTGGCGTGCATCATTGCCTTTGTGTCGTTGGGGCTGAATTTGGCGAATATCTTTAATACGATTTCGGATGCTTTGAGGCGGTAGACGGCCACGTCATTGCCGTCAGCCATTCATCCGGCAATGCCGTATAGAAGGTAGTTGCATACGGTACGGCAATGCCGTATAGTATCACACCATGCATACCGTCGTTGAAACCGAAAGCTATCTTCGTGACGCCAAAAGCGCGGGGATGACCGAGGACGAACGGAATGCAGCAGTCGATCTGGTGGCAACCAACCCGGAGGCGGGTGACGTGATGCAGGGAACCGGCGGCGTGCGCAAGGCGCGGCTCGCTGGCCGGGGAAAAGGCAAGTCAGGCGGTTACCGGATCGTTTATTATTTCGGCGGAGGCGATATCCCGGTGTTCCTGCTCACCGTGTTCGGCAAAGGCGAAAAGGCAAATCTGACACAAGGCGAGAAAAACGCCCTGCGTTCACTAACGGCAACTTTGAGGAGCAGTTTGTAGTTGTAACTTTCGGGCGTCGGATTTGTCCGCGTCACAGGCCATGGAGGGCCTAGTGTAATGAGTAAAGCATTTGACAAGATCGCGGCCGGACTGGCCGACGCCATCGCCTTTGCAGAAGGCGACAAGACCAAAGGCCGCATTGCGGCCGGACCCGACGTCAAGGCCATCCGCGCCAAGACTAAACTGAGTCAGGCAAAGTTCGCCAGCAAGCTGCGCGTACCCGTCGGCACTGTACGCGATTGGGAGCAGCACCGAAGAACGCCCGATGCGCCCGCGCGCACGTTATTGGGAATGGTGGATGCTGATCCGAAGGCGGCGTTGGCTTTGATTGAGCGAGTAAGTTGAGGTCGTATTAAATACTAACTAAGGCCACCATCGGCAGCGGAACGCCGCTGAATCAAAACCTCAAGCGTATCATTTTCCGACTTACGAAACTCGCGACAATCCTCGATTAAGCGCCTGAATTCTTGATGTTGATCGTTCGCAACTTTCAGTGAATGTTCTTCAAGATACGCTTCAGCTTCAGCGATTGACAATTGGGCGGTTCGCTTCTTTCTGCTGCCGCCGATTGTTATGCTTTGTGGAATTCTCTTATAACCATCGAACAGATCTCGCTCCTCCGTACCGATCGAACTTTGCTCCTTTCGCCGCCCCACATCGTGGATAAAACTCGTGAGTGTCAGGTCAATCAACTCTGTTTCGACGGCCTTAATTTTGGTCTGCAGCTCGGATTTGATGGTTTGCAAAATATCTGCCATCGACAAGGCTGTATTGCCAGCCGACTTGATGGAATTCCGATAAACCTCGCCAATATCGTTGCGAAGCTGCACCAATGCTTTCGTACTGCTCATATGGAATTCCCTGCCTCTCAAAAGGTATGGAACAAAAAGAGACCGAAGTCCAGCGTCTCTAATCCGCTCAAGCCTTGCATGCCGTCTCTTCTATGGTACGGTAATAGGAACGGGGTCTCCCCTCGCATACGCGCTGTCGCAACTGCGGCGTGAGAGTTAACGTCTAGAATAAGTCATGCGCGCCGGGAATTCTATGAACCGTGGCGTGATTGGAAGGGAGACCTCGTGCCAAGTATAGCCATGATGTTTGGCGCAGCACCTCGGGTGACCATTCCCCCAGAGTTTGCAGATGAACCAGCATTACTCGCATATCTCGGCGTTTCACCCAACGAGCTTAAAAAGATATGGTGGTACCGCCACAAGATGTATCACGATTTCAATATTGCTAAGGGTCATGGAAAGATTCGCATCATTAGTGCGCCTGATGATCGGCTTAAATATTTGCAACGCAAAATCGCGAATTTACTGACCCCGATGTATCGAATACGGAATCCCGTGCACGGTTTTGTTATCGGTAAATCGGTTCTGACAAATGCCACCTCGCACCTTGGCGGCCGCTTCCTTCTGAATCTAGATCTAAAAGACTTCTTTCCGACCATTACAGAAAATCGGGTTGAGGGAGTCTTCCGATCGCTTGGGATCACCCGGCGAGTGTCCGAGATATTGGCACGAATTTGCTGCAACAACAGCCGCCTGCCCCCAGGCGCGCCTAGCAGTCCCATGATATCCAACATGATCTGCTTTCGAATGGATAAAGAATTGCTTGCTGTAGCAAAGGCAACTCGGTGTATTTATACTCGCTATGCTGATGATATCAGCTTTTCGAGTTACAGGCCGCTATCGAATTTGTTTGAGGCGGCGTTGCCGCCTTCGGGCAATGTCTCGCCTGAATTGCTGACGGCTGATCTTCGAAACGCCATTGAAGGTAACGGTTTCGTCATCAACCCAGATAAAACGCATTATGCTGATCGTCATTCGCGAAGAACGGTCACCGGCATACGAATTAATGAAGGGCGTAACGTTGACAGGCAATTTGTGCGCAATCTGCGTGCAGCAATTTATTCGGTCGAAAAATTAGGGGCTGCAGAGGCGCAAGCAAAGTATCAAGCGGCACATGGCGGCACAGCCAGTGTTAAAAGTCACCTTAGGGGCAAGCTTATTTGGCTACGTGATGTGAAGGGGCAAGCGGACCCAGTTTTTCGCAGGCTCGCAAAACGCTATAATGACTGTTATCCTAGTGATGTTATCAGTTTCGAGCCCAATGCTGGTGAACTCAGACACCGCGCAGTTTGGCTTGTAGAACATGACAAAAATGCTGGGACGCAAGGCACAGCTTTTTTCTTGAAAGATATCGGACTCGTAACCGCAGCCCACTGTGTAAAGGACCCGATTAATCTGATACTTTACCACCCCTCTCGTCCCTCAAACAGATTTGAGGTGACAATCGCCAAAATCTGCGAAGCGCGCGATCTAGCGATCCTAACGCACCAAATACCGGCGAGCGATTTTTACGAATTGGATGTTGCCGAAGAGCTTGTTGCTGATGAGGATCCGGTGATTTCAGTGGGATATCCCGACTTCGGTCCCGGAGATAAGTTGACGGTGCGCCCCGGCGTCGTCAGCTCTCTTCCAATAAAGAACTGCGTTCAGAAAATTGAGACAAATATAAAGATATCACAGGGGATGTCAGGCGGTCCCCTCTTAAACTCAAACAATCGGTTGGTCGGTGTTAACCATAAAGGGGGACCGGATGAGGATCGCGATCTAGCAATACATCTTAATGAATTGCTGGCGTTTGCAAGCGAATAAAACGAACTTACTCCTCCCCCATCCTCAACGCCGCAATAAACGCCTCCTGCGGAATACTCACATTCCCATACTCCCGCATCCGCGCCTTGCCCTTCTTCTGTTTATCGAGCAGCTTCTTCTTGCGGCTGATGCCTGTCCTGAGCTTGTCGATGGGGCGGCGCTTCCGTTCAATCCTTGCCTGCACGCAATTGCGCGGCGGGGATGCGGACCGGCTTGCCATCGCGGACCACCACAATTGCCGTATCGGTCTGGATAGCCGTCTTTCGCGCGAGCGCGGCCGCCCGCCGCATCGCGGTCATCGAGCCGCGCAAATCGGGGTTCTTTGCCTTGGAAATATCTTTCTGCGTCACTGTGTTTTCTAACTCTTCGCGGCTTTGTGTCTTCGTGTGAATTATTCCTCGCCCATCCTAAGCGCCGCAATAAACGCCTCCTGCGGAATGCTCACATTGCCATATTCCCGCATCCGCGCCTTGCCCTTCTTCTGCTTGTCCAGCAGCTTCTTCTTGCGGCTGATGTCGCCGCCATAGCATTTCGCGGTCACGTCCTTGCGCATCGCGGCGATGGTTTCGCGGGCGATTACCTTGCCGCCGATCGCGGCCTGAATGGGGATCTTGAACAGGTGCCGCGGGATCAGGTCTTTCAGCCGCTCGCACATGCCGCGCCCACGCGCCTCGGCGGTTCCCCTGTGGACGATCATGCTCAGCGCGTCGACCGCGTCGCCGTTGACGAGGATGCTCATCTTCACAAGGTCGCCCTCGCGGTGGCCGATCTGGTGGTAATCGAACGATGCGTAGCCTCTGCTTATGCTCTTCAGCCGGTCGTAAAAGTCGAACACCACTTCGTTCAAGGGCAGTTCGTAGACGAGCTGCGCGCGGCCGCCCACGTACGTCAGCTGCTTCTGCACGCCGCGCCGGTCCTGGCATAGTTTCAATATGCTGCCCAGATATTCGTCGGGGCAGTAAATCGTCGCCTCGATCCACGGCTCCTGAATCTCCGCGATGCGGTTGATGTCGGGCATGTCGGCGGGGTTGTGCAGCTCCATATCGCGCGCGTCGTCGGTCTTTGAGCGGCTGAGTTTGAGCTTGTAGACCACCGACGGCGCTGTGGTAATGAGGTCGAGGTCGTACTCGCGGGTCAGGCGTTCCTGGATGATTTCGAGGTGGAGGAGGCCAAGGAAACCGCAGCGGAAGCCGAAGCCGAGTGCCGCGCTGCTCTCGGTCTCGAAGCTGAAAGACGCGTCGTTGAGGCGCAGTTTGGAGATGCTTTCGCGCAGCTTTTCGAAGTCGGCGGCGTCGGTCGGGAACAGGCCGCAGAATACCACGGGCTGGACTTCCTTGAAGCCGGGCAGTGCCTCGGCGGCTGGGCGTTTGGCGTCGGTTATGGTGTCGCCGACGCGGGTTTGCGCAACTTCCTTGATCTGCGCGGTGATGATGCCGACCTCGCCCGCCGCGATTTCGGTGAGGATTTCGAGCTTGGGCCGCATGCAGCCGACGCGGTCGACCAGAGGCTTGGTGCCGGCGGCCATGAACTGGATTTCCTGGCCCTTTTTGATGACGCCGTCGATGACTCGAATCAGGATGACGACGCCGAGATAGGGGTCGTACCAGCTGTCGACGAGCATGGCCTTCAATGGCGCGGCGCGGTCGCCCTTTGGCGGGGGGATGCGGGTGACTATTGCTTCGAGGACTTCGTCGATGCCGATGCCCGATTTGGCGGAGGTGAGGACGGCGTTGTCGGCGGGGAGGCCGATGATTTCCTCGATTTCGGCTTTGA
>JANOHL010000102.1:0-1533 GCA_031406495.1 Sphingomonadales bacterium | reverse complement strand
TGCGCAAGCTCAGCACCGCCCGTCCGCGTTATCCGCCCACCATCCAGCACATGGACAAAGTCGGGCTTCACATAATCAAGCAGCCGCTGGTAATGCGTGATCAGCAGCACCGCCTTGTCCGGACGCCGCATGATGCGGTTGATGCCATCGCCCACCACGCGCAGCGCGTCGATATCGAGGCCGCTGTCGGTCTCGTCGAGCACCGCGAGCGCGGGGTCGATGATGCCCATCTGCACCATCTCGTTGCGCTTCTTCTCGCCGCCCGAAAAGCCGACATTCACCGGGCGCTTGAGCATCTCCATATCCATGCCGAGCGCCGCCGCCTGTTCGCGTGCCACTTTGAGGAACTCGCCGCCCGAAAGCGGCTCTTCGCCGCGATGCTTGCGTTGGGCATTGAGGGCCTCGCGCAGGAACTGGACGTTCGACACGCCGGGGATTTCGACCGGATACTGGAAGCCGAGAAACAGGCCAGCAGCGGCGCGCTCATGCGGTTCGAGCGCGAGCAGGTCCTGCCCGTTGAAGCTCACCGACCCTTCGGTCACCTCATAACCGGGCCGCCCGCCGAGCACATAGGACAAAGTCGATTTCCCCGCGCCATTCGGCCCCATGATCGCATGGATCTCGCCCGCGTTCAGCGAGAGCGTGAGGCCTTTGAGGATAGGTTTGTCGCCAACGGTGGCGTGAAGGTTAGTTATTTGGAGCATTATCGCTTTCCGAATTTTTCGGGGTGATGGCCGTCAACATGTTTATGAATTCTGTCCTGTGACCGGACTGGCCGAAAGCGAGATATCCGGCCATTATTCCGCCTGTTTGACGGAACCGATCACGAAGTTGCACTCTGTTCTGTTGATCACCGTAACGGACGTTGGCTGCCAATAGAGCTTCCATACCACTATCGGCTGCTTCTCTTTTCTGCGCGCATCCAAACGAAGCCGCCTGAAAAGAAACGCTGACTTTCTCCGCTGAGGTGGAACCGAAATCTGCGTGATTGCGCACGTTGGTCCAATAGCAGGTCCAATACGCATTATATATTTCAAGAGCCTTTTCGCGATCCAATGCAGATACTTCAGTTTCAGGTGGGCCGGAATAAACACCGGTTTTGCAATCATAATCAGGGGTGCTGACGCACTGGATTGCTGGAGCTTCGACGGCAGAAGCAGCCAGTAACAGGGGAACAACAAACATCACCCCACACTCCCCTCAAGCGAAATCCCCAGCAGCTTCTGCGCCTCAACCGCAAATTCCATCGGCAGTTGCTGCAGCACTTCCTTGGCAAAGCCGTTGACGATCAGCGCCACCGCTTCTTCGGCGTTCAGGCCGCGTTGCTGGGCGTAGAACATCTGGTCGTCGGAAATCTTGCTTGTCGTCGCTTCATGCTCGATCTGCGCGCTGGGGTTGCGGACTTCGATATAGGGGACGGTGTGCGCGCCGCTGAGCGACCCGAGCAACAGCGAATCGCACTGGGTGAAGTTACGCACGCCTTCCGCATTTGGTGCGACGCGCACCAGGCCGCGATAGGTGTTGTTGCTGTGT
>JANOHL010000037.1:0-16050 GCA_031406495.1 Sphingomonadales bacterium | reverse complement strand
AGCGTCCAGGTTAAGGCGCTTTCATCCGCGAATGAGGTAAATGCAGCCCGAAGCGCTTCAGGGTCTGCTCCGGCGGCAAGCTCGAAAACAACCCGCATGAAAAACAAGTTCGACTCGGTGTCGTTGAACTGTTGTGATTCGTGGATATTCCCGCCATTATCAGCCAAAATTCGAGCTACGCTCGCGACAAGACCGGGGCGGTCAACACAGGAAAGTGTCAGAATTTGGCGATTTGGGGTCATGGAAACTTCTCTCTCCGAATTTTATTGTTTGTGTTGCATACAAAAATTGATATGCATTGCCTATAAGTTTTTTAAAGGGAGAGGCTTGCCATGAGCGCAGCGAATTTGGAACAACTGTTGAGTGCGTCGGGTAACACCGTGGAGATGCTGCGCAATTCGCAGTTGGGTGCCTATGTCTATCCGGTTGTTGCGCCGGAATTTCATAACTGGCGTGACGAACAATGGGCTTGGCAACATAGCGCCGTGCTGTTCGACCAGTCGCACCATATGGTCAATCTTTATATCCGTGGCAAAGACGCGCTCAAGCTGATCACCGATACCATGATCAACTCGCCCAAAGGCTGGGCCGTCGATAAGGCCAAGCAATATGTGCCTACCACGCCTTATGGCCATGTGATTGGTGATGGCATCATTTTCTGGTTGGCCGAGGAAGAATTTGTCTATGTCGGCCGCGCGCCTGCGTCCAACTGGCTGCGCTATCATGGTGCGACCGGCGGCTATGACGTGCAGATTGAGCTGGACGACCGCTCACCGATGCGTCCGATGGGCAAACCCGTCACCCGCTCGTGCTGGCGCTTCCAGATTCAGGGGCCAAAGGCTTGGGCCATTATTGAAAAGCTGCATGGCGGTCCGCTGGAGCAGCTCAAATTCTTCAACATGTCGACAATGAACATCGCAGGCAAAACCATCCGCACGCTGCGTCATGGCATGTCCGGCGCGCCGGGCCTTGAAATTTGGGGTCCATATGAAGAGCAGGAAGAAATTCGTGCAGCAATCCTCGAAGCGGGTAAGGAATTTGGTATCGTCCCATGCGGCAGCCGCGCTTATCCGTCCAACACGCTGGAATCCGGCTGGATACCTTCGCCGCTTCCTGCCATTTACACGGGTGAAAAGCTTAAAGGTTTCCGCGAATGGCTGGGCGCTGACAGCTATGAAGCCACAGGCTCGATTGGCGGCAGCTTCGTTTCTGAAAACATTGAGGACTATTATCTCAATCCGTGGGAGCTGGGCTATGGTCCATTCGTGAAGTTCGACCATGACTTCCATGGCCGCGAGGCGCTCGAAGCGCTGAACCCTGCAGAACAGCGCACCAAGGTTACGCTCGCCTGGAACCCCGAAGACATGGCGAAGATCATGGCCTCGTTGTTTGACCCCGATGGTGACCAGTATAAGTTCTTCGACACCCCACTCGCCAACTATGCCTCGTCCAACTATGACCGCGTGGTTGATGCCGGTGGCCGGACTGTCGGCCTGTCGATGTTTACCGGCTATAGCTACAATGAAAAGCAGGCACTTTCGCTCGCCACCATTGATCCGGAAATTCCTGTTGGCACTGAACTGCGCGTGGTGTGGGGCGAGGAAAATGGTGGCACGAAAAAGACCACGGTCGAACGCCACAAGCAGATCGAAGTGCGCGCGATCGTGAGCTCAGTGCCCTATAGCCGCGTTGCGCGTGAAACCTACGCTGAAGGCTGGCGCACCCAGCGCTAAGGGCTTGCACCGAACCGCCCACGCCCTTTCCATGGAGGGGGTGTGGGTGTCCCCGGTCAAACGGAAGAGGCTCTGATGACCAAACCATTGATCCATCCCAATTGGGGTAGGCCGCCTACAGGAGTCACCGAGGGCTATTCGCTGGAGATAACCGCCAAGGACATCGCTTCGCTGAGGGATGCCGCACCGCTAATCCCAGCCGAAACGCCGGTCGCTATCACATTCCTGCCAGGTGAAGAGCCCGAGGCACGGGTCGCTGCGGCAGTCGCCGTGCGCGAGCTGGGCTATGAACCGATGCCGCATTTCTCCGCGCGTCGGATTACATCGGAGGATGCGTTCGATCGCTATCTCGAAGCAGTCGTCCGCGATGCCGGGGTGCGGCGCTGTTTCATCGTCGCGGGCGATCCGCCCGAGCCGCAAGGTCCTTTCGCCGACACCTCCGCGCTGCTCGCGACGGGCGCGTTCGAAAGCGCCGGAATCAAGGCTATCGGTATCGGTGGCCACCCCGAGGGTCATCCGATCATGACCGCGCAGCAATGCTGGGACGTGCTTGAGCTAAAAATCGCCGAGATCGAACGGCGTGGTATGGCACCGCTGGTCGTCACCCAGTTCGGCTTCGATCCGGACGCTTTCCTGCGTTGGCTGAAGGAACTGCGCGCGCGAGGCGTTGATACACCGGTTCGCATCGGTATTCCTGGCCCCGCCGGGATCAAGACGCTGCTTCGTTTTGCTGCACGCTGCGGCGTCGGCGCTTCGGCCAGTGTCATGACAAAATATGGTATCTCGATCACCAAGCTGATGGGGACTGCAGGACCCGACAAGCTGGTTGACAGCTTCGCCGCCAATCTGGGTCACGAGCATGGCCGGGTCAGGTTGCATTTCTATCCGTTCGGCGGTCTGAGAAATACCGTGGAGTGGATTGCCGACTACAACAAGCGGAACGGAATTTAGGTTATGGCTGATTATGTTCTTGTCCACGGTGCTTGGGGTAGCGGCAACCAATATAACCGGCTGGCGGGAGAACTAGGCGAAGCCGGACACCGCGTGCTGATCGCCCAACTGAGCGGGCTCGGTGCCCGCGCCCATTTGGCTTCACCCGCTATTGATCTGGCCACCCACGTTCAGGACGTCGTTGCTCAGATCGGGGATGCGGGATTTCAAGATATCATCCTTGTCGGCCACAGTTATGGCGGCATGGTCGTTACGGGCGTCATGGGTCAGTTGGGCAGCCGCATTGCGCATATCGTTTATCTGGATGCATTCCTGCCGGGCGACGGGCAGTCGCTGTGGGATGTCGTGGGCGCTTGGGAACAGGAACATTATATCGCCGGCCAACGGGAAACTCCCGGCCTGGTGGCACCGCTGCCGGGCATTGACCCCGATGGTGTGCTTAGCCGTCATCCCTTGTTCACCTTTATCCAGCCCGTCCATTTTACGGGCAGGGAGTCAGAGGTGAAACGCAGAAGCTATATCTTCGCCAGCGGATGGCAGCCGACGCCTTTTGGGCGTTTCCATGATCAGGTGAAGGATGATCCCGACTGGCAGGTCCATGTCATCGACTGCGGTCATTTCGTGATGGGCGACGCTCCGGAACAGCTATTGGCAATCTTGCTCGACGCCGAATAAATATGGAACCCTTGACCGGTTATTCTGCAAAGAAATTCAGTTCCAACAGCACGCCGTTCGGATCTTGCGTGAAGATTTGCCGCAGGCCGATCGCTTCGACTATATTGATCTGAAAATTCAACTCCTGCGTTTGCAACCTCGCCATCATCTCCTCATAACCCGAGCAGTTGAGTGCGATATGGTGGATTGATCCGGTTGGCCCGGGCATCACCTCACGGTCATAAGTCCGGGGGCAGTCTGTACTGTTGATATGCAGGATGGCGCGGCCGGAATCATCAAACATCCACTGTGCTGTTTGCGGAGTCAGCGGGGGAGGGGCGTCGCGCTGGTCGAGACCGAACAATTCGGCATAGAAATGCGCCGTCCCGTCCAAATCATCGGTGATGATGTTGACATGATCGAGCGCATTGACCTTCATTGTCTTTGCCTTCCCTAAGTTGCCTTGCGCGCGGCCTCCCGCGCATCCTTGTAACTCTTGCGTCTGAACCCTTCAAATCCGACTCTCTGCTCGAAACCAGGATCATCGGGATAGTCACGATAGTCGGAAAGATATTCCTGAAACAGCTCCGCCAGCTCTTCCTTATGTTCAGGATGGGAGAAGATATAGGCCCGGTTTTCGCGCATGCCATCAAGCACTCGCGCTGCGATCACGTCCGGTTCCATGCCAAATTCGTGGAACTCGGCCAGCCGCTTCACATTGTCGGTGTCGATGGGCCTCGCGCCCGCCTTCAGCGCATCCGGACGAATATCGTCGCTGGCATAGATATAGGATTTCACGAGGCCCGGGCACAGCACCGAGACACCGATGCCTTTGGGAGCGAGGCTGGCACGCAAGCTTTCGCTCATCCCCCGCACCGCAAACTTTGTCGTGTTGTAAATGCCTGGAGATCCGCTGGCCAGCCAGCCCGCCATTGAGGCTGTGTTGACGATATAGCCGCCATTGCCCGCTGCGATCATGCGCGGGACGAACGTCATCACGCCGTTGATCGGGCCATTGAGGTTCACACCCATCACCCAGTCCCAGTCCGAATAGCTCGAATCCTCAATGCTCTGGAACAGGTTGATGCCAGCATTGTTGAAAAGCAGGCTGACCGGCCCGAATTGTGTTTCCACTTCGTCCGCTGCCTTTTCCATTGCGTCGCGTGACGAGACATCGACCTGAACGCCCATAACCATCTGGTTATCGAGCGTCTTCAACGCCACATCGATCGAGTCCTGACGGATATCGGCCATGGCGACCTTGCAACCCTCGGCCAGCAATGCGCGAACCAAGCCTATGCCGACACCATTTGCGCCGCCAGTAACGAACGCGGTGCGTCCTGCGAAATTGATCATTTCATAATCCCTGTTTCATTTTACCGGATTTTCGGGTGCGGCGGACCGGCCCTCAAGCTGTTGGTTGTAAATTTTCCGGCTGGCAAATAGCCAACGGCCCCTCACCCGGCGCAATTCATCTTCATAATGACCGAAGCCGCCAATTTTTGGAGTATAGCCCGGGCCGTTATTGGCGACTTCATACCAATAGGAACGCCCGGTCGCTATATTGCCGTGCACTTCAATCGAAACATTGGTGATGAAATGGCGCAGCGTAACGGGCTTGCCCGATCCGTCATCGCCGTAATAAGGTGCAAGTTGGGCGCGCATCCCGCGTACTTCCGCGCGGATAGCATCGCGTCCAGTCACCGTGCCGCGTGCCCAATTGAGCGTGCCGTCCTCGGTAAAGGTCGCGGCATAGGCATCGGCGTCGAACCAATCGAGCGCGAACATATAACGCGCCTGCAAGTCCTCAATTTGTGATCGGTCGCGTGCGTAGTTCGCGTCATAGCTTGGGTTGGCGAGCGCTGGCACCGCCGAAATAGCGGCCAGAAGAGCAAGGAAAAGGCACCGTATTTTCATGGCAAGGCAATCGCATTTGGCGACTTTTCCCCTCCCCCCATGCGGGGGAGGGTACCCGTAGGGTGGGAGAGGGGGCGCGCCGCGTCTGCGGCGCAAAAGACTCAGCCCCGATCCAAAAATAGCAAAAGAGGCAGTGAAAACAGCAACCGTAGCTGCGTCTTTTGGCGCGCAGACGCGCGCCGTCCCCTCTCCCGTCGCTTCGCGCCACCCTCCCCCGCAAGGGGGGAGGGGGAAAGTCGCCAAATGCGATTGCCCTGATTTCATGGCTTCAATCCTTTCTGCCGTGCGATTTCCGCGGCATGGATGGGGTTTTCGAACAGCCTCGCGAATGTCGTTTTATATTCCTCATTTTCAGGGAGGTGGGCCGGGACGGCGGCGGTTGTCGCTTCGCCACGCTTGCGCACGCCTTCAAGAAACTCGCTGTGTGTCAGGATGTACAGTTCGTCGTTGAGTATGCCTTGCAACACCCGCTCTCCGACCTGTTCCTTGGTCTGGTAGAGGTGGGAAAAATTCCCGCCTTCCTGTCGTTGTTTGTCGGCTTCGGCATATCCGGATTCGGCGAGTTCAGCGGGACGGGTCTTGCCCGCCTCTGCGATGTTGGACTGGACCGCGCCGGGGCAAAATGCCGAACAGATGATGCCTTGCGGTTCCAGCTCCGGTCGCATGCATTCCATCATCGAAATGACCGCAGCCTTGCCGGTGGAATAGATGGTCGTGCCGCCCACCGGGACCAGACCTGACATGGACGCCGTATTGACGATATGGCCGCCCTCGCCGTGGCGCTGGATGCGCGGTAAGAGGGTGACGATGCCATTGATGGTGCCGCCCAGATTAACACCCATCACCCAGTCCCAATCCGCATAAGTGGCAAGCGCGGTTGGCCCCACCACTGCTACGCCCGCATTGTTGCACAAGATGTGGATTTTGCCGAAGCGCGCCTCGGCCGCATCGGCTGCGCTGGCAAAATTGTCGCGGTTGGTGACGTCGAGTTTGACCGCCAGAACCCGCTCGGCTGAACCAAGCTCGGCCTGTGCGCCGGAAAGATGATCATCGCGGATATCGGCAATGACCACATTCATGCCCGCACCGAGCAGCGCCTTTGCGATGCCAAGGCCGATGCCACTCGCGCCGCCCGTGACGAACGCGGTCTTACCGGATAGATTCTGCATGTTTTTTCCTCTCCGCCTCTGCCCGCTTTGCGCGGCCAGTTAACGATTCCGTTAGATTTCCGAGCACCGACGCAACGTGTGGCGCGAAAGTGCTGGACATCGCCGGTCAAACGATATTGTATCTAATACATACAAAAAAGCATTTGAAAAGTGCGATCCGCAGGAGAGAGAAAAATGGCAGGGCAGGCTCCATCATTGGCTCCTATTCACCCGAGTGATCAATCGGAAAGCATCACTACACGGGTTTGGCCAAAGTCTGCTGCGGGATATTGGGCACTTTTTGTCATCATTCTGGCAACCTTCCTGACTTTTTTCGATCAGGTTGTATTCGGCATGCTGGCGGAACGCATCAAGGCGGACTTCGGATTGACCGATTCCCAGCTTGGATTTCTGGCCGGACCTGCCAGCATCATCTGTTATTTGTTTGTGGGTATTCCGCTGGCGCGTCTGGCCGATATCTATCCGCGTAAATATGTTCTGGCTGGCGGCGTCGCAGCGATTGGCCTGATCACCGCGCTTGGCGGTCTGGCGCAAAATTTCGGGCAGTTCCTGACCAGCCGAGTGTTTCTTGCCGCTGGTGGGTCGGCGCATGCGCCGTCTTCTTACTCGCTGATTGCCGATGCCTTTCCGCCAAAAAAGATTCCGCGCGCCTTTGCTCTTCTGCAGTTGGGTTTCATTGGCGGCACTTCGCTTGGCGCTATCGTTGGCGGCATGTTGATTGTGGCGACGGCCGATTGGGGACCTTCGCAATTTGCCGGCCTGACTATATTAGGCTGGCAATGGATATTGATTTGGACTGGCTTGCCCGGGGTGCTGATTGCCCTGCTGTTCCTGACAATTAAAGAGCCTTTGCGCTTCATTCCGCCAACCGACAGTCTTCAGCCACCAAAGGATGCAAGCGTTGGCCGCCGTATCCTGACATTTACTGGGCTGGACGCTGCCAAGGCCATCAATAGTCGGCGCAGGGTCTATTTCCCGCTTTTTGGGGGGCTCGCGCTTAGCGCGATTGAGGTGTTCGGCCTCCAATTCTGGCGGACCCCGTTCATGATTCGCACTTATGGCTGGAACGAAGCCCAGATCGGTGCCGTGATGGGGTCTATGGTGCTGGTCGCCTCGCTATTGGGTATTACGCTCGGCGGCGTTTTTGTCGAATGGCTCGCCAAACGTTATAAGGATGCCAATGTTCGTGCGGCGACCATCTTTTTTTGCGGCACCACGATTTGCTCTATCCTGGCACCGCTGATGCCCAATGGCTATCTGGCGCTGACGGTCTTTAGCGCCGGCGCCATGTTTGGCCTTGCCGGTGCCGTTCCCCAAAATGCCGCGATCCAGCGGATTGCCCCGAATGCGATGCGCGGACAGGTCACCGCGATCTATCTGTTCATGTTCACCTTTTTCGGGGCGATGGGGAGTTTCGTGATTGGCCTAGTACAGGATTATGTCGTCGGGGTTGATGAGGATTTGTGGAAGGCGCTGCTGATAACGGCATCTACCCTGCTGCCACTGGCCACATTTTTGATGTTCAAGGCAATCAAGCCATACCGTGAAGAAGTTGAGCGCCTCGATGCGCTGGAAAAAGGTGAAGAATGATCGCTTATCCTGAATTGCACATGATCATCGACGGAGAGAAAATTCCCGTTGGCCACAGGCGCACGCATCAGGTCGTAAACCCTGCAACAGAGGAAGTATTGGGGGATCTTCCGCTGGCCGATGCTGCCGATCTGGACCGGGCGCTGGAAACGGCGGGCAAGGGTTTCAAGATTTGGCGGAATTCATCGGCTCAGGAGCGGGCTGCTGTGCTGACCGGTGCTGCCCGGTTGATGCTGGAACGCAAGGAAGATATTGCCCGGATCGCGACACTCGAACAGGGCAAGACCTTGGCGGAAACCCGCATCGAAGTGATGATGAATGTTGGCCTGTTCAATTTCTACGCCGGCGAATGCCAGCGCGTATATGGGCGCCAGCTGGTCCGTCCGGCGGGCATGCGCTCGACGGTCACCTATGAACCGGTCGGGCCAGTTGCGGCCTTTGCACCGTGGAATTTTCCGATCGGCAACCCGGGCCGCAAGCTGGGCGCACCAATCGCGGCAGGCTGTTCGGTGATCCTCAAATCTGCCGAGGAAGCGCCGGGGTCCGCGCTGGCTGTGTTGCAATGCTTGCTCGACGCAGGACTGCCAAAGGAAGTGGCGCAGGCGGTATTCGGCGTGCCCGATGAAGTGTCGCGCCACTTGCTGGCCTCGCCTGTCATCCGAAAATTATCGTTCACGGGGTCAACGGTGATTGGCAAGCATCTGGCAAAGCTGGCTGCTGATGATTGCAAGCGCACGACGATGGAGCTTGGCGGTCATGGGCCGGTGCTGGTGTTCGACGATGTGGATGTCAACCATGTGCTCGACGTGGTGGCCGCGCACAAATACCGCAATGCGGGCCAAGTCTGCGTTTCGCCCACGCGTTTCATTGTACAGGACGGTATTTTCGAGACTTTTCGCGATGGCTTTATCGAACGCGCCAAGGCTATCAAGGTCGGCAATGGCCTCGACGATGGCGTACAGATGGGGCCGATGGCCAACCCTCGTCGCCCCGAGGCGATGGACCGGTTGATCGGAGAGGCAGTGGCCAAGGGCGCAAAGCTCGGTTGCGGTGGTGAGCGGATTGGCAATCAGGGCTATTTCTATGCGCCCACTGTGCTGTCGGAAGTGCCACTCGACACGGAAATCATGAATGAGGAGCCGTTCGGCCCGGTTGCCCTGATCAATTCTTTCGCGAGCGAAGAGGATATGGTCGCCGAGGCAAATCGCCTGCCTTACGGCCTCGCCGCTTATATGTGGACCAGCGACGCCAAACGGCAAAAGCGGGTTGCGCGCGAGATTGAAACGGGGATGCTTGGGATCAACACGACAATGATTGGCGGCGCGGACGCGCCCTTTGGCGGGGTGAAATGGTCCGGCCACGGCCATGAGGACGGTCCCGAGGGCCTGATGGCCTGCATGGTTATCAAGGCCGTGCATGAAGGATGAACGCCAAACCGGACTGCGGCGGCGTGATGTAAACGCGGCGCTCGGCGTTGGCATGGCAGCACTCGCTTTGCCTGCAACGCTTGGCGCAACAAAAAGAGGAACGAAACCCATGACCCATGACCTTAAAACCGCCCATGACCTTAAAACCGGGGGTGATCGAGGATATCTGCGCATTGCGACCGAGGAGGCCTTTGCCACGCGCGAGCAGATCGACGTGTTTTTGCGCATGATAAAGGACGGAACGGCAGACAAGGGCATGGTCTCGCTCTGGGGCTTTTACGGAACTTCGCCGTCCGAACGCGCGACACAGATTCTCGATCGGTTGCTCGATCTGGGGCAGCAGCGGATCGACCATATGGATGCAACCGGCATCGACAAGGCGATCCTGGCACTTACGTCGCCGGGCGTACAGCCTTTGCATGACGCGGAAGAGGCCAAGGGCATAGCGCGCCGGGCCAACGATTATCTCGCCGAAAATGTGGCTGCGCGACCTGACCGTTATATCGGCATGACCGCCGTTGCACCGCAGGACCCCGAATGGAGCGCGGGCGAAATCCGCCGAGGCGCGAAACAGCTTGGTTTCAAGGGCGTTCAAATCAACAGCCATACGCAGGGCGAATATCTCGACGATCCGAAGTTCGACCCCATCTTCCGCGCGCTCGCCGACACCGGGCAGCCGCTGTACATTCACCCGGCGACTCCGCCTGACAGCATGATTGATCCGTTTCTGGAGGCGGGGCTGGACGGGGCTATATTCGGCTTTGGGGTCGAGACGGGAATGCATTTGCTGCGCTTGATCACCATCGGCATTTTCGACAAATATCCCGATCTGCAGATCATGGTCGGCCATATGGGTGAGGCATTGCCTTATTGGCTCTATCGCCTTGACTTCATGCATCAGGCAGGTGTGCGGTCCAAGCGCTATGCCCGGATGAAACCGCTCAACAAGACAATCGCCGAATATATGCGATCCAACGTGCTCGTCACCAATAGCGGCGTCGCGTGGGAGCCAGCGATCAAATTCGCACAAAGCGTGGTCGGCGAAGACCGCGTGATGTATGCGATGGATTATCCTTACCAATATGAGGCCTCTGAGGTGCAAACGATGGACAATATGGACATGAGCCCGGCGCTGAAGAAGAAGTTCATGCAGACCAACGCCGAACGATGGTTCAAACTGTGAAGGTCACCCCTGCCGCGTGGCACGCCCTGCTTTTGGTCGGCCTTGCCAATGCGCTGAGCCTGCTTGATCGCAACATCCTCGCCATATTGGCGCCGCGAATCAAAGCGGATTTGGACATTGGCGATGCGGAAATGGGGTTGCTGTACGGCACGGTCTTCGCCCTGTTCTACGCCCTTTTTTCACTGCCGCTCGGGCGGCTGGCCGATGGCTGGGTCCGGACAAGACTGCTTGGGATCTGCATTGCTTTCTGGTCGCTGGCAACCGGCTTTGCGGCCTTTGCGCAAGGATTTGCGCTCTTGGCTATCTCGCGCCTTGGCGTCGGGATAGGCGAGGGGGCGACCGGGCCAGCCGGGACATCGCTGGTTTTTGATCATTTCCCCAAGGAACGGCGTGGCTTTGCTATGGCGGTGCTGGCGGCGGCGATAGCGGTCGGGCTGGGCGGCTCTTCGGTGCTTGGCGGGGTTGCTGCGGACTGGTGGGATAGGCTTTACGCAGACGGCGGTGCGCCGCTGGGGTTCCGGGGATGGCAATTTGCCTTTCTTATTGCGGCTTTGCCCGGGTTTGCGCTGGCCTTGTTCCTTTGGCGCATGCCGGAACCAAAGCGCGGCGTGATGGATGGGATTGAAACACCGCCCGATCCGCACCCTTTCCGCGCCAGCGCCGCTGTGCTCGGCTCTGTGACCCCGGTCTTCAACTGGATGTCGCTCGCCCGGCGCGGTGCCGGGCAAGGATACTGGCTGCTAAATTTAAGTGCCCTTTCGTTGATCCTCGTCGGGATGATTTCGCTGACCCGTATTACCAGCGCCTTCGCGCCCCGCCCTCCGTTAAATCTGGGCGGGTTGGAAGTGAATCCGCATGCGCTGCAATGGACGGTTGTGGGCTTCGGACTCTATGTCGTCCTCAACCTGCTGCAAAGCTTGCGCCTTGCCGACAGGCCCACCTTTGCCACCATCGCTACATCGCCGACCGTTGTGCTCTGTATCGCTATCGGGTCGTTGCAGACGATGATCAATTACGGCGTCATGGGCTTCACGCCTATGTTCTTGATGAAAAATTACGGCTTATCACCGACCGAGACGGGGTTGCAGTTCGGGCTGCTTTCTGCGGCAATCGGAATCGCCGGGCCGCTGCTCGCCGGGCCATTTTCCGATTGGATGCATGTGCGCTTTCCGGGCAAGGGCCGGGTATGGGTGACGCTTGCCAGCCTTGGGTTTTCGCCCCTGATCGCGCTGTGGGTGTATGCGGCGGATGATGCGACGAACTTTTATATTCGCTTCACGCTCTACAGCCTGGTTCTCACCGCCTGGTTGCCGCCGCTTTACGCCATGATGTTTGACAATGTGCTGCCCCGTATGCGCGGAATAACGTCCAGCACGTACATCATCTGCTCGACGATATTTGGTCTTGGTATTGGGCCCTATCTTGTCGGCATGATCTCGGACGCCACCGGTGGGGACCTCGCTTACGCGATCCTCTCGATCAACTGGGTTGCGCCGGTGATCGTAGTGATGCTGGTTATATTGGCCACGCGAGTGCGCCGAGATGAGGCATGCCTTGTGACGCGAGCGCGGGCTGCGGGCGAGCCGATTTAGAGCGTGATGCCGTCAGATTTTACGTGATTCCCGTTTCTTCGTCATGCTGAACTTGTTTCAGCATCTTAATTTTCGACGTCGCAAAATAAGACCCTGAAACAAGTTCAGGGTGACGGGAGGTCGATGGAACATATCATGCCTGATGTATCACCCCCTAAGCGCGAAGCTCCAGCCCTTATGCAGCCAGCCCGATTTCGTCAGCATTGGCCCAATTGCCATGCAAACCAAAGCGCAGCCGGATAGGGATATTTATCGTCGCAATCGGTCCCTTTTCGATGTTTAGTGCATCGAAAAGCAGCAGGTCACTGCGATGCTCCTCAAGCCGGTTACAGACTTGCACGATCCAGCCATCGCCTTCTGCCGCGTCTTTGCTGCGCGGGATGAAGCAGGGTTCTTGCAGGCTAGAGACCGGGCCGCACCAATAATGTTGTTCGGCACCGGTCTGGTGATCCTTGAGGAACAGGCAGTTCATTAGCAGGCCGCCCGGGCTGCCGCCCTTCAGCTCGACCGAGCGGCGCATATCCATTTCGAGCATCCAGCCATAACGATATGGCCGACCCGCAAAGCGGTCATCGATCCGGGGAAACTCGCCAGCGGTTTCGGTCAGGCGGGTGATGCTGTCGAATTCATCGTCATTGGACGCCATATCGACTGTCCAACGGGTCAGATGGCTCATCGCTTCCATGCCGTTGAACGGAGCGCCGTGCACGTCCGGGAAGAAGGGAAACATATTGTTCTTTGCCTCGGGCGTATCGAAGTGAATCTTCGTACCCTCCTGAAATGCATTCATCACATGGCTGGCAAAGCAGTTGTCGCGCTTGAACCAGCGTATGTCCTCCGCGGTTGCCCCTTCGCGGCGTGGCAGGACGCCCAGATATACGGGCATCGTTGTGTCAAAGCCGAAATGCGGCATTCCCTTTTCCAGACGATCCCAGCTGCCAATCGACGGCATGACGTGGAACAGTGCGTAATCCGGCGTGATCGCGAAATCGTGCATCATGTTGTAATAAGGTGCCTTGAACCAGATTTCGCGCACCAAATCGCCTTCGGGGGTGACTTCGTAAAAGGTGCAATCCTCACTGCACAAGCCAGAGGATGCGTAGCCAAAAGCAATCATGTTGCCTGTGTCAGGACAAATTTTGGGATGTGCAGTAAATGTCTGCCCGGTCATTTTCCCGTTGAACCAGGTATATCCTTCCGTTTCCATGGTCGCCGCGTTCATCACCAGCGCAGGTGAATCCTCCTTCAGTGCATAAAGCTTGCCGCCATGAATGAATGCGTTGGTGTTTGCAGTCCCGCGGATTTTGCCGGCAACCGCAGGATCATCGGTCAGCGGGTTGCGATAGGCCCCGAAAAGACCTTTGCCTGCATCGTTTTCCAAATTCCATTTGTCGGTTTTGGCCCAACGTTGTTTGAAGTCACATTGTCCGTTGTGGAAATGGAATCGCGTGATCATGCCATCGCCATTGAACGCGATATCGTCGCCCAACCGCGGCGGGAATTGCGGGTCGGGCTGGACTCGGTAAAAGGCACCATCGAGTTCATCAGGGATCATGCCAAGATGCACCAAGTCAGCGATGTCCGCTTCGATGCGAGAAGGCGTGTTGAAGCCGGTAAAGCTGATGGTATCAGGAAAATGAGTCACGACATGAACCTCTCGACTTATTTAGTATGCTATACTAACAATTGCCTTAAGGGGAACCAATGACAAGGCCAAAAGAAATATTGGTGCCAACCACACCGCACGTTGAGGGCGACGAGGACATAGGTGAAATCCGCAACATTGTCGGCTTTCACATCCGGTTGGCCCATGGTGCGGTATACCGGCATTTTTCTGAAACGTTCACTAATCTGGACCTGACACAAAAGCAGGTTTCAGTTCTGTGGCTTGTCGATGACCATCCTGACATTGCCCAAACCGATTTGGCACAGCGGATGCGGATGGATCGCGCCACCACCATGGCGATCGTCAATCGCCTGCAGTCACGGGGTTATCTGGTGCGTGGCCAATCACCGACGGACGGCCGGAAACAGACATTGAATCTGACCAAGGATGGCCGCAAAGCGTTGGCCGTCGCCAAAACGGCCATTGCCGAACATGAAAACTGGCTCAAAAGCCGTTTCACAGCAAAAGAAATCGAGCAGTTTATCGAAATGCTGAGCCGCATTCACGAATAAGCGCCGTTGACCGGGGAGAGAGTATATGGCGGACAATAACCCGAAAAACACGATTGATCAGGGGTATATGAGCGCCTGGCAATGGCTGGCGGTTGCTATAACCGTTGGGCTCAATGCATTGGACGGGTTCGATGTTCTGTCGATCAGTTTCGCTTCCCCCGGCATTGCCAAGGAATGGGGTGTCGATAAAGCTGTCCTTGGTTGGGTCTTGTCGATGGAATTGCTTGGCATGGCTGTCGGCTCAATCTTTTTGGGCGGTTTGGCAGACAAAGTCGGACGGCGCCCGACTATCCTCGGCTGTCTTGTGGCAATGACCATCGGCATGCATTTCGCCGGTGCCGCCGCAAGTGTGACAGCGCTTCTGGCCTGGCGCCTGCTGACGGGGCTGGGCATCGGCGGTATGCTGGCTTCCATTAACGCGGCCGCCGCCGAATTTTCGAACAACAAATATCGCAGTCTTGCAATGTCGCTGATGGTAATTGGCTACCCATTAGGCGGCGTGTTTGGAGGCTTGGTTGTGCAACAGCTGCTGGCGGACGGGACATGGCGCGGCATTTTTTCCTTTGGCGCATGGGCGACCGCTGCCTTTATCCCCTTGGTCTGGTTCTTCGTCCCGGAAACACCGGCATTTCTTGATCGGAAGCGGCCAGCGAACGCCTTAGCACAAGCCAACAAGACGTTGGCCAGATTCGGACACGCGCCTGCCGGAGGGTTATCGATTGCGGATGAAGGTGCTGCCAAGCGCTCGGTCTCTGACATCTTCAAACCGGCAATGATTGCGACCACGCTGTTGATCACTTTTGCCTATTTTGCTCATATAACCAGTTTCTATTTCATACTGAAATGGGTGCCGAAAATTGTCGTCGACATGGGTTTTGATGCCAAGGCGGCGGCGGGTGTGTTGACCTGGGCCAATGTCGGCGGAGCAACCGGCGGTGCCATCTTTGGTTTGGTCGCCATGCGTTTTGGGCTGAAGCCGCTGACTATCGGGACGCTGATCATTTCCTCAGCTGCGATCATCTGGTTCGGTCGCGGCTCCGGTGATCTTGCGACCCTGTCGGCGACTGTGGCGATTGTCGGCTTCTTCACCAATTCGGGAGTTGTGGGTCTCTACGCCCTTTTTGCCAAAGTGTTCCCGACGCATGTCAGGGCGACGGGCACGGGGTTTGCGATCGGGGTTGGTCGCGGCGGCGCAGCGCTTGCGCCGGTGCTGGCCGGCTATCTTTTTCAGGCCGGTTTCGGGTTGCAGACCGTTGCCATAGCGATGGGTTTTGGTTCGGTTCTTGCCGGGATTGCGTTGCTGTTCCTAAAGGACAAACAGGCGGACTAAACCGCCTCCAGCTCTTCAATCGCGCGGGCCTTGAGCAGATGTTTCTGCACTTTGCCTGATGCGGTGCGCGCGATGGCGTCGGTGACGACTGCCGTTTTGGGAACCTTGAACTTGGCCAGGCGGCTGGCACAATGCGCGATGACTGCTTCTGCCGTGATCGATTGTCCAGGCACTGGTATGACGTAGACCCGGCCCACTTCGCCCCAGCGCTCGTCCGGCACACCAACTACGGCGCATTCGCCCACCTCTGGCAACTCGGCAATCGCTGCCTCAACCTCGGCGGGATACACATTTTCTCCGCCGGAGATGTACATGTCTTTCTTGCG
>JANOHL010000083.1:0-83254 GCA_031406495.1 Sphingomonadales bacterium | reverse complement strand
AAGTCATTGATATTATGGTGAGCCCTGCTGGGTTCGAACCAGCGACCTACTGATTAAAAGTCAGTTGCTCTACCGACTGAGCTAAGGGCCCGCGCTGCACCGTGGTTGCGGTTGGATGCGAGAGCGCTCCCCCTAATGGTGCTAGGTTGCAGCGTCAAGCGGCTTTGGGCGCGTGAAGCGCGATTGTAGCTGGCGGACCGTCATACCGCTGACCGGGTCACGCCAGTCGGCGGCAATCATGGCCGCCGGGGTCAAAACAAATCCGCGAACGCACATCGCGGGATGCGGGATAGTAAGCGCGTCATCCGCCCAGATGCCGCCAGACCACAGGATGATATCGAGGTCGAGCACGCGCGACCGCCATCTCTGCCCGCGTCGTTCACGCCCGAAATGCGCCTCGATCTCGTGGAGGCGCGTGAGCAATGCAGGAGGATCGAGCGGGCTAGCGATGATCGCGGCTGCGTTGGCATAGGTCCGCTGTGACGGACCGATTGCGTTACTGCGGATGATCGGTGATTGCGCGTAGACGTCGATGTCGGGCATTTCGAGCGCGGTGATCGCTTCGCCCAACAACCGCGCTGGCGAACCCAAAAGAGCGTGACGCTGGTTCGAGCCGAGCGCGATAAGGTAGAGGTGCAACAGTTCAGTTATCCTCTACCAGCCGTCCGTACAATTCCGGTCTGCGGTCGCGGAAGAAACCCATGCTGGCGCGATGCGCGCGGGCTTGATCCAGATCGAAAGTTGCAACCAACAGGCCGGTTTCGCTGTCGTCGAGGTCGCAGGTGATGTCACCCCATTCATTGGCGATGAAGCTGGTACCGTAGAATTTCTGTGGGCTACCGCCATGATCGTCTTCGCTGCCGACGCGGTTGGCGGCAATAACGGGCATGCAGTTCGAGACGGCATGTCCCACCATCGCACGCCGCCACATATGCCGGGTGTCGAGTGTATCGTCTTGAGGCTCTTGGCCGATAGCAGTTGGATAGAACAGCGCCTCTGCGCCCATTAACGCCATCGCGCGTGCACATTCGGGATACCATTGGTCCCAACATATGCCGACGCCAATCCGCGCGCCGAATACATCCCAGACCTTGAAGCCGCTATTGCCGGGACGGAAATAATATTTCTCCTGATAACCGGGGCCATCTGGAATATGGCTTTTGCGATAGGTTCCGAGGATTTCGCCATTGGCATCGATCATGGCCAAGCTGTTGTAGAAATGCGAACCATCGCGCTCGAAGAAGCTGGTCGGAATGGCGACGCCAAGTTGTTTGGCCAGCTTTGCCATCGCGGTGACCGAAGGGTGCTCCAATGTGGGTCGGGCCAACGCAAAATGCGCTTCTTCCTGCGTTTTGCAGAAATAAGGACCGGAGAACAATTCCGGCGGCTGGATAATCTGCGCGCCCTTTGCCGCTGCTTGCGCGACCAAATCGGCGACGGCATCAATATTTTCGGCTTCGCTGCCCTTCAGGGGCAATTGGAGCGCGGCGACAGATATGTTGCGGGTCATAGGCTCGCTATAGCCGCACACCGAAACGCGCGGCAATGCCGATTGTCGCGAGATAGAGCAGGAATGTTATCACAACTGCCGTACCAAGCGCCAGCCAAAAGCTATAGCCGCTGCGCAACATCCACGGGATGATCAAAAACATCGGTAAGCTCGGCAGCACGTACCAAAAAGTCGCCTCGGCATGATTGGCGAGTAGCGCACTGTCGCCAGTATCGCGCCACAGCCAGATCATACCGAGAATAGAAATCAGCGGCAGCGACGCCACCAACGCCGCCACTGCCGGAGCCTTCCGCCCAATCAAAGCGATCAGCGCGATAATGAAGCCCGACAGCAGGGCGCGGGTGATGAATGCTGCCGTCAACGCATCATGGCCGTTTTTTGAACAGCAAGGTCATCCGGTCGCTTTCACCCACAGCGTCATATCTGGCATTATTTTCTTTGTCGAACAGGCGTTGCGGCGGCAATGTCCAGACGCCGTCAGGCCAGTTTGCTGGATCTTTCGGGTTGGCATTGGCCTCGCTTTTACCGACCAGTTCAAAGCCGTTTATTTCCATAAACCGGATGACATCGGCTTCGCGTAGATAGCCTTTGTTGCCATCGGTATAGCTGTAAGGTGCATTCGCCTTGGCGCGGTGTTGCTCGATACCGATCAGGCCGTCGTCCTTCAACAAATCGCGCATTGCCTTGATTTCATTGTCTGCAATATTCCAGCGCATGATGTTGTGCATCATCCGCATGATGAGGATGCGATCATAGGTGCCCTTCGCGCCGTCGGGAATGGCATCGAGCGTGAAGGCAGAGAAATCCGTTGCAGGCCGACCGGTTACTTTAGCGACATCGTCTGGAAATTTCACAGCGCTGGCGCGGATATTTTCCTTCTGTTTGTCGGTTCCGAAGATTGATGTGTTGAAATACAAGCCGCTAAACTTACCCTTTTCGTTGACATAGCGACCAAGGATGCGCGTGTACCATTCGCCACCCGGCGCATATTCGCCGATCACATGGTCAGGATGGACCTGAAAGAACTCCAACGTTCTTGCCGGCTGGCGATATTTGTCGCGCTTGGCGTCTTCGGCGCGGGCGGGGTCGGCGAGGATGGCCGCAAGGCGTGCCTGATGCTCCTGGTGCATTTTGTCATGCTCGGCCTTGCTCATGCCGTGATGTTGAGCGGCGACGGGGGCTGTGAGGGCGGTGGCGGCAAGCACCAGAAGAATGAGTTTTTTCATTGAGGGTGTCCTCTGTGTTGGGTGACGCGTATATGGAACTCACCGACGCTTTTGCCAAGCGGTCAAAGCGGCACTTGCTGGCTCGAACAATGGAAGCTGCCGCCGCCGGTAAGGACGGCATCGGCGGGTAGTCCGACAATTTTTCGGTCGGGAAACAGCGGTGCCAACCCGGCCAAAGCATCGTCGTCGTAGCGGCTGCCATATAGTGGCACGACGACTATGCCGTTGCCGATGTAGAAGTTCACATAGCTGGCGGGTACCGCTTCACCATATTGCTCGAACCTGCCGACCGAGGGCAGGGCAGTGACCTTGCAGCCGAAGGCTTCGGCGCGCGTGCGCGCGTCGGCGTAGACGGCGGCATTGGGGTCGTCATGATCGCGCGCCTCGGGGATCACCAGATGGTTGACGCCAACGAAGCGCGCCAGATTATCGACATGGCCGTCGGTGTGGTCGTTGCCAAGGCCGTCGCCCAGCCAGAGGAGGCGTTCGATGCCAAGGTCGCTGTGCAATCGCGCTTCGATCTGCGCCTTGTCGAGCGATGCGTTACGGTTGGAGTTGAGCAGGCAATCGACCGTGGTGACTGCCGCACCGCTACCATCGACATCAATCGAACCGCCTTCGAGCACCCAATCGCATTTGGTGACGTTGAAACCCGCCGCTTTTGCGAGCGTCCCGCCGATGTCTTGATCGCCATCGAAATTGAACCGGTTGCCCCATCCATTGAACCCGAAGTCACGGGCATTACGGGTGCTGCCGTCGCTGACAATGATACAGCCGGTGTCACGGAGCCAGACGTCGCCGATCTGGCGTTCCTCAACGATGACGCCCGGCTCAACCAGATCGCGGGCGACTTTCGCGGCATCGGGATTGCCCGCGATCAAGTGGACCGTCTCGCCCTCGCCGCCATCATGAACCGCATTGGCAAACGCCGCGATCTGCCTTTGTGCGGCCGCAAAGGGTTCTTCCCAATGCCCCCAGAAGCTGGGAAAGCCGATCCAGACGCGTTCATGCGGTGCCCATTCGGCGGGCATGCGAAATGACATGTAGGATTACTTCCCGCTGCGGCTCTTGTCGCGAATGGCACGGAATTCGTCACCTTCGTTCCAGTTCGGCCAAGCATCGGTCATCGCCAGCATCCGACCGACGCGGTAATACAGTTTCAGATCGGCCATAACGCCCGACCAGTCCCATGCCTCGTCATATTCATCGCCTGGCGCATGGTAGCGGTTCTTTTCATAGTCATCGGCTGCTGCTTTCGCGGCTTCCTTGCCGCCGGTCACCAGATCATCGCCACCTTCGAAATACACCATCGGCACGCCAAGCTTGGCAAAGCTGAAATGGTCGGAGCGGTAATAGAAACCCTTTTCCGGGGTGGGCTCCATATCGGGCGTGCGGTTCTCGGCCTTGGCGGCTGCATCGAGATAGACGTCGAGTTCCGATTTGCCTTTGCCGATCACGGTCAGGTTCTTCGCTGGCCCCGCCATCGAGAACGCATCCATATTGACGCCGCCAACGGTCTGGCTGAGCGGGAACACCGGATTTTCGGCATAATATTTGGAACCGAGCAGGCCGGATTCTTCTGCTGTTACTGCGAGGAAGACGATGCTGCGGTCAGGCACTCCGGCTTTCTGATGCCCTTCGGCAAGCGCAACCAGCGCAGCCGACCCGGTCGCGTTATCAACCGCGCCGTTGCAGATGTCATCACCATCTGGTGCCGCTGTGCAGCGACCGAGATGGTCCCAGTGCGCGGTGTAGAGTACATATTCTTCAGGCCGTTTCGCGCCCTTCAATATACCGACGACATTCTTGCTGTTCTTACGCGAAATTTCGTTATCGAAGCTGAGCGATGCGGTCAGTCCCAGAGGAACAGCTTTAAAGCCCTTTTGCTTAGCGGCGGCCATCTGCTTGTCGAGGTCTTGGCCAGCGGCTGCAAATATCTCTTTGGCTACACCTTTCTGTATCCAGCCGTTCGCCGCTGTCTGGCTCGCCCCGCGATCCTTGGATTGCGCCAGAAATTGCGTGCCGGTCCAGCTTGAGTTGACAACATTCCAACCGTAAGCGGCGGGTGCATCGTCATGGATGATCAGCACTGCGGCTGCCCCTTGGCGAGCGGCCTCTTCATATTTGTAAGTCCAGCGGCCATAATAGGTCATCGCCTTGCCGCCGAATTCGCCGGTCAAATCCTTGGCATCGAAATCGGGATCGTTGACCATGACGACAACGGTTTTGCCCTTTACATCGACGCCAGCATAGTCGTTCCATTTCTTTTCAGGCGCAACAATGCCGTGGCCGACAAAAACCATCTCGCTCATGCTAATCGCGGTCTTTGGTGTTTCGCGGTAGCTACCGACAACAAACTCGCTGCCATAGGCGAAGGACATCGCCTTGCCCGCCTTGTTGGCAATGCTCAGCGCTGAAACATTCTTTGCCGTGATTTCCACGAGCGGCACATCTTGCGTCCAGCTACCGTTATTCCCCGGCTCCAACCCCGCCGCTTTGAACTTCTCGATCAGATAGGCAACGGTCTTCGCCTCACCCGCAGAGCCAGGTGCGCGGCCTTCATAACTGTCGAGCGAAAGCTCTTTGGTCACATCCTTCATCGTCTGTTCGGATAATGCCGGAACCGTAATTTCGGGCGCTAATACAGCAGCAGGCGTATCGACCTTTTTGCAGGCGGTCAGTGCCAAGGCCGAAACAAGGGCAAGCGTCACGATACGCATTAGATTCTCCTAACGGGAAATATTGTTGCGCCTTGTGCCAGAGCGCAGGGAAAGCCTCAAATAAAAAAGGATCGGTCCCGAAGACCTACAGAAAACGGCACAAGTTGATAGTGGATTGCAAAAAATCGTCCTACAGGTTTGCGCGTGGAAGGTCACACTAAGGCCACACCAAGAACATCGTTTTGCATTTAGCTGATTGCATGCCCATGCAGCCATCGGGCGGTCGATGATTTCTCGATGCAAGCTGACACCGCATTTCCTATTTTGCAAGAGGCAAAGCTGCACTTTTGGCTTGCAACCGGTGCCCGCCCCGATAGGTATCGAACGCATCGGTTTGGGGGATGCAAAATGCTGCGATATCTTGTTTTTCTGTCGGCGGCATTGCTGCCGGTCCCGGCATATGCGCAGGACAAGGCTGCGCTTGCTTTTGGCGCGCGCGAAGGGGTGGAGGGCGTCTCGCTTTCGCCGGATGGCAGCAAGGTTGCCTACATTGTACCGACCGATGGACAAGGAAGCAGGCTTTATACTGTGGATCTCGCCAATGGCGGCGAATCCAAATCGGTCTTGATGGCGTCGGGCGATCCAGAGCGTCTGTCTTATTGCGAATGGGTTTCCAATGCGCGTCTGATCTGCTTGGTCATGATGGTCGTTCGTGATGCTGGTGAACCGGTCACGGTCAGCCGTCTGGTTGCCATCAACGCCGATGGCAGCGAGCTGAAACTGGTGTCAATGCGGCAGGGTTATAATGCCGAACGCTTTTCCTACTTCGGCGGTAGCCTGATCGACCTGCTGCCGGGCGATGACGGTGCGGTCCTGCTGGGCCGCGAATATGTGCCCGAAGGCAAAACCGGATCGTTGATCTCGAAGACTGACGAAGGTTATGGTGTCGATCGTGTCGATACGCGCAGCCTAGCGTCGAAACGTGTGGTCGGGCCGACCCGGCTTGCGACCGAATATATCAGCGACGGTCTCGGTACCGTTCGCCTGATGGGCGTGATGAAAACCGAGGCAGGATATGACAGCGGTGTGCGGCGCTATTTGTATCGGCCCACCGGGCAAAATGGCTGGCAACCTTTTGGCGAATATGATTTCACCAGCAACAGCGGTTTCAATCCCTATTCAGTCGATCCGGTGGAAAATGTTGTCTACGGGTTTGAAAAGACCGAAGGCCGCTTTGCGCTTTATAAGGTGAAGCTGGACGGCACCCTTGCCAAGGCAAAGGTCTTCAGCCGCCCCGATGTTGATGTCGACAGTCTCATCACCTTGGGACGCAAAAAGCGTATCGTCGGATTGAGCTTCGCGACTGAAAAACGGCAGGCCATCTATTTCGATCCGGCGTTGAAAAAGCTGGGAACTGCCCTGTCCAAAGCCTTGCCTAATGCCGAGATGGTTTATTTCGGCGGAATGAGTGCAGACGAACAGAAACTGATTGTCTGGGCAGGCAGCGACACCAATCCTGGGGAATATTATTATTTCGACAAGGCCACAAACAACGTCAGCCCGCTCTTTGCCAGCAGACCTGAATTGGCGGGCTATAAACTCGCCCCGGTCAAACCGGTCAGCGTGAAGGCAAGCGACGGCACGATGATTCCGGCCTATTTGACATTGCCGGTGGGGAGCAGCGGCAAAGATTTGCCCGCGATCGTCATGCCGCACGGCGGACCCAGCGCGCGCGACGAATGGGGCTTCGACTGGCTGGCACAATATTTTGCGCATCAGGGCTTTGCAGTATTGCAGCCTAATTATCGCGGATCAGCGGGCTATGGCGATGACTGGTATCAGCAAAATGGCTTTCAATCGTGGAAGCTAGCGATTGGCGATGTCAACGATGGTGGTCGCTGGCTGGTGTCCGAAGGTATTGCCGCTGCCGATAAACTCGCGATATTCGGCTGGTCTTATGGGGGCTACGCTGCGCTGCAATCAGGCGTTCTCGATCCGGCCTTGTTCAAGGCCATCGTTGCCGTCGCGCCGGTTACAGACCTTGCGAAGCTGAAGGAAGACGATCGCGGCTATACAAGCTTTCGCGTGACGCGTGATTTCATTGGCTCAGGGCCGCATGTCACAGAAGGATCGCCCGCGCGCAACGCGACCAGGATTGTCGCGCCCGTTTTGCTTTTTCATGGTGCGCTTGATCGGAATGTTGCGGTCAATCAATCGCAGTTCATGGCTGATCAGTTGAAAGACGCCGGAAGACCCGCAGAGCTGTTCATCTATAAGAACCTCGACCATTATCTAGAGGACAGCGCCGTCAGGGCCGAGCTGCTGGAAAAAAGCTCGACTTTCCTGAAGGCAAAGCTGCAGATCAAATGATGCCAACAAAAAATTGGCACGCAGCTGAATGCCGAAATCAATAGAGGGATAAAAGAGAGGCCCTGAGGATAATTCTCATTTTTAATTTCAGGAGACTGACGATTGACCTTGGGGAGCAGGCGGTCGAAAATTGGCCTTTCGCCAGGGCGGATTGGCGATTTCATCGGGGCGCTGCTTAACGCCATTGAGGTAGCCAAAATAAGACGCGATTAAACGATCGCCGGGATCGGCTATGGCATTGCGTCCATGCATGAAGCGGCTGTTGTCGAGAATCAGAATGTCGCCTGCTTGCCATGCTGTATTGAACGTGATTGGGGCGGCGGCTTCTGTAATAGCGTCCACGATCCAGTCGGGAACAACGCTTCCGTCATCAAAAAGCGGTATCCCGTCGAGCTTCAAATAATGACGCGCAAAGAGCAGGAAATTGCCGAAGGCCAACTCACCGCTCAACAAAGTTTTGTGCAGGGCGGGGTACGAGAAATAACGAACAATTGAGGAGTCAAAGCGACGGAACCGGTAAGGGCATTGTGATGGTGGGTTCGCCAGTATCGCGTCATTCGGCTGTGAGGTGCCCAGCCAGAACTGCAGGATCGCCGGAGGTGCTGGCTGAATGTAAAGTAGGGATCGGTTTTCGAGTGCGGCGCGTACCTTTGCCGGTAGACGCCGTGCAAGCTCGACTCCATCGCAATACGTCGTTTCGCCCCCTTCGTGAGGGGCGTTGATGCAATGGAAGAAACAGATGTCAGGTTTCCATGGCTCGCGGGACAATTCCGGGTGAAGTGGGAAAGGTTCTGTACCGAGATTTACCGATTGGATATTGTTTTCGCCGTCAAGAACAAGCCTGTTTGGACTTTCGTTGAAAACAGACACCGTACAAAATTTTTTGGCGAAAGCATTGAACGTCTGAAGATTTGGCGGGTAGCCGCGCACTAGAACTGCCGTATTGCGTAAGCTTTCAATAATTAGGGGTGCGCTTATTGTCTCCAGAATTTCGTCGGCAACAGCCTGCACCAGCGTAATCGGTTGATCGGGGTAAGGGTTGGAAATTTCAGGCATTGCTCACTGGGATCGTTCTGGCAGACTAAAAATCAAATCGTGTGTAGGCGCCTGCCCCAGACATTGCTACATTGTAAACATGGTACAAATAAGAATTTCGGACTTGCTTCATAATCCCGATTTCTATTTGTTTGGGTTGGAAAACGAAGACGCGCTCTTCTTGCCTATGAACAGGGAGAGTTACGCCAAATCAATATTTTTTGATGGGCGAATAAAACCGACGCATGATCACGTTATCCGGGTTCCGTTGATACCTTTGTTGACCTCGGTTTCGCAAATGATCGCGACCGTGCCTCGCATCGGTTGGATATTCCACATGGCGCATACAGGCTCGACATTGCTATCGCGCGCGCTGGACCGACCGGGCAAAAACCTTGTGATCCGGGAGCCTATGCCCCTGCGTGTCTTGGGAGTAGAGGCAGGCGCTTTACACAAGTTCACTTCGGAAAGCGAAAGCTGGAAAAAGCTTTTGCACCTTGCAATACTGATGCTTGATAGACGTTATGCAAAAGACGAGGCGATACTGGTGAAGGCGAATGTCCCGGTGAACGCGATTATACCCGACTTGCTCGCCAAATCTCCGCATCCACAGGCACTGTTGCTTCATTTTGGTCTGGAAGATTATTTGACCGCGATTTTACGTAGCGCCAACCACCGTAAATGGGTGGACCATATCTTTTCGGAAATACAACTTGATAAGCATCCTGAAACAGCGCCCTTTAACGCACTACAAAATGCTGAAAAGGCGGCGGCTTTGTGGTTGTTCCAGATAAGGATATACGCAGATGTCCTCGCGGCAAATTCTAGCGTTCGCAGTCTTGATGCAAATATCCTGTTCGATGAACCGCTTCCGTGCTTGAAGGCAGCTTCCGACTATTTTGATTGCCCAATCGGTGACGATGAGGCGCGGAGCATTGTATCTGGAGGCCTGTTTTCCACTTACTCCAAAAATCCGAATGCGTTGTTTGATAATGAGCGTCGTAAAGAGCGTGTGACCGAAACCCGCTTAGTCTTGGCCGATGACATCATAATGGCCCGACGCTGGGTCGAATCGCGACTTGCTATATCGCCGCTGCCTGAGCGGCTTGCACAACCTTTATGCGGCGAAAATTCGATGCTATTGTGATTTTGCTCAACATAAGATGACATCGGTAAACAAAAAAGGCGGCCCCGCAGGACCGCCTCTTTGTGTTGGCTTAAAACCAAATTAGCGCGAATAGAATTCGACGACCAGATTTGGTTCCATTTTCACCGGATAAGGCACTTCGTCTAGCGTCGGAACGCGGGTGAAGGTTACCTTGTCGTTGCCGTCTGCTGAAACATATTCAGGAATGTCGCGTTCGGCGAGGCCTTGCGCTTCGATGACCAGCGCCATTTCCTTGGCCTTGTTGCCAAGGCTGATGACGTCGCCTGCTGCAACCTGGCGGCTGGCGATGTTGCACTTGACGCCGTTGACGCGGATGTGGCCGTGGCTAACGATCTGGCGTGCAGCGAAGATCGTCGGCGCGAATTTGGCGCGGTATACGATCATGTCGAGGCGGCGTTCGAGCAAGCCAATCAAGTTCTGCGAGGTATCGCCCTTCATGTTGCTGGCTTCGAGGAAAGCACGCTTGAACTGCTTTTCGGTCACGTCCCCATAATAGCCCTTCAGCTTTTGCTTGGCGCGCAGCTGAATGCCATAATCGGACAATTTACCCTTACGACGTTGGCCGTGCTGGCCGGGGCCATATTCACGCTTGTTGACGGGTGATTTCGGACGACCCCAGATGTTTTCACCCATCCGGCGGTCAAGTTTATACTTCGAGCTTGTACGCTTCGACATCTAGTGTCTCCAATTGCTTCTTACGTTACTTCCGGTTCCGCGCGACACATGCTGGACATGCCGGACACCTGCTTCACCGGAATGCAGGGTCAATTGCGAAGGCGGGCCTATGGCGGCAAAGCACGCTTAAGTCAACATCGGTCTCGACTTTACCCGCCGCAGTTTCTAAACGCGCGGCCATGCTGGAAAAATCCACCAAATCGAGCCTGGTCGAACCTGCGGACTGCACCAATATGGCGGAGGTTCGCGATGGTGTCGACGCTGTCGATCAGGCGCTGGTCGAACTGCTCGGACATCGTTTCGCCTATATGGACGCAGCTGCGCGGATAAAAACTGAGCGCAGCGATGTCCGTGATGAGAGGCGCAAGGCGCAAGTGCTAGACAATGTAAAGCTGACGGCCGCGCACAATAGGGTTCCGGTCGAAGTCACGGATTCGCTATGGAACCTGCTGGTCGAAGCATCCATCGCTTACGAATTCGAGCAATGGGATGCCGCCCGCACCTAAATACTTAGATACCTTGCTTGCCCAAAGGATTGGCGGGCGTCAAATTGCCACGGCCAGATTTCTGTCCAAGCTCCATGCCGCTTTCGCTTTGTTGCCATTGTTCCTTTGTTTTGCACACCCGTTTACCGACCCGGCTGCCAGTCATTGCCATGCTTTTACAGATTTTCGTCGGCTTCTTGGGCTCCGCCTCGGTTGGAGCGGATGCTTCTGCGGCGGTTGATGCCACAGCGGTAGAGTTGTCGGATACCGCCGCTGCAAGCAGCAAAATTGCAAAACTGAAAGTCATCGGAAATCCTTGAATGAGATATTCCAATGAAATAGTCCAACGTGGGTTGCCTGCCAAGCGCCTATTTGTCGGGCAACCGATTTCGGCCGATCGTGGTCAATATGCCCCGCATTGTTCGCACTTCCTGCGCGCTCCACGCTGGCTTGGTGAGCAGAGTGCGTAGCGTCCGCCGCGTGACCGGCGCGCGATCCTCCGGTAGAAAATAGCCTTTCGGTTCAAGCATTGCGAATAGCTGGTCGATCATGCCATCAAGTTCGAACTGAGGCGATGGCGGATCGAGATCGACCCGCGGCGGGCTGTCGAGCGCTTGATGCTTTGACCATTCATAGGCGCACAGGATAACGGCTTGCGCCAGGTTGAGCGAACCGAATTCGGGATTGATCGGAACCGTGATAATGGTTCGCGCCATAGCAAGCTCGTCACTTTCCAGCCCGGAACGCTCCGCGCCGAACATGATCGCGCTTCGTTCTTCGGCGGAATGGATCTGGCTGGCGGCCTCCTCAGGGGTCACTACCGGTTTTACGACGCCGCGTTTTCGAACCGTGGTTGCGTATAGATGTGAAATATCGGCGACGGCCTCGGCCAGATTATCGTATACCTTGGCCTCGGCCAGGACGATGTCGGCCCCGGCGGCGGCAGGTCCAGCGGACGAATTTGGCCAGCCGTCGCGCGGTGCGACTAGCCGCAGCTCGGTCAGCCCGAAATTGAGCATGGCGCGGGCAGCTTTACCGATATTTTCGCCAAGTTGCGGACGGACCAGAATAATGGCCGGTTGAAAACTCACTTCTTTGCAGCTTCGGTCACGCTTCCGGCAAAATCCTCGAAATCCTTTGCTTCGGTGAAGTCCTTATAGACGCTGGCGAAGCGGATATAGGCGACCGCATCCAATCCTTTCAGCCCGTCCATGACAAACTCGCCGATCCGCTTGGATTCAATTTCGCTTTCGCCCAGCGTTTCGAGCTGACGCTGAATGCCCGACGCCAGTTTTTCGATTTGCGAAGCGTCAACGGGTCGTTTGCGACAGGCAACGCTGAGCGAGCGTTCCAGCTTCTCCCGGTCGAAGGGTTCGCGTTTTCCCTCGGATTTGACCACCGTCAGGTCGCGAAGCTGGATACGCTCGAATGTCGTGAACCTGCCACCGCAGCCTTCGCACTGCCGTCTTCTACGGATCGCGCTGTTGTCCTCGGTCGGGCGGCTGTCCTTGACCTGGCTGTCATCATGTCCGCAAAAAGGGCAGCGCATCTATTTCAGCGTTTCCTGATTTTTCTTTTTGTTCACATGCCGATAGGCGACAATACCAGCGCCGATCAGCGCGCCCGTTGCGATCCCGACCGGCGCAACCACCGCTGCCAGCGCTCCGATTGCGGCACCGCCAGCAACCTTCTTCGCGGAATCGGCGTCGGCCAGATGCTTACCCCTGTGGTAGGCATCCTTGGTCGCACCCCACAATTCATCGGCTGCCTCACCGACATAATGCTTGGCCTGGTTCGGAAAGCTCTCCGCAGCCAGTTGCTCAGGCGTTTTTGCGCCGCATTGCGGGCAAAATTTTGCGCCTTCGCTATATTCCGCGTTGCACTCGTTGCAATATCCCATGATCAATTTCCCTTCTGTGTATTAGATGGGTAAGTCACCACATTAAGTCAAGCGGGATAGATAGGGAAGCGTTCGCAAAGCGCCTCCGCCTCGTCCTTGATCCGCGCTTCGATCTGTCCGTCGCCCGCTTCACCGTTGTGGCGCAGGCCTTCGACAACATCAGCGATCATTCGACCGATCTGGCGGAATTCGGCAGGGCCGAAGCCGCGCGTCGTTCCTGCGGGCGAGCCAAGACGCAGGCCTGAGGTTACGAAATACTTTTCCGGATCATAGGGAATGGCATTCTTGTTGCAGGTGATCGAGGCGCGGTCGAGCGCATGTTCGGCATGCTTGCCCTTGGCCTGCTTGGGCCGCAGATCGACGAGCATCAGATGGTTGTCGGTGCCGCCCGAGACGATGTCCAGCCCTTGCTCTTGCAAGCTGGAGGCCAGCGCCTTTGCGTTTTCGACGACGCTCGCCGCATAGCTCTTAAACTCGGGCTTCATCGCTTCGGCAAAACATACGGCTTTGGCCGCGACCACATGCATTAACGGACCGCCTTGCAGGCCGGGAAAGATCGCCGAGTTCATCTTCTTGGCGATGACTTCGTCGTTTGACAGGATGACTCCCGAACGCGGACCGCGCAGCGACTTGTGCGTTGTGGTCGTGACGACATGCGCATGCGGGATGGGCGAGCTATGCGCGCCGCCTGCGACCAGCCCTGAAATATGCGACATATCGACCATGAGATACGCGCCGATCTCGTCCGCAATCTCGCGGAAACGCGCCCAGTCCCACCCGCGCGAATAGGCGGTTCCGCCAGCAATGATCAACTTGGGCTTATTTTCGCGCGCAATCGCCGCGACCTCGTCCATGTCGATCAGATGATCGTCGCGGCGCACGCCATATGCCACGGGGTTGAACCATTTCCCCGACATGTTCACCGGCGAGCCGTGTGTCAGATGCCCGCCCGCTGCAAGGTCGAGCCCCATGAAGGTGTCGCCCGGCTGCAGCAACGCAAGGAACACCGCCTGATTCATCTGGCTGCCTGAATTGGGCTGCACATTTGCAAATTCGCAGCCAAACAGTTTCTTGGCGCGCTCGATTGCAATGGTCTCGATCTCGTCGACATATTCGCAGCCGCCATAATAGCGCTTGCCTGGATAGCCTTCGGCATATTTGTTGGTGAGGACCGAACCCGTTGCTTCGAGTACGGCGCGAGAGGTGATGTTTTCGGAGGCAATCAGCTCAATCTTGTCCTGTTGCCGCCCAAGTTCTTTTGCGATCCAACCGGCGATTTCGGGGTCGCGTTCGGCAAGGCTTTGCGTGAAAAATCCGGTGGACTGGATGTCGTTGGCGGCGGCGCTGCTCATGCGGGTTCCTCGGTGAGTTTTGGATTGGATAGCTTATCGACGCGGCGCTGGTGGCGACCACCCTCGAAGTCGGTGGACAGAAACACATCGACGCAAGCCTTGGCCATATCGATACCGGTCAGCCGTCCGCCCATCGCGATAACATTGGCGTCACCATGTTCACGCGCTAGTTTAGCCGACAAAGGCTCCGAAACCAGAGCGGCGCGGGCCGCAGGGTTGCGGTTGACGGCAATAGATATGCCGATGCCCGAGCCGCACAGAGCGACACCGCGCTCAGCCGTGCCATCGGCAATTGCTGCCGCGAGCTTGTAACCATAATCGGGATAATCGACGGAAGCTTCGTCGAACGGCCCGAGGTCGTTCACATCATGCCCCGACGAACGCAAATGCTCAACCAGCGCGGATTTCAGCGCAAGGGCGGCATGGTCTGAGGCAATGGCGATACGCATTGGCATATCCTGTAGCAACGTGAGTCGGAATGCGCCTCATCTAGGTGACAGGGGTGTAAAACGCCATGCCGAATTTGCCCGATTGCGTACCTTATCCACGGGGATTATGCGCAAGTAATGTTGAACGCCATATTGTCCATCGCCATGATCGCCGGTTTCCTGCTCCTGTTCGGCGCATGGAAACGCTGGCGACGTGACGGTTCGGGTCAGCAAATGTGGTTGATGGTTGCCGCGGCGCTGGTAATTTTTGCCAATATTGCGATTTGGGCGGTGCCGGATAAGCAGGGAAAGAGTCTGGTTACCGAAACCCGCTAGATCCATTGTGGTATTGCGCTCCTGCGAAGGCAGGAGCTTTGTATTTCCAGAGCGCAGCCGGTGCCGCCAGCACTCCTGCCTTCGCAGGAGCACGGCGTCACTTGATCGGTGAATTCGGATCCAGCCTGAAATCGAGATAATTGTTCACCGACGCCATCAGCATATCCATTTCATTCTCGTAAAAATGGTTGGCGCGGGGGATTTCGTCGTGGTGGATCGTGATGTGGCGCTGGGTGCGCAGCTTATCTACCAGCTTCTGCACCGCGCTCGGATTGACGATTTCGTCCTGCGCGCCCTGAATGATGATGCCCGACGACGGGCAAGGGGCCAGAAAGCTGAAATCATACATGTTGGCGGGCGGCGAGATCGAGATGAAACCGCGCACTTCGGGGCGACGCATTAGCAATTGCATGCCGATCCATGCGCCAAAGCTGAACCCTGCAACCCATGTCGTCGATGCTTCGGGGTGGAAGCTTTGCACCCAGTCGAGTGCAGCTGCCGCATCCGAAAGCTCGCCGATACCATTGTCGAATTCACCTTCGCTACGGCCGACGCTGCGGAAATTGAACCGCAGCACGGCAAAGCCACGGTTTACGAAGGTTTTGTAAAGCTGCTGTGTAATCCGGTCGTTCATCGTGCCGCCGGCCTGCGGGTGTGGATGCAAGATCATCGCAACTGGTGCGCGCGGACGCGGCGGCGGCGAAAAACGGGCTTCGAGACGACCTTCGGGGCCGGGAATTGCGATGGCGGGCATGTGTGTTTTCGATTCTAATGTTTGATTGCTGGCTCACCCCGAGGAGTTCGGGCTTTGCAGGAATTTGAAGGGCTATATAGAAGCAGTCACGATTTTCGCAACCATCATGGAATGCGACGCACTCTTCTAATTCTCCGTTCGTGTCGAGCTCAGTCGAGACACCCATAGTGCGCGCACCACGTCACGGCATCTCGACTAAGCTCGATGCGAACGGCTAAGGGGGATCATGGCTTCTCAAAATCGCATCTATCTCGATCATGCCGCGACGACGCCCATGCGACCGGAAGCAATCACCGCCGTGACAGAAGCAATGCATCGCTGGGCAAACCCGTCATCGCCTCACGCCGAAGGCCGCGCAGCGCGCGAGGCACTCGAAAAAGCACGAGCTAAAATAAAGGAGGCATTGGGCTGGACTGGCGAGATCATATTTACCTCAGGAGCAAGCGAGGCGCTGGCATTGGGATTGGGCCGGGCCAATGTCGACCGACGACTCGCGTCGGCTGTCGAGCATGATTCCGTTTTTCGCGCTGCTCCGGATGCTGTGGTGTTACCAATTGTGGAAGGCAGAGTTGACGAGGATGTCCTGACGGCACGGCTAAAAGAGAATGGCAGACCAATAGTAGCAATCCAGTCGGTCAATTCCGAAACAGGCGTGCAGCTGCTATGGAATCCGACAGATCCGATCATCGATAAGGTCCGGGAAGCGGGAGGCATATTCCTATGCGATTGCTCGCAATCTGCCGGAAAAGACCCTTTGCCTGACGCTGATATGGTTGTTGTTTCCGCCCATAAGCTGGGCGGACCACCGGGCGTTGGAGCGCTATTGGTGCGAGATTTCGGACTTCTGGCTCCCACTGGCGGGCAAGAATATGGCTATCGCGGCGGGACTGAGAATCTGCCAGCGATTGAAGGGTTTTCCGCTGCGCTGGAAGCGGGATCAGGCACTGAAGGCGGGGCATACACCTACGATCTAACTGAAGCTCTTTTCCGGTTTAAGGACTTCATTTGGAACTCCGGCGGTCAAATCGTTGATGGCAATTGCTTGCGCAATGTTCGCATAACGGCTGTCGCCATGCCGTCTCTGAGCGCGGCTGCGCAACTCATTCGTCTTGATAGTGCCGGATTTTCGGTATCCGCAGGCAGCGCATGTTCGTCCGGCAGCCTTAAACCCAGCCGTGCGCTGCAAGCATTCGGAATTCCCGATGATGTATCTGCAAAGACGATAAGGGTTAGCGTCGGGTGGAACACCACTGTTGCAGACATTGAAGCGTTCCAAGCCACATGGCTGGCAATCCTTCAGGAAACCAAGGCGGCATGATTTATCTGGATTATCAAGCGACTACGCCGCTGGCCCCCGAAGCATTCGCCGCAATGGAGCCTTGGTTGAAAGACGGCTTTGCCAACCCGCACAGCGCGCATGCGCCGGGCAGGGCGGCGGCGGCGACGGTTGAAGTGGCGCGCGAGCAGGTGGCCGCGTTGCTGCCCAAGGGCGGACGGGTGATTTTTACTAGTGGTGCGACAGAAGCGATCAATTTGGCCATCAAAGGTTCGGGCTGCGGTGCAAGCGTTGCGGCGCTGGCCACCGAACATGCGGCGGTGCTTGATTGCGTGGAGTATTTGGGTGGTGACGCCTTGCCTGTCAACGCCGAGGGTTTCGCCGAACCAAACGTCGCCGCCAATGTGACACTCTTCGCCGCGATGCTGGTCAACAACGAGATCGGCACTATCCAACCGGTCGCCGAATATGCAGAAGCGGCCCACACCGCCGACGCACTTTTCCTCTGCGACGCAGTGCAAGCTTATGGCCGTATGCCAATCCCGGATGGCCCCGATATGATCGCCATTTCCGCGCACAAAATTCACGGCCCCAAAGGCATCGGCGCATTGTGGGTGCGTGATGGTGTAACACTAAAACCGCTAATGCACGGCGGTGGGCAGGAGCAGGGGCTGCGTTCGGGTACACTTTCGCCAGCCTTATGCGCCGGTTTTGGCGCTGCGGCGAAGCTGGCGGGCGGGTGCATGGAGCAGGACGCGGCGCATGTTGCGGCGTTGTGGGACCGCGCGCTTGCAGCGTTCTCCGGCTGGACAATCAACGGTTCGACCACCCACCGATACAAAGGCAATCTCAACATCCGCCGCGACGGCGTCGATGTCGGACGGCTGATGTCGGAATGCCGCGATATCGCGTTTTCGGCTGGCTCGGCCTGTGCCAGCGGTTCGGGACGCCCGAGCCATGTGCTCCGCGCGATCGGCTTGAGTGACGCCCAAGCCAAATCTTCGATCCGCCTTGGTTTTGGCCGCTATACGACGCTAGAAGAAATCGATATCGCTACAGAAGCCATCAACCGCGCAGCCGAGGCGATGTTATGATCAAAGTGACCTTCATCAGTGCCGACGGCGATCAAGAACAAGTGGTCGAGGCCAAAGAAGGCGATTGCCTGCTCGACGTCGCCCAAGCCGCTGGACAGCCTCTGGAGGGCACCTGCGAGGGCCAGATGGCCTGTTCGACCTGCCACGTAATTGTCGGCAAGGACTGGTTCGACAAACTCCCCCGCGCCAGCGAGGATGAGGAGGATATGCTCGACTTGGCATCGGGCGCGCGGCGGACGAGCCGACTATCGTGCCAAATCACGCTGACGGCGGACCTTGATGGAATCGTCGTCAACATTCCCGCCGAAAGCCGCAATATGCAAGGGCTGTAGGCGTCTTAAGACGGCATCGCCAAGACAGTTTTCGCCATCCAATCGAGGTCCATTGAGCCAAGCTTCAACGCGGTGTTCATGCGCGTTTCGTCAGAGCCGCAGGCGAACTTCTGCAAGTCGGCATAGGGGCTTCCCCCTGGCTGTTCATTACAGCTGATCGTCAATGCCCGTTCCATGTTTCGGCCATTACCCCAATAGGTTGCGACGTCGAAGGATACTGCTCCACCTATTTTCTTGATCGATGCAGCATCGACAAATTGTACCGAAGGCGCTCCAGGCCCACCCGACACAAGCCACCAGTCCGGTGCGGCTGCAAATGACGGCGTGCTTGCAACTATGGTTGCGGCGATAGCGATACTTAACTTTTTCATTTCTTGCTCCTGTGCATATTCATTTGCCACTTCGGGCTGTGTGATGACAACGTTGGGTCGGGCTGATTTCATCCTGACCTCGAAAATAACCCATGGCTTGCCGTACTCGGCCAGCTTTGCTCAGGCACTGAAACGCGCGGTTGCGTGAAATGAACCAACTGATGCGTTGAGGCGGGTCGGGATCGAGTTAGAGCGTGAACCGGCTTTTCGTCCGCCTTCACTTCCCGTTCACCAAAAAACGCCTATATGGGTTCTGTCGGGTTTGCCCGACTATGGTGATAAATGGCGATGTGTAATAGATGCAGCGGACCCGGGGGCGGTACCCGGCAGCTCCACCAAAAACCCCGGATTTCGGGGCTATTGACGGGGCTGAACTAGGATCGACGTGTGTTCAAAGACATTGTTTTTGCCCGGCATGAATAAGCCGTGAAATGGTTCACAACCAATAGGTGCAAACGATAATCAAGCACTTGCTCTCGCAGCATAATTTCGGGCCTCACGGTCTGAATTTATACTAAAAGAACGCGGCTGGACTGGCCGGGCAACAGAATAGTTACGGCGGCCCCGGAGGAGCCGAGCAACAGAATCCTCCGGACTTATGTCTGCTCAATCTTCACTGGTATATTTGCATTGTTCTCCTGCGAAGGCAGGAGCGTTGGCAGTGTCGCGCAATCTTCCCAGCACTCCTGCTTTCGCAGGAGAACAAGATGGATGGTTACAATGAAATTGGAGATGAGTCGCTCAATCCACCCCGAAAGCTTGGCTGTACTCCACCGCTTCGAGCATTTTCGCCGAAGCCAGGAATACCGCGCCGGTGCAAAGCGCAAAAAATACCTTGCCGATATTACCTGGATATTGGATCAGATATTCCTGCCCGCGCATCACTGCGCCTAGCCCGAGCGCGTAGGTGATGAGGAAGACCTCCAATTTGGTCTTGATCTGGAACAGGCGGCCGAGCTTTTTCATACATCTTTAACGTAGCAACCCTTGTGCCAGTTCCGGAAAACCGTGCCTTTTTTGGTTTTATGGTTATCAAAGTGTAAAGATTTGCGACGTTACGCCAGCTCGTGGAGATTGCAGGCGTTAAGCAGCGCGGCGCGCGCAGCCTTCACCTGATCGACCAATGCGGTATCGGCGAGTTGGCCGGGCGCTATGCTCTCCGGCCAATACGCGGCAATCACGTCCGCTATTCGGTCAAGCTTATCCTCGTCCGCCATGAACCGGATATCGATTGTCGCAGGGTCGGCAACGACGCGCAGCCGTAAACAGGCAGGACCGCCGCCATTGGCCATCGATTGCCGCACATCGACCGGAACAAGCTCACGGATCGGGCCGTTGCCCGCGACCATCTCGCTAAGCCAGCCCCAGACAGCAGCGTTGGCTTGCGCCTCGCTCGGCAGGATCAGCGCCATCCTGCCATCGGGCAGGGTGACCAGCTGGGCGTTGAACAAATAGCTTTGGATGGCATCGGCAAGCGAAACGCGGTCGGAAGGCACGACAACGATCTCCGCCTCGGGCATCAACGCCTTGATCCTGGCATAGGTTTCGTGGGGGAACTCGAATGCCTGCTCGTGGCAGAACAGCACGCGTTCATTGGCAACCGCGACCACATCATTGTGGAACGCGCCTGCCGCAATCGCGATTTCCGACTGCTGGACGAACAGCGTCTGTGTCGGATCGAGCCCATGCGCGCGCGTGATGGCTTTCGAAGATTCGACATGCTGGCGGGCGGGGAAGGGACCACCTGTTTTGCCGTAAACGAAGATTTCCAGCCCCGCGTCGCCGTGCGAAGAACAAAGTCGCATAAAATTGGCAGCGCCTTCATCACCATAAGGCGGCGGCACCGGGGGATGGATCGCAAAATGCCGCTCGTCGGCGAAGGCCAACTCGAGCTGTGCCAAGGTGCCTGTCCATTCATGGCTGCGATGCGCCATCGTTAGCAGGTTAGCAGCGGACAAATGGCACCGCCCGTCCGCAGTATCTGGCGCAGGCGACACCGTTGCGGCATTGGCGGCCCACATCGCAGAGGCCGAAAAAGCCGCCGCGCGAATATGCGGCTCAGCGTTAGCCATGTCGGTTGCCAGCCCCGCCAGCCACACCCGATTGGGGCGGTCGAGCGGCATGAAGAAGCCCTGTGCCAAACCAAGCCGCAAATTGGCACGCATTTTTTCGATGCCCTGCAGTGCCGCCGCTCTTGGTTGCGAGACTTCACCGGCATTACTGGAAGACGCAATGTTGCCGAGGCTCAGCCCTGCATAATTATGACTGGGACCGATGATGCCGTCAAAGTTGATTTCGGTCAGTGCCATTGATCACCACCGCGCCACATGGGTGACGCTGTCACCCGCAGCAACGCCCAAGATTCTGGCGCATGTTCCGTCCATTGCAATGCCGCCGTCGCGCGCTTCGATCCAGCCATATGCGGTTTTGAAATCCTCCATCCTGCCAGTCGAAACCAGCATTTTCTCGCCACCGACATGATCACCGAGCGCGTCGCTCACTTCGATGATCGCCGAGTCCTTGGCCTCGCGAATGCTCCTGATCTGGTCGGTGCGTGCGGTCATCGTCGGCCCGCCGTCAAAAATATCGACATAATTTTCCCACGCAAAACCTTCCTCTTCGAGCATCCGCATTGCGGCCCGGCCCGATGGATGCGGCAAGCCGATAACGTGGCGTGCGGCATCGCTCAGCATGGCGATGTAAACGGGATGTTTGGGCATCAGGTCGGCGATGAACTGGTTACCGAATTTTGCGTTGAACTCATCGGCTTCCTGAAAAGTCATGCCAAAGAAGCGCCCGGCCACGCCGTCCCAGAACGGTGATCCGCCCGCCTCATCGATGACGCCACGCAGTTCGGCGAGTGTCCGGTCAGCAAAGCGCGCACGGTGGTTGCGGATAAATAGATAGCGGCTGCGCGCGATCAGCAGTCCCAAACCGCCCGCGCGCTCGCCGGGATGCAAGAAAAGACCGCCAACTTCGCTAGTGCCTTCCAGATCGGTCGACAGGTTGAGGATGTCGGCGCGGAATGTGCGGTCAAGCTCGACGCTATGTTGCGTCAGCGCGCCAATGCGGTAACTGTAGAACGGCCATTTTTGGCCGACACAGCCAAAAACCTGACATGTGCCGCGCACTTCTTTGGTGTCGGTATTTTGCAGCACGAATACGTAGAGATCGTCGTTGACGACATCTTCTTGGCGCGCAAAACCGGCGGCTGATCGTTCGAGCTTCGCCGTCAGTGCCTTGCGGTCAGGCGGCAGATTGGTGAACCCGCCGCCAGTGCGTTTGGCCATTTCGTATATCGGCTGGACATCGTCCATATTGGCCGGGCGGATAATGAACGTCATAAACTTCCTTTTGCCGCAATGCGGAGAATGGTGAGCGCGGAAAGGCGCGCGCGTTCGACAAGGCTCTCGGTGATGAGGAATTCGTCGGCACTATGGATGCTGCCACCGCGTACGCCCAAGGTGTCGACGACGGGCACACCACAGGCCGCGATATTGTTGCCGTCACAAACGCCTCCTGTAGAGCGCCAGTTGATGGCGAGTCCCAGGTCGGCTCCGCATTGTTTGACGAGGCCAAACAGCTTTTCGGCTCCCGCATCAATCGGTTTGGGTGGGCGACCGAAGCTGCCATGCAGATGCGCGCTGACCAGATGTTCGCGCTCGATTTCGGCCACCAGCTTTTTGATTTGGTGATGCGCAAAGATTTCAAGCTCTGGACTATGCGGGCGGAGGTTTACGCGCAGCACCGCGTGATCTGGTACAACGTTATTCGGGCTTCCGCCTTCGATGCGTGCCGGGTTCACCGACAGACCTTCGCGCGTCAGTTTTTTCAAACGTAACGCAAGGTCGGCCGCAGCGAGCAGCGCATTGCGACCGTCATCGGGATTGCGCCCTGCATGCGCGCTTTTGCCGGTGATGATGATCGAGAAGTTGCCACTGCCCGCCCGCGCGCCCGCGAGGGTGCCATCGGGGAGGGCGGGTTCATATGTCAGCGCAGCCAGTTTGCCCGTTGCGAGCTGCGCGATTAGCACCGCAGAAGACGGCGAGCCGACTTCCTCGTCGCTGTTGATCATCACCTGATAGCCGACCCGATCAAAGTCAGCTGTGCTTTCTGCGGCGGAAAGTGCGGCCAACATGACGGCGATTCCGCCCTTCATATCGGCCACACCGGGTCCGTTGAGCACGCCGTCATCCAGCCATTTCTGTTCCTGAAACGCATGGTCGGCGGCAAATACCGTGTCCATATGGCCGGTGAACAACAATTGCGTGGGCGCATCGGGGCGGACGGTCAGAACGAGGTGACGGCCATGCTCGACGGTTTCAATCACTCCATCGGCGCGCACGCGTTCGACGGGAGTTGGGGAAACAAGCTCAACCCCGCCAGGCAGCGCGGCAAAACCATCGGCAAGCAATCCGGCGGTGGTGGAAAGGCCAGCCAAGTTACCCGAGCCGCTATTTACCGCAGCCCATGTCTGCACCTGCGCGAGCATCGGATCATGCTCGATCCGTTCGAGCGCGGCGGTTTCTGTGCGGCTAAGCGATTGCATCGCCGACCTTTAGCGGGCGTCGTCTGGCTTTGCCACCCCTGCGTCAATCGCGCGGGCCATCGCTAGCCATTCGGCCAGTTGCAGCGTCTCGGGACGCCTGTCGGCAGCGATGCCGGTGCTGGCCAGCGCATCGAGTCCGCCGGGCATTCCCTTCAGGCTTTGCCGCAGCATTTTGCGGCGTTGACCAAAGGTCGCGGCGGTCAGCTTTTCCAATGTGGCCATGCTGACGCCCTCGGGCGCGGCTGTTGGCGTAATATGCACAACCGCCGACATCACCTTGGGTGGCGGCGTGAAGGCGGAACGGTGGACTGGCATCGCGATTTTCGCGGTCGCGCGCCACTGTGCAAGAATGGCCAGTCGGCCAAAGGCGTCCGACCCCGGAGCCGCGACAATTCGTTCGGCCACTTCGCGCTGAAACATCAGAGTGAGCGATTGCCAGGCGGGCGGCCACGTCTCGCCGCTCAACCAACCGACGGCAAGCGCAGTGCCGACATTATATGGGAGGTTGGAAACGATATGGAATAGCCCGCCGATCTCCACCGCCGGATCGATTTTCATCGCATCGTCGTCAATCACCCGCAGCATTCCCCGAAAGGCCTCGGCGAGTTCGGCGAGCGCTGGCAGGCAGCGGTGGTCGCGTTCGACCGCCAGCACATTGGCACCGGCCCGTAGCAACGCGCGCGTTAGACCGCCGGGGCCGGGGCCGACCTCATAGACATTCGCGCCCTCTAAATCGCCCGGGATGGCCGCGATCTTGTCGAGCAATTGCTCATCAAACAGGAAATTCTGGCCCAGTGCTTTGCTTGCCGACAGGCCGTGCCGCTTGATGACTTCGCGTAAAGGCGGCAGTTCAGGCTGGCTCATGCTGCCGCGTCGGCAGCCATGCGGTTCAGCGCCGCCATTTCGGCCATCTTGATCGCTGCGATCATCGAATTGGGCATCGCCTTGTTCTGGCCGGCGATACCGAAAGCCGTTCCGTGATCGGGCGATGTTCGCACAACCGGCAATCCCAATGTCATGTTGACCGCTTCGTGGAAATACAGCGTCTTCAGCGGAATAAGCGCCTGATCGTGATAGGCGCAAAGCGCCGCATCATAATGCGAGCGCGCTTCAGCATGGAACATCGTATCGGCAGGAAGTGGGCCGATAACGTCAAACCCCTCACCAACGATTTGCGCAATGGCCGGACCGAACAAGTCAATTTCTTCGCGCCCCATATTGCCCGATTCGCCCGCGTGCGGGTTGAAACCGGCAACTGCCAGTCGGGGCTTTTCTATCCCGAAATTGCGCTGCAACCCTTTGGCGGTGGCGCGCAATCGCTGGCGGATCAACCGACCGTCAAGCTTGCCCGCAACCGACGCCAGCGGAATGTGCGTTGTCATCGGTACCACTCGCAGATCGGGCCCGGCGAGCATCATCACGGCGTTGTTTTTGGAAACCCCGCATCGTTCGGCGATAAACTCGGTCTGGCCGGGATGGGTAAAACCGACGGCATAAAGCTGTGCCTTCGACACCGGCCCCGTCACCAACGCGGCAGCACTACCCGCCCGCGCAAAGCCGATTGCCATTTCAAGCGCCTGATAGGCACAGTGCGCTCCGTCAAGATCGGGCAGCCCCGGCACCACCGAAATGCAACTGTGCAGCTGTATAACGGGCAGCGCTTTGTCGAAATGCTTTACGGTATCAGCGGGATCGTCAATTTTGACCACCGGTCCACCCCAGTGCGGCGCAAAACTGCCGACATCACCTATTGCGAAAAAGGGATGCAATCCCTTTTCGTGCCTGGCCTCCCAAGCTTTGCCGATGATTTCCGGACCAATACCGGCAGGATCGCCGACCGACACCGCCAGTGGCAAGGTCAGCCGGTTCGCCATGGATCAGTTATACTCGATAACGGCGTCGCGACGCAGATCGCGCAGATATATCCGTGCGCGCTTGTTCACGCGTTCTTCCTCTAGCCGCGACATGATTTCGTCGAACGACTCTGAAGATGCTTCCTGCGGCGCATCGCGACCGCACATCACAAACACTCGCACACCGTCTTCGAGTGATCCGTAAGGCGGGGTCGATTGTCCGACTTGCAGTTCGAGCATTACCTGCTGCAACGGTCCAGGCAGATCGCGTACCTTTATGCCGTCACGGTTGACCACATCTGCGCCCAATTGAGTTGCCATCGCATCGGCAGCACCGCAGCCGTTTACTTTTTGCGTTTCTTCGCTGAAGCGTTTGACCATCGGTGCAACCTGCGCCTCGGTCGTCCCTGCCGGAAAAGTGATGGCAATTTGCTTCAGGCTAAGCACCGAATCGCGCGGGTCGCTGGTTGCCACTTGCCGCTTGTCGATCAGCAGCAAAATGGAAATGCCGCCGGGCGAAGGTACTGCCACAATCTCGTTCGGCCCCATGCTGGTCGCCGCCGTTGCCAGAGACTGCGGCAATTGTGCAAGCGACAGCCAACCCAAATCGCCGCCCACAGAAGCGGTAGATGCTTCGGAAAACTGGCGGGCGTAGGCGACGAAGTTTCCGCCCTGACGCAGCTGATCCATTATCTTCTTGGCGTTGGCAGTGGCCGCTTCCTGTGTTTCAGGTGTGGCTGCCAAGTAAATTTCGCCAAGCCGATATTCGGTCGAACCCTTGGTTGCCTTTATCCGCTCGATGATCGCATTGACCTCGTCATCGCTCACATTCGCGGACGGGCGCACATTGCGCGAAAGCAGGCGGCTCCAGGACAGTTCGCCCTTGATCTGCCGCTTTAGCGTTGCAACCGAAGAATTGATCGACGTCAGATATTTCTCGACTTCGTTTGCGGGGCGATTGAAGTTCTGCTGCGACACGCGCGCGAAATACTGGTTCACTTCGGCATCGGTAATCTCGATCTCGTTGGCCGCCGCTTCCTGGATCTGGAGCGTTTCATCAATAAGATTGGTCAAAATCTGGGCGCGGAACCGCGCGACTTCTTCCTCGGGAAGTTTGTTGTCGTTGGCGGCCAGAATCAGCGCAAGCCGGTGATCGATGTCGGTACCAGTGATGATTTCGCCATTAACCTGCGCCGTTGCGCGACGGACATTGGGGTCGTTTTTGCCGAACAATTGCTGGCCATCGGGAATGTCGAGCTTTGCTTCGGGTGCGCCCTCATCCGCGACGGTTTGCGCCACCAACGGCGTCAACGCTGTTGCTGTGCCCAATAATGCAACAAAAGAAAGGCGCTGCAGAAAATTCATAGAGTTGACCCAGTCAATAGTTCAATTTGAAAGCGGGCAAATAGGTTGCTGCTGCTGAACCGCAGATGAGCAAAGCCAGTCATTCCCCCTTTGTAACGCGCCTGCCTTACACACCCAAATTACGAAATGCCAGCCGGAACAAAAAGCTGTTGCCGCGCCGCGCGTCACCGGTGGGTTGATAGTCGCGACGCCATGTCAGGCTAAGTGACAGGCAATCGTCATCATAAGCAACGCCCAACCTGTGCCTGATCGGATCGAACCCGTCGGACAGCGTCGAAGGATCTTCTGTCGCGTCGGTCAGATCGATAATTGCCGAACCGAATACCGACCAGTAACGGGCGACACGAACGCGGCCGCCCAAGCGGACTTCCTCGCGGTCGGCCAAATCTTCGACCGACGGTCCAATATTGCGGTTGAGCTTCAGATAGCCAACCTGCGCATAAGTGCTGCGCGAACCGACGGTTGCATCGATTTCGTTACGGCGGATTGCAAAGCTGTCCTTGTCGAGCCGGAACCGGTGGGTCAGCTTGACGAAGTCCCTGAACCGGAATTCGCTGCGGCCAACCACGTCCGAAACCTTGCCAGACAATCCGGTGCCGTCTGGAAAAATAGTCGCGCGGTCGGACAGCCGGTAGCTCTGACCGACGGTAATGTCGGCGGTAAAGTTGCGTTTTCGCAAGGCCCAGTCGAACCCGTAAGTTATGCGGTAATTGTCCTCAAATCGGTCATAGCCGGGGAAACGATTGAGCGCGAAAAGGTTGCTATCCTCCAGTTCGACCGCGCGCGAATCTTCGTTCGGCACCTGCAAGTTTGACGTGGTGGGTGCAGCGACCAGTTGTACGCGCGGTGTAAAAATTTGTGTTCCGCCAAAGGCCCGGCCGATGAAGGGCCATTTAACGTCAGCAGCGGCAGCGAAGATGCCGCGTCCCTGAAAGCCGCTTTCGCCGCGATAGATGGTGGTAACTGTGGTGGCATTTTCGTCGCTGTGGTAAATGTCGCCGCGCCCGAGCACCGTGAAAGTGACCTCTTGGCCGAGCCCGGTCAGCGTGCGCAAATCCCACCGTGCCGACGCGAAAGCGCGCTGCGTATCCTGTCCTACAGTTCTGCCGATGGCCAGACTGTTCGCTTGCAGCTGGATCTTGCCGCCCAGCACCGGATCGTCGAGCCGCAACCGGTAATCGATTTCGGGCAACGCAATTGGTGTGAGCCCTTGCCGGTCGCCAACGCGCAACGTCTGCACCGCCCAACCGGCGAGCGAGAAATAACTGTCGATGCCGATCCGTTCTGCGGCAAAGGTGGATCGCAGCCGGTCGTCGCGGCTGATGTCATAACGCCTCAGGAACGTACGGTCGGAGGCATAGCGGCCCGAAGCCGCCACCGACCAATAAGGGTCGAGCTGGAACCGGCCTGCGCCTTCGATGTAGCCGCGAAACACCTTATCGCCCGTGCCGCCGCCAACGCCGGTCGATATGCGATTGCTATACGTGCCATAGGCAGCTACTTCCAGCGCGCCCTTGCTTTCAAGCGTGCGGAACTTAACCTGCCCCAGCGGTGCCACTTCGGAAAAGCCGGTAATCGACGTGGTCAGATCGCGGTTGGGACCCATCCGCCAATAATAGGACTGTTGTACCTCAAGCCCGTTATTGCGCGAGAAGCCTACGCTTGGCACCAGAAAACCGCTGCCCGCCTTGGCATCGACCGGGTGCGACAGAAAGGGCAGCGGAATGATCGGCAGTCCGAACAGCTCGATGCGCGCGCCCTGATATTTAACGCGCTTGGTTGTCGGGTCGTAAATGACCTTGACCGCCTTCACCTGCCAGCTCGGTGCCTTGGGGCAGCCGTCAGGGTCTTCGACCTTGCAGGCGGTGTAGGCGGCATAATCGAGCGTGTAGATCCCGTTTTTACGCTCGCCGCGTTTCGCCGCCAGCCTGCTTTCGTCGGCCAGAACAACCAGCAGATTTTCGACGACGCCGTCTTTTAAGGAATCGGTGAGGATGATCTTGTCGCCATAAGCCACATCGCCCTCTGGCCCGACGCTACGGATATTCCCTTCTGCCGTTACCTCGCCGCTGTTGCGGTTCCAGACGACGGTGTCGGCGCGCAGGCTGTAACCGTCCCGGTTGACGACGACGTCTCCGGTGGCAGTGACGACTTCGGTGTTGGAGTCGTAAACGACAGTGCTGGCGGCGAAGTCGATCGCGTCGCTTGTTGGCGGTGCTTCAGCTACGGGCTCGTTTCCAACGGGTGCTTCTTGTGCGGTCGCCAATTGCGGAACGGCGGCGCACCCCAGCAACAATGCGAGCAAAAAGGGCCGGGGCGGTCTGGGGAATGGGGCGGGGATGTTCATAAACCTGTCCGTTCCCTTATCGCGCTCAATCCCTGCGGTCCACCCCCGACCCGCAAGCATTTTGGCCACTTTGCCTGTATCTGTCGTTAACGATCGTGGCTCTGTATAGTTTTGCTTTATCGCAGCGCCAATATCGGCTTATAGAGCCCGCCGACAATATAATGACAGCGGAAAGGCTGATTACCGCCATGAATATCCAATTTGCCGCAGAGCGTCCGGCCGAAGCTGATGTTTTGGCTTTCATCGTTACCAAAAGCAGCTTTGCAGACTTTCCGTTCCCACTCGAGAAAGCCGATATGGTGCGCGAGACCGCGAAACTGGCGCGCTTTGATGGCAGCGCTGGGCAGAGCTTTTTGCTGATCGCCGAAGAAGGCAGCGGTTTGGCACGGATCGTATTGCTCGGCGTTGCTGAAGGCGACGCGGGCGACTATCAAAAGGCTGGCGGCGAGATTGTCGCCAAGGTGCAGACGTCGGGCGCCAAGCATATCGCGATCCATGGCGCCAACCTGTCGGGTGTCGCGGCGGCAGAGGCAGCTTATGGCGCGCTCCTTCGTAACTGGCGGATCGACAAATATCGTACCAAGCTGCCTGAAACATCGAAGCCCACTGTGACGGCGCTGACCGTGGTCGGCGCCAATGACCAAGCGACCGCTTCCTGGCCGCGTTACGCCGCGATTGCCGATGGCGTTGCATTGACCCGCGAGCTGGTGTCCGAACCGGCCAACATCATTTACCCTGAAAGCTTCGTCGAACGCTGTCGGCATTTGGCCGAACTCGGTATCGAGATCACCGTGCTCGACGACAAGCAGATGGGCGAGCTTGGCATGGGAGCGTTGCTCGGCGTGGCGCAGGGGTCGCGCAAACCGGCACGGATGCTCGCTATGCGCTGGGACGGCACAGGCGGTGCACAGGAACGGCCGGTGTGCTTTGTTGGTAAAGGCGTGACCTTCGACACTGGCGGCATTTCGATCAAGCCCGCGCTCAACATGGAAGACATGAAGTGGGACATGGGCGGTGCGGGCGCGGTCGCGGGCGTGATGAAGGCGCTCGCCGGACGCAAGGCGAAGGCGCACGTCGTCGGCATTTGCGGGCTGGTCGAGAATATGCCCGACGGCAATGCGCAACGTCCAGGCGATATTGTGACGTCGATGTCGGGACAGACCATCGAAGTCCTCAACACCGATGCCGAGGGACGCTTGGTGCTGTGCGACGCGATCCATTGGGCTCAGGAAACCTATAACCCCGAATATGTCGTCGATCTGGCAACGCTGACCGGCGCAATCATCGTTTCGCTGGGCAGCGAATATGCCGGATTGTTTTCGAACAGCGACGAGCTTTCGGACAAGCTGCTGGCGGCGGGCCAGAAATCGGGCGACCTGCTGTGGCGTTTTCCGCTGTCGAAGGCGTATGACAAGATGATCGACAGCCCGATTGCCGACATGAAGAACATCGGATCGAAGGGAGCCGGCTCGATTACCGCTGCGCAGTTTATCGGGCGCTTTGTCAAAGACGGCGTCAAATGGGCGCATCTCGATATCGCCGGCACCGTCTGGTCGGACAAGGACGGCCCGGTCTGGGCGAAGGGCGCGACCGGTTACGGTGTGCGTTTGCTAGACCGCTTTGTCGCGGATAATTTTGAGGACTAGACCCAAAGTGGCGGCGGAGAGCTTGTCCGCCGCCATCTCGGTTAAATCAGGCGAGGGCCGGTTGCCTGCGCCGACGCCGCATCGCTGCGCCGACCAGCGCAAAGCCGCCTATCATCATCATCCATGTCGCGGGTTCGGGCACAGCCTGAAATGCCTGTAGCTCGGACAGCGCATAATAATTGTCGCCGCCAGTAGCCGAAAACCGCAACCTGTTCGTCGAGATCGGCGCGAGTGCACCTGAATCGCGGGTCACAAGACCGAATGACGGCTGCGTCGGGATCGCATAGGCCGACAGCCAGGCCGCGCCGTCCCAATATTCGATCAGATAGCTGTCATTGTCATCCGCCTGAACGACGAACCGGTCGATGGTGTAAACTTGGTTCAGAAAAATTTCGAGAAACACCTGCGCCGGATTGACGCTGGCATCCTGATCCCACCAGAACGAGCCGTTGTTCCACTGTGTGCCTTCGGGTCTGAACACACCATCGACCACATTGAGATGACTCGATGGTGCCGAACCGGGCCCCCATGGCGATCCTGCGCGCAAAACGCCTTGAGAACCGTTGCTGCTGATGACAGACCATCCGCCAGGGATGATATTGGTCGCTGCTTGTACGCTGGTCGAAACGCCGCCAAGGGCCGCAACCCCGAGCGCAATTCCATATAAAAGATTTCGCATTTCATATTCTCCGTACGGGTTAAAGAATTATGATGCGACCCGGTGGACGTTTGACATATGACTCCGCGACGGGTCAACGTTCCGCGAACTCTATCTGTCCCGTTTCGGGACACGGCTAAACCCATTTTGAAAGCTACACATTGCAAGTCGATTTTTACCAACTCACGCGTGACCCCGCCGACAAGGTTCTGCCGCCCATCGCCCAGCGTGTGCTGGACGACCACGGGCGACTGCTGGTGGTCAGCGACAATGCTGGCCAACTTGATGCGATTTCGGCGGTGCTTTGGAATTGGAAGCCGGACAGCTTTCTTGCTCATGCTAAAGCCGGGGAGGGTGACGATTCTATACAACCGATCCTGCTCGCCAACGAGACCGAAGCCGCCAACGGGGCAAAATTCATTGCACTGGCCGATGGCGACTGGCGCGACGCTGCACTGGGGTTCGAACGCGTCTTCTATCTCTTTCCACCAAGCCACACCGACAATGCCCGTGCTGCATGGCGTGCTCTCGGCGAACGTGAAGACGTCGAGCGTCGGTACTGGAAACAGGACGGTGGAAAATGGGTGTAGGGGTCCTAACCACCCAACGCCGTCATGCTGAACTTGTTTGACCGCTGGTCACTTCGTTCCAGCATCTTGCTTTCTTCGGCGCAGTGCAAAAGTAAGACCCTGAAACGAGTTCAGGGTGACAGGAAGGCTGTTCACCAACCCCTTGCCACACCCAATTGCACCCGCTAGAGGCGCGCCAACCTAATCACCCCAAAATATGGAGTTCCTCATGGCGGTTACCCGCACCTTTTCGATCATCAAGCCCGATGCCACACGCCGCAACCTGACCGGCGCGGTCACCAAGATGCTCGAAGAAGCAGGCCTACGCGTCGTTGCCTCCAAGCGTATCCACATGACCCGCGAACAGGCCGAAGGCTTCTATGCCGTCCACCGCGAGCGCCCGTTCTTCGGTGAACTGGTCGACTTCATGATCAGCGGCCCTGTGGTGGTGCAGGTGCTCGAAGGCGAAAACGCCATGCAAGCCAACCGCGACATCATGGGCGCAACCAACCCTGAAAATGCCGAACCCGGCACCATCCGCAAGGAACTGGCCGAAAGCATCGAAGCGAACACCGTGCATGGTTCGGACAGCGATGAAAATGCAGCGATCGAGATCGCCTATTTCTTCAAGCCTGAAGAGATTGTTGGGTAAAGCAAAGCGACCGATCAGAAATCGCTGACGCCGAAGCGCGGGACACCTTTATTCTGTCCCGGCGGATCAAGCACGCTCAGGTCCAGTTCAACAGGTTCGCCGATCCATTTTCCCAAACTCGTATGGTCGGCGAGATCGTCCTGCGTCAGCGGATGCACCAGCGCGCGGAGGCGGGTCGGTTCGATCAGCGCGACTATCTGTTCCAGTGATTCCCTGACAAAATGGATCTCATATTGTGCAATCGGGTGCGGGCCTGCCGACCTGTCGGTCATTCGTCCAACAAAGCGGACATCGGGCGCGATTGCCGGGTCGGACTGGAATTTTTCGCGAAGGGCCGCCGCTGTTTCACGCTCTTCGGGTGCGTAATAGATATGGGCGTGATAGGGTGCTTCGTTGCTTTCCATCCTAGAATTCTCCTGCCACATCCATCAGCTTGGTCAGTTTCTTCGGCGCGACCGACAGCCAGCTTTTCGCTAGCCACTCACCGATATGGTCCCAGTCGGTGTCGCCCAGGTCGAGCCTGATACCGATCCAGCCGTCGCCGAAATAGGCGGGGCGGTAGTAGCGGTCTTCGTCGCTGTCGATCAGCATTGCCTGCTCCTCCACGCCGCTGATTTTGACCAGCAACGCGGTCTTGCCATCGCCGTGATGGTCCATTGAGACATAGGCGAATTTTTTGCCGCCGATAATGCCGAAGCAAGGCATGCCGTGCGATAGCGTCTCTTCGGATTCGGGTTGCGCCAACGCCAGTTCGCGGACCTTTGAGACCAACCACGATGGGTCGGTGGCACGGCTGACATATTCGGCGAGCACGCGTGGGTAGAGCTGATACTCCGCCATTTTGACCCGTGCAGCGAGGGTTTCGGCAGTGTCGCCGGGAATGATCGCAACCTCGGTCTGGCCGAGCATCGGACCGTCGTCGACTTCCGTCGTGACCAGATGCACGCTGCATCCGGCGACGGTGTCGCCTGCGTCGATTGCGCACTGGTGGGTGTTAAGACCCTTATATTTGGGCAGCAGCGACGGATGGATATTGAGCATCCGCCCCTCCCATTTTTGCACAAACGGCTCGGTTAGTATCCGCATGTACCCAGCCAGCACCACATAATCGGCCCCGGCATGGACAATCCGGTCGTGCATCATCGCATCGTGCACGGCGCGGTCGATGTTTTTGTGCGGCTGGGCAAAGGTAGCGATGCCTTCGGCGGCGGCCAGTGCGAGGCCGGGGGCTTGCGGGTTGTTGCTGGCGACCAGTGTAATTTCATAGGGGCAGTCGGGTTGTTTGGCTGCGTAGAGCAGGGCAGCCATGTTGGTGCCGGTGCCGGAGATCAGGATGGCGATTTTGGCTTTAGTCACAACAAACCTCCAAAACCCCGTTCGTGTCGAGCGGAGACGAGACACCTATAAGGCAGGCATTCCCGCGCGGTGTCTCGACTATGCTCGACACGAACGGAGAGGGAAGGTTAGCCATGATGCGTCGCACTCCAATCACCCATCGCGCTCCATGTCTCGGCGCTACCCTTGACGGTGCAGCCTTTTTCGCCAGCCGCAATGTGGCCGATCCGGTAAACAGTCTCGCCAGCAGCTTCCAGCGAAGCGGTCACACCCGCAACATCACCCACACCAACCGCAATCACCATGCCAACCCCGCAGTTGAACGTCCGCGCCATTTCTTCGGGTTCGATATGGCCCTGTGCCTGCAGGAACGCCATCAATCGCGGCTGCTCCCATGCGTCGGCATCGACATGTGCGTGGAGGCCAGCGGGCAAAACGCGCGGGATATTTTCGAGCAACCCGCCGCCGGTGATGTGCGCCATCGCGTGGATTTTGCCGGTGCGCACCAATGGCAACAACGACTTCACATAAATCCGCGTCGGTGCCATCAGCGCGTCGATCAGGATGATGTCCTGATCAAAGAGTGCGGGCCGGTCGAGCTTCCACCCCTTGTCCGCCGCCAGCCGTCGGACGAGGGAAAAACCGTTAGAGTGGATGCCCGATGAGGCGAGGCCGAGAAGCACATCGCCGTCGGCAATCTTGTCCGCCGTCAGTACCTGATCGCGTTCGACTGCGCCTACGCAGAAACCGGCGAGATCATAATCCCCGTCCGAATACATCCCCGGCATCTCCGCCGTCTCGCCGCCGATCAATGCGCAGCCCGCGAGTTTGCAGCCCTCGGCGATGCTCGCGACGACGGCGGTTGCGACATCGAGGTCGAGTTTGCCACTGGCGTAATAATCGAGGAAGAATAGCGGCTCAGCACCCTGCACAATCAAATCGTTGACGCACATTGCCTCCAGATCGATGCCGACGCCTGCGTGACGCCCCGAATCGATGGCCAATTTCAGTTTCGTTCCAACCCCGTCGTTGGCTGCGACCAGCAGCGGGTCGGTGAACCCCGCTGCCTTCAGATCGAAAAATCCACCAAATCCGCCAAGATCGGCATCCGCTCCTGCGCGCCGCGTTGCTTTGGCTAGCGGCGCAATCGCCCGCACAAGCGCATTGCCCGCGTCGATCGAAACGCCTGCCTTGGCGTAGGTGTAAGGCTCGGTCTGGTTGTGCTTGGAATCCATTTACCGCCGTTAGCGAGAACAGGGTTGGAATTCCACGCCTATGTCGCCTAAAGGTGCCGCAATGACAAAATCGGGCAGGAAATGGTTGAAGGTCGCGGCGATTGGCTTGCCGTTGGCGCTGGTCGGCGGCGGCATTGTCATTGCCCAGATCGAAGGCCCGAAGCGCGGCATTGCGCCGATTGCCAGCACCGGAGACTTCGAAGTGACCGGCGTTTCGGTGAATGTCACAGGCGACAATGCGCAAGACGCGCGGCAAAAGGGTTGGGAAGAGGCGCAGCGGCTGGCGTGGAGCGCATTGTGGGCGAAAACCCACGGCGGCGCGGGTGCGACCTTGTCCGATTCGACGCTCGACGGGATTACGGCGGCAATTGTGGTCGAGCAGGAACAGATCGGTCCGCGTCGCTATGTCGCCAAGCTCGGCGTATTGTTCGACCGCGCGCGCGCCGGGCAATTGTTGGGCATTCAAGGCGTGAGGCGCCGCTCGGCACCTTTGCTCATCATCCCCGTGACCTATTCCGCAGGCGCGCCGACGGTCTTCGAGCAACGCACGCTCTGGCAACGCAGCTGGGCAAAATACCGCACCGCCGATAGCACTATCGATTATGTCCGCCCCAGCGGTGCCGGTGGCGAATCGCTGTTGCTGAACGCTGGCCAGCTTGAACGCCGCAGCCGCATCTGGTGGCGCGTCATTCTCGACCAGTTCGGTGCTGCCGATGTTATCATACCGATAGCGCGGATCGAACGGCAATGGCCGGGTGGCCCGGTTGTCGGTCGCTTTTCGGCGCGTTATGGCCCCGATAACAAATTCTTGGGCGCGTTCACACTGCGTGTGCCGAGCAGTGCAGGGATTCCGGCGATGATGGATCAGGCCGTCGTAAAGATGGACGAGCTGTTCCAGTCCGCGTTGGCCAGCGGTCGCCTGCGTGCCGACAGCTCGCTGGTGCTTGAACAGGAAGTGATTGACGAAGAAGATCTCGAAGCACCCGAGGCAGAAGGATTACCTGAAGCAGCCGGTCAGACCGGAATCGATGAGCAGGTACCCTCGCTCGACGATGTCGTCCGCTCTATCGTACCTGAGAGCGACACACCGACAGTTCCGCCGCCCGCAGCAGCACCTGCACAACCACCCAAACGGGATCGTTAGGCGGACGCTCCCGCGCAGGTTCATATGCGCCAGATAGCTTTGCCTTTGGATGAACTGCGGACCGGCGCGTCGTCGAGTTTGATCGTCACCGATTCGAACGCCGGTGTGTTTGCCAGTCTTGGCAATGCGCACATATGGCATGGCCGGTGTGCGATTATAACCGGCCCCGCCCGCTCGGGTAAAAGCCTGATGGCGCGCTATTTCGCGATGCAGGTTGGCGGCGCGGTCATTGATGACGCCGCCGCAAGCGGCGCAGAACTACTGTTCAACGCGTGGAACCGGGCACAGGAAACCGATACGCCGTTGCTATTGGTGTCGCGTTGGCGCCCGGCGGACTGGGCGATATCGCTACCAGATTTGCGCTCGCGATTGGCGGCGGCAACGCTTCTCGAAATAGGTGCGCCCGACGACGAATTGATCGAACAGCTTATCCAGAAACATCTGACCGACCGCGGCGCGGCGATCAGCGTCGATGCGCTAAGCTATGTGAAGCGCAGGGTCGAGCGCAGCCATGCGGCAATCGAGTCGTTTGCGCGTGCGGCCAATGCGTTGGCGCTCGCCGAAAACGTGGCGGTCAATCTGGCGTTGGTGAAGCGAGTACTCGCCGGTTAGCCACAGCTAACGCGATCGATGACCATATTGTCGTCGTAACTGATGTTCAGCCGGACGGAATTGAAATCCATCGTCACTGCGGTACGCGGCGGGATCCAGCGCAATATGCTCGCGCCCGATTTCGCCATCAGTTCCTGCGCCAGTGCTGCGCTGGTTTTTTTGCCCACCGCATATTGCACGGGTTCTGCAGTGCATTCGAAACCACCCGCTTTTTCCGCAGGCATTTTCTCGGTGGTGTAGGGTGCTTCGCGTTCGGGGCTGGTGCAACCTGTGGTCAACAAAACCAAGGCCAACATTTTCATGTCACTTCCCCTTCATTCAGCGTGCGCGTCACCTTCAGCTTGCCCTTGACCACGGCAAAAGCCACGCGTCCTTCTACCAGATCGAGCGCGTCGCGCCCGAATTGTTCGAACCGCCATCCGGTAAGCATTTCCAATCCCTCGCGTTCCCCCCCCGCCAGCCGCTCCAACTCCTCGGTGCGCACCAACAAACGTGGCGCCACATTAATCTCGCGCGACCGGATTTTCAGCAGCAGCTTCAGCAAATCGGCAACCAAACCTCCATCCTTGCCAGCACCTGGCGAACTGCGCGCGCGGTCGGGCAGGATGTCGCGGGTCATTGGCTCGCTCGCCTCGATTGCCGCCATCAACCGCTGGCCGATCTCATTGTCGCGCCATGCAGGCGACAGGCCGCGGACTTTGGGCAAATCGGCCTGACTCTTCGGCGGGTGCGCGGCGATGTCCGCCAGCGTCTCGTCCTTCATAATCCGCCCGCGCGGGATATTCTTGCGCTGCGCTTCGCGCTCCCGCCACGCCGCCATCGCCTTCAGACGTCCAAGCACGTCGGGTTTGCGCGACTGTATCTTGACGCGGCTCCATGCGTTGTCCGGATCGTTGCGATAGTTGGCAACATCCGAAATGCGTTCCATCTCGTGGTCGAGCCAGGCACCGCGTCCGGTGGCCTTCAGCTTCTCGAGCATCATCGGGAAAATCACCGACAGGTGTGTGACATCAGCAATGGCGTAGTCAATCTGACGTTTGTCGAGCGGCCGCCGTGACCAGTCGGTAAAGCGGGCACCCTTGTCGAGAAGGATGCCCATCCACAGGTCGACAAGGTTCGAATAACCGATCTGCTCGCCCTGACCCAAAGCCATTGCGGCAATCTGCGTGTCGAACATCGGGTGCGGCGTTTTGCCGGTCAGGTTGTAGAAAATCTCGATATCCTGCCCACCGGCGTGGAAAACCTTGAGCACATCCTCGTTATTGCAAAGCAGATCGAGCATTGGCGTCATGTCGAGGCCGGGGGCCTTCGGGTCGATTGCCGCCGCTTCATTGGCATCGGCAAGCTGGATCAGGCAAAGGTCGGGATTGAAGGTATTCTCCCGCATGAACTCGGTATCGACGGCGACAAATGGCGACTGAGCAAGTCGCGAGCACAGTTCCGCAAGGCTTTCGCTGTCGGTGATAAGTGGATGAATCTGCATTGACCATTGCCCTAACACCGATTCTCGGCTTGACAAAGACTCTGCTCGCCTGTGTTAGGCGCGCTTTCCACAGCTTTTTTGAATTGAGCACCCGATGCACGCTTATCGAACCCATAATTGCGCAGAACTCCGCGCTTCCAATGTCGGCAGCCAAGTGCGTCTTTCGGGCTGGGTCCACCGCAAACGCGATCATGGCGGTCTGCTTTTTGTCGATTTGCGCGACCATTATGGTCTGACGCAGATTGTCCTCGATATCGATAGCGAGGCTTTCAAGATACTCGACCGCGTGCGGGCCGAATCGGTGGTGACGATCACCGGCGACGTGGTGGCGCGCGATGCGGCGACGATAAACCCCAATCTATCGACCGGCGAAATCGAAGTCCGCGCGCGCGAAGTCGCGGTGCAGTCATCGGCGCAGGAACTGCCGCTGCCGGTGTTTGGCGAGGCCGATTACCCCGAAGAAACCCGGCTCAAATACCGCTATCTCGATTTGCGGCGTGAGCGGCTGCATAGCAATATCGTGCTGCGCTCGAACGTAATTTCCAGCGTGCGTCGCCGGATGATCGATCAGGGCTTTACCGAGTTTCAGACGCCGATTCTGACCGCGTCGAGCCCCGAAGGCGCGCGCGACTATCTGGTGCCAAGTCGCGTCCACCCCGGCAAATTCTATGCACTGCCGCAGGCACCGCAGATGTTCAAGCAGCTGCTGATGGTCGCCGGTTTTGACCGCTATTTCCAGATCGCGCCGTGTTTCCGCGACGAAGATGCCCGTGCCGACCGCAGCCCCGGCGAATTCTACCAGCTCGATTTCGAAATGAGCTTTGTCACCCAGGATGATGTGTTCAACGCGATCGAACCCGTCCTGCACGGGCTGTTCGAGGAGTTCGCGAATGGCCGCAGCGTCAGCGCGTTGCCGTTCCCGCGCATTCCTTACCGCGAATCGATGCTGAAATACGGGTCTGACAAGCCCGACTTGCGCAACCCGGTCCTCATCCACGATGTCGGCTCGCATTTCACCAAATCCGGCTTTGGCCTGTTCGAAAAGATCGTGGGCGAGGGCGGTGTCGTTCGCGCAATCCCCGCGCCAAAGACCGCAGAAAAGAGCCGCAAATTCTTCGACGACATGAACGAATGGGCGCGCGGCGAAGGCCATGCGGGGCTTGGCTATGTCACTCGCAAGGGCGGCGAATTTGGCGGGCCTATCGCGAAGAATCACGGCGAAGAAGGCATGATCGCGCTGTATGAAGCGATGGGACTTGGCCCTGACGACGGCTGCTTCTTCGCCGCTGGCAAAGAGGGCCAGGCCGTCAAGCTGGCCGGTGCCGCACGCACCCGTGTTGCTGAGCAGTTGGAATTGATCGAGGCTGGCAGCTTCAATTTCTGCTGGATCGTTGATTTCCCGATGTTCGAATATGACGAGGACAACAAGAAAGTCGATTTCAGCCACAACCCGTTCTCAATGCCGCAGGGCGAACTCGAAGCGCTGGAGAGTATGGATCCGCTCGATATTCTCGCGTTCCAATATGACATCGTCTGCAACGGCGTCGAACTGTCTTCGGGCGCGATCCGGAACCACAAGCCGGAAATCATGTACAAGGCGTTCGAGATTGCGGGCTATACCCAAGAGGATGTTGACACCAATTTTGCGGGGATGATCAACGCCTTCAAATTCGGCGCACCACCGCATGGTGGGAGCGCACCAGGTATCGACCGCATGGTCATGCTGCTCGCAGACGAACCCAACATCCGGGAGGTCATTGTCTTCCCGATGAATCAAAAGGCCGAAGATCTGATGATGGCGGCCCCTGGGCCAGTGAGCGCGAAGCAATTGCGCGAGCTCAATATCCGCATTGTCGAGCAACCGCCGAAGGCCTGATTGTCCCAATTCTAAACAATCGTCATGCTGAACTTGTTTCAGCATCTTAATGTCGGTGTTAGCATATCGGTCGAAATTAAGATCCTGAAACAAGTTCAGGATGACACGCGTTGGGGCAAAGATGGCAATCGATCTATCGGATTATGAATCCGGCAAAAAATATCATGGCGATTATGATGACGACCTGAAGAAGCTTCAGGATCGTCTGGCCGAACTGCAATCGCTGCACATATTGCATGAGGCACACACGCTGATCGTCGTCGAAGGATGGGACGCGGCGGGCAAGGGCGGCGCGATCAAGCGGCTGACTGCTACTTGGGATCCGCGCTACTATCAGGTCTATCCGATTTCCGCGCCGACGCTGGAAGAAAAAGACAAGCATTTCCTGTGGCGGTTCTGGAACAAGCTTCCCGGTAAATGCGACATCAACATCTGGGATCGTAGCCATTATGGCCGCGTGCTGGTCGAGCGTGTCGAAGGTTTCTGCGGCGAAACCGAATGGCGGCGCGGTTATGACGAGATCAACGAGTTTGAATCGCGGCAGGGTGAGATCGGCACCAAAATCATCAAGCTCTTCCTGCATGTGACGCAGGAAACGCAGGACAAGGTGCTGACCGAGCGGTTGGATGATCCGTCAAAACGCTGGAAAGTCACGTCGGAAGACTTCCGCAACCGCGAGAAGCGCGACGATTATATGGCCGCGATGGACGATATGTTTAAGCGAACCGATACGCGCTGGGCGCCGTGGACGGTGATCGACGGCAACAACCAGAAAGCGGCGCGGATTGCGGTGTTGGAGCATGTGGTACGCGAATTAGAATCCAGCGTACCGCAGGATTTTCCAGAGGCTGATGCGGAGCTTGTTAAAATGGCGAAGGACGTTTTGGGCTACTCGCCCAAGGGATAGTCGATTCCTATCACTTCCCATTCCTTGGCTCCGCCCGGCAAAGTCACGGTCTTGACGTCTCCAATCGCTGCCCCGCGCAACGCCCGGGCGAGAGGCGAATTCCAGCCGATCCGGCCTGCGCCTGCATCAGCTTCATCATCTCCGACCAAGGTGATAATCCGCTGCACATCGTCAACATCGGCAACCGTAACGGTCGCGCCGAAAAACACGCGGCTCCGGTCTTCTTGGGCAGCGGGATCGAGCACCTTGGCGACCTTCATTTTCTTTGAAAGTTGCCCAAGTTCACGGTCGATGGCGCGCAACTTTTGCTTGCCGTAGATATAGTCGCCATTCTCGCTGCGATCACCATTGCCCGCCGCCCAATGGACAATCTCGACCACTGCGGGCCGTTCGACTGCGAATAACTGCTCATACCGCGCGCGTAACGCAGCAAATCCGGCGGGTGTGATCGGGTTGGTGCGCTCCATGAACTTCTTTAGCCGTTCGCCTCAAGCAAAGTCGAGAGGCCCATCCGTCGCGCACTACCTCTCGGTGTTTCGACTTCGCTCAACACGAACGGAAAGGTTGGCGTTACCCCGGCGTCGATTTGCCCAGATAGGTGCTTAAGGGCGTCGCCGATTTAATCCGCGCCTTTTCGGGGTGCAGATGGTCATACATCACCGCATTCTCCAGCACGCGGTATACATAGTCGCGTGTCTCAGTCAGCGGGATTTTTTCGATCCATTCCATCATGCCGATGCTGCCGGTGCGCGGGTCGCCATAGGCTTTTAGCCATTTGTTCACATTGCCGGGCCCGCCATTATAGGCGGCAATCGCCAACGGGTAGCTGCCGCCATAATAGTCGAGCATCCGTTGAATATATGTCGAACCAAGCTGGATATTATAATCGGTGTCCACGGTGAGCGCATCGGGGCGATAAGCCATGGCGATTTTGCCCGATGTTTCCCGGGCAGTGCCGGGCATCAGCTGCATCAAGCCGCGCGCTCCTGCGTGGCTGACGGCAGCTTTGTCGAACTGGCTTTCCTGCCGCATAATCGCGTGAACCAATGTCCAGTTATTGCTTTGAGACGCGGGAACATTCACGGTGGGATATCCAATCCCGACCAAATCCGCATATCCGAAATAACGCGCGTTCCGGCCGGCCATCACCGCGAGATCGGGACGATTGATTTTCTTCGACAAATGAATCGCATTGACGAATTCTTCGGGTGTTTTCGCGTTCTTTGAAATGGTGCGCAGGAAATTGCTCTGGTCTTTCCAGCTGCCATATTTGGCCGCCAACGACGCCCCCAGATATACAGACGGCACGCTTTCAGATGGTGCTGTTTGAGCAGCAATCGCAACACCCGGCACGGGAGGCAACGGACGACGTAGCTGTTCCAACGATAGCTGCCCAAAAAAGCTGTCATAATATACAGCGGCTTCATTGTAATAACGCGTGGCGGCCATTTGGTCGCCGCTTTTAGCAGACGCCTTGCCAGCCCAATGCAAACCTTTGGACCGCGTTTGCGGCGACTTTGCCGCCGCTGCATAGCGGCTAAACATCGCAACTGCGTCGCGCGGACGGCCCAGCCGGTCCAACGCCAGCGTTCCTGCGAGCCACGTCAGGCTGGTATAGTGATCGCGCGTCGTCAAATCCTGATCGACCATTATCAAGCCTGCAGGCGCTGCATCATCGACCCGCGACGCAATGCGATAAGCCACGTCATACTGGCCATCATTGGACGCAGCTTGCGCGTGGGTAAGTAGCAGCTTGTACCAGTCTTTCAAAACCGGCGCTGGAGCCACCAAGTTGGACCGATTGGCCAACAATTCGCGCGCGGCGAAGCTATTGCCCGAGGTTCTTAGTTCATCGGCTTGCGTTGCGAGAAAGCTGGCCTCGCCCCTGACAGCGCTGCCCGCTTCTTGCACCCTCGCCGATGCGTCAGGGCTTTTCAGCTTTGTCGCCAATATCGCCATAAAAGCCGGGCGACGCTGCGTTGAAGCATACGCAATATGGCGTTCCGCCGCACGCGTAGCACCCGCCCACAGTAGGCGGTCGATACGGGCGTCATGGTCGGTGGCGGTCAGTCTGGGGCCAACGATGCGTTGCAGTCTGGCTTCGTCATCATCGGTCAAAGGCCCGCCGCGCCATGCTTCGCGCGCCACCTGTTCGGCGCGGACTTTATCGCCCGAGGCGTCGAGCGCGAGCGCATATTTCGCGCGCCCGCCATTGGTCAGCGGTGGCAGCCGGTCGAAATAGGCAACCGCCTGACTCGGCGAATAACTGTTGAGATCAATCGCCTGCTCGGCATTTTTGCGCATCGCCTCGCTATCGGGCCAATCGGGATACATGATCAGGAACGACGCATATTCGCCAAAGCTGTAGTTGCCCGACGCACTCAGCATTTTCCAACGCTGGATCGCGGCAGGAATATTGCCCTCGCTCGGATCGGCCATCGGTGTCGGGATACCCGTTGCGGTGTTCGCGCCGGTACCCCTCTGCCAGACTATTTCCGGGATTGCGGTCTGCGCATATGCCGCACAAACCGGAAGAATGACGGCAGCTGCCGAAATGAGATGCTTTACCATGCTGGACATATTATGGGCTGCTTCCTTATCACGCGCTGAACGAACGACTATATCCCCTTGTATCACGGGTTATTGTCCAGAATGAAGGTTAAATTGCCATGTTTTCCGGATCGATACCGGCTCTAGTGACTCCTTTTTGCGACGGAGCGTTTAGCGAGAAGCATTTTCGCGCGCTGATCGACTGGCAGATCGAGCAAGGATCAAGTGCGTTGGTACCGACGGGGACTACCGGCGAAGCGTCGACTCTGTCCAATGCCGAGCATCACCGCGTGATCGAGGTATGCATCGAGCAAGCGGCGGGACGCGTTCCGGTTATCGCTGGTTGTGGATCGAACGATACGACCAACGCGATACTCCACCTCAATTTTTCCAAGAAATCCGGCGCTGCAGCGGGGTTGGTCGTCGCGCCTTACTACAACCGGCCCAATCAGGAGGGAATCTACGCGCATTTCCACCGGATGACCGAGAAGAACGACCTGCCGATCATTCTTTACAATGTTCCTGCGCGCACCGTCACCGACATCAAACCGGAGACGGTTGCGGCCCTGGCGAAACTGCCGACCGTCATCGGCATCAAGGACGCCAGCGGCGATCTGTCGCGCGTCACCGACCACCGGCTCGCTTGTCCCGAAGATTTCTGCCAATTGTCGGGCGTCGATGAATTATCGCTAGCGTTCAACGCGAGCGGCGGCGTGGGCTGCATCTCGGTGACCGCCAACGTTGCGCCCAAACTATGTGCCGAGTTTCAGGCGGCGTGTGCGACAGGTGACTATAAATTGGCACGTGATCTCAATGATAAGCTCTATCCGCTTCATTTAGCGTTGTTTTCTGATGCATCACCGGGGCCGATCAAATATGCGCTATCGCGCGTGATCGAAGGCTTCCCGACCGAACTCCGCCTGCCGATGACTCCGCCTTCGGAAGCAAGCCGCGCCCAGGTCGATGCCGCGTTGGAGAATGCAGGTCTAATCTGATGGTGCGTCCAAAACCCGAAGCGTTCGAGAAGGTGAAAACCGTCGCCGAGAACCGGCGCGCGCGGTATGATTTTTTCATTGAGGACAAGTTTGAAGCAGGAATCGCGCTCACGGGAACCGAGGTGAAATCTCTACGTTTCGGCGAAGGTTCGATTGCCGAAAGCTATGCCGAGGTGAAGGGCGAGGAAGTTTGGCTGATTAACGCCAATATTCCTGAATTCAGCCACGGCAACCGCTTCAATCACGAGCCGAAGCGCCCGCGTAAATTGCTCCTTAATGCGCGTGAGATTAACAAGATGCACGGCGCGGTGATGCGTCAGGGTATGACGCTTGTGCCGCTGTCGATTTACTTTAACGGACGCGGTAGAGCAAAGGTGGAACTGGCATTGGCCAAGGGTAAAAAGGCGCCGGACAAGCGCGCGACCGAGAAAGAACGTGACTGGAAACGTGAGCAAGGCCGGATAATGAGGGAAAAGGGATGAGCGGCTTTGGTCAATGGATCATGCGCCAGGCCCCGACGCGCGACAGCTTTGAACGCAGCCGCGTTCTGCGCCCATTCGTGCACCGTGTTTTTCATCCAGCATTGTGGCGCTTTACAAGACGGTCCGTTCCCCGCGGCGTCGCGCTAGGTTTGTTGATCGGTATTTTCTTCCTTATTCCTGGTGTTCAGATTGCCGGTGTTGCGTTGCTGGCGTTGCCGGTGCGCGCAAATATCCCGATAGGTGCAGCGATGACGTTTCTAAGCATGCCCGCAACAACGCCGTTCATATTGGCCGCTTCGGTTTATGTCGGTAATTCGTTGCTGCAGTTGGGAACGGGATCGGGTCGCTTTCTTAACTTGATTGAGAGCGGCGCGCCGCTTTCTGCATGGATGGACTGGCTGTTCTCGGAGGCTCCAACGGCGATCGTTGAAGGCATTGCGGGCCTCGCCATCATTTCGGTTGTGGCAGCGGCGATAGGCTATGTGCTCGCCGCAGCCTTCTGGCGATGGTGGATTGTCGGCAAGTGGCGACGCCGGTCGAAAGCTCACGCGTCTGGTGGATAAGGGCTAGCGCGACCGCTTGACGGCATTAGCCAACACTCCATAAATTTATGGGGAGTTTTGCAATGAAAATTTCAACCAAATTCGCGTTGACCGCGACCGCTTCGTTGATGTCGCTCGCGACACCGGTCCACGCCCAAACCGCGCCCGCCGCCGAAGCACCTCCAAAAGAAGGCGCGCAACTCGGCACGTTCGGCTTCGATAGCGAAGGCATGGACAAATCAGTCGCGCCTGCCGAAGACTTTTATCTATACGCCAACGGCAAATGGGCCGCCGAAACCGCGATCCCGGCTGACAAGTCGAACTATGGCATGTTCACCGCGCTCGACGATTTGTCGAAAGATCGCGTCAAAATCGTGCTTGAGGCCGAAAAGGACCGAAAAGGCAGCAAGGCTGGTGACGTTTACGCCAGCTATCTCGATCTTGCGAAGGTCGAAAAACTCGGCATGAAACCGGTGCAGCCTTGGCTGAAACAGGTACGCGGAATCAAAAATAAAGCTGCGTTCGAAAAACTGTTGCCAACCGCCGCGCGCAATGGCGTGGGCGCCCTGTTTGGCGGCTTTGTCGGGCAGGACGACAAGAATCCCGACGTCTATATCTTCCAGATTTTTCAAGGCGGCACCGGTCTCCCCGACCGCGACATGTATCTGGTCGAGAACGACAAGTTCGAAGGCATCCGCAAGGCGTACAAAGAATATCTCGGGCAAATGCTGACGTTGGCTGGTGAGAAGAATGCGCAAACCCGGGCCGACGCGATCTTTGCGATGGAGAAGCGCATTGCCGAAGTCCAGTGGACGCGTGAAGATTCGGGCGACGCGACCAAGACCTATAACAAGATGACGCTCGCGCAGCTCGACGGGATCACTCCGGGCCTGAAAATGTCGCCGATCCTGAACAAGCTCAGCCCGAAAATCACCGAAGTGATCGTCGGCCAGCCGAGCGCGATCACCGGCATTGCCAAAATCTACGCGGAAACTGACTTGGGCACGCTGAAGGACCAGATGATCGTCAACAGTCTGGCCGCATATGCAAACGTGCTGCCCGACAAGGTATCGGATACGACGTTCGCATTCTATGGCACCACTCTGCAAGGCACCCCGCAGCGCGAGCCACGCTGGAAACGTGGCGTGGGCTTTGCAGAAGGCACCGTCGGTGAAGAAGTCGGCAAGGCTTATGCCGCCCAATATTTCCCCGCCGAAACCAAGGCGGCGATGGACGTGTTGGTCAAGAATGTACTGGCTGCGATGGGCCGGCGGATAGACGGTCTGGAATGGATGCAGCCCGCAACCAAGGTCAAGGCGCGGCAGAAACTGGCTAACTTTACCACCAAGATTGGCTATCCCGACCGCTGGAAAGATTATTCGAAGCTGACGATCAAACGCGGCGACCTGTTTGGCAATGACGTGCGGTCCAACCAGTTCGGGTTCGACGACAATATCTCGAAACTTGGCGAACCGATCCGCCGCTGGGAATGGGGCATGTTGCCGCAGACGGTGAACGCTTATGCCAATTTCGGCATGAACGAGATCGTATTTCCAGCGGCGATCCTGCAACCGCCATTCTTTGACCCCAAGGCCGATCCTGCGATCAACTATGGTGGCATTGGTGCGGTCATTGGCCATGAAGTCAGCCACCATTTCGACGATCAAGGTGCCAAATACGACGAAACCGGAAAGCTCGCCGACTGGTGGACAGAAAGCGATGTCAAGGCATTCGAGGCCGCAGGCAAGCAGCTGATCGCGCAATATGACGCGTACAGGATATTCCCCGACGCTGCGGTGAAGGGTGAATTTACTTTGGGCGAAAATATCGGCGATCTGGCGGGCCTCACCATTGCCTATGATGCCTACCGCGCGTCGCTGAATGGCAAAGAACCGCCGGTGATCGACGGTTATACTGGAGACCAGCGGTTCTTCCTCGGCTGGGCGCAGGTGTGGCGGCGCAATTACCGCGAGGCCAATCTGCGCCAGCGGCTTATCACCGACCCGCACAGTCCCTCGGCACAGCGCGTATGGGTCGTTCGCAACCTTGACAAATGGTACGATGCGTTCCAGCCGAAACCGAATGGCAAATTGTTCCTCAAATCCGGGGAACGCGTCCGTATTTGGTAGAGGCCTAGCTTGAACAATCAGTCGCCCCCCGCAGCATTGCAGATATTTGGCGGGGATGGCGACGAGGCTATTCGCTATAATCGCCAGCACGTGCTGTTGCTGGCGGTGGCAACGCTGGTTTCTCTGGCTATCCTTTGGTTTGCCACACGCAATGTCGTGCTTGTCGGTAGCTGCGGCGGGGCGATGGTCGCCGCTTGGGGGCTGGTCGATTACGCGAGGCGCACCCGTCCGGTCGATGAGGTGGTTCCGACGTCGCTGCCTGATTGGTCGATCACCCATGCAGCGGCCCAGCTTAGCAATGCGGCGATAGCAATCAGCGACCGCGCGGGGCGGCTGGTCTGCGCCAACGACCATTTCACGAAAGCATTTCCCGGGTTGAAAGCTCCGCCCGATCTGGGCGTCGATGACTCGAGCCAGGCGTTGCTGGTGGCAGCCGGTCGCGCGGCCTGGCGTGACGGGAACAGCAGCATCGATTCCATCCAGAAAGGCGCGACTCAGTTCGCCGTCCGTGTGGCGCGCGCGGGGACCGGCGATGAATATCTACTGTGGCGGCTGGAGCCGATCCAGCGGCTCGATATCGAATCGCGGGCAATCGAGCTCATCACCGGCAGGATCGGGCGGGCGATGGCGGTCAACGGTTTGATGGCGGTTTGCATCGGTCCGCAAGGCCGCATCCGCGCCGCCAATGCAGCTTATGCACTTCGCGCCACGGGCAGCGACAGCGAAAATATCTCGGGCCGAGAATTTGCGGCATTCATGCGGATGGATGAAAAAGGCGGCATCTTTTTCGAACGCGAGGGCAGGCGCGGTCTGCCCGTTCGCCTGATTCACGTGCCGCTTGTCGAGAACAGAAAAGACGGATCGGCGCTGCTGTTCGCGGTCGATGAAGACAATGTCCGGGTCGACCGCGGATCGGCGCTGGCGCATGTCGAGCAGCTTTTGGCGACTTTGCCGCTCGGGCTTGCACTGGTCGACCGCGATGGCCGGTTCCTGTTTGCCAATGATTCCTTTGCGCGCGTGGTCGATCTGCCGCCTGAAAAAATGCCGCCTTATCCAGGCGATCTGGTGATCCCTGAAGACAAGGGAGCCGTGTCCGAAAGCATCCGCCGCTATGCCAAGGGGCAGATGATGTCAGGGGACATTGCGGTGCGCCTGAAGGACGACCCAGATGAAGTCATCGCGCTGTCGATTGCCGGGGTACGCGGGTTGGGCGATGCGGCGGTATTGCTGGGGCTGAAGGACAATAGCGAGGAAACCAAGTTGAAGCGTCAGGTGGCGCAGGCGACGAAGATGCAGGCCATCGGTCAGTTGGCGGGCGGCGTCGCACATGACTTCAACAACATATTGACCGCTATCATCGGCTATTGCGACCTGATGATGTTGCGTCATCAGCCAGGCGACAGCGACTATGACGATATCCAGCAGATCAAGAACAACTCGAACCGTGCGGCGAGCCTGACTCGGCAGTTGCTCGCTTTCTCGCGGCAGCAAACGCTCAGGCCGCAAGTTCTGCAATTGCCCGATGTCGTTGCCGAAGTGTCCAGCCTGCTAAAGCGGTTGCTTGGCGAGACGGTGCGGCTTGAGGTGCATCACGGTCGCGCAATGGGCGCGGTGCGCGCCGATCCTGGTCAGCTTGAACAGGTCATCGTCAATCTGGGCGTGAACGCGCGCGATGCCATGCCGAACGGCGGCGTACTGCATATCATCACCAAGGGCGTGACCCAGACCGACGTGCGCGCGATGGGCAGCGAGATACTGCCGATTGGCGATTATGTCCTGCTGTCGATGGAGGACAGTGGCACCGGAATTTCAAAGGAAAATCTCAGCAAGATATTCGAGCCATTCTTCACCACCAAGGATGTGGGCAAGGGGACAGGGCTCGGGCTTTCCACGGTCTATGGTATCGTCAAGCAATCGGGCGGCTTCATCTTCGCCGAATCGGAGCCGGGGCAGGGGACTCGTTTCGACATTTACCTGCCGGTTCATCTTGGCGGCGTACCCGTGGTCGAAAAAATCGAGAAGCCCGACCGGCAGAAACCCAAAGACCTTTGGGGTAGCGGCCGGGTGCTGGTGGTTGAGGATGAGGACATGGTCCGCGCCGTTGCCGAGCGCGCCCTGGTACGGCAGGGCTATGTCGTCGAAACCGCGCGTGATGGCGAGGAGGCGCTGGCGCTGTTTGCGGAAGGGAAAGGCTATGATCTGATCGTGTCGGATGTGGTGATGCCCAATATGGATGGCCCCGCGATGGCGCGACAATTGCGCGCCAAATATGGCAATGTGCGCATCCTGTTCATGTCGGGCTATGCAGAGGAGCAGTTGCGCCAATCGATCAATATCGACAATGTTTCGTTCCTGCCCAAGCCATTCTCGGTGCAGCAAATCGCCGAGGCGGTGCGCGACGCGCTGGCTTTGAAGGAGTAATTCGGTTATCGTTGAAAAATAACCGAAATTAAATTATGTTCCGCTCTTGTTCTTTTGGAACAAAAAGAATACATCCTACCTACAGTTGATCGACTCGGGTGGCGAGTTCGCGAAAGCAAGGAGTGGGAAGATGGCAGCTAGTCTTAAAGTGATTGATGGGGATCAGGCAAAAAAGATGAACAGTTCAGAACGCGAAAAGGCGCTCGAAGCAGCATTGGCGCAGATTGATCGCGCCTTTGGCAAAGGTTCGGCGATGAAGCTGGGTAGCCGTGAGGCGATGAATATCGAGGCCGTATCGACCGGCTCGTTGGGACTCGATATTGCGCTTGGCATCGGCGGATTGCCCAAAGGCCGCGTGATCGAAATTTTCGGGCCTGAAAGCTCTGGTAAAACCACATTGGCGCTGCATGTAATTGCAGAGGTACAGAAAAAGGGTGGCAGCGCGGCCTTCATCGACGCCGAACATGCGCTCGATCCCGGCTATGCGAAAAAGCTTGGCGTCAACATCGACGAGCTGATCGTGTCGCAGCCCGATACCGGCGAACAGGCGCTTGAGATTTGCGACACATTGGTGCGTTCGAACGCGATTGATGTGTTGGTGATCGATTCGGTGGCTGCCCTTGTGCCACGCGCCGAAATCGAAGGCGAAATGGGCGACACGCATGTCGGCTTGCAGGCACGTTTGATGTCACAGGCACTGCGGAAAATTACCGGTTCGATCAGCCGTTCGAACTGCATGGTGATTTTCATAAACCAGATTCGCATGAAAATCGGTGTGATGTACGGCTCTCCGGAAACTACCAGCGGTGGCAACGCGCTCAAATTCTACGCGTCGGTCCGTCTCGATATCCGCCGCACCGGCCAGATCAAGGACCGCGAAGACATCGTTGGCAACACGACCAAGGTTAAGGTGGTGAAAAACAAGGTAGCGCCGCCGTTCAAGCAGGTCGAATTCGACATCATGTACGGCGAAGGTATTTCCAAAACTGGCGAATTGCTCGATCTGGGCGTGAAGGCCGGGTTGGTCGAGAAATCGGGCAGCTGGTTCAGCTACGACTCGATCCGTATCGGCCAGGGCCGCGAGAACTCCAAAATTTGGCTCAGGGAAAATCCCGAAATGGCAGATAAGCTGGAAACCGCAATCCGCGGCAAGACCAACGAAGTTGCCGAGGTCCTGCTGGCGACGCCAGATGCGGAGGATGATTTTGAGGCATAAGAGTTCCTCTCCCCTAGAGGACTGAGCGCGGTCTTGCCTGAGGCCGCTGCTTCCGACCCGCCCTGGTCCACCCTGGGGCGGGTCACTTCGCATTTGGAACCCGTTTAGGTGTGACTTTAGTGTGACCTTTCGCGGTTTTCGGGAGATCCCGGTTCGCTTGACATGTTGTATTTGAAAGGGCCAATTGCCGCGATGCGGCCCGTTATCCACCTCATCGGTCTGCCGACAGACCAGAACAGCTCGTTCGAACGCGGGCCTGCCTTGGCGCCCGCAGCCATCCGCGAGGCCTTGTGGAGTGATCGCGGCAATATGGCCACCGAAAGCGGGCTTGAAATCGGTTCGGATATTGACCTTGTCGATTGCGGCGATCTCGCTCTTACGGATATCGACAATGCAGCCGACGACGCGGCTATTGTCGCAGCCGTCAGTAATGCATCGGTATCCGGTGCTATCCCGATGCTGTTGGGTGGCGATCACGCCGTCAGCTATCCGGTTGTCGCCGCGATTGCCAAACTAGTTGGCCCAGTTAATATTCTTCATTTCGACGCGCACCCCGATTTGTACGACGACTTTGGAAGCAACCCCCGTTCGCATGCCTCTCCCTTCGCGCGGATCATGGAAAACGGCCATGCAAGTCGGCTCGTGCAAGTTGGCATAAGAACGCTCAGCCGCCATTGCCGCGAACAGGCGGATCGTTTCGGTGTCGAGATTATCCCGATCAGCGGTTTCAACCCAGCGCAAGTTCCAGTGCTGGCTGGACCGCTCTACATCAGCATTGATCTCGACGGTATCGATCCATCCGAGGCACCAGGCGTATCGCATCCTGAGCCCGGCGGCTTGCGTCTGCGCGAAGTCCTCGATTGCATCGCCCAACAGACCGCGCCCATCGTCGGCGCGGACATTGTCGAACTCAATCCAAAGCGTGACATTAACGGCGTAACTGCCATATTGGCCGCAAAGCTGGTGCGCGAAATATCCGCCGCGATCCACCGGAACAATATGCGATATAAGGAACGGCAAGCATGACACTCAAGGTTCATCATCTCAACAACAGCCGTTCACAGCGGATATTATGGCTGCTCGAAGAACTCGGTGTCCCTTATGAGATTGTCTATCATCAACGCGATGCCGTCACCAATCTCGCGCCGCCCGAACTGCTCGATATCCACCCGCTGGGCAAATCACCCGTCATCGAAGACGATGGCCAGATCGTTTACGAATCCGGCGCAATCGTCGAATATCTTTGCGAACGGCACGGCGGCGCGCATCTGGTTCCGGCACGCGGCACCGACGACCATATCCGCTATCTCGAATGGCTGCATTTCGCAGAAGGCTCGGCAATGACGCCGTTTCTGCTCCAGATATACACCTCGCGCCTCGGCGAAGCCGCCGCCCCGCTTAAACCGCGCATCGACCAGCAACTCGAAAGCCACTTCCAATATATGGAAGACCGCTTGCTGCCTTCCGGCTATTTCGTAGGTGAAAGCCTGAGCGGAGCGGATATCATGTTGTCCTTCCCCGCCGAAGCCGCCGTCAAAATCGGACGTGCAGCGGATAAGCCGAAGCTCACGGCATATGTAGCCGCAATCCATGCGCGCCCCGCTTATCAGGCTGCGCTCGCCAAAGGTGGCCCTTATGCTTATGCGTGATCGACAACGCTAATCGCATGAAGCCGCTTGTATCGGACTTTACCGTCGCTTAAGCGCTTGGGCATTATGACTTCAACCAACGATATCCGCCGCGCTTTCCTCGACCATTTTGCGGGTGCAGGCCATGATGTGGTGCAGTCCGCGCCGCTCGTTCCGTACAACGACCCGACATTGATGTTCGTCAACGCCGGCATGGTGCCGTTCAAGAATGTCTTCACCGGCCTCGAAAGCCGTCCCGTCCCGCGTGCCGCGTCGAGCCAGAAGTGCGTTCGCGCTGGCGGTAAACATAACGACCTTGATAATGTCGGCTACACCGCGCGCCACCACACTTTCTTTGAAATGCTCGGCAATTTCTCGTTCGGCGATTATTTCAAGGAAGCGGCGATTACGCACGCTTGGGACTTGCTGACCAAGACTTGGGGGCTCGACCCGAACCGCCTGACCGTCACCGTCTATCACACCGATGACGAGGCGTTCGACCTATGGCGCAAAATCGCGGGACTGCCCGAAGAGCGGATCATCCGCATCGCCACCAACGACAATTTCTGGTCGATGGGCGACACCGGCCCGTGCGGTCCGTGCAGTGAGATATTCTACGATCACGGTGACCATATTTTCGGCGGTCCTCCGGGAAGTCCAGACGAAGACGGCGACCGCTTTGTCGAAATCTGGAATCTCGTTTTCATGCAGTTTGAACGGCATGATGACGGCACTCAGACCAATCTACCAAAACCATCGATCGACACCGGCATGGGGCTGGAACGCATTGCGGCGGTCTTGCAAGGCGTTCACGACAATTATGACACCGACACATTCCGCGCGCTCATCGAAGCGTCGGAGGAGCTGACCCACACCAAAGCGGAAGGCGAGCAGAAAGCCAGCCACCGCGTTATTGCCGACCATCTGCGGTCGACCAGCTTCCTGATCGCCGACGGTGTGCTGCCGTCGAATGAAGGTCGCGGCTATGTGTTGCGCCGGATCATGCGCCGCGCCATGCGCCATGCGCATATATTGGGTGCGAAAGACCCGCTGATGCACCGTCTGGTCGGCAGTCTGACGGCTGAAATGGGCGCTGCATATCCCGAGCTTCTCCGCGCACAGCCGTTGATTGAAGAAACTCTGAAACAGGAAGAAACCCAGTTCCGGCGTACGCTCGACAAGGGATTGAAGCTGCTCGACGAGGCAACCGCTGGCATGGCCGCAGGTGCAACGCTGGCAGGCGAAACCGCGTTCAAACTCTACGACACTTACGGCTTCCCTTATGATCTGACCGAAGACGCCCTCCGCGCGCAAGGTTATGGCATCGACCGCGCCGGCTTCGACGCGGCAATGGACCAGCAGAAAGCGATGGCGCGCGCAGCGTGGAAGGGTTCGGGTGCGAAGGCATCGGACGACGTCTGGTTCGACATTGCCGAACGCGTCGGCTCGACCGAATTCACAGGCTACACCGCGATTGAGGGCGAAGGCCAGGTTGTTGCGCTCGTCAATGACGGTGTCGAAGTGCAATCCGCTCTCGCCAGTGATACCGTTACCATCATCACCAATCAGACGCCTTTTTATGGAGAAAGCGGCGGCCAGATGGGCGACGCGGGCACCATCAGCGGCGCGAATATGCGCGGGCTGGTGACCGATACCGCTAAGCCGCTGGGTCGCTTGCATGCCCATCAAGTCACGCTGGAAAGCGGTGAGGTCAAAGTCGGTGACTTTGTCGTCCTGAAGATCGACGTGGCGCGCCGTGACGCGGTACGCGCCAACCACAGCGCTACGCATTTGCTGCACGCCGCGCTCCGCAACAGGCTTGGTGGGCATGTCAGTCAGAAGGGCAGTCTTGTGGCGCCCGACCGGTTCCGGTTCGACTTTTCGCACAACAAGGCATTGAGTGCCGACGAGATTGCTGCGGTCGAAGCCGACGTGAATGCACAAATCCGTGGTAACCAGTCGGTGACCACGCGGTTGATGACGCCTGACGATGCCGTTGCCGCCGGTGCGCTTGCCTTGTTTGGCGAAAAATACGGCGATGAGGTTCGTGTGCTGTCGATGGGCAAAACCGACGCTGCGAACTATTCGGTCGAACTGTGCGGCGGCACGCATGTGGGCGCGCTGGGCGACATCGCGTTGTTCACGATCATTTCGGAAGGTGCAGTCGCCAGCGGCATAAGACGGATCGAGGCATTGACCGGCGAAGCGGCGCGGCTGTGGCTGGCGGGACGCGAGGGTCAGTTGAAGGACGTCGCGTCGCTCCTAAAAACCGGCATTGATGATGTTGGCACGCGGGTTGAAGCTTTGCTCGCCGAGCGCAAGCGGCTCGAAAAAGAGCTGTCCGATGCCAAAACTGCGTTGGCGATGTCCGGCGGCTCAGGCGGCGCGCCGAAGGCCGAAGTGGAAACGATCGGTAGCACCGCATTTCTGGGACAAGTAATTTTCGGCATCGAACCGAAGATGCTGCGCGGCCTCGCCGACGAGCAGATGAAAGCACTGATCGGCGGCGGCGTTGTCGCGATCGTAGCTGCGAATGATGCGAGCAATACCGTGGTAGTTAGCGTGTCGGCAGACCTGCTGGGCAATATCAACGCACCTGACCTTGTCCGCGCGGCCACCGCTGCGATGGGCGGGCAGGGCGGTGGAGGTCGTCCGGAGATGGCCCAAGGCGGCGGTCCTGCTGGGGCCGATCAGGCGCAGGCTGCGCTGGGTGCGATTAAGGCTTCGCTCGCAGTCTAAGTCGTAAGTTTCAGTTTGGGCGCTTCGGTCAACCCGCCCGCTTCTTTGATCTGGCGCCGGAACTCGTCGCGCTTTTCGTGGATAGACGCAATAACTGGCCCCATTGCGACGCCCAAATCGACCAGTACCGCTTCGGAGAGCTGTAGCGAGCTTTCCAGCGTTTCAGGCACAGCATCGGTCGCGCCTGCTTGATATAGCCTGGCGGCATGGTCGGCGTCGCGCGCGCGGGCGACGATGGTAAGGTCGGGTATCCAACCACGCACGCGCTTGACGATATGTTCAGCGAGCACAGGCTGATCCATCGTCAGAATAAGTGCCTTCGCATGACCTAGACTTAGCTTGTCGAGCGTCTCGGGTCGCGAGATGTCGCCGAAAATAACTTTATATCCCTCGCGTCGGCCGACTGCGACCGCATCGATGTTGGATTCGACGGCGATATAAGGCTGATCATGCGTAGTCAGCATGTCCGCGATCAAACGTCCGACACGGCCAAAGCCGATCACAACGGTGCGTGGTTCGGTCGACGCGTCCTGTTCGCGCACTTCATCATCGCTTTCGCGGAGCTCTATGCGGCGTGACATATCATGGCCGATCCGGGCAAGTATCGGCGTAATGGTCAGGCCGATGGCCGTCGCGACCTGCCAGAAGTTGATGGTGGCGGCGTCTATGATGGCCGCCGCTCCCGCCGCACCCAAAACGATGAGGGTGGTTTCTGATGGACTGGCCATCAGCACGCCCGTCTCTGTAGCGGTCCCGGTTCGCGCGCCGTTCAGTTTGAGCAAAGCTGCGGTCACGACGGCCTTGACCAATACGACACCGCCAACCGCTGCCACCAGCACTGGCCAATTTTCGGCGACATAACGCAGATCGATCTGCATGCCGATGCTGATCAGGAATATCCCGAGCGCGAGGCCCTTGAACGGCGCAGTCATTACTTCGACTTCGGTATGATAATCGGTCTCGGCGATCAACAGGCCGGCGATTAAGGCTCCGACAATGGGAGAAAGGCCGACAGCACCGGTGACCAGACTTGCGACGATCACGACCAGCAGGCTGATCGATACGAACAGTTCCGGGCTCTTCGTCCGTGCCGCCTGACCGAACAGACGCGGCAAGAGAAACCTACCGAGGATAAGCATACCGATGATTACCGCTGCGCCCTGCCACAATGTGGCAAATATTGCTTCCCATCCGCCTTCGGCGTTAGGCGCGAGCGCGCCAAGGATGAAGATAATCGGTACAATTGCGAGGTCTTCGAACAGCAACATGGCGAGTGCGGATTTGCCGACCGCAGATTGGGTTCCTGAGATAGGGAGGACCAGCGCCGTAGAAGATAATGCAAGCGCGATTCCTATGCCGGCGGCTGCGGTCACACCATAGCCGACCAGCAGCAAGCCGAGCGCGATGATGATGCCTGCTGCAAATAACTGCGCGGCACCCACACCAAACACAAGCTGCCGCATCTTCCACAGTCGGCGGAACGACAATTCGAGGCCGATCGAGAATAGCAACAATATGATCCCATATTCACCAATGGGATGGATCGCCTCCGGATCGGTGATGGTGAACCATTCGAGGACGGGATATTGAGCGACCAGCGCGCCCAAGCCCATCGGCCCGACCAATATGCCGACCAATATAAAACCGATAATGGGGGTTATGCGGAAACGGGCAAACGCGGGAATGACGATACCCGCTGCGCCTAGAATAACGACGATGTCGCTTATGCCCTGATTGTTCAATTCGGCTGCCATATCTGTTCATTAGCGGCGGTGGATGTTATTGTCATGTCATGGAAGCAGATGTCGTCATAATCGGGGGCGGTCCTGCCGGAATGATGGCAGGCTTGCTATTTGCGCGCGCTGGTATCGATGTGCTGGTGCTGGAAAAACATAAGGACTTCCTGCGCGATTTTCGAGGCGATACCGTGCATCCGTCGACGATGGAAATTTTGCATGAGCTGGGGATGCTCGAGCGGTTTTTGGAACGACCACATAACCGGCTATATGAGGCGAGGGGGCGGATCGCAGGTCGAGAACTTTTGATCGCGGATTTGCGTCACCTTCGAACGCCAGCTCCGTTCTTTGCCATGATGCCGCAATGGGATTTTCTCGACTTTCTCCTCGATGAGGCCGCCGCGTTTCCTGCTTTTAAGCTGCAGATGGAAGCTGGCGTGGATCGGTTGGTCGAGCAGGATGGCCGAATTATCGGTGCGGAGTTGCAGGATGGCCGACGTGTTATTGCGCGAAAGCTGGTGATAGCCGCTGACGGGCGATCGTCCATCGTGCGCAGAGACGGTTTTATGCCGGTCACGATACTTGGCGCACCAATGGACGTTTTTTGGTTCAGCGTGCCGAAGGCTGATGAGGGTGGCGAGGCGTTGCGCGGGATCGTGGCTCCAGGCACATTGATCGCAATGATCGACAGGCGCGATTATTGGCAATGCGCTTATATTTTCCCAAAAGGCATGGCGGAAAAGTTGAAAGAAGAGGGCATTGTTGCCATTCGCGAGAAGATTGAGTCTGCCGCACCGGAACTCGGGCCGCTTGCAGATGTGTTGACCAGCATGGAGCAGATGCATCTTTTGACAGTTGCGTTGGACCGGCTAGACCGATGGCACTTGCCGGGTTTGCTGGTGATCGGTGACGCCGCGCACGCGATGACACCGGTTGGCGGGGTTGGTATTAATCTTGCTGTCCAAGACGCCGTTGCCGCCGCCAATATCCTTGCGCGACCAATGCTACAGCAAGCCAATGTCGATCATTTACTCCAAAAGGTGCAGGCGCGGCGAAGCCTGCCGACGCGCATTATCCAGAAGGGTCAGCAGTTGGCGCAGGATCGTATCGTCGGCTCTATGCTGAAACCTGGAGCCCGGCTGTTGCGGCCACCATTGGCGGTTCGGCTGCTCAACCGGTTTCCTCTACTCAGACGGATACCGGGGCGGATCATTGGACTGGGTATCCGGCGGGAGCATGTCCGTTCTCCCGCCATTTGAGCGCAATTACTGCCAGCTACCCATCTTGGTTTCGAGATTGGAACGAACGCTTTCGAAGAACTGTTCGGTCGTTTCCCAGCTTTGGTCTGGACCGATCAATATAGCCAGATCCTTCGTCATATGGCCAGCTTCGACAGTCTCGATGCACACCTGCTCCAGCGTTTCGGCAAAGCGCGTAACATCGGGCGTTTCATCGAACTTGCCGCGGAACTTAAGGCCGCCGGTCCACGCGAAGATCGACGCAATCGGATTGGTCGAGGTTGCCTTGCCCGCCTGATGTTGGCGAAAGTGTCGCGTCACGGTGCCGTGGGCCGCCTCGGCTTCGACGGTTTTGCCGTCTGGAGTCATCAGGATCGAGGTCATCAGGCCCAATGAGCCGAAACCCTGCGCGACCTGGTCGGATTGCACATCGCCGTCGTAATTTTTGCATGCCCAGATAAACTTGCCCGACCATTTCAGTGCGGACGCAACCATGTCGTCGATCAAACGGTGCTCATAAACGATACCAAGTTCGGCGAACTTCGCTTTGAATTCGCTGTCGAAAACGTCCTGGAAAATATCCTTGAAGCGACCGTCATATGCTTTCAATATGGTGTTCTTCGTCGATAGGTAAACCGGCCATTCGCGGGTAACGCCGTAGTTAAGCGAGGCGCGCGCGAAGTCGCGGATCGAGTCGTCGAGATTGTACATCGCCATTGCGACGCCCGAGGACGGATAGCGGAACACTTCTTCGTCGATCGTGCGGCCATCGTCGCCGTCCCAAACAAGCCGCAAAGTTCCCGGCCCTGGCACGAGGAAGTCAGTGGCGCGGTACTGGTCGCCAAAGGCATGGCGCCCGACGACAATCGGATCGGTCCAGCCGGGAATGAGCCGCGGCACGTTCTGGATGACGATCGGCTCGCGGAAAACCACGCCGCCCAATATGTTGCGGATCGTGCCGTTGGGCGATTTCCACATTTTTTTCAGGTCGAATTCTTCAACTCGGTCTTCGTCGGGAGTAATAGTCGCGCATTTGACGCCGACACCATATTCGCGGATCGCGTTGGCGGAATCGACGGTAATCCTGTCATCGGTCGCGTCGCGCGCCTCGACGCCAAGGTCATAATATTTCAGGTCGATATCGAGATAGGGCAGGATCAACCGTTCGCGTATCCACTCCCAAATGATGCGGGTCATTTCGTCGCCGTCCAGTTCGACAACGGGATTTTTTACCTTGATTTTGGCCATGTCAGGACGCGCTTTCGGTTAGGGTGTTTTGTTGATTGCGGGTGCCATAGCAAAGTCTGGCATATGTTCAACTGTCTGCCCAAATTTGCCTGAAAAGCCCGGACAAAGGCCATGTATCGGTTGTAACATCACGCTTCATCGCCTAGCTAGGTCATATGAGCAGACAAGAATTAACAAACCGGGGCACCGGTGTCGCAAAATGGTCATTTCCTCCAGTCCACCCAGAAGGCCGAAAGTTCGGACTGATTGCAGGCGGGATAACATTGTTTTTTGCGGTCATGGGTTGGGAAACTCTGGCATGGCCGATGGCGGCCGTTTCTGCCTGGACGCTTGCCTTCTTCCGTGACCCGGCACGCACCACGCCGACCGATGATCGCTTCGTGATTGCGCCCGCCGATGGCCTGGTTACATTGATCGAGATCGTCCCGCCGCCACCCGAAATGCGAGGGGCCGACGCTTTGGGCGATCAGCCGATGACGCGCGTTTCGATTTTCATGAGCGTTTTCGATGTCCACATCAACCGCACGCCCATTCGCGGCACTATCAAGCGCGTTGTCTACATCGCCGGTAAGTTTCTGAACGCCGATCTGGACAAAGCCAGCGAAGAGAATGAGCGCCAACATATATTGGTCGAGCGCAGCGATGGCGTTCGCATCGGCTTCACGCAGATTGCCGGACTTGTCGCGCGTCGCATCGTAGCTTTCGTTAAAGAGGGCGACAGCGTCGCCAATGGCCAGCGTGTCGGCCTCATCCGTTTCGGCAGCCGCGTTGATGTGTATCTGCCGCAGGGAACCGCGTCGCGCGTCATCAAGGGGCAACGCTGCGTCGCCGGGGAAACGGTCATCGCCGAGATCGGCGTTGACCAAGACCTTATCGCCATCAACCACTAAATGAAAAACGAGCGCACTCTCCCGGGAATTTCGCTTCGTGCCCTCGCGCCCAACGCGGTTACCGCGATGGCGCTTTGCACCGGCCTGTCGGGCGTGTGGTTCGCGATGCAGGAACGCTGGGACGCGGCGTTGATTGCGGTTGTCGTTGCCGGCGTGCTCGACGCGATGGATGGGCGGATTGCAAGGCTGCTAAAGGGTGAAAGCCGGTTCGGCGCCGAGCTCGATTCACTGTCCGATGTGATTGCATTCGGTGCAACGCCCGCGCTTATTATGTTCAGTTGGGCCATGACAGATATGCCGCGCTTCGGCTGGACTATCTGTCTTTTCTTCGTGCTGTGTGCCGCGCTCCGGCTGGCGCGGTTTAACGCGCGGATCGACAATGACGATCAACCGCATAAGTCCGCCGGTTTCAATACCGGCGTGCCGTCACCGGCAGGGGCAGGGCTGGCGCTTTTGCCGCTGACAATCTGGCTTGAGACCGGCGCTGAATGGGCGCGGGATTATCGTTTGATCGGCCCTTGGTTGCTGTTGTGTGCCGTGTTGATGATTTCCAATGTAGCGACCTTTAGCTGGTCTTCGTTGAAAGTCCGGCCGACATGGCGGTTCATCGCGCTCGCAGCGATTGGACTGATAGCAGCGACGCTTATCGCCGCGCCTTGGGTCGGGTTGATTACCATCAGCGTCGTATATGCAGGGCTGATCCCGCTCAGTATGTTGAGCTATGCCAAGGTAAAGCGGACGCGTCGGGCCGCCGCACAAGCCGCTTGACGTCAGCCGCGCTGCGGCTATGTTCCATATTCGTTCTTGGGTCTGGACCCCTTTAGGAGTGGCGTTTTGGAGCCGTTGATTGTTATCGTTGTAGTGGTGCTGGCGTTGCTGCTTGGTCTTGCGCTCGGCTGGACAATGGGCGGACGCAGCGTGCAGGCCGGCGGCGAAACGACATTGCAACTGCGCTCTATGCTCGACGCGGTTGTCGGCGAACGCGATGGCGCAAAGGACCGGCTGGCGCGGCTCGAAACCTCATTGGAAGAGCGCGAGCGGTCGTTCGACGAGCAAATGCGCGGGCTAACCGAGGCTAAAGAGGCTTTGTCGGCGCAGTTTGGCGAAATCGGACGAAAATTGCTGGGGGAGGCGCAGGCCGCCTTCCTGCAGCGTGCCGATGAACGCTTCAATCAGGCTGGTGACAAGAATGAGGAGCGGCTCAAGATATTGCTCGCGCCCGTTGGTGACCGGCTGAAAGCCTATGAAGAGCAGGTCGGCAAGATCGAGAAAGACCGGTCGGAGGCCTATGGCACGCTGACCAGCCTGATCGACCAGATGCGCACGGGCCAGGAACGCGTATCGACCGAAACCGCAAAACTGGTCAGCAGCCTGCGCAATGCTCCAAAGGCGCGCGGGCGGTGGGGCGAGCAACAGTTGAAGAACGTGCTCGAAAGCTGTGGTTTGTCGGAGCACGTCGATTTCGTCACCGAGGCGAGCGTCAATACCGAGGATGGCCGTCTGCGCCCCGACGCGATTGTCAAAGTGCCCGGAGGACGCAGCCTGGTGATCGACGCCAAGGTTTCGCTGAACGATTATCAAGACGCCTTTAACGCGGCTGATGAGACATCGCGCGATGTTTCGATGGCGCGGCATTGTGCATCGATGAAAAGCCATATCGATGGGCTTTCACGCAAAGCCTATTGGGATCAGTTCGACGAAGCGCCAGATTATGTGATCATGTTCGTACCCGGCGAACATTTCCTTGCCGCCGCGCTCGAACATGAACCGCATTTGTGGGATTTTGCGTTCGAAAAGCGCGTCCTGTTGGCGACGCCGACTAACCTTGTGGCAATTGCGCGGACCGTGGCAGGCGTCTGGAGGCAGGAAGGTCTGGCTCGCGAAGCAAAGCAAATCGGGCAGCTTGGCAAGGAAATGTATGACCGGATTGCGGTTGCGGCGCAGCATCTGAAATCTGTGGGGTCTGGGTTGAATTCTGCGGTCAATAACTACAACAAGTTCGTCGGCAGTTTCGAACGTAATGTCATGTCGACGGGCCGGAGATTTGCCGAACTCAATATCGAAACCGGAAATCGCGAACTGGAAGAGGTGCCTCCGGTCGAAGCGTTGCCGCGATATGGCAGCGACGTCGAGCAATCGCTGATTAGCGATGAGCGAGACGCGGTGGAATAGATTACCTCGTCACCCTGAACTTGTTTGGGGCTTATCCCCTTACGCCATGGCGTAAAGCAAGCGATCAAAGCGACGGTTGATCTCATTCCGATCCATCATCAATTTCCACTATCTCGCACTTGGAGCCGTCAATCTCAATTTTGCAGCGGGCCGGTCTACCTCGGTCAGAAAAAATATGAACGTCGGCCCAAAATTTCCCATCGCGCAGATCGAACTCCCTATCATCTGCGCCCAAGATTCTCACGCCGACGCTTTCATAAAGCCTGCGTCCGAAAACAATTTGTTTAGTCTCACCAGGACGGAGATTGAAATTACCCTGTGGCCGCGTCCCAACTTGGTTCTCGGTGCGAAGGTTCATGGTCTTGTCACGTTCTTCGCCATCATCGCTCATCACGCTGCTGATCTTCGCCAAGCAGTTTGAAAGGCTCTCATCGGAATTACTCACAACCTCAATGTAGTAGCTGAAATCTCGCTGCTGGATGGTTTTTCCTATGATGAATTTGCACCGGTTTGCCTCTTCAATTGCTTTCTCAAATTTGACGCGCTTTCGGTGGAACCATATGAACATCCAGCCAAATGCTCCCATTGCAAAAAGGTATTGCATCGCCTTTGCGCCGAAAACCCATTCATAATTATCGGGTATCATGCCCACCGCCTTGCCGACATCAAGCGGATCACTAAGGGTTGCAAATACCAGCAGAATGGCGAGCCAAAGACCCTTAAGAAATTGACATAATGATCGCGCGAAACTTGACATACGAATCTTAGTAGCGCCAAAAATCCTTGGCGGAAGGGGATAATTCCCAACTTGTTTGTGCTCTGCACGCCTACGGCTTCAGGGTCTTAATTTTTCGACGTCGCAAAAGTAAGATGCTGAAACAAGTTCAGCATGACGGGGTTGGGGTGAGGCGGGAGGAGCCCCCTAAAGCACCTGCCTTAAAGTCACACGGTTTCCCTTTGCGTCGGTAAGGATGAGATTGCCCTCGACCGAGTAGCGTTTCGTCACCGGCCCCGTCAGGATCGCCAGAAACTTCATCTCTTGTGCCATTTGCTTTTCGGGACACATCATCTTGGTCGATGCTACACTGCCGAAAGTCAGGGCGTCGCGGACAACGCTGTAAGTCCCATTGAAACGGTTGCAACCTGCGGTGCCGCTGATCCGGCCGTCGGCAAAGCGGACTTCGGTATTGATGCCCTCCAGAACCGATAACTGGTCCATCATGACGATGGTCCACGTCGTGTCGTCGAGTGATTCAGGTGGCAATGCGCGCCCTCCACATCCTTTATATTCCTGACCATTTGCCAGCACCGTAACCGTGTCGGCAAACCGCTTGCCCGACATGTCATCGGCGCAGCTTGCGTAGGTCACATCGACGGTCAGCCGTTCGGTTACATAGCGCATTCCGTTAAATGAAGGGCGACCTTCGGGCGCGGCTACCTTGATTTTCGTGTCGCCGTAATTGCCTTCGTAATCGAGTGTTCTGCCGTCCATTTTCAATATCCAGCCGGGCTCGTTGCCACGTGCGGTATATAATTGGCCGGTGGGTGGCGTTTCGCTGACGGGCGGTACCGTTTGGCAAGATGTCAGCACCATGAGGGCGCATGCTGGAACCGAAAGATTGCGTGCAATATTCGTGACTGCCATCTTATATGCTCCTCTTCACCGAGGCCAAAATATAGACCAGCTATCCGGTTTTGGAACCACGAAATTGGTTGAGCACCTCATAAGCCATAACCGCCGTTGCAATAGCCGCATTCAGGCTGTCGGCCTTGCCGCGCATCGGCATTTTGACGAGCAAGTCGCATTCGGCGGCATATTCTGGAGGCAGGCCCTGCGCTTCGTTGCCGGTCAGGATGAAACACGGTGCTGCGTATTGCGCGGCCTGATAATCCTGATCGGTTTCAAGGCTGGTGCCGACGAGTTGACCGTCGCCCGAGCGCAACCATTGGGTAAATTCCACCCAACTGCATTGCACGACCTTCTGCGTGAAAACTGCACCCATGCTGGCCCGCACGGCCTCGACCGAGAACGGATCGGTGCAGTCGTCGATCAGGATCAGGCCACCTGCTCCGACCGCATCGCCGGTGCGCAGCATCGTTCCCAGATTGCCGGGGTCGCGCATCGCCTGCGCCACCAGCCAGATCGGTGCGCTTTCACGGTCGATATCGGCCAGCGGCGTTCCGTGGTCGGCATAAACGCCAACAATCGCCTGCGTGTTGTCCTTGCCCGATAGCTTGGATAGTATGTCTGCGCTGGTTTCAATGACATCGCCGCCAGCCGCCAGCACCGCATCCTCCAGCACAATTTCGAGCGAATGAACTTCGCGGTCCTTTACCCGGAACAACATTTCGGGAAGGAACCCCGCCTCGCGCGCCTCGGTCATTATCCGCAGACCCTCGGCCAGAAACTTGCGCTCGCGCTTGCGGTGCTTTTTCTCCCGCAGCGACCGCACCTGCTTGACTAGCGGGTTCGAGAATCCGGTTATTTCGCGGCGCATGGCAGGTCCTGACCCTAATCTTCGCCGAAGCCGTCCATTACCAGCCCGACCAGTTTCTCCAGCGCCTTGTCGGAATCGTCGCCCGCGACATGGACGGTAATCTCGCTGCCTTTGGCGGCGCCAAGCATCATCAAGCCCATGATCGAGGTGCCGGTGACGCAGTGGCCGTCTTTCTCGACCTCGACATGGAGACCCTCCGGCAGGCGGCTGACGAAGGTCACGAATTTGGCGCTGGCGCGTGCGTGCAGGCCTTTCTGGTTGACGATGGTCACCTGACGGCTGATCCGGGTCATTTCGACGCTTCCAGCACTTCGGACGCGACGCTGATATATTTGCGACCGGCCTCGCGCGCAGCGGCAACAGCTTCTTTCACGTCCATATTCTTGCGTGCGCTGTCGAGCCGGATGAGCATCGGAAGATTGACTCCGGCGATGACTTCGACACGTCCCGCATCGAGCAACGATATGGCTAGATTTGACGGCGTACCACCGAACAGATCGGACAGAATTACTACGCCCTTGCCAGTATCGACTTGCCGAATCGCGGCGGCAATTTCCTTGCGCCGTCCTTCCATGTCATCGCGTGGTCCGATGCAGATCGTGGCGACCTGCTGTTGCGGTCCGACAACATGTTCCAAGGCCACCAGGAATTCCTCGGCAAGGCGGCCATGGGTGACCAAAATCAGTCCGATCATACTCAAATGCTACCCTGTTTATCTTTTGATCCAAGTCGCGGTGCACCACCTGCTGGCCCCTCCAGCGCATCGATTGGCCGTGACGTCAAATTCCGGTGCGTGACCGTGGGCGAAAATCCGGCTTCGTGCAACCATTTGCCGAATTGCTCGGCGACATAGACGGACCGGTGACGTCCGCCCGTGCAGCCGAATGCGATGTTTACGTAAGCTTTTCCCTGCGCGTCATAGAGCGGCAACAGGTAGAGCAAGAGGTCGCGTATTTTGCCGACTGCTTCGTCATAGGCAGCATCGGCCCGCACGTAATCCGCCACCGACTGGTCGAGGCCGGTCAACGGACGCAGCACGTCGTCCCAGTGCGGATTGCGTAAGAATCGCATGTCGAAAATCAGGTCAGCATTGTGCGGCACACCTCGTGAATAGCCGAAGCTGCTTATCGAAACCGTCGTACGCGAATTTGTTTCTCCGGCAAATCGCTCGCGAATCTCGTTCTGCAGATCATTCGCCGACAATTTGCTGGTGTCGACGACCGTTTCAGCCCACCGCCGCAGCGGCTCCATCAGCATCCGTTCCTGCGCAATGCCATCGATTGCCGGGCGATCCTGCGCCAGCGGATGCCTGCGCCGTGTTTCGGCATAACGCCGCTCGATCTCTGTCCCAGCGCAGTCAACGAACAAGGTCATGATGTTGAGATCAGTCCGTTTTTGCAACTGTTTAATCTGCTTGATCAACCCCTCAGGATCGAAGCCGCGCGTCCGACTGTCGAAACCTAACGCCAAAGGAACCGTCGGGCCGGAACGTCCTTCCGAGCCCGGAATATCGAGTAAGGGGCCCGCCAGACGGATCGGGAAATTATCGACCGCTTCCCAGCCCATGTCCTCCAGCGTTTTCAGAACCGTGGTCTTGCCTGCGCCTGACAGGCCGGTCACCAGCAATATCGGCTGTGCGGGCGGGGCAGGAGGTTTGCTCACGCGATTTGACTTTCCGAAGCGATACGCAGGGCGTGTTCAACCTTCAGCGGCGCGCTTGCTTCAAAAGGCAACAGCTTTAAACAGGCAATATCGTGGTCCGCAATTTTGGTCGAAAAATTCTCGGGCGGAAAACGCTCCGGCGCACCGCCCAAAAGGATTGCCAGTCGTAAAGGCACGCCGTCGGCAAACGGCATTTTCACTATGCCCACCCCACGCATCTCGATCATGCCAGCTATATTTGGCGCGGTTCGCAACGTTGGAAGTGGATTGCCGGGTTCGACAAGCACGCCGTCGTCGCTGATCAAAACTGCGCCACGATCGATCAGGCGAAGCGCGAGGTCGGACTTCCCCGAACCCGACGGACCCGACAGCAATACGCCTTGGCCGTTAATCGCAACCGCAGTTGCATGGAGTAGTTCGCTACTCAACTTGTCGAAACCTCTGCTGAAGGTAGGGCAATCTCAAAGCATGCACCGGGTTTCTCATCGACCCTGTCGCGGACCATAATCCGACCGTGATGTCCCTCGACAATTGTCCGCGCAATGGCCAGACCGAGCCCGCTATGTTTGCCGAAATTTTCGGATGTAGGGCGCTCGCTGTGAAAACGGCGGAAAATTGCTTCGCGGTCCTGTTCAGGAACGCCCGGGCCTTCGTCGCTCACCCGAATGATGACTTCATCGTCAGCAAGCGTTGCCGAAATTTCGACCAGGCCGCCGGGCGGTGAGAACGACACCGCATTGTCGATTAAGTTCGTCAGCATTCGCTCCAGCCTGACGTCTTCGCCAAGCGCCGTTGCAATACCGCGACGGGGCCGGGCGAAAGCGATCGTTACGCCGTCATTGTCTCCACGATCTTCGCGAGCCTGTAACAGTTGCTCGATCATATCGCCCAGATCGATCCGGTCGAATTTGGCTTTAGCGAGCTGCGAATCGACGCGGCTGGCATCGGATATGTCGCTTATCAACCGATCCATCCGGTGCACGTCCGCTTTTGCTACATCCATCAACTGCTTGCGTAAAGCAGGCTCTTTGACGCTTTCAAGGCCATCGAGCGCCGACCGCAGCGACGCGAGCGGGTTCTTGATCTCATGCGCAACATCGGCAGCAAATGCCTCGGTCGCGTCTATCCGCTGACGAAGCGCGATGCTCATGTCGGACAGCGCACGGGCAAGCATGCCGATCTCGTCGCGTCGCGACGGCAGGCGAGGGACGGTCACTTCCTGCGCACGGCCCAGCCGCACCTTTACCGCAGCGCGTGCGAGATGCCGCAAGGGGCGCACAATGGTACGCGCCAGAAACATCGACAATAGAACGCCAATGCAAAGCGCGATCAAAAAGAACATTCCGATATTGAACCGCTCGGCACGGACAAACACCCTGATATCGCGTTCATTTGCCGTGGTCAGCACCGAGAAACTTGACTGCGGCGAACGTGCGGCGGCGCTGACGACATGGGTCAGGTCAGGAGCAAAGCGCGCCATCGATACCGGACGCCCGGGCTTCGATGCTTTGATTTCGGGCCATGCGCGGGCTGTGTCCTTGGCCGGTTCGACAAACTGCGAAAGCTCAGGCGCCCACACCAGAAAATCGAAGAGACGGTCAAGGCCTCGTGCCGCTATTTTTCGCAATGGCTCATCATCGGGACTGCGCAGGTCATAGGTCGCTGCGCCCAGATCGAAACTGTCCATCAGCTTCGATCCGTCGCGTGTGTATATGCGAATGCGCGACTGGTGCTGATCGGCAAATGCTACGACAAATGCCGCGCGGTCTTCCGCCCTGACTAGGGGCAGACTGTTTGCAAGCAGATCCACCTGAATTTTCGCCGCATTTTCGCGTTCTTCGATTAGCCGGACGCGATAGCTGTCAAGGAAGAACAGTCCTGCGCCAAGTAACGCAAGCACGAAAAGGTTGACCGCCAAAATCCGCGCCGTGAGCGACAGCCCACGACTCCATCCCAGCGTAAGCTCGGCGGGCTCAGCTTTCTGCAAATCGGTAACCGGCACCGTAGAGCGTATCGATGGCCGAAAATTCAGGATCGATTTCCCTGAATTTTCGGCGCAGGCGTTTGATATGGCTGTCGATCGTGCGGTCATCGACATAAACGTCATCCTGATATGCGGCATCCATAAGCTGATCGCGGGTGCGGACTACACCCGGACGGTTGGCAAGAGCCTCCAATATCATGAATTCGGTGACAGTCAGAACCAGCGATTTGCCATCCCAACGGACATGATGCCGCGCCGGGTCCATTTCCAGCTTGCCGCGTATCATCGGTTCGGGTTCGTCGGCGCTTTCGCCGTTCGTCGGCGCTTTGTCATATGTCGCGCGCCGCAAAATCGCTTTGACGCGAGCAATCAGCAGCCGCTGCGAAAACGGCTTGGTGATATAATCATCCGCGCCCATCGCAAGGCCCAGTGCTTCATCAAGCTCCTCATCCTTCGATGTCAGGAAAATAACAGGCATTGCACTTTTTTCGCGCAGGCGGCGCAGCAGTTCGAGGCCGTCCATGCGCGGCATCTTGATATCGAATATGCCCAGATCTGCCGGATTTTCGAGCATCGCCTTCAGCGCGGTTTCACCGTCGGAATATATCCGCGTGACATAGCCCTCGGCCTGCATCGCAATCGACACCGACGTCAGGATGTTTCGGTCGTCATCGACGAGGGCGATTGTTGCGCTCATTGCGTGCCTATAGAGATGTGATGCGGTCGGTTCAATCAATGTCTATTTGTCGGATGTTCCACTATGGAACCGCGACATTCAAATGATAGTTAAATACCTATGTCCTGTTTGACGTGAGGGCTCCGGTGGGCTACCGGCGCAGCGAATCCATTGCATACGTATGCAGTGTTTTGCATGAAACCACCGGAGTATCCCGATGCCCGAAATTCTCAATATATCGCTCCAGCAGCAGGGCATTAAAACCGATGCCGCCCTGCATTGCAATCTGGGCACCGCACAGTTGGTCGAAGACGCGCTGGTCAATGGCGAGGGAATTTTAGCGAAAGACGGTCCGCTGGTGGTCAAAACCGGTCAGCACACCGGACGCTCGGCCAAAGACAAGTTCATCGTCCGCGACGCCGAAACCGAAGATACTATCTGGTGGGGCAAAACCAACGTCGAAATGTCGCCAGCGCATTTTGCGGCGCTGAAAGCCGATTTTTTTGCGGCACTCGCTGACAAGGGTGAGTTGTATGTGGCTGATCTGTTCGGCGGGTCGCAGCCCGAACACCGGGTCAACGTGCGCGTCATCAACGAACTGGCGTGGCATAACCTGTTTATCCGCACGTTGCTGGTGCGTCCCACAGCGGATGAACTGGCGAGCTTCGTTCCTGAGTATACCATCATCGATCTGCCAAGCTTTCGCGCCGATCCTGCGCGCCACGGCTGCCGCAGCGAGACGGTAATTGCGGTCAACTTTACCGAAAAGCTGATCCTGATCGGCGGCACCGCTTATGCAGGCGAAATGAAGAAGTCGGTTTTTGGCATTCTCAACTATCTGCTGCCTGTGCAAGGTGTCATGCCGATGCACTGCTCGGCCAATATCGGTGCCAACGGCGATACTGCGGTGTTCTTCGGACTTTCCGGCACCGGCAAGACCACTTTGTCCGCCGACGCGTCGCGCACCCTCATCGGTGATGACGAGCACGGCTGGTCCGACACCGCCGTCTTCAACTTCGAAGGCGGATGCTATGCGAAAATGATCCGGCTGTCGCCTGAAGCGGAGCCCGAAATTTTTGCAACCACCAAGCGTTTCGGCACGGTGCTGGAAAACGTTGTGATCGATCCGGAAACCCGCGAGCTCGATTTTGACGATGCCAGTCTGGCCGAAAATAGCCGTGGGTCTTATCCGATCGAATTCATTCCGAACGCCTCGGAAAAGAATATGGGGCCGGTGCCGAAGAACATCATCATGCTGACTGCGGATGCGTACGGCGTGCTGCCCCCAATTGCCAAGCTGACCCCCGACCAGGCGATGTATCACTTCCTGTCTGGCTATACCGCGCGCGTTGCCGGTACCGAAATCGGCGTGACCGAGCCCGAAGCGACGTTTTCGACCTGTTTCGGTGCGCCGTTCATGCCTCGTCATCCGTCGATCTATGGCAATCTGTTGAAAGAACGTATCGCCAAGGGCGCTGTCCAATGCTGGCTGGTCAATACCGGCTGGACCGGCGGCAAGGCGACGATGCCAGGCATCAGCCGTATGCCGATCAAGGCAACACGCGCGCTGCTCAACGCGGCGCTCGACGGTAGCTTGAATGATGCGGAGTTCCGCAAGGACCCGAACTTCGGCTTCGAATTTCCGGTTGCGGTGCCCGGCGTTGACAGCGCGATACTTGACCCGCGCGAAGCGTGGACTGACAAGGCCGAATATGACGCGACAGCGCAACATCTGGTCCAACAATTTATCGACAATTTCGCGCAATTTGCCGATCATGTCGATGAAAGCGTGAGGCAGTCCGCCCCCCACGCAGCATAGGCCCGGACATACCGGGCGAATTAGAAAGCCCCGGGAATGTCCGACTTTGAAGTTCGCTTATTTGAAGATGATGCGTCGATTGTCAGGATCGGCGAAGGGTTGCTCGCCCGCACGTTGCCGCGTGAGGATTGGACGCATGAGGCGCATCTGGGCGCGTGCACATGGATACTGCGCGACCGACCCGACATCACTCCCGAGAGCGAATTGCCTTCGATCATCGCTGCCTTTAACGAATCCGTAGGTGGCGTGAACGACGACAGTCAGGGCTATCACCAAACCATCACGCAGGTTTACATCGCCGCCGCGCGCGCACATCTGGCGGAAAATGATGGACAATGGTCACTCACCGAAGCGGTCAACGCGCTGCTTCTGTCACCGCGAGGGCGGCGAGACTTGCCACTACGGTTCTATTCGCGAGAATTGCTATTCTCGGTGGCGGCGCGGCGGGATTTTGTCGATCCCGACCGCGCCTGCCTGTCCGGAATTTAGTCAAGCAGTTCTGCTGGAACTTTGCCGCCATTGACGGCCAGTTCGCGCATGACTGCCTTATGCAGCCACATGTTCATTTCCGCGCTACCTTCGAGTTCGCCGGTATAGCCCAGTTCCATCGCCAGATCTTTGCGTTCTTGCAGCGAGGATTCCATGCCCAGCATTTTCATGAGATCGACAATCGAACTGCGCCAGTTAAGATTGCGATCGTCACTGGCATCGATCTCTTCCAGGTTTGCGATAACGTCTACTTCGCTGATTGCCACGGGGGCCGGTGCCGCAGCAGTCGGTTCGAGCGGTATGGCCGACGGGGCAGGGGTTGTGGCGGCGACTGCTTTCTTGCCGAAAATTGCATCTTTGATTTTGCTGAAAATACTCATGATTTTCTCCTGCGATACAACCACTCGGGCGAGGAGCGGTTTGAACAAACAGTATAACGTAGCTGCCGCTTTTGTGGAGGCGTTTATTGCCCCAAATGTAAAATCACCGTCGTTTGCCAGCCCGGCATTGTGCTAGTCTTGCCACGGTCATTTTTCCGGCGCATCTTGCTTGCAAGCTATGGGAGGGTTCATGGATATTTCGAGCATATTGAAACAAGGTGGCGCAATTGGTTCGATCGCGCAACAACTCGGCGTGAGCGAGCAGGTTGCCCAAGCCGGTGCCAATGCGTTGCTGCCCTCGATCTTGGGTGGTTTCAAGAAGACCGCGCAAGCCCAGCCTTCCGGGTTGGAGGGTCTGGGCGGATTGTTAGGGCAGCTCGGCGGCGGCGGGCTTTTCGATAGCGTCATATCTCCCGAGCCGACTCCGGTCGAGAAGGGCAATGACGTGCTCGGCCAGATTTTCGGGTCGAAGGATGTCAGCCGCAGCGTCGCAGGCCACGCATCCGAAACAACGGGAATCGATCCCTCATTGCTCAAGAAAATGCTGCCAATTCTCGCGATGCTGGTTGCAGGCTACTTCGCCAAGCAAGGCGGCAGCCAGGCGGACGGCGGCCAACCTGACAGCGGAATCGGTGGCATGATTGGCGGAATGTTGGGCGGCGGTTCAGGCGGAGGCCTGGGCGGCATACTTGGCAATGTACTCGGTGGGAGTCAGAAAGCGGCACCGGCGGCTGGTGGCCTTGGCGGTATCGCGTCGATGCTCGATCTGGATGGCGACGGCAACCCGCTCGACGATATCATCGGCATGGCGGGCAAGTTCACTCGCTGAATCGGCTTTAGGTCGGTTCGATCCGAACCACTCCATTCTCGACATGGACGATGCGCGCGGTTGCGCCCGTTTCGAGCGCAGGGCCGCGTGCTGGCCATTCGCTATCGCCGACACGCACCCGCCCGCCGGTGTCGCTCACCGGTTCGGTAACGGTCACGATCTGCCCCACCATCCGCGCCGCCCTGTCGTTGAGCATTGGGTCGGCACTAGTATTTGGGGTCGCGCGGTAGGATTTGCGGGCGGAATACACCGCCGCGATGGCCAATAGCGAGAACAGCACCAACTGGCCGATAACTGGCACGCCCAGCACGAGCGTTGCGATGCCGGTAAGCGCCGCCGCCACCGCGATCCATATCAGGAACACGCCGGGTAACAGCAGTTCCAGCCCGCTCAATATCACCGCGCCAATCAACCATAGATAGCCCGTGTCGAGCCCTGTCGCCTGTTCGAGCCAGTTCATTTTGCCGTCCCCCTATTTTTTCTCGCCAAACGCGTCTTTTGCCAGTTCGCCAATCCCGCCCAATGTGCCTATGAGCTGCGTTGCTTCGACAGGGAACAATATCGTTTTGGCATTAGGTGAGGTTGCAAACAGGCTCACCGCTTCGACATATTTCTGTGCGATGAAATAATTGATAGCCTGCGAATTGCCGCCAGCGATAGCATCGGACACCATCTGCGTCGCCTTGGCCTCGGCCTCGGCTTCGCGTTCGCGGGCTTCGGCATCGCGGAACTCGGCTTCGCGGCGGCCTTCGGCTTGCAGGATTTGGCCCTGCTTTTCACCCTCGGCGCGCAGGATTTCAGCGGCGCGCAGGCCTTCTGCTTCAAGGATTTGCGCGCGCTTTTCGCGCTCGGCCTTCATCTGCCGCGCCATTGCATTCGATATATCGGCGGGTGGGCGGATGTCCTTGATTTCGACGCGGGTGATCTTGATGCCCCAGGGCGAAGTCGCCTCATCAACCACGACCAGCAGCCGTCCGTTGATCTCGTCGCGCTTCGACAGCAACTCGTCTAGGTCCATAGACCCCATGACCGTTCGCAAATTGGTGGTGGTCAGGTTCATCAGCGCGACCAACAGTTCGGACACCTCATACGCTGCTTTTGCCGCATCAAGCACCTGGAAGAACACAATGCCGTCGACCGCGACCATCGCATTGTCCTTGGTAATGATTTCCTGCCCCGGAATGTCGAGTACCTGCTCCATCATGTTGACGCGGCGACCGACGCGGTAGAAAAAAGCGGGGTAGAAGTTAAACCCGGGTTGCGCTGTTTCCTGATAGCGACCGAAATATTCTATTGTATAATGAAAGCCTTGGCGAACAATCTTGATACTCGAAAACAGGTAGAGCACGACCAATACGGCCAGAATGAAGTAAAATGTGAGCTGCATGATGTCCTCCTGTTTGACGTCGCAGCCAATGTCGTAAATATTGGGCGCGTTGCCAAGGGAAATCGGACGGGGTGCGATGAATAAAGCGTTGGATGTGCCGCAAAAACTGAAATTCGTGCGATCGGCGCTCTATGTGCCCGCATCGAACGCACGCGCGCTGGAAAAGGCGCGCGGGCTCGACGCAGACATGCTGATAATCGACCTGGAGGATGCTGTCGCGACGGAGGGCAAGGCCGATGCACGCGTCGCCGCAATGCAGTTCGTCAACGCCGGGTTGCCGGGCAAGTTGCTCGCGATCCGCGTCAATAGCGCAGATAGCCGCTGGTTTGACGACGACGTCATGGCGTTGCGCGACTGCCGCGCCGACCTTTTTGTGTTGCCGAAGGTAGAAGCGGTGACCACCATCGACCGGATTTGGCGAAACCTTTCGGCACCGTTGTTGGCGATGATCGAAACCCCAGCCGGATTATACGCAGCACGCGAGATTGCCGCGCATCATGCGGTGGCGGGTCTGATCGCCGGCACCAACGATATTGCGGCTGAAACCGGCATCAAGCCGGGGCCCGCGCGGCAGGGGCTTGAACTGTCGCTGCAAATGATCGTGCTCGCAGCCGCAGCCTGTGGAAAGCCGCGCTTCGACGGTGTGTGCAACCGGCTCGATGACATGGACGGTTTGGATGCCGAATGCGCGCAAGGCTATGGCTATGGTTTTACCGGAAAGACGCTTATCCACCCGAACCAGATATCCATCGCCAACCGCGCCTTTGCGCCTGACGCAGCAGCGTTAAGCGAAGCCGAGGAATTGATTGCGGCGAGCCGAGGCGGGGCACAGCGTTTTAAGGGTCGCATGATCGAGGTGATGCATGTAGAGCAAGCCAAATTGACGATAGAGCGTTCGCGACATGCGATAGGGGGATTCTAGTTCGTCGCTATTGGAGTTCTATCGATATGCGTCGCCCGACCGCCTTATGCGCGTCCCTTTTGTCCCTGTTTTTTTCGCAACCTCTGTTTGCAAACAGCGTGACCGAGGACGATCTGCGTGGTCATATCGCGGTACTGGCGAGCGACGATTTCGAAGGCCGCGCACCGGGAACCCAAGGCGAAGCTAAGACAATCAAATATATCTCCGAAAACTGGAAAGCGGCAGGACTGAAACCTGCAGCCAAGGCCGGCGGCTGGTTCGAACCTGTCGCGTTGATTAGCCGGGGGCAGGGTGCTTCCGAATATGCCTTCGCGGTCAATGACCGAGCCTTGCGGCTTGCGTCGGACGACATCGTTCTGATCGGTAAGGACAGCCAATATAGCAACAAAAAGCTGCCTTTGGTGTTCGGCGGCTACGGCATAAAGGCCGATGGTCAAGCCGTAGACAATATCGCTGGCAAAGCGGTTCTAATATTGCTCGATCAGCCGGAGTTTGCGCCTGCCGACAAGCAATCGTCACGCGCGCGCCGCGATGCGCTTGTCGCTGCGGGTGCCGAAGCGGTCATCTTGGTCGCCGATTCACCCGGTAACTGGGCAGCGGCGCGACGACAATTATTGTCGCGGCCGGTATCGCTTGCGGCCGGCGATAAGCGCGCGGCTCTGGAAGGCGCGATGAGTTCCGAATTTGCTGTCGCTCTCATAACCGCTGCCGGGCGCGATTGGGATAAATTGCGCCAATCCGCAAAGACCGATGGTTTCGCTGGCGAACCGCTGGGCATCGACGGCAGCTTCGATGTGACCACCGAAGTCCGCCGCTTCAACAGCTACAATGTTGTTGGCAAGCTTGCTGGCAAGAAAAGGGGTTCGGGCGCGGTCCTGTATATGGGGCATTGGGATCATCTCGGGATTTGCGAGCCAGAGAGTGCGGTCGATCGTATTTGCAACGGCGCGGTCGACAATGCCAGCGGCATCGCAGTGCTGAACGAAGTGGCCGAAAGGCTGGCGAAAAATCGTCATGACCGCGATATCTATTTCTTGGCGACCACGGCTGAGGAAAGCGGTTTGCTAGGGGCTTATACGTTTGCAGAAAGTCCTGCACTGCCGCTCAACCAGATCGTTGTATCGCTCAACGTCGATACCATTGCGGTTGCGCCGCGCGGGGCAAAGGTTGCAATCACTGGTCGCGGAACGACAAAGCTCGATGCTGTTGTCGAGGATGTGGCGAGGAAGATCGGACGCACGGTAGAACCATCAAGTGACGCCAATGCGTTCATCCAGCGTCAAGATGGTTGGGCGCTAACCAAAAAAGGCGTCCCCTCGTTGATGGTCGGCGGCGCCTTTGCCGATCTCGAACTGGTGCAGAAATTTCTGCGTAGCGATTATCATGGGCCGGATGATGAGTTGACAGAGACGACCGAATTGGGCGGTGCGGCGGAGGATGCCGTGCTGCATATCGAGCTTGGCAAATACTTTGCCAGCGCGCGTAAATACAAATGGAAGAAGGCTGGCGAATAACCGGCTTACTGGTTACATGGGCGGCCACGAATCGACATACAGAGCGGCGGCAACATGACTGATATTCCCCTTGGCCTTACTTTCGACGATGTGCTGCTGCAGCCCGGAGAATCCGAGATACTGCCGAGCCAGGCCGATACGCGCACTCGTTTGACCAAGACGATCTCGCTCAATATTCCGGTTCTGTCGTCGGCCATGGACACCGTGACAGAGGCACGGATGGCGATTGTCATGGCGCAACTGGGCGGTATCGGGGTGTTGCACCGCAATCTGTCCATCGAAGAACAATGCGCCGCCGTACGTCAGGTAAAGCGCTTTGAATCGGGGATGGTGGTCAACCCGATCACCATCGACCCAAGCGCTACTCTGGCCGAAGCGCGGGCGATCATGGCGGATAATGCGATTTCGGGAATTCCAGTGGTGGAGGCGAATGGACGTTTGGCGGGCATTCTTACCAACCGGGATGTGCGCTTTGCCGAACATCCTGACCAGCTTGTTTCAGAGCTGATGACCCACGAAAATCTGGCGACTGTCTCGACAGGCGTAGGTCAGGACGAAGCACGGCGGTTGTTGCATCAACGCCGTATCGAAAAACTGCTGGTGGTCGACGCCGACTATCATTGCATAGGGCTGATAACGGTCAAGGACATCGAAAAGGCGGTCAACTACCCGCACGCGACCAAGGACGCGTCGGGCCGGTTGCGCGTTGCTGCCGCGACCACGGTGGGCGAAAAGGGATTGGCGTATACCAAGGCACTGATCGACGCCGAATGCGACCTGATCGTTGTCGATACTGCGCATGGCCACAGCAAGATGGTCGCAGCCGCAGTAGCCGAGATCAAGAAGATGGCCCCTGAAGTACAGGTAGTCGCGGGTAATGTCGCCACTGCCGAAGCCACGCGCGCGCTCATCAATGCGGGTGCGGATGGCATCAAGGTTGGCATCGGGCCGGGATCGATCTGCACGACGCGCGTGGTTGCCGGTGTGGGCGTGCCGCAGCTGACCGCCGTAATGGAATCGGCGAAAGAAGCCGCCAAATCGGGCGTTCCGATAATTGCCGACGGCGGGCTGCGGACCTCGGGCGATATCGCCAAGGCGTTGGCAGCAGGGGCGTCGTCGGTGATGGTGGGATCGTTGCTGGCAGGGACCGAAGAGGCCCCGGGCGACACATTTTTGTACCAAGGCCGCACCTACAAAAGCTATCGCGGCATGGGGTCGGTCGGCGCGATGGCGCGTGGCTCTGCGGACCGCTATTTCCAGCAGGATATCCAGGATCAGCTGAAACTGGTTCCAGAAGGAATCGAGGGCCAGGTGCCCTATAAGGGTCCGGCGCGCGATGTGATTCATCAACTTGTAGGCGGCGTAAAGGCGGCGATGGGCTATACCGGATCACGCACCATCGAAGACCTGCAAGCGCGTGCACGGTTTATCCGCATTACCAATGCTGGCTTGCGCGAAAGCCATGTGCATGATGTCACGATCACACGGGAAGCCCCAAATTACCCAACGCGCTAAGCCATGAGGCCCGCCGCCCGTTTGCAATCGGCAATTGAACTGCTCGAAGCGATTATCATCGCTGCGCGGGACAATGGGCCGTCGGCTGACCAGTTGGCGAAGCGCTTTTTTGCCGAACGGCGTTATGCCGGGTCGAAGGACCGGCGTGCCGTGCGTGATCTGGCGTGGGGCGCAATCCGCCGGTTTGGCGAGCGGCCGGATAATGCGCGCGCCGCTTTTGTCGCGATGGCCGACAGCGACGCCGATCTGGCAGCTTTGTTTGATAGCAGCGATTATGGCCCCGCTGCCATTGATCCCACCGAACTGCGCGCCAGCGGAGGTCTGCTGCCTCAATGGTTATTGCCGCACTTCGCGGATTTGGTCGATGAAACTGAGCGCAAGGCATTGCTTGACCGTGCACCGCTCGATTTGCGTGTAAATGGGCTTAAAGCGTCGCGTGAAGACGTTGTCGCGGAAATGCCTGAGACGGAAATATTATCGCAATCGCCCTACGCCTTGCGTCTGCCAACAGGCAGAGCGGTTGATGAGCATCCGGCAATTTTCGAGGGCCGCGCTGAAATTCAGGATCTCGGCAGCCAGCTGATCGTCGACGCCTGCGCCGCAAAGCCCGGAATGACCATCCTTGACCTATGCGCTGGCGCTGGCGGCAAGACGCTTGGGCTCGCGGCATATCTTGGTGGTAAGGGCCGGTTAATTGCCAGCGATACCAACCGCGCGAGGCTCGACCAACTCACACCGCGTGCCAACCGCGCCGGGGCGCTTGAAATCGAAACTCTGCTGCTCAATCCAGGCAAAGAACGGGAAATGCTGGCCGACTTGGCTGGCGCCTGTGACATTGTCCTCATCGATGCGCCATGTTCTGGCAGCGGCACATGGCGGCGCAACCCGGAAACACGCTGGCGGCTGAATCCGGCGCGGCTCAAACAGGTGATCGATGTCCAAGCGAATGTGCTCGGCATCGCTGCAGAAATGGTCGCGCCGGGCGGACATTTGGTTTATGCGGTATGTTCGTTGCTCGACGATGAGGGCAGGGGGCAAATGGCTGAATTTCTCAACCGACACGATGGCTGGCGTGCTGCGCCAATCGATCTGCCTGCCGGTCGCGCGCATGGCGAAGGCATTCTGCTCACCCCATATCATGACGGCACCGACGGATTTTTCTTCGCGAAGATGCAAAAGCTGTGATAGCCGTTAGTGTCCACCAACTCTGGAAGCTTATTATGCGTTTTTCCCCTGCTGCTATTGCCCTTTCGCTTACGCTTGCGATGATTTCGAGCGCGAGTATCGGCAAAAAGCCGGATCATATCATCGATCCGCAGTCACTTGCGCTGATGCAGTCGGGCGACGAGGCGGCGAAGGCGGGTGCGCTGGAGGACGCCATCGGCTGGTACGAAACCGCGCTTGCGGTCGATCCGCGCAACCGCGGGGCCTATGTCGCAATGGCGCGTGTCGTGCAGGCTCAAGGATTGAACGGCAAGGCGATCCGTTTTTACAAGGAAGCGCTGGAGCTTGACCCCAACGACCTGGTCGCGCTTGCCGAGCAGGCCGAGGCGATGGTGGCAAAGGGTGCGCTTGAACCTGCCAAAAAGAACCTCGCGCGGCTGCGGATGCTGTGTCGCGCCGACTGCGCACCGGTCAACCGTCTGGCCAGCGTGATTACCAGAGCAGGCGAAAAACCGGTGCTGCAAGCCAGTGTGGTCGAAATCAAACCTGTGATGGGTGAGCAACCTGCAGCAAAACCGAACTAAGAACGCACCATTTTAGCTTTCGCTGGCATGACGGGACTAGATGAGGTTGGCAAACTCCGCGACCACCGCCTCGTATAACCGCCGCTTGAACGGCACAATCAGGTGCGGCAGCTGTTCGGGCGCTACCCATTGCCACAGCGAAAATTCGGCATGTTTCGTAGCAATATCGACATCGCTGTCCTTGCCTTTGAAGCGCATCAGGAACCAGGTTTGCCGTTGCCCGCGATATTTACCACCCCAGATTTTGCCCATTAGTTCGGGCGGTAAATCATAATAATGTTCTTCGGGGCTCTGCGCGATGATGTCGACCAGATCGGCGCTGACGCCAGTTTCCTCACATAATTCGCGCAAAGCTGCTTCGCGCGGATCTTCGCCATCATCAATCCCGCCCTGCGGCATTTGCCAGGCATCGCCCTCGGGTTTGCTGTCGATCCGTCGTCCGACGAAAACCTGCCCTTCCATATTGGCAAGCATGATGCCCGCGCACGGGCGGTATGGTAAGCTGGCGGGATCGGTCATACGCCAAAACTCATGCGGTCACCATCGCCTCGGCAAGCATCGCCTTCAACGCTGTCATATTGCCGGTGACGTCGTCTTGCGACGACGGGATACCCATCCGCAAGTTGATGTGTCCGTGAATGTTGCCGTCGGCACTGCGATGCTCCACCCGGACACCGGCAGCCTTCAATGCTGCGATATAGGCGACGCCCTGGTCGGATAATGGATCAAGGCTTGCCGTGGTAACTAGGCTGGGCGGCATTCCTGTCTGGTCAAATTTCAGCGGCGCACCGCGATAGTCATCGCCGTCCGGCGCATAAGCGCCATAGAAATAATCCATCGCCTCACGGGTCAGTAAATGGTCGTCGGCGAACGTGACCATACTCGGCCATTCAAAATGCTCTGATACGGCGGGGTAGATCGGGTGCTGCAGGATAACGGGTACATCCGCCGGACGGTCGCGTAGCGCCATCGTCGTGGTGACGGTCAGGTTGCCGCCCGCGCTGTCGCCCGACGTAATCAGGCCGGTGACTTGAAGGCCGAGCTCGGCTGGGCTGGATGCGACCCAGCGTGCTGCCGCTTCGCAATCCTCCGGCGCTGCCGGAAAGGGATATTCGGGTGCCAGACGATAATCGACGGCAATCACCGGCAAATCGAGCTGCCTGGCGACTTCGGCGCAATATGGGGCGTGGGTGTCAAGATCGCCGATAACCCAGCCGCCGCCGTGGAAGAAAACCATCACCGGCCCGGCCCCGCGTTCCTCGCGTGCATCGAACAGCCGAAGCTTGATCGGCCCGGAAGGCCCCGGACATTCGAGGTCCCGGATCATCGCAAGTTCGCCCTGGGGCAATTCTCCGACCTCGCCCATCGCCACCATCATCTGCCGCGCCAGTGCCGGTTCGAGCTCATGCAACTTCGGCCCCGGCTGCGCGTTCAGAAACGCCAGAAACGCGGCAACATCGGGGCGGACATAGGGTTGGTCTCCGGTCATTACTCTTCTCCCGTTTGAAAGCGGTAGTAAGCGGCGACCCGTCCGCCGTCTAGTAGGCAACACCCCTTCAAAGATTTTCTAAATTGCAGTGCCCCGCGAACCGGCCTAGGCATTATGGCGATAAAGTTACAAAACAATCACGGGCTGGAACAGATGGCTACGGCATTCAAACAGGAACCAACGGGCGAGCGCGCGCCCGAACATAGCGAGGCGGTTGTCGTCCGCTTTGCCGGCGATAGCGGCGACGGGATGCAGCTGACCGGCGGGCAGTTTACCTTGTCGTCGGCTCTGGCAGGCAATGACTTTGCCACTTTCCCTGATTTCCCTGCCGAAATTCGCGCGCCGCTCGGCACATTGTTCGGTGTTTCGGCTTTCCAGATCAACTTCGGTTCGCAGGCGATAGATACCGCTGGCGATCAACCAGACGTGCTGGTGGCGATGAACCCGGCGGCACTAAAGACGAACGTCGGGAGCTTGCGCGAAGGCGGGCTGATCATTGCGGACACCGGCGAGTTCAACCAGCGCAATCTCGACAAGGCGAAATATACCGCGAACCCGATCGATGACGGCAGTCTTGCCAAATGGCAGGTGCTGGCGTTCGATATCAGCGCGCTGACACTGGAAGCTGTCAAGCCGTTCGGCATGGGCAACAAGGACGCGCTGCGCTGCAAGAATATGTGGACGCTGGGGCTGGCGCTGTGGATGTTCGACCGCGACCGGCAACCAATTGTCGATTGGTTGAATGCGAAATTCGCCAAGAACCAGGTTCTGGCCGACGCCAACGTCGCGGCGCTGAATGCCGGTCACGCTTATGGCGAGACGGCTGAGTTGTCCGGGCCGCTCAAGCAATTCCACGTCGATGCCGCACCCGTTTCGCCAGGGCTTTACCGCACCGTTACCGGCGCCGAGTCGATTTCGTTCGGCCTTGTCGCCGGGGCGCAACTGGCTGGCCTCAAGATATTCTTCGGCGGCTATCCGATTACGCCGGCGTCGGCGATCCTCCACCATCTCAGCCGTCTCAAGGAATATGGCATCACCACATTTCAGGCCGAGGACGAGATCGCCGCCATCGCGTCGGCCATCGGCGCGAGCTACGCAGAGCAGCTGGGCATCACCAGCTCTTCGGGTCCCGGCATCGCGCTGAAGGGCGAGG